>NZ_JAGEOK010000009.1 GCF_017573545.1 Actinomadura nitritigenes | reverse complement strand
CGAAGCCGAACGCCGCCGAGCACTCCCGCAATGGCTGCACACCTACAATCACCACCGCGGCCACACCGCACTCGACGGCCAACCACCCGCCAGCCGCGTCCCCAACCTCCATAGACAGAACAGCTAGCGGGCGAGGAACGCGGCGATCGCGTCGCCGAGCTCCGGGGAGGTCAGCGCGGTCCAGTGGTCGCCCGGCACCCGGCCGAACCGCCCGGCGGGCAGCGCCGCGGCGAGGTCGGCGGCGGACGCGTGGTCGTGGTCCCTGTCCCCGACCAGCACGAGCACGGGGACGCCGATCCGGGCCAGCGCCTCGAAGGGCGTCGGGACGAGCGAGTCCAGCACGCGGAGCAGCGCCTCCGGGTCGCCGCCGAGCCGGGTGATCCAGTGCGCGGCCCGCGCGTCCGGCGACCCGGGTTCGAGGGGGTCGCCCGCGGCGAGGGCGGTGAGGACGCGCCGGCCGGCGCCGCCGGCCGGCGGCCCGCTCGTCGCCGCCGTCCCCTGGCCGGCGACGACGGCCCGCGCGGAACGGGCGCCGCGGGCCAGCATGCGCAGCACGACCCGGCCGCCGAGCGAGTAGCCGCCGAGGTCGTAGCCGTCGAGCCCGAGCCGGTCGATCAGCGCGAGGCCGTCGTCGGCGAGGACGTCCGGCGGGTAGGCGGACGGGTCGTGCGGCCGGGCGCCGTCGCCGTGCCCGCGCAGGTCGGGCAGGATCACGCGGTGGCCGCGCGCGGCGAGGGCGGCGGCGGGGCCGTGGTCGAGCCACTGCGCCGCCGACGCCGTGAAGCCGTGCAGCAGCACCAGCGGGCGGCCGGCGCCCGTCTCGCGGTAGGCCAGGTCCAGGCCGTCGCGCCCGGTGAACCGGTGGACGGTCACGGCGCCCATCTCGCTCTCCTCCGTCAGGTGCGTGCGTAGAGGCCGTCGAGGCGGCCGCGGGCGAGGACGCCGGACGCGGCGGCGAGCACGTCGCGCGGCCTGGCCTTCTCCAAGGCGGCGCGCGGCCCGGTGGTCAGGGGCGCGGCGAGGGCGAAGAGCTGGAACACGTACCGGTGCGGGCCGTGGCTCTTGGGCGGTGCCGGGCCGAAGTAGCCGCTGCCGATGCCGGACCGCAGGAGCCGCACGTCCGCGGAGGCCGCGCCGTCGCCGAGCGCCCCCTGCTCCAGCCCGGTCATCGCGGGGGCGAGCAGCGCGACGCAGTGGACGAACGGCCGCGGCGTGGGCGCGTCGGGGTCCTCGACGACCAGCAGGAGCTGCGCCGTGCCGTCCGGCGGGGCGGTCCAGGCGAGCGCCGGCGACAGGTTGGCGCCGCCCGCCCGCTCCACCGCGTGGACGCCCGGGATCGCGCCCCCGTCGTCGAAGTCGGGGCTGGTCAGCGCCAGCGTCCCGGCGGCGGCCAGGTTCGGTGCGTGCCAGGCGAGGCCCGCCTGCCGTGACTCCATCGGTCTCCTCCTCGGGTTCCTTCGGCGAGGCGTTCCGTCAGGCGCCGCCGCCCCGGTGCAGCCGGGCGAACTCGCTGAGGGCGCTGCGCTCGGAGCGCTCGATGAACGTCAGCAGCGCCTCCAGCTCGTCCGGGCCGAAGACGGCGAGGTCGTCGTGGCCGCGGGCGGTGAGGCCCTCGTAGTAGGCGGCGATGCGGGCCAGGCCGTCGGCGGTCGGCGCGATCAGGACGCGGCGCCGGTCGCCCGGATCCGCGGTCCGCTCGATGCAGCCCGCGGCGTCGAGCCGGTCGATCATCCGCGACACCGAGCCCGGCGTCAGGCCGACGGACCGGGCCAGCTCCGCCGCGGTGGCGGGGCCCTGCTGGTTCAGGACGTGCAGGCAGTCCAGGTCGCTGGCGGTGACGCCCATCCGCTCGGCGACCAGCCGGTTCAGCCGGGCGACGACGTTGACCCAGCTCGGCAGCGCGGCCAGTACGCGCTCTTCGGCCTCGCGCCGCGACCTCGCCGCCATGCCCCCGCCCGATCCGTCCCGCCCGATCCGTCCCGTCCGACCCGGGGAACCTACCCGGATTCCCTTGTGTCGCGCAACTATTGTTTGACGCAATGAGTGTGCAACGCAATGAGTGTGCGACCCAGCGAACGCGTGCCCCCGGCTTGTCACGCGGAGACGTAGATCCGCGATTTCCAAATAGATACTGTTGTTCTTATGAAACGCACGCGAAGGCACCGCATGCGGCGCCGCCTCACCGCGGCCGCCCTGGCGGCGTGCGCCGCCGCCACCGCCCCCGCGCTCGCGGCCACCCCCGCCGGCGCGGAGACCGCCTACCCCGTGGGCGACCTCGCGACCTCGATCGGCAACTTCCTCTTCAGCCCGGACGCCGTCGCCGGGGCGAACGTCTGGTCCTGCCGGCCGTCCGCCGCGCACCCGCACCCCGTCGTGATCGTGCACGGCACCACGTCCAACCTCGGCTCCGCGGGCGCCATGATCGCGCCCACCCTGGCCAACGCGGGGTACTGCGTCTACGGGTTCGACTACGGCGAGACGCCCTCCAGTCTCGGCCACGTTTACGGGCTCGGCGAGATCGCCGCGTCGGCCCGCACCATGAGCGCGTTCGTCGACCGCGTGCTCACCGCCACCGGGGCCGCGAAGGTCGACGTGATCGGCGCGTCGCAGGGCGGGATGATGCCGAACTACTACATCAAGCGGCTCGGCGGCGCCGGCAAGGTCCGCACGATGATCGGGCTGTCCCCGACCAACCACGGCACCACCATGGGCGGCCTGGTCGACCTCGGCCGGACGCTGCACGTCCTCGGCCTGGTCAACGACGCCTACCGGTTCGCCGGCGCGCCCGCCTACCCCGAGCAGGAGGAGGGCTCCGACTTCCAGAGGGCGCTGTTCGCCGACGGCGACACCGTCCCCGGCGTCCGCTACCTGACGATCGCGACCTCGCACGACACGACCGTCACCCCGCTGGCGAACTCGTTCCTGCACGGCGGGGACTCCACGAACATCCTGCTGCAGGACCTGTGCCCCGACGACCCGGTGAGCCACTCCGGGATGACGCTCGACGGCCCGGTCATGCAGATCGTCCTCAACGCCGTCGGGCCCCGCGCGCCCGGCTTCCGGCCGCGGTGCACCGGCTACGGCCCGAACATCTAGCCGGCGCCACGGCACCGGAGCGGGGCGCTGTCAAGCAGCGGCGGCGCCTGGGCGCGGTACCCGCGAGGGGCCCGCCCCTGTGGCGCCGAGGTGCCAAACGAGAAGTCGCGCATCATCAACGCAGAGTCATCGCGTCAGGAGGGGTGCGCCGCTCCGCTTCGGGGGCGGCGCACCCCCGATCACCCGTACACCGCGCCATGGGAGACCCCGATGCACGGCACCGCGACCACCGCCCTCACCGTCCCCGTCCACCGCGCCGTCCTGGCGTGCGACTGCCCCGGATGCCCCACATGCGGCGGCAGCGGCACGCTATCCGGCGGCCGCACCTGCGGCGCATGCCAAGGGACCGGACGGTGCTCGCACGGCGGCGGCCGTTGACGGCTCCCCGGCGCCCCGGCGCCGGCGCGAGACGATGGTGATCAAGGACCGGGCGGGCACCGTCCGGCCGGTGGTGGCGCTCGAGCGGATCCCGGGGGCGGTAACGCGTTCGCTCCCCCGAGCCAAGTGGGGGTGAAGCGGCGAGAGGGAGTGAGCGCATGGCCGGATCCGGCGACGGCCTCGCCCGCGTGGGACGCGACCCAGCGGCGTTCGAGGAGTTCTACCGGCGGCACGTCGACGCGGTGGGCCGGTTCGTGGCCCGCCGGGTCGACGACCCGCACACCGCCGCCGACCTGACCGCCGAGGTGTTCCTCGCGGTCATCGAGTCGGCGCACACCTACCGGCCCGCGGCGGGCTCGGAGCTCGGCTGGCTGTACGGCGTGGCCCGCAACGTGGTCGCGGCCGAACGGCGCCGCGCCGCCCGGGAGCGCCGCACGACCGGCCGCGAGGCGGGACGGCGGCGGCTGGAGGCCGACGACATCGCGGCGCTGGTGGAGCGCATCGACGCCGAGGCGGCGGGGCGCTGCACCCACCAGGCGCTGCACGCGCTGCCGGAGGGCGTGCGGGCGGTGCTGGAGCTGATCGCGGTGGACGGCCTGACGGTGACCGAGGCCGCGGCGGCGCTCGGCATCCGGCCGGTGACCGCGCGGGTGCGGCTGCACCGGGCGCGGCGGGTGCTGCGCGACCTGGTGCCGGAGGCGGGCAGGGCGCTCGCGTACGCGAAGGAGGGCGCATGAACGGGTACGAGGAGCGGATCCTGTCGGAGCTGAAGGCCGTGGTCGCCGAGCGCGCGGCGGCACCGGACGCGGCGCCGGAGGTGCGGGCGGCGCGGCGCCGTCCCGGGCGCCGGCTCGGGCTGGGCCTGGCGGTCGTCGCGGCGGCGGCGGGTGCCACGGTCGCGATCCCGATGGTCACCGGCGGGGGCGAGGCCAAGGCCAACGCCGTCGAGTTGCGGCGGGACGGCTCCGTCGCGGTGTACTGGCGGGAGTGGTCGCACCCCGAGCGGGTCCAGAGCAAGCTGCGCGGACTCGGCGTCCCGGCGGAGGTGAACTTCCTGCCGAGCGGCAAGAAGTGCAAGCCGGGCCGGGCGCACTGGATCTACGACGGGTCTGCCGACGGCGTGTTCGGGAGCATCCCGAAGGAGGCGGCGGCGAACGCCACGCTGATCTACCCGGAGAAGCTGAAGCCGGGGCAGACCGTCGTGCTGGACGTGTGGGCGCTGCTCGGCGAGAACGACGAGATCAAGTCGAGCGTCCTCACGCCGAAGGTCGCGCAGGGCCGGGTCGGCGCGTGCGTCGTCGTTCCGGGCGGCCCCGAGGTCCACGAGGACTGGGCGGGCGACGGCCCCAACACGGTCGAGGGCCCCGACGACTAACGGTACCGGTGAACGGAGCGCCGCGACGCGAGCAGCGTCGCGGCGCTCCGCCGTCTAGCTCGGAAGGACGCGGAGGACGGCGTCGAGCGCTGCCCCGAAGGCGTGGTCGGGAGGCGTCGCGTAGCCGACGACCAGGCCGTCCTCCGGCGGGAGGGACGCGCCGGGATGGCAGAACGCCGACAAGCCGTCCAGGGCGATGCCGGCGCGGGCGGCGGCGTCCAGCGCGGCCTGCTCGGTGCCGGGCGGGAGGCGCAGGACGGCGTGCAGCCCGGCCGCGATCCCCGTCGCGTGGACGTGCGGGGCGCGCTCGGCGAGGGCGGTGACGAAGCGGTCCCGGCGGGCGCGGTACCGCTGCCGCATCCGGCGGACGTGCCGGTCGTAGGAGCCGCACCGCAGGAAGTCGGCCAGGGTCAGCTGGTCCAGCACGCCCGCCCACGCCTCGCGCTCGCCCTTGGCGGCCAGCACGGCGTCCACGAGGTGGCCGGGCAGGACCATCCAGCCGAGCCGGACGGCCGGGGACAGGCTCTTGCTGACGGACCCCGCGTAGACCACCCGGTCGGGGGCCAGGCCCTGGAGCGCGCCGATGGGCCGGCGGTCGTAGCGGAACTCGCCGTCGTAGTCGTCCTCGATGACGATCCGGTCCGCCGAGCACGCCCAGCCGGCGGCGGCGGTCCGGCGGTGCGCGGACAGCGGGCCGCCCGTCGGGAACTGGTGCGCGGGGGTCAGCAGGACGGCGCGCTCGCGGTCGGACAGCTCGTCGATCCGCGCGCCGTCGGCGTCCACGCCGAGGGGGCGGGTGCGGACGCCGGCCCGCGCCAGCAGCTCCCGGTGGAACGGCAGGCCGTAGCCCTCGACGGCGAGCGGGCCGCGCAGCACGCCGCCGCCGAACAGCAGCCGGAGCGCGTGCGCGAACCCGGAGCAGACCACGATGGCCTCCGGGTCGGCGCGGACGCCGCGGGTGCGGGCGAGGTACTCGGCGAGCGCGTGGCGCAGCTCGGGCCGGCCGCGCGGGTCGCCGGGGCCGAACGCATCGTTCGGCGCGGCGGTGACCGCCCGGCGCGCCGACGCGAGCCACGCCGAGCGCGGGAACGACGACGGGTCGGGCTGCCCCTGCCGCAGATCGTGCACGGGACGGTCCGCGCGGCGAGCGGGCGCCGCCGCCGCGCGGCCCGGCGCGGACGGGGCGCGCGGCGGTGCCGGAGGGCGCGGCGGTGCCGGCCCGCGCGGCGGGGCCGGCTCCGCCCGGTGCGCGACGCGCGTCCCGGAGCCCTGGCGCGCGGTCAGCCAGCCCTCGGCGACGAGTTCGGCGTACGCGTCGGCGACGGTGTTGCGGGCCAGCCCGAGGTCGGCGGCCAGCGACCGGTAGGGCGGCAGCCGCGTGCCCGGGGCCAGCCGCCCGGACCGGACCGCCCCGCGCAGCGCACGGGTCAGCGCGGCGCGGCGCCCTCCCGGGCCGGTCAGGTCGAGGTGCAGGTCCGCGCCGATCCGCTCGGCCAGATTGACCCATGTTTCCGGCATGGAATTGCACTCTAGCGCGGGTCTCTTCGCCTCCTAGATTGCTGTGCGGGGGGCGATCCGGATGCCGGACATCCAGGTGGCGGCGGGCCTCGCGCACCGCCGCCCGATCCCTCACCGCCACGACGGAAGGAACACCATGAACGCGCTGAACGCCCTCCGGTCCGCCGTCCGCGGCCGGGTCCTGCTGCCCGGCGACCCCGGCTTCGACGCCGCCCGCCGCCCCTGGAACCTGGCCGTCGAGCAGCCGGTGGCGGCCGTGGTCGAGGCCGCCGGCGCCGAGGACGTCGCCGCGCTCGTCCGGCACGCCCGCTCGGCCGGGCTGAGCATCGCGACGCAGCCGAGCGGGCACGGCGCGACCGGTCGCACCGACGGCACGATCCTGCTGCGCACCGGACGCCTCGACGGGGTGGAGATCGACCCCGCGGCCCGCCGCGCACGCGTCGGGGCGGGCGTGCGGTCCGGCCGGCTGCAGGCCGCCGCCGCCCCGCACGGGCTGACCGGCCTGCCCGGCAGCTCCCCCGTCGTCAGCGTCGCCGGCGTCGCCCTCGGCGGCGGCCTGAGCTGGTTCGGGCGCGCGCACGGCTGGGTCGCCGACGGCGTCACCGCCCTGGACGTCGTCGACGCCGACGGCCGCACCCGGCACGTCACCGCGGACGGCGACCCCGACCTGTTCTGGGCCCTGCGCGGCGCGGGCGGCGACTTCGCGGTCGTCACGGGCCTCGAACTGGCGCTGCACCCGGCGCCGCGCCTGTTCGGGGGCCGGATGCTGTGGGCGGCCGAGCACGCCGCCGCGGTGCTGGACGCCTTCCGGCGGATCACCGCCGGCGCGCCCGGCGAGCTGACCCTGTGGCTGGACCTGCTGCACTTCCCCGGCTCCGATCCCCTGGTCGCCGTCGACGCCACGTACCTGGGCGGCGAGGCGGAGGCGCGCGACCTGCTGGCCCCCCTCGACCGCCTCCCCCGCCCGCTCTCCGACGGCAGGCGGACGATGGCGGCCGACGAGCTCGGCGCCATCACCGCCGAGCCGACCGACCCCGGCGCGGGCTCCTCGCGCGCCGAACTGCTGACCCGCCTGGACGACGCGGCGGCGAAGAACCTGCTCGCCGACCCGATCGCGCCGCTGCTGAGCGTCCAGGTCCGGCATCTGGGCGGCGCGCTCGCCCGGCCGTCGGACTCGCCGCACGGTGCGCTCACCGAGCCGTACGCCCTCTACATGTTCGGCGTCCCGTCCGACCCGCGCACCGCCGAGGCGATCACGGCGCGGCAGCGCGCGCTCGCCGAAGCCGTGCCGGTGAGCGGCCGCAAGCCGTTCACCTTCCTCAACCCCGCCGAGACCGCCGCCGACGCGTTCGCCCCGGAGGCCCTGGCCCGGCTGCGCCGCGTCAAGGAGGCCCGCGACCCGCACGGCGTCTTCCGCGGCACCTTCCCGGTCCGCGCCTGAGGGCCGGGGCGGGCCGCTTGCGCGATCACTTTGCTCCAAGATATCTTTAGTCCAAGTATTTTCGGCTCAAGGTATTTGGAGCGGGTGTGGCGGCAGGGCACGGTGCCGTGTTGCGCGTGGGCCTCCTCGGGCACGGCGCGATCGGGTCGAACGTGGCGGAGGCGCTGCGCCGGGGCGTGGTCCCCGGAGCGGTGCTCGGCGGCGTCCTCACGCGCGGGCGCACCGCGCCCCCGGCGGCCGTGCGCGACCTGCCGGAGCTGCTCGCGTCCGCCGACGTGGTGGTGGAGGCCGCGGGCCAGCGGGCGCTGCGCGAGCACGGGCCGGCGGTGCTCGCGGCCGGACGCGACCTGCTCGCGGTGTCCGCCGGCGCGCTGGCCGACGAGGCGTTCTTCCGCGAGCTCACCCGGCCCGCCGGCGCGCGCCCCGGCCGGCTCCTGATCTGCCCGGGCGCGCTGGGCGGCCTCGACGTCGTCCGCGCGGCGGCGCTCGCCGGACCGCTGGCGAGCGTCCGGCTCACCTCGTCCAAGGCGCCCGCCTCGCTGGTCCAGCCCTGGATGGACGAGCCGACGGCGGAACGGCTGCGGTCGCTGCGCCCGGGGGACGACCCCGTGACCGTCTTCGACGGGGACGCCCGCGAGGCCGCGGCGCGCTTCCCCCGCAACGCCAACGTGGCGGCGACGCTGGCCCTGGCCGCCGGCGACCGCGCGGCCGTGCGCGTCCGCCTCGTCGCGGCCCCGGACACCCGGCTGACCAGGCACGTCGTCGAGTTCACCGGGCCGCTGGGCGAGTACCGCTTCGAGCTCGCGAACCTCCCCGACCCCGGCAACCCGGCGACCAGCGGCCTCGTCGCCCCGGCGGTGCTGAGGTCGCTGGCCGACCTCGTCCCCGGCGTCGCGTGGCGGGTCGCGTGAACCGGCCCGCGATGGTCGGCGGGATCGCGGTGCGCGACGCGGGCGGCGACGCGCCGCCGGTCCTGTGCCTGCACGGCATCGGCTCCAGCGGCGCCGGTTTCGACGCGCTGAGCCGCCTGCTCGCCGGGCGGCTGCGCGTCATCGCCTGGGACGCGCCCGGCTACGCCGCGTCCGACGACCCGCCCGGACCACCCGGCATGGACGGGTACGCCGACGCCGCCGCCGGCGTCCTGGACGCGCTCGGGATCGCCCGCGCGAGCGTCCTCGGCACCTCTTGGGGCGGCGTGATCGCGACCCGGTTCGCGCTGCGCCACCCGGACCGGCTGGACGCCCTCGTCCTCGCCGACTCCACCCGCGGCTCCGGCACCGCACCCGCGAAGGCCGCGGCCATGCGGGCACGCGCCGCCGAACTGGCCGAGCGCGGCGCGGCGGAGTTCGCCCGCGCCCGCGCGCCGCGGCTGCTCTCCCCGGGCGCGCCTCCCGCGGACGTCGCGCGCGTCGCCGAGGCGATGGCCGCCGCGATCCGCCTGCCCGGCTACGGCCACGCGGCCGAGTCGATGGCCGCCACCGACCACGGGGACGCGTTCGCCCGGATCACCGCTCCGACCCTCGTGCTCGTGGGAGAGCACGACGCGGTCTGCCCTCCGGCGGAGAGCCGGCTCATCGCGGGCGCCGTCCCCGGGGCCCGGTACGCCGAGATCCCGGGGGCGGGCCACCTGGCCCACCAGGAGCGGCCCGAGGCGTTCGCCGACGCCGTGCGCGACTTCCTTGCCCCCCGTTCACAAGCAGAGGAGAACCCATCATGACCGAGAAGACCGCCACCGATCTGGACCAGCTCATCGACTCCTGCATCGCGAGCCGCGAAAGCCGTTACGAGGACTGGGACACGCTCGCCTTCCAGGCCACGGCCGGGGACGAGTTCCGCCGCGCCCAGATCCGCTACATCGGGTCCGGCGCGACCGGGAACCACGAGACCGACGCGCGGATCCTGCCGTCCGAGCACTTCACGTTCTCGAACATGCGGCTCCCCGTCGGCGGCGTCGGCCCGGAGCACACCCACCACGACGTGGAGGAGGTCTTCTTCGTCCTGGAGGGCGAGCTGGAGGTCTCCGTGCACGACGTCGAGGACGGCACCCGGACGGCCAGCCGCGTGCTCGGCTACCGCGACCTCATCCGGGTCCCGGCGGGCGTGCCGCGGAGCCTGCGCAACGTCGGCGAGGGCGAGGCGCTGTTCTGCGTGGTCATCGGCACGCAGAAGCCGCAGCTCCCCACCTACCCGCCCACCTCCCCGATGCACGGCGTCACGCGCGGTTGAGCGTCCGGGCAGGTCCCGGTCCCGGAAGCCCCCGGGACCGGGACCTTTCCGTTGGAGGCGGCCGCCGCGAACGGGGAACGACGAACGGCGCCGGGACCGATATCGGTCCCGGCGCCGTCGTGTCGCAGGGGTGTCTGGGGCCGGCGGGCGCGCCCCTCACGGGACGAGGACGAACTTGCGGCCCGCGCCCGCCATGGACTGCTCGTAGGCGTCGGCGCCCTGCTCCAGCGGGACGGCCGTGGCGCGGACGGCGTCCGCGATGCCGACCCCGCCGAGCAGCACGGCGGCGGCGAGCTCGTCCTGGTAGCGCCGGACGGGCGTCGCGCCGGAGCTGACCGTGATGGCCTTGGACCAGATGCCGCCGAGCCAGACGCCCAGGGGCGGACGCGCACCGGGGGCGCCCGCCGGGTACACGCCCGCGACGGAGACGGCGCCGCCGTGGCGCACCACCCCGATGACGTCGTTGAGCGCCGCCGCGACGGGCGTCCCGCCGCCGGCTCCGGCCGCCGCGACCGTCGCGTCGGAGACGCCGACGCAGTCGATGCCCGCGTCCACGTACGGGACGCCGACGGTCTCGGCGACGATCTCGGGCAGCTCCCCGGCCGCCAGGTCCGCGGCGGCGAACCCGGCGGCGCGGGCGTGCGCGAGCCGCTCGGCGTTGAGGTCGCCGACGATCACGGCGGCGGCGCCGAGCATCCGGCACGCGACCGCCGAGGCGAGGCCGACCGGCCCGGCCCCGGCGACGTAGACGGTGGAGCCGGGGCCGACGCCCGCCGAGCGGGCCGCGTGGTAGCCGGTGGGCAGGATGTCGCCGATCATGGCGACGTCCAGCAGCCGCTCGCGGGCGCGGTCGGCGTCGTCGAAGACGTGGAGGTTGAAGTCCGCGTAGGGGACCAGCGCGTACTCGGCCTGCATGCCGGCCCATCCGCCGAAGCCCTCGCCCATCCCGTAGGTGGCGCCGGGCCGGGACGGGTTCGTGCGCAGGCAGTGCCCGGTCAGCCCGGCCCGGCAGTTCGCGCACCGCCCGCAGGCGACGTTGAACGGCACCGAGCACACGTCGCCGACCCTGACACGCTCCACGTCCCGGCCCGTCTCGACGACGACGCCGGTCAGCTCGTGCCCGAGCACCATGCCCTCGGCGGCGCCCGGCCCGTGCAGCGTGTGCAGGTCGGACCCGCAGACGCAGGTCGCCAGCGTCCGCACGATCGCGCCGTGGTCGCAGCGGCGCGGCAGCACGCCGGGCGCCGCCCGGGTCTCCAGGGCGGGCATCGGCGCCTCGCCCACCACCGCGCGTCCCGGCCCGGCGTACACGACGGCGCGCTGCGTCCCGTTCGGGGACGCTTGCCCGCCGGACGGTCCGGCCCCGGTCACAGCGACCCCGACGCCTCGTGCGAGCGCCCGCCGCGCTTGCCCGGCACCAGGACCCGCTCCAGCACCTCCACGAGGACGAACAGCACGAACCCGATCACCGTCAGCCAGGCGATCGACGCGAACACCGTCAGGCTGTCCATGTCGCCGCGCGCGGTCATCAGCAGGACGCCGAGGCCCTTGTCGGCGCCGACGAACTCGGCCACCACCGCGCCGACGACGGCGAGGGTGATGCCGACCTTGACGCCCGCGAAGATGCTCGGCAGGGCCCACGGCCAGCGGATCTTCCAGAACGCCTGCCAGCGGCTCGCGCCCATCGACCGGACCAGCATCAGGCTCTCCGGCCGGGCCGCCCGGAAGCCGACGAGCGAGTCGATGACCACGGGGAAGAAGCAGATCAGCGCGACCATCAGCACCTTCGGCAGCTGGCCGAAGCCGAACCAGATGATGAACAGCGGCGCGATCGCCACCTTGGGCACCACCTGCGCGATGATCAGCAGCGGGTAGATCGCGCGCCGCGCGACGCCGCTGTAGACCATGGCGACCGCGATGGGCAGCGCGACCACCACGGCCAGCGCGAACCCGGCGAAGATCGCCACGATGGTCGGCACCGACTGGTCGGCGAACGTGCCGAAGTCGCCGAACATCTTCCGCACGACGTCGCCGGGCGCGGGGAGCACGTACTCCTCCACCGCGCCGGACGAGCAGACGGCCTGCCACACCGCGACGATGATCGCCACGAGGACCAGCGGCAGCACCCAGTCGGCGACGCGGGACTCCAGGAACCGCTTCCCCGCGGGGCGCCGGGCCGCCCGGCCCCGCGCGGCGGGACGCTCCGGGGCGGACGGCTTCGCCCCGCCGCCCGCAGGTCCCGGCCCCGTCCCCTTCCGGGCGTGCTTGGACCGCACCGTGCCGCTCACTTGGGCTCCTCCCTCAGGACGCCGAGGTTCTCGAAGACGCCGCGGATCTCGCCGACGAGGTCGGTGAACTCCCGGCCGGTCCGCGCGCTCAGGTGCCGGGGGCGCTCCAGCGGCACCCGGAACTCGGCCGCGATGCGGGCCGGGCGCGGCGAGAACACCAGGACCCGGTCGGCGAGGAAGACGGCCTCGTCGATGCTGTGGGTGACGAAGACGACCGTCTTGCGGCGCTCCATCCACATCCGCTGCAGGTCGATCTGGATCTGGTCGCGGGTGAGCGCGTCGAGCGCGCCGAACGGCTCGTCCATCACCAGGATCTGCGGGTCGTGCAGCAGCGCCCGGCACAGCGCCACGCGCTGCTGCATGCCGCCGGACAGCTCGTCGGGGTAGGCGTCCTCGAACCCGCCGAGCCCGACCTGCCCGAGCAGTTCGCGGGCGCGCCGCTCGGCCTCCTGCCGGGGCGCGCGGCGGATCTCGCTCTGCAGCAGGACGTTCTGCAGCGCCGTCCGCCAGGGCAGCAGCTCCGCGCTCTGGAAGACGAACCCGAGGTCGGTGTAGGGCTTGAGGACCGGTTCGCCCTGCACCCGCACCTGGCCGGTGGACGGCTGGGTCAGCCCGGCGAGGGCCATCAGCAGGGTGCTCTTGCCGCAGCCGCTCGGCCCGACGATGGCGAGGAACTCGCCGCGCTCGAGCCCGAAGGACATCTCGCTGACCGCGGTCACCGCGTCGAAGGACTTGGTGAACCGGTCGAACTCGATGAAGGGGGCGGTCGCGCCGGCCATCGGCTACTTCCCTCCGAACGCGTCGGAGCAGCCGGACAGGAAGGCGTTGCTCGCGGCGTCCGCCGGGGTGATCTTGCCGGGGTCGACGCCGCCGTACTGCTCCATCACCCGGATGGTGCTCTTCCAGTCGTCGGTGGAGGTGCAGCCGAACGGCTGGCCCTTGGTCCGGTCGGTGGTGAGCAGCTTCGCGGACGCCAGCCACTGCTGCTTGACGACCTCCTTGGACAGGCTGGTCGTCTTCACGAACGAGAAGAAGGACTCCACCGCCGCGTCGGTGTCGGCGTTGGTCGCCTGCACCGCCTCGGCCGTCGCGGCGAGGAACCTGCGCAGCGTGCCGCCGTCGCCGTCGGCGAACTTCTTCGAGGTCACGATGCCGGAGCTGAGCACGTCGAGGCCGGAGTCGGCGTAGCCGAGGACGGACAGGTCGCACTTGCACTTGACCTTCATGTTCGGCTCGGTGACGTTGAGGAGCCCGAAGGTGAACTGCGTCTTGCCCTGGACGAACAGGCTGTCGCGGGTCGGCACGTCGACCTTGTTGAGCTTGACCGAGTCCGGGTCGAGGCCGGTGGCCTTGGCGAACGCGGGGAAGACCGTCTCGGGCGCGGAGCCGGCGGTGAAGCCGGCGGTCTTGCCCGCCAGGTCCTTGGCGCCGGTGATGCCGGAGCCCTTCCGCGCGAAGATCGCCAGCGGCGACCTCTGCACCATCCCGGCGACCATCTTCACCGGCATGTGCTTGCCGACGGCCTGCACCAGCGCGCCGGCGTCGGCGTAGCCGATGTCGTCCGAGCCGTTGGCGACCGTCTGCAGGGTGGTCGCCGACCCCTTCCCCGGGTTGAGCGTGACGTTGAGGCCGTGCTTGGCGTAGATGCCCTTCTGCACGCCGACGATGAGGGGCAGCACGGCGCCGGTGTAGAAGACGTCGGTGCGGACGGTGACCTTCGTGCGTCCGGAGGCGTCCTTCTCCGGCTTCGAGTCCCCGCATGCCGAGAGGGCGAGTGCCGCCGTCAGCGCCAGGGCGGCGCCGGAAAGGGCCCGGCGGCCCTGGCGGCTCCGGCGGGCCTTGCGGACCGCGGCGAAAGGTATGTGCATCGTGACCTCGTGTGAAAGCTGGCTCGGCGGCGCGGGCTGGGGGCCGTCCGTGGGCGGTGCGCGCGGCCGTCCGAGCGGTGTCCCGCCGGGGGCTCGGCGGCAGGTGGTTCGCCCCGAAGTATCTGGGACCTAAATTACTTGTGTCAAGATATCTTGGTTCCGCTATTGTTTCGGACGGCTCCCACGGACCCGCCCCACTCTCACCCCACGGACGGTGCAATGGACGACGGTGCAACGGACACGGTCGGGAAGGCATTGGACGACTGGCGCCGCGAGCGCCCGGACCTCGACGCCTCGCCGATCGGCGTCTTCGGCCGCCTCCGCCACGTCGCCGAAATCTCCCGCCAGGAGCTCGAGGCGTTCCTCGCCCCGTACGACCTGACGCCGAAGTCCTTCGACGTGCTGGCCAACCTGCGCCGCGGCGGCCCGCCCTACCGCAAGACGCCGTCCGAGCTCGCCGAGTCCTCGCTGCTGTCCAGCGGCGCGATGACCGGCCGGCTGGACGCGCTCGAACGGCAGGGCCTCATCCGCCGCAGCCCCCACCCGCACGACCGGCGGGTGATGTTCGCCGAGCTGACGCAGGCCGGCCTCGGCCTCATCGACGACGTGTTCGCCCGCCACCTGGCGAACGAGGAGACCCTGCTCGCCGGGCTGTCGGCGGAGCAGCGCGCACGGGTCATCGACGGCCTGCTCCTGCTGCAGCGGTCCATCGAGTCCGCCGTCGCCGGCCGTGCCGTCGCCCCGCCGCGCCGCCCGCGCCGCTCGTCCCGCACCTCCGCCTGACGTCCGGGAGGCGCCGCTCCTCACGAGGGCCCCGTTCCTCACGGGGCCCTGCCGCTCACAAGGCCCTGTCGCTCACGAGGCCCAGGGGAGCGGCTCCTCCGCCAGGTCCCAGTACACGCTCTTCTGCCGCGCGTAGGCGAGGATCCCCTCGCGGCCCTTCTCACGGCCGATGCCGCTGGCCTTCATGCCGCCGAACGGCGTCGAGATGCTGAACTGCTTGTAGGTGTTGATCCAGACCGTGCCCGCCTCGATCCGCCGGGCGACGCGCCAGGCCCGCCGGTAGTCGCGGGTCCAGATCCCGCAGGCCAGCCCGTAGACCGAGTCGTTGGCCTGCGCGATCAGGTCGTCCTCGTCGTCGAACGGCAGCGCCGCGAGGACGGGCCCGAAGATCTCCTCCTGGCAGGTGGCCGAGCCGTTCGGGAGCCCGTCCAGGATCGTCGGCAGATAGTAGGCGCCCCGTGACCACGCCGCGCCCTCCGGCGCCCGCCCGCCGCACAGCACCCGCGCCCCTTCCCCGCGGGCCCGCTCGACCATCCCGGCGACCCGGTCCCGATGGGCGTGCGTCACCAGCGGCGCGACCTGCGTCGCCGGGTCGGTCCCGGGCCCGACGCGGAGCCGCCCGGCGCGCGCCACGAGCTCGTCGACGACCTGCCGGTACACCGAGGAGTGGACGAAGACGCGCGAGCCGGCGATGCAGCTCTGCCCCGACGAGGAGAAGACGCCGAACAGCAGGCCCGCGACGGTCCGCTCCAGGTCGGCGTCGGGGAACACGATCGTCGGGGACTTCCCGCCCAGCTCCAGCGAGACCGGCATGATCTTCTCCGCGGCGACCGCGCCGATGGCCCGCCCGGTGGCGGTGCCGCCGGTGAACGACACCTTGCCGACGCCGGGATGCCGGACGACCGCGTCGCCGGTGACGCCGCCCGGTCCGGGCAGGACCGACAGCAGCCCGGCCGGCAGCCCGGCCTCCTCGATCACCCGGCCGAGGGCGAGCGCCACCAGCGGGGTCCACTCGGCCGGCTTCAGCACGACCGCGTTGCCCGCCGCGAGGGCCGGCGCGATCTTCTGCGCGTCGCTGGCGATCGGCGAGTTCCACGGGGTGATGGCCCCGACCACGCCGATCGGCTCGTGCACGCTCATGGTCAGATAGGGCCCGCGCGAGGGCGTGAGGTCCTCCTCCAAGGTCTCCAGCGCCGCCGCGAAGTAGCGGAACGTGGCCTGCGCGCTGTGCACCAGCGCCCGCGTCTCGTTGATCGACTTGCCGGTGTCGCGGGTCTGGAGCGCCGCCAGCCGCTCGGCCGAGCCGGCGATCCCGTCGGCGATCCGGACGAGGAACCGGGCGCGCTCGTGCGGCAGCAGGTCGCGCCAGGCGGGGTCGGCCGCCGCGGCGGCGCCGGCCCGGACCGCCTCGTCCACGTCGGCGGCGTCCGCGCCGTGCAGGCGGGCGATCACCGTCCCGTCCAGCGGGCTGAGCGAGGCGAACTCCGCCCCGGACCCGCGCCGCCAGACCCCGCCGACCAGGATCTCGTCCGCACCGCCAGCGTCCATCGCCTCGGCCCTCCCGTGCTCCGTAGATAGCTTGGAGCAAAGATATCAAGAACCCAGCTTTTTCGTGGCCGTGCGCGGGCGACCGCACGAGGGCGACGCACCGCAAGGCACCGAAGGAGTCAGAGGCTCCAGGTGAGGGGGAGGGTGTCCAGGCCCAGGACGAGGCTGGCGTGCTCGGTCGGGTGGGCACCGGCGGGCACGCGGTAATGCGGGATGCGGCGGTGCCACTCCTCCAGGGCGACGCGCAGTTCCAGGCGGGCCAGGTGGGAGCCGAGGCAGCGGTGCGGTCCGGCGCCGAAGGCGATGTGCCGGTTGGGCGTGCGCTCGAAGTCGACGGTCCGCGGGTCGGGGAACACGCGGGGATCGCGGTTGGCCATTGCGAGCGGCAGCATGACCATGTCGCCCGCGCCCATGGGGCAGCCGTGGGACACGGCGTCCGTGACGCGCTTGCGGGCGGGCAGCACCAGGGAGTAGGCGCGCAGCAGCTCCTCGACGGCGTCGGGGACGATGCCGGGTTCCGCCGTGATCCGGGCCCGGTCGGCGTCATGGCGGGCGAGGTGCCAGAACGAGTACGAGAGTTGCGCGGCGACGGTGTCGAGCCCGGCGAGGAACAGCAGGGTGCACAGCTGCAGCAGCTCGTCGTCGGTGACGGGCCGGCCGTCCGGCTCGAACGCGAGCGCGGCGCTGACGACGTCGTCGCGCGGGTCCCGCCGCCGCTCGGCGATCAGCTCCTGGAACAGCGCCGCCACGCTGCCCATGGCCTCGGCGCGCCCGCCCTCCGCCGGAGGCGCGTGCAGGATCGCGTACTCCCACCGCAGGAACTCCTCCAGCCGGTCGACCGGCAGCCCCATGAACTCGAGGAAGACGGCCGTCGGGTAGCGGCGGGCGAAGTCCGTGACGAAGTCGCACTCCCCCCGGCCGGCCAGCGCGTCGATCAGCTCGCCGCACCGCCGCCGGACGCCGTCCTCCATCGCGGCGGCGCGGGCCGGGCCGAACAGCGGGCGCAGCAGCCGCCGCCAGGTGGTGTGCTCGGGCGGGTCCAGCATGACCGGGATCCACCGGTAGGACGGGTCCGGATCGCTGACGGCGATGGCCCGGCTGGAGTGCGACGCGGTGTCCTGGTAGGCGGCGAGGATGTCGGCGTACCGGGTCAGCACCCAGAACCCCTGCCGGGCGCCGCTGTGGAAGGCCGGGCAGCGCTCGCGGAGTTCGTCCAGCATCGCGTGGGTGGTCCCGGCCGGGCGGGGCTCGCCGAACGGGTCGAAGTCGATCCGAGGATGGCTCATGGCACTCCCGCTCGCCGCGCGCGGCCCGGCGGCCGCACGTGGGCGATCATAGGTTCCGCGGGCGCATCCGGCTGGGATCCCCCTTTTCGGATGCGCTCAAATCCCGGGGCACCTCGGCCGTCATCGGAAGCGCTCGCCGAGCCACGCCGCGATCAGGTCGGCGAGGCGGTCGCGCGCGCCGTCCGGCGTGCGGAAGTAGTGGTCGCCGGACAGGTCGTGGCGCTCCTTGTCCTCCGCCGCGAGCGCGCCGTACATCGCGGCGGCGTCGCTGGGGAACACGCCGGTGTCGGCGTCGGCGTTGACGACCAGCGACGGGACGGTGACGCGGGCGAGGTGCGGGTGCGCGCGGGCCTGCGAGTCGTCCAGGCTCCACAGGTTCAGCCAGGTGCGCAGCGTGCAGGTGGCGGCGATCCCGAACCCCGACCGGTTCGCGCGCTCCGGCCTCCCCCGGTAGCAGCTGTTCGGGCGCCGGTTCGTCGGCTCGATGGACGGGTCCACCATGCGCGGGTCGGCCCAGGTGCGGAACACGCTGAACGGCCGGTCGTGGTACCCGGCGGCGGACAGCCGGGCCAGCTCGTCCTTCGCCCACGCGGTGATGCGCCGGTTCCGGGCCTCCTGCGCGGTCCGGTACCGGGCGAGGAACCCGGGGCCGTACGGCGGGCCGTTCTCCGGGTCGAACGGATCCAGGGACGGATCGGTCGCGACCGGGTCGGACTCGTCGGTGACCGACGCGTCCATCCAGGACGTGAGCACGTCGGGGCGGCCGAGGTGCGCGGCGACGGAGATGTAGGCGTCGCCGGCGGGCAGGTCGTCGACGCCGGCGGCGAGGCGCAGGCCCGGCAGCGCGGTGACGTTCGGCTCGGCGGCCTGCGACTGGTACGCGGCCATCAGCGAGCCGCCGCCGGAGTTGCCGAGCAGCACGACGGTCTCGGCGCCCGCGACCTCGCGCAGCCACCGCACACCCACGCCGATGTCGACGAGCGCGTGGTCCAGCAGGAAGTGGCTGTCGTCGCCGCGGAACCGGGTGTTCCAGCCGAGGAACCCGAACCCGCGCTCGGCCAGGTACTCGGCGAGGTAGTGCTCGGAGAAGTCGACCTGGTAGTGCGCCGCGACGAAGGCGATCTTCGGCTCCGTCCCCGCGCGCCGGTGGTAGAGGCCCTGGCAGGGGTGGCCGCCCGCGCCGGCCCGCCCGATCGTCGGGGAGGGGAGGCCCACGAAGGCGCGTTCGATCGTCATGCTGCTCCGTCCTGTCGTGCGGTGCCCCGCTCCGAGACGGGCCGGGCCCGGCCCCCGCCCGCCGCCCCTGTCATGAGGCGGCGCGGAGGGCGTGGGTCTGGAGGATCGCCGCGAAGCGCTCGTCGGCGCGGTCGAGCTGGCGGGTGATGTGCTGCTTGACCGGGGCGTCCAGCGGGGTGTCCGGGCGGTTGACCAGCTCGCGGAGCCGGGGGACGAGCGGCCGGTACTTGCGGGCGAGCTTGCTGACCTTCGGGCCCGTGGTGTGCATCAGCCCGACGCCGTTGTCGGTGAAGTCGGAGACCTTGATGATGCGCGCGGCCGGATGGCGGTCCAGGCTCTCGGCGACGTGGGCGCGGTACTGGGCGTGGACGTCGCCGTCCCGGTCGTAGCGGGGGTTCGTCACCGCGCGGACGAGCCCGGCGACGCGCGGCCCGAACTCCGCCTCCAGCACGTCCAGGGCGGCCCCGCGCGGGTCGTCGTGCCCGTCGCCGGCCAGGTCGGCGGGGTGGTCCTCGACGGAGTCGTGCAGCAGCGCGGCGACGAGGACGTCCACGTCGTCCACCCGGTAGTGGCACATCACGCGCAGCGTGACGCGGAGCAGGTGGTTGACGACGGGCTCGCTGACCCGGCGGTCCTGCCGGTGCAGGTCGCTCGCCAGGGCCAGCGCCGTGCTCAGGCGCCGCCAGTCCGCCTCGGGGAAGCGGAGGATCTCGCGGGAGAACCGGTCGCGGAGGCCGGCCTCGCCGTACACCGCGGTGATCGTGTGGAGCGGAAGGGTCTCGAGAAAGCCGGGCACCGTGCTCCCCTCTCGCGGGAAGGAGTCCCCGGGGCCGGAGTGTGCGATCCGCTCCCGCGTACGAATCGGACGCCAACCGTGATCATCCGGTTCCGCGCTCCGGCACGGATCGCGAGGTGCGCGAGAATCGGCCACTCCCCGACCCGACGCGCCGCCGCCCCGCGAAAGGAAGCGGGTTCCCACTGAGCGAGACACCGCGCTGCCGACGGCGGCGCCGTCCTGCACAGTCCGAAGGTCAGGTCCCTCGTCGCGAAGGAACCGCAGCATGGCCGGCTGGACTCATCGGTACGCGCGCATCAACGGCCTCGACGTCCACTACGTGGAGCAGGGCGAAGGGCCGCTCGTCGTCCTCCTGCACGGGTTCCCGCACCTCTGGTTCAGCTGGCGGCACCAGATCGGGCCGATCGCCGACGCCGGCTTCCGGGTCGTCGCGCCCGACATGCGCGGCATGGGCGGGACGAGCGGCCCGGACGACCCCCGCGAGTACGGCGTCGAGCACATCGTCGGCGACGTCGCCGGCCTCCTCGACCACCTCGGCGCGGAGCGGGCCGTGTTCAGCGGCCTGGACTTCGGCCTGTTCGCCGCCTACGACCTCGCCTACCACCACCCCGAGCGCGTCGCGGCGATCATCGGGCTGGAGAACCCGTTCTTCACGCCGAGCGAGGAGTCACCGCTGACGCTCGCCGCCCGGCAGGCGAAGCGGCACTTCAACCACATCCATTACTTCGCCGAGCGCGGCGCCGCCGACCGCGACCTCGGCGCCGCGCCCCGCGAGTTCCTCCGCAGGCTCTTCTACGCGCTCTCCAGCGGCTACCACTACCTCGACGTCTGGCGGAAGCCGCCCGGGACGACGTACATCGACGCGCTGCCGGAGACGCCGGCGCTCCCGTGGCCGTGGCTGACCGACCTGGAACTGGAGTTCTACGTCGACGCCTACAGCCGCAGCGGGTTCACCGGCGGGCTGAACTGGTACCGGGCGATGGACCTGTCCTGGGAGCACCGGAAGGCGTACAGGGGCCGGAAGAACCCGGCGCCGTTCTTCTTCATCGGCAGCGAGCAGGACGCCGACCTGGAGGGCTGGCACGGCGACGACCCGCTGAGCAGGCTGCACGAGCACCACGAGGACGTCCGCGACGTCCGGATGCTCGAGAGCGCGGGCCACATGATGCAGATGGAGAGACCCGAGGAGACGACCGCGACCATGCTGGAATTCCTCGCGAGGAGCGGCGAATGGGCCTGACCGCAGACCGGGTGGCGGTGGTCACCGGCGCGAGCCGCGGCGCCGGGAAGGGCATCGCGCTGGCCCTCGGCGAGACCGGGGCGACCGTCTACGTGACCGGGCGCACCCGCGCCGACGGCGACGCGGACCTGCCGGGCAGCGTGTACGCGACCGCCGAGGAGATCGGCGAGCGCGGCGGCACCGGGGTCCCGGTGATCTGCGACCACTCCGACGACGACCAGGTCAGGGCCCTGTTCGAGCAGGTCGGGCGGGAGCGCGGCGGGCTGGACGTCCTCGTGAACAACGCGTTCACGATCCCGGACGGCCTGACCCGCAAGGGCCCGTTCTGGGAGAAGCCGCTGGCGCTGCAGAGCATGCTGGACGTGGGGATGCGGTCGGCCTACGTCGCGACGTACTACGCGGCGCCGCTGCTGATCCGCGGTGACGGCGGGCTCGTCGTCAACACGTCGTCGTTCGGCGGACGCTGCTACATGCACGGCCCCGCCTACGGCGCCGGAAAGGCCGCCGTGGACAAGATGGCCCACGACATGGCGGTCGATTTCCGCCCCTACAACGTCGCCGTCGTCTCGCTGTGGATGGGGCTGCTCAAGACCGAGCGGAACAGGGCCCTCTTCGACGGCGTCCCGGACAAGTACGCCTCGTTCGCCGCCGGAGCGGAGTCGCCGGAGTTCAGCGGCCGGGTCATCGACGCGCTCGCCCGGTCCCCGGAGCCGATGAAGTGGACGGGACAGGTCCTGATCGGCGCGGAACTCGGTGAGCAGCTCGGCGTCACCGACGTCGACGGGAGCCGGCCGCGCTCGCACCGCGCGATGCTCGGCGACCCGCCGACCTACAACCCGGCCGTCGTCCAGTAGCGGCGGGCACGGCTTCCCCGGCGGGTCACCGGTCCTTGCGGGGGACGTAGAGGCGGATGTCGTCGATGACCGCCTCGCCCTCGTAGTAGTTCAGGTGCGGGTCGCCGATGACGAACGAGTCGGGGTACGCCGAGCCCTTCGGCCAGGTGTGCCGGGTGACCCACGTCCCGTGCGGGCCCTTGTGGACGAGCCTGCGGTCGAAGCGGCCGTCGTACTCGCCGGGCGTCTGGTTGTAGTGCCAGATCGGGCGGCCGTGCTCGACGAAGTCGTGGTGGACGCGCAGCGTCGCCTGCCCGATGAACCGGAACGGGCCGCTCATCTCCAGCGTGTACCCGGTGTCGTCGCGCTCCACGGCGAACCGGTAGGACGCCTTCGGCAGGAGCTGCGGCTGGAGCTCCGCGCTGGTCAGGTGCCCCTCGAACCGCTTGCCGGGCCCGTAGTGCTTGTCCAGGGACGCGTTCCCGCAGGCGGTCTTGGCGTAGTACTCGGTGCTGATGTTGTTGTCGGGGCCGCCGATGAACTTGTCGCCGCGCGCGAACAGGGCGTTCACGCCGTTGAAGGTGCCGTCGAACGTCCGGTACATCTTGCGGGTCTTCGGGTTGCAGGTCGCGGCGTGCTTCCAGCGGGGAAGGTCGCTGTAGTAGCCGTCCATGATGACCTTGCGCCGGAAGTGGATGTCCGGGTTGCCGTGCGGCGCGGGCGTCGCGTAGTCGAGGATCGTCATGTAGTAGAAGCCGTTCTCCCGCGTCACGTCGTGGTACTGGCAGCGCGACTTGCCGGGGAGCGCGCCGGTGAACGTCCACGGGAAGCGGGTCTTGCACGGCTCCTTCGTGTAGCCGTTGTGCCGGCCGTCGTAGTCGAACGTGCCGTTCCGCTTCCCGCCGAAGTCGATGCCGCGCAGCGTCATCTCGACGCGGTAGTGCCGGGGCAGCGGGCGGGTCGGCCGGATCAGCACGCCCGCGTCCCAGCTCGGCTCGGAGAGCCGCGCGGCCCGCTGCCCGCCGGGTAGCGTGACCGTGGACAGGCCGGGGCGGGAGTCGGGGCGGCCGTCGTGGTCCTTGTCGACGGCGGCGACCTCGGCGGTCAGCCACCCCTTCCGGCCGAACGCGACGCGCTTGCGGTACACGTTCAGCGTGGCCATCTGCTTCTTGAACAGCGGGCCGCTCATCCTCGTCCACGCCTCGCCGTCGTCGTCGAACGCGTCGACGTTCCACGGGCTGCGCTTTCCCTGCGGGTCCAGCCGCCACGGCGCGCCGTCGACGCGCAGGGGCCGGTCGAAGTCCTCGGCGTCCAGCAGGACCCAGCGTCCCTTGCCGGACGCGTTCGCGCCGGTCCCGTTCCCGGACGCGTTCCCGGCGGGCGCGGGCCACGCCACGGAGGCGGTCGTCATGGCGGTCGCCCCGGCGGCGGCGATCGCGGCCTTCCAGCTTCTCTTCACGGCGTGACTCCTCGGCTGCCCGGACCAGGGGGCGCTGTGCCCCTCCGGTGGTCAATCAGAGAGCCCGGCCCCCGTGGACGTGCCGCCCGACATGCGGTGTTGCCCCTTTCTTGGCCCGGCCCTGCGCCGCGCCTTGGGCTCTCCTGAAGAAGCCGTGGATTTTTGGTTATCGCCCGTCCCGCACGGGGTCCGCTGCGTGTTCGCACAGCCCCGACGAGAGAAGGATGTGGCATCGCCATGAGCTACCCCCCTGCCCGCGGCACCGGACGGCCGCGTCCCGCGAGGCCGCGCCCCGGACGGCCGCGCAGGGCGTCCCGCCGCGTCGCCGTCTGGACGGCGGCGGGCGCCGCGGGCCTGCTGGTGATCGGCGGCGTCGCCGGGACGGCCGCCGGCGCGTTCGGGGGCGGCGCGGACGGCGCGCCCACCGCGAGCGGCTCGTCGTTCTCCCCGAGCGCCGCGCCGACGGGTCCGGTCGCCGACGCGCCGCGGACGGCGCCGAGCCGCACGCCGCAGCCGAAGCACAGGAAGGCCAGGGCGTCGCACAGGCCGGCGCCGCGCGCGACGAGCCACCGTCCCACCACGAAGGCGCCCGCGAAGGCGCCCGCGAAGCCGAAGGCCCCGGCCGCGCCCGCCGGCGGGACCGCCGGACGGTACGCCTCGCAGGTCGTCGCGCTGGTCAACGCCGAGCGCGCCAAGCACGGCTGCCGCGCCCTGACCGTCAACAGCAAGCTGGCGCGGGCCGCGCAGGGGCATTCGGCCGACATGCACGCCCGCAACTTCTTCGACCACACCAACCCCGACGGCAAGGACCCGGGTGACCGCATCACCGCCGCGGGCTACCGCTGGTCCTCCTACGGCGAGAACATCGCGAAGGGCCAGCCGACCCCCGCGAGCGTGATGGACGCGTGGATGAACAGCTCCGGCCACCGCGCGAACATCCTGAACTGCGGGTTCAAGGAGATCGGCGTCGGCGTGGTGCTGAGCGGCGGCCCGTACTGGACGCAGGACTTCGGCACGAGCCGCTGACCGCGCGGGACGGCTCAGGCGGGGGTGGCGAAGTCCTGGGTCCACCAGGGGCCGCCGGACCCCCGCACGACGCCCACCCCGATCATCGTCAGGCGGCAGTTCAGGATGTTGGCCCGGTGGCCGGAGCTGTTCATCCAGGCCGTCACGACGGCGGGCGGGGACGCCTGGCCCTGCGCGATGTTCTCCGCCCACGCGCTCCAGCGGAAGCCGGCGGCGGTGATCCGGGCGCCCGGGTCGTCGCCGTCCGCGCCGCGGTGGTCGAGGACGTGCCGGGACGCCATGTCCTCGGTGTGCGCCTGCGCGGCCTTGTGCAGGGCGGGCGAGACGCGCAGCGGGCGGCATCCGGCCTTGGCCCGGTTCCGGTTGACCAGCGCGACGACCTGCTGCTCGACGGTCTGTTCCGCGGTCTTCGACGGCCGCGGCGGCGCGATGTGCTCCTTGACGGACGTGGCGCCGGGACGCGGCGCCGGGGTGCGCGACGGGGTCCGGTGCGCGGCGGCCGGCGGGTCGTCGCGGGGCGGCGGTTCGGCGGGCGAGCCGCCCCGCGTGCCCCAGAAGACCACCGCCGCGCCCGCGACGCCGACGGCCGCGGCGCCCGCCACCCACTTGGCCGCCGCGAGACCGGCGCCCTTCCCCGCACCCGCCGTGCCCGCCGTGCCCGCCGTGCCCGCGCCCGACGCGGCGCCTGCGGCCGTCGGCGTCGACGTGGCCGTCAGCGCCGCCGGGAGCGCGTGCAGCGGATGCGCGGCGGGCAGCGGCACCATGACCAGGCCCGCGAGCAGCGCCTCCGGCGGGAGCAGGTCCCGCTGCCGGGAGCCGCAGTCCCGGCAGCCGCGGACGTGCTTGGCGACGCGCTTGCGCCACAGCGGGGACGGCCGCCCGTCCCACCGCGCGAGCACCGGGACGAGCGCCTCGCAGCGCCGCTCCGCCCCCACGACCCGCACGACGGCGCGGCACGTCGCGAGCTGCTTCTTCATCCGCTGCACCCGGACCGCCGCGTGCGCCGCCGACACGCCCAGCGCGTCGGCCAGCTCGCTCCGGGTGAGGTGGCCCGACGCCTCCAGCCACCACAGGCCGAGCAACTCGCGCTCCCCCGCGTCGAGCCAGCGGGTCGCTTCGGCGATCTCGCGGCGCTGCCCGGACAGCTCCAGCCGCAGGACGGCCGCCTCGGCGAAGTCGGCCTCGGACGCGGCGACCCGCGCGATGGCGTCGGGGTCCATGGGCGTCCCGCGCTGCAGCGACGTCCAGCGGCGGCGCACCTGGTTCATCGCGATCGACACGAGCCAGGAGCGGAACCGTCCCGGCTCGCGCAGCCCGTGCAGCCCGCCGAGCGCGCGCAGCACCGAGTCCTGGACGACGTCGTCCACGTCGGCGTGGCCGTCGAGGGCCCAGCCGACCACGTTGTACAGCAGCGGCAGGTGCTCGGCGACCAGCCGCTCCCTGGCCTCGGGGTCGCCGTCCTGCGCCGCCCGGACCAGCAGGTCCACGTCCTCGCCCACGCGCGTCACCGTCCCTCCAGCGGATCGCCCCCGACCCCCTGGAGACCTCCTGGACCACCGCAGATAACAACAAGCACACCATCTCCGGCAAGTCCCCCTCCCCCGGTACGGCGCCGGGCGCCCCGGAGGTTCCGCTCCCGCCCCGTCCCGGGGGCCGGGTTGGTAGCGTCGGCGAGCGTGCGGGATCGGTATGCGGCGGTGTTGCCGTCCTGGTGGCGAGCGGTGTCCGGGGCGTGCGCGCTCGGCGCGGCGGGAGC
Organism: Actinomadura nitritigenes; assembly: GCF_017573545.1. GTDB lineage: Bacteria > Actinomycetota > Actinomycetes > Streptosporangiales > Streptosporangiaceae > Spirillospora > Spirillospora nitritigenes. The sequence continues at coordinate 292,634 of NZ_JAGEOK010000009.1, read as the reverse complement.
CGTCCCGTTCGTGGACGCGGGCTGGCCCGCGCGGGGCGCCGTCGTCGCGCTGCTCCTCGTCCAGGGGACGGCTGCGGGATGGCTGATGCGCGACCGCCCCGGGGCCGCGCTCGCGGTGACGGCCGCCGCGGGCGCCGGGATCCAGGCGCTCGCGCCGGAGGTGGGGCCCGGCATCCTCTTCGTGGTGCTGTGCGCGTTCGCGTGGCTGCGTCCCGCGCGCACCTCGTTGTGGGGCATGGGCGCCGCCGGCGCCGCGACCGCCGCCGTCGCGGCGGCGCAGGGCCGGATGGTCGTCGTGTGGCCCGTCGCCGCCCTGCTCGCCTGGAGCTGGGGCGCGCTCGGACGCGCGGAAGCGGCGCGCCGGCACGCCGAGGCGCGGCGCGCGGCCGTGGAGGAGCGGGCGCGCATCGGGCGGGAACTGCACGACGTCCTCTCCCACACCGTGTCCGTCATGGTCGTGCAGGCCGCCGCCGCGGACGACGTGTTCGACGCGAACCCCGGGCTCGCGCGGCGGGCCGTCCGGAACCTGGAGGCCGAGGGGCGGCAGGCGCTCGCGGAGCTGCGGCACTTCCTGCGGTCCGTCCGGGACGCCGACGGCGGTGAGGCGGACGGATCCGTCCCCGGCCTGGGAGACTTGGACCGGCTCGCCGCCTCCGTCACCGGCGCCGGGCTGCGGGTGCGGATCCAGCGGGAGGGGATGGCGGGCGTGCGGGTTCCGTCCGGTGCGGGCCTCGCGGTCTACCGGATCGTCCAGGAGGCGCTGACGAACGCGCTGCGGCACGCCCGCGCGGGCCGCGCCGACGTGGTGCTGCGGTACGCGGACGGGCGCCTCGACGTCGACGTCCGCGACGACGGCCCCGGCGCCCTCACGGCTCCCGGCAGCACGGCTTCGGGGGGCACGGGTCTCGCCGGGAGCGGGCAGGGCATCGCCGGGATGCGGGAGCGCGCCCTGCTGCTCGGCGGCACGTTCGAGGCGGGCCCCGACCCGGACGGCGGGTTCCGGGTGCGGGCGTCGCTGCCGGTCGGGGAGGCCACGTGACGATCCGCGTGCTGGTCGCCGACGACCAGGACCTCGTCCGGGCCGGGTTCAGCATGATCATCGAGGCGCGGGACGACCTCACGGTCGTCGGCGAGGCCGGGGACGGCGAGTCCGCCGTCCGCGCGGCCGAGCGGCTCCGTCCCGACGTCGTGCTGATGGACGTCCGGATGCCCGGCGTCGACGGCATCGACGCCACCCGGCGGATCACCGCGTCCGACGACCCGCCCAAGGTGATCATCCTGACGACGTTCGACCTGGACGAGCCGCTCTACGCGGCGCTGCGGGCGGGCGCCGCCGGGTTCCTGCTCAAGGACGTCCGGCCGGACGAGCTGGCCGAGGCGGTCCGGGTCGTGGCGCGCGGCGACGCGCTGCTCGCGCCGTCGGTGACCCGGCGGCTGCTCGACCGGTTCACCGCGACCGAGCCGCGCGCGCCCGTCCGGCCGGAGGCGCTCGCCGAGCTGACCGACCGCGAGATGCAGACGCTGGAGCTCGTCGCGCGGGCCGCGTCCAACGCCGAGATCGCCGCGCGGCTCGTCGTCACCGAGGCGACGGTGAAGACGCACGTGTCGAGCATCCTGCGCAAACTCGGCCTGCGGGACCGCGTGCAGGCGGTCGTCCTCGCCTACGACCTCGGCCTGGTCCGCCCCCGCCCCTCCGCTTAGGACCCCGCGTCCCGGCGCGGTCCTCCGACGAAAGTCGCAGGGCGGAGACCGATCCTTCGTTGGAAGCGCCCCGGGCCGCGCGTTCCTAGCGTTGGCGGCATGACGAAGCGGCGTTCGGGGACGTCCCCGCGTTCGGCGACGGCCCCGCGGTCGCGGCGGGCGGCCTGGACCCTGGTCCTGGTCGCGCCCGCCGTCGCCGAACTCACCCTCGGCACCGTCCCGGTCCGGATGATCTGGCTGGTGCTGCTCTACGTGCCCGTCTACGGCGCCGGGGTGCTGCTGATCCGGGAGCTGGTCCGCCGCCTCGGGGGCGGGCGGAGCAGCATCCTGGCGATGGGCCTGGTGTACGGGCTGGTCGAGGAGGGGCTGGCGCTGCAGAGCCTGACCAGCCCGCATCTGTACGGGGCGGCGGGCTGGGGGCCGCGCCCCTTCGGCGTCAACGCCCCGTACGCGGAGCTGAACCTGCCGTACCACGCGGTGTTCAGCGTCCTCGTCCCGATCGCGCTCGTGGAGCTGGTGTTCCGCCGCCACGGCCGCGCCGCCTACCTGCGCCGCGGCGGCCTGGCCGTCACCGGTCTCGTCGCGGCCCTCGGGGCGCTGCTGCTCCGCGTCTTGGTCCCGCCGTCCGAGGACCCGCACTACTCGCTGCCCGGCGGGGCCGCGCTGACCATCCTCGCGCTGTGCGCGGCGCTGACCGTCCTGGCGCTGGGCGTCCTGCCCCGCCTCCCCCGCCCGCCCTCGCGGGGCGCGCCGCCCGCGCCCCGGGTGCTCGGCGTCATCTGCGGCGTCGCCTCGTTCGGGTACCTCGCCCTGCTGTTCCCTTTCGCCGGCGCCGACCACTCCGCCTTCGTCCCGCGGGCGTGGGCGCCCGTCCCGATGGCCGCCGCCGCGCTCCTCGCCGCCGCGACCGCCGTCCCCCTGCTCCGGACGGGCGGCTGGACGGACCGCCACCGCCTCGCGGCGATCTCCGGCGCTCTCGTCGGGCACACCGCGTTCGGGCTGGTCGCGAACACGGGGAGCGTCCCCGACGCCCTCGGGCTGACCGTCATCGCCGCCGCGATGGTCTCCCTGCTCGCCGCCCTCGGCCGCCGCCTCGCCGCACCCGGACCGGCCGGCCCGGTTCACACCACCCGGGAGACCCGGTAGGCGATCCCGCCCTCGACGAGGTAGCCCGTCCCCACGCAGACGGCGTCGTTCAGCCACGCGTACCGCTCGGCGCCCGTCTCGAAGAGCGGGTTCGTCCTGAAGTAGTAGCGGGACGGGTCGACGCGGTGCCTCGTGGCGGTGTCGGCCATCTCCTCGCGCAGCTCCGGCGGGGTGGTGTAGCGGCCGCCGTAGGTCATGTGCACGAGGGCTCCGTCGTCGGTGCGCAGCGCGAGCCGGACGTCCAGGCACATCGTCCCGCCGGGACGGAACACCGCCCAGTCACCGCCGCCCGGCAGCACCTCGCCGCGCAGGTCAGGTCCCGCGAACGCGCCGCCGGCGGCGCCGAACAGGACGCGCCGCCCGGCCGGTCCCCGGCCGAAGTCCAGCGGCGGGGCCAGGTCGACCACGATGTCGAACAGGAGCTCCGTCCGGATCTCCCCGACGTCCCTCACACGCGGGTCCGCGAGCATGCGCCATCACCTTTCCCGGTCGCGGAACAGGCGGCGCCGGACGGCGTCGGCCGAGACGCCCGACTGCGCGCACAGTTCCGCCAGGTCGAAGAAGAAGTACTCGCCGGCGATCAGATCGTCCTTGAACGCGAACCGGATGAACACCGGCAGCTCGGCGCGGCGTCCGCTGGGCTCGACGCCGAACCGGGTGCCGGTCAGGGTCATCCGGGCCGTACCCCAGCAGACCAGGGCGTCGCGGTTCGCGGCGTGTCCCTGCAAGGCGACGTCGTAGTCCGGGAAGGAGGCGAAGAACCGGCGCAGCGCCGTCACGTTCTCCGCCGGGCCGCGCGCGGTCGTCCCGAGGGCCGGGCTCTCCAGCACCATCTCCGGGTGCAGCAGCGCCATGGCCGCGGGCACGTCCCGGCGGCTCTTGGCGGCGGCCAGCGCCTCCGCCAACTCGACCATGCGATCGGGGTCCATGCCCGCTCCTCTCCCGCCGACGAGAAAACAATACGATCGATCGTACGTATAGACAAGGTGTCTGGCACGATGGACCCGATGAGCGAGGACGATCTCCCGGCCGACGGCCGGCTGCTGCGCGGCGCGCGGACCCGGCGGGCCGTCACCCGGCACGCCGTCGACGTCGCCTCGGCCGAGGGGCTCAACGGCCTCAGCCTCGGCCGCCTCGCCACCGACCTGCGGATGAGCAAGAGCGGCATCCAGACCCTGTTCCGGACCAAGGAGAACCTGCACCTCGCCACCGTCGACGCGGCCCGCGAACTGTTCGTCGACGCGGTCGTGCGCCCCGCGCAGGCCGCCCCGCCGGGCGCGGCGCGGCTGCGCGCGCTGGTCGCGAACTGGATCGACTACGCCGAGAAGCCGCTGTTCACCGGCGGCTGCTTCTGGGCGGCGAACCTCCCCGACTTCGACGGCCGGCCCGGCCCCGTCCGGGACGCCCTGGCCCGCCAGCACCGGGACTGGCTGTCCCTCCTCGCCGCCGAGTACCGCCGCGCGGCGGCGGCCGGCGAGATCGCGCCGCTCGACGCCGACCTGGCCGCCTTCCAGACCGACGCCGTCCTCACCGCGGCCAACACCGCCCTGCGCCTGGACGAGCCCGGCGCGACGGCCAAGGCCCGCCGCGCCATCGACGGCCTCCTCGCCCGTCCCTGACCCGGCGGACCTCTCCAGGCAGAACCTTCACGTTTCGCGGAACGAACCTGTCCGGATTGTCCGCGAGGCTTGCACCATGACCTCGAACTCCAGCGGAACGCGCGCCGGAACGGCCCGCGAAATCCAGATCACCTTCGACTGCGCCGACCCGGCCGCCCTGGCCGCGTTCTGGGCCGAGGCCCTCGGCTACAAGCTCCAGGACCCGCCCGGGGACTTCCGGACCTGGGACGAGGCCCTCGACGCGATGGGCGTGCCGCCCGAACGCCGCAACGACGCCTCCGCGGTCGTCGACCCCGCCGGGGACGGCCCGCGCCTGTTCTTCCAGCGCGTCCCGGAGCCCAAGCAGGCCAAGAACCGCGTCCACCTCGACGTGCGGGCGGCGCCCGGCCTCACGGGCGACGCGCGGATGGCGGCCCTGGAGGCGGAGGCGGAGCGGCTCGTCTCGCACGGCGCCGCCCGCCTCCAGCGGTTCGAGCCCGCTCCGCCGCTCGGCGCCGGCCACATCATCATGGCCGACCCCGAAGGCAACGAGTTCTGCCTCGACTGACCCGCGCTACCGCACCGCCGCGCGCGGCGCACCCGCGCTCGGCGGCGGTCCTCGACTGGACCAGCGTCGACAGGATCGCCGCCTTCGACGCCTTCGCGTCCGTCCCGCTGATCGGCCGCGTCGGCCTCTACGACCGGGAGCGGTACGCCGGCCCGGCGGTGGAGAAGCTCGCCGCGTTCTTCACCGCCGCGCTCGCCGAGGCTCCGGCGCGGGCCGCCCAGCGCCGGCGGGTCGTCAGCGGACGACGTCGAACACGTTCTTCTGGATGCCGTTCGCGTACGCCTCGTACTCGACGAGCTTCAGCTTCTGCGCGTCCTTGTCGGTCTCGCTGAACAGCCGCTTGCCCGCACCGAGCAGCAGCGGGAAGACGAGCAGGTTGTAGCGGTCGATGAGGCCCGCGTCGGACAGGCCCCGGTTCAGGGTGGCGCTGCCGTGGATGATGATCGGCCCGCCGTCGGTCTCCTTCAGCGCGGCGACCTCGTCGAGCGAGCGCAGGATCGTGGTCTCGCCCCAGTCCGAGACGAGGTCGCCGTCGGTCAGGGTGGTGGAGACGACGTACTTCGGCATCACCTTGTAGTCGGCGAACTCCGCCATGCCCGGCCAGACGGGGCTGAACGCCTCGTAGCTGACCCGGCCCATCATCATCGCGGCGGCCTCCTTCTGCTCCCGGCCCTTGAGCTCGTACGCCTCCGGGAGAAACTCGACGTCCTTGAAGGTCCATCCGGAGTTGCGGTAGCCCGGCTCGCCGCCGGGTCCCTCGACGACGCCGTCGAGCGAGACGAAGGCGGTGCTGATCAGAGTGCGCATCTGGGATCTCCCGAGCATCTCGTGGCGGTTCTCATAGGGCGGGATCATGTCCGCCCTGGGGCCGTTCGCCCCACCTTGGCAGACCGTCCATCCGTCCAGAACTCATCGCCGCCGAAGACCACTTCCGGCCGCCCGCACCCCTGAGATACGACGAGCCGTCCGACGCTCCGCCCTCGGGATGGTCGGCTACGCGGACCCCGGCGCCGCGCTCTTCAGGACGTCCAGCGCGTCCGCCCTCACGATGACGGCCTTACCCGGCACGCCCCGCCCCAGACCGCGCGCCTTGAGGATCTTCACCGCCTCCGTCGCGGTGCGCGGGGAGACGTCGCACTCCGCGGCCAGCTCGGCGCCGGAGGGAATGGCCGTCCTGGGCGGGTAGGTCCCGTCCGCGATACGCGCAGCGACCAGGTCCGCCAACTGCACCCGCAGCGGCGCTTACCCGGCGGACCCGCCGCCGTCGCCGTCTGGGCCTTCGGCGGGGGCCTGGACGAACGTTCCTCTGCCGGGTGTCGTCTTCACCACGCCGCGCCGCGTGAGTTCCTGGACGGCGTGCGCGGCCGTCGCATGAGCCACGCCGAATTCCTGAGCGATCGTGCGGACGCTCGGCAGACGCCGCCCGATGGAACCCGCCGCGATACGCGCCTCCAGGAGGTCGGCGATCTGGACGTAAAGCGGGTCGGGACCATCCATGTCGATGCTCACGCGTCCACGGTAGAACGGCATCGGACGAGCTAGAACGGTAGATACGGCCCGACCGGACTAGCACGGACTAGAACACTATGGAACGCTGGGGCCGGAAACGAAGAACGGCCCGCCCGGCGTTCGCACCGCCGAACGGGCCTAGGACCGGACGCCCCAGGAGGCGAACGACCCATGACACCCGATGCTAGGGCGCGGCTTGAGGCGCTCGGGACCGTTCTGCGCGCGCACGGGCTGAGCGCGTGGTTCACGCCGGACGGCCTCCATGTCGAGAACCCGGGCGCGGACGGCTGCTGCAACGTCCACCCCTGCCTCGTCATGACCGTGGAACCTCGCGCGGAGGACGCGGGGCGGCCGTGGTTCTGGACGGGGTGGCGCCATCCCGTCGCCGAGGCGGACCGTGTGGCGGACGCCGTCCTCGCGATCAAGGGCCTGCTGGACGGGACGCCGGGAGCGGCCCCGTGACCGCGCTCGTGACGGCGGCGGTCGCGCTCGCCTCGGCGGTGTCGGCGAGCTGGGCCACCGCGCTCACCGTGGGCCGCCGCCCGAGGTACACCGGCAGGCACCGCGCACCGTTCTAGCGTTCGAAGTAGGCGGCGGTCTCCGCGTCGGCCGGGTAGTAGGACTCGATGGCGACCTCGTCGAGGGTGATGTCCTGCGGCGTGCCGAACGTGGTGATGGTCGAGAACAGGCGCAGCTCGCGGCCGCCGTGGCGGACGATCATCTGGATCACGACGTCGGAGTCGGACGGCGGGTCGTCGGGTCCGGGTTCGAGGAGTTCCTCGTAGAGGGCGGCGAGGCCGGGGTCGGGGGCGGCGGCGAGCTGGCGCCGGATCCGCGAGCGGAACACCGCGCGGACGTCGGCCATGTTGACGACCAGGCGGGCGAGCCCGCGCGGGTCGAGGCCGAGCCGCAGCAGGTTGACGGGCGGCCGGAGCAGGTCCGGGTCGACCTCGGCGAGGAACGGCTCCAGGGCGCCGTTGGTCATGACGATGTCCCAGCGGCGGTCGAACGCCAGCGCCGGGTACGGCTCGTGCGCGCGGAGCACCCGTTCGACCGCGTTCCGGGCGGCGGACAGGGCGGTGTCGTCGAGCGGCCGTTCGGCGTACCGGGGCGCGAAGCCGGCCGCGAGCAGCAGCCGGTTCCGGTCGCGCAGCGGCACGTCGAGCTGGTCGGCGAGCCGCAGGACCATGTCGGCGCTCGGGTTGGAGCGGCCCGTCTCGACGAGGCTGACGTGCCGCGCCGACACGTCCGCCGCGATCGCGAGGTCGAGCTGGCTGAGCCGCCGGCGATGCCGCCACTCCCGCAGGAGCTCCCCGACCGTGTGCACGGTTCCCGAGCGTACTCATCGTGGCGCCGGACGCCATGAAATGGGATTTCATCGACAATCCGCAGCCGCCGCGGAAACACTGCGGCCATGACCAACAAGGACATCGTTCAGCAGGCGCTCTCGGAACTGATCGCGACCGGCAGCACGGCCGGGCTCGCGCCGCTGCTCAGCGACGACTTCGTCCACCACAGGCCGGACGCGACCTCCTCGACCAAGACGGAATGGCTGGCCGCCGTGCAGGCGGCGCTCACCCCGCTCGCCGATATGCAGGTCGAGATCCGGCACCTGCTGGCCGACGGGGACCACGTGGTCCTGCACACGCGGCGCCGGCTCCCGGACGGCGGGCCGGAGATCGCGGTCGTCGACATCTGGCGGGTCGACGGCGGCCTGATCAGCGAGGCGTGGGAGATCATCGAGCCGACCGCCCACGCCGCGGCCAACCTCACCTGGTGGGAGCCCGCCGCCCGCTGACCCGCCGGGCGGGGCCGGTGGTCACAGCTCGAACTCGGCGGGCGGCAGGCCGACGGCGAAGCACGCCTCGCGGACGACGGCCTTCTCGGCGTCGTCGAAGTCGCCGTCGGCGCCGCCGATGACGATGCCGATCTGGATGACGGCGCGGGCCTCGCCGGGCTTCTTCTTCACCTTGCCGATGTCCTGGAGGACCGAGACCTTGCCGAAGTCGAAGTCGGCGGTGAGCGCGGCCACGTAGTCGTCGAATCGGCGCTGCAGGTCGTCGGCGGGGAAGTTCCGCAGCACCTCGTTGCCCATGATCAGCGACGCGGTGCGCTGCCGCTCGGCCGGGTCCACGCTGCCGTCGGCCGCCGCGACCAGCGCGCACATCGCCATGCTCGCGTCGCGGAACGCCCCGCTCGTCAGTTCGTTCTTCTTGCTGAGCAGCTGCGCCTGCATCGTCTGGGTCGACTCGCGGAGCCTGTTCCAGAGAGCCATCGCTTCCCTTCCCGTCGCCGTGCGGGCGGTCCGCACCTGCTTCTACAACTGTAGTAATCGGGGGAAGGTTCCCGGGCACGGAACGAGGGCGGGGCCGCGGCCCCGCCCTCGCGTCCGGTGCGTCAGGCCCGCAGGCCGCTCATGTAGTCGGCGAACCGCTCGTCCACCTCGCCGGGAGTGAGGCCGAAGTCCTCCAGCGAATAGCGGTGCGCCGGCTTCGCGGCGCTCGTGGTGCTCTCGCCGTGCAGGCGCGCCATCGCCGTCCGGGCCTCGTCGGTGAACGGCAGCCCGAAGTGCGCGTAGACGCCCTCGACCGTGCCGATCGGGTCGCGGACGAAGTCGTCGTAGTGCACGTCCGCGAACCGGGCCTGGTCGTGCCGGGCCCGCTCGGCGCGGAACGCCTCCAGGCCGCGGCTCCACAGGTCGAGCTGGTCGCGGCCGATCGTCGCGCCGGTGAAGACGTCCGACCAGCCGGCGGTGGCGTGCGCGGCGAGGCTGCACATGGACGCCATGGCGGTGCGCGGCGTCCGGTGCGTCTGGACGATCAGCGCGTCCGGGTAGACCTCCAGCAGCGCGTCGAGGGCGAACAGGTGACTCGGGTTCTTCAGCACCCAGCGGCGGTCGGCGTCGTTCATGCCGATGAGCTGGAGGTTGCGGCGGTGCCGGGCGTAGGCGGGCGTCCAGTCCTGCCCGGCGAGCCAGGACGAGTACGTCGGCAGGTGCGCCAGGCACTCGAACGAGATCGACAGCATGTTCTGCCGGAGGAGCTGCCAGCACTCCTCGACGGAATCCGCCGAGATGTAGTGGACGCCCATGAACTCCGGGTTCTCGACGTGGTGCTTGCGGTACGCGGCGTCGATCGCCTGGAAGAGCGGGTCGTCCGCCCAGGTCTCGCGGGGCGGGCGCGGCTGCGGGATCTCCGCGAGCCACAGGTCGAGGCCCTGGTGGGCGGGGTCGGCGGTGAGCAGCCTGTGCAGCGCCGTCGTGCCGGTGCGGGGCAGCCCGGTGACGAAGATCGGCCGCTCGATCGGCACATCCGCGTACCCGGGGTTTTTCTTCCAGGCGGCCTCGGAGAACTGCCGGGCGGCGAGGGCGCCGCGCAGCATCGCGCGCTGCGCCTTGTTCCCGGCCGGGGTGAGCCCGGCGTCCTTCGCCAGCGAGCCGAGCAGGACCTCCAGCCCGCCGAGGTAGTCGTCGTCACCGAACTCCGTCATGCCGGTGACCCTGCTCGCGGAGGCGTGGAGGTCCTCGACGGACCCCACGCTGTCGCGGCCTGCGCTCATCGCTGTGCCTTCCTCAACAGGGCGCCTTCCTAGTGGTGCCACTCGCCGGAGTTGACGTCCAGGCACTGCCCGGTGACCGCGCGCGCCAGCGGCGACAGCATGAACACGACGGCGTCGGCGACCTCGTCCGGCTCCGGGAGCCTGCGCAGGTCGGTGGTGGCGGCGTTCTCGTCGTACACCTGCTGCATCGGGACGCCGCGCTTCTCGGCGAGGTGGTTGAAGTACCACTGGAGGTTGTCGGCCCAGATGTATCCGGGCGCGATCGTGTTGACGCGGACGCCGCGCGGCCCGAGCTCGGTGGAGAGGTTCTGCGTCATCGCCAGCAGCGCGGCCTTCGCCATCTTGTAGGCGCCGAAGGTGCGCCGCGAGTGCCGCAGCACCGCCGAGTTGATCATCACGACGGAGCCTCCGCGCTCCTCCAGGGCGGGGACGAGCAGCTTCGTCAGGCGCAGCGCGGCGAGCACGTTCGTCTCGAACCCGGCGCGCACCGCGTCGATGTCGACCTTCATCAGGTCGCGCAGCGGCGGCGTCGCGAACGCGTTGTTGACGAGGCCGTCGACCCGCCCGAACGACGCGACGGCCGTCTCGGCGAGCCGTTCGCAGGCCGCGGCGTCGTTGATGTCGGTCGGGACGGTGACGGCGCGGCGGCCGAGGTCCTCGACCTCCTTCGCGACCTCCGCGAGCCGGGCCTCGTTGCGCGCCGCGAGCACGATGTCGGCGCCGGCCTTGGCGCACTGGAGCGCGAGGCCGCGGCCGAGGCCGGGGCCGACGCCGGACACGACGACGACCTTGTCCTTGAGCAGTTCCGAAGCCATCAGCCGAGCATCCTCCGCGCCACGGCGACCTGGCGGGCCGCGATCCGTTCCTTCCACTCCCCGGGGGTGACGCGCTGGCCCTCGTAGTGCGGCAGCACGCGCGGCAGCTCGTCGAACTTGACGATCTCGGCGGTGGGGCCGTCGGCGGGGGTGAGGTCGCGGGTGAGCCGCTGCCAGCGGAACTGCAGGTAGCCGCGGCTGTGGCCGGTCCGCTCGATCCAGTTGGCGAGGCCGGGGTCGCGCTCGCTGACCACGTAGCGGATCTTCCCGTCCGGGTCCACGCGCGCCTGGTCGCGGGTGAGGCTCGTCTGGTGGTTGATGTAGTCGAGCGAGATGTACCACATGCTGCCGAGCTGGAAGCCCATGTACGGCGCCACCGACGGGTCGGCGGCGGGCGCGGTGATGACCATGACCTCGTCGTCGGCCAGGTCGTAGTGCCCGACGGACGAGAACTGCGTCGCGAGCCCGCCGGGCGTCGCGCGCGGCTCGGTCAGCGTGTTGACCGGGAGCTTCAGGTAGTGCCACTCCGGGAACGCCAGGAAGGTCTTGATCCTGGACACCAGCATCTTCCCGGCCACCGCGTACCGCCGCGCCATCCGGTCGGACGGGACGGGCTCCGGGGACGTCCCGAGGGTGTCGGCGCGGTGGATGCGGATCTCGCCGGGCCGCTCGTTCTCCCAGTCGCCGAACACCTCCCGGACGATCAGCATCGCCGAGCCGGGCGCGAGCGCGACGTAGTCGTCCCCCTCGCCGTCCTTCGGCGGGCCGAACCGCAGCCGGAACGTCCCGTCCGCGGCGATCGTCAGCCTCCGGTCGTCGAACGCGGTGAGGCTGTCCGGCGACTGCGTCGGCGAGTAGTCGCCGTTCATGATCTGGAAGCTCAGGTCGGCGGTGGTGCCGCGGCGCCCGGTGACGACGTACTCGGCGTCGTCCCTGAGGTAGGCGTGGAAGTACAGCGTGTCCGGGTTGTCCAGGCCCAGCTTGGTGTACGGGCCGGTGGACGAGGCGAAGTACGGGTGGTCGTGCTGGTAGGCGCCGACCATGTGCAGCGACGCCTTGATGCTGCCGGCGAGGTAGTCCAGGCCCTCGGCGAGGTCCTGGTCGGTCCTGACGAACGGCGCGTTGCGGATGATCTGCTCGGCCTCGACGATCGCGTCGGCGAACGGGCGCGTCGCGGCGTCGGAACGGTCTGTAGCGTCGGTGGCCACCGGGCTCTCCTGGGGACGCGGGATCGGCGCGTGCGCGGGTGCGCTGCTCGCGCGTATCGGGACCGGACGGTAGAACGCGTTCTACGTCCGGGTCAACGAACGGGTCCCGATCACCGGGAGCCGGGCACCGGCGTGGTGAACTTCAGGCTCGGAACGTCGTCGAGCGACACCATGTACTCGTACGTCCGCGTGTGCCCGGTCCTCTCCACCAGCCAGTGGCCGCCCTCGCCGCGCCGGTAGACGTCGTGGTAGAACGCGGCGCCCCGGATGAGCAGCCGGTGCTCCGGAATGATGATCGTGTCGTCGAGGGACCAGACGCCGGTCGCCCGGTCGCCGTCGATGTCGATCTCCGGGGCCCCCGCGGTGTGCGCGCTGATCTTGTCGTCGCCGAGGTTGCCGCGCATGTACTCGACGATCGCGTCCCGTCCCTCCAGGCGCAGGGTCTTGCGGAGGACGGGCGTGTCGTACTCGGCGACGGCGCCGGGGGTGAACAGCCCGGCGAACTCGTCCCACTGCTTGAGGTCGACGCAGCGCAGGTAGCGGTGCTTGAGCCGGCGGATCTCTTCCAGCGCTTCCAGGTCCATGCGAGACAGCCTGACCGGTCCGCCCGCCCAAGACAAGAACACGTTCTAAAAATCCCCGGCACGGCGGCCCGCGCCGCGCTCCGGCGGCTGCCGCGGGCGTCGCCGCCCTGCGCGACGAGGACTCGGCGAGCGTGTCGCCGACCGACCGTTGAACGGCTTTGATCCCACGGCCGGGGCGGGTGGCGGCCGGCACCGGCCGTACCGTGCCCGCCAGAACCTGCTTTACCCTGTTTGACCTGGGCTTGGGCGCCCGTTCACGGGTCCCCGGCCGCCAGGTGACCGGCCGGAGAGAAGGCCGCAGCCAAGTACAAGATCGCCCCCCGGTGTGCCACAGGGGGCGTAAGGGATGTACGGTCGGCCGTTGAGCGGCTCGCGCAGGGTCCCGCCGGGCCGTCGTGGGGAAAAGAGGGCTGAGCCGTCCGCGCGCTACTCCTGCGCCCCGAGGGGCGCCGCACCGGCCATGACACCGACGTCCGCCGGCCGCGCCGCAAGCGGCCATGGCTGATCGGCGAGCTGGCGATCGTCTTCGTGCTGCTCCAGGTCTACGGCTACATCCGCTCGCTGGCCGACACGCGGTACGGGCCGGCGCTCTCCCATGGCCGGGACGTCCTGAGCATAGAGAAGCACCTCGGCCTCGATCTTGAACTCCGGACGAACCACTGGTTGACGCGGCATCACGATCTGTCCGAGGTCGCCGTCTGGATCTACCAGCACATGCACACCGGCTTCACGATGGGCATCCTGCTGCTGTGCTACCTCGCCGGGCCCGGCGTCTACCGGCCCGCGCGCAACGCCCTCGTCCTGACCAACCTCGCCGGGCTGGTCGTGTTCTTCGTCCTGCCGGTGATGCCGCCCCGGCTGCTGCCGCACGAGGGGTTCGTCGACTCGGTGGCCATGGCGGGCTTCGGGACCGTCCACAGCCCCGGCGGCGTGGAGGCCGACCAGTTCGCCGCCATGCCGTCCCTGCACATGGGATGGGCGGTGTGGGTCGCGGTGGTCATCATGGCGCTGCTGCCCCGCCACCGCGTGCGCTGGCTCGCCGTGCTGCACCCGGTCGTCACCGCGATCGTCGTCGTGATCACCGCCAACCACTACGTGCTGGACGTGATCGCGGGCGTGGCGGTGTCCATGGCGGCCCTCTTCGGGACCGGCCTGGTCTGGGCCGGCAACGGGACGACCTACGCGGCCGGCCAGCTGATCAAGCGCAACCGCCCCGACCCCGCGCCCGCCCTCGCCCCCGCCCCCGCGGACGTGGTCGACGTCGCGGAAGCGGCGGGCGAGCCGGACGGAGAGGCCCCCGTGCCCGGCGAACCGGCGACGAGCGCGGCCGTCGGCTCCAAGGCCGGTGCGGCCGCCGGCGCCGCGACGGCCGGCCTGGAGCGGCAGGCGAGCGGTGTCGCCAGGGCCGACACGGACAAAGGCCCGGAGCTGGCCGGCCCGTGACGGACGCCCTCCGGCCCGCGGAGGGACTCCGGCCCCCGGAACGACTCCGGCCCGCCTCTGCGCCGCCTGCGCGGGTCCCGGCTAGCCCGTGAGGGACTGGGTGCCGAGGACCGCGAGGAGCGCCAGCCGGTCCGCGTCCTCGGTGCCGGGCTCCGCCGTGTAGATCATGAGGCGCAGGTCGGGGCCGCGCACCGTCAGCACGTCGCAGTCCAGCGTGAGCGCGCCCACCCGCGGATGGTCGATGATCTTGCGGGACGCCTCGTGCCGGCCGACCGTCCCGGCGTCCCACAGCTCCGCGAACACCTCGCTCCTGGCGTGCAGTTCCGCGATCAGGTGCTGGAGCCCCCGGTCGGCGTGGTAGCGGCCGGCGGCGTCGCGCAGGTCCCCGGCCAGCGCCGCCAGGAACTCGCGCCGCTCCTCCGGCGTGTACCGGACGCGGTTCTCCGGCCCGAGGAAGTTCCGCCACACGCCGTTCCGCTCGATCCCCCGCCAGCCGGACGTGTCCCCCATGAGCGCCGTGTACATCGGGTTGGCGAGCAGCAGCGTCCACGCCGCGTCGTAGACCGCGACGGGCGTCCCGGACAGCCGGTCCAGGAGCCGCTGGACGCTCGGGGTGATGTAGGCGGGCACCGCGTCCGGGCCGGGGGGCACCAGCCCGGCGAGGTGGAACAGGTGCTCGCGCTCGTCCCCGGACAGCCGCAGCGCGCGGGCCAGCGCCTCGACGACCTGCGGCGACGGGTTGGACGCGCGGCCCTGCTCCAGCCGGGTGACGTAGTCGACGGAGATCCCGGCGAGCTGGGCCAACTCCTCGCGGCGCAGCCCGGCGGTGCGCCGGTGCCCGCCCGCGGGCAGCCCCGCCGCCTCCGGCGGGACCCGGTCGCGCCAGCGGTGCAGCGTCCTGCCGAACTTCCCCGGTGCCATGCCCCCAGTCTGCCCGCCCGCACCGGGATCCTGCCTGGTACCGCCGTTCCCAGGAAGAAGGGACGGCTGGCTGACCGCCCCGTCCCGCCGCAACCTGGAGACATGACGACAACACTGATCACCGGAGCGAACAAGGGCCTGGGCCACGAGACCGCTCGGCGGCTCATCGCCGCGGGCCACACCGTCTACATCGGCAGCCGGGACGCCGAGCGCGGCCGCCGCGCCGCCGCCGAACTGGGCGCGCGGCTGGTCGTCCTCGACGTCACCGACGACGCGTCCGTCGAGGCCGCCGCGAAGACGATCGAGGCCGACGGCGGCCTCGACGTCCTGGTCAACAACGCCGGGATCGAGGCCCGGCTGCCCGGCAACGCCGTGCCCGGCGCCGCCGAGGTCACCGCCGACATGATGCGGACGTCCTTCGAGACGAACGTGTTCGGGGTGGTGCGCGTCACGCACGCGTTCCTGCCGCTGCTGCGCCGGTCGGAGGCGCCGGTCATCGTGAACGTGTCCAGCGGGCTCGCCTCGCTGGCGAAGGTCACCGACCCGGGCACGCCCGCGTACGCCTACCCGGGCGTCGCGTACCCGGCGTCCAAGGCCGCGGTCAACATGGTCACCGTGCAGTTCGCGAAGGCGTTCCCGGAGATGCGGATCAACGCGGTCGAGCCCGGGTTCACCGCGACGGACCTGAACGGCCGCACCGGCACGCAGACCGTCGAGGAGGGCGCCGAGATCATCGTCCGGATGGCGCGGGTCGCGCCGGACGGGCCGACCGGCGGCTACTTCGACGCCGAGGGCCGCCTCCCCTGGTGACCTAGCCGGGGGTGTGGACGATCTCCCGCTGCCACTCGCCGCGCGGCTGGACGTGCAGGCGCCAGTAGTGCTCGGCGATGCGGTCGGGGTCGAAGAAGGTCCCCGCGGCGACGGGACCGTCCACGGTCACGGTCGCCGCGTGGACGCCGGACGGCCCGTACTCCTGGTCGAGCAGGGCCACCAGCGTCCGCACCCCGGCCTTGCCGAGCGAGAGGCTGGCGTACCCGGGCTTCGGCTCCGGCATCCCGCCGGTGACGATGAACGTCCCGCTCCCGCGCCGCGCCATGTCCGGCGCGACGCGGGCGGCGGCCGTCAGCGCCCCGCCGACGTTGACCGCCCAGGCGTCCAGGTGCTCGCGGGCGGACAGCTCGCCGATCCGGTCCGGCCGGACGAGCGCCGCGTTGTAGACCACGGCGTCCGGGACGCCGAACTCGGCCGCCGCGGCGTCGAGCGCGCCGCGCAGCGCCGTCTCGTCGGCGGCGTCGGCGGCCAGCCGGAGGACGGGCGCGGTCGCCTCCTCGATCTCGGCCAGCTTCCCGGGGTTGCGTCCGATGAGGGCGATCGGCATCCCCTCGCGGGCGAACCGCCGCGCGACGGCCGCGCCGATCCCCGGCCCGGCTCCGATGACCACTGCTCCCGGCATCTCGTCTCCCTTCGACGGCCGTGACGCTAGGGCCTCACACCGGTGTCAAGGTCAAGCGCCTAGTCGTCGGCCTCGGCGAGGGCGGGCACGGCGCCCGCCTCGGCGCGCTCGCCGCGAGAACGGACGTACCGCGACAGCCACCAGCTGAACGCGCTGAGCGCGACCAGCCCGACCGGCGCGATCCACACCATGGGGGATCCGGGCTCGCGCAGCGCCCTGCCGAGCCCGGTGTAGACGAGCGTCCCCGGGATGATCCCGGCGAAGGTGCCCGCGAGGTAGGGCGCGAACCGGACGCCCGCGACGCCCGCGCCGTAGTTCACCACCCCGAACGGGAACAGCCCGACCATCCGCAGCACCAGCACCGACTCGAACGCGCGGCGCGACAGGTAGGCGTCGAGGCGGGCGAGCCGCCCGGACCCGGCGTACCGGGCCACGGCGGGACGTCCGAGGGCCCTCGCCAGCGCGAACGAGATCGCGGCGCCCACGGTGGCGCCGACCAGGACCGACCCCACGCCGACGGCGACGCCGAACAGCGCCCCGGCGGACGCGTTCAGCACCGATCCGGGCACCAGCGCCGTCACCGCCAGGGCGTAGCAGACCGCGAACACGAGCGGCCCCCACCAGCCGAGCGAGTCGACCCACGCGCTGACGTCGCCCCACAGCGCGCCCCCGGCGATCGCCACGAGGACGCCCACGCCGAGCAGGACCGCGCCGAGGACCAGCAGCTTCACGACGGCGGCCCGCGACACGGGCGGGCCCCCGCCCGGCTCCGGTTCCTGCGCGGTCTCGCCCGCGCCCGGCGGCGGCGCGGGTGCGGCGGCGGGATGCGGGCTCATGTGTCTCCTGCCGGTGTGCATGGATGTCCGGTTCAGGCTACGAGGAGAACCTGAGAGAACGGACCGGCCGCCTTCGCGGCCACCGCCGGCGGACGCGAGATCATCGGAGGGGGCCAACAAGCCGGCACATCTTGTCTACCATCCGGACTGCCGGGGATCGCGAGGCGAGGGCGGGTGCGTGGCAGTGGCCGACGAGCAGGTGCATCTGGCGAACGCCGACCGGCTGCGCCGGCGCTGCGACTACGAGGCGGCCGAGGCCGAACTGGCCGCCGCGGCCGACGGGGCGGACAGGGCGGACAGGGCGGCGGTCGAGCTGGCCTGGGGGCGGCTGGAGTTCGACCGGGACGACCTCGCCGCCGCGCTGGCCCGGTTCGCCGAGGCGGCGGCGCTCGACCCCGGCTCGGAGGAGGCGATCGGCTGGCAGGTGGCCGCGCTGGAAGGGCTGTGCCGCTTCGACGAGGCGCGCGGGACCGCCGAGGACGGCCTGGCGCGCTTCCCGCACAGCGCGACGATCGGGGTGGCGCTGGCCCGGCTGCTGAACACGCTGAAGTATCCCGACGAGGCGCTGGCGCGGCTCGATCACGTCCTGGACCGGTGCCCGGAGGACGAGAACGCGCTGGAGTGGAAGATCGAGGTCCTGGCCGGGCTGGGACGGTACGACGAGGCGGAGCGCGTCTCGGAGACCGCCCTGGCCCGCCACCCCGAGTCGCCCGGCATCAACGAGAGCGTCGCCGACATCTACCGGAAGCGGCACCGCTTCGACGCCGCCCTCGCCTGCTACGAGAAGGTCCTGTCCGCGCAACCCGACGAGAGGGTGTCGCTGTGCGAGCGGGTCCGGGTGCTGCGCCGCGCGGGCCGGTACGACGACGCGCGGTCGGCCGCCGACGAGGCCGCCCGGCTCCTGCCGCGGTCGGCGAACGTGCTCGTCCACCGGAGCTACCTCGCCGAGGACGACGGGCGCCTTCCGGACGCGCTGGACGACGCCGACGCGGCACTGCGCCTCCAGGGCAACTGCCCCGACGCGCTGGAGCAGCGCATCGACGTCCTCCGCAAGCTCCGCCGCTACGAGGAGGCCGAGGAGGCCGTCGAGCGGGCCATCGGCGCGCATCCCCGGTCCGCGAACCTCCTCGCGGGGCTCGCCTGGCACTATCTCCTGCTCCGGCAGTACGAGAAGACCCTCGCCATGGCGGAACGCGCCCTGGCCCTCCACCCCCGGCACGCGGGTGCCCTGGACGCCCGCGCCACCGCCCTGCGGAGCCTGCGCCGCTTCCCGGAGGCGGAGGCCGCCATCGCCGCGGCGGTCGCGCTCGTGCCCTCCGCGCCCCGGCTCCGCGACGAATGGGGCCTTCTCCTGGACGAGCAGGAGCGGCACGCCGAGGCGCTGGAGCAGTTCGAGAGGGCCCTGGAGGCGGACCCGCTCGACGAATTCGCGCTGAGCTGGCGGGTGACCGAGTTGCGGCGCCTGCGCCGCTACCCGGAGGCGGAGGAGGCGTCCCGGGCCGCGCTCGAAAGCGTTCCCTCGGCGGGCAATCTCCTGGAGCGCGGAAGGCTGTACCGGGACCAGGAACGGTATCCGGAGGCACTGGCCGACTTCCGCCGCACGCTCGAACTCGATCCCACCGAGGTCTGGGCGCACGTGTCGATCGTCGACTGCCTGCGCCGGTCGGCCCGGTTCGACGAGGCCGCGGAAGCCGCGGAGCAGGCGATCTCCCGCTTCCCCGACGACCCCGCCCTGCGCCGCGAGTGCGGCTATCTCCATGTGTCCCGGGACATGGACGAGCAGGCGCTCCAGGAGTTCCGCGAAGCGGTCGGCCTGGATCCCGTCGACCCGTACTACCAGGTCGACGTCGGCTATGCCCTGCTCTGGCTCAACCGGTACCGCGAGGCGGAGTCGTTCCTGCGCGACGCCCTGCGGAAGAGGCCCGGCAATGTGCAGCTGCTCCAGGCGCTCGCCGCCGTCCTGACGGCGCAGGACCGCCATGACGCGGCCTTCGACGAACTGACCGCGGCGGAACGGGACGACGTCGGGATCATCACCGACCTGCGCATCTCGTCCCTCCGGCAGGCGAGGCGGTTCGAGGAGGCGGAGGCGCTCGCGCTCGACGCGGTGCGACGGCGGCCGGACATCGTGCGGCATCACCTCGAACTCGCGCAGGTCCATTCGGACCGGGGCCGCCATGCGGAAGCGGAGAGCGTGCTGCGGGACGCCCTGCACCGCTTTCCCCGGGACCCCGACATCCTCCAAGCACTGCTCCATCTCCACCGGTGGCTCGGACGCTACGAGGACGCGCTCGGCGAATCGCAGTGCCTGCTGGAGTCCTCTCCCCGATCCGTGACGTTCCTGTTGCAGCACGCCGACCTTCTCGACGACCTCGACCGGCAGGACGAGGCGGTCCGGACGGTCCAGGACGCGATGCCGCTCCACCCGGGAAAGGCGCGGCTCCGCCAGCACCTGGCCTGGTCGCTCTATGACCGGGGCAGGTACGAGGACGCCCTGGCCGAATTCGAACGGGCAGCGGCCACGGAGCCCACCCGCGGCGCCTGCTACGGACGTGCGGCCGCGCTGTGCAGGCTGGACCGCCACGAAGAGGCGATCTCCCTGCTCCGGGCGGAGGCCGCGTTCCGTCCGAACTACGCCCACACCTGGGTGGAGCTGGCGGACGCGTACGAGGACCTCGGGCGGTACGGCGAGGCGCTCACGGCGGCCGAGCAGGCCATCGGCGTGGACCCGTTCCACGCCGAGGCCCACGAGAAGCGGATCAGGGTCCTGCGGTTCCAGCAGAAGCCGAACGAGGCGGAGGCGGCCGCGAACGAGGCCCTGGCGCGCATGCCGGGGAACGCCACCCTGGTCATCGCGCGGGGCAGGGTCCTCGACGACCGGAACGAGTACGCCGAGGCGCTGGAGGACTTCGACCGCGCGCTGGAGCTGCTGCCCCTCTTCAACGTCGCCGTCATCGCGAAATCGTCCACGCTGCGGTCACTGCGGCGCTTCTCCGAAGCCGAGCGGATGGTCGCGGCCGCCGCCGAGCGCTACCCGCGCAACGCCTCGCTGCGCATGGAGCTCGGCTGGATCCACCGCGACCAGGGCCGCTCGGCGGAGGCGCGCCGGGTGTTCGCGCGCCTGCGCGACGAGGCCGCGAGCCCCGGCCGGCGGGCCGAGGCGTGCGCCGGCCTCGGCTGGGCGGCGTTCACCGACGACGACCACACGGCGGCGGAGCGGCACTTCCGCACCGCGGGCGAGGCCGGCGCGGGCCCCGGCGACTGGCAGGTGGGGCTGGCCTGGACGCTCCTCGGCCAGGCCGACCGGGCGCGCTGGGACGAGGCCGAGCGGCTCTGCCTGGACCTCCTGCAGCGGCGCCCGGGGCACCTGATGGCCCACACGTGCCTGGGCGTGCTCTACTACCGGCGCGAGGAGTACGCGGCCGCCGAACACCACCTGAAGCGGACGATCGACCTCGACCCGTACGACGGCGGTTACGTCGACCTGGCCTCCCTCTACGTCCATCTGGGGCGCTTCGAGGAGGCGGAGGAGATGCTCGGCAGGGCCCTGCGGCGGGACGCTTACGACGCGCAGGCGCACATCGAGTACGGCAACCTGTGCCTCCAGTGCGAGTCGGACGAGGCGGAGGCCGACGCGCGGGCCCGGCAGGCCGTCCGGCACTTCCGGCAGGCGCTGACGCTCAGCCCGGCGAGCGGCCCCGCCGCGATCGGGCTGGCGATCGGCCTGGCCCGGTCGCCGGGGGACCTGCTCGCCGCCGAGCGCGTGCTGCGGGACGCGGTGGAGCGCGCCGGGGACGGTCCGTCGCGCCCGAAACTGCTGCTGGCCCTCGCCCGGCTCCTGGTGGAGCGGGGCGACGCGACGCAGCGTCCCGAGCTGTACCGGGAGGCGGTGACCACCGCCCAGGAGGCCATCGAGCGGGCCTCGGGGGAGGCGGAGGCCTACTTCGTCGCGGGGGTCGCCACGTACAAGACCGCCGCGGCGGGCGCGGAGGTGCGGACCCGTCCGTTCTACCGCCGCCGCGCCGTCCGGTACCTCAAGGAATGCGTCCGGCGCGACGCGGGGCACGTGGAGGGGCGCCGGCTACTGCTGCTCGCCGAGGAGAGCGTGCGGACCGCCCGGGGCGGGGCCGCGGGCAGCGCGATCCTCATGACCATCGCGACGTCGCTGCTGGCCGCCCTGTGGATCGGGTTCTTCCTGTCGAACCGGATCAGCTCGACGGTCCTCGCCACGCTCACCCCGGTGCTGGTCGGCCTGGTGGCGCTGGGGTTCGTGCTGCCGCTGCTGGTCCGCCTCAAGCTCCCCGGCGGCGTGGAGGCGGACCTGTCGGCGAGCCTCCAGCAGGTGTCGTCCGGCCCCACGGGGGACGTGAGCATCGGCCCCGGCCGGTTCGGCGGCCAGGGCGCCGACACCATGAGCATGGCCCCGTTCGTCTCCGGCCCGAGCGGCCAGCTGCCGCGCCTGGAGTCGGAGCGCTAGCGGGCCTTCGCGAGGTGGCGGCGGTCCGAGCACCGCCGCTCCTCCCGGCACCCGGGGCGATGCGCCCGGATCGCCGGATCGGCCGGGTTTCCGGGGATAGGCTCCGCCCGTGGACGGAGCCAATGAGATGCGTCAGGTGTTCGCGGGCGCGGGGCTGTCCGCGCCGCCCGTCCCGCCCGACCTGGAGCCCCGCGTGCGGCGACGGGGCGACTGGCTGTACGCCACCCGCAGGATCGACCCGATGGCGATGTACATGTTCCTGGACCACGTCACCGAGGCGATGAGCCGCCGCGTCGGCGACTACATGGCCGTGTGCCACGCGGGCCACGGGGTGAACTCGTACTGCGTCAACTACCACCTCGTCTGGGGGCCGGTCGCGATCTTCGCCCAGACGGGCTGGGGCGGCGTCTACATGGACCGGGACCGCTCAGCGGCCGACGTCCGGGACCTGCTCGCGCAGTGCGGCGACGTCCTCGCCGCGGCCGCCGCGGCGCGTCCGGCCCTCGAACGGTCCGGGCGGCGGCTCGTCGTCGCCGAGAGCCGCATCCGGCGCTCGACCTACGGCTGGCTGGACGAGGACGGCCGGTACACCACCGTGGAGGACACGCGGGAGGCGCTGTCCGGGGCCGCCGCCCTCCTGCGCTCGGGCGGCTAGCGGTCCTTGCGGGCGACGGCCGTCCAGCCCGCGCCGGTGACGTACTCGCCGCCGGCCGGGCGCCACTCGTGCAGCGGGACGACGCCGGGCTCCAGGATCGTCAGGCCGTCCAGCAGCCCCGCCACCTGCTCGCGCGTCCGGGCGACGAGGGCCGCGTTGGCCGACTGCGAACGGTAGGTCGCCCCGACGTTCACGTTGCGCCGCTCCTCCACCGCCGCGTGCGACAGGATCACGTGGCTGCCGGGCGGCACCGCCTCGGCGAACCGCCGGACGATCCCCGCCGGGTCCCGCTCGTCCGGGACGAAGTGCAGGACCGCGACGAACAGCACGCACACCGGCCGCCCGAAGTCGATCAGCGCGCGCACCTGCGGATCGTCCAGCACCTCGTCGGGCTCCCGCAGGTCCGCCTGGACGACGGCGGTCCGGTCGTCGGCGTCGACCAGCGCCCGCGCGTGCACCGCCACCAGCGGGTCGTTGTCGACGTAGGCGACCCGCGCGCCGGGCCGCGCCGCGCGGGCGACCTCGTGCACGTTGCCCTGCGTCGGCAGCCCCGTGCCGAGGTCGAGGAACTGGTCGATCCCGGCCTCGGCGACGAACCGCACCGCCCGCTGCAGGAACGCCCGGTTCGCCCGCGCGACGCCCTCCACCGTGGGCAGCGCCCGGACGACCTCCTGCGCCGCGAGGCGGTCGCACTCGTAGTTGTCCTTGCCCCCGAGGAAGTAGTCGTACATGCGCGCCACGCTCGGCGTGGTCATGTCCACCCCGGCCGCCGGCGGGACCTCGGCTGAGCCCTCCATCGCGCACCCCTTTCCAGCCGAACTCTCGGCGATCATCGCCATTGTCCGGCATTTCACCGCAAGACCCCCCATTTCGTCCGGGGTGGCCGGGCGGCCCGGCCGCCCCGGAACGGGCGCCCGTCAGTGGTAGGCGTGCTCGGCCGCCGGGAAGACGCCGCTCACGACCTCCTCCGCGAAGGTGCGAGCGGCCTCGTCCAGCGTGTCGCGGAGGCCCGAGTACTTCTTGACGAAGCGGGGCAGCCGTCCCGGCGTGAGGCCCATCGCGTCCGTCCAGACGAGGACCTGCGCGTCGCAGTTCGGGCCCGCGCCGATGCCGACGGTCGGGATGTCCAGCGCGGCGGTGATCTCGGTGGCGACCTCCTCCGGCACCGCCTCGAGGACGACCGCGAACGCCCCCGCGTCCTGCACGGCGCGGGCGTCCCGGACGAGTTGCCGCGCCGCCGTCTCGCCGCGTCCCTGCACCCGGTAGCCGCCGAACGCGTTCACCGACTGCGGCGTCAGCCCGAGGTGGCCCATGATCGGGATCCCGGCCGCCACCATCATGTCGATCTGGCGGGCGCTGCGCTCCCCGCCCTCCAGCTTGACCGCGCCGACCCCGGTCTCCTTGACCAGCCGCGTCGCGCTGCGGAGGGCCTGCTCCGGGCCCGCCTGGTAGGTGCCGAACGGCAGGTCGCCGACGATCAGCGCCCGCTCGGTGCCGCGGACGACGGCCGCGGACAGGACGAGGATCTCCTCCAGCGTGACGGGGACGGTCGAGTCGTAGCCGAGGTGGCAGGCGCCCATCGTGTCGCCGACCAGGACCACCGGGATCCCGGCCTGGTCGAAGACGGACGCCGTCATCGCGTCGTAGGCGGTGAGCATCGGCCATCTCTCGCCGCTCTCCTTCGCGGCGGCGATGTCCCGCACGGTGATCCGGCGGGAGGACTCACCCCCGTAGAGGGACGTGCGGCGCTCTGCGGCCTCCTGCGTGCGGGCATGCGAAATACGCGTCATGACGACGGCTCCCGTTGCTCATCTCGAAGCGCCCTGACGGCGTCTCCGGACTCGCGCCCATCCTGACACGCCCCCGCCCCCAGATCGACCCCCGCCTCCGCCGGGACGGCCGCCGGCGGATTCGGACGCGGATGTGGATGTCCGGGACGGGTGGGTACGCCGTGCGTAAGGACGCGATATGCGTATGGAGGACAGCACCATGCCTATGACGACCAGGACCGGCCGGGTCAAGAAGGGCGAGCTGCCCAGCACCATCCAGCGTTCGGACGCCAAGGCGCAGCGCACGTTCGCGGAGGCGCACGACTCGGCCGCCAAGGAGTACGGGAGCGGGCAGCGGGCCTACCGCGTCGCCTACTCCGCGCTCAAGCACACGCACGAGAAGATCGGCGACCACTGGGCGCCGAAGCCCCGGGGCGCGAAGGGCCCGTCCGACCGGCAGGCCGCGGGCGGCGTCAGGACCTCCCGGAAGACCGCGGGCGGGGTGGACGCCAACGCGTCGAAGCAGCACCTGTACGACGTCGCCAAGCGGCTGGACGTCTCGGGCCGCTCCACGATGAGCAAGAAGCAGCTCGTCAAGGCCATCGAGAAGGCCAACACCCGCAAGACCGCCAAGGCGCGGTCCTGACGTCGGCATGCGGCGTGTCGCCCTTGTCCCGCGCCGGATGAGGGCGACACGCCACGTCTCGGTGGGTTAGTCGGTCCCGGACTCCATGGCGGCGGCGTCGAGGAGCTCCTCGCCGGTGGTCGTCTCGCCGCGCGAGGCGATCGCCTGGGCGCCGCCGGCGGGCATCGCGCCGATCAGTCCCGTCGAGGCGGCCTGCGCGGCGCCGATCAGCGCCGGGTGGGCGTCCCCGACCATGCCGAGGCCCGCGTACTGCTCCAGGCGGGCGCGGGAGTCGGCGATGTCGAGGTTCCGCATGGTGAGCTGGCCGATGCGGTCGACGGGCCCGAAGGCGGAGTCCTCGGTCCGCTCCATGGACAGCTTGTCCGGGTGGTAGCTGAACGACGGGCCGGACGTGTCGAGGATCGAGTAGTCCTCGCCGCGCCGCAGCCGCAGCGTCACCTCGCCGGTGACGGCGGTGCCGACCCAGCGCTGCAGCGACTCGCGGAGCATCAGGGCCTGCGGGTCCAGCCAGCGGCCCTCGTACATCAGCCGGCCGAGGCGGCGGCCCTCGCTCTGGTACGTGGCGAGGGTGTCCTCGTTGTGGATGGCGTTGACGAGCCGCTCGTACGCGGCGTGCAGCAGCGCCATGCCGGGCGCCTCGTAGATGCCGCGGCTCTTGGCCTCGATGACCCGGTTCTCGATCTGGTCGGACATGCCCATGCCGTGCCGGCCGCCGATGGCGTTGGCCTCCAGCACCAGGTCGACGGCGGTGGCGAACTCCTTGCCGTTGATCGTCACGGGGCGGCCCTGCTCGAAGCCGACGGTGACGTCCTCGGTGAGGATCTCGACCTCGGGGTCCCAGAACCGGACGCCCATGATCGGGTCGACGATCTCGATGCCCGCGTCGAGGTGCTCCAGGGCCTTGGCCTCGTGGGTCGCGCCCCAGATGTTGGCGTCGGTGGAGTACGCCTTCTCGGTGCTGTCGCGGTAGGGCAGGCCGCGTTCGAGCAGCCACTGCGACATCTCCGTCCGGCCGCCGAGCTCGCCGACGAAGTCGGCGTCCAGCCACGGCTTGTAGATCCGCAGGGACGGGTTGGCGAGCAGGCCGTAGCGGTAGAACCGCTCGATGTCGTTGCCCTTGTAGGTGGAGCCGTCGCCCCAGATCTGCACGTCGTCCTCGAGCATCGCGCGGACCAGCAGGGTGCCGGTGACGGCGCGGCCGAGGGGGGTGGTGTTGAAGTAGGCGCGGCCGGCCGAGCGGATGTGGAACGCTCCGCACGCCAGCGCCGCGAGCCCCTCCTCCACCAGGGCCTCCCGGCAGTCGACCAGCCGGGCGACCTCCGCCCCGTAGGCGGTGGCGCGGCCCGGCACCGAGGCGATGTCGGGCTCGTCGTACTGGCCGATGTCGGCGGTATAGGTGCAGGGCACGGCGCCCTTCTCGCGCATCCACGCGACCGCTACCGAGGTGTCGAGGCCGCCGGAGAAGGCGATCCCGACGCGCTGGCCGACAGGCAGTGAGGTGAGCACCTTGGACATGAGTAGAAGTATGCACGCCAATGCATGATCATGCAACACGGTGGATGGTGATCCAGCGCACTGCGGCACGCGGAAGGCCGCCCGCCCCGGGGGACGGACGGCCTCCACGGTGCCTTTGACGACCGGCCTTCTCCGAGGTGCGGGACGTCAGCCGGTGACGGTCGCCAGGTACTCCTCGGTCTTCACGGGGTCGAGCAGCCAGTTCGAGAAATCGCTCGGGTTGGCGTAGCCGTAGGCGAACCGGTACGCGACCGCCTCGTTCTGCGCCGCGATCGCCAGCACCTTCTGGACGTGCTCGGGCAGCGGCCCCAGCATCATGTTGGTGTAGGCCGTCGGGTGCTTGGCGTACTCCCAGTAGGCGTCGAACGTCCGCTGCATCCAGGCCGCGTCGAACGGGCGGTCGGCGTTGCGCAGGATCTCCTGGAAGTAGATCTCGGCGCAGCGCGCGGCGTTGTTGGCGCCCTGGCCCGTCACCGGGTCGTTCGCCACCACCACGTCGCCCATCCCGAGGACGAGCGCGGACTCCGACAGCCGCCCCACCGGACGCCGCACCACCGGCGCGTACCCCCCGTACAGCGTGCAGCGGGCGTCGGTGGGCTCGGCGTCGACGGTCCGCTCGTACTCCCACGGCGCGTACTGCCGCATCATGTCGAGCGTGCGGGCGAGGTGCCCGGCGGGGTCCGGCCGGTCGTCCCACACGTCGAACGGGCCGCCGGGGACGGCCTCCCAGAGCAGGATGTCGCAGGGCCCGGTGTTGGTGTAGCCGGGCATGAAGAACAGCTCCCCGACCCCGGGCGTCGCGGTGATCCGGACGTGCGGCTCGGGATGGTCCGGCCACGGCGTCATCCCGTGCAGGTAGATGCACGACAGCTTGCGCTGCGGACGGTCATACGGCGACCGGCTCGCGTCGCGGTCGAACAGGTCCACCAGCTCGCCCTTGCCCGCCGCGATGAGGGTCAGGTCGTACAGGGCGGAGAGCCCTTCCAGGTCGGACGTCATCACGCTGTGGTAGACGACGTTGCCGCCGCGCTCCTCGAACAGCTCCAGCCAGCCCGCCATCTTGACCCGCTGGTCCACCGACTGCGCGTAGTCGTCCCAGCGGCCGAGGGTCTGGAACGCGCGGGACCCGGGCGGGGCCGCCACCGTGACCCGCTGCGCAACGATCTTCGGCGCCCGGTCCTCCCACAGGTTCAGCCCGTGGTCGCGCTCGATCCGCAGCTGGGGCCAGAACACGCACTGCGTCGACATGATCCGGCCGGTGCGGATCTCGTCCGGCGTCCGCGCCGACATGACGGTGACCTCGTAGCCCGCCGACTGGAGGCTCAGGGCCAGCTGCAGGCCGGCCTGCCCCGCTCCGACGATCAGGATCCTTCGCAACGCTTCCTCCTTGTGCGGGGCGTCATGGGTGCGGGGCGGCCCGCCCCGTCCGGCCCGGAGGCTCGGGCGCGGGCGGAGCCGGGGCCCGGGTCAGCGGGCCGCGGCGGTCCCGCGTCCCGCGGTCCGGTCGAGGGTGTGGCCGAGCGCCGCCGTCAGCGTCGCGACGACCGAGCCGCGGTCGCGGGCGTCGCAGGCGACGACCGGGACGCCCGGGTCCAGCCGGAGCGCCTCGGCGACCTGCTCCAGCGCGTGCGTCTGCCGCCCGTCGAACAGGTTCACCGCCACGACGAACGGCACGTCGGAGTCGTTCTCGAAGTAGTTGACGGCCGGGAACGACACGTCCAGCCTCCGCGTGTCGACCAGGACCAGCGCGCCGCTCGCGCCGCGGCACAGGTCGTCCCACATCGGCCAGAACCGCGGCTGGCCCGGCGTCCCGAACAGGTACAGCACCAGGTCGGAGGCCAGGGTGACGCGGCCGAAGTCCATCGCCACCGTCGTGGTGGTCTTGCCGCCTGCGTCGGCGAGCGGGTCGACGGTCCGGGCCGCCTGCGTCATCCACGCCTCGGTGTTCACCGCCGGGATCTCCGAGATCGCCTCCACCAGCGTGGTCTTGCCGACGCCGAACCCGCCCGCGACGACGATCTTGACCGAGGTGCGGGGCGCCGCCGGACGCGCGCCCGGCGACCGGCGCCCGTCCTCCGGCCCCTGCGCCGGGTCAGGCGAGCTCGCGTAGACCATCGATCACTCTCTCCAGGACGTGCGGGTCGTACGGCGAGGCGCCCTCCGCGGCGATCACGATCCGGTCGCCCGCGGCCAGGTCGGCGAGCAGGACGCGGGTGACCCCGAGCGACACCCCGCAGTGCGCGGACAGTTCGGCGACGGACTCGGCGGCGGCGTGCGCCCGCTCGTACAGCGCCCGCGCCTCCGGCAGCAGCCGCTCGGCGAACGCCGCGTCGTAGCCCGCGCCGGACACCACGGTGTGCACGAACAGGTGCCGCCTGCCCCGGGTCCGCCCGCCGGTCAGCACGTACGGCCGCACCCACGGATTGGCCGTCATGTCCCTCCTCCCCGCAGGCCCGGACGGACCGGACCCGCCGGACGCACCGGCCGGGGCGCGGCGCCCGCGGCGCCGGTCACGGCATCGCCTGTTCGGTCATGCGGCGCAGGTCGTCGCGCATCTGCGGGGTCAGCACGTGCCCGGCGCCGTGCACGAACTTCGTCATCTCGTGGGCGACCGCGCCGAGGTTCGCGCCCTCGCCGACCAGCACGACCAGCCCGGCGAGCTGCCCGATCCCCATGAACAGCAGGTGCCCGGACGCGAACTTCAGCATCACCTGGTCGCAGCCGCCGGCCCCGACGTGCTTGGCGATGTTGTTGCCCAGGCTGATCATCCCGCTGGTCAGCGCGGCCATCGGGTCGACGAACTCCGACGGCATCGGGCCCGACTCGACGAGCGCCAGCCCGTCGGACGAGACGATCAGCGCGAACGTCACGCCGGGGGTGGACGAGGCGAACTGCCGCAGCAGCCACCCGAAGTCCTGGGGGCCGCTGGGGCCCGTGGAGGCGATGCTCACTGCCGTCCTTCCTCCAGGTCGTGCGCGGCTTTCGGAGCCTCGGGGGCGTCGGGCGCCTCGGTCCGCGCGGCGTCGGCGGGCGCCTCCGCGGCGTCGGCGGCGGCGTCGGGCAGGTGCGTGCCCGCGGTGAAGGCGGCCAGGTCGTCGGCGAAGGACGACCCGGGCGCGGCGTCCGCGGCGGGCGGCGGGTCCGGTGGCGGTGCCGCGACGGGGCGCAGGCTCGCCCGCTCCCGGCGCGGCAGGCCGCCGAGGTCGGGCTCGCCGCCCGCCGCGCGGACGGGCGCCGGGCGCCCCGCCGGAGACGCCGCCGCGGGCCTGGCCGGACGTTCCGCGAAGGCCGGACGTTCCACGGCCGCCGGGCGCTCCGCCGGTGCTCCGGCCGGAGCCCCCGCGGGGCGCTCGCCGCGGCGCGCCATCGCCAGATGCGCCATCGCCGGAGGCATCTCGCCGGTGCCGACCGTGTGCGGCTCGTCCGGCGGGATCTCGCAGAGCATCGACGGCGGGATGGTCACCATCGCGACCGTGCCGCCGGTCCGCCCGGCGAGCCGCACGCCGATGCCGTGCCGGCGGGCGAGCCGGTGCACCACGGGGAAGCCCGTCTGCCGCGACGTCTCGTCCGTGATCGGCGGCACCGGCCCGGCCAGCGCCTTGTTCAGGCCCTCCAGCTGCGAGGGCGACATGCCGATGCCGGAGTCCTCGATGCGGAGCATCACGGCGCCGTCGCCGAGCAGGTGCGCGCTCACGGTCACCCGCGAGGGCGAGTAGCGGGTCGCGTTGTCCAGCAGCGCCGCGACGAGGGACGCCAGGTCCTCCGCCGCGTACGCGGGGACGGCGAGTTCCACCACGCGCAGGATCGAGACGTGCCGGTACTGCTCGATGGACGACTCGGCCATCCGGACCACGTCCAGCAGCGACGTGTCGGCCCCGGACGCCTCCTCGGCGTCCCGGCCGGCGAGGACCCGCAGGTCGCGCGCGGCCCGCCGCATGCGCGTCACGCCGTGGTCGATCTCGTAGAGGGCCTCGAGCCGGTCCGGGTCCTCCTCCTGGCGTTCCAGCAGGTCCATGGCGGGGCGCATCTTCTCCGCGAGCACGAGGAACTGCAGACAGAAACGTTCGCACAATTCCGGCCACACGTCCGGATCGACCGTTCCAACGGACATCGGGACCGAACCCGGCATCGGCACATGCGGCCGCTGCTGCGGCTGCGCGGCCATCGGTGCCTGCGGCTGCGCGGCCGGCGGGACCTGCGGCTGCGGCTGCGTCGGCCTCTGCTGCTGCGGCTGCGGCTGCGCGGGTCTCTGCGGTTGCGGTTGCGGCGGCCTTTGAGGCTGCGGTTGCGCTTGCGGCGGCGCGGCCATCGGCGCCTGCGGGACCGCCATCGGCCCCGGATGCGGCGGCGGGACGGCCTGCGGGGGCGGGACGGCCTGCCGGGTGCGCTTCGGCCACCTCACCGGCGCGCTCCCAGAGCCGCCGTGGGAAGGTGCGCGCCGCAGGTCATCCGGCGTTTCGTCACAGCAGCCTTCTTCACCTAAGCCTCAGCACCGGGCGACGCGGCAGCGGACCGCGGGCGCTCGGAACTCCGGCCGGCGGCCCCCTGCCGGAAGGGGCACCGGGAAAGAGTGGCATACGCAGAGTCGCCGATCAACGCGTTCCAGTTATATAACCCTTATGGCTATCAAAAGCCCTTATTTAACTTTTGTCGCTATTGCCGGGAATTTCCGATCGTGTCGCGCCGGTCGATGACCCGGCGCAGCGCGTCCAGGCTGCGCGCGATCGGCGGCGCCTGCTCGCCGCCGCGCCGGACGCAGGCGATGAGGCGGCGCTTCGGCACCGCGCCGCCGCGCAGCGGGACCCGGACCGTTCGGTCCTCCGGCGGCAGCGGGGCCAGCCGGGGCACCAGCGCGACCCCGAAGCCGCGCGCGACCAGCGACGACACCGCGAACCACTCGTTCGCCTCGTGCGCGACGCGCGGGACGTACCCGGCGGCGGCGCAGGCGGCGAGCAGCAGGTGGTGCTGGTCGGGCCGGTCCGGGCAGCCGATCCACGCCTCCCCCGCCGCGTCGGCGAGCCGGGCCGTCCCGGCGGACGCGAGCGGGTGCCCGGCCGGGACGAGCAGGTCCTGCGGCTCGTCCAGCAGGACGGTGCGGGTGAACCGGGCGTCGTCCGGGCCGGGGACCTGCTCGCTCGGGATCACGACCGCGATGTCGGCGCGGTGCGACAGCAGCAGATGCGCCGCGTCCTCGCTGTCCTTCTCCGCCATGTGGACCGTCAGGCCCGGGTGCTCGGCGCGCAGCAGGGCCGCGGCGGGGGCGACGAGCGCGGCCAGCGCGCTGGACACGCTGCAGAACCGCACCTGGCCGGACGTCCCGGACCGGTGCTCGGCGAGGTCGGCGCGGGCCCGCTCCCACTGCGCGGAGAGGAGGTCGGCGTGCCGCAGCACGGTGTGCGCGGCCGGGGTGAGCCGCACCCGGCGGCCCTGCGGCTCCAGCAGCTCCACACCGAGGTCGCTGGCGAGCTGCCTGAGCTGCTGGGACACCGTGGACGGCGTCAGGTGCAGCGCCTCGGCGGCGGCGGTGACGGTGCCGCGCTCGCGCAGCAGGCGCAGGGTCTGCAACCGGCGGTCGATCATTCGGCTATTCAACATGGTTCCGCGCGGAATCCTTCGATGGACCCGCATGATCCGCCGATCGCAGACTGGCCGCATGACCGCCCGGGCAGGAGGCGCGGAACGGGCCGCCGTCCCCGCGCCGCTGCTGATCCTCGGCAGCGTCGTCTCGATCCAGGCCGGGCAGGCCCTCGGGAAGGGCATGTTCGCGGCCGCGGGGACCGCGGGCGTCGTCGTCCTGCGGCTCGGGTTCGCGGCGGCCGTCCTCCTGCTCGTCCGGCGCCCGCCGCTCCCGCGCGGCTCGGCCGGGCTCGCGGCCGCGCTGGGCGCGGCGATCGCCGGCATGCACCTGATCTATCCGGCGATGCAGCGGCTTCCGGTCGGCGTCGCGTCCGCGTTCCAGTTCCTCGGCCCGCTCACGCTCGCACTGGTCGAGGCGCGGCGGCCCGCCGACCTGCTGTGGGCGGCGCTCGCCGGGGCCGGCGTGTTCCTGATGGACGCCCCGGGCGGCGCGCCGCTTCCTCCGTCCGGTGTCGTCCTCGCGGTGGCGTCGGGCGCCTGCATGGCGGGGTACCTCGTGCTGAACAAGCGCGCGGGCGCCCGTCCCGGATCGGCGCTGACCTGGGGAGTCGTGGCCGGGGCGGCGCTCGTCCTGCCGCTCGCCCCGGCGGCCGGCGACGGCCTCGC
The DNA here is from genome assembly GCF_017573545.1 of Actinomadura nitritigenes. GTDB lineage: Bacteria > Actinomycetota > Actinomycetes > Streptosporangiales > Streptosporangiaceae > Spirillospora > Spirillospora nitritigenes. Next base: position 259,989 of record NZ_JAGEOK010000009.1, on the reverse strand, counting down.
GGACCCGGGCGTCCTCGCCGCGGGCCTCGGCCTCGCCGTGCTGTCGGCCGTCCTGCCGTGGTCGCTCGACCAGGCCGCGCTGCGCCGCCTGCCCGAGCGGACGGTCGCCGTCATGGTCAGCCTGGAGCCCGCCGCCGGCGCCGTCGCCGGCCTCGTCCTGCTCGGCGAGCACCTCGCCTGGACGCGGTGGCTCGCGATCGGCTGCGTGTGCGCCGCCTCCACCGGTGCCGCCCTCTCCCGCCGGTCCTCGCGGGCCTCACGCTCGCCGCACCCCGGCGGAAGGGGGTCAGGAGAGCAGGGCGAGGTCGGTCAGGAGGGGGACGGTCAGGGCCGCGGCGACGAGGCTGTAGCGGATCGCCGCGCGGGACGGGCGCATGAAGAACCACGCGGCCAGTGACAGGACCGGGCCCAGGGCGGCGGCCACGAGGAAGACGGTGGCGAGCGTCCCGTCGCCGTGGCAGCTGACCTCGCCGCAGGAGTCGGGGCCGGCGGCCGTCATCGCGGAGGCGTACAGGTTGAACAGGCCCATCACCAGGGTCGCGAAGGTGACGGCGAACAGGAGGAACGGCGTGATCGGGTGCACGGCGTCCTTCGCGGTCCCGCAGCCCGGCTGCGTCGTCACGGCGTCCTCCTGATGCTCGTCGGTCGGCTCCGAGAAGCACTATCGCCGGGGCGGGCGGCCGGGGGTCAGCGCCCTCCTACTCATGTCGGGGTGGGGGTACCTACTCAGACGTCCCGGGTCCGCTGTGCTTCGCGTTCCAGGCGGGCGGCCTCCTGGCGGAGGAGGGCGGCCTGCTCGCGGGGGCCGGGCGGGAGCTGGGCCGGCGGTGCGGGCGGGGTCTGCGGTGCGTCGTCCTCGTAGAGGCCCTTGGTCTCGGTCTTGAGGATGCGGGCCGAGCGGCCGAGCGAGCGCGCCAGCTGCGGGAGCTTCGCCGAGCCGAACAGGAGCAGGACGACGGCGAGGATGATGAGGATCTCGGTGGTGCCGAGGCCGGCCATGGGGCGTCCCTCCGTCAGTGTTCGAGGTGGTAGTCGGACGGGTCGAGGCGGCGGGTGCGGCGGCGGTAGCCGGTCATGGACCCGGGCCAGTTGTTGGTGTTGCGGTGCTCGGCGTCGAGGTACCAGCTGTCGCAGCCGCCCTGGTTCCAGACGGACGTGGCCAGCCGGCTCTGCGCGTCGGCGTCGAAGGCGTCGAGGACGTCGGCGCGGACCTCCAGGGAGGTGACGCCGCCGGCGAGGAGGCGGGCGGCCTGGACGATGTAGGCGGCCTGGCTCTCGAGCATGTGGACGATGGAGCCGGAGCCGACGTTGGTGTTCGGCCCGTACATGAGGAAGAAGTTGGGGAAGCCGTTGACGGCGAGGCCGAGGTGGGCGCGGGCGCCGTCCTTCCAGGCGGCGTTGAGCTCCTGCCCGTGCAGGCCGATGACGCGCATGGGGGCGACGAAGTCCTGGGAGCGGAAGCCGGTGGCCCAGATGATGGTGTCGGCGCGGTGGCGGCGGCCGTCCCGGGTACGGACGCCGTCGGGGAGGATCTCGGTGATCGGCTCGTCGACGACGTGGACGTTCGGCCGGTTGAGGGTCTCGTAGTACTCGCTGGAGGTGAGGATGCGCTTGCAGCCGGGCTCGTAGCGGGGCGTCAGCCGGTCGCGCAGGCGCGGGTCGCGGACCGAGCGGAGCGCGAACCGGCACAGGGCGCGGATGTGCAGGGACAGGGCGGGGCGGCCGCGCGGGGCGATCAGGGCGGGGTTGAGCAGGAGCTCGAACCACAGGAAGATGCCGAGCCGGGACAGCTTCTGCACGGCGGGGACGCGCCGGTTGAGGGCGTGCCGCCAGCGCGGGTAGACGCGGTCGGGCTTGCGGCTGATCCAGTGCGTTTCGAGCTGGAAGACGGTGAGGTCGGCGGCGGCGGGCGCGATGAGCGGGACGAACTGGATGGCGCTGGCGCCGTTGCCGACGACGGCGACGCGCCCGCCCTCGAGGTCGTGCCGGTGGTCCCAGCGGGCCGAGTGGAAGACCGTTCCGGTGAAGGAGCCGAGGCCGGGCAGCCTCGGGACGGCGGGGTTGCCGAGCTGGCCGCAGGCGGCGACGAGGAGGTCGAAGTCGTGGAAGCCGCCGTCGCGGACGTGGACGCGCCACCGGCCGTCGGCGGGCCGGTACTCGGCCTGCGTGATCTCGGTGCCGAACCGGAAGTGCGGCATGAGCCCGTACTTCTCGGCGCAGTGCCGGAGGTAGCCGAGGATCTCGGGCTGCTCGGCGAACCGGCGCGTCCAGTCGGGCTTGGGCTCGAAGGAGTAGGAGTACAGGTGGGACGGGGCGTCGCAGGCGGCGCCGGGGTAGGTGTTGTCGCGCCAGACGCCGCCGAGGCCGGCGGCCTTCTCGAAGATCGTGATGTCGGTGAAGCCGGCGCGGCGGAGGCCGATGGCGAGGCCGATCCCGCTGAACCCGCTTCCCACGATGGCGATCGACGGTCGTGTGCCCGACATGCGCGGCTCCCTGCTGTCGCGGCGTCCGGCGGCACGCCGCCGTCGCCCCGGATTTACCGACACTTGTGTCGGTTAGAGTGAACGCAACCGACGAGGGAGTCAAGACCATGGCGGAATCCGCCCCGAAATCGCGCATGCGCGGACCGGCCCGCAGGGCGCTCATCACCGAGGCGGCGCTGAAGCTCTTCGCCGGCAAGGGCTACCACGCGACGTCGCTGGGCGAGATCGCGTCGGAGGCCGGGGTGGCGCGGACGGTGATGTACGACCACTTCCCGTCCAAGCGGGTGCTGCTGCTCGCGGTCATGCAGGAGCAGAACGCGGCGCTGGTGGAGCACGTCGGCGCCCGCATCACCGGCTCGGGGCCGCCCGAGGACCGGATGCGCTCGACCATCGACGCCTACTTCAGCTTCGCGCAGTCCAAGCCGCAGGCCCGCAAGCTGCTGTTCGACCGGACGGACGAGGACGACCCGGAGATCCAGACCGTCCGGCAGGGCATCCGCGAGTCGCGCACGCACGCGGTGGCGGCGCTGCTCGGCAACGACATGCGGGAGACGGTCGGGATCGACCCCGGCGAGCCGATCGCCGAGGCGATGGTGGAGCTCATCATCACCGGGCTCGACGGGGTGGCGCAGTGGTGGGAGCGGCACCCGGACATGCCGAGGTCGCTGCTGGTCGAGGGCGCGATGCGGCTGCTGTGGACGGGGCTGGGCCATTCGGACTGACCGGCCGGTCAGGCGAGGAGAAGCCGCCGCAGGGGGTTGACGTCCCCGCGGCGGCTTCCGCATAGTGGGGCACCATCACGTAACCGACACAAGTGTCGGTTAGCACACCACCCCCCAAGGAGTGCGCCGTGGAGGACACGACTCCATCGCAGACCGGGCCGTCCGCAAGCGAGCAGCAGAAGGAGGGCGTCGGCCGCCGCCAGTTCGTCACCGGAGCGCTCGCCGCGGCCGGCGCGGTCGCCGCCGCCGGCGTCCTCGGCACCGGCCGCGCGCAGGCCGCGGCCCCCGCCGCGAGACGCGCCCCCCGGATCGGGCGCGCCGCCCAGTCCGGCCGCCGCGTGGCGATCTTCGGCGGCGGGATGGGCGGGCTGTCCACCGCCCACGAGCTCGCCGAGCGCGGGTTCGACGTCACGATCTACGAGCGGAAGGCATGGGGCGGCAAGTGCCGCAGCATGCCCGTTCCCAACACCGGGAGCGGGGGGCGCCAGGACCTGCCGGCCGAGCACGGGTTCCGGTTCTTCCCCGGCTTCTACCAGAACCTGCCCGACACGATGAGCCGGATCCCCCTGCCCGGCGGCGGCAAGGCGTTCGACAACCTCGTCGCCGGGACCGAGGTCGCCGCGTTCTACGGCGGCACCAAGATGGTGCTGCCCGCCCGCGGCAGCATCGAGGGCACGCTCAGCCCGGACTCGCTGCTGGCGTTCCTGTCCACCGCCCTCAACGTCGCCGGCAAGGTCCAGCTGTGGGAGGTCGGCTACTTCCTGCAGAAGATGATCGCGTTCGTCACCAGCGGCCCGCTGCGCAGGTACAACCAGTGGGAGAACATGAGCTTCTCGGAGATGGTGCACGCCGAGAAGATGGACAAGCCCTACAACGAGCTGCTGGTGCAGATGTTCACCGGCACCCTCGTCGCCGCCAAGCCGACCAAGGCCAACGCGCACACCATGGGCCTGATGGCCGAGGCCTGGGTCTACAGCACCCTCGGCCTCGGCGGCTACAAGGCCCCCGACCGGCTGCTCAACGCCCCCACCAACGAGGCGCTCATCGACCCGTGGGTGGCCTACCTCAAGTCGCTCGGCGTCACGTTCCAGTCCGACGCGACCCTCACCCGGCTCGACGTCACCGACAAGCAGATCAGCGGCGCGCAGGTCACCGGCAGCGGCGGCACCACCGCCGTGGACGCCGACTACTACGTCCTGGCGGTCCCGGTCGAGCGCGCCGTCCCGCTGCTCAACGACCAGATCCTGGCCGCCGACCCGAACCTGAAGAACCTGGCGCAGATCACCACCGACTGGATGAACGGGATCATGATCTACCTGCGCCAGCCGATCGACCTGGCCAAGGGGCACGTCGCCTACGCCGGGCAGCCGTGGGCGCTCACCTCCATCAGCCAGGCCCAGTTCTGGAAGAAGAAGTTCGGCACCACCTACGGCAACGGCGAGGTCAACGACTGCCTGTCGATCGACCTGTCGTCCTGGGACACCCAGGGCGTCCTCTACGGCAAGACCGCCCGCGAGTGCACGTCCGACCAGATCTTCAACGAGGTCAAGGAGCAGCTGCGCCGGGCGATCCCGTGGGGCCCGGTCGTGCTCAACGACGCCAACATCCACTCGTACTTCATCGACCCCGCCATCACCGGCAACGGCACCTCGCAGGTCGCCAACGACGAGCCGCTGATGATCAACAAGCCGGGCTCGTGGAACTACCGGCCCGAGGCGGCCACCGCGCTGCCGAACCTGTTCCTCGCCTCCGACTACGTCCGCGCCGACATCAACCTCGCCACGATGGAGGGCGCGAACACCGCCGGCCGCAAGGCCGCCAACGCGATCCTGGACGCCTCCGGCGCCGGCGGCACGCCCGCCAAGATCTTCAACCTGTACCTGCCCAAGGAGTTCCAGGGCTTCTACGACGACGATGACCGGCGCTACAAGGCCGGCCAGCCGAACGCCTTCGACCTCTACGACCCGGCCAAGCCGTGACGGCCCGGCCGTGACCCCCGAGGTCCACCGGTTCCCCACCCCCTGAGCCGCCGCCCGCGGCCCGGTCCAGCGCGCCGACCGGCCGGGCCGCGGGCGGCACGGAAGGCTCTGCCATGCAAGCGCAGTACCAGGCCCTCGCCGTCCTCTCCACCGGCATCTACTTCACCGGCCTCACCTTCCTCAAGATCGCGGCCTCCGGCATGCCGCCGCTCGCCGGAGACCGCCCCGTCCACCTCGCCCGCACGCTGCTCACCGACCGGACGTGGCTCGCCGGCGGCACCGTCGTCGCGGTGGGCGCGTGCGTCCAGGCCGCGTCGCTGACCGGCCTCACCCTGGTGGCGGCGCAGCCGATGTTCCTCGCCGGGGTCGGCCTGCTGATCGTGCTGGCCGTCCCGGTCATGGGCGAGCGGCTCACGCTCCGCGAATGGGGCTGCGTGGTGGTCCTCGCCGCCGCGACCGCGCTGTTCGCGGACGCGGCGGCCGGCGGCCCGCGCATCGCGCCCCCGGAGGCGGCCGGCGGCGCGACGGTGCTCACCTCGGCCGCCGGGGCGCCCGGCGCCGGCGCGGGCCCCGGGGCGGGCGCCGCCGTCCCGCCGTGGCTGCTCGGGTCCGTCGCGGCGCTGTCGCTGCTGGTCCCGTGCGCCGCGTTCCTCGCCGCCGACCTCAAGCGCAAGGGCGCGCACGCCCGCCCGCTGACCGGCGTCGCGCTCGCCATCGACGTCGGGCTGCTCACCGGCACCGCCGAGCTGATGCTCAAGGGCGCCGCCGCCCGGCTCGGGCACCCGCTCACGCCGGTCGCCTACGCCTACCCGGCCCTGTTCGCCGTCACCGCGCCGCTCGCGCTCGGCCAGCTCCAGATCGCCCTCCAGCGCTGCCGGCTGGTCGTCGTCGGGCTGGTCGCCACCGCGACCGCCAAGACGTACCTGCTGCTCGTCGGCACCCTGCTCTTCCGGGAGCCGTGGCCGGACGGCGCGTCCACCGAGCTCGCGGTGGCGCTGGCGCTGTCGGTCCTGGGGATCGCCGCCGTCCCCCACCACGAGCGCCGGCCGTCCCCCGCCCGGCTGCACCGCGCACCGACCGCCCGATGACCGCACCCGCGACCTCGCCGCACCGCGTCCCGCCCGCCCGCGTCCCGGACGCGCGGACGCTCTGGCGCCTGCGCCGCACGATCCCGGAGATCGCGGAGCAGGCGGCCGGCGCGGCCCGCGGAAGGGTCCTCGCCTACGAGTGGGGCGAGGGGCCCGGCGATCCCGATCCGCTGTACACGGCCATCGCCGCGGCGCTCTCCGGCTTCCTCGACCCGCGCGCCGAACCGGCCGAACCGGCGCCCGCGGTCCTCGACGCGTTCCGGCGGCTCGGCGAGGCGGAGGCGTGCGCCGGACGCTCCCCGGAGGACCTGCGGGCCGCGCTGACCGTCGCCACCGGCGTGGTCGCCGGGCGGCTCGCCGAGCAGGTGTTCCGGCTCGGCGCCGGGGTCACGCCGCGGCTCGGCGGGACGCTCGTCCGGCTCGGCCTCACCTGCGCCGACCAGGTGCAGCGAGCGGCCGCGGACGGGCACCGGTCCGCCGGCGCCCGCCGCGCCGGAGCCGCCGGGCCGGAGCACCGCCGCCTCGCCGACCTGCTCCTCGGCCCCGGCTGCGCCCCGCACGAGCTGCGGGACGCCGCCGCCCGCGCGGGCTGGACGCTCCCCCGGACGGTCGCCGCGATCGCCGTCGACGCCCGGCGCCGCCCCACCGCGCCGCCGAGGTTCCTGCCGCCGAACGTGCTGTCCGGGCTGCACCGCGACGTCCCCTGCCTGGTCTTCCCCGACCCGGCCGGGCCCGGACGCCGCGCCGTGCTGGAGACGATGCTCGGCGACCACCCCGCCGTCGTCGGCCCGCCCGTCGAGATCGGCCGGGCCGCGCTGTCGCTGCGGCTGGCCCGCCGCGGGCTCGAGCTGCTGCCGTCCGGCATGCTCGACGGCGGCGCCCCGGTGCACGTCGGCGAGCACATCCCCACGCTGCTGCTCGTCCAGGACCCGGAGCTGACACGGCGCCTCGCCGAGCGCAGGCTCGCGCCGCTGCGGCGGCTCCGCCCCGCGCAGCGTCCGCGGATGGTGGAGACGCTGCTCGCCTACTTCGAGTGCGGCTTCAACGGCAGCATCACCGCCGCCCGGCTCCACGCGCACCCGCAGACCGTCCGGAACCGGATCCGGGCGGTGGAACCGCTGTTCGGCCCCGACCTGTACGACCCCGCGCACGCCCTGGATTACCTCATGGCGCTGCACGCCTGGCGGCTGCTGCCGGACGTCGCGTCCGGCGGCCCCACGACCGAAAGGACGACATGACCGAGGAACGCCTGCCGCACCCGAAATGGATGACCCGGCGCCCGTGGACACTGACGCTGCGGCTGTTCGCTCCGGGTGACATCCGGGCGACGCCGGCGCAGCTCGCGGCGTTCCGCTCGTACGCCGAGGCGGGCGACCCGCTCGCCGACGCGGTGGCGGAGATGTTCTCCCGGCTGCCCGGCGGCACCGGCCGCCGCCTGTTCGAGCAGGCCCTCCGGCACGGCATCGGCACGCTGGACGACCCGCCGCCCGAGCTGGTGGAGTTCTTCGCGGCGGTCGACACCGTCCCGTACTGGCTGGACCCCGACCTGGTCCGGCGCGGCGCCGGGGTGATCGGCCGCACCGGGCTGCTCGGGCTCGCCGTGGTGATGCCGTGCGCCTCGCTGTACGGCGGCTACCTGGCGTCCCGCGCGAACAAGACCCTGCTGCGGACCGGGGAGCTCGACTCGATGGCGCCCCGGCGGCTGGCGGAGACCGCGAGCTGGTGGGTGGACGTCACCACGCCGGGCGGGCTCGGGCGCTTCGACGCCGGCTTCACGCAGACGCTGCGGGTCCGGATCATGCACGCGCAGGTCCGCGCCGCGATGGCGCGGCGCGCGGACTGGGACGCGGACGCCTGGGACGCGCCGATCAACCAGGTGCAGCTGACCGGCACGCTGCTGCTGTTCTCGCTGGTCATGCTGCTCGGCTCGCGCGCGCTCGGGCTGCGGTTCTCCGCCGCCGACCGGGCCGCCGCGCTCCACCTGTGGCGGTACGTCGGGCACCTGATGGGCGTCCATCCGGACCTGGTCCCGGCGAGCGAGGCGGACGCGTGGCGGCTGCTCTGGCTGGAGTCCGCCACCGAGTTCAGGCCGGACGACGATTCGCGGCGGCTGGGCCGGGCGCTGATGGACGCCGCCGCGCCGCTGCTGCTCCCGCCCGCCCTGAAGGACTCGGCCACCGCGCGGCGCGTCCTGACGAACTACCTGTTCTCCTACAGCCGCATCGTCCTCGGCAGGCGCAACGCCGACCATCTCGGCGCGCCCGACAGCCGCGCCTCCCGGGCCGCCGTGCTCGGCACCGCCGCGGGCGTCTTCGCGCTGGAGACCGTCCGGCGGCTGGTCCCGGGCGCGACGCGGCTCAGCGAGCGGGCCGGGCAGCGCCGCCGCGCCGCGCTGATCCGGCGGATGGTCGCCGAGCAGCGCGCCGACCGCACGCACAGCCGCCACGACGCGCTCGGCTCCCCCGCCGGCGGCCGGGCGCTCGACGCGGAAACCGCCTGACACGGCGCGCGGGCGGGCACCCGCCCGCCGTTTGGCCGGGGACCGGCGGGCAGGTATCCGGGGATGGGACGTCTCGGAACGGGTCGCCGGGCCACCTCGCCGCGCCCGGACGCAGCGCGAAGCCCGGACGCCGCGCGGAGCCGGGGCGCGCACCGCCGGGCGCTCGCCGCGCTCGCGCTCGCGGACGTCGCGTTCGCCTACCAGCAGACCGCGGTCGTCCCGGTGATCCCGGTGATCGAGCGGGAGGTCGGGATCTCGCAGGCGTGGGGCGCGTGGCTGCTCAGCGGCTACCTGCTGGTCGCGACGGTCGCGACGCCCGTGCTCGGACGGCTCGCCGACCGGCGCGGGCGCCGCGCGATGCTGCTGGTCGGCCTCGGGTTCTTCCTCGCCGGATCGGTCGCGGCGGCCGCCGCGCCGGCGCCGGTCGTGCTGATCGCGGCGCGGGCGGTGCAGGGCATCGGCGGCGCGGTGTTCCCGCTGTCGCTGTCGATCGTCCGCGAGGAGTTCCCGCGCGGCCGGGTCGGAGCGGCCACCGGGGTGCTGACCGGCGCGTTCGGGATCGGGACGGCGCTGGGCTTCGCGACGGCCGGTGCGCTGACCGAGGCGGTCTCGTGGCACCTGGTGTTCGCGGCCGGCGCCGCCGTGGTGGCGCTCGCCCTGCCGATGGTGGTGCGGTGGGTGCCGTCGAGGCCCGGTCCGTCGGGCGGGGCGCTGGACGTGCCGGGCGCGCTGCTGCTCAGCGCCGTCCTCGCGCTGGTGCTGGTCGGCCTGACGCTGCTGCCGCGGTCGAAGGGGGCGGAGTGGGCGGTGCCGGGCGGGCTGATCGCGGCGGGGCTCGCGGCGGGCGCGCTCTGGTTCCGCCGCGAGAACCGGGTGGCCGAGCCGCTGATCGACCTGCGGACGCTCCGGTCCCCGGCGCAGGTGTGGACGAACGGGGTCACGGTCGCGATCGGCTACGCCCTGTTCGGGACGTTCTACCTGGTGCCGCAGTTCGTCGGGAACGGCCGTGAGGGGTTCGGCGCGGGCACCTCCGCGGTCGGGCTGTACCTGCTGCCGCTGGCGCTGGGGCAGATCCTCGGCGGTCCCGCGGCGCGGACGCTGCAGAAGGGCGGGACCCCGCGCCGGCCGCTGGCCGCGGGGATGGCCGCGCTCGCGGCGGGGACGGCGGCGTGCGGGCTGGTCGGCGGGGCCTCGCGCCCGGCGTTCCTCGCGGCGGTGTTCGTGATCGGCTGCGGTGCCGGGCTGACGATCAGCGCCGGCGGCACGCTCGTCAACGTGACGGCGGACCGGGAGCACGCGGGCGTCTCGACCTCGGTGAACAGCACCGTCCGGCGGGTCGGCGGCGGGCTCGGCGGCCAGGCGAGCGCGGCCGTCCTCATCCTCGTGGGCTCCGGGCGCGCGGGCTGGCTGACGGCGTTCGGGCTGGCCGCCGCGTTCGCCCTGGTGAGCGTCCCGTTCGCGGCGCGCGTCCCGCTGTCCTCCGCGGGCTCCGGGCCGGGCGCCGGGCCGTTACCCGACCCCGGCACCTGACCCCGGCACCTGACCCCGGCCACCCGACCCGACGGCCCCGGCGGCCCCGGCGGCACGTGCGGGTAAAGCAATCGTGTCCGCGGGCCGGAGAGCGTGGCGGCGCCTTCCCGGAGCACTAGTGTGACGGTCCAGCACGATCCGATCACCATGCGTGACCGCCGGTTCGCCGTCCACTCCTGCTGGGGCTTCATTGCTGCTGTTGCTCGCCGCGTACTGCGCGGCCGCGGCGGCGGCGCCGGTGCTCGTGCGGGCCCTCGGGCGGGGCGCGTTCCCGCCGCTGGCGGCGGTGCTCGCCGCGGCCGCCGGATGGGCGGCGTGGCCGTGGCTGCGCGGCGGCGCGCCGCGCACCGAGTCGTGGTCGTGGATCCCCGGCCTCGGCCTGCACCTGTTCCTGCGCTCCGACCCGCTGACCTGGATGATGATGGTCATCATCGGCGGAGTCGGCGCCCTGATCGTGCTGTACTGCGGCCGCTACTTCACCGGCGCCGAGCCGAAGCTCGGCGCGTTCGCCGGGGAGCTGGTCGGGTTCGGCGCCGCGATGCTCGGGCTGGTCCTGGCCGACGACCTCGTCCTGCTGTACGTGTTCTGGGAGCTGACGACCGTCCTGTCGTACCTGCTCATCGGGTACGACGCGGAGCGCGGCATCGCGCGGCGCGCGGCGACGCAGGCGATCGTCATCACCACGTTCGGCGGGCTGGCGATGCTGGTCGGGCTCCTCCTGCTCGGGCAGGCGGCGGGCACCGACCGGCTGTCGGCGATCGTCGCGGCGCCGCCCGGCGGGGGCACCGCGACGGCGGCGGTCGCGCTGATCCTCGTCGGCGCGCTGTCGAAGTCGGCGATCGTCCCGTTCGGGCTGTGGCTGCCGGGGGCGATGGCCGCGCCGACGCCGGTCAGCGCGTTCCTGCACGCCGCCGCGATGGTGAAGGCGGGCGTGTTCCTCGTGGCGCGGCTCGCGCCCGCGTTCGCCGGGACGGCCGGGTGGCGGCCGGTCGTGCTGGGCTGCGGGATCGCGACGATGCTGCTGGCCGGATGGCGGGCCCTGCGCGAGCACGACCTGAAGCTGCTGCTCGCCTACGGGACCGTCAGCCAGCTCGGCTTCATGATCGTGCTGGTCGGCGCCGGGAACCGGGTCGCGGCGCTGGCGGGGTTCACGATCCTGCTCGCGCACGCCCTGTTCAAGTCGGCGCTGTTCCTCGCGGTCGGGGTGGTCGACCACTCGACCGGGACGCGCGACCTGCGGAAGCTGTCCGGGCTCGGGCGCGAGACGCCGGTGCTGTCCGGGGCGGCGATCGCGGCGGCGGCGTCGATGGCGGGCGTCCCGGCGACGCTCGGGTTCGCCGGGAAGGAGGCCGCGTACGAGGCGTTCCTCGGCGGCGGCACCGGACTGCTCGTCCTGCTCGCGGTGGGGTCCGCGCTGACCGCCGCGTACAGCCTGCGGTTCCTGTGGGGCGCGTTCGCGCGCAAGGAGGGCGTCGCGCCGCGCGAAGTGCACCGTCCCGGGGTCCTGCTGCTCGCGCCGGTGGTGCTGCTCGCGGCGGCGGGCGTCGTCGTCGGGCTCCTCGCCGCGCGGCTGGACGCGCCGATCGGCCGGGAGGCCGCGCCGTTCCCGGTGACGCGGCACGGCGGCTACCACCTGTCGGCGTGGCACGGGTTCGGCGTGCCGCTGCTGCTCACCGCGGTGTCGCTGGCGGTGGGCGCCGCGCTGTTCGCGCTGGGACGCAGCATCGCGCGCGTCCCGCAGTTCTTCGAGCCGGAGCAGGTCTACCTGCGGTTCATGCACGGGCTCAGCACGTTCGCGCTGCAGCTCACCGGGACCGTGCAGCGCGGGTCGCTGCCCGACTACCTGCTGATCATCCTGCTCGTCGCGGTCGGCCTGGCGGGCGGCGCCGTCGTGACGGGCCTGCCGTGGCCGGACCCGCTCGGCGAACGGATCTGGGACTCCCCCGCGCAGGCGCTCGTCGCGCTGCTCACCGTCATCGCGGCGGCCGCCGCGATCCGGGCGCGCGACCGGGGCCAGACCGTCGTGCTGTCCGGCGCGTCCGGGTTCGGGGTCGCCACGCTGTTCGTCCTGCAGGGCGCGCCCGACCTGGCGCTCACCCAGTTCCTCGTCGAGACCGCGAGCCTGATCGTCTTCGTGCTGGTGCTGCGGCGGCTGCCCGCCCGGTTCTCGACGCGCTCCCCCGCGCAGCGCACCGTCCACCTGGCGGTCGGTGCGCTGGCCGGGCTCACCGCGACCGCCGTCACGCTGCTCGCGGCGCGGGCCCGCCACGCCGTGCCCGTCTCCGTCGCCTACCCCGGCGCCGCCCGGGAGGCCGGCGGCGGCAACATCGTCGCGCTGACGCTGGTCGACCTGCGCGCCTGGGACACCTTCGGCGAGAGCGTCGTCATCGCGCTCGCCGCCCTCGGCGTGACCAGCATGGTCTTCGCGCGGCGGCCGGTGTCGGCGCCGCCCCCGCCCGGCTCCGGCGCCGGCGTGTGGGGCGTCGAGGAGATCACCGCGCTGGACGAGGCCCCGCCCGCCGGCTGGCTCGCGGCCGGATCCACGCTCGCCGCCGAACGGCGCTCCATCGTGTTCGAGGTCGTCGCCCGGACGATCTTCCACACCGTGCTGCTGTACTCGCTGTTCCTGCTGTTCACCGCGCACTCCGCGCCCGGCGGCGGGTTCGCGGGCGGCATCGTCGCGGGGCTCGCGCTCGCCGTCCGCTACCTCGCGGGCGGCCCGTTCGAATTGCGGGAGGCGGCGCCCGTTCCGCCGGGCGCGCTGCTCGGCGCGGGCGCGGTCACCGTGTCCGGGACCGCGCTCGGCGGCCTGGCCTGGGGCGGCACGGTGCTGGAGAGCGCGTCCGTGGACGCGCACCTGCCGCTGCTCGGCCACGTCCACCTGGCCACGTCGCTGCTGTTCGAGATCGGCGTCTACCTGATCGTCATCGGGCTCGTCCTCACCGTGCTGACCGTGCTCGGCGCCGAGGTCGACCGGCAGGCCGAGGCCGACCGGCGGAGCGGGGCGCGCCGCACCGGCGAGGGGGCCGGCTGATGAGCCCGTCGCTGGTGCTCGCCGCGACCGGCGGGACGCTCGTCGCCGCCGGCGTCGTGCTGCTGCTGGAGCGCAGCCTGTCCCGGCTGGTCGTCGGGGTGCTGGTGCTCAGCAACGGGGTGAACCTGCTGATCCTCACGTCGGGCGGCCCGGCCGGCGCCGCACCGATCCTCACCGGCCGCGGCCCGCACGGCGGCCCGCACCGCGCGCTCAGCGACCCGCTGCCGCAGGCGATGATCCTCACCGCGATCGTGATCTCGCTGGCGTCGGCGTCGTTCGTGCTGGCCATCGCCTACCGCGACGGGCGGCTCAGCGGCGACGACGACGTCCGCGACGACATCGAGGACCTGCGCGTGCGCCGGGAGAGCGAGGACGACGTCGGGCTGCGCGCCGAGCGCGAGCGGCGCGCCGTCGCCGACCCGTCCGAGCTCGGCGCCCGCGAGGAGCCCGACAGCGACTTCCCCGGCGGCGTCCCCCGCGACGTCCCGCGCGGCACCCGCCGCAATGGCCGCCGCAATGGCCGCCGCGAGCACCGGCCGGGGCGGGACGGCCGGTGAACGCGCTCGTCCCGCTGCCGGTGCTGCTGCCCGTCCTCGCCGCCGGCGTCAAGATCCTCATCGGGCCGCGGCGCCCGCTGCTGAAACGCGCGATCAGCATCGCCGCGCTCGCCGCGGTGCTCGGCGTCGCGGTCGCGCTGCTGGTCCGCGCCGACCGGTACGGCCCGCAGGCCGTGCGGCTCGGCGGCTGGCCCGCGCCGGTCGGCATCACGCTGGTCGCGGACCGGCTGTCGGCGGTGATGCTCGCCGTGTCGTCCGCCGTCACCCTGTGCGTGCTGGTGTACGCGTTCGGGCAGGACGTCGCCGAACGCCACCGGGAGACGCCGCTGTCGGTGTTCCACCCGTCCTACCTGCTGCTGACCGCCGGGGTCTGCGACGCGTTCCTCGCCGGCGACCTGTTCAACATGTTCGTCGGGTTCGAGATGATGCTGATGGCCAGCTACGTGCTGGTGACGCTCGGCGGCACCATGGCCCGCGTCCGCGCCGGGACGACCTACATCATCGTCGCCCTGCTGTCGTCGATGCTGTTCCTCGTCGCCATCGCCGTGCTGTACGCGGCGACGGGCACCGTCGACATGGCGCAGCTGTCCTGGCGGATCGCCGAGCTGCCCGGCCCGGTCGCCCGGATCGCCGAGGTGACGCTGCTGACCGCGTTCGCGGTGAAGGCGGCGGTGTTCCCGCTGTCGATGTGGCTGCCCGACTCCTACCCGTCCGCGCCGACCCCGGTCAGCGCCGTGTTCGCCGGCCTGCTCACCAAGATCGGCGTGTACGGGGTGATCCGGGCCGAGACGCTGCTGTTCCCGGGCGGCCACCTGCGCCGGGTGCTGCTGGCCGCGGCGCTGCTGAGCATGCTCGCCGGGGTGCTCGGCGCGATGGTGCAGATCGACGTGCGGCGGCTGCTGTCGTTCACGCTGGTGAGCCATATCGGCTACATGGTCTTCGGGGTGGCGCTGGACTCGGCGGCGGGACTCGCCGCGACCGTCTTCTACGTCCTGCACCACATCACGATCCAGACGACCCTGTTCCTGGTCGCCGGGCTGATCGACCGGCGCGGCGGCACGACGTCGCTGGCCCGGCTCGGCGGGCTCGCGCGCACCGCGCCGCTGGTCGGCGTGCTGTTCTTCGTCCCGGCGATGAACCTCGGCGGGATCCCGCCGCTGTCGGGGTTCCTCGGCAAGCTCGGGCTGCTGCGGGCGGGCCTCGCGCAGGGCGGGCCGCTGGTGGACGTCCTCGTCGCGGGCGCCGTGGTGACGAGCCTGCTCACCCTGTACTCGCTGGTGAAGGTGTGGAACCAGGCGTTCTGGAGCGCCCCGCCGGACGACTTCCCGCAAGGCGCGCGCGCTGCGCGGCTGCCCGCCGCGATGGTCGCCGGGAGCGCCGCGCTCGTCGTCCTCAGCCTCGCCTACACCGCCGCGGGCGGCCCGCTGTACGCGCTGTGCGAGCGCGCCGCCGCCGAGCTGCTGAACCCGCAGACCTACACGCACGCCGTGTTCCCGTCGGGAGGCGCCACTTGAGAAGGTTCACCGTCCCGGTCGGACGCCACCGCGCGATCCGGCTGTCCGCGGTCGTCTGGCTGACGCTCGTGTGGATGCTGCTGTGGGACCGGCCGACCGTCGCGAACCTGCTGTCCGGGCTGGTCCTCGCCGCGCTGCTGCAACTGGCGTTCCCGCTCCCGCCGGTCGGCCCGCAGCTGCGGCTGAGACCCGCCGGGCTCGCCGTGTTCGTGCTGCGCGCGGCCGCCGACCTGCTGCACAGCGCCGGGCCGCTGGCGTGGCAGGCGGCGGGCGGGCGCGGCCGGGCCAAGCGCAACTCGGTCATCGCGGTCCCGCTGCGCACCCGCTCCGACCTCATCCTCACCATCATGGCGATCTCGCTGTCGGCGACGCCCGGCACGCTGGTGCTGGACGTCCGGCACTCCGACGCGACGCTGTTCCTGCACGTCCTCGGCGCCGCCGACGACGCGGCCGTGGAGAAGGCCCGGCGGGACGTGCAGGCGCTCGAACGCCGGACCGTCCGGGCCTTCGGCACCCGCGACGACCTGCGCGCCCTCGCCGAGGACGGGTCATGACCGCCGTGCTCGTCGCGGTGGCGGCGGTGCTGTCCCTCGCCGCCGCGTGCACGCTCGTCCGGATCGTCCGGGGCCCGTCGATGCTCGACCGGGCGATGGCGCTGGACGTCCTGCTCGCCGTGATCATGGCGGGGCTGGGGGCGTCCGCGGTCGCCGACGGCGACACCTGGGTGATGCCGACGCTGCTGGCCCTGTCGCTGCTCGCCTTCGTCGGCTCGGTCGCGGTCGCCCGGTTCCTCACCCACCGCGCCCCGCCGCCGGACGGGACGGACCGGGGGGCGGACGCGTGAGGACGGCGCTCACCGCGGCGTTCCTGCTGCTCGGCGCGGGCGCCTCGCTCAGCGCCGGGCTCGGCCTGCTGCGGCTGCCCGACCTGTTCACCCGGATGCACGCGGCGACGAAGTCGCAGGCCGTCGGGCTGCTGCTGGTGCTGGCCGGCGTCGGCGTCCGGTTCCCGACCATCGAGGTGCTCACCTCGCTGGTGCTGGTCGCGCTGCTGCAGATCGTCACCGTCCCGGTCGCGGCGCACCTGGTCGGGCGCGCCGCCTACCGCACCGGCCACGTCGACCGCGAGCTGCTGCACACCGACGAGCTGGAGCGCGCCCTCGAATCGCCCGGCGACGGCTGAGCCCGGCGGGCGGCGACGGCCGACCCCGGCGGACCGGGAGGCACGAGCACCGGCGCGGCCGGTCCCGTTTGGCGGCGGCGCGGGCGGCAACACAAGCGCGGACGGCGACCCACGGAGGGACGGGGCATGAGCGGCGGCGAGACCGGCTTCCCGTGGCGCCCGCTGATCGCGATCAGCTTCGGCTGGTTCATGGTGATCGTGGACGCGACGATCGTCAACGTCGCGCTGCCCCGCCTCGGCCGCGAGTTCGGCGCGTCGGTGTCCGGCCTGCAGTGGGTCGTCGACGGGTACACGGTGGTGTTCGCCGGGCTGCTGCTGTCGGCGGGCTGGCTGGGCGACCGGTTCGGCGGCCTGCGCGTCTTCCAGTCGGGCCTCGCGCTGTTCGTCCTGGCGTCCGCGGCGTGCGGGTTCGCGACCGGGCTGGACGTGCTCGTCGGCGCGCGCGTCGTGCAGGGCGTCGGCGCCGCGCTGCTGGTGCCGTCGTCACTCGCGCTGCTGCAGGGCAGCTACGGGGACCGGCGCGCCCGGGCCCGCGCGATCGGCGTCTGGGCCATGGTCGGCGGGTTCGCGTCCGGGGCGGGGCCGCTGCTCGGCGGGGTGCTGACGGCCGCGCTCGGCTGGCGCTGGATCTTCTTCGTCAACGTCCCGGTCGGGCTGGCCGGGACGCTGCTGACGGCGCACTGGGTCCGCGCCGGGACCGCCGGGGCCGCCGGGCGCGCCGGCGACCGGCTGGACGTGCCGGGTCAGGTGACCGGCGCCGTCGCGCTGCTCTCGCTCACCGCGGCGATGGTGCGGGCGGGCCGGTCCGGCTGGGGCGATCCGCTCGTCGTCGGCGGGTTCGCGCTGTTCGCCGCGGCGACCGCGGTGTTCGCCGTCACCGAGGCGCGGGTGCGGGCGCCGATGCTGCCGCCGTCGCTGTTCCGGAACCGCGAGCTGACCGCGGCGACGGCCGTCGGCGGGCTGATGAACCTCGGCTTCTACGGGCAGCTGTTCGTGCTGACCCTCTACTTCCAGGAGGTCCGCGGCTACTCGCCGCTGGAGACGGGCCTGGCGCTGCTGCCGCAGACCGGGCTCATCGCGTTCGGGTCGTGGCTCGGCGGGCGGGTGACCGCACGCGGCGGGCCGCGCCTCCCGATGGTCGCGGGCATGGCGGCCGGCGCCGCGGGGTTCCTCGCCCTCACCGCCGCGACCCGCTCGATCCCGTACGCGGTGCTCGTGGCGCCGATGGCGGCGACCGGGTTCGGCATCTCGTTCACGATGCCCGCCGCGACCGCGGCCGTCGTGGAGGGCGCGCCGCCGGGACGCACCGGGATCGCGTCCGGGACGCTCAACGCCGCGCGGCAGGTCGGCGGCGCCGTCGGCATCGCGCTGCTCGGCGCGTTCGTCGCGGGAGGCGCGGCGCGCTTCACCGAGGGGCTGCGCACCGCCATGCTCGTCGCGGGCGCCGCGTACACGCTCGGCGCGCTCCTCGCCCTGTCGGTCCCGCGAGGCGTCCGCAGCGGCGCCGGACGGCCCGGCATGGCGGAATCGCGCCGCTGACCCCCGCCGGGACGGCGCGTCCGGTCAGGAGGGCGCGTCCGGTCAGGAGGGCGCGTCCGGTCAGGAGGGCGCGTCCGGGACCGGGTGGTGCCCGAACGCCCCGGCCTCCCAGAGCGTGCGGACGTTCCGCACGAGCGGCGGGCCGACCGCGCGCAGCGCCGCCAGGTCGTTGTCGGCGACCGCGTTCGTCACCAGCGTGCTGGTCGCGGCGACGATCATCCGGCAGGTGAAGCGGCCCGCCTCGTCGCGCGCGCCCAGCATGTCGGCGAGCACGTCGGTGATCATGTTCTGCAGGTCCGCCCGCCGCCGGATCGCCTCGGGCCCGGCGGCGTACACCTCGATCAGGAACAGACGGGTGTAGGGCAGCTCGATGGCGAGCGCCTCGAGGTAGGCGGTGAAGCCCTGCTCGAAACGGTCCATCGGGTCGCCGGCCGCGCCCGCCCCGTCCGCCGCGCCGTCCGCCGCGGGACGGCCCTCCTCCGCCGCGCCGATCATCTCCAGCAGGTGCTGCACCAGCAGGTCCCGCGCGACGTCGAAGGCGGCCATGAAGCAGTCGAGCTTGCTGTCGAACACCTGGTAGAAGCTCTGCCGCGACACCCCGGACCGCTGGAGCACGTCCGCCACCGAGGTGGCGACGTACCCCTTCTCGGCCATCACCTCGGCCATCGCGGCGCACAGCCGCGACCGCTGGATGCGTTCCACTTCCTCGGGGGACAGCGCCGAGCGCCCTCTGGGCAGCCGGCGCGGCGATGAGTCCGACACGCGTTCACCTTATGTCCACCTGGCCCTGACGTGCTCGTACACCGGCACGGACGGCCCGCGCCGGGGCCGGCCGAATGCGGCGGGCGCCATCGAGCGCCCCGAACCGCCGCGGCGCGCCGGCCCGGCCGCCGAGCGGAGCGTGCCAGAGGGCCCGCGGGTCAGGGCTTGCGGGCCACTCCGGCGGGGATCCAGGTGTGCGACGGGTCGGCCTCGGCGGGGTTCTTGCTGCCCCAGATGTCGACGTAGGACAGCCCCGCCGGGGCGTCCTCGTGCGGCGGGAGGTACTCCCAGCCGTCGAAGAACCGGTCGATCTCCTCGAACGTGCGGAAGTTCAGCCGGGCCGTGACGTTCCGGTAGACCTCGTTGAACCGCTCGATCTTGTCGGGGCGCTGCCCGTCCGCCGTGACGTGCGACAGCGCGAGGTAGCTTCCGGACGGCACCGCGTCGAGGTAGCGGCGCAGCAGCGACCACGGGTCCCGCTCGGGGTTCACGAAGTGCCAGATGGCGACGTGCAGGTAGCCGACGGGCCGGGAGAAGTCGATGAGCCGCCGCACCTCGGGGTCGGCGATGACGGAGTCGGGGTCGGCGATGTCGGCGTCGACGTAGACGACGTTCTTCTCGCCGCCGCGGCGCAGCATGTCCCGGGACATGTCCAGGACGACGGGGTCGTTGTCGACGTAGACGACCCGCGCCTCCGGGTGGACGACCTGGACGACCTCGTGGGTGTTCCAGGCCGTCGGGATGCCGGAGCCGAGGTCGATGTACTGGTCGATGCCGGCCCGCGCCATGACGGCCGCCGCGCGCTGCAGGAATATCCGGTTGGCCTGCGCCATGTAGTGCAGTTCCGGGACCTTCTCCTGGAGTTTGCGGGCGGCCTCCTCGTCCGCGGGGGTGTGGTGCCGGCCGTTGAGGAAGTAATCGTAAATGCGTCCCGCCGAAGCGACACCCGGGCCGCTCTTCAAAGCGCCCTTGGGGTGGGGGTAGGTGTCCATCGTCTTCCTTGGGCAGAGGTCGGGGGAAAGGGGAGAAGGGCGCCCCGGCGGGGTTCGCCGGGTGCCCTTCGCCCGCCTTCAGTCGCTCACAGGTCGAAGCGGCCCGCCTTCACCTGCGCGGCGAATGCGCGCCATGTCTCGCTGCCGAACACCAGCGTTCCGCCGTCGCGGTCCTTGGTGTCGCGGACTCCGATGACCCGGTCGCCGCCGCCGATCTCCACGCAGGCGTCCTGCGCGGCATTCGACCGCGACGATTTCCGCCAGGTTCCGGGGGTAATCAGATCATGATTCCTCATTGCGGGGCTATCCCTTCCATCATCTTCTCGAGGAACTCGGTCGTCTGTTTCGCGGTCAGCGCCTTCGCCTGGAGCCAGGCCCAGACCTGCTCGTAGCGGGCGACGGCGGCGCCGGTCTCGACCCGGCTGCGCCCGGTCACCGAGCCCTCGACGAAGACCCCCGCGCTGATGACCTCCGAGTCGAAGTCGAACGCCATGAAGGAGCCGAGCGCCGGGTGCGGCCCGGCGCTGAACGGCATCACCTGGATGGTCACGGCGGGCGGCGGCACCAGCAGCCGGGCGATCTGCGCGCGGCGCAGCGCCGGGCCGCCGGGCATCCGCGCCAGCGCGTTCTCGTCGATCATGAAGACGGCCTCGCGGACGGTGGCGCCGAACACCTCGGCCTGCCGTCCCATCCGCAGCTCGACGCCGGAGTCGACGCGGGTGGGCGAGACGCTGGGGTCGACGGCCTGGATGACCTGCCGGGCGTACTCGGGCGTCTGCAAGAGTCCCGGAATAGCGGTCAGGTCCCACGCACGAATTCGGACGGCCGCCATCTCCATGCCGAGCAGTTCGGCGGTGGCGTCGGGCCAGTCGCCGCTGCCGTTCCACCAGCCCGGCCGGCTCGCCCGTTCACGCAATTCTTCTAGCTCGTCCCGTTTGTCGGGCGGAACTCCGTAATGCGTGCAGAGCCCGCGCAGGACGAGAACACTGGGGGTGACCTCGGCGTTCTCCCACCGTCTCACGGTCTGCGGATGCACTCCGAGATCGCGTGCGATGGACGCCACCGATTCGCCGGACGCCTTGCGCGCATCGGCGAGGGCGTTGCCGAGCAGCCATCCCGAGAGCACCGGCCCGTCGTCCCCGGGAGTCATGCTCCGTGTCTACACCGCCGCCTCACACCGTGCAACCCGCATAATGCAGCGTTCGCCGGGTGCGATCATTGCGCATTTGCCGATGATCATTCCGTGATCCACGTCATGTAAATTGACATGAAGCGCTTGACACGGCTCCGCACGCGTAGGACCGTCTTTCGCAGGGAGTCAGCGTCGCCCGACCTGGCTGTCAGACACCGCCACCGCTCCCGGGAGCCCGCCATGACGAGCCTCGCCATCGCCGAGCCCCCCCACCCGCATCCCGCCGGCCGCGCGGGCGGGCGCGCGGACGCCGGCCCCGCCGACGCGGAGGAGTGCGCGCGCCGCCTCATGTCCCGCCTCCACGCCCTCGGCCTGCGCGCGTCCGGACCGTGGGAGAGCGGCTCCTCGCCGATGGCGGTCTCGGCGCAGTGCGTGCAGGTCGAGCCGTACGTCGGGCGCACCGTCTGGCTGCTGCCGCCCCCCGGCGGACCGTCCGGCGGGCCCGCAGACGGGGACGACCTCTACTGGCACTGGCAGCGGCCCCGCCGCGACCGCGCGGGCCACCCGGTCGCCCGCTGGTTCCAGCCGTTCTGCCCGGCCGCCGATCCCGAGAGGGCCGCCATCGCGATCTCCGAGGCGATCTTGGCCGACCTCCGCAGGCGCGACCGCTGAGCGGGGGGCGGGCCCTCCGGCGGGCCGAGGGGGATCGCCGGTGGCCGCCCCGCGCGGTCGCACCCGATCGAACGGTGGCGCCCGATCACCACTCGTCGACGTGCAGCACCTCGTCCAGCGGGACGCGCGGCGCCGGCTTGAACGTCTCGCCCGTGTAGTACGCGGTGGGGACGAGCGCGCCCTGCCGCACGTCCGCCGGGAGGCCGAGGACGTCCGCGACCTCCTGCTCGTACGCCAGGTGCAGCGTCGTCCACGCGGTGCCGAGACCGCGCGCCCGCGCCGCGAGCGCGTAGTTCCACACGGCCGGGAGCAGCGACCCCCACAGCCCCGCCTGGTTGCCGTCCGGGAGCTTCCCGCCGTGCAGCCGCAGGCACGGGATCACCAGCACCGGCACGTCCCCCATGCGCTCGGCCAGGTAGGAGGCGCTGTCACCGACCCGGCGCTGCACCTCGGCGCGGTCCGGGTCGTCCGCGAACTGCCCGGCGGCCGTGCCGCCCGACGCCGCGTACGCGGCGAACGAGCGCCGGTAGTACTCGCCGATCGCCTTCCGCTTCTCGGTGTCGGTGACGACGATCCAGTGCCAGCCCTGCCGGTTGCTGCCGCTCGGCGCCTGGAGGGCGACCTCCAGGCACTCGCGGACGAGGTCCATCGGCACGGGACGGGCCAGGTCGAGGCGCTTGCGCACCGTACGGGTGGTGGTCAGCAGTTCGTCCGGGCTCAGCGGAAGAGTCATGATCCCAGTATCGACGGCGGGGCCGCCGGTCCGGCGTCGGAGGGGTCGAGCATGGCGCGCGTCGCCTCGTCGACGATGTCGCGCATCGCGCGCTCGGCGGCCGCGGCGTCGCCCGCCTGGACGGCCTGGGCCACCTCGGCGTGCCAGCGGATCGCGGCCGGCTCCGGGTGCGCGGGCATCAGGTGGTGGTGGGTGCGGCCCGCGAGGACGGCCGCGACGACCCCGCTGAGCGCGCCCATCATCTCGTTGCCGGACGCCTCCAGCAGCGTCCGGTGGAACTGCACGTCCGCCTGGAGGTAGGCCTCCAGGTCGCCGGACTTGCCGTGCACCGCCATCTGCATGACGGCGCCGGTCAGCGCGCCGCACTGGGCGGGCGTCGCGCGCAGCGCCGCGAGGTGCGCCGCGACCGGTTCCAGCCCGCGCCGCAGCTCGCCGAGCTCGCGGAGCTGCTCGTCGCGGCCGGGGCCCTCCAGGCGCCAGCCGATGATCTGCGGGTCGAACAGGTTCCAGCAGCCGCGGGGCGCGACCGTGATGCCGACGCGGCGCCGGCTGGTCACCATCCCCATCGACTCCAGCACCCGGATCGCCTCGCGGATCACCGAGCGGGAGACCCCGAACCGGGCCTCCAGCTGCTCGATCCGCAGCACCTCGCCCTCCGGGACGTCCCCCGAGGTGATCTGCACGCCGAGCCGGTCGACGACGCTGCCGTGCAACCCGGCCGGGCTGTCTCGCACCATGGCGTCAATCATCACACGATTGCGTCGATGCAGGCACACCCGGATGTCAAAGGTATGTTTTTTTCACTTGAGCTCTTGATAACGGCTGGTTAATGAGGTGCACTCGGCCGAGGTGGCGCCCCCACCCCCCGGGATCCCCCAGCCCGCCACCGAGGAGGATGACCGCACATGCACTCGATCGTGCTCTCCGCGGCCGAGTTGAGCGCGCCGCACGCGTCCAGCGGGCGGCTGGTGCCCGCGGCGCTCGCCGGCATCGCCCTGATCGTCGTACTGATCACCTGGCTGAAGGTGCACCCGTTCCTCAGCCTCACCCTCGGCTCGCTGCTGGTCGGGGCCATCGCGGGGCTGCCGATGGCCGACACCGTGAAGAGCTTCGGCAAGGGCTTCGGCGACACCGCGTCCGGCGTGGGCGCGCTGATCGCCCTCGGCGCGATGTTCGGCAAGCTGCTCGCCGACTCCGGCGGCGCCGACCAGATCGTCGACACCATCGTCGGACGGTCCGGGCGGCGCGCGCTGCCCTGGGCGATGGCGCTGGTCGGCGCGCTGATCGGGCTGCCGATGTTCTTCGAGATCGGCCTCGTGCTGCTGATGCCGGTGATCTACCTGGTGGCGCGCCGCTCCGGGCAGTCGATCATCGCGGTCGGCATTCCGGCGCTGGCCGGGCTGTCGGCCATGCACGGGCTCGTCCCGCCGCACCCGGGGCCGCTCGTCGCGATCGACGCGCTGCACGCCGACCTCGGCGTCACGCTCGGCCTCGGCGTGCTCGTCGCCGTGCCGACCGTCGCGCTCGCCGGGCCGCTGCTCGCCCGGTTCGCCGCGCGCTGGGTGGACGTCCAGCCGCCCGAGCTGTTCACCACCGGCGAGGGGGACGCCGAGGAGGAGGGCAAGCGCCGCCCCTCGTTCTCGATCACGCTGGCGACCGTGCTGCTGCCGGTCGTGCTGATGCTGCTCAAGGCGTTCGCCGACATCGTCCTCGACGAGGGCACCGAGCCCTACACCGTCCTCGACAACCTCGGCACGCCCCTGATCGCGCTGCTCATCGCGGTGGTCGTCGCGATGTTCACGCTCGGCCGCGGCGCCGGCATGGACCGCCGGACGATCACCACGACGCTCGAGCGGTCGCTGCCGCCGATCGCCGGCGTGCTGCTGATCGTCGCGGCGGGCGGCGGCTTCAAGCAGACGCTCGTCGACACCGGCATCGGCAAGACCATCGCGGACTGGGTGGACGGCAGCGGGGTGTCCGTGCTCGTCCTCGGCTGGCTCGTCGCCGTGCTGATCCGGCTCGCGACCGGGTCGGCGACCGTCGCGACCGTCACCGCGTCCGGCATCCTCGCCCCGCTCGTCACCGGGCTGAGCACCGGCGACACCTCGCTGCTGGTCCTCGCCGTCGGCAGCGGCTCGCTGTTCTTCTCGCACGTCAACGACGCCGGGTTCTGGCTGGTCAAGGAGTACTTCGGGCTGAGCGTCGGGCAGACGATCAAGTCGTGGTCGCTGATGGAGACGGTGATCTCGGTCTGCGGCCTGGTGTTCGTCCTCGCGCTGAACATCGTCGTCTAGCTGAAGCGTCGTCCAGCCGGAGCCGCCACCGGCCGGACAACCGTCATCCGGCCGCGGGCAGCCACAGCTCGAACACCGCGCCGCCGCCGGGGGCGCCGCCCGCGGTCAGGTCGCCGCCGTGCGCGCGGGCGACGCCCCGGGCGATGGCGAGGCCGAGGCCCGCGCCGCCCTCGTCGCGGGCGCGCGCGTCGTCGAGCCGGACGAACCGCTCGAAGATCCGCTCCCGGTCGGCGGGCGGGACGCCGGGGCCGTCGTCGGTCACCCGCAGCGTCACCCGCCCGCCGCCCGCGGACAGCGCGGCGCCGACCGACGACGCCGCGTGCCGCTGCGCGTTGTCGAGCAGGTTGACCAGCACCCGTCCGAGCTGCGCGGCGCTGCCGAGCACCTCGAACGCGCCGGTCCCCGTCACCTCGACGGGGACCCGGCCGGTCGCGGCGCGGTGCGCCGCCTCCTCGCGGACCAGCGCCCCGAGGTCGACCCGGTCGTGGCGGGGCCGCTCCCCCGCGTCCAGCCGGGCGAGGAGCAGCAGCCCGGCGGCCAGATCCTGGAGCCGGACGACGTCCTGGACCGCGCCGTCCACGTCCAGCAGCCGCGGGTGCGCGGCCGCGACCTCCAGCTGGGTGCGCAGCGAAGCGAGGGGGCTGCGCAGCTCGTGCGAGGCGTCCGCGACGAACCGCCGCTGCCGCTCCACCGACCGCTCCAGCGCGGCGAGCGTCTGGTTGGTCGTCTCCGCCAGCCCCGCCACCTCGTCGCGCGACCCCGGCACCGGCACCCGCCGCGCCAGGTCGCCGGCCGAGGTGATCGCCGCCATCTCCGCCCGGATCGCCTCCACCGGACGCAGCGCCCGCCGCGTCACCAGCCACGTCACCGCCCCGACCACGAGCAGCAGGAGCGGCAGCCCCAGCAGCATCGCGCGGGTCACCGACCCGACGGCCTGCGTGGCGAGCCGCGCCCCCGCGTGGACGACGACGGTCCCGCCCGACGGCGAGGTCGCCGCGACCGCCGCGAACCGGTAGTCGGCCGTGCCGTGGTCGACGGTCGCGCGGCCGCCGCCGTAGTCGACGTCCGTGGAGACCTCGCCGCGCCCCGGCCGCTCACCGCGGCCGCCGTGGTCGTCGCGGCCGTCGTCATCGTCCCCGCCCGTGGACGTCGCGGACGTCGCGGTCGGCGTCACGGACGACGACCCGGTGCCGCTGATCGCTTCCAGGTCCTTCGTGACGGCGACGACCCGGCCGCGCTCGTCCACGACCTGCACCGGATGGTCCTCGGAGTCGGGCAGGTCGAGCCGCGTGACCGGCGTCCCCAGCGCGACCTGCGCCGCGACCTCCCGCGCGATGATCTCCGCCTGGAGGTCGGACTGCCGGGTCAGGCTGCCCCGGAGCGTGAGCAGCACGGTCAGCCCGGCCGCGACCAGCGCGACCGCGACCACCGCCGTCGCGGCCAGCGCCGCCCGCGAGCGCACGGACGCGAACGGCCGCCTCCTCCCCCGCGGCACGTCAGCCGCCGTCGGGGCTCAGCCGGTAGCCCGCGCCCCGCACCGTCGTGATCGACCGCCGGCCGAGCGGCGCGTCCAGCTTGCGGCGCAGCGCGCTGACGTAGACCTCGACGATGTTGGGGTCGCCGCCGTAGGCGAAGTCCCACACGTTCTCGATGATCTCCGTCTTCGGCACCACCCGGCCCGCGTTGACGGCCAGGTGCTCCAGCACGGCGAACTCCTTCGCGGTCAGCCCGACCTCCGCGCCGCCGCGCCGGACCGTCCGGGACGCGGGGTCCACCCGCAGGTCGCCGAGCACGATCTCCGGGGCGCCGCCGCGCGTCCGGCGGCGCAGCAGCGCGCGGGTCCGGGCCAGCAGCACCACGTAGGAGAACGGCTTGGTCAGGTAGTCGTCGGCGCCGGTGTCCAGGCCCTCCGCCTCGTCGTACTCGCCGTCCTTGGCGGTCAGCATCAGGATCGGCACCTCGGAGCCGGCGGCGCGCAGCTCGGCGCAGACCCGGTAGCCGTTCAGGCCGGGCAGCATGACGTCCAGGACGACCAGGTCGTAGTCGCCCTCGGTCGCCTGGTGCAGCCCGGTGACGCCGTCGTGCGCGACGTCCACGGCGAACCCCTCGGCCGCCAGCCCGCCGGCCAGGGACCGGGCGAGCCGCCGCTCGTCCTCGACCACCAGCAGCTTCATGCCCCCACCCTGACAGAACGCACCTGAAGGGATCTTCAGGAAGCTTCAGCGTCCCTTCAGGCTCGCTCCCGCAGGGTGGTGGACGTCCGCGAGTCCCTCCGACGGGGAGAACGATGAAGCCCGACCTGCGCAAGTTCCTGACCGGCCGGCGCCTGCTGGTCGCCGGCGTCGCCGTCGCGGCCGTGGCCGCCGGGACGGCCGGCACCGCCCTGGCCGCCGGCCACGACGACGGGCACGGCCACGGCCACGGCCACGGCGACCGTCCGGCGAAGGCCCCCGCCGTCACCGCCGGCCAGGCGATGGCGGCGGCGCTGAAGGCGGTGCCCGGCACCGTCGGCGAGGCCGACCTCGACGGCGGCGCCTGGGAGATCGAGGTCCTGGCCGCCGACGGCACGTGGCGCGAGGTCACGGTCGGCACCGCGACCGCGAAGGTGACCGCCGACCGGGCCGGCCGCGGCTCCGGCTCCGACGCCGCCGAGGCACAAGGCCTGAAGAACACGAAGGTCACCGCGCAGCAGGCCGCCGCGACCGCGCTGAGGACCGTCCCCGGCGCCGTCACCTCGGTGGAGCCGGAGAACGAGGGCGCCAAGCCCGCCTGGGAGGTCGAGATCACCGGGAAGGACGGCGCCCGGCACGAACTGCTCGTCGACGGGGCCGGCGGCACGGTCACCCGGAACGAGTCCGAGCACGACGACCACGGCGGAAAGGAGGACGACGGCAAGAGGGACGGCGGCGAGCACGAGGGCAAGCACGCCGACGGGAAGCACCAGCACGACGACCACGACGACCGCGGCGGCCAGGACGACGACTGAGCCCGCCCGCCATGCCCGCCCAGGGCGCCGCGCACCGCGCGCGGCGCCTTCGGCGGTTCAGAGCATGATCTTGCCGCCGGCGATGTCGAGGGTCAGGCCGGTGAGCCAGGACGACTGCGCCGAGGCGAGGAACAGGGCGGCGGACGCGACGTCGCGGGTCTCGCCCATGCGGCCGAGCGGGTGCGCGGCGGCGACGAGGTCCTGGACCTCCGGCGGCATGTGCCGCTCGGTGCGCTCGGTCCGGATCGCGGCGGGCGCGACGCAGTTGACGCGGACGCCCTGCCCGCCGACCTCGGCGGCGACGTGCCTGGTCAGCGCCTGGATCCCGGCCTTCGCGGCCTCGTAGGCGACCGGCGCGCCCCACGGGTTGCCCATGTCGCGGCCGCCGGCGCTCGGCAGGTTCGACGGCATCCGCCCCGCCGAGGACGACATCGTGACGATCGAGCCGGCGCCGCGCTCCTGCATGCCGGGCAGGAAGCTCTTCAGGGTGAGGAACGTCGCGGTGAGGTTGCCGTCGACGACCGAGTGCCATTCCTCCTCGGTCATGGCGGCGGTCGGGCCGGGACGGGCGATGCCGCCGCCGGCGAAGGCGCAGAGGACGTCGGCGGGTCCGAGGTCCGCCTCGACGCGGCGGCGCGCGTCCTCGACGGCGGCGAGGCTCGTCACGTCGGCGACGACGCCGATGCCGCCGGTCTCCTTGGCGACCCGGGCGAGGGCGTCCGCGTCCCGGCCGACCACCGCGACCCGGGCGCCCTCCTCGGCGAACGCGCGGGCGGTCTGCGCGCCGATGCCGCGCGATCCGCCGGTGATGACGACGACCTTGCCGTTGAGCTCGGGGTACATCGGGACCTCCCTGACTGAGTGTGCACTCATTCCCAGCTTGAGTGAGTACTCACTCATTGTCAAGCGCGCGCGCGTCCGGGCGACGTCGTCCTCGATCCGCAGGAACCTGGTCATACGTCCATTCGACGCCCCGCCCGCCCCCGGCCGCAACGGCCCCCGGCACTCCCGTGGACGCCCTCCGCAAGCGTAAAACCGGCCATCTGCGGCCAATTGCGGCCACTTTTCCCATCTGTGTCAAGGGACTCACAAGCTTCTCGAGACAACTGCCAGTATTTGACGAACCCTCTCGGTAAGGGATGCGTCACAACTGAGAGCCGGTGGCATCGCGGCCCGCGCTGCCGTCCGGTGGATGACCGGCGGACCGGTGACCCGAACGCCACGGCGGAGGTGCGAATGGCGTGGGAGGACGAGCCGGGCGGGCACCCGCGCCCCCCGTCCGGGGGCGCGCACGGCCCGCCGGGAGAGGTCCCGCCGCCGGGGGTGCCCGATATGGGGGTGCCGATACCGGAACGTTCGGACGGGCCGGGCGCGCGGGCGGCCGTGCCGCGCCCCCGCGTCCTGACGCCGCGCGCCCGCGCCGACGTCCGGGCACCGGACGGCCCCGTCGAGGACGTCGACGAGCGCGCCGAACCGCTGCGCGCCGACGTGCTCCGGCGGCGCGCGCCCGGCCGGCTGCGCGCGCTGCTGAGGCCGAACCCCCCTCCCACCGCCGACCGGATCCCCCCTGTTCCTTCGAGCGGGCCCCTCTCCCCGACCGGGCCCGTCCCCCCGACCGAACGTCCAGTGAGGGCCGAGCACATGACCGAAGCGAGCACGCCGCTCCCGCCGCCCGCGCCCCGCGGCGGCGGGGAGCGGTTCTCCCCGCTGCTGTGGGCGTCCGGCGTCAACCGGGCCATCCTCCGGCAGAGCCCCACCGACAAGTCGCGCTTCCAGGGCCTCGGCAGCGTCGTGATCTTCACGGCGGCGCTGGCCGGGGCGTCGATGGCCGCGGCGCTGCACATCGCGCTGAAGGCGCCGTGGCCGGTGATCGTCCTGCTGACGGCGGGCTGGTTCCTCGGCATCCTGTCGCTGGACCGCTGGCTGGTCGCCTCCATGACCCGGACGACCAGCAAGTGGGGCGTGGTGTTCCTCGCGCTGCCCCGGCTGGCGCTCGCGCTGCTGTTCGGCTTCGTGCTGTCGATGCCGATCGTCCTGCAGATCTTCGCGCCGGAGATCTCGCAGGAGGTCAACGTCCTGCACGCCGAGGCGGAGTCGAAGTACCAGGCGCAGACCGCCGACGACCAGGTCGGCAAGCGCATCGACTGGCTGGAGAAGCGCAAGCAGCAGCTGGAGGCGCAGGTCACCGCGGGCGGCCTGCCCGCCACGCCGGACGCCGACCCCACCCTCAAGCAGCTCCAGGACAAGCGCGACGAGCTGCAGAAGCAGCTCGAGCAGCGGCGCGAGAAGCTGACCTGCGAGCAGCTCGGCAAGTGCGGGACGGGCCGCGCCGGCCTCGGCCCCGAGGCCCGCAAGCGCATCCAGGACTACAACGACACCAAGCGCGACTTCGACACCGCCGACACCCAGCTCAAGAACTACATGGCGCAGCTGAAGACCAAGGGCGTCCAGGACGCGCAGAACGAGCTGAACGGGCAGGGCGGCGCCGAAGGCGTGAACGCGGAGCTGACGCGGCTGAAGAAGCAGCAGTCCGCGCTGCAGGAGCAGCACGCGGCCGACACCCGCAAGTCCGACGGGATGGCGCTGCGGCTGGAGGCCCTCAACCGGCTGTCGCAGAAGAACGGCACGATCGGCACCGCGCACCTGTTCGTCACGCTGATGTTCATCGCGATCGAGCTGCTGCCGGTGCTGGTGAAGATGATGCAGATCCTCGGGCCGCCGACCGTGTACGACGACCTCGTCGCCGCGCACGAGCGGGAGAACCGGGAGACCGGCGCGCACCTCGCGCGGCGCGACGCGGACGTGGCGCGGGTCCGCGCCGCCGACGACGTCAAGTACGCGGGCCTGGTGTACGACGCGCGCCGCGCGATGCTGGAGAGCCTCGCGCAGCGGACGGCGATGGCGGAGGGCGAGGTCGGCGAGGCGGCGCTGGAGGAGTGGAAGCGCCGCGAGATGGCGCGGATCCCCGCCGACCTCGACCGGTACGTGCGGACGGAGCCGGGCTACGGCGCCCCGATGGCGTCCGGGACGCCCGGCGGCTCCGCGTTCGGCGCGCCGGTGGCGCCCGCGAACCCCGGAGGGATCGCGTTCGATCCGCCGGTGCCGCCCGGGAACGGCGGGTTCCCGGCGGGCCGGCCGGCGCCGTCGGGCGGCGGCGGCTTCGGCGGTCCGTCGAACGTCCGGTTGATGAACGGCCGGCCGGGCGACCCGCAGTACGGCGCCGGCGCGCCGGGCGGCGGGAGCGGCGGCCCCGCACCGTACGGCGCGGCGATGCCGTTCGGCGCCGACCGGCCCGGGGGCGCTCCGGGCGCGGGCGGCGACCCGATGCCCTTCGGCGAGAGCCCGAACCGCAACGCGGCCCCCTACGGCGGCGCGAGCCCGGTCGGGTTCGGCGGCGGGGCCGGGGTCCCGCCGCGGCCGTCGCGGTTCGGGCCGTCCGGCTACGAGGGGCATGTGCGGGACGCCACGCGGCAGTCGCGCAGGGACCGGCTCTTCGGGCCGCTGACGAACTGGTGGCAGGACCGGCGCCGGTGATCAACGTGGCGGAGACGTGCGTCGGGACGCGGGCGCTCGGGCCGGGGCTGCGCTCGGTGGTCTGGGTGCAGGGCTGCCCGTTCCGCTGCCGGGGCTGCCTCGCCCCGGACTGGATCCCGTTCCGGGAGGCCCGCCGGGTCGCGCCGGACGCGCTGGCGGACGAACTGCTGGCCGACCCGGACGTCACCGGCCTCACGCTGTCCGGCGGGGAGCCGATGGCGCAGGCGGGCGGGCTGGCGGACCTGGTGCGGGCGGCCCGCGCCCGCCGTGACCTGTCGGTCATCTGCTTCACCGGGTTCCGGCGGGCCGAGCTCGCCGGCCGGGCGGACGCGGAGGCGCTGCTCGCCGAGGTGGACGTGCTGATCGACGGCCGGTACGTGCGGTCCCGCAACGACGACCGGGGCCTGCGCGGCAGCGCCAACCAGCGCGTCCACCACCTGACGGACCGGCTCGCCGGCGCGGCGGAGGAGCTGGCGGGCGGCCCGCGCCGCGCGGAGGTGCGGGTCCGCGGCGGGGAGGCGCTGCTGGTCGGCGTGCCGCCCCGCGCGCTGTCCGAGGGGTTCGCCCGCGCGCGCGACGCCTCCGCGGGCGGAGGCGGCATCGTCACCGGCACGGTACGCGAGGGCACGAGCGGCGAGGAGACCCGATGAGCGGCGCGAAGGTGATCTCGGTGGACGCGGCGGCGTGGCGGGACGCGCAGGCGTCCGCCCGCGACCTGGCGAAGGTGCGGCGGGACATGCCGCGCCTGCTGCGTCAGGTGGAGCGGGCCGCGCGCGGGGACGTCGAGCGCGCCCGGCGGGAGGCCGCGGCCCGGCAGGACGGCACGGACCGCGCCCTCGCCGGGCTGAGCGAGCAGGCCAGGAGGCTGGAGGACGAGACCGGCCGGCGGCTGCGCGAGCACGGCGAGCGGCTGGCCGAGGGCCGCCGGGAGGTGGCGGAACAGGGCGAACGGCTCGCCGCGGAGATCGCCCGGGAGCGGGCGGAGCGGCGCGCCGGGCTCGCGGCGGTGGACGCGCGGGTCGGCGCGCTGCGCGGCGAGAGCGACGCGGCGGCGGCAGCGGCGCGGCGGCTGTTCGGCGACGCGCGGACGATGCACGACGCGATCCGCGACACGCTGCCGCACGACCGGTTCGCGCCGGGCCGGCTGGAGCGGCTGGCGGCCCGGCTGGACGTGGCGCGGGGCAACCTGGAGGCGCACGCGGCCGGGTACTCGCTGAGCCAGGTGCAGGACCTCTACCTCGACCTGAGCGAGCTGCGCGCGGACGTCGAGCGGCTCGCGCTGGAGTGGGAGGCGCTCCGCGCGGAGGCGCTCGCGGCGCTGCGGACGGTCGCGGCGACGATCGAGGACAACGCGGAGCGTCCGATCGCGGAGGCCGACCCGGGCACCGTGCTGGACGTCGACCACTGGACGGACGGCGGGCTGGCCGCGCTGCGCGACGCGGTCGCCCGGCAGGTGGACCTGGTCGCCGACCCGGACTGCCCGCTGGACGCCGCCGAGCTGCGCGCGCTGATCACCGAGACGGCGCCGGAGCACGAGGGGCGGCTGGACGCGCTGGTCGAGCGGGCCGCGGAGCGGATCGTCGCGTCGCAGCTGCGGGTGAACGTCGCCGAGCAGGTGGTGGCGGTGCTGGAGGGGCAGGGGTTCGCCTGGTCCGGCAACACCTACGCGGCCGGGGACGAGCGGCGGGCGTTCTTCAGCCGGCTGCGGCACCGCGCGGACGGCGGCGAGGTCGTGGTGGAGGTGGCGCCGGACGGCGACGGCTCCGGGTTCACGCTGCGGATCCTGTCGTACGAGGACGACCCGGACGACGCGGCGCGCCGGGAGCGGTCGGCGGCGGTGAGCCGGGCGCTGCGCGCGGAGGGCCTGGACGCCGGCGACCCGGCGGAGGAGGGCGGCGAGCCCGATCCGGCGCTGCGCGACTTCGACCGGCTGGCCCGTCCGGCGGCGGCGCCCCGTCCGGTGGCGTCGGCGGCGGCGTCCCGGCCGGTGGCGTCGGCGGCGGCGTCCCGGCCGGTGGCGAGGCAGGACGAGGTGCGCGGCCGAGGGGCTCATGAGCGCTGAACCGGCCGGTGCGGTGCCCGAGCGGCTGCTGGCGCTGCGCGACGCGGCGCGCGAGGGCGAGTCCGTGCTGCCGCTGTACGGGCCGGGCGTCAAGGACGCGTTCGTGGACGGCCTGTACCGGCAGCACGATCTCGGCAGCGCGGTATGGGAGGCGCTGCACGACGCCGGTTACGAGCGGGTCGTGTTCTTCTCGCTGGACGCGACGCTGACCGTCCGGGACGCGGCGTCGCGGCGCCTGCCCGCCGACCCCGAGGCGGCGGAGCGGCCGGAGGGCGGCGCGTCGGTGATGCGCCCGGGATTCAGCGGCCCGCTCGGCCGCCGCAGGCTGCGGCCCGCGCCCGCCGCGCCGGCGCGGGCGGAGAGCCGCGCGATGTCCGGGGCGTTCGCGGTGCGGATGCTGCGCAGCCTGATGCTGGACGAGTCGACGCCGACGGCCGTCGTCGTCGAGCAGCTGGAGGTGCTGGAGCGCTGGCAGGAGGCGCGGGCGCCGTTCGCGGCGGCGCTGGAGCGGTGGCTGGAGTTCCGGCCGGGCAGCCGGAACATCTGCGTGCTGGTGTTCGGCGGGGCGTCGCTCGCGGAGGTCCGCGCGTTCGCGGAGGGCAGCCGCGACCTGCCGGGACTGGTGCGGGTGGTGCAGGCGGAGGAGCGGCGCCCGGCGCGCCCGGGGCTGCTGCGCCCGCCCGGCGAGGCGGAGCTGGCGCGGCTGGTGCACCGGCTGCGGATCGCCCGGAACCTGCGGATCGCGGACTGGACGAGGCTGGAGGGAACGGTCCGGGCGATGGCGGCGCAGGACGTCCCGCTGGAGACGTGGGAGCGGCGCCTCGGCCGGCGGATGGCGGCGGAGGGCACGCCGCTCGGGCAGGAGCCGCTGCACCGGTACGGCTGGATCGCCGCGCCCGTCGCGGACGGCGACGTGATGCGGCGGCTGGACGAGCTGGTCGGCCTGGAACCGGTGAAGCGGCACCTGGAGGGCCTGCGGTACCGGCCGCCGGCGGGCGCGGAGCCGGTGTCGCACCACCTCGTCTTCACCGGCAACCCGGGCACGGGCAAGACGACGGTCGCGCGGATCGTCGGCGACCTGTACCGGGAGCTCGGCATCCTGCGTCACGGCCGGGTCCGGTCGGTGCGGGCGAGCGACCTGGTCGCGGGGTTCGTCGGGCAGACGGCGACGAGGACCCGCGAGGTGATCGACGGGGCGCTCGGCGGGGTGCTGTTCGTCGACGAGGCGTACGAGCTGAGCGACCAGGCGGACGGGTTCGGCCGGGAGGCGATCACCGAGCTGCTCGCCCGGATGGAGGACGACCGCGCCGAGCTGGTGGTGATCGTCGCGGGCTACCCGGACGAGATGCAGGAGTTCCTCGACAGCAACCCGGGCCTGCGCAGCCGGTTCCCGCACGAGAACGTCATCGCGTTCCCCGACCACGGGCCGGCCGAGCTGGCGGAGATCGCGGCGCGGCAGCTGCGTCCGATGGGGATGGCGTGGGGCGAGGGGTTCGAGACGGCGCTCGGCGAGGCGGTCGCGGAGCTGCACCGCACCCGCGACCGCGGGTTCGGCAACGCCCGCGCCGTCCGGGACGTGACGCAGGAGACGGCGGCGCGGTGGGCGCGGCGCGTGAAGGACGACCGGGACCTGCCGCTGGAGCCGCGCGACCTGCCGGAGCGGCTGCGGCTCGACGCGCGTCCCGCGCCGCGCGACACCGCGGAGCTGCTCGGCGAGCTGAACGCGATGGTCGGGCTGGGGCCGGTGAAGCGGAGCGCGGACGTGCTGGTGAAGCGGCTGCGGCTGCGGCGGATGCGCGGCCGCGGCGAGGTCGTCGCGCCGAACCTGCTGTTCATCGGCCCGCCCGGCACCGGGAAGACGACGGTGGCGCGGCACTTCGGCCGGATCTTCAGGGAGATGGGGCTGCTGGAGCGCGGGCACGTCGTCGAGACGGGACGGTCGCGGCTGGTCGCGTCCTACGTCGGGCAGACCGCGCCGCTGACCCGGCGGGCCGTGGAGCGCGCGCTCGGCGGGGTGCTGTTCATCGACGAGGCGTACGCGCTCACGGCGGGGGGCGACAACGACTTCGGGCAGGAGGCGATCGACACGCTCGTCGAGGAGATGGAGCGGCACCGCGGCCGCCTCGCGGTGATCGCGGCGGGCTATCCGGAGCCGATGCGCCGGTTCCTGGCGGCCAACGACGGTCTCGGCTCCCGGTTCGGCGAGACGATCGAGTTCCCCGCCTACGCGGTCGACGACCTGCTGGAGATCCTGCGGTCCATGGCGGAGCGGCAGGCCTACGAGCTGGACCCGGCGACGCTCCCGGCGGCGCGGGCGTGGCTCGCGGACGCGGCGCGGCGGCCCGGGTTCGGCAACGGCCGGACCGTCCGCCGGCTGCTGGAGCGGATGGAGGCGCGGCTCGCCGAGCGGGTGGTGGACCGCCCGGACGCCGACGCGCGGATGCTGAACCTGCTGCTGCCGGAGGATGTGCCCGATGAACTCGGCTGACGGCCGCTGCCCGCTCTGCACGGTGCCGTTCGACGCGGCCGCGGTCGACGCGGCGGCGGGCCGGGGGGACGTGCGGTGCGCGGTGTGCGGGTGGACGCTCGCCGGGCCGTGGCGTCCCGGCCGCGCCGACCGGGCGGCCGCGGAGGCGGCGCTGTCGGCGGCGCGGCTGGAGTTCGACCTGCGGGCCGCGGCGCGCGCCGGCGACGACTGGCTCCCGTACGCCGCCCACCTGCGGGGCAGGCCGGCGGAGGCGCAGTGGCAGCAGGCGCGGCGGGAGGTCGCCGCGCGGCGCGAGGCGGCGCGGCCGCCACTGGCGGCGGTGCTGGACGCTCTCGGCCCGCAGCGCCCCCTCGTCGTCGTCGCCGTGGAGGACGCCGGTGTGCGGCTGTTCGTGACGGGCGGCGTCCCGGCGGCGGGCCCGCTCGGGTTCCGGGAGCTGGCCTCGGTGCCGTGGTCGGCACTGCTGCCGGGGCTGCCGTCGGACCCGGCGCACCGCCGGTTCCAGCTCGCGGGCGGGCCGTCCGGCATCGACCCGGCATGGGCGGACGCGACGATCGGCGGCGCGGCCGGCGACCTCGTGCGGCGGTACTGCACGTCCGTCGACACGGCCGTGCTGTCGGGGCTGCCCGGCATGCCGTTCCCGGACGCGGTCGTGCGGGCGTTCACCGACCTGCTGCCGGACGTCCGCATCGCGGCGGGCGAACCGGACGCGGCGGCGCTGCTGGAGCGCGTCGTCGCGGACCGGCCGATCGCCAGCCCGTACGGGCTGGCGGCGCTGCGGTCCCGGCCCGGCGACGGCGCCGCCGAGGTCGTGCGGCTGCCGCTGTTCCCGGCCGGGGCGCGGGCGGGCGACGAGGCGGAGGTGCGGGTGCGCCGCGCGCCGGGCGGCTCCGACCAGGAGACGGCACTCGCCGTCGTGACGTGGGACGACCCGCCGGAGCCGGTCCGGATCGTGTCGGCGCGGATGCCGCGGGGCGCGGCCGGGCTGGTCCGGGTGGCGCTCGACGGCCCGGGCCGGCTCCGGTTCCTGGAACCGGACGGCGTGGACGACACCGCCGCCACCTGGCCGGAGCTGCTGCGCCGCGTCCCGCGGCGGCTGCCCGCCGCCGCGTTCGCGACCGAGCTGGTCTGTGTGCTGGAGCTCGGCGGCCGCGCGGAGACCGCCCGCCGCCGCCGCGACCTCGTCGCGGACCTGCTCGAACTGCTCGGCGACGAGCTCGGCGGCACCGCCCGCGTCGCCGTCGTCGGCCACCTGGACCATCCGATCGACCCGAAGCACAAGAACCGGGACGTGGTGTCTGGCGGGCCGCTGCAGCGGCCCGACGACGCCGCCCGCACGCTCGCGGACCTGCCGTTCCCGCCGTCCGGGCCGTTCGGCGCGCGCGCGGCGCCGCTGGAGGACTCCCTCGACCGGGCCGCCGCGCTGCTAAACGGCCCCCGCGACGGCCGCGCCCGGATCCTGCTCACCGTCGCGGGCCGCCCCCCGCATCCCGGCAGCGGCCACGGCGACGTGCTCCGGCCCGTCGAGCCGTGCCCGCACCGGCTGAACTGGCGGCAGTCCGTCGCGCAGCTGGAGGCGTCCGGCGTGCGGCTCATCGCGGTGACCGACGCGCCCGCCCCGAAGGAAGTCCCCGGGCAGGCCGTCGCGGCGCAGGACGCGCGGCGGCGCGACCCTCCGGAGTGGGCGGTGCTCGGCGCCGCCCACCGCACCGACCTCGACTCCGCCGACGCGGCCGGGCTCGCCAAGGTCCTCGGCGTCCTGCCCGACGGCGAGTCGCCGCCGCTGCCGTTCCCCCTCGTCCCGTGAGCCCTCGTCCCGTGAGCTGCTGCTCCGCGATCCCCGCCCCGTCGAAAGGCACGACCCGTGGAAGGCACGACCCCGTGAAAGGCCCGGCATGACCGAACCGACCCCGCCCGAGCAGGAAGCCCGGCCCGACGAGCCCGCCGGGCCGCCGCCGCCCGCGCCGCCACAGCCCCGCCGCATCGGGCTGTGGGGCGCGCCGACCTGCGGGAAGACCACGTTCCTCGCGGCGCTGCGGATCGCCGCCGAGGAGGGCGGGCACGACGTCCGGCTCGTCGGCTGCAACCGCGCGTCCACCGAGTTCCTCGCCGACACCACCCGGCAGCTGAAGATCGAGCGCCGGTTCGTCCCGGCGACCCGGGAGCTGCCGCCGAACCTGGCCTGGCAGCTGCACGGCACGCAGATCAAGAAGGTGCGCCCGGACACCGGGCGGCTCCGCTTCAAGCGGCGCCGCCCCGTCCCGTACACGGTGATGCTGGACATGATGGACGCCCCCGGCGGCATGTTCAGCAGCCGCCCGGAGGACCGCGCCGCCCGCGAGCCGTCGTCGGGGCTGCGGTTCAGCAGCTCCGCGGGCGACGGCGACGGCGGGTCCGGCGACGGCGGCGGAGGCGACGCGGAGGAGCGGCTCGTCCGGCACCTGGCGGGCTGCGACGGGCTGCTGTTCCTGTTCGACCCGACCCGCGAGCGCGAGATGAACGACGCCTACGCGTTCTTCCAGCGGACCGTCCTGCAGATCTCCGAGCTGGCCGGGACCAGCGGCGTCGACCACAAGCTCCCGCACCACCTGGCCGTCTGCATCACCAAGTTCGACCATCCGGAGGTGTACGAGCGGGCCGTGCGGCTCGGCTACGTGACGCCGCCCGCGAGCATCTTCGGGATGCCGCGGGTCGACGAGACGCGCGCGCTGGAGTTCTTCCAGGACCTGTACCGGGGGACGCACGCGCACGACCCGGTGAACTCGCTGCTCCGCGGCATCCGCTCGCACTTCGGCGAGTCCCGCACCCGCTACTTCGTGACGTCCGCGATCGGCTTCTACCGCGACCCGGTGGAGAACCGCTTCCAGCCGGAGGACTACCTGAACATCGCCGAGCAGTCCGACGGCGGCGACGGGCTCGCCGGCGAGGACCGGTTCCGGATCCGCGGCGACGTCGCCCCGATCAACGTGCTGGAGCCGGTCATGTGGCTGGCCGGGAACGTGGGCGAGCCGTGATGGACCAGGCTGCCGCGCGGGAGGTGGTGAGGTTGCGGGCGGGGTGGGCGGTCCGTGGCAAGCCGCCGGGTAGTTATGACGAGTACCGGGTGACGGGGTGTGGGGGGCCGGACTTCTCGGCGGGTGACTATGCGCACATCCTGCGGCATTTCGCGCTCGGGACGCCGTCGCCGGGGCGGTCGGGGCCGGCGGCGTTGCCGTGGGTGACGATCAGCGAGGTCCGCGGCGGCGACGACGGGACCCGTATCGGTGTGGCGTTGGAGGACTGGACGGGCGAGGCCGACGGTGCGGGGCGTCCGATCGCCGAGACCCGCTACCTGTGCGTGCCGTATGAGGCGCTGCGTGCGGTGCCGGTGTCCTATACGGGTCTGTATGAGGCGTTGGCGGGGTTGACGCCGCCGTTCCCGGCGGACGGGGTGGAGTTGGGGGTGGCGGCGCTGGATCCGGAGGTCCCGGCGCGGGCGTTGCAGCGGTTCGGGGTGCAGCGGGTCGCCGCCGCCGCGTCCCTGCTGATCGACGGGCCGGTCACCATCACCGCCGCCCCGGAGTTGGGTGTGCTGGACCGGCTGGCGTTCCTGGACACCGTCGCGGCGCTGCTGCCGTACGGGTGGCGGACCCGGTTCAGCGCCGCGACCTGGGACCAGAGCGGCAACCGCAACGTGTCCCTGGCGTTCGCCCGGCAGGTCCGTGACCGGACCACCGAGCTGGACTGGCGCACACCACGGCTGCCCGAACGCGACACACCGGGCCGCGCCTACGCCGAGATGCTCGCGGACCTGTTCGGGGACCGGGGACGCTCGCACGCCGAGGTCATCGCGCATCTGGCGCAGGCCACCGCACCGCTCGCCGACACCGACCCCGCCACCGTGGTGCGGGTCCTGGGCGGGCTGGACTGGCCCGCCACCGTCCTGCAGGCCGTCGAACGCGGAACCCACGACCCCGCCGACGTCCGCGACCTGCTCGCCACCGGACGACACCGCGAACTCGGCGACGCAGGCGCCCGCAAAATCCTCACCGCACTGATCCGCGAACACGCACCCGAAGACATCCCGCTCCTGCGCGAACGCTGGGCGGAGGTCGCGAGCACGACCGTGACGCCGTTCCGCGAGCTGTGCGCGGCGGTCCGCGGGCTGGTCTGGACCGGCGACGACGTCCCGGCCGGCGCGCGCGCGGCGCTGGCACTGCCGTACTTCCAGCTCGCCCATGACCTCGGGCGCGCCGACGAGCTGCTCGCCGCGCTGGTCACCGCACCCAAACGCGGCCTCGACGAGGTCGGAGCCGAGGCCGCCGCGCTGGTCGTCCGCGAGGCGATCGGCCCCGCGGCAATCACCCCCGCGGGCCCGCGGTGGCCGCTGACGCTCGGCGAGCTGGCCCGGTCCCCGCGGGTGGTGTGCGCGCTGATGACCGCGGTCGGGCGCGGCGAGCCGGCCCCGCTCCAAGCCTGGTACGAGTGCCTCACCCACCATCTGCCCGCGTCGCTGCTCGGCCTGTTCCGCAACCTG
The DNA here is from genome assembly GCF_017573545.1 of Actinomadura nitritigenes. Lineage (GTDB taxonomy): Bacteria > Actinomycetota > Actinomycetes > Streptosporangiales > Streptosporangiaceae > Spirillospora > Spirillospora nitritigenes. The sequence goes on along the minus strand of NZ_JAGEOK010000009.1, from coordinate 219,690 downwards.
CTGTTCTCCCCGCTGACCCCCGTCCGCGGGGACCAGCTCGCCGGGCTCGCCGGGCACGACCCCGCCTGCGTCGGCGACGTCCTCGCCCTCGCCGCCGAGGCGCGCCGCCTCCCCCTCGTCCTGGACGGCCTCGCGGACTGGCTGGCGTCGCTGGACCGGATCCCGGCGGGCGACGCGCTGCTGCTGAAGAGCCGGCTGACGCGGGCCGCCTCGTCCGACCCGGCGTCCCTCGGCATGCTGGACGGGCTGCTGCTGTGGCTCGCCGCTCCCCCGCACCACGTGACCGGCACCGCCACCGCCGACCACCCCGCCTACTGGGAGGGGTTCCGGTCGGTGTGGGCGCGGCCCATGCCGCAGGGCCGCACGGACCGGCGCCGCGAGACGCTGACCGCCTGGCTGCGCGCGGGCGGCTGGGCCGCCGCCGGCGGCACCGGGCCCGTCCTCATGCTCGCCCGCGAGCTGATGGCCGGGCCGCCCGCCGAGGCGCTGCCCGTCGCGAAGGCGATGCTCGCCGCCCGCGCGAGCGTCCCGTCGCTCGGCGTCACCGCGGAATACCAGGTCTGCCGGCACGAGGCCGAGCAGCTCTTCCCGGAACTCGCGAAGGACTCCTTCATGACCGTGCTGACGAACCTTCCGCAGAACGCGCCGGCCGGGCACATCGCCGCGCTGTGCGCCCAGGAGATGGCCCGGGGCGTGCCCGCCGTCCAGATCGCCGAGACGCTGCTGACCGGGCTGCCGAACATCACCGCCGGCACCGTCGTGGACATCATCGGCGAGGTCCGGCTCGCCCTCACCGAGATGGAGGAGCCGGACGCCGCGAACCGCGCCCTGGACCTCGCCCGCGCGATCACCCGGTACCCGGGCGTCGGGCCGTCGCTGCGCACCCAGGCCGCGACGGTCGCGGTGGCCGAGATCGGCTTCTGGCACCGGATCATCGAGATCACCGCCGCCGCCGACCAGGACGGCGAGCTGCTGATCGACGAGAACACCCGCGAGCACCTCAGGCACAACGCGGAGAAGGCGCAGTCGCTGCTCAAAGCGTCCAAGCCCGCCCGGTGGGGGCGGGGCGGCGGCGGCCGGTCGTGACCGCCGCCGTCGACGTCGGGACGGCCACCACCCGGATCCGGACCGCCGCCGGTCTCACCGTGCTCGCGACGCCGCCGCCCGAGGCGATCGCCGGGGTGCTCACCCGCGCGGCCGGGACGGGCCGCCCCGTCACCTGCGTGGTCCCCGACCACTGGCGCGACCACGGCGCCGGCCTGGCCCGGCAGGAACTGCTGCACGCGACCGTCCTGCCGGTGGGGCCCGCGACGCTGATCGGCCGGTTCGCCGCCGTCGCCGCGCACGCCGCCGCCCGGACCGGTCCGGGCCGCTACCTGGTCTGCGACGCGGGCGCGTCCGGCACCGGGTTCGGGCTGTGCGAGGTGTCCGGCGAGTCCGTCCGGCTCGTGGACGCCGCCTTCGACGCGGCCGCGGGCGGCGACGCGTTCGCCGAGGCCGTCGCGCCCGGACGCGGCCGGGAGTTCGCGGCGTCCGCCGCGCGCGGCGCCGAACGGCTCGCCGCCGTCCTCGCGACCGCCCGGGAGAAGGCGCTGTTCCGGAACGCGCTCGCGGTCCGCGCCGGCGACCTGGAGATCACCGCGGGCGCGCTGCTGGAGGCGTTCGAGCCGGTCGGCGCGCGGCTCGCCGCCCTCGCCGGCCGCTGGTCCGCCGCGTCCGCGCGGCCGGTGCTGACCGGCGGCTTCGCCGGGTTCCCGCCGGTCGCCGACGCGCTCTCGAACGCGCTCGCGGACGCCGCACCGCTCGGCCCGCACGCCGCCGTGGAGGGCGCCGCGCTGTTCGCGGACGGGGTGTTCCGGGAGGCGCCGCTCCCCGACGTCCGGCTGCCGATCCACCGGATCCGGGACGGGCTGCCCGCCGGAGCCGAGATCGGCGTCCCCGGACGGCCCGGCCGGTTCGCCGCCCTCAACGGCCGCGACCTGCTGCTGTGCCACCGCCGCGAGCCGGCGCTCGGCGCCCCGTCGCTGATGCTCGACGACGCCGGGACGCTGCCGGTCGAGGTCGACGGCCGGCCCGCGCCGTGCCGCGCCCCCGGGCTCGCGCCCGGCGCGTACCGGCTCGGGCTGCGCGCCGCGACCCGCGGCCCCGTCATCGCCCTGTTCCCCGTCGCGCCGGACGCCGACCCGGTGCCCGTCCCCCTGGAGAGGCCCGCCCGATGACCGACGCGCCCGCCGACGCGCTCGCCGCTCTGAAGGCCGCGCTGGCCGCCGCCCTCGCGGAGGCCCGCGCCGTCCCGCCGGGCGACGACCTCGCCGCGTTCCGGTTCGTGTCCGGGCTGGACGAGGCGCTGCACGACCTGCCGGAGCTGCTGGAGACGCTGCCCGCCCTCGCCCGCGGCGGCGACCTCGGCCGCGACCTCGTCGCGCACTTCGAGGAGACCACCGCCGAGCTCGCCCGGATGCGCGCGGACCTCGCCGCCGACCGCCGCCGCCTCGCCGAGCTGCGCCCCGCCGTCGAGGCGATGAGGGCGACCGCCGGGGAGCACGCCGCCGTCCGCGCCGAGCTCGCCGAACTCCACCGCCTCGACGGCCTGCGCGCCGACCTCGACGCGCTCCGGGCGCAGCGCGACGCCTTCGACGATCGCCGGCCGGAGCTGAACGCGGCGCGCGACGCCGAGGACGCGCTCGACGCGTCCGCCACCGGCCTGCTCCGCCTCACCCGCGCGCAGCTCGACCGGCTGGACGAGCGGGTCCGGGAGGCCGTCGAGGAGGCGGCCGCCGCGGACGCCGACCTCGCCGCCGCGCGGCACCGCCTCGCCGAGGAGCGCGCCGCCGTGGAGTCCCGGACCGCCGAGCTGGCCGCCGCCGCCGACGGGTTCACCGCCCTGCGGGCCGACGCGGACCGGCTGATGCCCGCGCTCGCCCGCTACCGCGACGCCGACCGCGCCCTGCTGGACGGCATCGCCCGCGGCTCCCTCGTCGAGTCGTCCGGCCTGCAACGCGCCCGCGACGCCCTCGACCTGGTCGAACGCACCCTGGAGGAGCTGGACGCCGCGCTCGCCGCCGCCCTCGAGATCCACGACCACGCCCACGCCGAGGCCCGCCGCGTCCTGCCCCTCACCTGATCCCGGTTGACCTCCCGGCCCGGCGTCGGGTCTGCTGGCGCGATGGCGAAGATGCACGCCGGCGAAATCGACACCGACGCCGGCCTCGTCCGGCGGCTCGTGCGCGGCCGGTTCCCGGAGTGGTCCGGGCTGCCCGTCGAGCGGGTCGCGTCCGGCGGGACCGTCAACGCCGTCTACCGGCTCGGCTCCGCGCTGTCCGTCCGGCTGCCGCTGACGGCGGGCGGGGTGCGGGCACTGGACCACGAGACGCGGTGGCTCCCGGAACTCGCGCCGGGCCTACCCGTCGCGATCCCGGCCGTCGCCGGGACGGGCGGCCCCGCCGAAGGCTTCCCATGGCCGTGGGCGGTGCACCGGTGGCTCGACGGCGCCACCCCGGCCGAAGGCAGGGCGGGCCCGGAACTCGCCCGCGACCTCGCCGCCTTCGTCCTCGCCTTCCGCGAGATCGGCGTCCCCGGCGGCCCGCCCGCGTACCGCAGCGGCCCGCTGGCCTCCGTCGACGCGGCGACGCGCGCGGCGGTCGCCGAACTGCGCCGCACCGACGAGCCCTTCGACGCCGCCGCGATCCTGGCGTCCTGGGACGAATCGCTCCGGGCGCCCGGCTGGGCCGGGGCGCCCCGCTGGCTGCACTCCGACCTCATGCCGGGCAACCTGCTGGTGGACGGCGCCGGACGCCTCTCCGGCGTCCTCGACTTCGCCACCTGCGGCATCGGCGACCCCGCCTGCGATCTGATCCCCGCCTGGAACCTCCTGCCGGCGGATGCGCGGGCCGCCTTCCGCGACGCGGTGGACGCCGACGACGCGACCTGGCTGCGCGGACGCGGCCGGGCGCTCTCCATGGCCGTGATCCAGCTGCCGTACTACCGCTGCACGAACCCGATCATCTCGGCCAACGCCCGGTACACGATCCGGTCCGTCCTCGACGGCTGATCAGGGCACGGCACACGGGCCACGGCTCAGGGCACGCGAACGACCGATCAGGGCACGCGAACGGCCGATCAGGGCACGCGGGCGACGGCTCGGGGCACGCAAGCGGCCGATCAGGGCACGCGGGCGACCGCGCACAGCATCGACACGTCATCGACCGCCGGCCGGTCCTCCACCGGCTCCTCCGGACGCCACTCCACCACAGACCCGACGCCCGGCGGCAGCAACTCCAGGCCATCGAAGAAGCGCGCGAACTCGTCGTGGCTGCGCAGCCGGAACGGCACCCCGCTCCGCTCGTTCGCCTCCACGTTCGCGGCGTACTCCTCGGGCGTCAGGTAGTCGCCGGTGGCGTGCGTCATCACCAGATGGCTGCCGGACGGCAGCGCGCCGAGCAGCGTCCGGACGATCCCGTACGGGTCGTGGTCATCGGTGATGAAGTGCATCGTCGCCACCAGCATCAGCGCGACCGGCCGGGACAGGTCCAGGGTCCGCCGCAGGTCGCGGTTGGCGAGGATCTTCTCCGGTTCGCGCAGGTCGGCGTCGATGTAGGCGGTCCGCCCCTGCGGCTCGCTCGTCAGCAGCGCGCGGGCGTGCACCAGGACGATCGGGTCGTTGTCCACGTAGACGATCCGCGCCGCCGGGTCGATGCCCTGCGCGATCTCGTGCACGTTGCCCGCGGACGGCAGCCCGGTGCCGATGTCCAGGAACTGCCCGATCCCCGCCTCGCCCGCCAGATGACCGACCACCCGGCGCATGAAGGCACGATTCTCCCGGGCCGCGAGGCCGACCGTCGGAAACGCCGACGCCACCATCTCCGCCGATTCCCGGTCGACCGCGAAATTGTCCTTGCCGCCGAGCCAGTAGTTGTACCTGCGCGAGGGGTGCGCCTTCGTCGGATCGATCCCCGGCGGAACCTGCTCAGCGTCCACGCGGCCTCGCTTCGTCGCCCGCCGCGAAACCGCGACGGAAGTGAAATGGCAGGACACCATTATGCGTGGCAGGATCGGTCCACGCGCATCGCCTACCCGGGAAGGCACATGGTGGATCTTTTCTACAGCCCGTTCGACTTCGCGATTCAGGAAAACCCCTACCCGGTGTACGCGGAACTGCGCGAAAAGTCACCGGTCTATCGCAGCGAAACGGACGACTTCTGGGCGCTGTCCCGGCACGGCGACGTTCTGTCCGCACTCCGCGACTCAGCGCGGTTCTCCAGCCGGAACGGCCTGCGCATCGAACCGGCGTTCTGGGGGCCGGAGGCGGAGAAGTTCTTCTCGTTCGTCGCCATGGACCCGCCCAAGCACACCCGGATGCGCGGCCTGGTGTCGCGCGCCTTCACCCAGCGCCGCGTCCAGGAGCTGGAGCCCCGCATCCGCGAGATCGCCCGCGAGTGCGTCCTGCCGCACCTCGACGGCGACACCTTCGACCTGATGACCGACTTCGCCGGCCGCTTCCCGACCGACGTCATCTCCGAACTGGTCGGCGTCCCGGAGGCCGACCGCGGCATGGTCCGCGACCTCGGCATGGCGATCATGTACCGCGGCGAGGAGGGCGACGACCTGCCGCCCGAGGCCCTGCAGGCCATCGGCGCCCTCGTCGGCTACTACACCGACCTGACGATCGAGCGGTCCAAGGAGCGCCGCGGCGACCTGCTGTCGGGCCTGCTCGACGCCGCGGACGGCGACGACCGCCTCACCCCCGAGGAGATCGTCGGCGTGCTGATCCTGCTCGTCGGCGCGGGCATCGAGACCACGATGCTGACGCTCGGCAACGCGTGGCACGCCGCCTGGCTGCACCCCGAGGAGCGCGCCAGGGCCCTCGGCGGCCGCATCGACGACTGGATCGAGGAGACCCTCCGCTGGGAGCCGACCTCGCAGGTCCTCGCCCGCACCGCCACCGAGGACATCACGCTGCACGGCGTCACGATCCCCGCCGACGCGAAGGTGCTCCTCCTCACCGGCGCCGCTAACCGCGACCCGTCCGTCTTCCCGGACCCGGACCGCTTCGACCTCGACCGCGACACGGGCGCGTCGCTCGCCTTCGGCAACGGCCGGCACCACTGCCTCGGCGCGAACCTCGGGCGCCTGGAAGCCCGCATCGCCTTGCAGGAGGTCACCGCCGTCGTCGCCGACTACGAGATCGACGAGTCGGGCGCCGAGCGGGTGCACTCCTCCAACGACCGCGGCTTCGTGTCCCTCCCCACCCGCATCACCGCACGCCGTTGACCGCACCTCCGGGGCGCCACCTACCGTCCGGGCGCCCCGGAAGCCCCCTGGCCGTCGTGACCGTCGCGGCCGTCGTTATATGAATTGGGGAGATCAGTCACGTCCGGACAGGCATCAGCTGGCCGAATCAGAAGAGCGCTGGGCGCAATGAGAGTCCGGTCCCGGACGGATGTGGTGGCACTCCGAGTGTTGAAGTGACGAGTCTACGAGTTATCCCCCACAAGGGCTTTCGCCACCTCGGCAGGGGTCTTCGATCGAAAGCAGAATAGATCATCCTAGATTGCTGTAAGGGGTGTTCGGGTGGTGGGGTGGCGCTGGCGTACGGGGCCGCCCCTCCAAAGTCAAGGGCGCCTTCGGCGTCGCTTCGCGATGGACTTCGTCCACCCTTGACTTTGGAGCCTCTGCGGCCCCTGAGGCAGCGTTAGGGGCAGGCTCCGCCTGCCCCGCCCCGGGCCGCGCCACCCCACCACCCCCTTCCGTCAGGAACCAAGCCCTCCGGGGGTGCGCCAAAGAGCCCGCTTGCCTTTCCCGCCGAAAAATACCGAACGGAATGTGCCGTGAACAGCCATAAATGCTGGTCACACAGGGTACCATTTACGTATGCAATCAGTGACGGTCGAGCTTGAGGCCGCGTCCACCATGGAACTGGTGAACGCGCTCTCAACCATCGCCACTGAACTCGCCTCGCGAGAAGCCCCCGAATCAGCTGCCGCCTGCCTGGAACTCACCGAAACCCTCGTGGCCGCCTCCGATAAGCAGGAAAGCGCCCTCGCCGCTTTCATCGGCCGAGTCGACGCCACCAAAGAACAGGCCCGGTGGGGATATCCCTCCACCCAAGCATGGCTGCGATCCCGGCTCGGCATGCGCGACAACCGGGTGAAGGAGCGCCTCACCCTTGCCCGGCAGCGGCGTCGCCTCCCGCAGGTGGCCGAGCAACTCGCAGCCGGGGAGCTGTCCTACGGTTACGCCGTCACGGTCGCCGACTCGGTCTCGCGCCTGGACGACCACGACTGCGCCGAGGCGGAGGCGACCCTGCTCGGTTTCATCGACCAGGGGTTCTCCGCCGGGAAGGTCGCCGCGTTCGGGCGCCGCATCCGTGACCTCATCGCCGACCGCGACGACACCGAAGACGCCCCCGACCAGGACACCAAACGCGGCTACGACGAATCGTGGCTCACCACCACCCGCTCGCTCGACGGCGGCCGGTACGTCAAAGGTTGGCTGAACCCCGAAGACGCCGCGATCTGGGACGGCACGCTCGCTCCGCTGGCCAAGCCGGCCGGGCCTGATGACCGCCGCGACCTTCCCGAACGCACCGCAGCGGCACTGTCCAGCGTCCTGTCCGGCGGGCACAAGGCTTCCAAGGTCACCGTGATCTGCGACCTGGACACCCTCACCGGAGGCAACGCCCCGGCCCGCCTCACCGACGGCACCCCCATCCCCGCCGCCCAAGCCCGCCGCATCGCCCTGGCCGCCGGGGTATCGCCCCTGCTCCTTGGGCGCGGAAACACCCCGCTCTACCTCGGACATCGGGAACGGTTCGCCTCCGCAGCACAGCGGCAAGTCCTGGAGACGCTCTACCCCTCCTGCGCGGTGCGGGGCTGCGAGGTCCCCGGGACACTGTGCGAGGTCGACCACGTCCACGGCTGGGCACTCGGACGATCGCCCACCGACATCGATCAACTCGCACTCGCCTGCGGATGGCACAACCGGTTCAAACACACCAACCCCGGCCAGATCCAGATCACCAAGGATCGAGACGGGCGATACGTCTACCGGCTACTCCCACCAGCCGACGCGCGAGGCACGAGGGGGGCCGGGCCACCGGGCAGCATCGGCCCACCCGACGACCCCGCCCTCGACTGGGCCGCATAAGCCACACCCGTCCATGGCCCTGCGCTAGGGCCTGTTTTGTGGATCGTGGTTGAGCCAGAGGACGAGGCTGGCGATGGTGACGACGGCGCGGTAGTGGGCGGCGAGCTTCTCGTAGCGGGTGGCCAGGCCGCGGAAGCGTTTGAGCTGGTTGAAGCAGCGTTCGACGACGTTGCGGCGCCGGTAGCGGTCACGGTCGAATCCGCAGCGGCGATGGCCCCGCCGTGCCCGGGCGGCCACCTGATCGCTGCGTTCGGGGATGGTGTGCGGGATGCGCCGGCGTCGCAGATAGTCGCGGATGATGCGAGTGGAGTAGCCCTTGTCGGCGATCAGGTGCCCGGGCCGGGTCCGCGGACGGCCCGGCCCGGCGCGCCGGATCGCGATGGCTTCGACGACCTCGATCAGCCGGGTGCAGTCGTTGATGTTGCCGGCGGTCACGGTGAACGCCAGCGGCAGGCCACGGCCGTCGCAGGCCAGGTGGATCTTGCTGGTCAATCCGCCGCGGGACCGCCCGAGCGCCTGCTGTGATGCCGGGTTCGTCCCCGGCTGTTCCCCTTTTTGGGGGCGCCGGCGGCGTGCTGGTGGGCCCGCACGATGGTGGAGTCCACGCACACCACCGACCAGTCCACCACCCCGACCGCATCGTCGTGCACCTGGACGTGGGCCAATAGCCGGTCCCAGGTCCCGTCCCTACTCCAGCGGCGGAACCGCTGGTAGAGCGTCTGCCACGGCCCATAGCGTTCGGGCACGTCCCGCCAGTCCGCGCCGGTCCGGATCTTCCACAAGATCCCATTGATCACCTGCCGGTGGTCACGCCACCGCCCACCAGGCCCGGACGCGACCGGCAGCAACGGCTCGATCCGCGCCCAGGCCGCATCGGTCAACTCGTGTCGCCGCACCATGGCCACCATCCAGCCACAACCCAAAGATCCAGATCCGCAAAACAGGCCCTAGGCCGCAGGGCTATGGACGGGTGGCCACCAGCAGGTCGACGAGGTAGGCCTCCTCGATCGTGTCGTCCGGGTGTGCCTCGTGCAGCCGACGGCGTTCGTCGGTGACGAAGGCACGTCGGCGGGGCTCGCTGAGGACCAGGAAGGCTGAGCGGCTGGTGATGTTGGCAAGGTGTGTGTCGAGGGAGACCACGCGGGTCCAGCGCAGCTGACGGCGTGCGACGCGTAGGCCCGTTAGGCCCGCCTGCCGGGTGGCCTCGCCGTCGTCTGGGCGGACGGGCGGCATCGGTTTTGTCCCGCAGTGCCGCGCGATGCGCTCGTGCTGCGCACGGATCCACGGCACATCGAAGGCCGTGGTGTTCCACCAGATCGCCATTGCGCCGTCTCCGCGCAGGACGCGCAGTGCCTCGGGGACGGAGCGGGCCGGGTCGGTCCACTGCCAGGACTGCGCGTAGGTGATGAGGTCCTGTGAGTCGTCGGCCAGCGGGAGGGCGTTGCCGTCGCCGCGTACGACCGGCACGTCCGGGAGGGCCCTGCGGCACTCGGCGGCCATGGCCTCACCGGGTTCGACGGCGATGACGCGGGCGTCCCTGCCGCGCAACAGCGCGGTGGCGATCCCGGTGCCCGCACCGACGTCGGCGACCCGGGCACCGGCCAGGCGGCGGTTCGCGAGTTCCTCGACGGCGTCGAAGAGCAGGGGCGGGTAGGAAGGGCGGCTGGCCGCGTACTGAGCGGCGGCCCTGTCGAACGACTCGGCGCGGGAGCTGGGAGGCATGTCCCCATCATCGGCCCGCATGGACATCCGGCCCGTCAGGCGAGGGCTCGGTGGAGCGGGAGCGTCGTGGTGATGACGAACCCAGAGCCAGGTCGGGTCGTCGCGCAGGAGCGGCCAGTCGGCGATCCAGTTGGCGGTGGCGTCGGCCGCCATCACCGCGGCTGCGAGCGTGACGCCCGCAGGGCGCGCGCGGGCGACCAGTACGGCCACAAGCGGGTCCAGGACGACCAGGGCCGTGAAGCAGGGGTGGGGCGAACGCGTAGGCATGGAGGCCGCCGTAGGCCAGGTCCCAGACGTGCGCGCACGTAACCCGATCAGGTCGACGCCTAGCGCGCACCGCACCTTATGTCTCGCGGGGGATGGGGATGGCCCGCGCGGGGGAGGCGGGCGGGACGGTGCGGGCGGGAGCGTGGGGGCATCGCCAGACAGGAGGAAGCGGTGTCCCGGAAGTTCACGATCAAGGCCGCGGTGATCGCGGTGCTCGTCGCCCTCATCGCGGGGGCGATGCTGGCCACCGGGTCCGGTGAGCCGGCCGCGCACGCGCTCGGGGCCGTCCGATGACCGGCGCCGGGACGCGGGGGCCGGTGCCGCGCTGGGCGGACCGGGCGGCGCAGGCGACGATGTGGTGCGCGCTCCCGTCCGGGATCTGGCGGATCCTGTTCGGGCTCGGCCTGCCTGCGGGCTTCACCGGGTCGCAGGACCCGGCGAACGGGCCCTGGTTCGTGCTGCCGTACGTGATCGCGCTGACGGCGCTGTCCGAGGCGATCGCGTTCCTCGGCCTCGGGCTCGTCCGGCCGTGGGGCGAGGTCTGGCCGCGCTGGGTGCCGTTCCTGCGCGGCCGGCGGATCCGCCCGCTCGCCGCGATCGTCCCGGCGTCGCTCGGCTCGGTCGCGCTGGTCTGCCTGTGGACGCCGCTCGTCTTCGGTTTCGCGGACACCGATCCGGAGATGCCGCACGGCGCGAAGGCCGCCATCCTCTACGCGTGCTATCTGCCGCTGGTCGCCTGGGGGCCGCTCCTGGCCGCGGTGACAGCGGCGTACGCTGTCCGCCGCCGACGGTACGGCTGACGCCGCCTCCCATTCGTCCAAGACCCGCGCGGCCCGGGCGCATAGCGTCGAGGCACAGACCGAACTTCGAGGAGCCGCTCACATGTCCGTTCGCCGCGTCGTGCCCAACGTCCACTCCGAAGCCGCCGGGGAGAACCGCGCGTTCTACGGCCTGCTCGGGTTCGAGGAGGTCATGGACCACGGGTGGATCATGACGCTCGCGTCCCTGGAGGTCCCCGGGGCGCAGATCAGCTTCATGTCCGCGGACAAGACGGCGCCGGTCAATCCGGACATCAGCGTGGAGGTGGACGACGTCGACGCGGCGTACGAGGCCATGCGGGCGCGGGGCGCGGAGATCGTGCATCCGCTGCAGGACGAGGAGTGGGGCGTGCGGCGGTTCTTCGTCCGCGACCCCGACGGACGCGTGATCAACGTCCTGACCCACCGCTGACGCGGGGCCCGTCAGGCGGGCTTGTGGCGCTGGTAGTGGCGGGCGACGCGGACGCGGTTGCCGCAGCGGGCGGCGGAGCACCAGCGGCGGCGCGGGTGGGCGGGCAGGAACAGCAGGACGCAGTCGTCGGCCTCGCACTGCCGGATCTTCGTGACGGACGGGTCCGCGAGGAGGCCGGCGGCGGCCTCGGCGAGCCACCCGGCGAGCCGCGTGCCGGGCGGGCCGGTCCGGCGGCGCGCGGCCGTGACGGCCGAGCCGTCCCAGGTCAGCTCGGTGATGGCGGGTGCGGCGCGCTGGGCGTCGTTGAGCGCGGCCAGGTCGGCGGCGGCGGGGCGCTCGCCGTGGCGGGCGCGTTCGACGGCGTTGGCGACGTGCTCACGTACGGCATGCACGGCACGTACATCGTGTATGTCAAGAGAGTCGGCGTCCGGGAGCCGGGCGGCTTCGAGGTCCAGCCAAGCGCGCAGGTCATCGGGGGTGGCGAGCAGGTCGCCGGCCGCGGTGCGGGTGTTGACGAGGTCGAGGGCGAGGGGTTCGCCGGTCAGCGGGACGACGTCGCTCATGAGGCTAATGCTACATCCCGTGATTGACGCGTTAGGTCGCCCCGGGCTATAACTAACGCATCTTCAGCGGAGAGAGGCGTTAGACATGGCGGTTCCCACGGTCGCGCGGACGGTTCACCGGTTCCTGGACGTCGACGGCGTCCGCGTCTTCTACCGGGAGTCGGTGCCCGAGCGCGCCGACGCGCCCGTGCTGCTGCTCCTGCACGGGTTCCCGTCCGCGTCGCACCAGTTCCGGCGGCTGATCGACGTCCTCGGCGCCCGGTACCGGCTGATCGCCCCCGACTACCCCGGCTTCGGGCACACCCGGGTCCCGGACGGCTTCGCGTACTCCTTCGACCGGCTCGCCGACGTCACCGAGGGCTTCGTCGAGCGGCTCGGGCTGTCCCGGTTCGCCATGTACGTCTTCGACTTCGGCGCGCCGGTCGGCTTCCGGCTCGCCGAGCGCCGCCCGGAGTGGATCGCGGGCCTGATCGTCCAGAACGGCAACGCCTACGCCGAGGGCCTGTCGGACGCGGCGCGCGACTTCATCGCGCTGCGTCCCGGCCGGGACGGCGCCGAGGAGACGATCCGCGCCCTGCTGACGCCGGAGGGGACGCGCGGCCAGTACGAGGCGGGCGTCGCCGACGCCGAGGCGATCGCGCCCGACGGCTGGACGCTCGACCAGCACTTCCTCGACCTGCCCGGACGCAAGGAGGCCCAGGTCGCGCTGGCGTTCGACTACCACGCGAACGTGGAGCGCTACGGCGCCTGGCAGGCGTGGCTGCGCGAGCACACCCCGCCGGCGCTGATCGTCTGGGGCCGCGGCGACCCCTTCTTCACCGAGCCCGGCGCGCGGGCCTACCTGCGCGATCTCCCGGACGCCGAGCTCCACGTCCTCGACACCGGGCACTTCGCGCTCGAGGACCACCTGCCGGAGATCGCCCCGCTCGTCGCGGACTTCCTCGACCGCACCTGGACGTGACGCGGCCGCGGGCCGGGCGTCAGACGATCGGGCGGTTCCTCCGGATGCGGCGGCGGACGTCCCACAGGTAGACGTTGAAGGGGAACGCGCGGAGGGGCCGGGGCATGGCGCGGTTCGTGGCCGCCATCAGCCGGGCGAAGCGGTCGAAGCGGGCCTGGTCGCGCGGCGTCCAGGGGTAGCCGAGCTCGTCGCGGAAGGGGGCCGGCAGGAACCCGAGGGTGAGGAAGCGGTGCAGCCGGCCGAGCGTCCAGTGCACGGGGGCGGGCAGGAACCGCAGGTCGGTGAGGTCGCGGAGGTAGCCGCGGGTGACGTCGTCCATCTCGATCCGCCCGAGGGACTCCGTCCAGTACTCCTCGAAGGCGGCGCGGTCGGCGGGCCACATGTCCTCGGTCATCTGGAGGGTGGTGCCGAAGCGGGCGCCGTGCCGGTACAGCGCGTCGAGCTGCTCGGGGCCCGGGTCGCCGTAGAGCATCGTGTAGATCATCTCGGTGCCCCAGTAGAGGCACGCGGCGACCCAGAGCTGGAGGTCGCGGTCGAAGGCGTTGTACGGGACGGGCTCCTTCGCGCGGACGTGCTTGTGGGCGCGGTTGACCTCGCGGCGCATGGCGAGGCGCTCGTCCTCGTCGCCGAGCATCGCGACGGCGATGTAGCTGAGGGTGGTGCGCCCGCGCTTGACCGGGTGCTTGTCGACGCGGCCGCTCTCCACGGTGCTCTCGGCGACGCCGTGCCCGACCGGCAGGCGCGACAGCTGCATGACGACGTTCGCGGCGGCGGCGGACAGGGCCATGCCGGATATCGCGTCGAGGACTATCGTCGGGGGACGCTCCGTGGACGTGGCGGTCGCGGTCATCCGGCCCTCACTCCTGGTACAGAGAAGCGAATTCCGTATCACTGTGCCATCTGTAAGCAAGCACTTGCAAGGGCGCCCGGCGAACCGGACGCCCCCGCCCGGTCAGGCGTACGGATCCTCCTTCCGCAGCACGCGCCCCGAGAACTCCTTGAGCGCGTCCAGCGCCCGCATGTACGGCACCGGCCCGAACGACACGCGCGCGGCCCCGGCCTCCGCCACCTCGGCGAGCGACCCTCCCGGGAAGACGTTCACGTTCACCGGCCCCGGAATGCCCTCGACCAGCGCCCTCACCGTGTCCGGCGGCGCGGTGATCGGGTAGACGCAGTCCGCGCCCGCCTCGATGTAGAGCCGCCCGCGGGCGATCGCGGCGTCCACCGGGTCCGCGACCCCGCCGACGAACGTGTCGGCCCGCGCGTTGATCACCAGGGCGTCGCCCGCCGCGGCGCGGACCGCGGCCAGGTACTCGGCCTGCTTCTCCGGCTCGGCCAGCTTCCCGGCGTAGGTGTCCTCCAGGTTGCAGCCCGCGGCGCCGATCGCGAGCAGGCGCTCCACCAGCTCCTCCGGCGGCAGCCCGTACCCGGCCTCGGCGTCCACCGTCACCGGGACGGACGCGGCCCGGATCACCCGCCCGGCCGCGGCGAACATCTCGTCCGCCGGCGCGCCCTCGTGGTCGGGGTAGCCCAGCATCGCGCAGATCGCCGCGCTCGCGGTGGCGAGGGCGGGGAACCCCGCCTCCTGGACGATCTCGGCGCTCGCCGCGTCCCACACGTTCGGCAGCAGCAGCGGATCGCCGGGGCGGTGCAGGTCGCGCAACCGGGCGGCGTTCTCCGGCATCTGTCTCTCCTTCCGTCACGATCGATCATCATGGGGACCGGATCGGGACGCCTTTCGTGACACATGCCCCGTCCGGCCGGTCCGGCACATGACCGGACGGTATCCGCGACCCTAGGGCCTGGGTTAGCGTCGGGATGATCGAGTGGCCCGTGACACGAGGGAGTGCGCATGCTGCCGTGGTCCGCCGACTTCGCCGGACGCCTTGAGGAGCACGTCGTCAGCAGCGAGCTGCTGCGCGGCAACCCGCTGAAGGACCCGCACGAACGCCCGCTGCTGGTGTACGTCCCGCCGGGCTACGACGACGAGCCGGACCGCCGCTACCCGTCCGTGTACGTGATCACCGGGTTCACCGGGCACGTCGGGATCTGGCGGAACCGGATGCCGTACCGGCAGCCGTTCCCCGAGACCGCCGACGCCGTGTTCGCCTCCGGCGAGGCCCCGCCCGCGATCGTGGTGTTCGTCGACGCGTGGACGGCGCACGGCGGCAGCCAGTACGTCGACTCCCCCGGCACCGGCAGGTACCACTCGTACATCTGCGACGAGGTCGTCCCGTGGGTGGACGCCCGCTACCGGACCCTCGACGCGCCGGAGCACCGGGCGATCAGCGGCAAGTCCAGCGGCGGCTACGGCGCGATGATCACGCCGATGCTGCGCCCGGACCTGTTCGGCGCGCTCGCCACCCACGCCGGGGACGCCCTGTTCGAGTACTGCTACCTGCCCGAGTTCCCCAAGTGCGTGCGCCACCTGCGCAAGTACGGCGGCGACATCATGCGCTGGTGGGACGACTTCAACGCGCGGGTCTCGTTCACCAAGCCCGAGGACATGGAGCTGCTGAACGTCCTCGGCATGGCCGTCTGCTACTCCGCCCTGCCCGACGGCACGCCGGAGCTGCCGTTCGACCCGGTGACGGGCGTCCTGCGCCCGGACGTCTGGGACCGCTGGCTCGCCTGGGACCCCGTCCGGATGGTGCCCGGCCACGCCGCCGCGATGCGCTCCCAGCGGGCGATCTGGATCGACGGCGGCACCCGCGACGAATGGTTCCTGGACATCGGCGCCGAGGCGTTCCACCGCGCGCTGCTGGACGCCGGGGTGTCCTCGGACGCGATCCACTTCGAGCTGTTCGACGCGGGCCACGGCGGCATCGACTACCGCTACCCGCTCGCGCTCGCCTGGCTCTGCCGGCGCATCGCGCCCTGACGTCCCGACCAGCACGAACGGCGTGCCCACCCCACCGGGGGGCACGCCGTTCGTGCTGGTCGGGCGGGCTTTTCAGTGTTTTCAGAGGGGCCGTTGACCGGGATTGAAAATCCAGTGGCCCATGGATTCGTTGACACCGGCCACCCGTCCGGCGAACCTTTGGGCAGTCCACCGAGAACGTCCGCACACCCCCGCGCGACGCCTTCGACGACGGACGCTCGCGGATGCGGCCGTCCCCGCCCGGCCGTATCCGCGCCGCCGCATCCGGTGGCCGCCCGGCCGCGCCGGGCCGGCCGCCGGCGGGCGCGCGGGACGGGATCTCGGCCCGTCCCGCGCGCCGCCGCCCCGCGGACCCGCCCCCCGCCGGGCCCCGGCGCCCCACCTCTGCTGGGCGCCGGGGCCCCGAAAGCCCCCCGGGCCGCCGGGCGCCGTCCCGTGCCGTCAGGGGTGCGGTTCTGTCGGTGGCGCGGGTCACAATGGACGCATGTGCCGCAGTATCAAGACGCTCCGCCCGCCGTTCAGCGAGGACGTGACCGACGAGGACGTCCGGGCGGCCGCGCTCCAGTACGTCCGCAAGATCTCCGGGTTCCGCGCCCCCGCGGCCCACAACGCCGAGGCGTTCGACCGCGCCGTGGAGGAGATCGCCCGCTCCACCGCGGCGCTCCTCGACTCCCTGGAGGTCAGGGGCCGCCGCGCGGGCTAGCCGCCCGTCCCGCGCGGCCGGGGACGCCGGTCAGTTGTGGCAGTCCTGGCCGGCGAGGTCCAGCGCGAGGGACGTGACGCGGCCGCCCGACAGCAGCAGGCTGTAGACGGCCTTCGGGTTGCCGGGGACGGGGGCGGACGAGCCGTTCACGCCGCGCGCCACCCTCGGGTAGGCGTGCTGGACCTGCGCCAGCGTGGAGCCGACGCCGATGCCCTGCGGGGTACGCATGCCCCCGACCGCGAAGATCGTCGCGATGCCGAGGCGCGGGGAGTAGTAGACGCCGGCCGAGCCCTTCGGCGTGCGGTGCGTCCGCAGGTCGTACCCGGAGCAGCCGGTCGCGCCCGCGCGCACCTTCCCGATGAGCAGGCCGCTGCCGCGCAGCTGCCGGGCCGTCATCCCGAGCCGGAGCGGCCCGTAGCCGAGGGGGCCGAGGGTCGCCGGCCGGTTCTGCGCGCCGGGCCTGCGCGGCGCGGGCGGCCGGCCGCCGCCACCGCCGAGGTTCGGGGTGCTGGTCGCGCCGATCGCGGGCGCCGACACCTCGGCCGTCCCGGCGCCCTTGACGTCCCCGCCGCCACCGCCGCCCCCGCAGCCGGCCAGCAGCAGCGCCCCCGCCGCCGTTCCCGCCGTCACGATCGCCGAACGCCTCATCCGGACTCCCCCAAGAACCGATCACGTGCCGGCCCATCAGACGGGGCCGCCACGTGATCGGTTCAGTTTGCCCGGAATGCGGGATTTGTGGCTACTCTGCGGCGACCAGCTCCGCGATCTGGACGGCGTTCAGCGCGGCGCCCTTGCGCAGGTTGTCGCCTGAGCAGAACAGCGCCAGCCCGTTCTCCACGGTCTCGTCGCGGCGGATCCGGCCGACGTAGGTCGGGTCCTGCCCGGCGGCCTGCAGCGGCGTCGGCACGTCCGCCAGCACCACGCCGGGCGCGCCGGACAGCAGCTCGCTGGCCCGCTCCGGCCCGATCGGACGCTCGAACCGCGCGTTGATCTGCAGCGAGTGCCCGGTGAACACCGGCACCCGCACGCAGGTCCCCGACACCTTCAGGTCCGGGATCTCCAGGATCTTGCGGCTCTCGTTGCGGAGCTTCTGCTCCTCGTCGGTCTCGGCGAGCCCGTCGTCCACGATCGAGCCGGCCATCGGCAGCACGTTGAACGCGATCGGCCGCACGTACACCTGCGGGTCGGGGAACTCCACCGCCGAGCCGTCGTGGGTGAGCCGGTCGGCGTTCTCGACGACCTTGCGCGCCTGCTCGTGCAGCTCCGACACGCCCGCGAGGCCGCTGCCCGACACCGCCTGGTAGGTCGAGACGACCAGCGCGGCCAGCCCCGCCTCGGCGTGCAGCGGCCGCAGCACCGGCATCGCCGCCATCGTCGTGCAGTTCGGGTTCGCGATGATCCCCTTCGGGCGGTCCGTCGCCGCGTGCGGGTTGACCTCGGCCACCACCAGCGGGACGTCCGGGTCCATCCGCCAGGCGGACGAGTTGTCGATCACGACCGCGCCCGCCGCGGCGACCTTCGGCGCCAGCTCCTTCGACGAGCCCTTCCCCGCGGAGAACAGCACGATGTCGAGGCCCGCGTAGTCGGCGGCCGCCGCGTCCTCGACGGTGATCTCGGTGTCGCCCCAGGGCAGCTTCCGCCCGGCCGAACGGGCCGAGGCGAACAGCCGCAGCTCGTCCACGGGGAATCCGCGTTCCGCCAGCATGCGGCGCATCACGCCCCCGACCTGGCCGGTGGCCCCGACGATCCCGATCCTCATGCCGCTCCCTCTGCTCGTCCTGCCGTTACGTCCCGCTACCTGGGGCGACGAGTCTGCCGAGGCCCGGCCGGGGACGTCCAGTCATTAACCCTTCACACCGACTTTAAGCGGCGCTCAACCGAGAAGTGAACGCAGGCACCCGGTCGGGGCGCCGCGCCCGCCGGCGCCGCCGGGTCACCAGACGGGCGTCGGGTCCTCCTCGTCCGGCGTGATCGCGATGGGAGCGGTGCGGGCGGCCGGCCACCGGTCCGCGGCGCGTCTCCGGATCATCTCCTCGACCGCGTGCCTGCCCGCGAGGATGTCGTCCCGGTCCGCCCGCTTCCACCACGGGGTGAGCCACATCTCGACGGGACGGGCCGTGCCCGCGACGAGGGCGGCTCGCCCGAAGGACAGGGTCCGGATCTCCTCGGGGTGCAGTGCCGGCCTCCCTCCTTGCCCGCCCACCAGCTCGGAGAGCTCGGCGAGATCCGCGGCGCTGCCGCCACCACCGGCGATGACACGGAACGTGGAGTTGTCCCACAGCTCGGCGGCCCGCGGTCCCCATTCGGCGCGCGCGTCCGCCATCGAGGTCAGGTAGGTGTGCACGCCGATGCCGTAGCCGCCGGAGTCCCCCACGTACGTGGGCAGCTCGGGCAGCGGGCAGATGTCCGTCACCTGGTTCAGCTCGAAGGTCAGGGGCGGGTCGAGGCGGCCGGTCGACTGGATCCTCGCCGCACGCCGGGCCAGCGCGAAGAACTCCTCGACCATGTCGGCGACGACCGGCGCGATGCTCCCGTGCTCGTTGTGCTGCTTGGTGATGAAGTACATGGTGTTGCGGCCCTTGAGGAACTCGTTGAAGTCCAACCTCTCACCGGGAGGCGGCGAGAGATCGTCGAGGACCCGCGGGATCGAGAAGCAGCTCATGACCTGCATCACGCCGGACCAGAGACGCTCGTCCCGCCTGTTGAACTCCAGCTGCGCCGCATAACCCGGTGCGCCCCTGCCTTCGCTTTCGGCCTCGCGCAGGATGTCCACCGCCTCGTCGGCGTTGGCCTCGTAGGCCCAGCGCACCACCTCCCGGATGGTGAGACCGCCGACCGCGCCCGCGTGCAGCAGGCAGCGGACGATGGTGGTCACTCCGGCGACCACCCGGCCCCCCTCCTTCTCCATCCTGAAGCCGCAGGCCCAGACGAGCGCGCCGGATCTGATCCCGACCACGTTCGCGTCCTCGCATCCCTCCAGGTAGTGCCAGCGCACCCGGTGCGGCCACCCCGTCCAGTCGTAGGGGTCGAACACGTACACCCGGCCGTGCTGCGCCCGCACCATGGCGGTGTTGACGAACGTCTCCCGCCGGGTGGACGTGACGATGACCGGGCCCGGGGCGTCGATGGTGAACGGCGTGACGAAGTGCACGTCCTTGCCCTGCCGCGGGGCGGCGACGACGACGACCGACTCGTCGGCGGACGCGTACAGCTTCCGGCGGGACCTGATGTCCCGTCCGATGCAGAAGCCGACGTCCTCGGGCCTCACCTCGCGCCTGGGCCGGTTCGCGAAAGACGGGCGGACAAGGCCCGCCTTACTCTGAACGGTCCGCGCGCTCAGCAGCCTGCGGACCTCCCAGCCGGACGCGAAGCCGAGCCGCAATCGCCGGAAGGTCCGGCGACGGCGCGCGTTCAGGAGCAGCCGTACCACGAAATAGCCGGCCGCCGACACGAAAGCGGCGATCACGACCAGCAAGGCGACCGGCACCATGGTGGCTCCTCACTTCTCCGGCAGGGAGACCTCGAACGGCCGCTCACCTGTGGGCGACATCTCTTGATGTTCCGAATTGTCCGCAGAAGGGCGGGGGCGGCCACCACCTCGTTCCATGGAACTCGCCGGCACGCGCGACGACTTCGCCTTGCCGACGGGCGGTCGCGACGGACAGTCCTCTGGTGGCTCCCGAGCCGTGCCGCCCGGAAAGCATTTCCGAACCCCGGTCGTGATCCTCGCGGATCCCGGGAGAAACGAAGGGACATCGATGCGCGAGTTCAAGCGAGAGCGGCGGCCCGTACCGATCACCACGGCGCCGCCCGCCGCCCGTGATCGTGAGCGACACGGCGAACACGAAACGTCGATTTCACCGAGCACGCGCCGGAACGAAGATGACCTTCTGTTCGGGATCATGGGAGTTCTCACGCTTCCAGCATCCCCGGGTCCTGCGCGGATCGGTCAGGCCCTCCAGGCCATCCAGCAGAGACGGGACCGCGCGGGCATGCGAAACTGACACCGATGACCTTCTTGTTCGGGTGGGACCGCGCCTGCCAGGCGGTGGTCCTCAACGCGCTGGAGCCCGAGCCGCGCGGCTACGGCTTCCGGCCCGGCCGCGGGTGCCATGATGCGACCGAAGCGATCTTCGGGGTCTGCAAGGGCAAGCGACCCAAGCGGGCCTGGATCGTGGATGCCGACTTTACGGAGCGAACGCGCCTGCGGTGATCGGGAAACTCAACCCGGTCCTGCGCGGCTGGGCGGCCTACCACCGGACAGCGGGGTCCAAGCAGACGTTCGCCTCCATCGACCACACCCTGTGGTGGACGTTGACGAGGTGGGCCAAGCATCGGCACAAGAACAAGTCGCCGGCATGGATCACCGAACGCTACCTCGGCAAGTTCCATCCGGCCAGGAACGACCGCTGGGTCTTCGGAGACCGGGAAACCGGCGCCTACATGACCAAGCTGGCCTGGACGCCGATCAAGAGGCACCAGATGGTGGATGGGGCAGCGTCACCCGACGACCCCGACCTCACCACCTACTGGGCACTGAGACGGCACCGACACCTTCCGCCGAACACCGCTGACCCAGCGCCCACACTCCGCACGCAAGGAAAACGTTCCACCCGCCCATCGGGGCTTGCTTGAGCCGTGTGCCGTGACAAGTGGCACGCACGGTTCTGAGGGGCCCGGCACGGCAACGTGCCGGGGCTACCCGGCGGCGCGGCCAAGGCGGCAGGCCGCAAGATCCATCTGCTCGCGGCCCTCGACCACGCCACGAGACCGCTCCAATTGCCGGCAGCTGGTCGCCGCGACATTGCAAGCACTTTGCGGGCCACCCCACCGATAACTGAGGCTCACGGATTACTTGTTGTTTCCGTGCTGGGCTATGACCACCATCATCTTCTGGTACCCGTCTCGAGCTTTGAGCATCGTCTGTTCGACGACAGAGAGGCTGAATGTCAGGCCGGCGTCCCGGTACGCCTGAACAATCTCCTCCACGGAGAGTTCTACAGCGGGATAATGAGTCCCCTCGCCAGCTTGGTATCCTCGCGAACCCACCATGTGAGCGGCGATGATTATCCCGCCCGGCCGGACAGTTGTGGCCAAGTTTCGGGTCGCTAGCCAGAATTCTTGCCGGGAACTGGTTATGGATTCCGTGACAAAATATGAGCTCACGATATCATAGCGACTCTTGGGCAGGGCGAACACAGAGCCGAGCATGGAGTTCCCAAGTTCACATACTCGCTCAAGGCAGCCCAAATATTGGTCACCCGCGGTACCGATCATCAACTCCTCGAACTTATTCCATATCCCCCCACTCCTCTCCTCTGGAGTTTGCGCGATCGTGGCCTGCACATACGAGCGATTCGACGAGCTGTACTCGATCAGGTCAATCGCCCCGTCGTCAGTCAGGTAAGGTGCGAGGATCATCGCCGGATACAGATTTGGGCCTGATCCGATATCTGCCACCAGCTTCGCATCCTTGAACGGAATATTCAGCTGGGCCAGCTGGTCCGTGACGATATTGATGATAGTGCGATCTTCTGGAAGAATACGAGTTCCATAATTGCGGGTGACGTATTCATCCGAATCGAACTGTTCCCAACTGCTCTCCCGGTCGTGAGATACCAAGAGTCGGCGTGCCTGCTCGGCCAACAATTCACAGATGACATACACGATAACTTCGGGCGAGAGTCGCTCACTGTCGTAGAACAGATTGTGATATCGGTCTTGAGTAACGATCTCCATCGCCCGCACCAGTGCGTATGTCTTATCCTGCTGGCTTTGGAAATACCGGTCCAGCATCATAACGTGTTGCATCTCCCGGCTGGCCGGGTGGAAGTGGCTGGCGGCCTCCATGGCGTGACAGGTGGGCCGTCCCTGTCGCTTGACCAGGACGCCTCGACGGCGGAATTCTCGTCTCCGGTTGTTAGAGAGAAGTGCAAGTCTTTCGATGAAACTCTCAGATGGATAGAAGATCACATCGCCATTGGGCAACGTATCGACGTCTCCCGCACGACTCTGCCTCAGCCGCTGCACCAACTCGTCTACCGCAGGCGGCAGCTCGCTTTCCCGGATGAAGATGTAGTTCTTACCCGGACGATCATCCGGTTTGATCGCACCGAAATCTCGGAAGATGTCAGCTATCGCGACCACGTAGCGATCGCGCTCCTCCTGGGTAAGTTCCCGGCCAGGGATATAACTTGTCAGATCGTCAATGAGGGCGACGCAGCGGACATTTTCGCAATCCGCGAAGACGTCACGAAAGATTCCAGCGAGTAGTAGCCCGATCTGTTCATCCGCGGGAAGCCGCTCTGCCCGGATGTCCAACCCGTCGGCGGTAAGATGATTGGCGGCGTAAGGTCCAACAGTTTCGATACCGATGACGGATGCCCCACTGGTCGCCGTCCTGAGAATGTCATCCAACCAGGCATAGGAAATGTCGATTCCCAGCTTGGCGAGTTCCTCGTAGTCGTCTTCCCCCAGGGCATGAAGAACATGCCGGACCACCATCGATTGGAGTTCCAGGCGATTCCTATATTCTGCGGCGTAGGATTCAAGCCGTTCGAGTACACCTTCACAGCGTTCGCGGAGTATATGATCGCTCTTCTCAGAACGCACCCGATTCAGCGGCGAATATTTCACCTGCGGTCGAAAGGTCAGGGAGTGCGCGAGCATCGCCAAGTGCTCTTTAGAGTACTCGCCATGGGTTCCGTTGCGAACCGCGGTTCGGCCGCTAGTCAGAAGGGCGTCGGCCTGCATTTCGATATCTGTGGTCACGTGGTGCCTTTCTCGTTGCATTGTGTTACTTCCAGCAAATTCACAGCCACGAAACCGGACGTCCTAAGCCATATTTTCCGCTGCCTTTGTCGGGACACAGGGGCATCTGGCACGGGGCACACAACGGCTTTCTGGTCCTGTACGTTCAGGAACCTACTAGGACTGTCCGGCGCGAGCGTTTGGTGGCAACACCACCTGAGAGGGAGCTTCGTTAGGGCTTGTCTGGATTGATGGCGAATGAGCCGGGTTCGGGTTCGGTGAGGATGTCGCGTCCGACCAGGCGCTTGAGTTCGGCGCGCATGGCTTCGACGTGCCGGGGTTCGGTGCCGGTGTGCAGGGCCTGGCGCAGGTCTTCGGCCCGTAGCGCGCCGGTGGTGCGGATGAAGACGGCCAGGATGTCGCGGTAGGCGGGCGGGAGCGTGTCGATGTGCCCGGTGGTGTCGTCGGGTTCGGTTCCGGTGATCTCCTGCAGGGTCCGGCGGGTGAGGGCGAGCCGGTCCCCGTGTTGCCGGGCGTGGTCGAGTTGCTCGGTCATCTCGGTGATGGCCGCCTGTAGCCGGTCGATTTCGGCCCGCGCGTCGTGCTCGCATTGCTCCAGGTAGGCCGGCAGTTCGCTCGGGACGCGGGGGCGGCCGGACCGGGCTCATCACGCCGCCGGGGCGGCGGCCGCGGGCCGCCAGGTGGGTGTGGCGGTGCGGGTGAGGCGGCGGGTCATGTTGGCCGTCATCGCCCGGTAGACGCGGGACTCGGCGGTGGCCGGCGAGCGTTCGTAGTCGCGGACCAGGCGCCGGTGCCACATCAGGGTGCCGAAGACCTGCTCGGCGATCCACCGCTTGGGGATCGGCGCGAACCCCCGGACGTCGGGGTCGCGGTGCACGGTCTGCACCTCGATGCCCAGCGCGGTGCCGTGGTCGGCGACGGCGTTCTTGAACCCGGCGTCCACCCACGCGGTGGTGACCGAGGGGTTGTCGATGGCGACCTTGTCCAGCAGATCGATGCCGATGGCGTTGTCGTGCACGCTCGCGGCGGTCACCGTCACCGCGATCACCAGCCCGAGCGCGTCGGAGGCGATCCCGCGCTTGCGGCCGCGGGAGCTCCTGCCGGCGTCCAGTCCGGTGGTGGCGGCGGGGACGCCGGCGGCGGAGTGCACGGTCCGGGTGTCCATGCTGGTGGCGGTGGGGTCCTCGGCACGGCCGACGGCCTCGCGGACCTGGCGGCGCAGCAGGTCGTGGAGGGTCTGGTCGGTGCCGTCGTCGCGCCAGGCGGCGAAGTAGTAGGCCGGCCTGATCGAGGAGATCGACATCGACCGGATCGACATAGACGGGAAGCCGCTCCGCGAGGGCTACAGCGGCATGCTCCTCGTCCGGGGCACGACGGCAAGGGGGGAAGGGCACCGATGAAGATCGAGCCTCGGCGGCGACCGCCGCGGGTCCCGTGCGCGGCGGGCCGTGCCACCGTCGAGCGGGGCCCGCTCTCGCCGGCTCGCCGCGATGCCGGGAGGGCGGCCTGACGTGCTCGTCATCGCGACCTCCGACAAGGGGGGCACGGGGCGCTCGGTGACCGGCGGCAACGTCGCCTACCGCCGGTCCCTGCGCGGCAGCGACGTCTGCTATCTCGACTTCGACTTCGGATCGCCCACGGCGGGCGCGGTCTTCGGCGTCGAGCGGGCCGCCCGCGGCATCGACGGCGGCAGCCTGCACTCCTTCCTCCAGGGCAGGATCGCCGAGCCGGACCGCATCGACGTCTGGCGCGACTCCGACCAGGAGGGCCTGGGGCGCGTCCGCCGGGCGCGGGCCGGCTGGTGCTGCTCCCCGGTGACCGCGGCGGCGGCGAGTTCGCTCTGACCCGCGATGCCCTGGAGCGGTGCACCAAGCTCCTCATCCGGTTGCAGGAGGAGTTCGACCTGTGCCTGATCGACCTGTCCGCGGGGCGTTCGCACGCCGCGGAGATGGTCCTCACGGCGACCGCCCAGCCCGAACTCCGCCCGCTCGAGACGCGCTGGCTGGTCTTCCACCGCTGGACCCGGCAGAACATCCTGGCGGCGGCCGGCCTCGT
This sequence comes from Actinomadura nitritigenes, assembly GCF_017573545.1. GTDB lineage: Bacteria > Actinomycetota > Actinomycetes > Streptosporangiales > Streptosporangiaceae > Spirillospora > Spirillospora nitritigenes. The sequence goes on along the minus strand of NZ_JAGEOK010000009.1, from coordinate 194,392 downwards.
CTACGGCGACCGCGGCCTGATCCGGGGAGGAGTCGAGCGCGGCCACCGGGAGGACGAGCTCGCCGGGTCGATCCGGTTCGTCCGGACCGGGATGGTCGACCCCGAATCCGCGGAACCGGCCGGGTTCCCGCCGGCGCACGCGGCGTGGCTGCACGACCACCACCGCGCCCTGGAGGAGCTGGCGCGCCGCAACCGGCTCGACCGCACGACCGTCCTGGCCAGCGTTCCGCTCGAACCGGCGCTGCAGATGCGCGAGCAGCTGATCTCCGACCAGGACGTCCGGGCCGGGCGGATCGCCAACGCCGAGACGACCGAGGCGTTCGATCGGCTCGCGCAGAAGCTGGTGGACCCGACCGCGTGGGAGCGGCCGTGACGGCGCCCCGCATGACGCTCGCAGGGGCGGCCGCAGGGGCGGCCGCGCCCTCGGCCGGCGCGGAGCCCGAGGGGCTGACCACGACGTTCACCGAGCTCGACGCGGAGCGACGGCTCGCCGGGGTGCCGCTGTCGCACGTGTCGATCGAGCTCGGGCACCTCTACGCCGAGGACTTCGAGCGCGGTCCGGCCTACCTCCGCGACCAGTTCGAGCGGGTACGGCCCTGGGCCGATGCGCTGCGGTCGGCGTACGAGCGGCGCCACCCCGGCCGCCGCCCCCGGATCAGCACCTGCTTCCTCATCGACGACTACTTCACCCGCTTCGGTGACCCCGCGGAGGTGATCGGTGAGCTGACGGCCGCCGCCGCCGGCTGCGCCCTGCGCATCGACTACCTGGCGCGCGAGTCCGGGTGCGCCGTCGCCGGAGAGGTGCCGCCGGCCGAGATCGTCGAACGGCGGCTCGTGCCGGACCCGCTGCCGGGCACCGACGGCTCCCGTCCGCCGCTGCAGGAGGTGGGCTGGTTGTGCAACGGCGAGCGCTCGGCGGCCGCCTCCGCCGACGAGGCCATGCGCAGGCCCGCGCCGTGGCGGCCGCCGCGCGAGAACACCGCCCGGCAGCACTCGATCTTCGTGGACGTGGAGCTCTGGAGCGAGCGGCCCGGCGGCCGCAGGCTCTGGTCGTGCGCGTTCCTGGCCGCGGTCTGGCAGCTGCTCCGGCTGGGCCTTCTCCGGTACGACGGCGCGGCGGTCGCCACCCCGGTGACCTGGGAGGGAGACCTGCCCGCCGACTGGGATGAGATGCCGCCGATCCTCCAGCCGAACCCGGCCGCCCGGCCGTTCAGCGCCTACCGGACCATGTCCGTGCTCGATCCCCGCTTCCTGCCGGTCGAGGAGGCGGTCCGCACCATCCTCGGGCAGGTGGCCATCGACGAGGAGGTGCTGCGGCAGATCACCGACCGCGGCTCCGCCGAATCCATCGAGATGCGCGCCGCCCCCGCCCCGGGCGGGATCGTGATGGGCGTGGTCCGCACCGGGCTGCTGCTCAACTCCGCCGCGGCGACCCGTGCCGATGTCCGCGCGGCGCTGGCGATCCTCCCCGGTGAGCGGGTGCGCACCTTCGAGCGCCCCGTCCCGCACGCGGTCTCACCGACGTCGTGACCGGCGTCGACTGCGAGCTGGCGACCCGGTCCGGGCGCGGGGTGCGGGCCGTCGGCACGGTGCTGGCGCGGGCGTCGATCACCGGCGGCCGGGTGCTCCAGGGGGCGGCGTTCACCCACGCCGCCGGCGGCTCGGGCGAGCACCGGCAGCCGTGGTCGCACTACCTCTCGCGGCCCGGTTCGGTCGAGACGATCGGGAAGGCCGACTGGGCCGACGCGGCCGCGGGCTTCCTCGCCCCGGCCGCGGCCCCCCGGGGGATCGACCTCGGGTCCGTCTGCGACCAGCTCCTGGACACGGTGCAGCGGTCCGGCCGGTTCGACCGCCGGCCGCCGTTCCGCGCCGCCCGCACGACCCTGCGCTGGGTGCTGGAACCGGCGGCGGCCGGCGGCGGCGAACGCGTCGAGTTCACCGTCGGTGACGGGACGGACCGGCTGGTCCGGCTCACGCTGCGGTCCCCCGACCGGGCCGCGGTCGCCGGATGGTGCGAGGACGTGGCGCTGCACGACTGGCCGCTGACCACGGTGACCGAGATGATCTCGCGCGGCCGTCTCGGCGAGGGACCGCACTCCCAGGTGATCGACCGGATCCGGCCGGCGGTCGACCACCTCCTGCACCTGTGGATGCCGGGCGTCCGGGCGGATCACTCGCTCATGCCGCTATGGACGGATCTCGACAAGAAGGTCAGGTTCCAGCAGCACTGGCAGAACTCGATCGACCGCATTCGCGATCAACTCGCGCTGCACACCCTGACTCTCCTCGCCTCGACGGCCGGCGACCGGGAGGATGCGGCGGGGCACCGGAGCACCCTCGCGTGAGCGCGACGGCATCCGGGACGCCAGGGGTGGACTCAGGGACGAATCAGGGCGGTTCCGGATGTCGCGTCGCCGCCAGGATGGGCATCATCGAAGCATGGACATGAACAAGGGCACCACCGAACGGCGGCTCCGCCGCACCCGCGACGGGCGCATGCTCGCGGGCGTCTGCTCGGGCGCCGCCGAGTTCCTCGGCGTCGACGCCAACATCGTCCGGCTCGTCCTCGCCGTCTTCACCGTCTTCGGCGGCGCGGGCGTGGCCCTCTACGTGATCGCCTGGCTGCTGATCCCCGACGAGGGCGCCACGACGTCCATCGCCGAGGACCTGTTCAAGAAGGCGCAGGACAACCCGAACGTCCAGGACGCCGTCCAGCGCACCAAGGACGCCGTCAACAAGAACCGCACGCACGCCTGAGCACCAGGGGCGACCGGGCCTCAGGGGCCGCCTGAGCGTCAGGGGGCGGGTGCGGAGCGGCGGATGCCGGGGAGGTCCTCGTCGTGGGACGCGGCCACCTCCACGGAGTCGGCCGGCTCGGACATGCCGGAGATCACGCCGCCGCGGATCTGGTTCCAGGACAGCGACAGCATCGCGGCGACCGACAGCCCGAGGACGCCCGCGAGCGCCACCACCGTCTGCGGGCCGAGGACCTGCGTCACGGCACCGGCGGCGAGGATGCCGAGGCCCTGCCCGGCGAGGATGCCGGACTGGGCGAGGCCGAACGCCTGGCCGCGGCCGGACGGCGGCACCGCCGCGACGAACGCCGCGTTCGCCGCTAGCTGGTACGCGCTGCCCATCCCGGACAGCGCCCACAGCGCCACGACGCCCCACAGCGGCGGGTGGACGCCGGCGCCGACCAGCGGCAGGCACGCGGCCATCGACATCCATCCCATGAGCCGCAGCCGGTTCGTCGGGCGGACGAACCGGCTGAACAGGAACGCCCCCAACACCATTCCGGTCGGCATCGCCGACATCAGCAGCCCCACCGTCACCGCGCTGCCGCCGAACGTCGCCGCGTACGGCGCCGCCAGCCCCTCCGGGACGATGTAGAACGCGCACAGCCACGCGAACAGCACCAGCGACCGCAGCACCGGGTCGCCGAACACGAGCCGCGCCCCGTCCCGCGTCCCGCGCAGCAGGCCGAGCGACTCCCGCTCCCGCTCCTTCGGCGCGGCGCGCGGCCGCAGCCCGCCCACCAGGATCACCGCGGACAGGCCGAACGTCAGCGCGTCGATGGCGAGCGCCTCCCGGGACCCGACCGCCAGCACGATCGCGCCTCCGGCCAGGGACCCGAGCATCTGCGTGGCCTGATGGGTCATGTTGTTGATCGCGGACCCCGCCACGTACCGGTCGCCCTCCAGCACGTCCGGCAGCACCGCCGCGCGCGCGGCGGTGAACGGGGCGCCCAGCAGCACGGTCGCGAACACCAGCAGGCACAGCCCCGCGAACGGCGTCTCGACCAGCGCCATCAGCGCCATCAGGCACGCCCGCAGCACATCGCAGACGATCATCACGGTGCGGCGCGGGAACAGGTCGGCCAGCCCCGACAGCACGGGACCGCCCACGATCGGCGGCAGGTACGTCAGCGCGTAGGTGACGGCCGTCAGCAGCGCCGAGTCCGTGCGGTGGTACACCAGCACGGCCAGCGCGACCTGCGCCAGCTGGTCCCCGACGAACGACAGCGCCTGCGCCAGCCAGAGGGCACGGAACTCACCTACCGCGAACACCTCGCGGTAGGTGGCCTGCTCCTCCGCCGGGCGCCGATGCCGGCCCGTCTGCCTTCCCGCCACGCACGCTCCAGTTGGCTCGTCCAGGGGTGGACGACCCTCCTATTAACTCACGCTGCGTGGCAGTTATGTGACCTACCGTGCCCAAATATTGAAACCTGTCGCCGCCGAACGTCAGTACCCCAGGTCGTGGAGCCGACGGTCATCGATCCCGAAATGATGCGCGATCTCGTGAATCACCGTGATCCGCACCTCTTCCACGACGTCCTCCTCGGAGTCGCAGATCCGCAGGATCTCCCGGCGGTAGATGGAGATGTGATCGGGCAGGACGGCCCCGTACCAGTCGCCGCGCTCCGTGAGGGGTACGCCTTGGTAAAGGCCCAGCAGGCCGCGCTCGGGTGCGTCATCCTCGACCACGACGACGACGTTGCGCATCTGGGCCGCCAGCTCGGCCGGGATGGTGTCGAGGGCCTCGCCGACCAGGTCCTCGAACGCCTCCCGCGACATCTCGATCACAGTGCCATTCTGCTCGACAGAAGGAGGATCGTTGCCGTTCCGGACCGCCCTCGCCGCCCGGATCACCGACCTCGCCGCCCGGATCGCCGCCCTCGCCGCCCGCCTGCCCCGCGCCGCCCGCAGCCGCTGGGCCCGCGTCGCCCTCACCATCGCCATCGGCCTGGCCGGCGGCTACGTCGGGCTCCTCGTCGGCGGCCGCACCGTCACGCCCGTCGGCCCCGCGAACGTCCAGCTCGTCCTGCACCCCTCCCTGCACGGCGGCACCACCCTCGAACTGCCGCCGCTCGGCGCCGTCCACCTCGACACCCACGCCGGCCCCGTCTCCGTCGAGGCCCACCTCACCGACGTCCGGCCCGACCAGGCGCAGAAGCTCATCGAGGACGACTCGCAGCTCGACCGCGTCACCGACCAGATCGCCGACCAGATCCGGCACGGCGTGACCGTCCTGCTGATCCGCGCGGTCGTGCTCGCCCTGGTCTTCGCGTTCCTCGCCGCGCTGATCCTGTTCCGGTCCTGGCGGCGCGCCGTCGCCGCCCTCGGCGCGTCCGCCGCTGGCGTGGTCGCCGTCGCCCTGCTCGCCTGGACGACGTTCAACCCCGACTCCATCGCCGAGCCCCGCTACACCGGCCTGCTCGCCAACGCCCCGCAGGTCGTCGGCGACGCCCAGAGCGTCTTCACCCGCTTCTCCACCTACCGCGCCAACCTCGCCCGCCTCGTCGGCAACGCCTCCAAGCTCTACGCCGCGACCTCGACGCTCCCGACCTACGAGCCGGACCCGTCCACCATCCGCGTCGTGGACGTCTCCGACATCCACCTGAACCCCACCGCGTGGAACGTCGTCAAGTCCGTCAGCACCCAGTTCCACGCCACCTTCATCATCGACACCGGCGACCTCATGGACCACGGCAGCAAGCCCGAGGACAAGTTCGCCGACTCGATCTCCGACCTGAAGATCCCGTACGTCTACATCCGCGGCAACCACGACTCCAAGGGCAGCCAGCGGGCCGTCGCCAGGCAGAAGAACGCGATCGTCCTCGACGACCAGACCCGCGAGGTCGGCGGCCTGCGCCTCTACGGCGTCGGCGACCCCCGCTTCACCCCGGACAAGAGCACCCGCGACGACTTCGTCGGCGCCGACCAGGTCCGCGCCGAGGGTCAGGTCCTCGCCGACCGGCTCCGCAGGTCCGGCACCACGCCGGACGTCGTCCTCACCCACGACCCCGCCGAAGGCGAGGCGTTCTCGGGCCTCACCCCCCTGATCCTCTCCGGCCACCTGCACGCCCGCGAGACGAAGCTGCTCCCCACCGGCACCCGCCTGTTCGTCCAGGGCTCCACCGGCGGCGCCGGGCTGCGCGGCCTCGAACACGAGCAGCCGACCCCCATCGAGCTGTCCGTCCTCTACTTCAACCGCGCCTCGCACCGCCTCCAGGGCTGGGACGACCTGCAGCTCGGCGGCCTCGGCCTCACCTCCGCCAAGATCGAGCGCCACCTCGAACCCGACCCGAACCGCGCCATCAGGCCGCAGCCCCCGGCCACCGCCCCGCCCGCGTCCCCGACCTCCCCGTTCCCGTCGAGGTTCCCGTCCGACTGGCCGTCCCGCAGCCCGTCCCCCACCTCGTCGCCCACGTCGTCGCCGTCCCCCACCCGCGAACGCGGCTAACCGTTTGCGCGCCGCCCCGCCCCGTCCTCTACACTTGACCGGGTCGAGTGGCAACCATCTCTGCCACCACCGGGCCCCCTTCGTCTAGCGGCCTAGGACGCCGCCCTTTCAAGGCGGTAGCGCCGGTTCGAATCCGGTAGGGGGTACACACAGCCTGGGCGCTCGCCCCCGGCGACGCCGCCCAGCGTTCGGGCGACTCATATATCTGCCGTGGCTGAGGCGACGGCGATCTCCTGGAGTATCTGGTTCTGCTCATACCCTTCGGGCATGCAGCAGGCGGCGTGCCCGGCGGCCATCCGCAACCGTCCGCCTGGCGGCCGCTGTCGTGCTGAGACACCCCTCGACACGGGCAGGATGACTGACGCCCAGCATGCCTTCCGATCCATTGCCCGCCCGGCTATCTAGGGCACCGCGGCGTCCCTGGCCGTCCCTGGCCGTCCCTGGCCGTCTGAAGATCCGCTCGCCCAGCCCGCTCCGCGCAGGCCACGGATCCGGGACGGGAGTTCGCGGCGACGGCCTGGACCGGGAGACCGCTTTCCCTCCGAGCAAGCGGTGCTTTTCGGGTCGGCCGATATGGTGATCCGGTGAAATTGACGAATTTCGGGCACGCTTGTGTGCGCGTCCAGGACGGCGACCGGGTGCTGGTGATCGACCCGGGTACCTTCTCCGACGCGGAGGCGGCGCTGTCCGAAGCCACGGACGTGCTCGTCTCCCACGAGCACCCCGACCACATCGACGTCGAAACGCTCAAGGCCGCTCAGGCGAGCAACCCGGCACTGACCGTCCACACCCATGCGGCGCTGGCCGCCGAGCTCGGCCCGGGGGCGGTCCCGGTCGCCGCCGGCGAGACCTTCACCGCCGCCGGCTTCACCGTGAAGGCCGTGGGCGGCGTTCACGCCGAGGTCATCGACGGACTGCCCGGCTGCCCGAACCTCGGGTTCATCGTGGACGGCCTCTACCACCCGGGAGACTCCTTCTTCGTCCCCACCGACGAGGTCGACACCCTACTGGTCCCGGCATCCGGCCCTTGGGTGAAGATCGGCGATGCCATCACCTTCGTCCGCGGCGTCCGGCCGGCACGGGCGTTCCCGATCCACGACATCCAGCTCAGCACGATCGGCCTCGAGTACTTCGACGAGTGGCTCGAGGAGGAGACCGACTACGCCCGTATTCCGGTGGGCGATTCCGCCGATCTCTAGTACGGCAGCGCATTCGGTTAGGTGAGCTGCGGCTATGCGTGCCGGGGTGGCGGCACGCTCGCCGTTTGGCTGCTGGCGAGCCGGCGCGTAAAACGAGTTCCGGTATCGGCGCGTGGTCCGGCCGCCCACGGCTGGGCCGAGGATCGGCGGTGGACGCTTGAGCGGGTCGCTGAGGTGATCCGCCGTCTGTTCGGAATCGGCCACACCCGGCCGGGGGGCGCCGCTGCTGCGCCGCAACGGCCGGCCGGTGCAGGTCCCCGGACGCCGCGCGATCGAACGCGATGACCAGGCCGACGAGGTACGGAAAAGGGGTGGTCGACTTCCTGGCCACCGACCTGGAGCATCTCGCGGCATGCGTAGGCGGCGTAAAAGGCGCCCGGCTCATGGACCAATGGCGCTCCCGAGTCCGCGGAAGAGAAGGGCCGCGGACCTTGGCATGGTACGCAGACGCTCACGCCGCACGGGACGCAAACGGCCTGTGACCAGCGAACTCAGGTCGGAATTCGCTCATTCTCGAAGGGAATCAGGGTGCCATCCGGCGAGCCGGGCGAACCCGTGTAACCTTGATCAGCATCGCGGTCGGTTCGCGTGCGTGATCCGTCGATGGTGAGATGCCTTGGCATTCCTGCGCGGGCGTCCCTCCACATCCGGGCCGGACGCGCACCTTTCGATCGCGTTGTGGTCATGGTCGCAGCCGGAGGAGGACAGGCCCTGCCGATCCGCGAGTTCGTGCAGGTCACGCGGGGGGCGAGTGATTGACACGTCCACTGCGGTAAGAATTATGTTCCTTGCACTCGTTGATCGGCCGAATAACCATGACATATGCCCAAGACCCGGATGATTCGGAAGGTGGTCCATAGCCTGCTGTTGCGGATGAAACGAACATCAGCGTGCCCTTGATCGCCGGAACCTGGCAGCTTCCCCCCTTGCCCCTGGCAGGCCGACCCGTGAGAGCGGACACCATGACGGATGATCTATCACCGACGAATCATTTGCTGTCCCTGTCGACAGACGATTTCATCGCCGGCTTCGACGCGGTCGCATCCAAGTTCGACTCCGCGACCTTCCCGCAGCAGAAACTTCCCCCTGAGTGTTGGGCGCTCCTGGTGAGGGCCGGGGTCCGGCTTCCGACTCTGCCCAGGCAGTACGGAGGCCGCGACAGCAGCGTCGAGATGTGCCGGATCGTCGAGACGGCCTCCGAGTGGAACCTGGCGCTGGGCGTCTATGTGATCGTCAACACGGCGCTGGCGCTCCTCCCGGTCGTGAAGTGGGCCGGTGAAGGGGTCAAGCGGGAGATGCTGCCGCTGTTCGCCGGCGACGCCCCGGTGATGGCCGGGCTCGCGGCGACCGAGCCGGGCGCCGGCTCCGCCCTGTCGGCCATGACGACCACCTTCGAGGAGGTCGAGGGGGGCTACCGGATCCGTGGCCGCAAGCACTGGCAGGCTCTCAGCTCCTCCGCACACTGGTGGCTGGTCCTTGCCAAGAACGCACAGCGTCGCGAGTACGGCTACTTCGTCGTCGAGCGCAGCGAGGGCTTCCGCACCGTCGAGCTGTACGAGGCGCTCGGGCTGAAGCTGCTGGACTACGGCGTCAACGACATCGATGTGATCGTTCCCCGGCACCGGCGGATCGACGCCGAGGAGGCGGGCCTCGACTCGGTGGACGTCTTCCTGGCGTCGCGGGCGCTGCTGGCGGCGGCGGGGGCGGGGTTCCTGCGCCGTATCAGCCGCGAGGCGCACACGTACGTGGACGGTCGCCAGATCGGGCGGAAGCCGCAGTCCAAGATCGGGTTCGTCAACTACAGGCTCGCGGCCATCGACACCTCCGCCACCATCTGCGAGGCGCTCAGCCATTACCTGCAGACGATGCTGGACGTCAAGGCCGACATGACTCCGGCGTTTCCGGCGGTGCAGGCTCTCAAGACCGTCGCCACCGAGCGGATGATCAGCTCGGCCCAGCATTACCAGCAGCTGACCGGCGCCGAGGGATATCGCTGCGGATCGCCCACCAACATCGCCGGTCAGGCTTTCCTGGACACGCGGGTCTTCAACATCTTCGACGGCAACAACGACATGCTCAGCCAGCAGCTCACCGCGTACTGCCTGACCCGGCGGTCCGGCCGGTCCCTGAGTGAACTCCTGGCCGAGTGGCCGCTGACAGCGCCCGCGGTCGCGACGCTCAAGATGGACCTGAGCTTCCTCGACCAGCGCCTGGGCCAGGCGCAGCAGGTCCTCGCCGGCCGCGCCATCGGCTACCTGTTCGCGACCACCCAGGTCCTGAAGTGGGCCGCCGAGACCGGCGCCGATCCGGGGAGGGTCGAGCCCGCCATCGAGTTCCTCAGGAGCGACATCGCCGGTGTCGCCGCGGAATTCCGCCTGCTGGCCACCGGGATACTCGACACCTACGGCACGGCAGGCGGGCATCGGGGCTCGCGACCCGGGGGCGCGGACGAGCCCGGGTCGCGGGATCCGGCCCCTGCGGTCGCCGCCGCTCACCCGCCGGTGCCGCCCCCGGCGCGTCCAGGAGCCTTCCTTGGTGGGCCTGAGCCCTTGACCGGGCCCGTCGCCGAGGAGGCCCGGAGCGCGGTGCCGGAATGGGCCACGGTCCGTTTCCCCGGGCCTCCCACTGGACCCGTCGGCTAACGCGACAGGCCCTCGCGGCGGTGGATCAGGTCGACGAGGTCGGCCGCCCGGCGCTTCATGAGATCCAGTCCGGCCTTGCCCCACGGGCGCGGTTCGCTGTCCACGACGCAGATCGTGCCGAGAACCGTGCCCGTGCGGTCGGTCAGCGGAGCTCCGGCGTAGCTGCGGACCATGAGCTTGTCGACGATCGGGTTGCCGGCGAAACGCGGGTAGTCGAGGACGTCGTCCAGGATCAGGGCCTTGCGCCGGACGACGACATGCGGGCAGTAGCCCGCGTCGAGGGGCACTCTCGCATCGAGGACGCCGCCCACGATCTCGGCGTCGGCCGGTGACGTGTGAACGCCGCAGATGAACTGATCGTCGCCGACGAGGTTCACGAAGGCCACCGGTGTGACGGGAAGTCCTACGAGCTCCTGTGCGTCCAGCGCGACCCTGCGGGCGAACTCATCGAATTCGCGCTCCCGTGACTGCCCCAAGCCGAGTTCTCGCAGGCGCGCCGCTCGCCGGGACGCTTCGTGATCGGGCGGCATCAAGGGTCGGGCCGAAAGTTCGTGTGCCTGGTCATTGGGCGGGTACGTCACGGGACCTCCATATGGCCGAGTGCGAAGATAAGGCGAGGATTCACTGGATCCGGATCCGAAAAGACAAGGCGATTGCGGTGCGGACTCGGGCGTTCTTCTTGTACTGCGGTTCTGTTAAATGAAGACGGAAGGGGCGGCCGTGAGAAGATGCTGGATCAGGGCCCGCAGCGCCGAGACGGCGGAGTCGCGGTCCCGCGCGTCGCACGGCACGATCGGCACGCGGGGGTCGAGTTTGAGAGCGGCACGTACTTCGTCGGATCCGTAGCGGAACGCGTTGTCGAACTCGTTGATCGCGACGAGGAACCGGACTCCCCGGCTCTCGAAGAAGTCGACGGCCTCGAAGCAGTCCTCCAGGCGGCGGGTGTCGGCGAGCACCACGGCGCCCAGCGCGCCGGCGCACAGTTCGTCCCACATGAACCAGAACCGCCGCTGCCCGGGCGTCCCGAACAGGTAGAGGACGATCCCGTGCCGCCCGATGGTGATGCGGCCGAAGTCGAGCGCCACGGTGGTGGTGGTCTTGTGCTCCACCCCGTCGAGGTCGTCGATGCCGACGCTGGCCGAGGTGATGAGTTCCTCGGTGCTCAGCGGCTCGATCTCGCTCACCGCACCGACGAACGTCGTCTTCCCCACGCCGAAACCGCCGGCTATGAGGATCTTGACCTGGGTGGGGAGCACCTCAGATTCGTTGTAGGCCATCGAGCAGCTTCTCCAAAAGGGCTCGGTCGGTGGGATCGGCCGCGGTTCGCGGCGCGTGCGCGATCATCGCGCGGCTGTCCACCAGATCGGAGATGAGGACCTTGGTGACCACCACGGGAAGCCGCAGATGCGCGGCGACCTCGGCGACCGAGGTCGGCGTGCGGCACAGCTCGAGCGCTTTGGCGTGCTCCGGGTCCATCGCGCCCGGATGCCTGCCGACCGCCACCACCAAGGACAGCAGCTCCAGGTCGACGGTCGGATGGGTGCGGCCGGAGGTCACCGCGTACGGCCGCACCAGCAGCCCTGCGTCGTCGTCGACCCAGACCTCGTCCTCTCCGGCTGTCAAAACGCGCGGTTCCGGTCGCTCGGCACGGCCGCCGGCCGTGCCGCGGTGTGCAGGAACGGCCGGACGGCCTTGATCAGCCGGGCCATCTCGAAACCGACGACGGCCGGGTCGGCCGTCTCCTCCGCCAGTACCGCGAGCACTGAATTGTAACCTGCCCAGGAAATGTACAACTGGCTGGATTTGAGTTCCGCGACGACCTGCCGCACCTCATTGCTGTCGTCGAACTTCGTTCCGGCGCTGCGCGCTATGGAGAAAAGCCCGGACGCGAGCGCGGCAAGCTGTTCGGCGCTGGCGCGGTCGAAGCCGTCGGCGGCCTTCATCATGCCGTCGGACGACAGCAGCACGCTGCCGCGAATCACCGGAACCTCCTCGCCCAGCCCTCGCAACAGCCAAGCGAGATCTTGAACCTGGTTCGGGGAGACGCCACTCAACGGATACTCCTTGTCATGGGTGATTCTCGTCAGTTCGCACGGTCGGGATCTTCGGCAGGACCGTCGTTCTCCTCGGCACTGCGCATGCCCTTCTTGAATGCCGCCATGAAACCGGTATTGTATTCGACTTCTTGATCATCCTGCTGGGGTGCGGGCGCATTGAGCAGTTCGGGTGCCAGGCTGGCCTGGGCCTGGCGCTGCGGCAATGGCGGCCGCTCACCGGCACCGCCCGGAAAGGCCGCTGCGGTCAGGGGGTCGTGCGTGGTCAGGGGGTCCTGCGTGGTCAGGGGGTCCTGCGCGGTCAGGGGGTCCTGCGTGGTTCGGGGGTCCTGCGTGGTTCGCAGGTCCTGCGTGGTTCGCGGGTCCTGCGTGGTTCGGGGGTCCTGCGCGGCCGCCGGCGGGGCGGACGCAGGCTGGGACGGGGGCCGGTGCCGGGAACCCTCGGCCGCGGAGGGCGGCTGGGGCGGCATGGGGGCGCCGAGAGCATCGCGCCCATCCAGCGGCGGGCCCGACTGGGACTGGACGCCCTGGCCGGAGCCGGAAGCACGCGCCGGTAGCGGGTTCGAGAGGCTCGCGGCCGCTGGTGCGGCGGCGGCGGCCACCGGTTCCGCCTGGCGCCCTGCCTCGGACTCCTCCGCCTCCCCGCCGTCCAGTTCGTTCGGAACCACGACGATGGCCTGCGTACCACCGTAGACATTGCCCCGGAGCTGGACGCGGACCTTGTGACGGTGAGCGAGCGCGGCGACCACCAGGAGCCCGATCCGCCCGTCCTTCAGAAGTTCCTCGGTGTCGGCCCGCTCGGGGTCGGCGAGCAGCTCGTTCAGCCGCCGCTGGTCTTCCTGCGGGATGCCCAGGCCGCGGTCCTCCACCTCGATGGCCATGCCGGCGGCGACCCTCTCGAAGCGGATGAGCACCTGCGTCTGCGGCGGGGAGAACTTGGTGGCGTTCTCGACGAGCTCCGCCAGCAGATGGATGACGTCCGCGACCGCGCCGCCGTTCAGGCTTCCCTCGACCGGCGGCACCACCTTGACCCGGTTGTAGTGCTCCACCTCGGCGATGGCCGAGCGCAGCACCTCGTACACCGTGACCGGCTTGGTCCACCGGCGCCGCGACGCGGCACCGCCGATCACCGCGAGGCTCTCGGCCTGGCGGCGCATGCGGGTGCTGAGGTGGTCGACTCTGAACAGCCCCTTGAGGAGGTCGGGATCCTCCACCTGGTTCTCCAGCTCGTCGAGGCCCTGGATGGCCCGATGCGACAGCGACTGCAGCCGCCGTGCCAGGTTGACGAAGACCGCGACCCGCTGATGGCTTCCGTTCGCGGCTTCGTGGCTCGCGGCGCCGACGACGGCGTTCCAGGCCGCGCTCTGCGCCTTCCGCACCTCGTGCACGAGCTGCAGGTAGGGGTCGGCGCCGGCGGGCGGCGGGAAGTCCTCGCCGCTCAGGGAAGCCGTCCCACCGGCGCGGAGCCGCTCGGCCAGCCGCTGCAGGTCCTGCCGCCCCTGGGCGACGAGGAAGCCGAGCTCGCCGAGCCGCCGCTGCATGTACTCCTGATCGCGGAGGGCCGACTCGGCGCGCTGCCGCTGCATCTGGCGGGTCACCGCGTCCGCCACCACGAAGGCGGCCGCGAGGGTGATCACGGCCCCCACGGCCGCCGCGACCAGCTCCAGCCGCTTCCCCTGGCTCATGACGGCGCCGTCGTAGAGGACCGCCACAGCGGCGAGCCCGAGAAACCCCATCACCACCGCGGGGAGCATGGAAATGGACAGGTGAAGGGCGCGCATTCTGCTCTGCCGGTGCATACCATGGACCGCTGACCTGCCGGATCGCCGGACGTCACGGCGCTCGGCACCGGCGGTGGATTGAGGGAAATCGGGCATCGGCATCCTCGGTGCGTCGACGGCAGATCACGACATTGATGAATGCGTACTCTCGCATGGGCACAGCCCGTGTCTAGGCTGTCACAACACCTCAATGCGGAAGTACGGATTGTCGAGATTGCCGCGACCTCAACCCGCTCACCAGGGTCAATTGGTGAGGGCGGGCGGTGTGAGGGTGCTCACGGCCGTGCACGGCCGGACGGCCGCGCACGGCCGGCCTCGTACGGGCGACCATCCGGCTCAGGTCAGGAGAGGCGGCGGATCCGGTGCAGGCAGAGGCCGGTGAGGCCGAGGGTGAGGAGGACGTAGAGTCCTGCCTCGCTCCACTGGAGGGGCCAGAAGCGGCCCGGTGGCTGGTAGGACATCCGCTGCCGGTAGCCGAGCCGGTTGATCTCGGCCATGCACGCCTGTTTCGTCGGTGCGCCCTGGGCCGGTGCGCAGGGGCCGGAGGCCAGTGACACCTTGATGTCGTCGGTGATGCGGCCGGAGGCGTCGATGGTGTGCTGGGACAGGATCCACGCACCCGCCTCGGGGGCCTTGAGCCGGAGCTGGATCGGACCGCCCGCGCCGTCGGCCATGAGGGATTTCAGGTTCGCGCCGGTGATGGGGGTGGTGACGCGGGTGGGCGGCAGCAGATGCGGCCGGATCAGGAGCGGCACGGCGATCTGCACGGCGGCGAAGATCGCGAGCGTGGCGGCCATCGCGGGAACGCTGCGCCGCACGAGCATGCCGACGACCACGCCGAGGACGAAGGCGAAGGCGGCATAGCCGACGGGAACGACGCCGCGGGCACCGAACACCAGCGGCGACAGCCGCGGCAGTTCGTCGGCCGCGCTCTCGTCGATGGGCCCCGACCACCAGGTGACCGCCAGGCTGCCGAGGCCGGCCGCCGCCGTCGTGGCCAGGCCGATGAGCGCGAGTTTGACGGCGAGCCAGCGTGTGCGGGTGATGGTCTGGTTCCACACCAGCCGGTGCGTGCCGTTCTCCAGTTCGCGGCCGATCAGCGGTGCTCCCCAGAACAGTCCGATCAGGGCGGGGAGGATCAGCACGAGGGCGATGAGCGCGAGGAAGACCGCCTGGTGGTCGTCGAAGAACCGGCCGGTGAACGTCGAGCAGTCGCCGGTGGCCGAGCAGGCGGCCTTTCCGGAGGCGTAGTCGCCGGAAAGGCCGGGCCCGGTGGCGGCCAGGACGGCCGCCAGGACGGCGATGGCGGCGAAGCCCGTCGCGGCCTGGGTACGGAACTGGCGCAGGGTGAGCCAGATCATCGCCGAACCTCCAGAGTCGGCCGGGGGCCCGTCTCCCCTTGGGGATCCATGTAGGCCAGGACGAGGTCTTCCAGGTCGAGCCCGCTGACGCTCCAGGCGGGGTCGTGGATCGGGTCTTCGGTGCGGACGATGAGGGTCGTCTGGCGGTCGGTGTGGCGGGCGGAGACGACGTGCTGGCCGGCCGGCAGCCGGGCGGGGTCGCGGCGGGGCCCGGTGAGCCGATGGTGGGCGGCCAGGAGTTCGTCCACCTCGCCCGCCACCTGGACCCGGGAGTCGACCAGCACGATCAGGTAGTCGCAGGACCGCTCCAGGTCGGACACCAGGTGGGAGGACAGCACGACGCCGAGGTCGTGTTCGGCGACCGCTTCCATGAGGCTCTGCAGGAAGTCGCGGCGGGCGAGCGGGTCGAGCGCGGCGACCGGTTCGTCCAGGATCAGCAGTTCGGGTCGTTTGGCGATGCCGAGGGTGAGTGCGAGCTGGGCGCGCTGGCCGCCCGACATCCGCCCGGCCCGTTGGGCGCCGTCCAGGCCGAGCCGCGCGATCCGTTCCCGGGCCAGAGCGCCGTCCCATGCCGGGTTGAGGCGGGCCCCCAGCCGCAGGTGTTCCTCGACGCTCAGCCCCGCGTAGACGGGGGTGTCCTGGGCGACGAAGCCGACCTTGGCGAGCTGTCCGGGACCGTCACCGGGCCGGCCGCCGCACACCTCGATCGTGCCCGCGGTCGGGGCGAGCGTTCCGGCGGCCAGGTTCAGCAACGTGCTCTTGCCTGCGCCGTTGGGACCGACGAGCCCGACGACGTGCCCGGCGGGGATGTCCAGAGTGCAGTCCCTCAGCGCCCAGCGGCGGCCGTAGCTCCTGCCGAGCGCGCGGGCGCGCAGCGCGGTGGTCACGCGATCTCCTCATGTCCGGTGGCCCGGAAGGTGGTGGCGAACAGGGCCTCGATGCTCTCGTCGTCCAGGCCGGCGCGGCGGGCCTTGGCCAGCCAGCGCCGCAGCTCCGTGCGCAGCGGACCGTGCGCCGCCAGCGTTGTGTTCGCGAGCGTCGCCGTCACGAACGTGCCCACGCCGGGACGGGCGGCCACCAGTTCCTCGTGCTCCAGTTCCCGGTAGGCCTTCAGCACCGTGTTGGGGTTGATCGCCAGCTGCGCCACCACCTCCTTGACCGTGGGAAGGCGGTCGCCCTCCTTCAGCAGGCCGAGCCGGAGTGCGTGCCGCACCTGCCGGACGAGCTGCTGGTAGGGCGGTAGACCCGAACCGGAGTCCAGGTAGAAGTCGATCACACTTCCTCCAAACATCTAGTCCCCTAGTACTTTAGATGTATGAGATGGCGCCGTGTCAACGTTCGAGGGGAGGCGCGATGCGGCCCGGGCCCGGATCGAGGCGTCCGCCGCGGCTTCCGCCGGTGGCGGCGGCCGTTGCTCGATCGGCTGTAAGGCGGGAGTGGTCCGCTACGTCCGTCGACGTAGCGAGATGGGCCTCTGGACGGAGGTTTGTCCGCGCACGCGAACTATAGGATCGCGGCATGAACCAGCGCGCCGGGTCGTTCCCGCTGCGTGTGGTGGCGCAGGACGTGCTGCTCGCGCTCTTCGTCACCGTGATGCAGGTGCAGGGCACGCTCGCCCGCGTCGCCGCCGACGGCGCGGCGCGTCCGCTCACCGAGCTCACCGGCCTCGGCCTCGCGCTGCTGGTGGTCAGCGGCCTGGCCGTCGCCGGGCGCCGCCGGTGGCCGGCCGCCGTGTTCGCCGTCACCGCACTGACCAGCCTGGTCTACTACGGCCTGGACCTCCCGGACGGCCCCGGATGGCTCGCGCTGTTCGTCTCCCTGTACTCGCTGACCGCCTACGGCGACGGGCGCCGCTCCCTGATGATCGCCGGAGCGGGCACCGCGGTCCTGGCCGCCGGCTGGCTCCCCGCGGCCGCCGACATCAAGCCGCACGCCGCCATCGGCTGGGTGTTCTTCCGCATCGGCGCCTCGGTGATGAGCGCGGCCCTGGGCGAGTCCGTCCGGTCCCGGCGCGTCATCGCCGCCGAGGCCCAGGCACGCGCGGAACTGGCCGAACGGACCCGCGAGGAGGAGGCACGCGCGCGGGTCGACGCCGAACGGCTCCGGATCGCGCGCGAGGTCCACGACACCGTCGCGCACGCCATCGCGATCATCAACGTGCAGTCCGGGGTCACCGCGCACGTCCTGGACAAGCGGCCCGAGCAGGCGCGCCAGGCGCTGCAGGCCATCGAGCAGACCAGTTCCCGCGCGCTGCGGGAGATGCGCGCCATCCTCGGCGTCCTGCGCGACGACGGCGACGGGCGCGTCCCGCCCGCCGGCCTGGACCAGATCGGCGAGCTCACCGCCAAGGCGCGCGAGGCCGGGCTGGAGGTCACGCTCGACGCCGCTCCGCCCGCGGCCCCGCTGCCGAGCGCGGTGGGCGGCGCCGCCTACCGGATCCTGCAGGAGGCGATCACCAACGTGATCCGGCACGCCGGCCCGACCCGGGTGACGGTCGCGCTGAGCTCGGGCATCGACCTCCTGGAGATCCGCGTGACCGACGAGGGCCGCCGCGCCGCGTCCGGAGGCCCCGGGGCGGACGGGCCGTCCCGCGACGGCCGCGGATCCCCGTCCGGCCCGGGCCGGGGCATCGCGGGCATGCGCGAACGCTGCCGGCTGCTCGGCGGAGACCTCGACGCCAGGCCCACCCCCGCCGGGGGGTTCGAGGTCACGGCCCGGCTGCCGTTCGCACCGTCCGGGTCCCGCGCGTGAACGCCGCGTCCGCGTCGCCGCCGGACACGGCGCCGATCAAGGTGCTGATCGCCGACGACGAGGGACTCGTCCGGTCGGGGTTCAAGGTGCTGCTCGACCTCGAGGACGACATCACCGTGGTCGGCGAGGCGACCAGCGGCGACGACGCCGTCGAGCGGGCCCGCGCCACCCGCCCCGACGTCGTCCTGATGGACATCCGCATGCCCGGGCTGGACGGCATCCAGGCCACCACCCGGATCACCGCCACGCGGGGGCTGGAGAACGTCCGGATCCTCATCCTCACCACCTACGACACCGACGACCACGTCTTCGACGCGCTGCAGGCCGGGGCCAGCGGCTTCATGCTCAAGGACGCCGGACCGGCCGAGCTCCTGCACGCCGTCCGGGTCATCGCCGCGGGCGAGGCCCTGCTCGCACCCCGCATCACCAGGCGCCTGATCGGCCAGTTCACCGCGCGGCGGACCGCGGCCGCGGCCGCGGACGGCCGGCTCTCGGTGCTCACCGCACGCGAGCGGGAGGTGGTGGCCCTGGTGGGACGGGGCCTGAGCAACACCGAGATCGCCGCCGAGCTGTTCATGAGCCCGGCCACCGCCCGTACCCATGTCAGCCGCGCGATGACGAAGCTCGGCGCGCGCGACCGCGCGCAGCTCGTCGTCATCGCCTACCGGACGGGCCTCGTCAGCCCGGACGTGTAGCCCGATGCCCCGGAAAAAGTCGTTCCCGGGGCGTCACAGACGAGGTGGCCGCTCGGTCTCCCTGCAGAGAGTCTCTGTGAGGAGGAATGAATGAGCGGTGAGAACGCGAACCTGCCGCCCGGCGTCGAGGTGATCACGACGCTGGCCGGGGCTGCGGACCGGATCCCGGACGGCGCCGAGGCGAGGACCATCCGGGTCACGCTGCCGCCCGGCTCCCCGGGCGCGCCGCCCCACCGGCACCCGGGGCCGATCTTCGGCTACGTGACCGAGGGCGAGATCCTCTTCGAGCTGGAGGGGGAGCCGCCCCGGGTGCTCAAGGCCGGTGACGCCCTGTTCGAACCGGGCGGCGACGTGATCCACATCCAGGGCGCCAACAACCTCGCGGACGCTCGGTCGCAGCTCGTGGTGACCATGTTCGCGCCGCCCGGCACGCCCATCCTGACGCTCGTCGGCGAGGAGGAACTGGCCGAACGGCGCCACCTGCGAGTGCCCCGGCCATGACGGTCGTCCGCCCCGGCGCGGCCGGGGCGGACGACGCGGCCCCCAGGGGGCCGACCGGCCCCGCCTAGGGAACCCGACTGGGGGACTCCCTGAGGCGACCGCAACCCCTCCCCGGCGAGAGTGTGCCGAAGTGGCGGCGGGCCGAACGGAGGGGTCATGGCGGTCGAGGAGATGGCACGGAGGCGGTGCGGCGGCGCGAGGCGCGCGGCCGCACCGCCGGCCGTCGCGGCCGGCGGTCTTCCGCTGCGCGGCCGCGAGCCCGAGGTGGCGCTGCTGCTGGAGCGGTTCGCCGCGCTGGCCGCGGGAGAAGGCGGCGTGCTGGTGGTCGAGGGCCCGCCGGGCTCGGGGAGGACACGGCTGCTCGCGGTGGCCCGGACGCGGGCACTCGCCGCGGGCCTGCCCTGCCGGCACGGCGCGGGCGTGCCGGGTGGACTCCCGGTCCCCCTCGGGCCGCTGCTGGACGCGCTGGGCACGGGCCCGGCATCGCTGCCGGACGCCGCAGCCGTGCACGCGGACGGCCTGCGGTCCCGGACGCTGCGGGAGGTCACGGACGGCCTGGCGCGCAGGGCGGCGCGGGGGCCGCTGGTCGTCTGCCTCGACGACGTCCAGTGGTGCGATCCGGTGACGCTCCATGCGCTGGCAGAGCTTCTGGACGGCCGAGCGGGATCCCTGGTCCTGTGGGTGCTGGCGGTGGGGCCGCGCTCCGGGGACGGGACGGACCCGTCGCTGGAGCGGATACAGGAGAGCGGCGGGCATCGGATCGTCCTCGGCCCGCTGGCCGACCGCGCGGTCACCGCGCTGGCCGCCGACCTGCTGGGGGGCGAGCCCGACGGCACCGTGATGGCGGCGGCGCGGCGTGCGCAGGGCATGCCGCAGCTGATCGTCGAGCTGCTCCAGGGGCTGCGGGAGGACGGGCGCGTCACGGTTCGGGGCGGCGTCGCCTCGACGGCCGGAGAGGCGATCCCGCGCCGGTTCCACGCCCTGGTCCGGCGCCGGCTCGACCGGTTGCCGCCGCGCTCGCGGCAGGACTTGCGCGTCGCCTCGGTGCTCGACGAGCCCTTCACCGTCGCGGAGCTGGCCGCGCTCGCCGGGGCTCCCGCCGGAGAGGCCGCGGCGATGGCGGCCGAGGCGGTCCGGGCGGGGATGCTCGACGAGACGGGCGGCCTCCTCGGCTTCCGGCACGACCTGATCCGGCAGGCGATCTCCGAGACCCTCCCCGCCGCGTTGCGCCGCTGCCTGCGGCGCCGGGCGGTCGACGTCCGCCTGGCCGGGGGCGGGAGTGCGGAGGACGTCGCCGCCGTGCTCGCCGAGAGCGCGTCGCCCGGCGACCGCCGGGCCGTGAACCTGCTGCGGGAGGCCGCGGCGGGGCTGGCCGGCACCGCGCCCTCGGAGGCGGTGGCGTTGAGCCGCAGGGCGCTGGAGCTCGCCGGGCCGTCCGGACCGGACACCCCCGAGATCGTCGGCGAGACGGCCGAGCTGCTCGCCGGGAACGGCCGGTTCGCCGAGGCCGGGGCCCTGGCCGGCACCGCGCTCGCGGGCTGCCTCGCACCGGAGGCCGAGGCCCGGCTGCGGTTGCGGGCGGCGCGCCTCGTGAGCCACTCCTCCGCCGCCGAGGCGGTCCGCCACTGCCGGACCGGCCTGGCGGTGCCGGGCCTGCCGGACGGGCTGCGCGCCCGGCTGTCGGCGGCCGAGGCGCTGCACCTCTCCCAGATGGGGGACGCCGCGCACGCCATCGCCGCGGCCGGGCCGTCCGCCGACGACGACGCGGCCGAGGCCATGCTGCTCGCCGCGCGGTCCAGGGACGCGTTGTCCCGGCTGGACCTGGGCCTCGCCTCCGCGCTCCAGGACCGGGCCGACTCCGCCGCCGTCCGCGCGGGGACGCCGCGTCCCGCCTGGGCGCCGGAGTCCTTCGGGCGTGCGTTCCTCCTCACCGCGTCGGGACGGACCGGGGCGGCGCTGCGGGAGGCCGGGGAGCGCGTCCGCGCGGCCCGGCGGACCGGGGACGCGGCCGCGGCGGTCCTGTGGTCGATGGCGAGCGCGCGGATCCTGCTCGACGCGGGACGTCCCGCCGACGCCCGCGCCGAGGCCGGCGCAGCCCTGGCCGCCGCCGGCGATCTCGCCTCGGGCGACTTCGCCGACACCACGGCCCGGTACGCGCACGGCCGGGCGGCGGTGCGGCTGGGCGACCGGGAGGGCATCGCCCGCTGCGCCGCCGACGGTGCGCGGATGATGGGCGCCGACGCGCCGGTGGTGCGGCGCACCGGCGCCTGGCTGGCCGCGCTGGCGGCCGACGCCCTGGGCGAGACCGCTCGCCTCGCCGGGCTGGTCGAGGCCGCCTGGGGAGGGGCGGACGCCTCGGGCCCGGCGCCCGGCGCTCCGCCCGACCCCGCCGACCACGTCGTGCTCGTGCGCCTGGCGCTGCGCGCCGAACTGACCGGTGCCGCGGCCACCGCCGCTGACCGCGCCGCGGATCTCGATCCCGGGTCCCCCCTCCTGCGGGGCATCGCCGTCCAGGCGCGCGGGCTCGTCGACGACGACCCCGACCTGCTCCTGCACGCGGTGAAGCTGTTCGAGGACGCGGAACGGCCGCTGGTCCGGGCTTCGGCGGCCGAGGACGCGGGCCGCGCCCTCGGCCGGTACGGCGACCCCGCCGCGCGGGATCTCCTGAACACCGCGCTCGACCTGTACGAGGAGTCGGGCGCCGCTCGCGAGGCGGCCCGGGCGCGCAGGCGGCTGCGCGTGCTCGGCGTGCGTCCGGCGCGCCCGTCCCGCGACGGCGCGGAAGAGGGGCGCTGGGGGCTGACGGCGGCGGAGGTCAAGGTGGCCCGCCTGGTGGCGCAGGGCGCCACCAACAGACAGGTCGCCGAGCAGCTGTTCCTGTCCCGCCACACGGTCAACACGCACCTGCGGAACGTCTTCACCAAGTGGGGCATCAACTCCCGGGTGGAGCTGGCCCGCCGGATGCTGGCGCACGAGACCGGCTGACCCGGGCCTTCGAGCACCCTAGGCCGGGTGCCCAGGGGCGCCCGGGGACCTGCCCGGGCATCTCCCTGATGCGACCCCGGCCCCTGCCCGGCGAGAGTGTGCCATGTCGACGGAAACCGTCCGCAGGCAGCGCGAACGGAGGGGTCATGGCGGTCGAGGAGAAGGTGAGGAGGCGGTGCGGGGACGCGAAGAGCGTTCCGGCACCGCCGCCCGGGAGGATCGGCGACCGCCCGCTCCCCGGCCGCGCGGCCGAGGCGGGATCGCTGCGCGGATCGCTGCACGGGCGTGACGCCGAGGTCACCCTCCTCACCGGCCGGATCTCGCGGCTGCGCGAGGGACGCGGCGGGATCCTCCTCGTCGAAGGGCCCCCGGGAGCCGGCAAGAGCCGCCTCCTGGAGGAGGCGCGAACCGTCGCGAAGACCTCCCCGATCCGCGTTCTCGGCGGGACGGGCGAGCGCGGCCGGCAGAGCGTCCCGTTCGGCGCGCTGGGGCGGACGCCGGCCTCCGGCGGGCGGCCCGTCGTCGACGCGGATCTCCTCCGGACGCTGCCCGAATCCGCCGACCAGCGGTTCTGGCTGTTCCAGACGGTGCAGGACCGGTTGAGGCGGGAGGCGCGCGACAGACCCCTGCTCATCACCCTCGACGATCTCCAGTGGTGCGACGCCGGGACGCTCTCGGCACTGCGCACCCTCTCCACCCGGCTGTCCTCCGACGCGATCCTCTGGCTGGTCGCCGTCCGCACGGGGTCGCCCGATCCCGACGTGCGGGCCGCCCTCGCCGGGCTGGCCGACGCCGGTGCCCGCACGATGCGCCTCGGCCCGCTGCCGGACGACGCCGTCGCCGGGATCGCCCGCGACCTGCTCGGCGCCGAACCGGACGAGGACCTCCTCGGTCTGCTCCGGCAGGCCGGGGGCCGGCCCGACCTGGTGACCGGGATCGTCCGGGGGCTCCGCGACGAGGGCGCCATCACCCGGACGGGCGCCGTCGCGCGCCTGACGGGGCGGCACTCGCCCGTCCACTCCTACGGCTCCGCGCAGCACCTCCTGGGGCATCTGTCGCCGCTCGCGCGGGAGGTGCTCCGGGTCGCGTCCGTGCTCGGCCGCGACCTGGAGGCCGGCCGGCTCGCCGACCTCGGCGGACACACCATCGCCGAGGTCGTCGCGGCGCTCCAGGAGGCCGTCGACGCCGACCTCGTCCGCCCGACGGACCCCCTCGCCTTCCGGCACGACCTCGTCCGCGAGACCATCCGGATGTCGGTCCCCGCGCCGCGGCGCCGGGAACTGCGGGCGCGGGCCGCCGAGCTGAGCCTGGCCTGGGGCGCGCCCATCGGCCAGGTCGCCCTCGCCATGGCCGAGACCGCCGAGCCCGGCGACCGCGACGCCGCCGCGCTGCTGCGCCGGGCCCTGGCCGAACTGGCTCCGGCCGCACCCGACGCGGCCGTGCCGGTCGCCCGGCAGGCCGTCGCGCTCGCTCCGGCGGGCTCGGCGGAACGTGCCGTCGCCGTCGCGGACGCGCTCCCGCTGCTCGCGCGCATCGGCCGGGGCGGCGAGGGACGGCGCCTCGCCGAGACGGTCCTGAACGGGCCGCTGCCCCCGGCCGTCGAGGCGCGGGTCCGGCTGGGCGCGGCGATGGCGGCGATGCAGGGGTCGTACGCCGAGGCGCTGCGGCACAGCCGGACGGGAACGGACCTGGACGGCGTGCCGGACGCCCTGCGCGCTCCGCTGTCGGCCCTGCGGTGCCTCACCGCAGGGCTGACCGGCGACGTCCCGGCCGCCGAGCGGCTGCTCGCGCCCTCGGCGGAGACCGCCTCGCGGGCCGGAAGCGACGCGGCCCTGGCGCTGCTCCGCACCACCGACTCCCTGCTCCGGGCCCTCAAACTGGACTTCACCGCGGCCGACCGCCTCGCCACGGAGGCCGTCGAGGCCGTCGCCGCGGCGCCGGACTCCGCGCTGTTCGCGCCGGGCGTCTGGCGGGCATCGCTGCGGGGCATCACCGGCAGGGTCGAGGACGGGCTGCGCGAGGCGGCGGAGGGCGTCGCGGCGGCGCGCCGGCCCGGCCGCGCCGAGGGCCTCACCCTCTGGTTGGCCACGCACGCCCGGCTCCTGCTGGCGGCGGGACACCTCGCCGAGGCGCGCGCAGAGGCCGAGGCCGCGCTCGCGGCGGCCGAGGAGTCCGGCGCGGGCGAGGCCGTCCTCCTCGACGCGCATTCCGTCCTCGGAAGCGTCGGAGCGCTGGCGGGCGACCCCGCCGCCGTGGAGCGCGCAGCGGCGCACGCCGAGCGGATGCTCGCGGCCCCGGCCGGTCCGGTGCGCCGGTCGGGCGCATGGCTGGCCGCCCGGATCGCCGACGCAACGGGCGACCCGAGCCGGGCCCGCGCCATGCTGGACGAGGCCGGCGGAGCGCCGGCGGCCCCGGGCCGTCCAGCCGACCCGGCGGACGATCCGCTGTTCGTGCGGGTGGCGCTGCGCGCAGGCCGGTCCGACATCGCCGCCGCGGCGGTCGCCGAGGCGGAGCGAAGGGCCGCGCTCAACCCCGGTGTCCCGCTCTTCGCGGCGGTCGCCGCGCACGCGCGCGGCCTGCTGGACGACGACGCCGAACCGATCGTGCGGGCCGTCGGCATCCTCCAGGGGATTGCGTGTCCGCTGCTGCTCGCGTCCGCTCTGGAGGACGCCGGGAGACGGCTCCTGACGTCCGACCGCGACGCCGCCGTCCGGCACCTCGCCCAGGCCGAGAGCATGTACCTGCGGACCGGCGCGGCGAACGAGGCCGGCAGAGTCCGGCGCGGGACGGGCGCCGCCGGACACCGGCGCCGGGCGCCGCGGCCCCGGGCGGCGCGCGGCTGGCAGGCGCTGACCCCGGCCGAGCAGCGGGTCGCCGCGCTCGTGGCGGAGGGCGCGACCAACCGCCAGGCCGCCGAGAGGCTCTTCCTGTCCCCGGCCACGGTCGGCACGCACGTCATGAACGCCTTCAAGAAACTCGGAGTGAATTCTCGGGTCGAACTCGCGCGCGTTTACGTCGAGCAGGGCGGGGCCGCCGGCTGACGTTCGGAACGCCAAGTCGGACCGCTTCCCGAGAGGCGGATCCGACTTTTCGGCGTACCCGGATAACCCATGGCGGGACCTTTTCAGCATGGCCTGAGGAGCCCAGCCACCTGCGTTTCCTCGATCTCATGCATTCGTGTCATGCCGTTTCCCCGCAGTCCCGAGATGGTGAGGACGTAGATCCGGTCCGCCCGGCGAAACGCCTTGCCCTGGGGAGAAGCAATGCTCTACGAGACGAGTTCCCTCGACCAGGCCGCAGCCGTCTTCCTCGAAATGCGCCCACGCCTCTTCGGCATCGCCTACCGGATGCTCCCCAGCGCGGCGGAGGCCGAGGACGTCGTCCAGGAGACCTGGCTGCGCTGGCAGAGCGCCGAACGCTCGGCCATCGCCAACCCGGCGGCGTTCCTCACCCTGATCACGACAAGGCTGTCCATCAACGCCCTCCAGTCCGCCTGGGCCCGCCGTGAGACGTGCAGCGGCCCCTTCCTGCCCGAGCCCGCCGATACCGGGCTCGACCCCGCCGCCGCGGCCGAGCGGAACGAGTCGCTCGAACTCGCCCTCCTGCTGCTGCTCGAGAAGCTCACCCCGGCACAGCGGGCCGCGTACGTCCTGCGCGAGGCGTTCCTGTACCCCTACGAGGAGATCGCCGAGCTCATCCAACTCAGCCCGGCCAACGTCCGCCAGCTGGTGAGCCGCGCCCGCAAGCACCTCGCCGGCGCCCGGCGGACGCCGATCGGCACCAGCCGGCACCGGCTCCTCCTGTCGGCCTTCCTCCTCGCCAAGGAGGGGAGCCCGAGGGCACTGGAGGACCTCTTCGCGTCGGAGGTCGTCACCGCGTCCGACGGCGACGGCCACCCCGACAACGGCGGCGGCAGCAGCGGGTCGGCGCGGCATCCGCTGGCCGGCGCCGACCGGTCGCGCGGCTCGTCCGGGCGCACGCGCCGCCCCGCCGCCCGGCGCCGGCTCCAGCCCGCACCCGCCTGAGCCGAGCCGGCGCCGCCGCGCTCCCGCCCCGTCCCCGCCCCGCTTCCGACGCGACCTTCCCAGCGATGCACGCACGTACTGGAGCCACCGGTCCCATGATCACGAAGACGACGCCGCCCGCCGCCCGGCGCGGGCTGACCTCGGCCGAGGCCGCCGCGAGACTGCGGGCGGACGGCCCGAACCTGCTCCCCGCGAAGCGGCCGCCGTCCCCGCTGCTCTCGCTGGCCGGACAGCTGGTGCACTTCTTCGCGCTGCTGCTGTGGGCGGCGGCGGCGCTCGCCTACGCGGGCGGCATGCCGCAGCTCGCGGTGGCCATCGTCGTCGTGATCGTCGTCAACGGGGTCTTCGCCTTCGCGCAGGAGTACCGCGCCGAGCGGGCGGGCCGGAGGCTCCGGGAGCTGCTGCCGGCGCGGGCGGCCGTCCGCCGGGACGGGCACCGGACGATGATCGACACCGCGGACCTCGTGGTCGGGGACGTCGTCCTGCTGGAGGCCGGCGACCGGGTCTCCGCCGACCTCGAACTGCTGGCGGCGCACGCCCTGGCGGTCGACGAGTCGACGCTCACCGGCGAGAGCGTCCCGGTGCGCCCCGAGGCGGGCGCGCGCGTGCACGCGGGAACGTTCGTGACCGAGGGCGAGGCCGAAGCCGAGGTCACCGCCACGGGAGCGCGGACCCGGCTCGCGGGCATCGCCGCGCTGACCCGTGCGGCCCGGCGGCGCCCGAGCCCGCTGGCGGGGCAGCTGCGCCGGGTGGTGCAGGCCGTCGCGGGGATCGCCGTCACGGTCGGCGCCGCGTTCTTCGGCGTCGCCATGCTGCTCGGGATGGCGCCGGGCGAGGGGTTCCTGCTGGCCGTCGGCGTCACCGTCGCGCTCGTGCCGGAGGGCCTGCTGCCGACCGTCACGCTGTCGCTCGCCCGCGCCGCGCAGCGGATGGCCGGGCGCAGGGCCCTGGTGCGGCGGCTGGAGGCGGTGGAGACGCTCGGCTCCACCACGTTCATCTGCACCGACAAGACCGGCACGCTGACGCGCAACGAGATGACGGCCGTCCGCGTCTGGACGCCGTCCGGGACGGTGCGGATCGAGGGCGGCGGCTACGGGCCGGACGCCCGGCTCCTCGGCGAGCCGGCCGCGGTCGAGGCGGTCCGGGCACTCGCCATCAGCGCCTACCGCTGCTCGACCGGCCGGACACGGCGGCAGGGCGGCCGCTGGCGGGCGGTCGGCGACCCGATGGAGGCCGCCCTGCACGCGCTCGCGCTGCGCGCCGGGTCGGACCTGTCCGACGAGCCGGAGCTGCGCCGCTACCCCTTCGACGCGCGGCGGCGGCGGTCGTCGTCGCTCACCGCAAGCGGGCTGCACCTCAAGGGCGCCCCGGACTCGGTCCTGCCGCGCTGCGCGGCCGTGCCTGGCGCCGAGGACGCCGTCACCGCGATGACCGAAGCGGGCCTGCGCGTCCTCGCCGTCGCCGTCCGCCCGCCGCGGGACCTGCCCGGCGACCTCCCGGACGGCCTGCCCGCCGACCCCGGCGAGGCCGAGCGCGGGCTGACGCTGCTCGGCCTGGTCGGGCTGCAGGACCCGCCCCGCCACGACGTCGCCGCCGCCGTCGCGGACTGCCACCGGGCCGGGATCCGGCTCGCGATGATCACCGGCGACCATCCGGCGACCGCCCGCGCCGTCGCCGCCGAGGTCGGGCTGGCCCGGCCGGGGTCCCCGGTGGTGACCGGCGCCGACCTGCCGCGCGACGACGCCGACCTCGGACGGCTGCTGGACCGCGACGGCGCGGTCGTCGCCCGCGTCACCCCCGAGGACAAGCTGCGGATCGCCCGCGCGCTGCAGGCCCGCGGGCACGTCGTCGCCATGACCGGCGACGGCGTCAACGACGGCCCGGCGCTGCGGCAGGCCGACATCGGCGTGGCGATGGGCGCGTCCGGCACCGACGTCGCCCGCGAGGCCGCCGACCTGGTCCTGCTCGACGACCACTTCGGCACGATCGTCGCGGCGGTGGAGCTGGGCCGCGCGACCTTCTCCAACATCCGCCGGTTCCTGACCTACCACCTCACCGACAACGTCGCCGAGTTGGTGCCGTTCGCGGCGTGGGCGGTGACCGGCGGGCGGCTCCCGCTGGCGCTCGGCGTGCTCCAGGTCCTCGCCCTGGACATCGGCACCGACATCCTGCCCGCGCTCGCGCTCGGGGCGGAGCCCGCCGGGCCCGGCACGATGCGGGGCCGCGTCCGCAGGGAGCGGCTGATCGACCGCGGGCTGCTCGGCCGGGTCTTCGGCGTCCTCGGCCCCGTGGAGGCGGCCGTGACCATGGCCGCGTTCGCCGCCGTCCTCGCCGCCGGCGGATGGAGCTGGGGCGAGACCCCCTCCGACGGCCTGCTGTTCACCGCGTCCGGCACCGCGTTCGCCACGATCATGCTCGGCCAGATGGCCACCGCGTTCTGCTGCCGCAGCGAGTCGCGGTGGGCCGCGCGGCTCCGCTGGAACGGCAACCCGCTGCTGCTGTGGGCGGTCGCGGCCGACCTGGTGCTGATGGCCGTCTTCCTCGGGGTCCCGCCGGTCGCGCACCTGCTCGGCGGCGGCCTCCCGTCCGCGCTCGGCTGGCCGGTCGCCCTCGCGGCCGTCCCGGCCGTGCTGCTCGCCGACACCGCCGCCAAGACCGTCCGGGGCCGCGGCGCCCCGGCGGCGGACCGCCCGGCCCCGGCCGGCGCCCGCCCGCCCCGCTGACCAGCCCCGACCGCGGCGCTCCGCCGCACCGAAGGAGGTACTCATGAGTCCGAAACCCGCCCGCCGGAAGCTGGGGTTGTGGATGGCCACGGCCCTGGTGGTGGGGAACATGATCGGGTCCGGGGTGTTCCTGCTGCCCAGCTCGCTGGCCGAGTACGGCCCGATCAGCCTGGTCGCCTGGGGGTTCACCGCCGCCGGGGCGATCCTGCTGGCGCTGGTGTTCGCCCGGCTGGCACGCGCCTACCCGAAGACCGGCGGCCCGTACGCCTACGCGCGGCGCGCGTTCGGCGACTTCGTCGGATTCCAGACCGCGTGGGGCTACTGGATCGCGGTATGGGCCGGGAACGCGGCGATCGCGGTCGCGTTCGTCGGCTACCTCGCCCACTTCTGGCACGCGCTGGGCCACGACAAGGCCCTCGCCGCCGGGGTGGGCGTGGCGGCGGTCTGGCTGCTGACCGCGGTCAACGCCTACGGAGTCCGGGAGGGCGGCGCGGTACAGGTCCTCACCACGGTGATCAAGCTGGTGCCGCTGCTGCTGATCGCGGTCGGCGGGCTGTTCTTCGTCAAGTCCGGCAACTTCGGGGAGTTCAACGCCAGCGGCGACAGCGCGTTCGGCGCGGTGACCGCCACCGCCGCGCTCACCCTGTGGTCGTTCATCGGCCTGGAGTCGGCCACCGTCCCCGCCGAGGACGTGCGGGACCCGCGCAGGAACATCCCGCGCGCCACCGTCGCCGGCACCGCCGTCACCGCGCTGATCTACATCCTCGGCACCGTCGCCGTCCTCGGCCTGGTCCCCGCCGCCGCGCTGGCGACCTCGACCGCGCCGTTCGCCGACGCCGCCGACGCCGCGTTCGGCGGATGGGCCGGCGACCTCGTCGCCGCGGGCGCGGCGATCTCCGCGTTCGGCGCCCTCAACGGCTGGATCCTGCTGCAGGGGCAGATCCCCTTCGCCGCCGCCCGCGACGGCCTGTTCCCGCGCGTGTTCGCCCGCACCGGACGCGGCGGCACCCCCGTCCTCGGGCTGGTCGTCTCCAGCGTCCTCGTCACCGGGCTGATGCTGATGAACTACAACGCGAGCCTGGTCGACCAGTTCACCTTCATCATCCTGCTCGCCACCCTCACCACCCTCATCCCCTACGCCTACGCCGCGATGGCCGAGCTGGTGCTGCTCGCCACCGACCGCGCCGCGTTCTCCGGCGGGCGCCTCGCCCGCGCCGCCGTCATCGCGCTGCTGGCGTTCGGCTACACCGTCTGGGCGATCGGCGGCGCCGGCTACGAGGTCGTCTACAAGGGCACCCTGCTGATCTTCGCCGGGATGCCCGTCTACGCCTGGCTGAAGTACCGCGACCACCGCGACCGCGACGAGGTCGTGGAGGCCGAGGTCGAGGAGGCGGTGGAGGAGGCCGAGGAGTACGGCCCGGCCCCTGACCTGCCCGACACGCCCGAACCCCCCGTCCACGCCGCCTGAAGGGACCCCCCGTGTCCACCGTGACCCCCGCGTCCACTGTCTCCCCCGTCTCCCCCGCCTCCTCCATGTTCACCGTGTCCTCCGAGGTGGGGCGGCTGCGCCGGGTGCTGCTGCACCGCCCCGACCTGGAACTGCTCCGCCTCACCCCGGCCAACAAGGACGACCTGCTCTTCGACGACGTGCTGTGGGCCAGGCGCGCCCGCCAGGAGCACGACGTGTTCGCCGACGCGCTCCGCGAGCGCGGCGTCCAGGTGCACTACCTCGCCGACCTGCTCGCCGAGACCCTCGAGCTCGACGAGGCCCGCGCCGAGGTCCTCGACCGCACCGCCTCCGAGGCGGCGCTGGGCGCGACGCTCGCCGGGCCGGTCCGGGCCGTGCTGGACGGCATGGACGCCCGGACCCTCACCCGGCACCTGATCGGCGGGCTCACCAAGGCCGAGCTGGGACTGGCCGTGCACAGCCTGCTGCTGTCGGCCATGGACGACGGCGACTTCGTGCTGCCGCCGCTGCCGAACCACCTGTTCACCCGCGACCCGTCCGCATGGGTCTACGGCGGCGCGACGCTGCATCCGATGGCCAAGCCCGCGCGGCGCCGCGAGACCGTCCACCTGGCCGCCGTCTACCGGCACCATCCGATGTTCGCCGGCGCCGGCTTCCCGGTCTGGTATCCGGGCACCGACTTCGGCCTGCCGTCCCTCGAAGGCGGCGACGTCCACGTCCTCGGGCGCGGCCTGGTCCTCATCGGGATGAGCGAGCGCACCACCCCGCAGGCCATCGAGCTGCTCGCCCGGCGGCTGTTCGCGGACGGGGCCGCCCGGGAGGTCATCGCCGTGCGGCTGCCGCGGCGCCGGGCCTACATGCACCTGGACACCGTGATGACGATGGTCGACCGGGACGCCTTCACCGTCTACCCGGAGCTCCCGGCGCTGCGCTCCTACAGCCTCACCCCCGGCGGGAGCGGCTCGGTCGCCGTGCACGAGAACGAGGAGCTGTTCACGGCGATCGCCCGCGCCCTCGGCCTGCCCCGCGTCCGCGTCCTGACCGCCGAGCAGGACGTGCGGGCCGCCGAGCGCGAGCAGTGGGACGACGGCGACAACGTGCTCGCCCTCGAACCGGGGGTGGTCGTCGCCTACGAACGCAACGTCACCACCAACACGATGCTCCGCCGCAACGGCATCGAGGTCATCACCATCCCGGGCGGCGAGCTCGGCCGCGGGCGCGGCGGCCCCCGCTGCATGAGCTGCCCCCTCCAGCGCGACGAAGCGACCCCCGACAACGAGGTGACACCGTGAAGGACCTGCTGCGCGTCTCCGACCTGACCGGCGACGACCTGACCCTCCTGCTGCGGCTGGCGGCCGACTTCCAGGCCGCGCCCGACTCGGCGCACGACCTGCTCGCCCGCCGGATCGTGCCGCTGTACTTCGCCAAGCCGTCCACCCGGACGCGGCTGTCGACCGCGGCCGCGGTGGCCCGGCTCGGCGGGACGCCCGTCGGCGTCGGCCCCGGCGAGCTCCAGCTGCGGCGCGGCGAGACCATCGGCGACACCGCCCGGGTGATGGGCTCCTACGCCGCCGCGATCGTGATCCGCACCTACGCCGACGCCGACGTCGCCGACCTGGCCGCGGCGGCGCCCGTCCCGGTGGTCAACGCGCTGACCGACGGGCACCACCCGCTGCAGGCCGTGGCGGACCTGCTCACCATCCGGCAGCGCTTCGGCGATCCGCGCGGCCGCCGCGTCGCGTACGTCGGCGACGGCGGCAACGTCGCCCGCAGCCTGATGGAGGCCGCGGCCCTCACCGGGATGGACGTCGCCATGGCGACCCCGCCCGGGTACGGGCCGGCGGAGGAGTCCGTCGCGTTCGCCACCGGCGAGGCGGGACGGCGGGGCGGGTCCGTCACGCTCACCCACGACGCCGCCGAGGCGGTCAAGGGCGCGAGCGTCGTGTACACCGACGTCTGGCTCTCCATGGGCGACGCCGAGGACGAGCGGGCGCGGCGCACCGAGGCCCTCGCGCCCTACCAGGTGAACGAGGCGCTGATGGCGCAGGCCCGCGACGACGCCGTCTTCATGCACTGCCTGCCCGCGCACCGCGGCCAGGAGGTCACCGCCGGCGTCATCGACGGCCCGCGGTCGCTCGCCTTCCCGCAGGCCGCCAACCGGCTGCCGGCGACGCAGGCGGTCCTGTACGCGCTGCTCACCGAGCGGCTGGAGGGGCGCCGATGAGGATCGTCGCCGCCCTCGGCGGCAACGCGCTGCTGCGCCGCGGCGAGCCGCCGGACGCGGCCGTGCAGGTCGCGCACGTGCGCGAGGCGGCCGCCGGGCTCGCCGCGATCGCGGACGGCAACGAGCTGGTCGTCACGCACGGCAACGGGCCGCAGGTCGGGCTGCTGGCCGTCGAGAGCGCCGCCGACCCGGCGCTCTCCGCCCCGTACCCGCTCGACGTGCTCGGCGCCGAGACGCAGGGCATGATCGGCTACTGGCTGGCCCGCGAGCTGCGCCGCGCCCTTCCCGGCCGCGAGATCGTCGCGCTGCTCACCGAGACCGTGGTCGACCCGGGCGACCCCGCGTTCGGGGCGCCGACCAAGTTCGTCGGCCGCACCTACAGCGCCCCGGAAGCCGACCGGATGGGCGCCGAGCACGGGTGGACCATGCGGCGGGACGGCGACGCATGGCGCCGGGTCGTCCCGTCCCCCGAGCCGCGCGACATCGTCGAGCTGCCGGCCATCGCGCGCCTCGCCGGCGAGGGGTGCCTGGTCATCGCGGTCGGCGGGGGCGGCGTCCCGACCGGCGGCGACCATCGGGGCGTCGAGGCCGTGGTCGACAAGGACCTGGCCGCCGCGCTGCTCGCGACCCGGCTCGAGGCCGACGCGCTGCTGCTGCTCACCGACGTGCCCGGGGTCATGCGCGACCTCGGCACCGCGCACGCCCGCCCCATCCCCGCCATCGCGCCCGGACGGCTGCGGCGCCTGCCGCTGCCGGCGGGCTCCATGGGTCCGAAGGCGGAGGCGGCCTGCCGCTTCGCCGAGCAGCGGGACGGCGCCGTCGCGGTGATCGGCGCGCTCGCCGACGCGCCCGCGCTCCTGTCCGGAGCCGCCGGTACCCGGATCGAGGCGCCGTCACCGGCGCGGGGTCGCGCGGCGGGCGTTCCATGATGTGCTCGTCGCGCCCATGTTCACCGGAGTACGGGAGGCCGCGATGGGTGAGCACGTCACCGCGGTCTGGGGGACTCGGTCTGGGGGACCCGGCCTGCGGGAGGTGGCACGTCACGGCGACGGCGGCATCGAGATCGGGATGCGCCACACCCCGCCGCCCGGGTGCCCGCACGACTCATCGGCTGGGTCTTGATCGGGACCTGACGGAGGTGGAATCCTGACGAAGCTCCCACTGGCCGCTGGCTCGGTCATGCCGGCGGGTCGGCACTGAAACGGGGGCATAAGGGGCATGGGCACGCTGTCCGGGCACGCGCCGCTGCTGAATCGGCAGCGGGAGCGTGCCGAGTTGGACGGCCTTCTGGGGGATGTGCGCTCTGGCCGCGGGCGAGCCCTGGTGCTGCGCGGTGAGGCGGGCGTGGGCAAGTCGGCGCTGCTGCGGCATACGACGGGGCAGGCGACCGATATGCGCGTGGTCCGTGCGGTAGGGGCGGAATCGGAGATGGAGCTGGCGTTCGCCAGCCTGCATCTCCTGGTGTCGCCGCTGCTGGACAGGATCGAGAAGCTTCCCGATCCGCAGCGCGACGCGCTCGCGGTCGCGTTCGGGCTGCGCCAGGGCACCGCGCCCGACCGGTTCCTGGTCGGGCTGGCGGTGCTGACCCTGCTGGCGGAGGCGGCGGAGGAACGCGCCCTGCTCTGCGTGATCGATGACGCGCAGTGGCTGGACCAGGCGTCGGCCCAGGTGCTGGCGTTCGTCGCCAGGCGGCTGCTGGCCGAGCCGGTCGGGCTGATCTTCGCGGCGCGCGAGCCGGGCAGGCATTTCCACGGGCTGGGGGATCTGGAGGTGCGCGGCCTGCCCGAGCAGGAGGCGCAGACGCTGTTGCGTTCGGTGGTCCGCTTCCCGCTGGACGAGCGGATCAGGGACCGGATACTGGCGGAGACGAACGGGAACCCGCTGGCCCTGCTGGAGCTGCCGCGCGGGTTGGGCCCGGCGCAGCTGGCGGGCGGGTTCGGGCTGGTGGAGGCCCAGGCGGTCCCGGCGCGGGTCGAGGAGGGTTTCCGCCGGCGGCTGGCGGCGCTGCCGGCCGGGACCCGGTCGCTGATGCTGGTCGCGGCGGCCGAGCCGACCGGTGACGCGGCGCTGATCTGGCGCGCGGCCGGGCACCTGGGGGTTCCCGCTTCGGCGGTGGAGCCCGCGCAGGCCGACGGGTTGCTGGAGATCGGGACGTGGGCGCGGTTCCGGCATCCGCTGGTGCGGTCGGCGGTGTACTCGGCCGCGTCGCCGCCGGAGCGGCGGGCGGCGCACGGGGCGCTGGCCACGGCCATCGACCCGGCGTCCGACCCCGATCGGCGGGCCTGGCACCGCGCGCACGCGACGCTGGAACCCGACGAGTCCGTGGCCGGCGAGCTGGAGCGGCTGGCCGGCCGGGCTCAGGCGCGCGGCGGCATCGCGGCGGCGGCGGCGTTCCTGCGGCGGGCGACCGAGCTGACGCCCGATCCGGCCGGACGCGGAGCACGGGCGCTGGCCGCGGCGCAGGCCGCCTTCGAGGCCGGCGCCCCGGACATGGCGCTGGAACTGCTCGGCTCGGCGGAGATGAGCCCGTTGACCGAACTGCAGGGCGGGCGGGCGGCCCGGCTGCGCGCCCAGATCGTCTTCGCGCGCAAGCGCGGCGGTGAGGCCCTGCGGCCGCTGCTGGACGCGGCCGGCCGGCTGTCGCGCGTCGACGCGGCACAGGCACGCGAGGCCTACGTCGACGCCGTCGCATCAGCGGTCTTCGCCGGCAGGCTCGGCGAACCCGGCCTCCTGCGAACGGTGGCCGAAACCGCCCGCACCGCGCCCGCAGGGCCACTGCCGGAGCGGCCGATCGACGCACTCCTCGACGGGCTGGTGGCGCGCTTCGCCGAGGGCTATGCCGCGGCGGCACCGCAGCTGAAACGCGCCCTGCAGGCGTTCCGGCAGGAAGCCCGGCGCGATCCGGACGACAGCATGCGCCGGCTGGGGCTGACCTACCTGGTCGCCGCGGACATGTGGGACGACCAGGCCTTGCACGACCTCGCCGAGCACGCGGTCCAGGCGGCCCGCGAGATCGGCGCGCTCCACTTCCTTCCCCAAGCCCTCACCTACCGCGCCACCGTGCACATCTACGCCGGCCATTTCGACGCGGCCGCCACGCTGGTCGAGGAATCCGACGCGATCCTGAAGGTGACCGGCCACGCCCACTTCGGCTTCGCCTCCAACGTGCTCCTGAGCTGGCGCGGCGGAGCCGAGGCACCGGCGACGTTCGACGCCGCCGTCGAGCGGACGGTCACCTGGGGTGAGGGGCGGGCGATCAGCGGGGGCCACTTCGGGAGCGCGTTGGTGTACAACGCCCGCGGCCGCTACCAGGACGCTCTGGCCCGGGCGGAACGGGCGTGCGAGCACGACGATCTGGGGCTCACCGGGTTCGCCCTCCTGGAACTGGTCGAGGCCGCCGCCTACAGCAACGCCCCCGAAGCGGCCACGACCGCGCTGCGGCGGCTCGAGGAACGCACCACCGCCGCCGGCACCGACTGGGCCCTCGGCGTACTCGCCCGTTCGAAGGCGCTGCTCACCGACGGCCAGGCCGCCGACCTGCTGTACCGCGAGGCCATCGAACACCTTCAGCGCAGCCGGGCCGCCGCGTACCTCGCCCGCACCCATCTGGTGTACGGCGAATGGCTGCGCCGCGCGAACCGGCGCCTCGACGCGCGCGAGCACCTGCGCACCGCCCACGAGATGCTCCAGGGCTTCGGCGCCCAGGGCTTCGCCGACCGCGCCCGCCGCGAACTCCTCGCCACCGGCGAGACCGTCCGCAAGCGCACCCCGGGCACGTCCGGCGGCCTCACTCCCCAGGAAGGCCAGATCGCCCGGCTGGCGCGCAAGGGCCTGTCGAACCCGGAGATCGGCGCCCAGCTGTTCCTCAGCCCGCGCACCGTCGAGTACCACCTGAGCAAGGTGTTCTCCAAGCTCGGCATCACGTCTCGCAACCAGCTCGCGGAGGCACTGCCCGACCAGGGCGATGACGGCGCGTGAACCGCCTCGCCCGCTCTCCGCACCCTGCCTCCTGACGGCCTGCCCGGCCGGCGGACGCGGGCGCCGCCGCGCGGACGGTGTCACAGGACGGGGGGATGTCCGGTCGATCGCATGGGCCCATCCACAGAACGGGAGAGCACCATGACCAGACCCCCGACCCACCCAGCCCGCAGTGCCAGGAGGCGACCCGCCGTCGCCGCGATCCTCTCCGCGGCCGCCCTCCTCCTCGTGACCTTCAGCCAGACGCAGAGCGCCTCGTCGCAGGAACGGCGGCCGGCGGCATCGAGGCCCACGATCGTGCTCGTCCACGGAGCCTGGGCCGACGCGTCGAGCTGGAGCAAGGTCATCGCGAGGCTCCAGGCCGACGGATACCGGGTCGTCGCCGCCGCGAACCCGCTGCGGTCGCTGTCCGGCGACGCCGCGTACGTGCGGGCCTTCCTGGACACGCTGGACGGCCCGATCGTCCTCGTCGGCCACTCCTACGGCGGAGCCGTGATCACCAACGCGGCCACGGGCGCCCCGAACGTCAAGGCACTCGTCTACGTCAACGCCTTCGCGCCGGACGAGGGCGAGGCGGCGACGGTGCTCGCGGGACCGGACTCGGCGCTCTCGGTCCCGGACCCGGCCACCGTGTTCGACTTCGTCCCGGCCACCCTGCCGCCCACCCCGGGGACCGACCTCTACCTCAAGAGGTCGACGGTCTTCGCGTCGTTCGCGACCGGTCTGAGCGACCGGGACAAGGCGATCGTCGCGGCCACGCAGCGGCCGGCGACGATCGCCGCGCTCAACGAGCCGTCCGGGACCCCGGCCTGGCGGACGATCCCGTCGTGGTACCTCATCGGGCGCAAGGACGCGATCATCCCGGCCGCCGCCGAGACGGCCATGGCGAAGCGGGCCGGCTCCGTCATCACCGAGTACGACGCCGGGCACCTCGGTCTGATGTCCGACGCCACGACGGTCACGAGTGAGATCGAGCGGGCCGCGAGGGCCGCCGTCCACTAGCGGATCGGACCGTCCGCGACGACCGGCCCGCCGTGCGGCGGGCCGGTCACGGACCGCCGCCTGGTCGGCTCGCCCCTGTGCCCCTGTCACAGGCGTGCGGGCCGTCCTGTCGTACTTACCGTGCATCCGGCGAACGCCGATGGGGATCAGAAGAATCGTGGAGGTGAGCGACGTGAGCCTCAGGTACGCGACGGCCCAGGGCCGGTGGGTGATCACCGCGACCGTCCTCGGGTCGGCGGTCGCCTCGCTCGACGCGACCGTGGTGGGCATCGCGCTGCCCGCCATCGGCCGCGACTTCGGTACCGGCCTGGCGACCCTGCAGTGGATCGTCACCGGCTACACCCTCACCCTCGCCGGGCTGCTCCTGGTCGCCGGCGCCCTCGGCGACCACTACGGCCGCCGCCGCGTCTTCCTCGCCGGGGTCGCGTGGTTCGCGCTCGCCTCCGCGCTCTGCGCTCTCGCGCCGACGCCGGGGACCCTCGTCGCCGCCCGCACGCTGCAGGGCGTCGGCGCGGCGCTGCTCACCCCGGGCAGCCTCGCGATCCTGGAGGCCTCGTTCCATCCCGACGACCGGTCCCGCGCGATCGGCGCGTGGTCGGGGCTGAGCGGCGTCGCCTCCGCGGCCGGGCCGTTCGTCGGCGGCTGGCTCGTCCAGGCCGGGAGCTGGCGGCTCATCTTCCTGATCAACCTGCCGGTGGCGGCGCTGGTCATCGCGGTGGCGCTGCGGCACGTCCCCGAATCCCGGGACCCGGACGCCACCGGCCGGATCGACATCGGCGGCGGCGCCCTCATCACCCTCGGCCTCGTCGGCCTCACCTACGGGCTGATCCAGGGCTCGTCCGGACTCCCCGCGTTCATCGCCGGGACGGTCCTGATCTGCGCGTTCCTGCTGCTGGAGCACCGGACCGCCCATCCGATGCTGCCGCTCGGCCTCTTCCGCTCCCGGCAGTTCAGCGTCGCCAACCTCGTCACCTTCATCGTGTACGGGGCGCTGGGCGGCGCCCTGTTCCTGCTGCCGATCCAGCTCCAGCAGGTGTCCGGCTACAGCGCGTTCGAGGCGGGCGTCTCCCTCCTGCCGGTCACCGCGATCACGCTCGCACTGTCGGCCCGTTCCGGCGCGCTCGCCTCCCGCATCGGACCCCGGCTCCAGATGAGCCTCGGCCCGGTCGTCATCGGCGCCGGCTTCGGCCTGTTCGTCCGCATCGGCTCCTCGGGCGACTACCTCACCGAGGTCCTGCCCGCGGTGACCGTCTTCGGCCTCGGCCTGGCGATCAACATCGCGCCGCTGACGTCCACGGTGCTGGCCGCGGTGCCCGCCGAGCACGCCGGCATGGCCTCGGCCGTCAACAACGACGTGGCCCGCGCCGCCTCGCTCATCGCCGTCGCCGTCTTCCCGGCCGTCGCCGGCATCACCGGCAGCGCCTACCTGCACCCGGCGGAGTTCTCCGCCGGGTTCCACACCGCCGCGCTGATCGCCGCGTCCCTGTGCGTCCTGGCCGGGCTCCTCGCGGCGGCCGCCATCCGCAACCCGCACGAGCCCGCGCCGGAGGCGGGCTTCCACTGCGCGATGGACGCCCCGCCGATGCGGCGCGCGACGATGGTCACCGACCGGTTCGGACGGCCTTGCTGACGATCTCGGCGACGTTGTAGCCGACCAGGCTCGCCACATCGGCCAGCCCCGGGGTGCTCAGCACCGTGTTGGCCTCACCGGCGTCGAGGCTGCGGTGCCAGCGGGTGTCCGCCTTGGGCTTGTCGTCGCTCCAGTAGGCCCGCGCGTGCTTCACGAACTCCTCCGCATCCGCTCGCGCGCTTTCGGAAAGCCGTTCGAAGGTCTTGTTCATCTGGTCGATGCCGACGTAGGGGACGAACGAACTCCAGTTGCCACCGGCGTCATGGAGCCTGGAGTTGTCGGGCTTGGCCTCCAGCGGCAGATGCAGGAAGGCGGCCAGGCGCTCCAGTGCGCTCTCCCGGTCCGCCATGTAGTCCTCATAGCGGACGACCATGTTCGGAAGCCCTCGCGTGTTGACGGTTCGGAGGGTGTCGACGTAGATGTCCCGCCAGATGTTGGCGCCCTGCCAGAGCTGCTGCCCGGTCCGGTGCTGGTGGCTGAACGCGAACGCGATCGGGTTCCGCGCCGTGATGATCACTTTCGGCGCCGTCCGGTCGCCGGGGGCGGCGGTCCACTGGGCGAGGGCGTGCCGCAGCCAACCGACGTACTTGCTCCCATCGATGACCACCGAGGCACCCAGGGAGCGGGCGAGCTGGGCGTGCATCCCCAGGATGTCGTCGTAGGACGCGCTCTCCCGGAACGCGTCCGAGAAATGCGGGCAGCGCCTGCCGAGAAGATCGCAGGGCCCGCACACGCGCCCGTAGTCGTCGTCACCGCTGAGGCCGGGGAACTTCGTGTAGTTGTTCAGCTCTCCCACATAGTGGGCCTTCGGGATGCGGGTGGTCATGTCGCGCCCGATCAGAGTCGAGCCGGAGAAGGGGGTGCCGACGATGAAGACCGACGCCGGGGACCGATCCGGCGCCTTCGGGAGCTTCGACCGGAGGGCCGTGAACCTCCCGGCCGGTGCGGGAACCTCGTGCGTCTCAGCGTCCATGTTCACGTCCACGGTGGTGATGCAGGCGATCGCGGAGTCGCCCGTCCAGGGTGATTGTGCTGGGCGGTGTCCGAATCGGGGCTGTCACCGAGCGCGACACCGGCTGCGGTTGATCATCCGTCCGTGATCATGGGCATTGCCACTGCTCACATGCCGGACAAGAGGGTCACCAGCGTCAGTTTCGCACACTTCGGTTGGTGTGTCGTCTGACCGGCCGCCGTCCCCGCCGTCGCTCGCGCCATACCTAGGAGTATGGTTCCGTACTATGGAGTATGGAGACGAGATCGTCCGCCGCGTGCGGGAGCTGGCCCCCGCGCTGGCCGAGCGTGCCCGGCAGGCCGAGGACGCGCGCCGCCTGCCCGACGCCACCATCGCGGACCTGGCCGCGTCCGGCCTGTTCAGCATGCTTGTGCCGAAGCGCCACGGCGGCGCCGAACTCGGGTTCGGGCCGATGGTCGCGGCGTGCCGCGCGGCCGGTGCCGCCTGCGCGTCCACCGGATGGCTGTCGGTCATCTACACGCTGCACAACTGGATGGTGGCGCTGTTCCCCGAGCAGGCGCAGGAGGAGGTCTGGGCCGAACGGCCGTACGCGCTGATCCCGTGCGTCCTCGCGCCGACGGGCACCGCGGAGCCGGCGGACGGCGGGCACCGGGTCACCGGACGCTGGTCGTGGGGCAGCGGCTCCGTGCACGCCGACCACGCGATGGTCATGGGCCTGGTCACCGCCGAGGGCGCGATCGAGCCGCGGCTGTTCCTGCTGCCGCGCGCGGACGTGACCGTCCACGACGTCTGGCACACCAGCGGGATGCGCGGGACCGGCAGCAACGACATCGAGGTGGCGGACGTCTTCGTCCCGGCGCACCGCTCCGTGCCGCTGGCGGCGCTGACCGAGGGGCGCTCGCCCGGGTCCCGCGTCCACCCGGCGCCGCTCTACCGGACCCCGCTCGTCCCGGTGTTCGCGCTGACCAGCGCGGCGCCCGTGCTCGGGGTCGCCGAGGGCGTGCTCGCGCTGTTCGCCGACCGGATGCGGAGCCGGCGGATGGCCTACAGCGGCGAGCGGCAGCGCGACCTGATGAGCGGCCAGATCCGGCTCGCCACCGCCACCGCGGACCTGGCGGCGGCGCGGCTGCTCCTGGAGGACGCGCTGCGGGACGTGACGGAGGCCGCCGCCGCGGGCGACGCCACCGGCCTGCACCTCCGCGCCCGGGCCCGGCTGGTCGCCGCGCACGTGGCCGCCACCGCCCGCCGCGTCGTGAACGAGCTGTGCGGCGCGGCCGGCGCGAGCACCCAGTTCGCGGACTCGCCGTTCCAGCGGGCCCAGCGGGATGTGAATACGATCAGCGGGCATGTGGTCTTCGACCCGGACGCGGCGTACTCCCTCTACGGCAGGATCGAGCTGGGGATGGACCCGGGACCGGTGGTCCTGGTGTAGCGGAGCGTGGGGAGCGCGATGACGGCCCGTACGAGGATGGCCAGGCGGGACTGGGTGGAGGCCGGCTACCAGGAACTGGCGCGCACCGGCGAGCGCGGCGTCGCGATCACCTCGCTCGCCGCCCGGCTCGGCGTCACCAAGGGCAGCTTCTACTGGCACTTCAAGGACCGCGGCGAGCTGATGCGGGCGCTCCTCGACCGGTGGGCGCACGAGCGGACCGACGAGATGCTGGACCTCGCGCTCGGCAGCACCGGCGACCCGCGCGAGCGGCTGCGCCGCATCCAGGCGCTCGGCCGCGAGATCGCGCCGGTCGACCGGGCGATGCGGCTGTGGGCGCAGCACGACCCGGCGGCGGAGGAGGCCGTCCGGCACGCCGACCGCGCGCTGCTCGGGCACATCGCCGCGTGCCTGGAGGGCCTCGGCTTCGGCGCCGACGACGCGCGGCTGCGGGCGCTGCTGATGCTGCGCTCGTGGGTCGGCGGCTACCTGGTCCCGTCCGGCGCGCCCGGCTCCGGCGCGGTCCAGGGGGCCGATCCCGGCGACCGCATGCTGGAGATCCTGCTGGGCTAGCAGGTCTTCTCGTACGGGATGTCCTGGACGTACTGCGTCCATTCGCGCTTCGACAGCGCCCCGACCCGCGCGCAGAGGCCGTCCTTCAGCAGGCGCGGCGCGACGGTGTGGGTGACCAGCTTGCCGTCGTCGCCGCTCACGCTGTAGAGCCGGGTGCCGTCCGGGCTGAACGCCAGCGACTCGATCGTCGCGTCGACGGACGCCGAGGTGTGCCCGGTGAGCGGCAGCCCGAGCCGCCGCTGCCCGTGCACGTCCCAGAGGTCGATCTTGCCCTGCATGTCCGTCGTGGCGAGCAGCCGGCCGTCCGGCGAGAGCGCCGCTATCGGCGTCTTCCCGTCCGGTGTCGCGACGGGCGTGCCGATCTGCTTGAGCGTCCGGACGTTCCAGAACGACAGCGACCGCCGGTCGGAACGATCCTGCACGGTGACGAGCGTGCCCTGCCGGTCGGCGGCCTGGACGGTCGTGGCGAGCGGGTTCGGCGGGGCGATGACCTTCCCGGACGGGAACGCGACCACGCCCAGGTCGTTGGCGGACACGACGCTCTTCCCGTCCGCGCTCCAGACGGTTTTCAGCTCCGGCGAGCCGTCCGACGCGCCGGTCCGTCCCGCCGCGCGCGCCTGCCCGAGCTGCCGCCCGGTCGCGGTGTCCCAGAACCGCAGCAGCGTCGTCTGCGGCCGGTTCTGGTTCGCGGGCGTCGCCGGGCCGCCGAGCGTGACGGTCGCGATGGCCTTGCCGTCCGGCGAGAACGACGGCAGCGGGCGCGACGACGGCAGCGCCGCGGGGCCGAGGTCGATGGCGGCCCGCTTCGTCCGCGACCGCACGTCCCAGATCTCGACCGTCCGGTCCTGCCGGACGAGCGCGAGCAGCCGCCCGTCGCGCGACAGCGCCATCCGGTCGCCGCCGTAGCCGGTCGAGTAGGTGATCGGGAGCGTCGTGCGGCGGGTCCGCTTCGCGGTGTCCCAGATCTGGACGCCGTTGGACGGCGACGGGTCCGCGGTGGCCAGCGTCGACCCGTCCAGGCTGATCGCCGAGTCGCCGTACGGCCGCGCCACCTGCGCCGGGCGCACGAACACCGAGACGTCGATGCCCTGGACGCGCCCCTCGGAGTCGACGCAGCGCAGGCTCCGCCCGTCCGCGCTGAACCGGGTGTGGATGCACATGTCGTCCGGCTTGTAGAAGAGGTAGGGCGGCTCGGCCGTGCCGGTATCGGTGCTCCACAGCGCCATGTTCGACGCGAGGAAGTTCCCGTCCGGGCTGAAGGTGATGTCGGTGTCGAGGCCGTCGTACCCCTTCGGCAGGGTCAGCCGGGTGCGCAGCTCGCCGGTCTTGACGTCCACCACCGTGATCTGGTTCTTCGACCCGCCCGCCCCGGTCGCCGCGAAGAAGCGCCCGTCGGGACTGAAGGCGATCATGGACGTCTCCGTGAGGTCCCGGACCTGCTCGGGCACCTTGATCCGCTTGAAGGTGGCGAGGTCCCGCCCGACCAGCCTCCAGTGGCCGCCGTCCTTCGCCACGCCGACCAGGAACTTCTCGTCCGGTGAGAAGACAGGGCCGGTGATGGTGAAGTTCTCCTTGGCGGTGAACAGCACCTTCCCGGTGGCGGTGTCGAGGACCTTCACCGTCCCGTGGTGCGTCGTGACGAGCCGCGCGCCGCTCGGGCTGAACCAGAGCCCGTCCCCCATCACGTGCTTGAACGGCAGCGCCGTCCGCGCCCCGGACGCCGTGTCCCAGAGCGCCAGCGTGCCGTCCTTCTGCAGCGACAGCAGCCGCTTGCCGTCCAGCGTCAGCCCGAGGCCGGACACCCCCGCGCCCGCAAGGTGCAGGGTCAGCGCCTTCTTCGTGTCCGGGTCACCCAGGATGACGGTGTTGTCCTTCGACCACGCGTAAGGGCCGGCCTTGTCCGGACTCAACGTGTTCCAGTCGGTCCCCACCCCAGCAGGCCGGAACATCCCCTGCTCCCACTGCTCGGTCAGCGTCAGCAGCGCGTCGCGCGTCTCGAACGTGTCCCCCGCCAGCGCGGACGCGGCGACCGCGAGCCGCCGCGCCAGCACCGGATCGGTCCGCCGCAGCTGGACGGCCCGCGTGGCGAGCTGCCGCCCGATCGCCGAGTCGCGCTGCTCCGCCACGGTCGCGTTCGTCTTCCGCAGACTCCGGCTCTGAACCGCGACGGCCGCCCCCGCGCACAGCGCGATGACCAGGAGAACCGCCAGCGTCGTCGTGACGGCGGCCCGCGTCCGGGCACGGTCGCGCGTCTGCCGGACCGACGCGTCCAGGAAGGCCCGCTCGACCAGGTTCAACGTGAGCTGCCGCCGCCCGACCGACGCCCACGCCAGCGCCCCGTCCAGCGCCGACCCCTGATGCAGGTCGGCCTGCTTGCGCCCGTTCGCGTTCCACAACCGCGCCGCGCCCGCCAGCGCCTGGTGCGCGGCGAGCCCCTCGCTCTCCGCAGTCACCCACTCAGCGAGCCGCGGCCACGCCCGCAGCAGCGCGGGCGTCGCTATGGAGATCGTGACGTCGTCCCGCCGCAGCAGCCCTGCGCCGCAGAACCCGTCCAGCACCTCCTGCAGCGCGCGCTCGCCCGTGACCCCGTCGACGAGATCGCCCACCGGCACCGGACGCAGCGCGCCCTGGGCGTCCGCAGGCGCCGCCACCATCCTGAGCAGCACCCGCGGAA
Source organism: Actinomadura nitritigenes (assembly GCF_017573545.1). GTDB lineage: Bacteria > Actinomycetota > Actinomycetes > Streptosporangiales > Streptosporangiaceae > Spirillospora > Spirillospora nitritigenes. The sequence continues at coordinate 149,481 of NZ_JAGEOK010000009.1, read as the reverse complement.
CGGCCTGCTGCGCCTCCCAGCCGAGCCCCCTGTACACCTGCTCCGCGACGTCCCCGAGCGCGGGCGGCAGCGTCACCGACGGCGGCTCCCCCAGCCCGGCCGCCTTCGTCCCCGCCTCCAGCGCGTCCCCGCTCACCCCGCTGAGCAGCCCGTCGAGGACGTCCTGCGCTCTCGGCCGCTCCTCCGGCACTCGGCTGAGCGCCGCGTCCACGAGGCCCCGCAGCGGCTCGGCCAGCACGTCCGTCCCCGGCCGCTCGTTCAGGATCTGGTGGTGCAGGCTCGCCAGGGTCTCGCCGTCGAACGGCGCCTTGCCCGTCGCGGCGAACAGCACCACCGCCGCCCACGCCCACACGTCCACCGCGGGCGTGGCGTGCTTCCCCTGGAACAGCTCCGGCGCCATCCACCGCGGCGTCCCCTTCAGCGCCCCCGTCGCGCTGCGCGACATCTCGTCGGTCTTGGCGATCCCGAAGTCGATCACCCGCGGCCCGTCCGGCCCCAGCAGCACGTTCGCGGGCTTCAGGTCCCGGTGGACGATCCCGGCCCGGTGAATCGACGCCAGCGCCGTCGCGATCCCGATCGCCAGCCGGTGCAGCTCGTCCGGCCCGTAGGCGCCCCGCTCCCGCACCCACTCCGCCAGATCGGGCCCGGGCACGTACTCGCTGACGATGTAGGGCGGCACGCTGTCGAGGTCCGCGCTGATGATCCGCGCCGTGCAGAACGACGCCACCCGCTGCAGCGTCGCGACCTCCTTGCGCAGCCCGTTCCGCAGCGCCTCGTTGACCGTCTCGACATGCAGCGCCTTCACCGCGACCCGCGCGCCGTCCGCGTCGTACCCCTCGTAGACGACGCCCTGCCCGCCGGCCCCCAGCCGCCCGGCCAGCCAGTACCCGCCCAACTGCCGAGGATCACTCACCAAAAGCGGACCGGACATGCGGGTGCTCCTCCACGGACGAGGACGCCACCCAGCGCCCCCATGAAGCCTCAGCATATACAGACAAACATGTCCTTTTGGGTCGGGCGCCTCCGGTGTGGCCCACCGCATACGGGACGACACCGACGCCGGCTCGCGCTATGGCGCGACGGGCAACGAGGTAGTAAAAGTTCCCCATGAGCCGACTGGGGATCGACGACCTCGACGGACGCCTGCGCAGCGCTGCGATGGCCTGGCTCGATCGCCGGTGCACGCCCGACAATCCCGTCGTCGAGCGTCGCGAACTCCTCGATTTCCACTTCGAAGGCCGCCGCATTCCGCTCATCGACAACCAGCTCGGCATCCGCAAACCGAGAGACCTGGCAGCGGCGCTGTCCATCCTGACGACGTACACATCCGACGGCCAACGTGCCCCCTACGAGGACGCCCTCGGTCCGGACGGCTTTCTCAGATACAAGTACCAAGGCAATCCGCAGCACTACACGAACAGAGGCCTACGGGAGGCCCACACTCTCGAAGTACCGCTCATCTGGTTCTTCGGCGTCCAGCAAGGGCTGTACCTCCCTTTCTATCCCGTGTGGATCGTTGCGGACGAGCCGGAGCAATCGCAGGTCGCGGTCGCGCTCGACGAGTCGCAGACAAAACTGGCCGACCATGCGTCGCTGACCCCTCTCGAGCGGCGGTACTCCGAACGGATCAGCAGGCAGCGGCTCCATCAGCCCGTTTTCCGGCAGCGAGTCATCCGCGCCTACGACACCAGTTGCGCGATGTGCCGCCTTCGGCATGCGTCGCTGCTCGACGCCGCGCACATCATCCCCGACAGCGACGACCGAGGCCTGCCGGCCGTTTCCAACGGGCTGTCCCTCTGCAAGATCCACCACGCCGCGTACGATGCGAACATCCTGGGAATACGCCCTGACCTGAGAATCCAGGTGCGCACCGACATACTCCAAGAAGTCGACGGGCCGATGCTCAAACACGGCCTCCAGGAAATGAACGGGCTGACTCTCACCCTTCCCCGGCGGCGAGCCGACCGCCCGAACTCGGAGGCCCTAGAGCAGCGCTACGAGGCCTTCCGCAACGCGGGATGATTCACTGCTCATAAATCGCGGAGTTCGCCGCGATGCTGTATCGGCTGAAGGACGTCAAGTGACAGCGGCCGTGCCGCGCAAGAACAGCAGGAGCAGCAGGACGGCGAATACGCCGAGGTCGCCGCGCTCTGCGCCCGTTCGAGCCGATCGGTGACGGCTGCGACACACCGAGCCAAGACCCTGCTGTGCGCCGAGACGACAGCGGTGACTCGGAACCACCAGACCGGCTGCTGCCCTGACGTTGACTTGTGTGTGCCGACCTTCTGGGCGCCTTCTAGGGGCGGCGCACCACAAGTCAACGGAGTCGGATTTGGGGTTTTGGGGGCGGGTTCGGTGGGCGCGGATCAGCATGGGGGTGTGGGCGGGTGGGCCGTCCGTTTGTCGCGGGATGGTGATGGGTGTGAGCGAGGTCGAGGCGCCTGTGCAGGCGGTGGGGGAGCCGGTTTCGGAGGGGTCCTGGCTGGGGCGGGGCGTCGCGTTGTTCACGCCGGTGTTCGCGGTCGCGGCCGGGTGGCTGGCGGGGGTCGTCGCGCAGTGGGTGCCGGGGGCGCACCTGGACGAGACGCAGGTGACCTCGTTCATGGTGGCGGCGACCACGGCGGCGCTCGGGGCCGGGTGGAAGTGGTTGCAGGGGTGGCAGCAGCATGAGCGGCTCGTCGCCGAGGGGAAGGCCGCGCCGGTGAAGACGCGGACGAAGGCGGTCAAGTAGGGCGCCCGGTCGCCGCGGGGCCGGCTTCCTATGCTGGTGGTCGGTTCGTCGGCCGGAAGGCGGTGGTCGGGGTGGTGTCGGTCGAGGAGTTGCGCGAGTTGCCGGCCGAGGAGCGGGCCGAGCTGCTGCGGGCGTTGATCGCGCTCGCGGACGAGGACCCGCTTGATCAGCCGCGGTACCGGCGGCGGCGGGGGCTGGTGCTGGTCTTCCTGGTGGCGTGCTGCGCGTGGCTCATCCCGTGGACGGTCGCGCTGGGGCTCACGTTGCCGCAGCACTACACGGCCGGGCAGTGGAGTGCGGCGTGGATCGGGTTCGACGCCGCGTTGACGGCGTCCTTCGCGTTCACGGCCCTCGCGGTGTGGCGGCGGCGTCAGGTGGCCATCCTGGGGCAGATCATCACCGGGACGTTGCTGGTGTGCGACGCGTGGTTCGACGTGATGCTGTCGTGGGGGTCGGGCGAGTTCGCGATCAGCGTGGCGACGGCGCTGCTGGGCGAGCTGCCGCTGGCGGTGCTGTTCTTCATGGGGGCGCGGACGCTGGTGCTGACGACCGTCCGGGCGCTGTGGGTGCGGGAGGGACGGGTCGGGCCGGTGCCGCGGCTGCGGGAGGTGCGGCTCTTCACCATCGGACGTTCTGTCGGTGGCGGCGGTTAGGGTCCGGCAGTGTGAGCGAGGAGACCGTTGTCTGGGGCGAGTTGAAGGCCGGCGGGTTCCTGCACGGGGTGCGGGAGGCGCACCGGGAGGCGACGCTGGCCGTGTTCGGCGGGTTGAGCCGGGCGGCGGGGTTCACGGAGCGGTCGTACGGGGTGACCGCGTTCGACGTGCTGACGTCCTGGATCGACCGGGTCTTCGAGGGCGATCACCGGGTGGTGCGGGACGATCTGAACGGGTCGCCCGGGTGGCGGTACGGGAAGTACCGGGTGCTGTTGAAGCGGCACGAGTTCGGGGCGGTGCGGAAGATCAGGTGGGACCGGGACAGTCCCACCAAGCAGGCGGTGGCGCGGCAGGAGTACGCGGACGACCGGCAGCTCGCGCTGGACATCGGGGTCGGGGGCGACACGCCCGAGGTCGTGACGCTGGTCCTCGCGCACAGTGCGAGCGACGAGCCGCTGGAGATGGAGCTCTTCCTGGGGCGTCCCCGGTGGAACGCCGACGGCGGGACGGCGTGGCACTGGGTCCGGGAGCTGGACGACGCGCTTGGGGGTGATCCACGCCGTAAGCTCGTCGAACGGACGATGCCGCTCTGGGACGACGAGGCCGACGTGCCCGTGCGGCTGCGCGAAGAGACGAGCACTGAAACGGCATAGTGAACGATGAGCGAACGGCTCGGCGGGTCGCCGAGGCGCGGCGGCTGTTCGACTGCGAGCGGCTGACGCTGGCCCGGCGGCTCAGGGGGCTGCGCAAGAACCAGCTCGCGCAGGCCGTGGGGAGCACGCCGCGGGCGATCGGGCAGTACGAGGCCGGGGTGCAGCGTCCCGAGGACGCGGTGGTGTCGCGGCTGGCGTTCGCGCTGGGGGTGCCGGTCGAGTTCTTCCGGGGCGGGCGCGGTGGCGTGTCGCTGGACGGGGCGCACTTCCGGTCGCTGAGGTCGACCAGCCAGATCGAGCGGGACCAGGCCCTCGCGTACGGGCGGATCGCGGCGGACGTGGTGGCGGCGCTGGAGGAGCTCGTCGACCTGCCGGTGGTGGACGTCCCCGAGTACATGGTGCCGCCGGACGAGATCGCGGGCGGCGGGCCGGTGGAGGCGGCGCGGGTCGCGCGGAAGGCGCTGGTCGGCGTGCCGGGACCGGTGCCGCACGTGGTGCGGACGCTGGAGGCGCGGGGCGTGGTCGTGCTCGTCCTGCCGGACGCGGCGGAGCGGGTGGACGCGTTCAGCGTCGGGCTGCACCCGCGTCCGATGGTGTTCTTCAACCCGGTGAAGGCCGACTACTGGCGGAACCGGTTCGACGGCGCCCACGAGCTGGGGCATCTGGTGATGCACGCCGACGCGGAACCGGGCGGGAAGATCGTCGAGGACCAGGCGCACCGGTTCGCGGCGGAGTTCCTGATGCCGGCCGAGGACATCGCGGGCGAACTCCCCCGGTCCGCCGACTGGGACCGGCTCGGCGCGCTGAAGGCGGAGTGGGGCGTCAGCATCGCGGCGCTGCTGTACCGGGCCCGCACGCTGCGGGTCATGGAAGAAGGCGTGTACCGGAACGCGATGGGGACGTTGAGCTCGCGCGGATGGCGGCGGCAGGAGCCCGGCCCGGCGCGCGCGCTGGAGCAGCCGACGATGCTGACGCGCGCGCTGGAACTCGTCGCGGCGGCGGGCACGGACCGCGACGCGCTGGCCGAACGCGCCCGGGTCACCCGCGCCGACCTGGACCTGCTCGTCCCCCGCCGCTGACCGCCGGCCACCGCGGCCCGGCCCGTGGCGGCGCGGCGGTGCTTCCGCCACGGGGCGGTCGCGCGGCGTACAGTGGTGCGCGACCGAGGGGTTTTCGATGCGGGCGGCCAAGTCCGCGTCCCCCTGGTTTCCCGATACTCGGTCTCCGAGGAGGCCAGACAGGTCCGGCGCACGTGACGCCGCAACACCGTCGCCCACCGCCCGCCAACGGGCGCCTCCCGTACCGCGGCCCGCAGGCCGCCGCCGCGAACCGCCGAGCCGGCGCCATCGGCGCCGCAGACGCTACGCGCAGGGCGCGCGCGACACAGCACGCAGGCGGCCGCGCGATCGCCGGGGACCGGTATCCGCACACTTCGGATCGGAGATCCACATGCCCACCCGCACCGCCTCGACCGAGGTCGGGCTGAGCCGCGAGCAGCGCGCGGACCACACCGTCATCGCCCTCGACGGCGAACTCGACATCGCCTCCACACCGTCCCTGCGGGAGCGGCTGCACGCCGCGCTCGCGGACGCCGCGCTCTCTGACGCCGCCCTCTCTGACGCCGGCCCGCGCGTGGTTTTCGACCTGTCGGGCGTGACGTTCTGCGACGCGTCCGGGCTGGCGCTGCTCGTCGACGCGCGCCGCCGGACCGGGCCGGGCGGCACCGTCGTCCTCACCGCCCCGCGCCCGCAGCTGCTCCGGTTGCTGCGCGTCACCGGGCTCGACCGGGTGTTCACCGTCCGCTCCCTGGGCGGCGCGGCGGACTCGCGGCGCTCCCGCTGGGTCGCCGCGTGACCGCGGAGGCGGACCTCCGCGGGGAGAGCGGGACGGGCGACGAGCCGCTCCCGAGCGTGTGGGGCGCTCCGCGGGGCCCCCTGGACGCGGCGGACGCGCAGCGGTCGGCGGCGTCGTTCGAGCTGATGGCGGCGGTGCTGGACGGCACGGACCTGCACGAGCTGCTGAAGCTCGTGGCGACGCAGGCCAGGGGGCTGGCGCACGTCCCGCTGGCGTTCATCGCCCTGCCGGTCGAGGACGGCCACCTGCTGCGGATCGACGTCGCGGTCGGCGCGGACGCCGAGCGGATCCGCGGGCTGGCGGTCCGGCGCGGCCGGTCGATGCTCGGCCGGGCGTTCGCGTCGCGCCGGGCGCTGTCGGCGCGGATCGTCGACGACCAGACGCTGACCCGGCTGCCGCCGGGCCCGATCCTGATCCTGCCGCTGGAGACGGGCGAGACCACGCGCGGGGTGCTCGCCGTCCTCGGACGCCCCGGCGCCCAGCCGTTCGGCCCGGGCACCGCCCGCCGGCTGCTGCTGTACGCGGACATGGCGGCCCGGCTGGTCGAGCTCGCCGAGGACCGCCGCGCCCTCCGGGCGGGGACCGCCGGCGGCGAGCACGGGCTCGGCGGGCCTCGCCCGCCGTGGCGCGCGCGCATGTGAACGGCCCGCGGCGCGGAGGGCCGCAGGCCGTGGGGGGATCTTTCCGCCGGGCGGCGGAGGTGCCGCCGATTTCGTGATTTCAGCGGCGGCGATGTCGGGGTTTCGTGCGGTGTTCCCGGATGGCGCGGGAGGCCGGTTTCAGAGCTTGAAAAGCTTGGCGTAGGGAGCCAGAATCCTGACCTTGCGGGTTCCGAAGTCGACCAGGACGGCGCGTCCCGGCTCGACCTCCAGGACGCGTCCGAGACCGTACTTGTCGTGGGTGACCTGGTCGTCGGGGTCGAACTCCTTGGCGGGCGGGGCCGCCGCCGGAGGCGCGAAGGGACTGGTGGGCAGGTGTCGCCGCTTGGCGGGCCGGAAGGGTTTCATTCCTGCCAGTATGCGCCCGCCCGGACGTTCGCGGGGAGTCTCCCCGGGGGTTGCGGGCAAAATTCGGCGACCGGGTTCCGTCCGCACTACCATGTGGTAGCGTAGGAAAAGTTGCGGTTCCCATAGACATGTATGTGCGCCTGACGGTTCATCCTCGGGCGCATTTTTTGTTGTTCTGGATCTTCCGGATGGGCCATCGCGGCGCCGTCCCGCGCAAGGTGTGCGGGACGGGACCGACGCCAGAAGGAGACGACCATGGCCACCGGCACCGTCAAGTGGTTCAACGCGGAAAAGGGCTTCGGCTTCATCGAGCAGGACGGCGGCGGCGCCGACGTCTTCGCCCACTACTCCAACATCGCCGCCCAGGGGTTCCGTGAGCTCCAGGAGGGCCAGAAGGTGTCGTTCGACGTCACGCAGGGCCAGAAGGGCCTGCAGGCGGAGAACATCGTCCCCGCCTGACCGGGGACCGGCGCGGCGGGCGAGCCCACGGGGCGAGCCCGCCGCCGCACGACGCTCCCAGGGGGGCGACCCCCGTTTCCCACGCGCGCGGCAGACCGCGCGCACCGGTTCGTTCTTGTAGCTCTTCGCCGCGCACGGCCGCGCATGCGGAGCACTCCCTCGGGACGCAACCGCTTCCGAGGAAGGCTTCACCATGACCATGCCCCATACCGGCCGCCCGGCCGCCCGAGGCGGCTCGTCCCGGTCGCGTTCCGGCGGCCGCCGCCGCCCGGCGCAGGCCGCGCAGGGCGCGAGGACCGCGAAGGTCCAGCGACCGGACACCGAGTTCGCGATGCCGGAGACCCGCACCCCGCCGCTGCCGCCGGTCGAGTCGTTCGAGCGGCTGGCGCTGCCGCCGCGGATGCTGACCGCGCTGGCCGCCCAGGGGGTCACGGACCCGTTCCCCATCCAGGCCGCGACGCTGCCGAACGCCCTCGCGGGACGTGACGTCCTCGGACGCGGCCGCACCGGCTCGGGCAAGACCCTCGCGTTCGGGCTGGCGCTGCTCGCCCGCACCGCCGGCCACCGCGCCGAGCCGCACGCGCCCCTCGCCCTGGTCCTGGTCCCGACGCGGGAGCTCGCCCAGCAGGTCACCGACGCGCTCACCCCCTACGCGGACGCCGTCGGCCTGCGGGCCGCCACGGTCGTCGGCGGCATGTCGATCACCCGCCAGGCGAACGCGCTCAGGCGGGGCGTCGAGGTGCTGATCGCCACGCCGGGACGGCTCGCCGACCTCGTCGAGCGCGGCGACTGCCGGCTCGGCGACGTGCGGATCACCGTGCTGGACGAGGCCGACCAGATGACCGACATGGGCTTCCTGCCGCAGGTCACCCGGCTCCTCGAGCGGACCCCGGCGGGCGGGCAGCGGATGCTGTTCTCCGCGACGCTCGACCGCAACGTCGACCGGCTCGTCCGCGGGTTCCTCGACGACCCGGTCACCCATTCGGTCGACCCGGCGGCCGGTGCTGTCACCGCCATGGAGCATCACCTGCTGCACGTCTCCGACACCGACAAGCAGGACACCACCGCAGAGATCGCGGCGCGCGACGGCCGGGTGATCATGTTCGTCGGCAAGAAGCACGGCGCCGACCGGCTCGTCCGCAAGCTGGCCGCGCGGGGGATCCGCGCCGCCGCGCTGCACGGCGGCAAGTCCCAGTCGCAGCGCAACCGCGCGCTGGAGGGCTTCCGGACCGAGGACGTCACCGTGCTGGTCGCCACGAACGTCGCCGCCCGCGGCATCCACATCGACGACCTCGACCTCGTCGTCAACGTCGACCCGCCCGCCGACCACAAGGACTACCTGCATCGCGGCGGCCGGACGGCCCGCGCGGGACGTGCGGGGACCGTGGTCACGCTCGTCCTGCCCGACCAGCGCCGCGAGGTGGCCGACCTGATGGCCCAGGCGGGCATCAGCCCGCGCGTCACCGAGGTGCGTCCCGGCGACGGCGAGCTGGCCCGCATCACCGGTGCCCGCACCGCTCCGGCCCGTCCCGCCGAACAGCGTCCCGTGGAGCAGCGCGCCACGGCGCCGCGCGGCGCCGAGCAGGCCAAGGACGCCCCCGGCCGGAAGTCCCGCCGCGGCGGCTCCAGGTCCGGAGGCGCGCAGCAGAGGAACACGCAGGACGCTTCCGCGGCCCGCGCGTCTTCGGCGGACGCTGCCCCTCGGCAGAGGTCCCGCCGGGGCGGCGGCTCCGCCGCCGGCAACGCGCAGCGCGACACCGCTCAGGACACTCGCGCGGCTTCGGCGGGGACCGCGGCAGGACGTCGATCGCGGCGCGGCGGCGCGCGCACGGACGCGCAGGGCGGCACGGCGCAGGGCAAGCCGCGCCGCCGGGTCTCGTCCCTCAACAGCTGACGCTCCGGAGCGGACGGCCTCAGGACGGGCCGGCGACGGCCTCGGACACCGGTCGTTCGCCGGGCGCCGGCACGACCGGGTCGCCGCTGCCGGCCTTCCGGCCGGGCGTCCCCCGCAGGATCGGCGGGACGAGGAGGAACGCGGCGGCCGCGACCGGCATCGCGCCGCCGGCCAGGGCCGCGAGGCCGGGGACGGCGGGTTGCGCGACGCCCCAGGACGAGCCGAAGAACGCGAACCAGCGGGGCCGTTCGGGCTCCGGCGCGATCGAGGCGATCAATGCCTGCCACCGGCCTTGGAGCACGCTGTCGGCGACCGCCCAGGCGAGGTACACGGCGACGGTGAGCGGGACGGCCCGTCCGACGGCCAGCACCAGGGCGGCGGCGGCCAGGAGCCCGGTGCCGAGAGCGAGGACGCGCTCGTGGGGCAGGCGGGCCAGGGCGCGGCGGCCGAGGCGGCCGGTCAGCGGGGCGAGGACGGCGGCGCCGGTCAGCGCGAGGCCCGGCAGCCACGCGGGCGCACCGCGCTGGAGCAGCACCAGGGGCATGTACATGACGACGGCGAGGTAGCCGACGGCGAAGGCGGTCCCCGCGACGGTCAGCCGGACGAGCCGCGCGGGCGGCCGCCACGCCGCGTCCCGGACCGGCGGCCGGACGGGTTCGCGCGGCAGGAACGCCAGCGCGACGGCGGCCGCCGCGAAGCAGGTCGCCGCGTCCACGACCGCGAGCCAGCGGGCGCCGAGCGGCAGCAGGACGGCCGCGAGCAGGCCGCCGGCGGCCCCCGCCGCGACGAGGGACGTGCCGAGGAGCCCGTAGACGTCGCCGTGCCGGCCGGGCGGGGCGGCGCGCGCGAGCGCCTCCTGGGTGGCGGGCTCGCACAGCTCGAAGGCGAGGCCGACGAGCGCGACCGCGCCGAGGGTCCGCGCCGGTCCGTGCGCGGCGGCGAGGACGAGCAGCGCGGCGCCGGTCGACGCGAGGCCGAGCACGACGACCGCGCGGGGCGCGAGCCGGTCGAGGAGCACCCCGCCGGCCCACCGGGACGCGAGCGCCGCGACGCCGAACACGGCCAGCGCCGCCGAGGCGAGGCCGGGCCCGGCGAGCACGGCCAGGAACGACATGACGTACGCGCCGAGCTGGTTGATCACGCGCACGCCGATCAGCGCCCTGACCGGGCGCGGCAGTCCCTCCGTCACCCGTGCAGGCTACGCAGCGGGTCTGACACTCCCCTCGGTTCCGCGACCGGCTGTAAGCCGGGTGTAATCGGCGCTCCCTAGGGTCTGCGGCGTGAAACGTGGGTGTGCAATCAGGACGGTCGCCGCGGGCGGGGCGCTCGCGCTCGCGCTGTCGGGGTGCGGCGGCGGGGACGGCAAGGACAAGGCGCCGGCTCCGGGGAAGGCTCCGGCGAAGCCGGCGGCGGAGGCGACCGCGCCGGCCGGGGGGTGGCCGCAGCCGGAGAACGGGCGGCTGACCGCGAAGATGTGCGGGCTGCTGACGGACGGCGACTACGCCAGGTACGGCCACCAGCGCATGCCGCAGGAGGACGCGGGGCCCGCGCAGGACGACTCCAACTCCGTCTACTGCACGTACATGCTGGGCGACCAGCTGACGCTCGGCCTCCAGAAGAGCGCCCAGGGCGCGAAGATCGCCTTCAAGCAGGGGCTGGACCGCCACAAGGACCGGCTGAAGGGCAAGCAGTCGGTGCTGGCCTCCAACGTGGTGCAGGGTGCGGACGAGAGCTGGTTCGACTACTCCACGCTGGGCGGTAGCCCGTCCGAGTACGAGGTGGAGGCCCGGCGCGGCGGTCTGATCGTCGGGATCGTCCTCTCCGAGGTCCCGCAGCATCCGGACAAGGACCCGAAGGGGATGCTGGCCGCGCTGGCGGCGCTGGTGCTGCAGCGGATCCCGGACGTGGGGAAGACCGACACAGGCATCGTGCACCAGGTCAAGTACGTGGTGTGGGGGTCCGGCGGGGCCGCGCTCCAGATCGTCTACAGCGACCCGGTGAACAGCAAGTCGGTGACGCTGAAGAACGTGAAGCTGCCGTGGCACAAGGAGTTCCCGATGCCGGACACCGGGAGCCAGCCCACGGCGGCGCTGTCGATCAGCGGCGCGATGGGGTCGCCGACGGGGGTGCTCGGCTGCGAGGTCCTGGTCGACGGGAAGCCGGTGCAGAAGAAGGACCCGAGCGCGGGGATGACCTTCTGCGACGCGATGTACCACAGCTGATCGAACATGTGTTTGACCCGCTGGGTACAGTGGGACGCATGTTCCAAGGTTCGCTGCTGGACCGCGCCGACGAGACCGGCCCCCGCCCGCTGAGCGAGGCACGGCGGACGCGGCTGGCCCACGGCGCCTGGATCGACGTGCTGCCCGCCTGGATCCCGGGCGCGGACGCGCTGTTCGAGCGGCTGCACGCGTCGGTCCCGTGGCGGGCGGAGAGCAGGCGGATGTACGACCGGGTCGTGGACGTCCCGCGCCTGCTGTCGTTCTACGACGAGGACGCCGCGCTGCCCGACCCGGTCCTCGACGCGGCGAAGGCCGCGCTGAACGCGCACTACGCGGCGGAGCTGGGCGAGCCGTTCCGTACCGCCGGGCTCTGCCTCTACCGGGACGGCCGCGACAGCGTCGCCTGGCACGGCGACCGGATCGGGCGCGGCGCGAGCGCGGACACGATGGTCGCGATCCTGTCGGTCGGCGCGCCGCGCCCGCTGATGCTGCGGCCGCGCGGCGGCGGCCCCGCGATCAGGCGGGAGCTGGGGCACGGCGACCTGATCGTGATGGGCGGAAGCTGCCAGCGGACCTGGGACCACGCGATCCCGAAGAGCACCCGCGCGGTCGGCCCCCGGATCAGCGTCCAGTTCCGCCCCCGCGGCGTCCGCTGAGACCCGGCCCGGGTGGACGCGCCCGCCCCCGGCACGTGATCATTCAGGTATCCGTTCGGGGGAGGCGATGGACGTGACGGTCTCGCTGGTCACCGGTGGGAACCGGGGCATCGGCCTGGAGGTGTGCCGGCAGCTCGCCGCACGCGGGCACGAGGTGCTGCTCGGGGCGCGCTCCCCCGACGCCGCCGCGCGCGCCGCGAAGGAGGCGGGCGCGACGCCGGTCCGGCTGGACGTGACGTCCGCCGCGGACGTCGAGCGCGTCGCGGCCGAGGTCGGGCGGCTGGACGTGCTGGTGAACAACGCCGCGATCACCTACGACACCTGGCAGCGGCCGTCGACCGCGGACCTGGACGTCGTCCGGGACGCGGCGGAGACCAACCTGTACGGGCCGTGGCGGCTGACGCAGGCGCTGCTGCCGGCGCTGCGGCGCAGCGCGCACGGGCGGATCGTCAACGTGTCCAGCGAGGCCGCGTCGCTCGCCGCGATGGGGTCCGGCACTCCCGCCTACACCGCCTCCAAGGTCGCTCTCAACGCTCTGACCAGGATGTTCGCGGCCGAACTGCGGGCCGACGGGATCCTCGTGAACGCGGTCTGCCCCGGCTGGGTGGCGACCGACATGGGCGGTCCCGGCGGGCGTCCCGTCGCCGACGGCGCGGCGAGCGTGGTCTGGGCCGCGACGCTGCCCGACGGCGGCCCGACCGGCGGCTTCTTCCGGGACGGCCGCCCGCTCCCCTGGTGAACCCCCGCCCGCCGAGAGGACCCTGCATGACCCGCGTCGAACCGCCCGAAGCGATCACCGCGGCGACCCGCGCGCTGCTCGCGTCCGCCGCCCGGCTCGGCGAGGCGGACATGCGCGCGCCGTCGCTGCTGCCCGGCTGGACGCGCGGCCACGTGCTCACCCACGTCGCGCGCAACGCCGACGGCGGCACCCGCCTGCTGACCTGGGCGCGGACCGGCGTCGAGGCGCGCGAGTACCCGAGCGCCGAGGCGCGCGCCGCCGAGATCGAGGACGGCGCCGGGCGGCCCGCCGCCGTCCTCGTCGCGGACGTCCGCGACAGCGCCGAGCGGTGGGCCGAGGCGTACGAGGCGATGCCGGACGGCGCGTGGGAGCGGGTCGTCGAGTGGACGTCGGGCGCGCGGCACCCCGTCGCGCGGGCCACCGACGCGCGGCTCACCGAGGTGCTCACCCACCACGTCGACCTCGACGCCGGATTCGGTCCGGCCGACTGGCCCGCGGACTACGTCGCCCGGATGCTCCCGAACATCGTCGCGTCGTACGCCCGCCGCGACGAGGCGCCGCGCCTGCGCGTCCGCGCCACCGACACCGGCGCCGCCCACGGCGACGGCGAGACCGTGGTGTCCGGGCCCGCGCCGTCCCTGCTCGCGTGGCTCATGGGCCGGTCGGACGGCCGCGACCTCACCGGCGCCGAGGGCGTCGTGCTGCCGTTCCTCTACTGAGGCACCGCCGGGCACACCGTGCCGCGGGCGGGCGCCTTCAGCGAGATCAGGTAGCCGTCGATCGCGTCGCGCGTGCACGGGCCGCTGTTGTAGACGCCGTGGCCGGAACCCGCGTAGGTGAGCAGTGTCGCCTTGGGGCCGATCTGGCGCGCGACGCTCCGCGCCCACGTGTACGGGGTGGCGGGGTCGTGGACCGCGTTCAGCATCATGATCGGCGCCGCCGTCCGCACCGTGAGCCGGTGCTGCGGGTTCGCGACGGGCTTCGGCCAGCCGAGGCACGCCGTGAGGGCCATGACGGGGCGGGTGCCGTGCATGTCGGGCGCGATCCGCTGGCTGCGCCGGGAGAGCCGCGCGAACTCGCGGTAGTCGCGGACCGGAAGGTTCCAGTCGGAGCAGAACTGCGCGGTGAAGTTGTCGGTCCCGGTGCCCTCGGCTGCCTTCGCCGGAGCGGGCTGGACGGGCTTGCTCGCCTCCAGCGCGGACAGCAGCGAGGCCAGCTTCGCCCAGTCGGGGCCGTAGAACTGCTTGTACGTCACGACGAGCAGCTCGAACTCGGTCAGCGCGCGGCCCGGGGTCTGCGGGTCGGCGAGCACCCCACGCGCGGCGCGGTCCCGCAGGTCGCGCAGGACGGCCCGGACGTCGCGGCCGTGCAGGGCGCAGCTCGCCGTCCGGTCGCACCATGCGGCGAACTGGTCGAACGAGTCCTGCGCGGCACCCATCTCGGCCCCGAGGAACGACTGGGCGGACCGGACGTCGTGGTCGATGACGCTCTCCAGCACCAGCGCGCGCACACGGCCCGGATACGTCTCGGCGTATTCCGCGCCCAGAAGCGTCCCGTAGGAGCTGCCATGGAAGCTGAGCTTGCTCTCGCCCAGCGCGGCACGGATGGCGTCCACGTCACGGACGGTGCTCATCGTGTCGGCGTGGTCGTACAGCGGGCCGGTGCGCTCGCGGCAGTCGTCCCTGAGCCGCTTGTTGTAGGCGAGGGTCGCGTCGAACTCCTTGCTGCTCGTGATGTTCGGGTCGGGACGTTCGGCGAGGAGCGCGGCCGAGCACGTCACAGGGTTGCTGGCGCCGATGCCGCGCGGGTCGAAGCTGACGATGTCGAAGCGCTGCCGGAGCCGCTCGCTGAACCGGCTCATGCCGGTCGTGATCCGCTGGACGCCGGAGTCGCCCGGCCCGCCGGGGCCGAAGACCAGCGTGCCGATGCGGGCGGACGGGTCGAGGGCCTTGCGGCGCGCGATGGCGAGGCCGAACGTCGGGCCGCCGGGATGCGCCCAGTCGACGGGGAGCCGCAGGGTCGCGCACTGCGCCTCGCCGTCGTCGCCGCACGCCTTCCAGTCGATGGCGGTACGGGCGCCCGCCGGCGTCGTCGCGGCGACCGCGGGTGCCGTGTTCGCCGCTGGCGCCGCGTCCGCCGACCGAGGCGGCAGCGGGACGGCCGCGCCGGCGAGCACGAGGCCCGCCGCCGCTGCCGCGCCCATGGCGAGCCGCCTGTGCTTGCGCTGCATGGATGTCCTTCCGGGAGGGACGTCGAGGGGTCCGCCGGACCGGCGGAGGAATCGTCCGGGGCGGCCGGGGAGCGCCCGGCGGCCGGGGACCGCAAGATCACGTTAGGCCGCGCTCCCGGCGCGCGGCAGGGTGACCAGGGACGGTTCAGGGTGCGGTCAGGGACGCCTCAGGGTCGCCCGCCGGACGGCTCCGGCACGCTCCCGGACGGCTCGGGCACGGTCCCGGGACGGCTCCGGGACGGCTCCGGGACGGCTCGGGCACGGCCCCGGGACGGTCCCGGCCGTTCCGGCGGCCGGTCCCCGGAGCCGTTTCGCGGCGTTGTCGGAATCCGCCCGTAAACGGTGTCCGCGATTGTGGCGGGCGACAATTGTTGCGGAGCGGTCGGAATGAGTCCCGTGACTCAGCGGCCGTCCAGATCGCCGTTCCGGACGGAACGCAGGAGCGTCCGCCACTGCGCGGCGTCGAGCGCGAGCGTGCCGGCGGCGAGGTCGCGGGAGTCGCGGATCAGCACCGCCGGGCCCGCCGCCGCGACCTCCACGCACTCGTTCTTGTCGCCGCTTCTGCTGCCCTTGCGCCAGTTCAGCGCGGCCCCCGGAGCCGACCGATTGACCATCCAGCAACCCTCCATTCGGTGCCGGCGGTGCCGCCTCGCGACCGATCGGGCCGGGGGCACCCGCCGGTGAGAAGCCAAGCAGGGCACAGCGAACCACGACCTTGTGGAAATTTTCCCGATCACGAGTGTAAACGGTTCCAGTTATCCCGCCTACAAGGGAACACAAGATCACGCTGCGTGCTATGCAGGCCACTCGGCCAGGAGTGGGGCCGGAAGGGCGTCACCTCCCGTCGCGGTCGATTCGCTCCCCGGGAAAGGGGCGGTCAGGCCATCAGGTCTTCGGCGGTCCGGCGAAGCAGCGCGATGGACTCCTCGGCGGAGAGCGCGTCGTCCAGCAGCAGCTCGAAGGTGTCGCGGTACTCGGTGATCCGGTCGTCCTCGCCGGTGATCATCGCGCTGCTGCCGGACCGGCCCTCGAGGAACAGCACGTCGTCGAGGTCGCCGTCGAACTCCAGCAGGGTGAACGGCCCCTCGAGGCCGAGGTGCGCCCCCGCGCTGAACGGGATGATCCGGACGGTCAGCAGGTCGTCGGACTCGGCCTGGTCGGCGATGGCGCGCAGCTGGGCGGGCATGATCCCGGGGTCGGCCTTGATGCCGACATGGCGCCGGATGACCGCCTCGTCGATGATGTAGAGCTGGCGCGGCGGGTGCTCGCGCTTGGCCAGCTCCTCCTTGCGCTGCATGCGCAGCTTCACGCCCATCGCCCGCGCCTGCGGGGACACCTTGGCGGTCGCGAGGACCTCGGCGTACTCGCGGGTCTGCAGGAGCCCGGGGATCACCGAGCCGTGGAAGTGCCGGATGTAGGCGGCGCCGGCGGCGTACCCCACGTAGTTGAGGAAGTTCGGGTCGAACTCGCCGCGGTAGGCGTTCCACCAGGCCGGCTCGCGGGCGCCGCGCGCCAGCGCCTGCAGCCGCTCCTGGCGCCCCTCCGAGGTCACCTCGTAGACGTTGAGGAGGGCCTGGAGGTCGGTCCGGGTGATGGCGTTCTTGCCGCCCTCGACACGGATGAGCTTGGACGGGGACCATTCGAGCTGCCGGACCACCTGCTCCTGCGTCAGCCCCTTCTCCTTGCGGAGGCGGACGAGCTCGGTGCGCAGCAGCGCGCTCTGGACGATGGGCCCCTGATCACTGGTCATATGACGGCTCACTCTGCGTAGTTGTCGCCACCTCACCGCATGCTACCTGGCAGAGAGCAAGATGTCAGGACGCATGCCAACACTTCGACACCTGACTCACCGGTCGAGCGGCGCTGTCAAGGCCCGAGGTCCGTGGTGACCCGGAATCTTCGGACGATCAGCAGGTTTCGGCGTGCTGTATGTCGGTAGACTATGTTGTAATGTGCTAGGTAGCAGAATAGCAGCAACCTTCCCGCAAGAGGGCGGCTCGCTACCTCATAACAGACACGATCCTGACACAGGGTGAACACGCGGCGGGGGCCACCGCGGCCGCCCGGTGGACGGGAGCGAGAACGTGACCGCACGACCCGGCGGCTCGAGCAGCGCCGCCGGACGGGGAGCACGGGGAGGCGATCCACGGAACGGCGCTTTTTCGGTAATTCCATAAGAACAGAAAGAGTCGCCTCCGCCTTCGGACGATCACCGGTTGCGAGCCAAGACGATCGGCCGAAAGGCGGGAGGCGACTCCTCGGCACCGCCGGGCACCTCGCACCTGGTCTGCGGGCCCTCCTGCGCAGATGCGGGAACACCGTACTGACCTGGTGAAACGTGCTCTGCGGACGCCCCCAGTCTAACCGCGATCACGCGGCATGGGCCATAGGTGAACGCGACTTCGGCATCGGCCCGTCCCCCACCGCCGCCCCCGGCACGGAGGACGCAATGGCACCGCGTGCCCGGAGACGCGATTCGAGGCATGGGGTTCATCGACATGTCAGAAATGCAGAACCGTCCCCCGACCTTTGTCTTCCTCCCCATTCACCGGCACTCTTCCCGCCCCGTCCCGTCCCTTCCGTCCTGGAGCCCGCGCCCGGCCGCCGCCGGCCGGGCCGTCCCGAGGCGGGGGTGGTGATGGACGAGCGCACGCACGTGCACGACCCCGACGCCGCCTTCTCCACGGCCGGGTCCGCCTTCTCCACGGCCGGCTCCGCCCTCCGCGCCGCGGCCGGCGGAGCCCCGGCCCCCCGGCAGGGGTTCTGGGCCTCGCTCGCGCCGCTGGAGCAGGCCGCGTTCCTCGCGGCCGCGCACGACGCCGAGTACCCGATCGGCGAGGTGCTGTGGCGCGAGGGCGACGCCGCCGACCACCTCCTCGTGATCCGCTCCGGCGCGGTGCGGATCTGCGTCGAGAGGGACGGCTGCGAGCGGATCGTCGCGTTCCGCGGCCCCGGCGACATCATCGGCGAGCGCGCCGCGCTGCTGCTGCGGCGCCGGTCGGCGACCGTCGTCGCGGTCGACACCGTCCGCGCCCTGCGGATGACCACGCAGGAGTTCGCCGCCTACCTGACCGCGCACACGCGGGTGGTGGCCCTGGTGGAGAAGGAGGTGTACGACCGGCTCACCGAGCGCGTGTTCCCGGCGCAGGAGCAGGCCCGCGCCACCGCGACGGCACTCGACCCGTACACCGGGACGAGCGCCTACGCCGCGATCACCCCGTACGACGACGGCGTCCTGTCTCCGTACGCCGCGCACAGGGGGCACGGCGGGTATGGCGCGTACGGGGAGTATGCCGCGCGCGCGCCGGAGCCCTCGCTGCGCGTGGTCCCTTCCTACGCGCAGCCCACGCAGCCCATGCCCGTCCCTGGAGGCGCGCAGGCCACCGCCCTGAAGGAGCCTCCAGCGCGCCGGCTGTGGACGGGCCACATGTGCTCCATCATGTTCGTCGACGTAGCGTCCTTCAGCGCGCCGTACCGCACCGACATGGACCGGCTCGAGGTGCGCCGGATCATGTACGAGCTGCTGTGGGAGGCGGTTGCCGACTCGGACGTCCCCTGGGACGAGTGCCACCGCGAGGACCGCGGCGACGGCGCCCTGATCATCGTCCCGCCCGAGACCCCGGCCGCCGCCGTCGAGCCGGTCGTCGCCCGGCTCGCCGCGTCGCTGCGCCGCCACAACCGGACCGCGCAGCAGGGCGTCCGCATCCAGCTGCGGGTGGCGCTGCACGTCGGCCCGGTGACCGCCGACCCGCAGGGCGTGTCCGGCTCGTCGGTGATCCATGCGGCCCGGCTGCTGGACGCCCGCCCGCTGCGGCAGCGCCTCGCCGAGACCCGCGCCGACCTCGCCTTCGTCGCGTCCGCGTTCGTGTACGAGACGGTGCTCGCGCACGTGCCCGGCCACGACGCCGCGCAGTACGCGCCGTTCACGTGCCGGGTGAAGGAGTCGCGGCTGAAGGGCTGGATCCGGGTCCCGCAGGGCGGCTCCCGCGACTGACCGGGAACCGCGCGACCGATCAGGAACCGCGCGGCCGATCAGGTCTCGCAGGGCTGATCGGGGCTCGCGGGGCTGATCAGGACTCGCGCGGGATGCGCAGGACGAACCGGGCGCCGCGGTCGCTGTCCTCGACCTTCAGCGTGCCGCCGTGCGCCTTGGCGATCTCGCGGGCGATCGGGAGGCCGAGGCCGGTGCCGTTGGCGTCGCGGGCCTTCCCAGCCTTGAGCCGCGCGAACCGCTGGAAGACGACCTCGCGCTCCTCCTCGGCGATGCCGGCGCCGTCGTCCAGCACCTCCAGGACGGCGACGCCGTCCTGGTCGCGGACGGTGATGTCGACCTGCGACTCGGCGTGCCGCTCGGCGTTGTCCAGCAGGTTCGTGAACAGCCGGACCAGCCGCAGCCGGTCGCCGCGCAGCTGCACGCCCTCCTGGAGGTGCGGGACGATCCGCTTGCTGCGGTCCGAGCGGGCCAGCTCGATGGTGACCATGGCGGCGAGGTCGATCGTCTCCGTCTCCTGCCAGGCGCCCGCGTCCAGCCGGGCGAGCTGCAGCAGGTCGGTGACGATGGCCTGCAGCCGGTCCAGGGTCTGCAGGACGGTCCGGGCGGTGCGCGGCCAGTCCGTGTCGTCGGCGTACAGCAGCGCCTCCTCCAGCTGTGTGCGCGCGGCGGCGATCGGGCTGCGCAGGTCGTGCGAGGCGTCGGAGGTGAACCCGCGCTGCCTGGCGAGCGCGGCGTCCAACCGGTCGAGGGTCGCGTTGACGGCCTCGGCGAGCCGCCGGATCTCGTCCTGGTTCTCCGGCACGGTGACCCGGCGGCCCGACTTGCTCGCGGTGATCTCGGTCAGCTCGCGGCGGATCTCGTCGACGGGCGCGAGGGTGCGGTCGACGGTCCGCCACGTCCGCAGCGCGACCAGCAGGACCAGCAGCAGGCCCACGCTGATCACGAAGGTGATCAGCCCGCCGCTGACGAACCAGGGCACGTTCGGCGCGGCGGCGTAGACCTGCCACTCCCCGGACGGCAGCCGGACGGAGAAGTCGATCACCCAGTGGCAGCCGCGCAGGCCGGCCGGCGGGCAGAGCATCTGGGCGTCCTTGAAGCCGGTCTCGGCGCCCGGCCGGAACGTGGCCATCGGCGGCCCGGACACCGCGCCCGGTGTCCCGGCGATCACGGTGTCCCGGGCGTCCAGCACCTGGACGGTGATGCCGTGCGGCGCGCCGACCTCGCCGCGCACCGGCCGCCGGCGGAACTCCTCGGCGACCCTCATCGCCGCGGAGAGGGCCTGGTTGCGCTTGTACTCGGTGGCGCGGCCGCGCACCCCGACGATGATCAGAGTGATGAGCACAGCGCAGATCAGGGCGGCGACCGTCGCGGCAATCACGGTCATCCGCACCCGTATGGACCATGTGCGCCGTCCGTACACCCGACCTCCCGCAGGTGAGGTAATCACCCGCTGGACCGGATTCAGTCCTCGCGCCGGGCGCCCGGCGTCCAAGAGAGGCCAAAGAAATGGTTGCCCATGACCAGCCGCTGACCTGCGAGGATGCTGTTTTCACCTGGCTCGGCGAGCCCGTCCGCGGCCGCGCCGACCACCGGCGGAACGATCAGCGGCGGACTGATCGCCGGCGGGCCGACCGCCGGCGGAACGATCAGCGGCGGGCCGGTCGCGGGCGCACAGCGGCGCCGCCACGGCCGCCACCGCCAGCAGCGCCACCGCCGACGTCCACAGCGCGTGGTGCAGCCCCCGGACGAACGCCGCCGCCTCCTCCGCGTCCAGCCGGCCCGGCGCGCCGCCGCCGGGCAGTCCCGCGTAGACCAGGGCGCCGAACACCGCGACGCCGAACACCTGCCCCACCTGCCGCAGCGCGTTCGTCACCGCGGACGCCATCCCGGCCCGCGACGCGTCCACCGCCGACATCGCGATCGTGGTGATCGGCGTCCCGCACAGCCCGATCCCCGCGCCGAGCAGCGCGAAGTCCCACCAGACGGCGCCCGTCCCGGTGCCCGGCGCGAGGCGCAGCAGGCCGAGCGTCGCCGCGCCGCCGACCAGCAGGCCGGCGACCAGCGGCGCCCGCTCCCCCACCCGGTGGACGAGCCGCCCCGACAGCGTCGCGGCCACCGCGTAGGCGACGCCGATCGCCGACACCTCCAGCCCCGCGCCGACCGGCGAGCGGCCCTGGACCTGCTGGAAGAACGCGCTGAAGTAGACGATCGCGCCGACGAACGCGAAGAACACCACGAGCGCCACCAGGTTCGCGGCGGCGAACCGGGGCCGCAGGAACAGCGCCACGTCGACCAGAGGCCGCCGGGCGCGCCGCTCCCACCAGGCGAATCCGGCGAGCGCGGCCGCCCCGCCGGCGAAGGCGAGCAGGACGGGCGCCGACGTCCAGCCCTCGTCCTGCCCCTGGATCGC
Source organism: Actinomadura nitritigenes (assembly GCF_017573545.1). Lineage (GTDB taxonomy): Bacteria > Actinomycetota > Actinomycetes > Streptosporangiales > Streptosporangiaceae > Spirillospora > Spirillospora nitritigenes. Next base: position 127,979 of record NZ_JAGEOK010000009.1, on the reverse strand, counting down.
CGCGAACGCGGGCAGCGCCACGCCGGCCGTGGTCAGCGCCGCGCCCGGCCAGTCGAACGGCCCGCGCGCCACGTCCGGCCGGGGGACGCGCGGGACGAACCGTCCGGCGGCGGCGACCAGCACGGCGGTCAGCGGCACGTTCAGCAGGAACACCCACCGCCAGCCCAGCCCTGCGACGATCACCCCGCCGAGCGGCGGCCCGACCGCCAGCGCGAGCCCCGACGCGGTGGACCACAGCCCGATCGCCATCGCGCGGCGCCGGCCGTCCTCGAACACCGTCCTGATCAGCGTCAGGCTGCCCGGCACCAGCAGCGCGGGTCCGAGGCCCTGCAGGACGCGTCCGGCGAGGAGCGGCCCGGTCGCCGGCGCCAGGCCGGTGACCAGGGAGCCCGCGCCGAACACCGCCGTCCCGGCCATGAACAGGCCCTTGCGGCCGAGGCGGTCGCCGAGCGTGCCGCCCGCGACGAGGAGGCTCGCGTAGACCAGCACGTAGGCGTCCACGACCCACTGCAGCGCCGCGGGCCCGGCGTGCAGGTCGCGGCCGATCGTCGGCAGCGCGACGCTGACGACCGTGGTGGACACGACGGCGAGGAACAGCCCGACGGCCGCGACGGCGAGGGTCCCCCACGCGTCCGCCGAGCCGACCGGCACCCCCGGCGCGGGCACCTCCGGAGCGGACACTGCCGGGGCGGGCACCTCCATCGAAGCGGGAGATTCTGGGCTCATGCCCCCAGCGTGCGTCCCGAGTCGGCCAGAAGTCCAAGAGCTGGATGGTCTCGCTGTTAGCATCCCCGGTTATGGAGCTTCGCCAGCTGGAGTACTTCGTGGCGGTCACCGAGGAGGCGAGCTTCACCAAGGCGGCCGCGAGGCTGCACGTCGCGCAGCCCGGCGTCAGCGCGCAGATCCGGCAGCTCGAACGCGAGCTCGGGCAGCCGCTGCTCGACCGCTCCGGGCGGACCGTCCGGCTGACGGAGGTCGGCGCCGCCGTCCTGCCCTACGCGCGGGCCGCGCTCGCCGCCGTCGAGGGCGCGAAGCTGTCGGTGGACGAGCTGACCGGCCTGCTGCGCGGCCACGTCACCATCGGCACCATCGACTGGATCGCCTCCCTCGACCTGCCCGGCCTGCTCGCCGGGTTCCACCGCGACCACCCCAACGTGGAGATCACCGTCGTCCAGGACGAGTCGGCGTCGCTCGCCGAGGCGCTGCTCGCCGGGCGCATCGACCTCGCGTTCCTCAGCCTCGGCGCCGCACCGCCGCCCGGGATCGCCGTCCAGCCCGTCATCGAGCAGGACCTGTTCGCCTCGATGTCCCGCGACCATCCGCTGGCCGGGCGCTCGTCGATCACGCTGCGGACGCTCGCCGAGCAGGACCTCGTCAGCCTGCCGAAGGGCACCGGGCTGCGCGCCGTCCTGGACGAGGCGTGCGCGGCCGCCGGCCTGCGCCCGCGGATCGCGTTCGAGGCCGGCGAGCCGCCCGTCCTCGCCCAGCTCGCCGCGCACGGGCTGGGCGTGGCGGTCCTGCCGGAGTCCGCCACCGCGAGCCGGGCGGACGAACTGGCGTCGATGCCGATCGTCCGGCCCCGGCTGCGCGGCCGGATCGCGCTGGCGTGGCGGGCGGAGGGGCCGCGCGGCCCCGCGGCGCGGGCGCTGATCGCCCGCGCGCGGGCGGTGCTCCCGTCCCTCTCCTGAGAGCCGCCCCGCCTCACTCGCTCCCTGCGCGGGCTTCAGGCGCTCGCCTTCAGGACGGTGTGCAGGACGTCCGGCTTGTTGGTGACGACGCCGTCCACACCGAGATCGACCGCCTTGGCCATCGTCGTCTTGCTGTTGACCGTCCAGGTGAGCAGCCGGAGGTGCGCGGCGTGCACCTGCTTGACGTAGGACCTCGTCAGTTCGCCGTAGGACGGGTTGACGAGGTCCGCGTAGGCGGCGACCTTCTTCAGGTCCTTCGCCTTCGGCATGCCGAGCAGGGCCGTCGGGACGCCGGGCAGGTCCTTGTGGAACCGCTTGACCGACGCCCAGTCGAACGACTGCACCACCAGCCGGCTCTGCGCGGGCGCGCCCTTCGCCCCGAGCCAGTACGACCGGTGCCGCTTGAGCGCCGCGGCGACCCGCCCCTCGATCCCCGGGTACAGCACGGGGCTCTTCAGCTCCAGCAGCATGCCGGCGCCGGTGCCGCGCATCGCGCTCAGCACCTCGTCCAGCGTCGGGACGCGCTCGCCCTTGTACTTCCTGGCGTACCACGACCCCGCGTCCAGCTTCTTGACCTGCCTGAGGGTGAGCTGGGAGACCTTCCAGGGCTTCAGCTTCGGGTAGACGTGCTCCACGTCGGTCGTCCTCGCCAGCGTGGAGTCGTGCATGATGACCAGCTTGTGGTCCTTCGTCTGCTGGACGTCGAGCTCGAACATGTCCGCGTGCCGGGCCCTGGCCTGCTTGAACGACGCGATGGTGTTCTCCGGCGCGTACGCGGACGCGCCGCGGTGCCCGACGTCGAGGATCCTGTGCGCCGCCGCCTGCTGGACCACCGGAACGACCGGGACGACGGGGACGGGCGGCGCCGGGGCGCGCGGCGGGAGGAGGGGGGCCGGTTCGGCGGCGGCCGCCGTCGTGGAACCGGTGCTCACGGCCGCGGTCAGGACGACCGTGAACGCGAGACCATGCCGACGGGACATTGTCACCTCTCGGGGAGCCGGGGGGTTGCCTGCCCTCGACCATCGATCCGGCCGATGACACCCGGGTTACGAGTCAGTAGCAGACCATGTACACACGGTGACATTACGCAACCGGAGCGTGTGATACGAGCCGGACACGTCCATTTCCCCAGATCGACTCACGCGTCGCCTTGCGAAGGTTCCTCTCGCGGCTCCACCCCGCCCGGCTTCGCGCTCTTTGCCGCCTTCGCCAGCACCAGCGCCCCGAGCAGCACCCGCCCTCCGCGCCGGAACGGGCGCAGCGGGCGCGGGAACCGGACGCGCCTTGGCCCCTCCGCGTCCGGCGCCGGCGCCGGTTCCGGCACCAGCGGCGCCTTCGGCGGCATCGGCTGCCTCGGCGCGCCGAGCCGGGTCGGGCGGCTCCGCCCCCGCAGCGTCACCGACCGGCCGAACTCCCACTCGTCCGACTCCGCCAGGTGCGCCAGCTCCACCACCGTCCCGGACGCCAGCACCCGCTCCGGCGACGTCTTCGCCAGGTCGCTCAGCCGCGCCGCCTCGTTCACCGGGTCGCCGATCACCGTGTACTCGAACCGCTGCTCGGCGCCGATGTAGCCGGCCACCACCGGGCCCGCCGACACGCCGATCCCCGCGTCCAGCGTCGGCACCTCCGCGCGCAGCCGCACCGCCAGCTCCCGCGCCGCGCCGAGCGCCCCGCCCGCCGAGTCCTCCAGCTCCGTCGGCGCCCCGAAGATCGCCAGCGCCGCGTCCCCCTCGAACTTGTTGATCCACCCGCCGTGCCGCGCCACCACCGCCACCACCACGCCGAAAAACCGGTTCAGCAGCCCCACCACCTCGTCCGGGCCGCGCGTGTCCGCCAGCCGCGTCGACCCCGTCAGGTCGACGAACAGCACCGCCACCTCGCGCGTCTCGCCGCCCAGCTCGATGTCGCCGCGCTCCAGCGCCAGCCCCGCGACCTCCTCGCCGACGTGCCGGCCGAACAGGTCCCGCAGCCGCTCGTTCTCCCGCAGCCCCGCCACCATGTGGTTGAAGCCCGCCTGCAGCTGCCCGACCTCGCTCGCGTCGTACACCGCCACCTCGGCGCCGAGGTCGCCCCGCTCCACCTGCGCCATCCCCGTCCGGACGGACTTGATCGGGTCCGCGATCGCCCGCGTCGCCATGTACGTCACGTACATGCCGACGGCGATCGCCACCCCGCCGAGGCCGAGGATCGTGATCGCGAGCTGGGTCACGTCGATGTCCGGCGCCGCCAGCGCCGCCACCGCCACGCAGATCAGCCCGAACACCGGGATCGCCGTCCCGAGCGCCCACGCGAGCATCACCCGCGTCGTCACCCCCGGCAGCCGGAACCTGCGCGGCCGCTCCGCCGCCAGCACCAGCGCCGCCGCCGGACGCAGCAGCCGCTCCGACAGCAGGTACACGATCGTGCAGGTCGTCGCCGCGCCGAGCAGGCACGTCAGGCCCGTCTTCACCGCCAGCCTGGCCGTGAACAGCACCACGTCCAGCGCCGCCCAGCCCGCCGCGCCGACCCCCCACAGCGCGCCGACCAGGAACGTCAGCCGGAGCGGCCCCAGCAGGACCGCGCGGCCCTGCGCCCGGTCCGGCATCCCGCCGCCCCGCACCAGGCTCACCACCGGACGCCACAGCCACAGCCCCGCCAGCAGCGCGACCGGCCCCGCCACCACCGGATAGCCGAAGAACGCGATCGCGTTCACCAGGTGCACGTGCTCCGGATCGTGCAGCGGCGGGTCCGGCACCACGAACGTCGCGAACAGCAGCACCACCAGGCCGCCGACGATGTTCGCGACCACCACCACGACCGCGAGGACCCACCGGACCCGCACCTCGAGCATCGTCCGGGGCACCCCGGGGAGAAGTCCGCGCGCCACCGTCCTGGACACCTGCGCCTCCGTCCCGGGGTCCCACCGGAAATCATCGCACTAGGCGGTGGTGCTCTCCTCGGCGATCGACACGTCCGCCGGCACCCGCCGCTGCGAGCTCCGCCACACCAGCGGCCAGCCCGCGAGGACGAGCACGAGCCACCCGGCCATCACGTACAGCGCGATCCGCGTGTCCGCCTCCCACGCGATCGTCACCGTGACGAACGCGAAGAAGGCCAGCACCAGCCAGTTGGTGTACGGCGCCCACGGCATCCGGTAGGGCGCCCTCGGCAGCAGACCCGCAGCCGCCTTGCGCCGGTACGCCATGTGCGCCACCAGGATGACGGTCCACACCAGGATCGCGCCACCCGTCGACACCGAGGTGATGTACTCGAACGCCTTGTCCGGCACGACCGCGTTCACCACCACGCCGAGGCCCATGACGAGCGCCGAGATGACGACGGTGAGCACCGGCACGCCCCTGTCGTTCAGCCTCGCCAGCGCCTGCGGGCCGTCCCCGTTGACCCCGGCCGTCCGCAGCATCCGCGACGTCGAGTACAGGCCGCCCGCGTTGCACGACGACAGCGCCGCCGTCAGCACCACGAAGTTGACGATGTCCGCGCCGCCCGGGATGCCGATCTTGTCGAACGCGAGCACGAACGGGCTCGCCCCGCCCTTGAACGCCGTCCACGGCACCACCGCCATGATCACCAGCAGCGACAGCAGGTAGAACAGCGCGAACCGCACCGGCAGCGCGTTGATCGCCCGCGGGATGTTCTTCTCCGGGTCCTTCGCCTCGCTCGCCGTCACCCCGACCAGCTCGACGCCCAGGTAGGCGAACATCACCATCTGCAGCGTCATCAGCGTCGGCCTGATCCCCTCGGGGAAGAACCCGCCGTGGTCCCACAGGTTCGCGACGCTCGCCGACCTCCCGGCGTCGCTGAACCCGAAGGCCAGCACCCCGATCCCCACAAGGATCATCATCACGATCGCCGCGACTTTGATCATCGCGAACCAGAACTCCAGCTCGCCGAAGAGCTTCACGGAGATCAGGTTGACCACGAACAGCACGACCAGCGCCACCAGCGCCGTCTGCCACTGCTCGACCCCCGGGAACCACTTCTGGACGTACTTCCCGGCGGCCGTCAGCTCGGCCATCCCGGTCGTGACCCAGATGATCCAGTACGTCCACGTCGTGGCGTAGCCCCAGAACGGGCCCAGGAACTCACGGGCGTACCCGGCGAAACCCCCCTCCGCGTGCCGGTAGGTGAGCAGCTCACCGAGCGCCCTCATGACGAAGAACAGCATCAGTCCCGCGACGGCATAGGTCAGCACGAGGCTCGGGCCGGCCTTGGCGATGTTCTCCCCGGCCCCGAGGAACAACCCCGTGCCGATGGTGCCGCCGATGGCCAGCATCTGAATCTGGCGGGTCCCGAGCCCGCGCTGATAGCCGTCCGCTTGGTCTGGGAGCTTTGCGACCACGCGTTCCTTCCAGCCTCTCACGTCGACGGCCGCCCCTCCCGGGACGGCTCCGGCCCGGCCAGACTAGGAACCGGACCCCCGAATGCGAAACACACCCCATGACGCTCCGTGTCCCCCCGTCCTCCCCCATCCCGCCCGCCTCACTCGCCGCCCGTTAACGAGTTGGCGCCGTCCTCGGGCATCGCGTATGCTCTCGGACGTCGCCAAAGACCGGCAGCCCAGCCGGTCAGGTCACCGCCCCGAAGCCGCTAAGCTCGAGGCAAGCAAGGTCCTGTGGAGCAGCTAGGAGTGCTCGCCACCCTGTCAAGGTGGAGGCCGCGGGTTCAAATCCCGTCAGGACCGCCAGACGCGCCGACGCGCGTCCTGGGCAGGTAGCTCAGTCGGTACGAGCGTCCGCCTGAAAAGCGGAAGGTCGGCGGTTCGACCCCGCCCCTGCCCACCTGATCAAGCTCCACAAAGAAGCGCCCGACCTGCAAGAACAGGTCCGGGCGCTTCTCTCGTCTGTCCGGCCGTGTCCGACCGTCACCGGCCCTCAGCGGCCGGCTGTGCCGAATATGCGCCGAAGCGCAACTCCCCTGTCGGTACCGCCCTCTAGGGTGCGCACCATGACGGACGAGCCGGTTGAGCTAGGCAGGATCACCACGCGCGCCGAGATGAAGCGTGTGTTCGGCGGCGGCCCTCAAGGTGGCGTCGTGCCATCTGCAACGAGCCCCAACGTGCTCATCTACTCCGACCCGGCCGCCGGTGAGCAATCCGGCTACTTCGATGGGTGGCTACCCGAAGACGACGAACGCGGCCCCGTCTTCGAGTACACAGGTCATGGCGAGGACGATCAAACCTTCGTTGGCCTCAAGGGCACCGGCAACCGCGCCATCCTCCAGCACGTGGACGACGGCCGCGCCCTACGGGTGTTCAAAGCCACCGGCAAGACGGTCCCCGGCACAGCGACGATGTATCAGCGGTACATCGGTGTTTTTGCTCTCGACGCCGAACAGCCCTACACCGTCCGACAGAAGCCAAACAAGCAAGGCGTGATGCGCCGGGTCATCGTCTTCCGGCTGCGACCGGCAGGGCTGTACGACCGACGGCCAGAGGACACCATCCCACCATCCGACGACACCACAGCCACCACCGTGCCGGCAGATGTCACCACGAGCGCCATAGTGGAGCCAGAGACCAACAAGAAGACAAAGAGCACACGCTCTGCCGCTCCAAGGACCACGGCGGAGCGACGCGAGGCGAGGCTATCCGACCAGTTCCAGACGTATATGGCCGGTCTTGGACGCCCGATGAAGAGATTCCAGATCCAGGTCAAAGGCAGCGCGTCTGTGCTCCTGACCGATCTCTACGACGAGACAGCTCACGTCCTCTACGAACTCAAGGGGACGAGCACTCGGGAGGCCGTCAGGATGGCCATCGGACAACTTCTTGACTACCGGCGCCACGTGACACCTCCAAACCCCTCACTCGGCATCCTTCTTCCGAGTGAGCCTGACGACGATCTCAAGGGATTGCTCGACGAGCTCGGCATCATGCTGACCTACTGGGATGGGAAGGCGTTCGTCGGAGCGCCCGCCCTCTGAGAGGTTCCAGCATCCTCAACTACGCCTCAGGCGTCGTACGTCGAGCGTACGCTTGGCGTCATGGCTTCGGACGAGATTGAGAAAACCAGTAATCCAAACTGGGTTTGGGACGAAATAGTTCTTGTCTGCGATGTCGTCGCCGATAACAACTGGAAAGATTCAAACCCCCCTGACCCTCGCGTGCTGGAGCTCTCAGAGCTTTTACAACGCCTGCCTTTCCATTCGCCTGCCGTGCGTGGCCGAGCGTTCCGCAGTCCTAGCAGCGTCGGCCACAAGATGGCCGACATCGCAACCAGTCATCGCAATTACAAGGGAAAGCCCAAGAAAGGAGGCAGGCTCGCCGGAGAAGTCTTGCAAGCCTTCCTTGACGATCCCGAGCGAATGAAATCCGCTGCGAAGCTCATCCGCACAGGAATCGAGTCCGGAACTCTGCTTAACCTTTCACCTGTTGAAGATTTTGATGACTACGAAGTGAGCGTACCCGAAGGGCGTTTACTCTTGCGCCGACATCTCGTACGCGAGCGCAACCGAAAGCTACGTTCCCAAAAGGTCGCTCAGGCCCGAAAAACGCACGGGGAAGTTGCTTGCGAGGTGTGCGGATTCGATTTTGAGCGGACATACGGACCGGATGGCGCCGACTACATTGAGTGTCACCATGTAGTACCTCTGCACGCATCTGGCGAGACACGGACCAAGCTCGCAGACCTCGCGCTACTTTGCGCCAACTGTCACCGAATGATTCATCATCGTACACCGTGGCGGACACCAGCGGAGCTTGGCAAGTTGGTGTTGAAGTACGCACAGCAAAAGTAGCTCGACAACAAAAGGGTGCCCATCCGCGCAATGCGATGTACGTATGGGCACCCTCTTCGTAACCTATTCCGCCCGAAGGGCAGCTTCAATGCGACGTTTCGCAGCTTCGTCCTGACCCTCGATGCACTTCGCGTAGACGCGTAGCAGCACCTCGACACTGTGGCCGGCCCACTCGGCGACCTGGGTAGCCGGTACGCCACCGTTGAGCCAGGTGGACACGCACGCGTGGCGTAGGTCGTACGGGCGCTTGGCGAGCGGCGAGGCGTACTCGGCGTCAGACAGCGCGGAGAGACGCGCGCGGTCCCACACGCGGCGGTAGGTGACGGTGGCCAGCTCTCCGCCGCGGACACCGCAGAACACGCGCCCGCCAGGGCCGGCGCCGATTGTCTCCAAGTGGCGCCGCAGAATCCGGGTGAGCGGCGGCGCGACGGGGACGCGTCGCCATTCCCCCTCGCCGCGACCCTTGAGACGGCGCACCTCACGGCGGGCGCCGTCGTCGGTCCACTCCGCGCCGACCTCGGGCGAGGCGGTACAGAACTGCAGTTCTCCCCAGCCGTCCGCCGGTTCCTGCCAGCTCTCCGTTTGGTCGTCCCAGACCAGCCGCGGGAGGGTGATGTTCTCTCGACGCAGGTTAACGGCCTCCTCCGGGCGCAGGCCGGCGTAGTACAGCACGGCGAAGAATGCTGCGAGGCGCGGGCCGCTCGGCTGCTGTTCCCGTACGGCCTGCAGCAGGCGCCGGGCCTGACCGTGGTTCACGACCGAGCGCCGGTCGACCTCGGGCGAGGCTTTCGGGGCCTTCCACTTGATGGCCTTGACGGGATTACGCGCGAGCGTGTTCAACTCCACCGCGTACTCACACGCGTTGTGGAGAATCGCACGGTTGCGTTGGACGGTCGAGGGAGCGGCGAGCGACCCGTCAAGCAACGTCGCCGCCCGGTCGAGGACGGCGCGCATCACCTTGGGGTCGGCCAGTGCCGATACAGGCTTCGTGTTGCGAGCAAGCCACTTGAGGACCTGGGCGGCATCATCCGGGCAGTCCGCGCGGTTCTTGGTGTTGAACGCCCACCGCCGGAGCGCCGTCCGGATCTTCTTGTCGGCGGGCTTTCCCTTCTCACTGGCGAGCATCGCCGGCATGACGGTGACGAGTGCCCACGCGGTGTTTGCACGATGCTTGCCGGAAGCACCCTTCCATTTCATGTCCACGTAGGACACACAGAAGTCATACCACGACATGTCCGCGGCGGGACGCCCCCAGGCAACCGGCCGTCCGGTGGTGACGTCGAACGCCTCGCCCTTGTTCGCAGCCGCGCGCAACTCGGACTCGAAGCTGATGGCCTGCGGGCGCTTACGGAAAGGTTCCTTCCACTGTTCGGGGCCAACCTTCCACCGAACGGTGTACGTGGTGACCTTCTTGCCGTTGTACACCTCCATCTTGTAGATACGGACGTTGTAGGTGATGTTCTCCATATCAGGCGGCGTCCCTTCGCTCGCTCCACCACTCGTCGAGGTCTTCGCGACTGACACGAAGTTCACCGTTGTTGATTTTGTAGCACTTCGGCGCGGTGCCCTTGGCGCGCCACTCGTAGAACGTCGAGCGTGAGATCTTTATCTCGGCGCACACCTCGGCGAGGGTGAGCATTTCCTTGGAACGGATTGCCGTTTTCACGGGCGACCTCGTTTCGCGCTGCGATCGGTCGGACGGGTCAGCGGTTTTCCGGCGGCGTGCTTGGTGTTTGTGCGCCGGTTCCGCAGAGGTCAGGGTGTACGAGGTAGGTGGGTGAGGGTCGGCGGCCGGGGCCGGTCCGTTCGGGGTCGGGCAGGCGACGAATCCAGCCGTGTTGTTCGAGCAGGTCTAGGGGCGTCTCCAGTTCGGCGACTTTGGGAAACTTGCTGCGGGGCAGTTTGCTGAACAGTTGGCGGACGGTGAACCGTTCGGGCTTGGTGCGCTCGATCCACGCGTGAATGTCGCGGGCGGCGTGCTGGTCGGGGTCGCTGCCCATGGCGTCGAATGTGGCGACGGCGTGCGCGGTGAAGTACTCCCCCAACTGGATGGCGGCGCGCATGGTGTCGACCTCAATCGGCGTGCGCCATCCGTCGTCAACGTGGGCGGCGAGGTGGAGCAGTCCGGCGATGCGTGCGACCGCACCTACGTACTTGCCTGCCCAGTCGCCGAGGTGGCCGAGGTCGCCGGTTTCGGGGTGCAAGCGCGGCTCAGTGCGAGTTTCCAGAGCGAGGAACTCGGCGTGCGCGTCCGGAGTGAGTTGCAGCCGGGCGGGGTCTTCCCAGTCGTACAGCGCGTTGACGAGATTCTGTAGCTGGGTGTCGTAACGCGAGACGACCTCGGCGGCGGGGGCGGGCGGGTTGATCCGGCGCCGTCCGATGTTGCTTGCCGGGAGCGCGTAGAGCAGCCGTCCGAGCAACCCTTTGCCACGGAAGCCCGGCATCTTGGCTATGTCAGTGATGACCTCGGGCTGGATGGCCAGCCCGAGGGTCAGGGCAGCGTGTTCAACGTGTTCGGTCGGACGGCCTTGCCGGTCGACTCGCAGCATGTCGCCGGCGTGGCCTTTGAGGAACACCTCCATGTTGGGGGTGGAGGAGTAGCGGCCGGCGACGGTGGCGAAGATGCCGCCCTCGGCGGACAGCACTGCCAGCCGTCCGCCTTGTTCAGCCAGCAGAGATGCGGCCTTCTCTGGGGTGATGTCGTCGGCGACCAATCGCGGCAGTACTGGCACCTTGATGGCCTCTACTGCCATGGCGGCGTCGGTGGCGTCGGCGAGCTTGTCAGGGTCGCCGCCGGGGATGCCGGATCCGGCGGCGATGCCGGCGGCCTTCTCGGCGGCGGCCTTGGCCACGCGCCGCGCCAACTCGGCCTCGACGATGCGGGGTTGAGTGCGCTCGGCCAACTGGCGTTCGGCGTTGAGCAGCGGTTGCGTCATCGCGCGGAACACGGCGGATTTGCGGGATCCAGGCGGCATCGCGACCACGGTGAAGATGTTCACCGGCTCGACCCAGGTGCCGCGGACGTTGACGATCGCGCGGCCACCGGCGGCGGTCGACAGCGCGGCGAGTGCGAGGCAGCCGGCGAGGTCGATCGGGGTTTGGGTGAACTCAGCGACGGCCGTCACCTGCGCGCCGACCCAGCCGGGGAGCGCGTCGGCGGGGAAGGACGGGAGGCGTTGCCGGGCGCCGAGGGGCACGGGCGTCTCCCACGCGGGCGCGGGTTGGCCGTGAAGTTCGGCCAACCGGGCACTGGCGCCCGCGGCGGCGAGGATGCTGTCAGCGGCGCTCACGCGGCGCTCCCGCGGGGTGTGCGGGCGCCAGCGCGCATCCCGCTGGCGATGGTCGCCTCGCACTCGGGTGCGGTGAGTCCGGCCGTGAGTCCGGCGGCGGTCAGGCAGTCGACCACGAGCGCGGCGGGCAGCATCCCGCCGGCGGCGAGCTGGCCGAGGGCGAACGCCGCGGCGTTGAGGGTGTGGTTGCGGGCGCCCGGGCGGGAGTCGAGGACGTGTTGCACCTCGGCGCGCAGGGCGGCGCCGGCGTATCCGGCGGCGTGCTGCTGGTCGAGGTCGGGCATCCTCGGCGCCGCCGCGGCGTGGCGGTCGGGTGTGGTGAGCAGGTCGGCTAGCCATCCGGGCAGCGGCGCCGGCGGAACGTCGTACACCGTCACGTAGGCGCCGCCGGTGTCGAGGGTGCTGCCCGCGGCCACCACGTAGCCACCGTGCGCGCGGGTGTCGACCAGCCACCCCAGCCGGCCCGCGGTGTTGCGCAGCCTCGCGCCGGCCAGGGCAGTGAAGTACAGGTGCATCCCGCCGGACGCAGTCCGCACGGTGTGGGTCTCCCAGGGGAAGGGCTGGCCGTGCCGCTCGCAGACCGCGGCGAGCACGTCGGCACCGTCGTTGATCCCTGGCATGTCCCACTCGGGCGGCGGGGTCTGGCCGGGCTTGGGCTGGTCGAGGTCGACCACGACCAGGTTCGACGGGCCGCACGCAATGCCGATGTTGTAGGGGGCGTGGTGCCAGCACCGCCAGATACGCGCGCGGTCGGTGGCGGTGGCGCGGCCTTCCCAGTCGTTGCGGAGCGCGGGCCGCTTGTCGCCGGGCCGCAGCGGGAACACGTGCCAGCCGCGGCCGGCGTGCGCGAGCGCGGTCACCATGAGTCCGGGAGCGTCGGTCATGCGGCCTCTCCTGTCTGGGGCGGGAGCGAGGTGAACAGGGCGATTTGGTGACCGCGGGCGGCGAGGCTGGCCAGGAGGCGGGCGCGCCATTGGGTGGCGTAGGTGAGGCAGTTGGCGCAGTTCTTGTGGCTCTTGCAGCCCAGAAGGGGCGGGAGCCGACGGGCGTTGTAGCTCCATGCCATGGAGTCGGCGGACGCGAGGTGCTGCCCGTAGCGCTGCAACCCGCCGGTCTTGACGCCGAACCCGTGCAGCTTGAGCCCGAGTCCGGCGAGCGTCGCCACGATGTGCCCGATCTCGGCAGTGGACTGGCGCCGGCACACCGACCCCAACCCCACCCGCGGAAGCGCGGCCAGATCCACGCCGGCGGACGCGTACAGCTCCACGCACCGCAGGTAGTCCGGCAGTGTCCAGCCCTGCACGACCGGCAGCCACGGCAGTCCCGGGGCGAGCGCCCGCAAATCGAGGTAGTTCGCCACGGTGCGGTCTTGGTGCTCACGCACGCTCAGACCGGTCCGCTCGATCATGAACGGCTCACACATCCAGTCCTGCTGTGACAGGAAGTCCGGCATGCCGAGATGCTCGGCGTAGCGGGCGCCCGCTTCGGCGTACTGGCCGGGCGTGGTGGTCCACCGACCGTTCAGCGACAGTTCGGTGAACCCTCCCGAATCCAGCGCCCACCGGCACACCGCCGGCCGCAACCGAGCCTTGCGCGCGAGCTGGCGGTGCGAGACGAACAGCGGGAATTGTGCGGTCCAGAGCCAGTGCGGTTGGTGGGCGCCGAGATAGAACAGCGTGGCCGAGTTGGGCGGTGACGGGACGCCCGGCGCCGCGTGCGTCATGATGGGTGTACCTCCTGCTAGGGGCCTCGTTGAGGTCCGTGATCGGTCGGAGGGGCGGCTCTCGGCGGCGTGCTTGGTGGCTTGTGCGCCGAGGGCCGCTTTTGCGCCCTCCGGATGCGTTGGCCGGCTATCGGCGGTTCCGCTCGATGCTCTTGAGGTGGGTCCAGATGCGGCGACCGGCGCGGAGTTGCGCGCCGCGCCCGCTGCAGCGGTTGCAGTAGCGCCAGGCGCGGCCGGACGGGGAGCGGAACCGGCCAGCACCGGCGCATTTACGGCACGCCCGATACGGCCAGATCACACAGTGGAGCAGGTAGCCGGCGGCGGCGAGGATGACCAGCAGGAGCCACAGGCCGGTGGGGTGGGTGGTGTGGCTAGCGGCGGCGAGCAGGGGGCTCACAGTTGCCTCCCAGGGCGGTTTTCGGGGTTGTCGCAGGTGAGGTGTCTAGGCGCTAGATCACTGGTCAGTGCAGGGATGGGTGTCTAGAGGGGCCTCTAGGTCTAGAGGTGGTGGCCTCTAGACCTAGAGGCGCGGCGGCGGTCTACCGGCCGGTGCGGCGGGTGGTTTCCAGGGCGTCGGTGACGTGGTCGCGGTGGACGCCCTTGAGGTTGCGGCCCTTGCCGGTTTCGTCCTGTCCCCAAACCTGCGGGGTGCCGATGCCGTAGGGCTTGAGCGCGGCGGCGAGCTGGCGGGCTTTGCCGGTCGGGTCGAGGTCGGCCCACGGCCCGTAGACGATCGGGCGCAGCTCGGCGAGGCGGTCAACGAGCACCTGCGAGTGCACCTTGTCCTCTCCGGGCGCCATGACAGCGGCGAGGTCTTCCAGCAGCGATGCGCCGTCGTCGGCGGTCGGGGTGGGGTCCTCGCCGGCGGCGATGCCGGTCAGGGTGCCGGCGGCCTTGCGTAGCGCGCGGGCGCGGTCGGCGATGCGGTCGGCGGCCGGGTTGTCGATGTAGTAGCCGCGGACGATCTGCGGGTCGTCGGCCTCGCCGGCCAGGTAGCCGATGCCCTTGTCCTTCTTGGTGAAGGTGGTGGCGCGGATCCCGTTCTTGTACATCGAGGTGCCCAGGATCATGTCGTTCTCGGTCTGGCCCATGACCTTCAGGCAGAACCGCAGCCCGACGTTCGCCGAGACGCCGGTGGGAAGCGAGTCCTTGTCGGGCCGCTGGGTGGCCAGCAGCAGGATCACGCCGAGGGCGCGGCCGAGTTTGATGATGTCCACGGCCAGCCGGGCGGCCTCGTCACCGAAGTCGGGGTGGGCGAACAGGTTCTGGCACTCGTCCAGGATGAACACCGACGGGTACAGCCCGAGCGAGCGCTTGGCGGCCAGTTGCGGGGTGACCTTGTTCTCCGGGCAGATGTCCTTGGGCAGCTTGCGGATCACCTTGGCGCGGCGTCCCAGATCCTTACGGACCTCGCGGAGCGCGTCCAGACAGGCGGCGAGGGTCTCGTCATCCTGCCCGGATCCGTACTGGTGGGCGACCTTCTCCAGGGGCGACAGGTCGCCGGTGCCCTTGAGTTCGTAGACGCGAAGTTGCGCGGTGGGGTCGAGGGCGGCGGCCAGGGCGAGCACGCGGAGCGCGAACGTCTTGCCCATGCCGGGCATCGCGCCGAACAGCGCGTTGGCGTACATCAGTTCGACGGTGACGGGGCGTCCGCGCTGGTCGGTGCCGAACGGAACTGGCTTGAACAGGTCCACGGTCGCAGTGGTCTTGGCCAGCGGGCCGGCGACCGGCTTGACCTGGTTCATGTCCTGGTCACCGACCCACAGCACCAGCCGTCCGGCGTGCTGGTCGTGCGCGGGTTCGGGCCACACGCACCCCATCGGCCGACGCAGCCCGGAGGCGAGGCGGTCGCGGCGTTCCATGATGTCGGTCGCGGTCACCCCGTAGGGGAGGTCGACCTCGGCGCGCCAGCCGGGGCCGTCGCGGGTGATCGGCGCGGGGAAGGTGATCCCGCCGCCGCCCTTGCCGACCGCCTTGTTGATCTCGGCGTTGCCGAGGGCGGCCAGCGCCCGCACCACGATCTCCGAGGTGAGCTTAGGGGCCTTGGTCGAGACAACGGCGGTGTCGAGGATGCGCCGGTCGGTCGGCGTGCCGATCCAGCCCAGCAGCGCCACGAGCGTGGCGAGCACGATGGTTTGCGTGATGCCGCCGGCGGCGGCCACCGACGCGGCGGCCAGCCCCGTGCCGACCACGCCGGCGCCGGCGACGAACAGCCGGGCGCGCACCCGGTCGTTACGCTCGCTCATCAGTTTCAGATACGAGTCGTCGTTGCGACGGTCGATGGCGTGCGTGCGCAGAGGACGCGACTCGATGTCGTAGGTCCACCGCCACGTGCCCGCCACCACGCGGTAGAGCCCGCGGGGCGACCGCAGCGCCAGCCGCAGACCGTAGAGCGGGATGCGGGCGGCGTGGTAGCCGGTGACGTGACCGGCATAGCCGACCGCCCACCGGATCGTGGCGTGCGCCTCGTCGCGATTGCGCAGCCACGGCGCGATGATCGGGCGCCGGTGGTCACGCTCGCCGGCCATCCGGCGGGCGCGCACGTCCGGCCGGTAGCCGTCGGGGCGGTCGACCAGCACCCGACCCTCGATCGCCTCGCCGTCGTCCCCGTCGCCAGACGGGGCCGGGATGAGCGGCGGGTCGTTCGGCGGGACACCGGCGCCGGCGTTGCCGGGCATGGCCGGCGAGGCGTCGAGGTCGGGCGCCGGGTCGGTGGCGGCGGGGTCGCCGTGCCGGACGGGCAGGCGGACGACCTCGCCCATGGCCTTGGTGTAGCTCATGATGCGTTCTCTCCCTCGGCGGACGGCGCCGCGGCGATGCCCTCGGCGGCCAGGTCGGCGGGGTCGGCGGGTGCTTCGGTCTTCAGGCGGGCCAGCAGGGCGCCGACGCGGGCGTTACCGGCGGTCTGACCGGCGGCGCGCAGCCGCGCGGCGAGCGTGTTGCGGGTCAGCGGTTCGCCGGCGGCGGCCAGGTCGGCGACGATGCGCCACCCCAGCGGCATCAACTCGGCCACGTCTGGCGGTGCGGCCTTGGCGGTCTTGCGGGTGCGGGACCGTCCGGGCTTGCCGGTGGTGGACCGGGCAGCGCCGGTCCGCTTCCGCGCCGCGGACGGCGCTTTGGACGGTCCGGCGGTCGGCGGGGTGGACGGTCCGGACTCCAGCGCGGGACGGTCCCCCTCGGCGGCACCTGGACGGTCCGCGACCGGTGCGGCGGACGGGACGGCGGTCACCTCGGCGGCCGGGTTACCGGCCAGGGGTGCGGGGGCCAGGTCTCCGAGTCGGTACAGGGCGCGGACGCGGCGGGGTGCGCGGCGACGCCATGCCCACCGGCCGTAGGTGTCCTGTAGGTCGGTCAGGGCCAGCACGCGGGCGCGTTCACGGCCGAGCGCATCGGCGTAGGAACGGATCTCCCATAGCACCATGCGACGCCACAGCTTCAGCGTCGGCCACGGCGCGAGGATCCACCGGGACGGCCGGATGCCGTCCATGCGAGTTCCGGCGGCGATGCCAGCGCGGATCCGGATCACGTGCGCGGCGATCTCCACCGCGCAGACCCACAGCGCCGGGAGTACGGCGTGCGCGAGGCGCCCGAACGCGGTCGACTGCTCGGCGACGTTCAGATACACGGTCGCGGCGGTCAGCGTCCACGGGACGAGCCGTAGCCACCGAACCCGCATGTCGAGCCGGGCCAACACGATGTCGAGGGCGGCGAAGATCGCAATGCCCAGGTCGATACCGAGCGGCACCGACCACGCCAGCCGCCCGAACGACGGGGCGGCGGCGTCGGCGACCGCGGCGAAGCTGTTGACGAACCCCAACAGCCCCAGCACGGTCACCAGCGCGGCCACCACGGCAACCGCGGTGAACTCGTTACCGGTCAGCGCCCGCGACTGCGAGGCGTCGCCCTCGGCGGTGTCGGGCGTGGTGGGCGGGGTGTCGTTGGGGTGCGTGATCGGTCGCAGGAGGGCGGTCGACTCGGCGGCGTGCGGGTTGGTGGCCTGTGCGCCGAGGGTCGCCCGGAAGTGGAGCGGCGGGGCGGTCATGCTGCGTTCCTCCCTTCCAGAGTGGTCGCGCCGTTGTCGGCGCAGTCGAGGCAGGTTCCGAGGTGGCGGGGCAGGACGTAACCGGCGTCGCGTCCGCAGTCGGGGCAGCGCCGGCGAGCGGCCAGCGCCTTGCCGAGGGCGACGTGCTGACGCTCGGACGGGGTCCGCTTGGGCAGCGCCAGGCGGACGTCGTACAGGTAGGCGGCGCGGACCCCGCCACCACCGCGGCGCGAGTTCCACAGCACCTGACCGGCCACGTCCTGACCACCGGGCCGCAGGCCCTCGGCGGCGAGCTGGCGGCGGGTGCGCAGGTGCGGCGGCGCCATCCGCCACGGCCACGTCGGGACCCCGAACCGGGCGCCGGCCGGGTCGAAGAACCGGACCGAGCTACGGCGGCGAGTCATGACGCCACACCCCCCGCACGACTCACCGCGAACGCGGGCCGCTGGACGGTGACCAGATACCAACCGCCCTCACGCAGCGACCGGCAGGCCAGCCGCACACCGGCCACCGTCACAGCCAGCACCACCACGGCGGTGAGCACGAACGTCGGCACGGGGTGGACGATCAGCAGCGCCACGCCGGCGACGGCGAGTCGGGCCGGGGACAGGCACAGCCAGCACCCCGCGGCGAGCACGGCCAGCGCGAGAATCACGGCAGCCATCACGCGCCCCCGTTCGTGCGGCGCGGCCGGCGGGCGCGGACCGGGGTCGCGGGGCCGGGCGCGTTGTCGGTGGGCGTGGTGACGCGGCCGGCGCGCGAGGTGGCGTTGACGGTGAGTCTCTCGGCCAGCGCCGTGTCGGTCGCGGTCACGGTGATGTCGCCCGACACCGTCCGGGCGGTGATGGTGCCGCCCTCGGTGGCGCGCACTCGCAGGTCACCGGACACGCTCTGCAGGTCGGCGCGGCCGGCGAAGTCGTTCACCGTGACGTCCCCGGACGTGGTCGCGGCGGTGACGTCGTCGGCGCGGCCCAGGTAGACATCACCGGAGATCGAGCGCAGCACCGCGGCGCCGTCCACCACGGCGGCCGTGATGTCCCCGGACGTGGTCCGGGCGCGCAGGGTGCCGATCCCACCGGCGGTCAGGTCACCGGAGGTCGAGGTGAAGTCGATCGCGGCGAACTCCCCCGCGCACGCCAGCGGCGCGGACTTGGTGAGCGCGGTCACCGACGACCCCTCGGGGAGGTGCGCGGTGATCTCGACGCGGCCACCGGCCACGGCGCCGCCGGTGACCTCCACACCGTTGACGGTCACGCGGCCATCGGCGAGGTTGACGATGCCCTCGCCGCTGATCACGGCGCCGGTCACGGTGACGCCGGCGGGGATTTCGCCGAACGAGTGAACAACCGTCGTCCCGTGGTTGCCGAACACGGCCTGACCGGTACCGATGACGGTCACACCGCCGGCGGGCGGGTGAACCCGGACGGTCACGGCACGGGCGTCCTTCTCCCACCGCAGGACGGCGTCACGGACGGAGTCGTGAACGGCGGGGTCGTCGCCGTGGGCGGTCACGGTGACCTCGGCGAGCGTGCGGCCCGTGTCGGTGAAGATACGGACGTCGCCGGCGGACAGGTCGACCGACAGAGCCACCGGGCCAGGACGCGTGGCGGTCAGGGTGCGGGTCGTCATGGTCACGCCACCTCGTTCAGGTCGAGGTCGGACGGGTGAGAGTCGGCGGCGTCGTTGTCGACCAGGGCGGCGAGAGTGGCGAGTTCGGCGGCGGTGAAGCCGGCCCACACCCCGAACTCGGGGCGGATCCGCATCGCCAGCTCGAAGCAGGCGCCACGCAGCGGGCAGGACTCGCACACCTCGGCGGCCACCAGTTCGCGGGCGGCGCACTCGTCGGGCGTCTCCTCGGCGTCCGGGCCGGTGTGCAACTCGGGGTCGAACCGGCACTGAGCGCCGGTGATGGGCATTCCACGCAGGTCGGCACCGGCCAGCGCGGTGAACGGGGACAGGGAGCGGGACACGGGCACCTCGTTCGGGTCAGTGATCGGTCGGAAGGCGCGGCCCTCGGCGGCGTGCTTGGTGGCTTGAGCGCCGAGGGCGAGCGACTGCGAGCGGTAGACAGTCATCGCGGATCAGCCCAGGTGGGCGGAGAACGTGGTGATCGCGTGGATCACCTGGTTGACCAGCTCGGCGGCCTTGTCCGGGTTGTTGATCGCGAAGATCGCGACCGCGATGCCGGCGAGCCACTGCGGGATGTTGCTGGACTTCTGCGGAATCACGTGACGGCTCCTGACGTTGACCGATACGCCAAACGTTTGTCGTTTGACGTAGGTCAGACTGCGCCTAGGGCGGCGCGCTTGTCAAGGGACGCCAGTCGTTTGGCGTTTGGCGTTTAGTCTGGTTAGGTGGACCTAAGCAGCACGCAGACAGCAGAAAGGAGCAGGTAGATGCCCAACTCGGAGCGTCACGGGTTCCGCGAGATCGCGGCGAAGATCCGTGAAGAGATCATCGAGGGGGCGTACCCCACGGGGAGCGTCCTGCCCGCCGAACCCGAGCTGGCGGAGCGCTACGGCGCCTCGCGCAGCTTGGTGAACCGGGCAATGCAGATGCTCGCAGCCGAGGGCATCGTGCGGCCCCGTCAGGGACGCGGAACCATGGTCACGTGGCTACCGCCCATGCTTCACTCACCGGCCCGGTACGACCGCGCGAAGCGCGAGAACAACGGCGCCCGCGGCGCGTTCGACGCCGAGGTGCGAGCGCGCGGCCTGGAGCCTCAGCACGAGATCACCACCGAACACGCCGAACCGCCGGCACGCGTCGCCGAGTTGCTCGGCCTCCCCGCCGGCGAGGCGAACTGTCTCGTCCGGCGCCGTCGTCTGCTGGCCAGCGGCATTCCCGTTCGGCTCAATGCCAGTTGGTTCCCGCTGGAGATCGCGGGCGGGACGGTCCTGGAGGAGGAGGGGCCGGTCATCGTGGGCGGGGTCAAGAGCGCCCTCGGCGAACTCGGCTACCCGCAGGTCACGGCGCGCGAGGAGATCACGCCCAGCCGTCTGCCCACCGACACCGAAGCGCGGGCGCTGGAAATCAGCCCGGAACGTACCGTGGTGGAGATAACCCACGTCGGCATGACCGCCGAGGGCCGCGCCGTCGAGGTCACGATCTCTGTCGCCCCCGCCCACTACCTCACGGCCCAGTACGAGTTCCCGCTCGCCTGACACCCGGAGAACACACCCCATGATCACGCGACTCGTCGAAGACCACGCCCGGACGCTCGCCGCGGACGCGCACCTACCCGCGTTCGTCTACGACCTCGCCGCACTCCGGGACCACGCAGCCGAGGTCAAGGGGGCACTGTCGGTGCCGGGCGCGCCGGAGATCTTCTATGCCGCCAAAGCCAACCCCGACGCCCCAATCCTGCGCGCGCTCGCCCCGTACGTCGACGGCATCGAGGTCGCGTCCGGCGGCGAGCTGGCGCACGTGCGCGAGGCACTCCCGGACGCACGGTTGGCGTTCGGCGGCCCCGGCAAGACCGATGACGAACTCGAACTAGCGCTCAACCTCGACGTCGAGCGCATCCACGTCGAGAGCCCGTACGAGCTGGCTCGCCTCACGCGCATCGCCGAGGCGGCCGGGCGCGAGGTCGACGTTCTGCTACGGGTCAACCTCGCCGGCGACCGCAGCGGCGTAGCGCTGGCCATGAGCGGCCCGTTCGGCATGGACCCCGAACTCATGGATACCTGCACCGACACCCTGACCGCCTCGCCGCACGTGCGCCTACGCGGCATCCACGCGCACCTAGCGTCCGGGCTCGACGCGTCCGCCATGGCGGCCCAATCCGCCGAGATCCTCGCGTGGGGCCGCGCGTGGCTCGACAGGATCGGCCACACCGGGCCGCGTGAGTTCAACCTCGGCGGCGGCATGGCGGTCGACTACGGCACGCCCGGCACCCGATTCGACTGGAAGCAGTACGGCGCCGAGGTCGCCGGCCTCGTCCAGCCGGGCGAGACACTGCGCATCGAACCGGGCCGCTCCATCAGCGTCTACGCCGGGTGGTACGTCACGGAAGTACTGGACGTGAAGAAGGCACACGGCCAGTGGTACGCCGTCCTACGCGGCGGCACCATGCACATCCGGACGCCGGTCACCAAGCAGCACAACCAGCCGTTCGACGTCCTCAGCGGCACCGGCGACGGTCCCGAGGTCGCCAACGAGCCGGTAACCCTCGTCGGCCAACTCTGCACACCAAAGGACGTCTTTGCACGCGAGGTCCCCACGGGCCGCATCGCAGTCGGGGACGTAGTCGCCTTCTCCATGGCCGGCGCCTACGCCTGGAACATCTCTCACACCGACTTCCTCATGCACCCGAAGCCCACGTTCCACTATCTGGCGGCGTAACCTCCACCACATGAGCAGCTCCGGCCACCTCTTGGCCGGAGCTGCTCGCTATCGGCAGAGGCAGGCACCACTCCCCCGAGGCACGGATGTCCAAAACCGGACACGCAAGAGCTACGCAATCCAGGTCAAATCAGAGCAGCTTTCACTATACTCACTTCTCTCCTGGAGGAGGCAGAACTACTAGCCAACCAGAAGGACAGCCCTATGGCACACATTCTCCACGCATACCTAATCTCGGTCCACAAAAAGGGATTCCCTTCCCACAAGCCACTCCTTGGCAACTTTGATGATCAGGGGGGTGTGTTCATCGACATCCTACAACAATTCCTGGAAGATCCACAGCGCCGAGACTGGTCGGACGAAGTGTCAGAGTCGACCCTTAGGATGGGAACGGTATACAAGCCAACCAACGAGGAACCCGATGTCATCGCCGCGTGGGTGAAATCCGGCGAGAAAGGATTTGCGAGCGAAATCTTCGAGTCCGAGGAAGGTGGAGTAGGTGAGCAACCTTCCTATCGGCGCAAGCCCGAAGACGTAGAGTTCATTCCCGTACTACTACTTGCCAAACTTCCCGCAATGCGCTCACGTGGGTTCCTCGTTTGCCATTCACCCAAGAATCGTGGAATTAAAACCAAATTCTGGGACAGTTTCAAGACATGGTTCAGGGAGCGTTACCCGCACCTCTCGGTGGAAATCAACTTTTGCACGCCTGAAGGTTTCCACAAGAAGCTAATTGCGGAGGAGCAGCTTAAAAAGGTCACCTATATTCGCCACATGAAGCCGACGGATATGTTCGGCGACACCGGGAGTTGGTTCGACTCAAAAACCCTCGGCGACGTGCGAACCGTCGTCAGCCCGCGAGGCAGAAGGGCGCGTCTGTCCAAGAAGCCCCTGGAGCAGGCCCTTGAGGACGACAAGAGCCTTTCTTCTCTACTGGAGTTCGATGGCCAAACTTATGATGAGGTGCGAACGACATTTATAGACCGCAGAGGGCGCGAGCACTCTATCCTTCTAGGTCCAGAAGGAGAGAAGACACCGCGTGCAGGTTATGATGTGACGGACCACTTGAGCTTCGCTCAGGACGGCCACCCAACGTATGAGTCTCTCCGTCAAGCAATGCTTGGGTACATCGAAATACTCACTCCAAGCTCCGAGGAGAGTTAAGTCCGGGAGTCTTGCTTGTTCTCTCGCATTGCTGAGTTCACTGAGAAGATTAACGTCGCCCCGATTTTCGGTAGACACTTCCGCACCCTGTACAACAACCGAACGCAAAAAATAAGCAAGCCGGACCTCCTTCTCTTCATAGGAGTTCCCCTAGGCGCGGTGATCGCAACCTATCTGTTAAAAGTCCGCCTAGGAACCACTGGAAGCTTCCTTGCCGCAATCGCGGCGTTGGCTGCCTTCCTCTTTGCTCTGCTGATTCTGATGCTGCAGATGGCAGCACAGGTTGCAACTTCATCGGAGACAGGTGGCGTATCAACGCGCAACCGCAAACGTGTCAAGCTCCTCAGAGAAATTTCCGTGAATGTAGCATACTGTTCACTCCTGTGCATCATCTTCACTGCCTGGCTTGCCCTCGGCGACTTCACTATTAGAAACCCGCAAGGCAACTCCTCCGGTGGCAAGACTCCGGCTCCGCAACAACCGACCTGGTATGCGGAGGTTACCTACTTCTTCCTCGTCCATTTGCTTCTCACTCTACTGATGGTAGTAAAGCGAACTTTGAGGCTCGTGGATCAAGAGTTGGATAACGCCCTAGTCTCACCAGAACGCGAATAGGTGCACGATCAGTACCGTTGCTATTAGCTTAGACCACGGTGCATCGCTAACGCGGTTTTGCCAGCCGCCTAGTATGGCATCATCGCCGAACTGACTCAGCGAGCCAGCCAACTTGAATCTTTTCCAGCTTCCTTAATCTGTTGAATTTTCCCAACAATTCGTTCCACTGCTTCGGCATCGTGAATCGATTTTCTAAGGAAAGATCTCAGCATAACCTCCTCGTCATATCTAGGCATTCCTTGTAAATCATCCAAGCCCAACTCATGCCTTGCGTTCGATACAAGGACTTCCTCCTGCAGGCGAGCCGACGCTAAGCGCAGCGTAGCCACCGCAATTTCACTCTCTGTTCCACTCCAGCGCCTCATCACCTGAAGGACCGATCCAAGTGCATCAGCAGATGCCATTGCAACATCTACAGTCGAGAATTGAACGGCAGTTAGCCTGAGACGTGTCGCTAACGTCTGCAGCTCTTTGTGGGCTTCACTTAATGTTTCAAGGTCCAGCGGCCTAGTATTCGATGCTAACCCCGCCAAGCATGCCGTCCTTATGTAGGCTGCCTTACTAACGAAACTGCTAACAGCGATCAGGCGTTCCTCTCGATATTTTTGCTCCCTTTCGTGCTGCCATCCACGGCTTTGCGCCCGCCCACCGAGGTGTGAACTAAGAGTTACACCACCTAGAGCAGCGATGGCCGACAAGATCGCGGAGATGATTGCTGTAAGCATGGAGCCCATTATCTCCGACATCACCAAGCAGCCGTATAGCTTCGCACAAGCGGCAGGATGTGGCCATAAACCTAGCGTTGCAGCAATCTAACTCAGGACCACTTGACAGAACTTCACACACAGACATGGCGGACTCGATGAGTGGTTGGTTAAGCACCCTGCAGCCGCAGAATCCGCAGTATCCACGGAACCGCCTGTCTGCTGGTCACCTCGCTGCCTGCCTTCCATGGGCGCACCACGTATTGCCGCACAAACCCGCGCAATCCCCTGGCCTGGGGCAACACCTCGCCCTCTGGCAGAGGCCGGAGGGGGCCTACCGCGGCTTAGCTAGACGGCCCGGCCCGCCGTGACCTGAAGCAAGCACCCCCACTGCACGTTCTAGACGATTCTGCGGATTCTGCGGGCTCTGCGACGGCCTCGGCGCGCGCACCGGGGGGCCAACCTCGGCCGCAGCGACACTCACCAGTCCGGGGTTCGGGCCGCTGAGTCGTCTCCAGAGCGCGTGTCAGACCTTGGCACAGCAGAGAAGGACGAGCCTGGGCGCCGCCCTCGGCACAGCGATGCTCACGCTTGATCGTGCCGAACTGGTGCCGAACTCACCCTCTGTCAGATGGGCGCAGGCAGGATCTTGGCAGGTCACCACCGGTGCGCACCAGTTGAAGCCTCGTTCACTGAAAAGCGGAAGGTCGGCGGTTCGACCCCGCCCCTGCCCACGCTTCTGACCAGCCAAAAGGCCCCGAGACGGCAGTCTCGGGGCCTACTTTTGTGACAGCAGCGCGCCAGCGAACGACCGTCCGCCTTGCGCCTCACGGCCAGCGCGACGCGACGGGCCGGATGGGAAGCTGCTCGGCTATAGGGCCTTCTGAAAGCCTCATGGAGCATGATGCAGAACTCTTCGGATGGCGGTCGCGCTGCAGCGGGCCAGACCACAGCGGGGCAGCTGTCGCGGACGCAGCCAACCGACTCTGACGGCCGGCCTCGCCTGATTCCTAAGTTGGCCTCAGACTCGCGGTGACACGACCAGCCCAGGGGTGCAGCAGGTCACCCGAGAAAGGTGGGCGACCGGCTGAGCCGCGAGGTGGCCGGCACATTGCCGTCCACCCCCGACTCCTCGCCGTCGCCTTGGCGCGACGCCCCGCGGTGAAGTCCCGCGAGCGTCGACCGGTTGCCTATCTGCCGGCGCGCTCGGTTGTCGCGAATCGCTGGGAGCGGCGGTTTCGTGCGGGACGGCGGTTACGCCCGGCTCCGCTGTCACGCCGTCCTTCGGAGGCCGGAGCGGAGATGGTGATGGGGATGCCGGAGGGCGGTCGGGCACCGGTGATGCGATTGAGTTCGGGATCACCGGACCGCACCCGCGTGGAGTGCGGCGTGATGCCGGCCGTCACCATCATCCGGTCCATCTCATGGCGCTGCCTGGGCAGCACCAGGGTGACCACGGTGCCGGACTCGCCCGCGCGTGCAGTGCGACCGCCTCGGTGCAGGTAGTCCTTGTGGTCGTTGGGCGGGTCGACGTTAACGACCAGATCCAGTCCATCGACATGGATGCCGCGCGCGGCCACGTTGGTGGCGACCAGGACGGAGACGTCTCCGTTGCGGAACTGCTCCAGAGTACGGTTGCGCTGTGGCTGCGACTTGCCCCCGTGCAGTGCCGCAGCGCGTACGCCGCTGCTCAGGAGGTTGCGGGTCAGCCGGTCGGCGGCATGCTTCATGTCGACGAACATGATGACGCGGCCGTCGCGGGCGGCGATGTGCGTGGTGGCATCCTGCTTGTCCGCCTCCGTGACGTGCAGCAGGTGGTGCTCCATGGTGGTCACCGCTCCCGCCGACGGATCGACCGAGTGGACGACCGGGTCGGTGAGGAAGCGCCGGACCAGACGGTCGACATTGCGATCCAGCGTCGCGGAGAACAGCATCCGCTGACCGCCCGGGGCGACCTGGTCGAGCAACGCGGTCACCTGCGGCAGGAAACCCATGTCGGCCATTTGGTCCGCCTCGTCCAAGACGGTGGTGCGTACGTGCTCCAGGCTGCAGGCGCCCCGGTTGATCAGGTCCGTGAGCCGTCCCGGGGTGGCAACCAGGATCTCCGCGCCGCGATGGAGGGCGGCGGCCTGCCGGGAGATCGATACGCCGCCGACAACGGTGGCCGACCGAAGCTTGAGCGACTGGGCGTAGGGCAGGAGTGCGTCGGTGACCTGCACGGCCAGTTCGCGAGTCGGGACGAGTACCAGGGCCAGCGGCTTACGCGGCTCGGCGCGCCGACCGGCGCTACGGGCGAGCATCGCCAGGCCGAAGGCGAGGGTCTTTCCCGAGCCGGTACGTCCGCGGCCGAGGACATCGCGGCCGTTCAACGCGTCCGGAAGCGTCGAGGCCTGGATGGCGAACGGCTCCGCCATCCCCTGTCGAGTCAAGGTGGACAGCAGGGCCGCCGGCATTTCCAACTCGGCGAACGACGCGGCCGGGGGCAGCGGAGGCGTGGAACTGACGGGAAGCGCGAAGTCGTTCTGCCGCCGGGCGGCCGGTTGGCGCGAGGCCCTGGTAGGCGAGTGAGAGAACGACGTTGAGACGGACGGGTGCCATGGGTCATGTGCAAGCCTTCCCTGAAGTGGCACGTTTCGAGGAAGACTCCGCAGCCCGTGGCCGGAGCGATCGCAAGAACGAACCAAAGTGAACCGCGAAGCAACGCCGAAGCCGAAAAGGGCGTTGCGTGATACCGCGGAAGGCGGCTGAAGGACGGGCTCCGGGCTGAGCGGTGTGCAGCCGAGAACCAGCAGCCAGGTACTCGGGGGAGCCGTATGGCGGAACGCCGTAGAAGGGCTACACCCCTGAAAGATCAGACGCGGGCATCGACAGGAAGATCGTTTCCTGCCGGCAGGCGGGGTGCCGGGCCCAGGTGTGGGCCCGGCACCGCACTGTTCGGTTCTCAGGCGGGAACGATGTTCTCCGCTTGCAGGCCCTTCTGGCCCTGCGTGATGTCGAACTGGACCTTCTGGCCCTCCTGGAGCTCACGGAAGCCCTGGGCGGCGATGTTGGAGTAGTGGGCGAAGACGTCGCTGCCGCCGCCGTCCTGCTCGATGAAGCCGAAGCCCTTTTCCGCGTTGAACCACTTCACGGTGCCAGTAGTCATACTCGTCCCTTCCGAAAGGCAATTACGGAGCCCACACTCTGCGAGCCACGCGTCGCCGTAATGACCCCATCCGGACGGACTACCGGGAAACAAAAAATGCGCCTGAGGTGAGTACCAGCAGGCGCACATAAGCTCATGGGAACCACAACTGCAACTACCGCCACGTTACCACCGGTGGATGGATCAGACAACATGCCGGGCGGTGTCCGGCCGACGTGCTCCACTGGCTCGCCGTCCGATCGGAGCCAGATGACCAGATTGCGCGATCTTCCTTGCGGTCGGAGACAAGGCCGGACGATGAGCACCGGACGTCGCTGGCAGGACATCAAGGCCGAAGCACACCGCCGCAACCCCGAACCGGCCGACCCCGAACGCCAGGATCGGGCACGCGCCGAACTCGACGCCTACGTCGCCGGCCACCACCTCAAGGAACTTCGCAAGGCCATCGGCAAGACACAAGCCGAGGTCGCCCAGATCCTGGGATGCTCACAATCCCGCGTCTCCCAGATCGAGAACGGCGACATCGAGGCCATGGAGTTGGACACGCTGCGCGCCTACGCCAGCGCCCTCGGCGGACACGTGGACATCACCGTCAGCGTCGGCCCCCACTCCATCAAGGTCGCCTGACTCGCGAAGACTGACAGCAGCGGTGACAGCAACAGCAGGCACCAGCACCAGCCACGAATGCACGCCGACAGCCGCTCAGCCTCGGCCGATGCTTCACCGGTAGGGGTGTTGCCATAGCTGAACAGCGGAAGGTCGGCGGTTCGACCCCGCCCCTGCCCACGCTTCTGACCAGCCAAAAGGCCCGGAACCCGTCTCGGTTCCGGGCCTTTTGACGGCACCGTCCCCTCATGACGGCTTCCAGCGGCCGAGCGGCCGGCCTCGCTCAACGAAGTCTCTGTACTCGTAGCCCAACATTCCCAGGTTGACCCACAGGCGCGGATCAGCATCCAGCTCGCGCTCGGCTAGCTCAATAGCCCCCTCTGGTGTCGGAGCACTGCCGACCGGTCGGGTGCCCTCTCTGTTGGCGTCCTCTGGGTAGAAGGCATCATCGCTCGGATAGAGAAGACCCCCGTGCCGATCGAGTTCCGCCGTGTCTTCAACAGCCGTACACATGACGTAACAGAGGCCCCTGGGCGCCGGAAAGATCAACGCGTGCTTCACTCCTCGGCGCCCCTCTTCTTCAAAGCCGCCGAGGAGTTGCTCGATGCCGCGCCCGCGACGCAGAGCCCCCAGCGCCAGGGACATCGGCAGGTAGCGCATCAGCCGACCATAGAACGTCCCCATTGCACCCCCAAAGCGATTAACGACCCCAGACGCGCACCGAGGCCGTTAGGAGTACGGCGGGTCAGCCGAGGGCATCCCCCAGCTTCCGGAGTGCCGCGCGCTTGTCGTCGAGATCGTCGTGGTCACCTCGATGTCGCTGGCCGACGACGTTGGGTGCGATGCCCAGGCGGAGCAGCAGCGAGACGCAAGTGTGGCGAGGCAATCCCCGACCGCCGCGTCATCAGTGTTCCGGGAGGCGGCGGATCGTCGCCGAAACGACCGGCTCAGGGTTTCAGTGTCGGAGCGATCTTGCATGCGGCGGCATAGACCAGGTTGAGTTGCCGACTCCGCTTGTCGTCGGGCGACTGCACCCGCACCTCCACCACAAGGTTGCGGGCTCTGAAGACCACCTCGGCCCCGGAGTAGTGCAGGTAGCCGTGCAGGTTGGACTGCATATAGGTGTACCTGGTGAACGCCTGCTCGCCAGGACCGGTCAGCGCACTGAAGAAGTGCTTGAACTTCGCGTCATTCTCGCTGAACGCCGGGCCATGGGCCTCGCGGGCCAACGCATCGTACCTGCGAACGGCTTCGGCCACCGCCCCACCGTCCGTCGCCTTGGGAACCGCAGTGGCCCTCACCTCGTAGGTCTTATACCCATCCGCCACCTCGCTGACATGCCGGCACGACCCGGCGTCTTTGACCGTATCGGTGAATTCGCCAAGGGACTGCAGTAGCTTGCACGGATCGGGGGCGTGCGAAAACAGCGATGAGTCTGTCAAAGACTTGTTAGCGCCGTCCGAGTCGGCAGGACGGACCGGGGCGGCCTTCGTGAACGCCTCGGCGATCGGGCCGCTGATGGGAGGCTCGTAGAAGAACTTCCACCATATTGCCGTTGCGAACGTCAGCAGCAGGACGAAAGCCGCCGCCGTACCAATGATCACTGACCCTTTTTCATCGCCCCGGGGTGATGGTGATCACGGAGCGATCGCGATGCTGACGTTCGGACAGTGAAGTGAAGAAGCCCCTGGTAGACGACTTGATCACCACAATCTCGACGTCCGAACCAGGGGCCCCGCGTGCTGTTCTACCGTGCTGCCGTCGATTTGTCGCGTTCAACGCTGAACTACCTGGCGAGACTGATTCGCCGGTGCCGCAAGTCCCTCGGGACGCCCTGGCGGCTGCTCACCCCGGGGCGGCAGGCTCTACTGGTGCTGGTCCACCTGCGCAAAGGTGAGACCTTCGCCGAGCTCGGGGCCGGGTTCGGGGTGTCAACGAGTACGGCCTGGCGGTATATCCAGGAGGCGGTGGCGCTGCTGTCGGCGCGGTCGCCGAAGCTGACGGCGGCGTTGCGGAAGGCCGGCAAGGACGGGCTGCAACTGCTGGTGCTGGACGGGACGCTCATCGCATGCGACCGGGTGCGGGCCGACCGGCCGTACTACTCGGCCAAGCACCGCTGCCATGGGATGAACATACAGGTGATCGCAGGTCCGGACGGGACGATCGTGTGGACGTCGGGAGCGCTGCCCGGCCGCACGCACGACCTGACCGCCGCCCGCGTGTGGGGCATCCTGCGCGAGCTGGATAAGGCCGGGATCACCACGCTGGCCGACAAGGGCTATCAAGGCGCCGAGGCCTCGGTGGTCATCACCCCGTACAAGGGACGCAACAAGCCCGAGTCGCAAAAGCAGGCCAACCGCTCGCACGCCAAGCTCCGCGGACCCGGCGAACGCGCAAACGCCCAGCTGAAGTCATGGAAGCTGCTCCGCAAACTCCGCTGCAGCCCCGGCAAGGCCGGCCACCTGGTCAAAGCCATCGCCGTCCTACAGAGCTACGAGGTCACCCGAGGATGAAAAAGGGTCACTCTCTGTCGCATCTTGTTGATCTTGACAGCTCGGCGGCTGTGGCGTGGCGTTCAACCGGATCAGGTGGCCAAGATGAGACACAGGAAGTGAAACGGCTCGGTCTTCGTACAGCCCGATCGTCGACTCCATCAGAGCGTTGTCGAGTGCGTCATTCACGGTCACCTTCGGCATGGTCCAACGCCAGGTCAGCGGTCATAACGGCCGAGATCGGATGACTCCCAAGCTGACAGCGGGTTCGGATCCCAGCGGTTGTTGCACAACAGCAATGGTGGCCTACAACGCCTTAAGCGACCTTCCATCGGCACTCGTCATGGCCCGGGCAGGACCTCGAAGGTCCGGGTCGCCGGTAGTTCGCATCCAGGTGTTCACGGCGCGACAAGCAGTTATCGTCGGAGCATGGACGAGGCCGAGGCGAGCGAGCGCCTCTGGCGGGAACACGTGCGCCGGCGGGTCACCACCGAGCAGGATCGAGCCACCTTGGCTCGTCTCATCGAGTACGACGCAGACCCGTTCGAAGTCGAGCTGTACGAGCTGGCGGCCGACCCGCGAACGTTGTTCATCGACCGCGCCCAGCGGCGCCGCGCCGGCCAGCACGAGCGGCGTGTCCGGCGGTTGAAGGGGCGGCATCGACGCGCTGAAGGGTGACGACTGCCCTGACGACAACGACGACGACAGCCAACGCCCACCACAGGCACACGTCAGGCATGTAGTACGAGCTCGATAGACGGTCCGGCCGCTTGGTGGTTGCTGCTTCCAGACGGAAGGTTTCGCGGCGTTGGGGATGACTCGGCGGCGATGCTGCGGCGAGGACACGACGAGGGCAGCCGCCTTGATGAGGAGAGCCCTGGGCTCTCTAGTGGGCGGGAGGCCCCCGCCTGATCAGTGACTACGACATCGCTACGGCCTTGGTTCAGAGGTCGATGACGATCTTGCCGTGCGCGTGCCGGCCGGCCTGGAGTTCGGCCGCGCGGCGGATCTGCTCGACCGGGAAGCTCGCCGCGATGGGCACCCGAAGGCGGCCCGCCGCGACCAGGCGGGCGACCTCTTCCAGGGTGCCGGGGGCGGCGCTCGCGCCGTTGGCCGTCGGCACGCCGTCGACTTGCGCGGCGATGGTGCAGATGCGGCCGTCCGGGACGCCGAGTTCCCTTGCGGCGTGCACCGTCTCCGTTCCGTGCAGGTCGATGGCGGCGGTGACACCGCCGGGAGCGAGGGCTCGGACCCGGTCGGCCAAGCCGTTGCCGTAGGCGACCGGCTCGGCCCCGAGATCGCGCAGGAAATCGGATGATGCCGCCGATCCCGTCCCGATCACGCGCGCTCCTGCGATCCGGGCCAGCTGGACGGCGAACACCCCGACCCCGCCCGCCGCGCCGCCGATCAGCACCGTGTCGTCCGGGCCAAGGGCGACCACGGCGAGGGCGGCGGATGCCGTGCGGCCGGCGATCGTGAGGGTGGCGGCGGTGCGGTCGTCGACGCCGTCAGGAGTGTGGTGGGCCTCGTTCGCCGCGGTCTCCCCGGCCGGGTCGATCACCACGTGGTCGGCGACCGAGCGGGACAGGGCGCCCCCGAACACCCGGTCGCCGGGGGCGAAGCCGGTCACCCCGTCACCGACCTGGTCGACCCGTCCCGCGTAGTCGGTTCCGAACCCGGCCGGGAGGCTCAGGCCGAACCGGGTGGCGGTGTCCGCGTCGGCGGTCATGATCCAGTCCATCGGGTTCAGACCGGCCGCGGTGACCCGCACGCGGATCTGTCCCGGACCCACCTGCGGCGCGGGAACCTCACGGACGTCCAGGACTTCGGGACCGCCGAACGAATCGAGCCGGACCGCCCTGCTCCTGCCCGCCGGTGGTCGATCGCTCTGTTCCTGCATGTACGCCTGTCTCCTTGGGGACCGAGGGAGCGCCTTGAAACGGACTATGCTCCGTTTCCATGGATGACCGTAACACAACCGGAGCGTGATCCGTTTTGGCTGAGGCGGAGATGCGCGCGCCACGGGCGGACGCGACCCGCAACCGGGACCAGTTGCTCGCGGTGGCGACCCGCGTGTTCGTGTCGGCTGACGGCGAGCCGTCGATGCGCGCGATCGCCCGCGAGGCCGGAGTCGGCATCGCCACGCTCTACCGGCACTTCCCGACCCGTGAGGCGCTGGTCGATGCGGTCTACCGGGACCAGGTCGTGCGGCTGACGGCCGGCGCCGGCGAGCTGCTCGGCCGGATGCCTCCGGCTGAGGCGATGCGGCGCTGGATGGACCTGTTCGGGGACTGGATCGCGACCAAGAACGGCATGCTCGACACGCTGCTCGCGATGATCGAGTCGGGCGAGATCGCGCATGCGCAGACCCGCAGCGAGCTACTGGCCGCCATCACCACGATTCTCGACGCCGGTCGCGCGGCGGGCGACCTCCGCTCCGACGTCACCGCCGAGGACATCGCCGCCTCCCTCATCGGCATCTTCACCGTGGCCCCCCGGCGCGAGCATGAAGCCAAGGCCGGTCGCCTGCTGGACCTCCTGATGGACGGCCTCAGGCCCGCCGCCCGGCCGACCTGAGCCCGGATCGAGGCGGCCAGTGCGATGACCACGTCGGCGAAGCTCGTCCCGATCGACTCTGATCTTGTGGGGAGAGGATCGTGGGATGACGACAGGCCGGCAGCCCATGGACCATGAGGCGTACGAGACCCGGGCGCGCGGCGGGCCGTGCTTCGTCTGTGCCTTCCTCGCCGGAGATCCCGGCTACGCACACGAGACGATCTACGAGGACGACGAGACCGTGGCCTTCCTGGACCGATGGCCCACCCTCGCCGGCAAGGTCCTGGTCGCTCCGAAGGCCCACGTCGAACACGTCGTCCGGGACCTCGACGAGCCCGCCTACACCCGGCTGATGCTGACCGTCCGGCGAGTGGCCCTGGCCGTCGAGTCGGTCATAGAGCCAGAACGCACGTACCTGCTGTCACTCGGAAGCCGACAAGGCAACGCCCACCTGCACTGGCACATCGCCGGACTGCCACCGGGCGTCCCCTACCGCCAACAGCAGTTCCACGCCCTCATGACCGAGAACGGCGTGCTCCGCATGTCCCCGGACGAGACCGCGGCAATGGCCGCCCGCCTCCGTGGAGCGCTCGACACGCCTTGAGCCGCTTCGGAACGGCCACCGAACTCGCGACCGGTGTTGCGACCCGGCGTGGGCGTTGGGCCGGTGGGACGGGTCAGTGGAAGGTCACTTCGACGTCGAGTCCTCCTTCCGGGCCGGGGCGCGCGGTCAGTGTGGCGCCGTGGGCGTGGGCGATGGCGTGCACGATGGCGAGGCCGAGCCCGTGGCCGTCGGGGTGGCGGGCACGAGTGCCGCTGATCCGTTGGAAGGGCCGGAAGAGCCGGTCGACCTCAGCGGGCGGGATCGCCGGGCCGGTGTTGCCGACCGCGATGCGAGCCTCGCCCCCGACCGAGTCCGTGGTGATCTGGACGTGCCCTTCGGGTGTGTTGTGGCGCAACGCGTTGTCGACGAGGTTGGTCACGAGCCGCTCGATGAGTCTGGGGTCGCCGGTGGCCGGTGCCGGGCGGAGCGCGGCATCAATGGTGATTCCGCGGCGTTCGGCCTGTCGTCTGCGGCCGGCGATGACGGCTTCGGTGATCTGGTCGAGATCGACCGGCTCCCACTGTTCGACGCCGTGTTCGCTGGTCGCCAGGGTGAGCAGCGCCTCGATGAGGCGTTCTTGCTGGTCGCCGAGTTGTAGCGCCTGTTCGCAGGCCGTCCGCAGGGCTTCGGCGCTGACCTCGGGGTCGGCGAGGGCGACTTGCAGGAGGGTGCGTTGCCCGGCGAGGGGAGTGCGCAGTTCGTGCGAGGCGTTGGCCACGAAGCGGCGCTGGGACTCGAAGGACGCCTCGAGCCGCGCGAAGAGGTCGTTGAGGGTTCTGCTGAGGTCGGCGAGTTCGTCGTTGGAGCCGTCGAGGTCGAGCCGGCGGTTGAGGTTCGTGGCGGAGATCTCCCGCGCGGTGGTGTTGATGGCGCGCAGGGGGCGCAGGAACCGTCCGGCCAGCCACCAGGCTCCGGTGAGCGCGACGACCGCGGCGGCCAGGCCGATGGCGGCGGGAGCGAATTCGAACCGGTGGCTGTCGCCGACCTGGTCGGCGCCGGGGGCGACGTTCGCGGGGGCCCTCGCCGCCGTGTGGCCGTACAGGAGGTCGGTGGCCAGGAGCACGGCGGCGAGCAGGCAGAGGAAGAACCCCGAGTACAGCAGGGCGAGCTGGGCCCGGAGCATGGGCCTGCGCCTGCGGCGGAAGAGGGACATGACCGCGTCGAGGGGGCGCATCACGCGTCTCCGATCCGGTAACCGCCCTCACGGACGGTGTGGATGACGGGCGGGTCGCCGAGCTTCGCGCGCAGCCGGCGGATCGTCGTCTTGACCGCGGTGGTGAAGGGGTCGGCCTCTTCGTCCCAGACCCGTTCCAGGAGTTCCTCGGTGGAGACCACCCGGCGGTCGGAGGCGAGGAGGCATTCGAGGACGGCGAACTCCTTCGGGCTGAGCTCCAGGCGCCGCCCGGCGCGGAAGGCGACCCGGCGGCTCGGATCGAGGGTGAGGTCGGCCGCGCTCAGTGTGGGCGGCGTCGCCGGCGTGGAGCGGCGGCCCAGGGCGCGGACGCGGGCGACGAGTTCGGAGAAGTCGAACGGCTTGGGCAGGTAGTCGTCGGCGCCCAGCCCGAGGCCGTCGACGCGGTCCTTGACGGTGCTCGCCGCGGTGAGCATCAGGACGCGGCTGCCGGAGCGCCCGGCCACGATGCTCTCGCACACCTCGTCGCCGTGGACTCCGGGCAGGTCCCGGTCCAGGATCACGACGTCGTAGCGGGTGATCGCCAGGTGCTCCAGCGCGTCGGCGCCGTCCAGGACCACGTCCACCGCCATGCCCTCGCGGCGCAGGCCGGTGCCGATCGAGCGGGCCAGGATCTCGAAATCCTCGACGACGAGCACTCTCACGAACGTTCTCCGTTCCGCTGCCTGAGGGCGGCGGCCGCACCCGCATCGGGGCGGGACGCCGTCACCGCAACGATGCCAGCACCCGGGTGTCAGCCCGGTGTCGGCGGCCGACACCGGGCCGACACCGGCCGTGTCGTACACCTACGTCGCAGTGCCATCGCCAACGACAAGGGACGGACGAGCACGTGGACGACGCGATCATCGAAGTCACCGGCCTGCGCAAACGGTTCCGGTCCGCACTCGCCCTCGACGGCGTGACCTTCACCGCTCCGCCGGGCAAGGTGACCGGCTTCATCGGCCCGAACGGGGCGGGGAAGTCCACCACCATCCGGGTGATCCTCGGACTCGACGCTCCCGACGAGGGCCGTGCGCGGGTCGGCGGGCACCGCTATCAGGATCTGCGGAATCCGCTGCGCCATGTCGGGGCGCTGGTCGACGCCGCCGCCGTCCAGCCCGGCCGCACCGCCCGTGACCACCTGCTGTGGCTGGCCCGCTCCCAGTCCCTGACGACCGGCCGGGTCGACGCCGTGATCGAGCAGGTCGGCCTCGCGCCGGCGGCCCGCCGCAAGGCGGGCGGCTTCTCGCTGGGCATGCGCCAGCGCCTCGGCATCGCGGCGGCGCTGCTCGGCGACCCACCGGTCGTCATCTTGGACGAGCCGTTCAACGGCATGGACCCGGAGGGGATCGCCTGGATGCGCGGGCTGCTGCGCACCCTCGCCGCCGAGGGGCGGGCGCTGCTCGTCTCCAGCCACCTGATGGGCGAGCTGCAAGGCATCGCCGACCGCGCCGTTGTGATCGGCCGCGGCAAGGTCCTCGCCGACGGCGGCATCGACGAGCTGCTCGCGCGGGCCGCCGGTGAGCAGGTCCTGCTGCGGACGCCAGCGCCGGCCGAGGCCGCCGGGGCGCTGCGCCGCGCCGGGGGCGCAGCGACGATCCTCGACGGCGGCGCCCTGAGCGTGTCCGGGCTCACGGCCCGCCAGGTCGTGGAGGCCCTGGGACGGTCGAGCGTGGTCTTCTCCGAGGTCACCACCCAGCGGGCGACGCTGGAGGACGTCTACTTCCGGCTCACCGGCGGCGAGGCGGAGTTCCGGGCCGACGGGGGCCGGGGGGCACGGCGATGACCGCGAGCCGCACGCCGCCGCTGCCGGCCGGGGCGCCCGAACGGGCACCCTTCACGGCCGTGCTGCGGGCCGAATGGATCAAGTTCCGCACGGTCCGCGGCTGGGTGACGGCCCCGATCACGGCTGCCCTGCTGTGCCTCGTGTTCACCTTCCTGGTCGCCGACGGCACCCACACCGAGTCGTGCTCCGGCGCCGGCACCTGCAAGGCCGGCCACGCCCACGTGCCGACCGGCCCGGACGGCCGAGCGGTCGCCGACAGCTACTACACCGTCGGCGGGCGGCTGACCGGCGACGGCACCGTCACCACCCGGATCACCTCGCTGACCGGCGTCACCTCGACCGTCCCGGCCGGCGTGGCCCCCTCCCAGGCGCAGCGGACCCGTCCCGGGCTCCCGGCCTGGGCCAAGGCCGGGATCCTCCTGCGGCCGAGCACCCGGCAGGGATCGGCCTACGCCGCGGTGATGGCCACCGGCGGCCACGGCGACCGCTTCCAGTACGACTACGGCAACGACGGCGCCGGGCGGCGCGGACCGGCCTCCCCCGGCTCGCCGCGCTGGCTGCGCCTGACCCGCACCGGCGACACCGTCACCGGCTACGACTCGGCGGACGGGACGACGTGGACCTTGATCGGCACCGCGCACCTGACCGGGCTACCGGTCACCGTCTACGCCGGGCTGTTCGTCACCTCCCCGGTGTCCTTCCGGACGTCGGCGGACGGCTCCCGCACCCTTGCCACCGCCGCCTTCGACCACACCACCATCGACGACCACACCACCGTCGACGGTCATGCCACGTCCGGCGCCTGGCAGGGCCGGAGCATCGGGGCCGGTCAGCAGGACTTCTACCCGACGCTGCGGACCGGCGGCTTCCACCGCGCCGGCGGTTCCTTCGTCATCAGCGGCTCCGGAGACATCGCCCCCGCCGTCGTCCAGGGGCTCCTCGGCACGGGCACGGCCTCCAGCAGCCTGCCCTTCGGGCTCACCGTCGCGCTGATCGTGCTCATCGTGGTGGCGACCGTGTTCATCACCGCCGAGTACCGCCGCGGACTGATCCGCGTCACGTTCGCGGCCGTCCCCGGCAGGCGGCGCGTTCTCGCGGCCAAGGCGGTCGTCGTCGGCGCGGTCGCCTTCGTGATCGCGGCCGCCGCCGCGGCGGCCGCCGTCCCCCTCGGCGAACACGTCCTGCGCGCGAACGGCGCCTACGTCTTCCCGGCCGGCGCCCTCACCGTCCTGCGCGTCATCGCCGGAACCGCGGCATTGGCCGCCGTCACGGCCGTCGGCGTGCTGGCCGTCGGCACCATCGCGCGCAAGAGCGCCGCCGCGGTCGCCGGGGGCATCGTGGTGTTCGTCCTGCCCTCGATCGTCGGTTCGATCGGCTCCGGTGACGCCGTGGAGTGGCTGTATCGCCTCACCCCTGCCGCCGGCTTCTCGGTGCTGCAAGTCCTGCCCCGATCGGCGCAGGTCGACTATCCCTACACCTTCGCCAACGGCTACTACCCGCTCACCCCCTGGGCCGGCCTCGGCGTCCTCACCGCATGGGCGGCGCTCGCCTTCGGCATCGCCGCCGTCCTGCTGTACCGGAGAGACGCATGATCGGAGCGCTACGGGCGGAATGGACGAAGGCGCGGACCACGGGCGGCACCGCTTGGCTGCTCACCGGCGCCGCCGCCGTGACCATCGCGGTCAGCGCCTGCATCGCCGCCGCCACCCACGTGTCGACGCGCAGCGGCGGGCAGGATCCCACGAGGCTGGCCCTGGCCGGCGTCTACCTCGGCCAAGCGGTCATCGCGGTATTCGCCGTCCTGACCATCTCCGAGGAGTACGGCACCGGCATGATCCGCACCAGCCTCACCGCCATGCCGCGCCGCCTCGTCCTCCTCGCCGCCAAGGCCGCCACCACGGCGGCGCTCGCTCTCGCCGCAGGCGTCCCCGCGGTCACCGGTTGCCTGCTCGTCGGCCGCCTCATGCTCCCGGCAGCCGGTCTCGACCCGGCCCATGGCCACCCGCTCGTCTCGATCAGCCATGGCGCGACGCTGCGCGCCGCCTCCGGCAGCGTCTGCTACCTCGTCCTGATCGCCCTGCTCGCCCTCGGCGTCGCCACCGCGATCCGCGACACCGCCCCGGCGATCGCCGCCGTGCTCGGCCTGCTCTACCTGCCCCCGCTCCTCGCCCAGGCCTGCACCGATCCGCTGCGGCGGCACGTCGAGCAGATCGCCCCCATGACCGCGGGACTCGCCGTCCAGGCCACCACCGGCGCCCACTCCCGACCCATCGGCCCCTGGGCCGGCCTCGGCGTCCTCACCGCATGGGCGGCCGCATCGCTCCTGATCGCCGCACTCCTGCTGTTCATGCGCGACGCGTGACCACCACGTTGGGGGTCGCATGCCGGTCCGTTGGCAGGATGGACGTCGGACGCACTGTTCACAGCCGGGGCACACGACGGGAAGGTCCAAGGGGCATGGCAGAGGTCATCGCGGGGTTGGCGATTCCCGGGACGGCGGCGGCCGCCGAAGCGACCAGGCTGATCCAGGAGACGACCCGCCCCCTCATCTACCACCACTCCCGGCGGGTCTTCTTCTTCGGCCTGATGCACGCCCGGAAGCTCGGCGTGGAACCGGACCCGGAACTGCTCTACCTGGCGGCCCTGTTCCACGACGCCGGCCTCCTGACCCCGTTCTCCGACGTCGAGCAGCGCTTCGAAGTGGATGGCGCGGACCACGCGCGCAAGTTCCTCCTGGATCGGGGATTCTCGGCGGCCGCCGCTCAGACCGTCTGGACGGCGGTCGCGCTGCACACCACGCCGGGCATCCCCGTCCGGATGGGCCCGGAGATCGCGGCCACGCACCTCGGCGTCCTGACCGAAGCGATCGGCTTCGGCCTGGACGGGCTGGACCACGAGCAGCTGGACGAGATCCTCGCCGTCCACCCGCGAGGGGATTTCAAGGACGAGTTCCTGCGAATCTCCGTCGAGGGGCTCAAGGACCGCCCCGAGACCACGAACGGCACCGTGAACTCCGACCTGCTCGAACACTTCGTTCCCGGCTTCCGGCGCACGACGACGGTGGAGCGCGTCCTCGGCTCGCCCTGGCCGAGCTGACCGGACGCCTGGTCAGGGCCGTGCTGCACGTGTGCGTTGTGGGTCGACCGTTGCCGAAGTGGGTATCGCGTCGATGTCGGACGGAGCTCTCCGCGTCGCGGAGCGATCGCGGCGGTGCGAGCTCGACGGCCTCGGCGCACCCCCGTTCTGGAAAGGACCGAGCATGCGAGCGATCATCGCGCGGGACCGTGACGCGGGCGTCGGCGGCCTCACCCTGACCGACATGCCCCACCCGCACGCCGCGGAGAACGACGTCATCGTGCGCGTGCACGCCGCGGGCTTCACCCCCGGAGAGCTCGACTGGCCGGGAACGTGGACCGATCGCGCCGGCCGCGACCGGACGCCCAGCATCCCCGGGCACGAGCTGTCCGGAGTCGTGGTCGAGCTCGGCTACGGGACCACCGGCCTCACCGTGGGCCAGCGGGTGTTCGGACTGACCGACTGGACCCGGAACGGCTCCCTGGCCGAATACACCGCGGTGGAGGCCCGCAACCTCGCTCCCCTCGCGGCCGACGTCGACCACACCGTGGCGGCGGCGCTGCCCATCTCCGGGCTGACGGCATGGCAGGGACTGTTCGACCACGGCCGCCTCACGACGGGCCAGACCGTCCTCGTCCACGGCGCCGCGGGCGGCGTCGGCTCGATCGCCGTCCAGCTCGCGCGGGACGCGGGCGCCCGCGTGATCGGCACGGGCCGAGCCGGCGATCGCGACGTCGCGCTCGGCCTGGGCGCGCAGGCCTTCCTCGACCTGGGCGCCGACGATCTGCGGGACGCCGGCGAGGTGGACGTCGTGTTCGACGTGATCGGCGGCGACATCCTCGAGCGGTCGACCGAGCTGGTACGCCCCGGCGGCACGCTCGTCACCATCGCCATGCCGCCCCCCGTGCAGCCCAAGGACGGGCGGGCCGTCTTCTTCGTCGTCGAGCCCGACCGCGCCCTGCTGGCCGAACTCGCCCGCCGCCTCCGGGACGGACGGCTCAAGCCCATCGTCGGCGCCGTACGACCGCTGTCCGAGACGGCCGCCGCGTTCGCTCGCCACCGCCGCATGCCCGGCAAGACGATCATCCAGGTCTCGGACGACGAACAGGCGGCACGCTAGAAGGACGGCACGGGGCGAGGTCGCGCCGCGGGTGATGGTCCCTCGCCTCCAGGTCAGGGGCGGGGTGGGCGGAGGCCGTCGATGAGGATCGACAGCAGTCGGGGTCCTCGCGCGTCGAGTTCGGCGTCGTCCAGGCGTGACAGCCAGCTGATGAGCACGATGACGTCGCGGGCTTCGGCGTCGGCGCGGACGCTGCCGGCCGCGCGGCCGGCGGCCAGGAGGCGGTCCACCGCCTCGCCGATCGGGCCGAGGCTGTGGGCGGCGAGGTCGCGCCATGTCGCCGCCTCGATGGCGGCGAACACGTCGCGTTTGACCCGGGCGTAGGCGGCGACGCGGTCGAACCACGCCGCCAGCGCGTCGAGCGGCTCGTGGGCCTCCAGCAGGCGCGGGGCCGCGGCGACGAGTTCTTCCACTTCGCGGCGGTACACCTCGGCGAGGAGGTCCTCGCGTGTCGGGAAGTGCCGGTACAGCGTGCCCTGCCCGATGCCGCAGGCTTTCGCGACGGCGTTGAGCTTCAGCTCGCCCGGCTCGCGCACGAGGTCGCGGGCCGCCTGGAGGATCCGCTCGCGGTTGCGCTGCGCGTCGGCGCGCCGTGCCGCGCCTTTGACAGAAGCGGACACGTGTCCGCTAGGCTCGTCGAGGTAACCGGACATGTGTCCCATTCTAGGTGGAGGTTCATCATGACCATCCAGGGCAAGGTCGTCGCCATCACGGGGGCCAGCAGCGGAATCGGCGAGGCGACGGCCCGCCACCTCGCGTCGGAGGGCGCGGCCGTCGTCCTCGGCGCTCGCCGGACCGAGCGGCTGGACCGCCTGGCCGCCGAGATCGAGGCCGCCGGCGGCGAGGCGGCCGCCATGCGGGTGGACGTCACCGACCCCGGCGACCTCCACGCGCTCGTCACCGGAGCCGTCGAGCGCTTCGGCCGGCTGGACGTCCTGGTGGGCAACGCCGGGATCAGCAGGATCGGCCCCGTCGCCGACCTGGACGTCGAGGGCTGGTCGGCGATGGTCGACGTGAACGTCAAGGGGATCCTGCACGGCATCGCCGCGGCCCTGCCGGTGTTCCGCCGCCAGGGCACCGGGCACCTCGTCACGGTCGTCTCGACGTCCGGGCTGAAGATCGTCCCCACCCAGGCGGTGTACGCGGGGACGAAGAACGCGGTGCGCACCCTGCTGGAGGGCCTGCGGCAGGAGAGCACGGACGGGGTCCTGCGGACG
Organism: Actinomadura nitritigenes; assembly: GCF_017573545.1. GTDB lineage: Bacteria > Actinomycetota > Actinomycetes > Streptosporangiales > Streptosporangiaceae > Spirillospora > Spirillospora nitritigenes. Next base: position 85,902 of record NZ_JAGEOK010000009.1, on the reverse strand, counting down.
ACGTCGATCTCCCCGGGGTACGTCCGCACCGAGCTCATCGACAACGCGGTCGACGACCCGGCCGTGCGCGAGCAGGCGAGGCGGAACATGGCCGAACTCGGGATCGACCCCATGGCGGTGGCCCGGGCGATCGCGTTCGCGATCGACCAGCCCGACGACGTCGAGATCGGGGACCTGACCATCCGGCCGGCCCGCCAGGGCTGATCGCCCCGGAGGGAGGGTCAGATGTCGGCTTCGATGGCGAAGGTGTTGCCGTCCGGGTCCCGGAACCACGCGATGCGTCCACCGCCGGCCCGCGGGGAGATCCCCCTGGCGTCGCATTCGAACTGCTCGTAGCGGACGAACTCGACGCCGGACGAGGCGAGTTCGTCGACGATCTGGTCGATGTCGTCGACGTACCAGGTCGCCAGCGTCGCGTCGGTCTTCCCGGCGGTGGCCGACTGGTACACGTTCAGCGCCGGGCCGCCGCCGGACGCGTAGACGCGGCTGCCGCCGATGATGTCGGCGCTGGGACCGGTCTGCAGGACCTGCAGGCCCAGCTTGCCTTCGTAGAACGCCACGGCCCTCTGAATGTCGGAGACGGCGATGGACGTTCTGAGGTCATACGCGCTCAAGGGCATGAGCCACTCTCTCACACGCGATCGGCTCCGCCTTTACCACGCGGGAATCGGCGGGGAAGACTGACTTTTCCGTGAGTGTTGGAAGGTGTTCATCATGAGCCATTCGCCGGTAAGCGCCCCGGCGAATGCTCAGATGCCGTCGATTTCCATGGTCGTGACGGTGTTCGCCTCGTGGACGACTGTGAGCAGACCGTCCCGGGAATCGGCGTCGGGCCGGCGGGCGTACCGGCGTGCGCCGGGAGCGTCGATCGCGTCGGTCACCCACACACGAGCCGCGTTCGCGTCCCTGGTCAGCGGCCGCAGATCGTAGGTGACGGTTCGCTTCCGGCCGTCGTTGACGGTGACCAAGGCCAGCCGCCGGGCGGACGGGTCGTGGGCGGCAACGGTGTTCGTGTGCCCGGACCTCAGGATCCGCATCCCCGGCCTGATATGGCGCGTGTAGTGGGCGAGGACGTGATATTTCGTGTTGACGCCGCCCACTTCCCCTTCGAGCGTGCCCGGGGCTCCGCCGTCCGGATTGGGCGTCCGGTCGTCGTACTCGCCGTCCAGCAGCCCCCAGTCGAGCGCCTCGACGGGCTGCCAGCAGACCCATCCGGTCGGCCGGAGATACCGGATGTCCCGGCTGATGCTCAGCGCCATCGCCAATCCGTCGGGCTCCCCCTCGGAATACTCCGACTGCCATATCGGAATTTCCTCGCCGACGGCTTCGCGGAGCTCGGTACGGCTGCGGCCCCTCTCATCGGGCTCGTACGCGTGCACGTTGACGCGGCCGATGAGACGCTTGGCGCCTTCGGTGAACTTCTGCCAGGTGACGACCGCGTCCGCATAACGGCATTCGTCGGACGCGGCGATCAGCACGTCGCCGAGACCGTGGTCGTCCAGCGCGCGGCGCAGGTACTCGATGACCGCTTCCTGCGCCCCGATGGTGAAATGGCATCCTTCCTGGTTCTGCCGCGCGTGCCAGGCGGTCAGCGAGGGCTCGTTGAACGGCTCGACCGACGAGAAGCGAATGCCCCAGTCGTCGCGGGCGCGCCTGGCCACCGCCGCGATGTACCGCGCGAACGCGTCCTGGTACTGGAATTCGAGGTTGTCCTGTTCGCCCCGCTCGGCGCCGGAGGGATTCCTGTTCACCGTCATCCACCAGGGCGGTGAGACCGAGAACATCTCGAAGGTGTCGGCGCCGGCGTCGCGGGCCCTCGCCAGCATGCTCCGCTGGTTCGGGTCGGCGCTCCAGTTCCACGCTTCGCCGTCGTGGTACGTCTCGATCTGCTTGCGCCGGACGATGGCGGGCGACTCGACCATCGCGGACCCGTCCGTCCAGGTGCAGGCCCCGAGGTTGTAGCGCACGATGTTCAGGCCCAGGCCGGGAAGCTCGATCCCGCGGCTGGAGGTCTTCACACCGGCCGCGTCCAGGCCGAACAGGGCCGCGGCCAGGTCGTCACGCGCGCCCAGTTCGGTGTTCGCCCACCAGGACAGGCAGGTTCCCCACCCGTCCCAGAGGTACGCGCCTTCGGGATCGACCACCCGCTCATCGGACATGTCCACGCCTTCGCTCGTCCGTCCCCCTCCGGGGTCTGTTCGGACGAGCAGGCGCTATCCAGCGCTTTTCAGAACTTTGCCCGATCAATTCCTGGACGAGGCTCCGAGCCTCTTTCTTTATGCGGCGCAGGGCGTGCTCGCGGGAAGGCGGCCCGCGCTGAAGGCGGCCGGGGACACGCCCATGAGCGCATGGAAGTCGGCCGTCATGTGGGACTGGTCGTAGTAGCCGGTATCGGAGGCGAGGCCCGCCCACTGCGCGGAGCCCGCGCGGGCCAGCACCGTGCGGACGCGCTGGATGCGGGCGAAGCGCTTGGGCGGCAGGCCGACCCGGTCGGTGAACAGGTCGCGCAGGTGGCGTTCGCTGACCGAGAGCCGCCGGGCGAGCGCGGCGACCCGTTCGCCGGTGGTGGACAGCGACTCGACGGCCTCGCGGAGCAGCAGGTCGCGCGCGTCCGCGCCGCCGTCCGCGCCGCCGTCCGGGCCGCCGTGCAGGCCGTCGAGCAGCGCGTGCTCGATGGCCCGCAGGATCGCGTCGGGGCCGGCCAGCTCGTTGAGCCGGTCTTCGAGGCGGGCGGCGCGGTCGCCCCACAGGTCGGTGAGCGGGACGGCCCGGTCCCGCAGCTCGACGGCCGGGACGCCGAGCAGCGGCCGGGCGGCACCGGGGCGCAGCCGGGCCCGGACGCACATCGGCAGGTCCTTGCCCGGGTTGTAGGTGGCGCGGCTGCGGGGGCCGACGACGCGGAGGTCGCCGTCCCGGTCGCCGGTCCTGCGGTAGACGAGCGCGGTGGCGGCGTCGGGGAGGTGGACGACCGGCCGGGCACCGTCGGGCCGCATCAGCGCCACGTCGGCGATCCAGGGCCGCAGCACGGGCATGGGGGTCATCGCGTCCACGCCGACGACTCTACGGGGCTGCCGATTCTTCCTATATCCGGTGTGGGGCGGCGCGGCAGAGTGCCCGGCATGATCCTCGTGACGGGTGCGACGGGCACCATCGGAACCGAAGTGGTCCGGATCCTGGCCGAGCGCGGCGAGCGGGTCCGGGCGATGACGCGGAACCCGCAGGGCAGCACCCTGCCGGCGGAGGTCGTCCAGGGCGACTTCGACGACCGCGCCTCCCTCGACGGCGCGGTGTCCGGGGCCGACGCGGTCTTCCTGCTGGACGCGCCGGGCCCCTGGATCGAGCGGCACGACCGGGCGATGCTCGACGCCGCGCGGTCCCACGGCGTCGGGAGGGTGGTGAAGCTGTCGGCCATCGGCACCGGCGAGGACACCGAGGTCAGGGCCGGCGGCTGGCACCTGCCCGGCGAGCGGGCGCTGCGCGCGGGCGAGGCGGACTGGACGATCCTGCGGCCGAGCAGCTTCGCCGCCAACACCCTGCACTGGGCCCCCATGATCCGGGCCGGGCGGCCGGTCGCCAACCTGACCGGGGACGGCGCCCAGGGCGTGGTCGACCCGCGCGACGTCGCCGAGGTCGCGGTCGCGGCGCTGACCGCGCCGGATCACGCGGGGCGGACCTACACGCTGACCGGTCCCGAGCTGCTGAGCGCGCCCGACCAGGTGGCGACCCTGGAGGAGGTGCTCGGCCGCCCGATCGGGATCGTCGACGTGCCGCCGGACGTCGCGAAGGAGCAGATGATCGCCGCGGGCCGTGACCCGGAGTTCGCCGAGGGCGCGATGCGCGGCCAGCGGTTCATCGCCGAAGGGGGGAACGCCCGGCTGACCGGCGACGTCGCGGCCGTCCTCGGCCGTCCCGCGCGCACCTACGCGACCTGGGCCCGCGACCACCGGGCCGCGTTCGAGTGAGCGGTCGGCGCCGAAGGCGGGTGCGGTTCAGCGATCCGTGCCCGTGAAGGCGCCGGCGGCGGCGGCCAGGGCGGCGGTCCGGGCGGCATGGTCGGGAAGGTCCGGGTCCGGGGGCGTGCGGAGGAGCACCAGGTGGTGGTAGAGCGGGGCGGTGGCGGCGATCAGGAGTCGCCTGGCGTGGGTGCCCGGGGGGAGCTCGCCCCGGCGGACGGCCCTGGTGACGACGATCTCGCAGCGGGCGTAGCGGTCCTCCCAGAGCCGCCGCTGGGCGCGTTCGGCCTTCTCGGAGCGGAACGACGCGGCGATCAGGGCCGCCATGACCGGCGGTCGCGCGGTCATCGCGTCCTGGATCTCGCGGTTCAGCCCGGCCAGGTCGCGTTCCAGGGAGCCGGTGTCCGGGGGCTGCCAGGCGTCGTCGGCCGCCGCGTCCAGGACGTCGGCGAGCAGGCCGCCGACGTCGCCCCACCGCCGGTAGACGGTGGCGCGGTGCACGCCGGCGCGGGCGGCGACGGCCTCCATGGTGAGGCCGTCGAAGCCGTGCTCGCCGAGTTCCGCGAGCACGGCCTCGTGGACCTGCGTCCGGACGCGGGCGGTGCGGCCGCCGGGGCGGCGCCGCGGCGGCGTGGGCCCGTCGTCTGCCGGTGGCGTCATCGGTGGTGCTCCGGTTGCTCGGTGGGACGGCGTCGTGCCAGTATCTTAATGCATCACACGTCGCATTAGTGAGGCCGCCGTCCCGCCGAGGGACCCGCCCCGCCGAAAGGAACGGCCCAGCCATGCCGCCCGTGCCCGCCGACCCGGACGTGCTGCACCCGATTCCCGGGCAGCCGCGCGTCGTGCTGCTGAAACCGCTGGTCACGTCCCCGCTGATCGAGGTGGGCGAGTTCTCCTACTACGACGACCCGGACGACCCGACCGCGTTCGAGACCCGCAACGTGCTCTACCACTACGGGCCGGAGAAACTCGTCATCGGGAGGTTCTGCGCGCTCGGCGAGGGGGTGCGGTTCCTCATGAACGGCGCGAACCACCGCATGGACGGGCCGTCGACGTTCCCCTTCCCGATCATGGGCGGTTCCTGGGCCGAGCACGCCGACCTCATCACCGGCCTGCCCGGACGCGGCGACACCGTGATCGGCAACGACGTGTGGCTCGGCTACCGGTCCCTGGTGATGCCCGGCGTCCGCATCGGGCACGGCGCGATCATCGCGTCCGGGTCCGTGGTCGTCGACGACGTCCCCGACTACGGCGTCGCGGGCGGCAACCCGGCGAGGCTCCTCCGCCGCCGCCACGGCGACGCCGACATCGCCCGGCTCCTCGACCTGGCCTGGTGGGACTGGCCGCTCCAGCACATCACCGACCACGTCCGCACGATCATGTCCGGCGGCATCGACGCCCTGGAGGCCGCGGCGCCCCCGCGCCCCTGACCCGCGGCGGCGTGCCGCGAGTAGCCTTGGGCGGTGTTCTCGTCCCAGGGGCCGTCGCCGCGCGAGCTGGCGGTGCAGGCGCTGTCGTCGGTCGAGCGGGGCTACGACCTGCTCGCCCCGAAGTTCGACCACACGCCTTTCCGCACGCCGGACGCCGTGCTCGACGCGACCACCGAGGCGCTGCGGCCGCTCGGGCCGTTCGACCGGGGGCTGGACGTGTGCTGCGGCACCGGCGCGGGCATGCGGACGCTCGAGGCCGTGTGCCGGGGGCCGATCGCGGGCGTCGACTTCAGCGCCGGGATGCTCGCGCAGGCGCGCGAAGCCCATCCGGACGCCGAACTCGTCCGCGCCGACGTCCGGGACCTCTCCTTCGGCGCGGGATTCGACCTGGCCGTGACCTTCGGGGCGCTCGGCCACCTGCTGCCCGCCGAACGGCCCGCCGTCTTCGCCGGGGTGCACCGGGCGCTGCGGCCCGGCGGGCTCTTCGCCTTCCCGCTCGGCGCCCCGCCGCCCCTCACGTCGCGCTGGTACTGGGCGCTGCTCGGATTCGACGCGGTCATGCGGGTCCGGAACGCGGTGTGGCGTCCCCCGTTCGTCATGTACTACCGCACCTGCCCGCTGGGCGCGGTCAGCAAGGACCTGGCGGCGGCCGGATTCAGCGTGTCGACCGCTCCTCTGACGGCTCTGGGCCGGCGCGACGACGGCACTCCCCGCGCCCGCCTCGTCCTAGCGCGAAAGCCCACCTGAAAGAGCCCTGTCGGCCCCTGCCCCGGGGACGCGACCGCGACGCTCGGCCGTGCTGCTGGAGGGTGTGCCAGGTTCTGGTCACGTTTCGGCCCGGCGTGCGCCAAAAGCGCACCGGCTGCGGTTGGGGAGGGCGGAACAACGGGGATCTTTCGGGCACTCACATCCGGCGCGAGCATGGGGAGGCCAACGATGACCAGGATGGCGCACGGCACGGCCCGGCAGCTGCGGCCGACGTCCGGATGGCTCACGTTCGCCGGCACCCTCGCCATGGTGATCGGCGCGTTCAACGTCATCGACGGCCTGGTCGGCCTGTTCAAGGACAACTACTACCTCGTCAACGGCAACCAGATCATGGTGTTCGACTTCACGGCGTGGGGCTGGTTCTGGCTGGTCCTCGGCGCCGTGCAGATCGCCGTCGGCGCGGGGATCATCGCCGGGCAGATGTGGGCGCGCGTCGTCGGCGTCCTGTTCGCCGTGCTCACCGCGATCGGCCACATCGCGTTCCTGCGGGCGTTCCCGCTCTGGTCGGTGCTGACCATCGCGATGTCCATCCTGCTGATCTACGCGCTCACCGCTCCGCCGTCGCGGGCGCGGGGCTGAGCTCGCCCAGCACGGCCTGCGCCGCGGCGCGGTGCTCCGCCGCCGCGGCCGGGTCCGTCGAGTCGAGGACGGCGGCGATCCCCTCGTGGGCCAGCGCCTCCTCGTGCCGGTACCCGACCTCAGGGGCCAGCTCCAGCGCCCGCCGGTGCAGCCGCAGGGCCTCCTCGGGCAGGCCCGCCAGCCGGCACGTCTCGCCGTAGCCGTTGAGGAAGTGGATCTTCCAGTGCTCCTCGAACAGCTCGTCGAGCAGCGCGAACGCCTGCCGGTGCGCGTCCATCGCCTCCTCGTACCGGCCCATCCGGCGCAGCGCGACGCCGAGGCAGTTAAGGCACCACGCCTCGTTGTGCCTGTGACCGTCCTCCCGCGCCAGGCCGAGGGCCTCGTGGAGATGCCGGACGGCCTCGTCGGGCTCCTCGTCGGCGATGGCCACGCCGAGCGTGATCCGGGCCGTCAGCGCGGGCGCCCATGACGGGTCGGAGTGCGGAACTTCCAGGGCCTTGCGGGCGAGCCGCGCCGCCTCCTCGCGGTGCCCGAGCTGGAGCATCACCCACGCCTCGTACGCGGTGGCATGGACGGCGCCCATCGGGCGGCCGGCGGCCTCGTACAGCCGCCCGGCCGTCCGGAACAGCTCGAGCGGCTCCTCGACGTGCCCCTCGTCCCACCTCAGGTAGCCGCGGCGGAGCGTCAGCTCCGCCTGGGACAGGACGTCCCCCGCCTCGGACGCCAGCGGCGCCGCCGCCTCGTACGCGGCGCCGGCCTCCGCCATCCGGCCCGCGTTGTACCGCGCGAAGCCGAGGTCGCTGTGCGCCTCGGCGAGCGAGACCGGGTCGCCGAGGCGCCGCGCGGCGTCCACGGACCGCTCGAAGAGGGCGTTGAGCTGCGTCGTCCCGCAGCGCCGCGCGAAGTACGCCCGCATGAAGCGCGGCAGCTCGCACACGTGCGCGTCGGCTCCGGCGGCGACCGCGGCGTGGAAGGCGGCCAGCAGGTTCCCGTACTCGGCGCCGAACCAGGCGAGCGCCGCGTTCTTCCCGGCGAACCGCGGCAGCCCGGCCGGGGCCCGGCCCGCGGACGCGGCCCGGCTGCCCGCCGGGAACGGCAGCGCGGCGTCGGCGGCCGCGGCGGCGTGCACGTAGTAGTCGAGGACGCGGCCCAGCGCCCGCTCCCGCTCCGCCGGGGACTCGTGCTCGGCGGCGGCCCGGCGCGCGTGCTGGTGGACCAGGTCGTGCAGCCGGTAGCGGCCGGCCGCCGGCTGCTGGACGAGGTGCGCGTCGAGCAGGTCCTCCAGCATGGCCAGGGCGGTGCGCGGCGGGACGTCCGCGAGCGCCGCCGCCACGTACTCGTCGAACGACGCCCCGGGCAGCTCCCCCAGCAGCCGGAACAGGCGGCGCTGGGCCCGGTCCAGCTGCCGGACGGACATCGCGAGCGCGGTGTCGAACTCGCCGGCGCCCTCCGCCATCCGCTCGACGAGGATGCCGACGGTCCAGCCCGGCCGGTGCCGCAGCCGGGCCGCGGCGAGCCGCAGCGCGAGCGGCAGGTGCCCGCACAGCCGCAGCACCTCCGCCGCGGCCTCCGGCTCGCGGGCCAGCCGGCCGCCGGGACCGCCGGAGCCGCCCGCCTCGCCGCTGGCGCGGGCCAGCAGCTCCGCGCTCTCCTCCGGGGTCAGCACGTCCAGCGACACCGGGGGCACCTCGTCCAGGCCCAGCAGCCGGTTGCGGCTGGTGATCAGGGCGACGGACCGGCCCGCGCCGGGCAGCAGCGGCCTGACCTGCTCGGCGTCGGCGGCGTTGTCCAGCACCACGACGGCCCGGCGCCCGGCCAGCTCCGACCGCCAGCAGGCCGCGAGCGGCTCGACGCCGCCCTCCTGCGGGACCTTCTCGGACGGGACGTCGAGCGCGGCGAGCAGCGACCGCAGCGCGGTCCCGGGGTCGAGGGGCTCGCGGCCCTCGGTGAACCCGTGCAGGTCCAGGTAGAGCTGGGCGTCGGGCTGGTCGGCGGCGAGCCGGTACGCGGCGTGCACCGCCAGGCACGTCTTGCCGACGCCCGCCATGCCGTCGACGGCGACGACCCGGCTGCCCGCCACCGCGTCGAGGACGGCGGCGAGCGCGGCCTCCCGGCCGGTGAAGTCGGGCACGTCGCGCGGCAGGTCGTTGCGGGGCGGGCGCGGGACGCCGGAGGGCGGCGACGGCTGCTGCACCTGGCGGCTGGCCTTCGGGGGCGCCGGCAGCGGGTTCGACGCCCGCTCCCACAGCGGACGCAGCGGGCGCGGGTCGCGCTTCACGAGCCGGCACAGGGCGAGCACCGCCGGCCACGGCGGGACGGTCTGCCCGCCGAGGTACCGCGACAGCGACGACGAGCTGAGGCCCGTGTCCCGGGCGAGGGCCCGGACGCCGCGTCCGGACAGCTCCTGGAGCAGCCGCAGCCGGGCGGCCAGTTCCTCCTGGGGGTCGGCCTTCGCCGTCCGCTGCTGCACGACCACCGTTCCCCCGCCTCCCTGTCCCACGCCGGACGGACCCGTGCGGGCGCTCCTGCCGCTGGTCAAGCCCGTTCCGGCTGTCCCACGGTGTCCCATCGGCGTCGTCATGGCAAGCCCGTCCCGCTGTGATGGAGTCACGCCCCGAGGGAACGGGGCACCGGCCCGAAAAGAGGAGAAACCGAGATGCAGTCCCGGATGCAGAACCCCGCCGTCGTCCTGTCCAGCGCGATGAAGCCGATCCAGGAGGTCTTCAAGGCCGTGCACTCCGGCGGGGTGGACGAGCAGACGCTGGAGCTGGTGCACCTGCGCGTCAGCCAGATCAACGGGTGCAGCGCCTGCGTCGACGCCGGCGCCAAGACGGCCCGGAAGGCGGGCGTGAGCGACGAGCGGCTGGCGCTGGTCGCCGCGTGGAGGGAGGCCCCGTACTTCAGCGACGAGGAGCGGGCCGCGCTGGAGCTGGCGGAGGCCGCGACGCGCCTCGCGGACCGTCCCGACGCGGTGAGCGACGAGGTCTGGGACACCGCCGCCACCTACTTCGACGAGAAGCAGCTGGCCGCGATCGTCCTGATGATCGGCGTCACCAACATGTTCAACCGGCTGAACGCCACCACCCGCCAGATCGCCGGCGCCTGGGGCTGAGGGGCGTCGTCGCAGGTGGGACGGCTGACCAGACCGGTCAGGAATCGAGAAGCCCCGATGACCGGGCCGGAACTAGCGTGACCGGCACGGGCGCCCCCGGACGGGGGCGCCCCTCACGACCCAAGGAGCGATCATGAGCGAGACGTCCACCCAGGGGATCAGGACGGTCCTGCACCCGGTGACCGACCTGGCGGCGGCCAAGGCCGTCTACACCGCCCTGCTCGGCGCCGGCCCGACGGCCGACTCGGAGTACTACGTCGGCTACGACGCCGAGGGCCAGCACATCGGGCTGGTGCCGGCCGGCGGGCCGCAGGAGATGACGTCGCCGGTGGCGTACTGGCACGTCCCGGACATCGAGGCGAAGCTGGCCGAGGTGACGGCGGCGGGCGCGGCCGTGAAGGACGCCCCGCGCGACGTCGGCGGCGGCCGCCTCGTGGCCACGTTCACCGACCCCGACGGCAACGTCCTCGGACTCATCCAGGACAAGTGACGGGGTCCCCCCGGACCGGACGCGGCGCGGGCCGCGGGAGCGGCGAACCGGACATACTGTCGGACCGGGCAGGCGGCGCCGACGCGGCCCGCCGCCCCGGGCCCGCCGACCCGATGGAGAGAGCATGAGCACCACCACCAGCACGGACGCGCCGGACCCGCGGCCCGGCGCGGCGCACGTCGCCGACGGCCACGACCTGATCCGCGTGTACGGCGCCCGCGAGAACAACCTCAAGGACGTCGGCATCGAGATCCCGAAGCGCCGGCTGACGGTGTTCACCGGCGTCTCCGGGTCCGGCAAGACGTCGCTGGTGTTCAACACGATCGCCGCCGAGTCGCAGCGGATGATCAACGAGACGTACAGCACCTTCGTGCAGGGCTTCATGCCGGCGCAGGCGCGGCCCGACGTCGACGTCCTGGAGGGGCTGACCACGGCGATCATCGTCGACCAGCAGCGGATGGGCGCCGACCCCCGCTCCACGGTCGGCACCGCCACCGACGCGCACGCGATGCTGCGGATCCTGTTCAGCCGGCTCGGGCGGCCGCACATCGGCTCGCCGCAGGCGTTCTCCTTCAACGTCGCGTCGATCAGCGGCGGCGGCGCCGTCAGGTTCGAGCGCGGCGGGAAGACGGTGAAGGAGCAGCGCAGCTTCACGATCACCGGCGGGATGTGCCCGCGCTGCGAGGGCCGCGGCACGGTCTCCGACATCGATCTCGCCGAGCTGTACGACGAGGACAAGTCGCTGAACGAGGGCGCGCTCAAGATCCCCGGCTACAGCATGGACGGCTGGTACGGGCGGATCTTCCGCGGCTGCGGCTACTTCGACCCGGACAAGCCGATCCGCAGGTACACGAAGAAGGAGCTGGACGACCTCCTCCACCGGGAGGCGACCAAGATCAAGGTCGACGGGATCAACCTGACCTACGAGGGCCTGATCCCGCGGATCCAGAAGTCGATGCTGTCCAAGGACGTCGACGCGCTGCAGCCGCACGTCCGGGCGTTCGTGACGCGGGCGACGACGTTCACCGTCTGCCCGGACTGCGGCGGCACGCGGCTCACCGGGGCGGCCCGGTCCTCGAAGATCGACGGGATGAGCATCGCCGACGCGTGCGCGATGCAGATCAGCGACCTGGCGGCGTGGGTCCGCGGGCTGGACGAGCCGTCCGTCGCGCCGCTGCTCGGGAAGCTGGCGCACACCCTCGACTCGTTCGTGGAGATCGGGCTCGGCTACCTGTCCCTGGAGCGGCCGTCGGGCACGCTGTCGGGCGGCGAGGCGCAGCGCGTCAAGATGATCCGGCACCTGGGCTCCTCGCTCACCGACGTCACCTACGTCTTCGACGAGCCGACGATCGGGCTGCACCCGCACGACATCCAGCGGATGAACGGCCTGCTGCTGCGGCTGCGGGACAAGGGCAACACCGTGCTGGTCGTGGAGCACAAGCCGGAGGCGATCGCGATCGCCGACCACGTCGTCGACCTCGGTCCCGGCGCGGGCACGGACGGCGGCACCGTCTGCTTCGAGGGCACCGTCGAGGGGCTGCGCGCGTCCGGCACCGTCACCGGCCGCCACCTCGACGACCGGGCCACGCTCAAGGAGACGCTGCGCGAGCCCACCGGAAGGCTGGAGATCCGCGGCGCGTCCACGCACAACCTGCAGGACGTCGACGTCGACATCCCGCTCGGGGTGCTCACCGTCGTCACGGGCGTCGCCGGATCCGGCAAGAGTTCGCTCGTGCACGGGTCGATCCCGGCGGGCGAGGGCGTGGTGGCGATCGACCAGAGCGCGATCCGCGGTTCGCGGCGCAGCAACCCGGCGACCTACACCGGGCTGCTCGACCCGGTCCGCAAGGCGTTCGCGAAGGCGAACGGCGTGAAGCCCGCGCTGTTCAGCGCGAACTCCGAGGGCGCCTGCCCGGCCTGCAACGGCGCCGGCGTCGTCTACACCGACCTCGCGATGATGGCCGGTGTCGCCGTGACCTGCGAGGAGTGCGAGGGCAAGCGGTTCCAGGAGGCGGTGCTGGACTACCGCCTCGGCGGCCGGAACATCGCCGAGGTGCTCGCGATGCCGGTGGCGGAGGCCGAGGAGTTCTTCGGCGCGGGCGAGGCGCGGCTGCCCGCCGCGCACCGGATCCTGCGGCGGCTCGCCGACGTCGGGCTCGGGTACCTCGGCATCGGGCAGCCGCTCACCACGCTGTCCGGCGGCGAGCGGCAGCGCCTCAAGCTGGCCACCCACATGGGCGAGGACGGCGGCGTGTACGTCCTCGACGAGCCGACCGCGGGCCTGCACCTCGCCGACGTCGAGCAGCTGCTCGGGCTGCTGGACCGGCTGGTCGACGCCGGCAAGTCGGTCATCGTCATCGAGCACCACCAGGCCGTGATGGCGCACGCCGACTGGATCATCGACCTCGGTCCCGGCGCCGGCCACGACGGCGGGCGGATCGTCTTCGAGGGGCGGCCGGCGGACCTCGTCGCCGCCCGCTCCACCCTCACCGGGGAGCACCTCGCCGCCTACGTCGGCGCCTGACCGGCCGTGGGCCTCGCGGACGTCCTCGCCCGCCTCCGGCGCGGGGCGGGACGCCGCGGGGCCCGGCAGCGGCGGCGCGAGGATGTCACCGGCGGGACGTACGATCCGGATGTGGCCCGCAAACCCGCCTCGGAGCAGCGCCTTCTCGACCTGGCGCGGCTGCGGCGCGTCCGCGACCGGATCGACCGGGAGTTCGCGCGGCCGCTCGACGTCGAGGCGCTCGCCCGGGGCGTGAACATGTCGGCGGGGCACCTCAGCCGCGAGTTCCGCGCCGCCTACGGCGAATCGCCCTACTCCTACCTGATGACGCGGCGCATCGAGCGGGCGATGGCGCTGCTGCGGCGCGGCGACCTCACCGTCACCGAGGTGTGCTTCGAGGTCGGCTGCTCGTCGCTGGGCACATTCAGCACCCGGTTCACCGAGCTCGTCGGGATGCCGCCCAGCGTGTACCGGCGGCGGGCGGCGGACGCGCCGGGCGAGCTGCCGTCGTGCGTGGCGAAGCAGGTGACGCGGCCGGTGCGGGGCCGGTCGCCGGGGACGGGCGGGCCGCCGGGTTAGCCTGGCCGCATGGACATCGCCATCCATTCGACGTTCCTCCCGCACGAGGACCCGGAGGCGTCCCTGGCCTTCTACCGGGACGTTCTCGGCTTCGAGGTCCGGCTGGACGTCGGCAGCGGGCGGATGCGCTGGATCACGGTCGGGCCGCCCGGCGGGACGGGCACGGCCATCGTCCTGCACCCGCCGGCCGCCGACCCCGGCGTCACCGAGGACGAGCGCCGCACCATCGCGGAGATGATGGCCAAGGGCACCTACGCCATCATCCAGCTGGCCACGCCCGACCTCGACGGCGTCTTCAAGCGGCTGCAGGCGGGGAACGCCGACATCGTCCAGGAGCCGGCCGAGCAGCCGTACGGGGTGCGGGACTGCGCGGTCCGCGACCCGGCCGGCAACCTGATCCGCATCCAGCAGACCCGCTGACGCCCCGGCCGGGTCCGGCCGCCGGCAACGGCGCCGGAGCGCCGTTCTTTTCCGGAAAGGGCGCGGGAAGGGCGTGCGGTCGCGGGCCGTCCGAGTTCGGCGGGGTGCGGTAATTTGGGGCGGAATCCCCGAGCGAAGGGCGTCGTTCATGGCAGCGGACGGGCCGGTCATCGACACGAGCGTTCCGCATTCGGCGCGCGTCTGGAACTACTGGCTGGGCGGCAAGGACAATTATCCGGTCGACCGGGAGGTCGGCGAGCAGGTCCGCGCGGTGTATCCGGGAATCGTGGACGTGGCGCGCCACTCGCGGGCGTTCCTCGGGCGCGCGGTCCGGTATCTGGCGGGCGAGGCGGGCGTCGCGCAGTTCCTCGACATCGGCACCGGACTGCCGACGGTGGACAACACGCACGAGGTCGCGCAGCGGGTCGATCCGGCCTGCCGGATCGTCTACGTCGACAACGACCCGCTCGTCCTGACGCATGCCCGCGCCCTGCTCAGCAGCACTCCGGAGGGCGCGTGCGACTACATCAGCGCGGACGTCCGGAACCCGGACGCCATTCTCGAACGGGCGGCCCGGACGCTCGATCTCGGCCGTCCGGTCGCGCTGATGATGCTGGGCATCCTCGGGAACGTGGGGGACGACGCGGAAGCGCGGGCGATCCGCGACCGGCTGGTCGGAGCGCTGGCACCCGGCAGTTACCTCGTTCTTGAGGACGGCACCGACAAGGTGGATCCGGAGGCGGCCGCTCAGGCGGAGCAGACCCGCGCGGAAGCGGGCGACCCTTACAAGCTGCGCACTCCCGAGCAGATCGCGGCCTATTTCGACGGCCTGGAACTGCTGGAGCCGGGTGTCGTGTCGGTGTCGCAATGGCGTCCGGAGGCCATTCCGTGGGGCAGCCCGCCGGAGGTGACGGCCTTCTGCGGCGTCGCGCGGAAACCCGCCGTCACCTGACGCGGCCTTTCCACGCCCCGCCGCGTCCTTTCCGATGCAGCCGGGCGGAGTCGACGGTCATCGCGGCGTACATGAGCGCGATCAGCGGCAGGGCCGGCGCCCTCAGCGGGGACAGGCCGTAGAAGCGGAGGATCGGGACGTAGGTGGCGGTCATCAGCGCCCAGGCGAGGAGGCCCGCGGCGGCGGGCAGGGGGCTGAGGGCCGCCAGCCCGGCGAGCCCCGCGACGGGCGGGACGGCGTACACCAGCAGCAGCCCGAGGACGGTGCCGAGCAGCAGCGCGGGCGAGTAGCGGAGCTGGTGGTAGGCGCTGCGGGCGATCATGGCCCAGAGGTCGCCCAGATGCGGGTAGGGGCGGCGGCTGACCACGTCCCGGTCGAGGTCGAGGCGGCAGCGGGCGCCGGCGCGCTTGAGCAGGCGGCCGAGCGCGACGTCGTCGATGAGCGCGTCGTGGACGGCGGCGAGCCCGCCCGCCGCCTCCAGGGTCTCGCGGCGGACGAGCATGCAGCCGCCCGCCGCGGCGGCGGTGCGGCGGCCCCTCGCGACCCGGCGGAACGGGTAGAGCTGCGCGAAGAAGTACACGAAGGCGGGGACGAGCCGGCGCTCCCAGGCGGTGGCGGTGTTGAGGGTGGCCATCCGGGACACGAGGTCGCGGTCGTGCGCGGCGCGGACGAGGCGGGCCAGCGTGCCGGGCGCGTAGGCGATGTCGGCGTCGGTGAACAGGTAGAAGCCGGGCTCGCCGGCGGCCCGGACGCCCTCGGACATCGCCCATACCTTGCCCGCCCAGCCGGCGGGCCGCTCGCGGGCCCGGACGACCCGGGACGCGCCGAGCCGGGCGGCGGCCTCGGCGGTGCCGTCGGTGCTGGCGTCGTCCACGACGACGACCTCGAAGCGGCCGGGGTAGCGCTGCGCGAGCACGGTCGGGAGCGTGCCGGGCAGGACGGCGGCCTCGTCCCGCGCCGGGATCACGGCGACGACGTGCGGCCACGCGCCCGGATCCGGGTCCGGGGCGGGGTCCGGGCCGGCGGCGCCGGGGAGGCCGGTCCGGGTGCGCCAGAAGCCGCCGTGGGCGGCCGCGAGGTAGAGCCAGGCCGCGAGGGAGGCCGCTGCCAGTACGCCCAGGATCAGCACGTCCGGCAGCCTCGCATCCGGCGGCGGCGATCGTCCAGCATCACGGAGCGTGAACGCGGGCATTCACAGGGTGTGGACGCTCCCTGGCGCCGGCCGCTGGTCCGGCCGATCGCGCGCATGCTGGTGATCTCGGCCTGCATGGTGGCGCTGTACTCCGTGGCGCCGCTGGACGTGCGGTTCGGGCTCACCACCGCGCTGACCGTGTTCGGGTCGCTGGTGGGCCTCGGCGCGCTGGTCGGCTGGCAGGCGCGCGCGATCGTCCGCTCGTCGTCGCCGTGGCTGCGCGCCCTGGAGGCGCTGGTGACGTCCCTCACGGTGTTCCTGGTGGTGTTCGCCTCGACGTACCGGCTGCTGGACAGCGGCGGGCCGGGCCACTTCTCCGAGCGGCTGTCGAAGGTGGACTCCATGTACTTCACCGTGACGGTGTTCTCGTCGGTCGGGTTCGGCGACATCGTGCCGGTGTCCACGCCGGCGCGGATCCTGACGACCCTGCAGATGCTCGGTGACCTGGTGTTCCTCGGTGCCGTCGGAAGGGTGCTCGTCGAGGCCGCGCGCAGGGGCGCGGAGCGGCAGGGGCGCGGGAAGCGACCGGGCCCGCACGGACGGCCGGGCTCGCGCGGGTAGCCGGGCGCGGGTAGCCGGGCGCGCGGGTGCGCCGGGCGAGGCCCGCGCCGGCCGCCGACCCCGCGGCCCGGCCCCGGATCAGCCGCCGGGCAGTTCGCCGAGGGTGACCTGGACGTCCTTCTTCGCCCCGTTCGGCTCCTCGACCTGGACCTTGACGGTGCCGCCGGGCTTCAGGTTCGCCAGCACGGCGGCCAGCGCGGTCTGGTCGGGCGTCGGGGTGCCGTTCACCGAGACGATCAGGTCGCCGGCCTTGATCCCGGCCTTGTCGGCGCCGGCGCCCTTCGTCACGTCCACCACGGCGACCGCGGTCTTCTGGCCGCTGTTCGGGTCGACGATCGTGCGGACGGTGGCGCCGATCGCGGCCCGCCCGGACTGCGACACCTTCCCGCTCTGGATCAGCTGCGGGACGATCTTCTTGACGGTGTCGCTCGGCGCCGCGAATCCGATGCCCGCGGCGGCCCCGCCGATCTGCGGGTCGGACGCGGCGGCGGTGGGGATGCCGATGACCTGCCCGTCCAGCGTGACGAGCGCGCCGCCGCTGTTGCCGGGGTTGATGGGCGCGCTGGTCTGGATCGCGTCGCCGATCGTCGCGCCGGGGAACGCGCCCTCCTGCTTGGTGGACACCGTCCGGTTCAGCGCGGAGACGATGCCGTTCGTCACGCTTCCGGCGAGGCCGAGCGGGTTGCCCATGGCGAGCACGATCTGCCCGACCCTGGCCTGGGCGGAGTCCCCGAACGCGGCCGGGCGCAGGTTGCCGCCGGTCGCCTTCACCACCGCGAGGTCGTCGGCGACGAAGGAGCCGACCAGGGTCGCCTTCAGCGGGCTGCCGCCGCTGGAGGACGTCACCCGGATCTGCTTCGCGCCCGCGACGACATGCGCGTTCGTGACGATGTCGCCCTTGTCGTCGTAGACGACGCCGGACCCCTCGCCCTGGTCGGTCTCGATCTTCACGACCGAGGGCAGCACGGACGAGACGACCTGCTCGTACTGCTGCTGGAGCTGCGCGGCGCCGCCGGTCGGCGAGGGCGCCGCCGCCGCGGCCGTCCGCGCCTTGCCGCCGTCGCCTCCCCCGCCGCAGCCCGCCAGCAGCAGCGCCGTCCCCGCCAGGGCCCCCGCGAACAACCTCACGTTCCGGTCCACCAGAACTCCCCCTCCCCCATCCGCTCCTTCCCTTTTCCGGCGGGAAGGCACTTCCGGCCTGCGGCGACGCGATCGCATTTTCGGCGGCCCTTGTCCGCCATGCCCGGAATGTCGGACGATCAAGGTCGCCACCGAGGGGAGATCGAACCGTGCGCGACGACATCGGCGGGGTCGACACCGGGGCCCGCGGCACCTGGGCCGGGGGCGACTACGCCCGCGTCGGCAACCGCTGGCTCCTGGTGAGCGAGCTGCTCTGCGAGACCGCCGGGATCCGGCCCGGCGAGCGCGTCATCGACGTCGCCACCGGCACCGGGAACACCGCCCTCGCCGCCGCCCGCCGGTTCGCCGACGTGACGGGCGTCGACTACGTCCCCGCCCTGCTGGAGCACGCGCGGGCCCGCGCCGCCGCCGAGGGGCTGGAGGCGCGGTTCGAGACCGGTGACGCGCTGGCGCTGCCCCACCCGGACGGCGCGTTCGACGTCGCGGTCTCGACGTTCGGCGTGCAGTACGTCCCCGACCAGGAGCGGGCCGCCGCGGAGCTGCTGCGCGTCGTCCGGCGCGGCGGGCGGATCGCGCTGGCGAGCTGGGCGCCCGACGGCTTCCTCGGCGAGCTGCTCCGCCTCGTCGACCGGTACACCGCCGGGGCGTCCGGGGACGCGGCGCCCACCCTGTGGGGCACCGCCAAGCACCTGGAGCGGCTGCTCGGCCCGCACGCGTCCGCGCTGGAGTGCGCCGAGCGGCGGTGGCGGTTCCGGTTCCGCTCCCCCGGCGACATGATCGGCTACTTCCGGGCGCACTTCGGGCCCCTGACCCTCGCGTTCGACGTCCTCGACGCCGCCGGGCGGGACGCGCTGACCGCCGGCCTCACCCGGTACGTCGAGGCCGCCGGAGCCGCGCCCGGCGGCACCGTCGAGGTCCCCTCCACCTACCTGGAGGCGGTCGCCGTCCTCGCCCCGTGAGGCCGGAGCGGGCGGTCCCCGCGGGTCAGTCCATGAGCTCGTTCTTGCCGAAGAACGGCGCGTACCCGGACGGGAGCTGGCTCAGCAGGTGGTTCAGCTCGCCGCCGGAGACGGTGCCCGCGACGGTGCTGAGCACGGCGTCGGCGTCCCATTCGGCGGTGCGCTCGGTGGCTCCGGTCATCCCGGCGACCCGGCGGCAGAACTCCGCCGACCCGTACGACTCGGCCCGCTTGGCGTCCCGGTCGCGCATCAGCTCGTCCAGCGGCTCGGGAAGCTGCGCGGCCAGGTGGTCGGCGCTCTCCTCGGTGAGCCGGTCCCGCAGGACGCTCAGCACCGCCTCGGTGACGCGCTCGGCCTCCTCGCGGCCGCTGTAGTCCCCGTTGTCGCGGACCGTCGCGATGAACTGCCCGTAC
Organism: Actinomadura nitritigenes; assembly: GCF_017573545.1. Taxonomy (GTDB): domain Bacteria; phylum Actinomycetota; class Actinomycetes; order Streptosporangiales; family Streptosporangiaceae; genus Spirillospora; species Spirillospora nitritigenes. The sequence continues at coordinate 66,851 of NZ_JAGEOK010000009.1, read as the reverse complement.
TTCATGGTCTGTCCCCTCTCCGTACTGCGTCCGGCCCTCTCTGCCTGGGTGCCCGTGAACACGGCCTCCATTCGGCCCGCGGCGGGGTGAATCGCCCGCGGCCCCGCATGGTTCCGGACCCATGGGTACGGAGGAGACGGGATACCGAGCACGGAGGTGAGGGTTGGCGCTGCGCATCGAGGACTACGGGCTGCTGGGCGATCTCCACACGGCGGCCCTCGTGGGCGCCGACGGCTCGATCGACTGGCTGTGCCTGCCGAGGTTCGACTCCCCGGCCTGCTTCGCCGCGCTGCTCGGCGACGGCACCGCCGGGTTCTGGCGGACGGCGCCCGCGTCCGGCGGGAGGTGCACGCGCCGCCGGTACCGCGGGGACACGCTGATCCTCGAGACCGAATGGGACACCCCGGACGGCACCGTCCGCCTGATCGACACGATGCCGCCGCGCGGCGAGGCGGCCGACGTGGTCCGGATCGTCGAGGGCGTCAGCGGGCGGGTGCCGATGCGGACGGAGCTGCGGCTCCGGTTCGACTACGGCCGCATCGTCCCGTGGGTGCGGCGCCTGGACGGCCGGTGGGAGGCGGTCGCGGGACCGGACGCGGCGTGGCTGAGCACGCCCGTCCCGCTGGAGGGCCGCGACATGGCGACCGTCGGCGAGTTCGCGGTGTCGGCCGGGGACCGCGTCCCGTTCGTCCTGACCTACAAGCCGTCGCATGAGCCGCGCCCCAGGGAGGTCGAGCCGGAGCAGGCGCTGCGCGACACCGAGGCGTTCTGGGCGGAGTGGACGGGCGGCTTCCGCTACGACGGGCGCTGGGACGACGCCGTCCGCCGCTCCCTGATCACGCTGAAGGGCCTCACCTACCGGCCGACCGGCGGGATCGTCGCCGCCGCGACCACGTCGCTGCCGGAGCGGCTCGGCGGGCCGCGCAACTGGGACTACCGGTTCTGCTGGCTGCGCGACGCGACGTTCACACTGCAGGCGCTGCTCGGCACCGGGTTCGTCGAGGAGGCGCGGGCGTGGCGCGAGTGGCTGCTGCGCGCCGTCGCCGGCGACCCCGCCGAGCTGCAGATCATGTACGGGATCGACGGGACGCGGCGGCTCCCCGAGTCCACCCTCGACTGGCTCGGCGGGTACGAGGGCGCGTCGCCGGTGCGGGCCGGCAACGCCGCGTCCGGCCAGTTCCAGCTGGACACCTGGGGGGAGGTCCTGCACGGCCTGCACCTCGCCCGGGAGTCCGGCGTCGGCGCGGTGCAGAGCGCGTGGGACGTGCAGAAGGCGCTGCTCGACTTCCTCGAAGGGCACTGGGACGAGCCGGACAACGGGCTGTGGGAGGTGCGCGGCGACCGCCGCCACTTCGTGCACTCGAAGGTGCTCGCGTGGGCGGGCGTCGACGCGGCCGTCCGCGGCGTCGAGCAGCACGGGCTGGACGGGCCCGCCGCGCGGTGGCGGGCGCTGCGCGACCGGATCCACGCGGACGTGTGCGACCACGGCTACGACGCCGACCGGGGCACGTTCACGCAGTTCTACGGGTCGAGAGGGCTGGACGCGGCGCTGCTGCTGATCCCGGCGACGGGATTCCTGCCGTGGGGGGACCCGCGCGTCGTCGGCACCGTGGAGGCGGTGGAGCGCGAGCTGTACCGGGACGGGTTCGTGCTGCGGTACGACCCGGCGGCCGACGGCGGCGTCGACGGGCTGCCGGGGTCGGAGGGCGCGTTCCTGGCCTGCACGTTCTGGTTCGCGGACGCGCTGAACGGGATCGGCCGGCGCGAGCGGGCGACGGAGCTGTTCGAGCGGCTGCTCGGCCTGCGCAACGATCTCGGGCTGCTGAGCGAGGAGTACGACACGGCGGCGGGGCGGCAGGTCGGCAACACCCCGCAGGCGTACTCGCACGTCGGGCTGGTCAACACCGCGCGGCATCTGAGCGGCACGGCCGCGGCGGCGGAGGCGTCCCGGGCCGCGGGCGCGGGCGCCGGGACATGAAGAGAGAACCGAAGGAGAACGGCATGCGCGCCTTGACCGTCGTCCCCGGGCGGAAGGACTCCCTGTCGGTCCGGGACGTTCCCGATCCGGAGCCGGGCGACGGCGAGCTGCTGGTGGACGGGCTGGCCGTCGGGGTCTGCGGCACGGACCGGGAGATCGCGTCGGGCGAGTACGGCTGGGCGCCGCCCGGCCATGACCGGCTGGTCATCGGACACGAGTCGCTCGGCCGGGTGCGGCGGGCGCCGTCCGGCGGCGGGTTCGCCGAGGGCGACCTGGTGGTCGGCGTGGTGCGGCGGCCCGACCCGGAGCCCTGCGGGGCGTGCGCGCACGGCCAGTTCGACATGTGCCGCAACGGCCGGTACACCGAGCGCGGCATCAAGGAGGTCGACGGCTACGCGAGCCAGGCGTGGACGGTCGAGACCGGCTACGCGGTGAAGCTGGACCCGCGGCTCGCGGACGTCGGCGTGCTGATGGAGCCGGCGACCGTGGTCGCGAAGGCGTGGGAGCAGGTGGAGAGGGTCGGCGCACGGGCCTGGTACGAGCCGAGGTCCGTGCTGGTGACCGGCGCGGGCCCGATCGGGCTGCTGGCCGCGCTGCTCGGCGTCCAGCGGGGGCTCGACGTGCACGTCCTCGACCAGGTGGCGGACGGCCCGAAGCCGGAGCTGGTGAAGAGCCTCGGCGCGACGTACCACGCCGACGGGATGGACGCCGCCGTCGCGCACGCCGAGCCAGACATCGTCATCGAGGCGACCGGCGCCGGGCGGCTGGTGTTCGGCGCGATGGCGGCCACCAGCGCGTTCGGGGTCGTCTGCCTGACCGGCGTGTCCCCGAGGGGACGGCGGCTGACGGTCGACGCGGGAAGCATCAACCGGGAGCTCGTGCTGGAGAACGACGCGATCGTCGGGTCGGTGAACGCCAACCTGGACCACTACGCGGCGGCCGCGGACGCCCTCGCCGAGGCCGACCTCGACTGGCTCGGCCGGCTGGTGTCGCGGCGCGTGCCGCTGGAGCGGTTCCAGGACGCGTTCACACCGGACGAGGACGACGTGAAGGTCGTCATCACACTGGACTAGCGCCCGCCCGGGCCGCGCCGGGCGGGGTCTCCCGCTGCTCGGTCTCCGTTCCGAGCAGCGGCTCGTCGGACGCCCGCACGTCCTGGTTGGGCAGGCCGTCCGGGAAGTCGCTGCGCACCCGTTCGAGCGCGGACAGGGCGATGTCGAGGTGCCGCCGCTTGCTCGTCTCGTAGAAGGACTTCGCACCGTCCGAGAGCTTGGGCGCGGCGTGCAGCGGCTTGTCCGAGACGCAGAGCAGCGTCGCGTTCGGGATGCGGTAGCGGAACCCGTTGGCGGCGATCGTCGCCGACTCCATGTCGACGGCGATGCAGCGGGCGCCCTTCATCGCCGCGAGCGTCCGCCGCTGGTTGAACTCCCAGTTGCGGTTGCCGGTGGTGTGCACCACGCCCAGCCGGTAGCCGGCCCCGGCCGCTTCGAGGCTGTCGAGCAGGATGGTGTTGAGCCGGTGGTTGGGGATGACCGGGATGTCGGTGGAGAGGACCTCGTCCAGCACGTAGTCGGCGCGCTGGTAGGCGGTGGCCAGCACGTAGTCGCCGAGCCGCTGGTGGTTGCGGAGCCCGCCGCAGTGGCCGACCATGATCATGGTGTCGGGGCGCAGCACCGCCAGGTGGTCGGTGATGGTCTTGGCGTTGGACGGGCCGACCCCGATGTCGACGAGGCTGACGCCGTCCCCCTCGGGGGTGCGGTGGTGCCAGGCGGGCATCTGGACGCCGGGGCGCTCCGGCCCCTCCGCGCCGGGGAACCGCTCCCGGAACGACTCGACGTACATCGCGTAGTTCGTGAACAGGATGTGCCGCTGGAAGGACTCGGCGGGAGTCCCGCAGTAGTGCCAGAGCCGGTCGAGGGACAGGGCCATGCGCTCCGGCCCGAACAGGAACAGCTTCTTGCCGCGCAGGTCGACGTGGTCCTCGCCGAGGGCGGCGAAGAACCCCGGGTCGTCGAACGGCAGCGCCCGCCGCGACGCCCGGACGGTCACGTTCGCGCCCGCCCTGATCAGCGCCGACAGCTCCCTGCGCAGGTAGTTCCGGATCGCGCCCGGCCGCGCGAACTCGCCGGTGATGTGCGGGTTCGCCGACGACCACGGGCGTTCGACGTCGATGGCCGGATACCAGCCGTCCGCGTCGATGGCGCACAGGGCGTCCAGGAGCTCCTCCACCGCCGGGGCCTGCGCCCCCGCCGGCGCCGTCGTGACCCGTCCCACCGTGCCCGGCACGTTTCCCTCGACCATCCAGGCGCCCTCCTCCGGCTCCGCACCCAGGCCAGCATCCTCGATCCGCGGCCGCGGTGTGATCGTATTTCGCCCGAACAGCCCGGAGAGCGGTGGATCGTTCACGAGTGTCGCCTTCGGACGGTCGTGAATGTCATTCTGTTCTGGACGAGGGCGAGCGCGCGCGCCCGCCCGCAGGCCCCGCCCCCGGAGCGTGCATGATCGACAAGGAAGCCCTCCGCCGCACGTACCGCGCCGAACGCGACAAGCGGCTCCGCCCCGACGGCAACGCCCAGTACCAGCGGCTCACCGGCCGGTTCGCCCGCTACCTCACCGACCCCTACCTCCCCGTCACGCCCCGCGAGCCGCGCACCGACCACGTCACCGTGGCGTTCGTCGGCGGCGGGTTCGCCGGGCTCGTCACCGGCGCCCGGCTGAAGGAGGCCGGCGTCGCCGACGTCCGGATCGTCGAGAAGGGCGGCGACTTCGGCGGCACCTGGTACTGGAACCGGTACCCGGGCGCCCAGTGCGACACCGCCTCGATGGTCTACATGCCGCTGCTCGAAGAGACCGGGCACGTGCCGACCGAGAAGTACGCGCACGGCCCGGAGATCCTGGAGCACTGCCGCCGCATCGGCAAGCAGTACGGCCTCTACGACAACGCGCTGTTCCACACCGAGGTCGAGGACCTCGAATGGGACGCGTCCCGGTCCCGGTGGATCGTCCGGACGAACCGCGGCGACGCGTTCACCGCGCAGTTCGTCGCCATGGGCACCGGCCCGCTGCACGTCCCGAAGCTGCCCGGCATCGACGGCATCGACGCGTTCGAGGGGCACGCGTTCCACACGAGCCGCTGGGACTACGCCTACACCGGCGGCGACCCGTCCGGCGCGCCCATGGACGGGCTGGCGGACAAGCGCGTCGCGATCATCGGGACGGGCGCGACGGCCGTCCAGTGCGTCCCGCACCTCGCGCGGGCCTGCGCGGAGCTGTACGTCTTCCAGCGGACGCCGTCGTCGGTCGACGTCCGGAACAACCATCCCATCGACCCCGAGTGGTTCGCCGGGATCGCGACGCGCGGCTGGCAGCGGCGCTGGCTGGAGAACTTCACCTCCAACCAGACGGGCGGCACCGCCGAGACCGACCTGGTCATGGACGGCTGGACCGACCTCAGCCGCCGCATCCGCGCGCGGTACGCCGCGCTCGGCCCCGGCGAGGCGACGCTCGAGCGGATGGCGGAGGTCTACGAGGACTCCGACCACGAGAAGATGGAGGAGATCCGCGCCCGCGTCGACGCGATCGTCGCGGACCCGGAGACGGCCCGGAACCTCAAGGCCTGGTACCGGCAGCTGTGCAAGCGGCCCTGCTTCCACGACGAGTACCTGCAGGCGTTCAACGTCCCCGGCACCCACCTCGTCGACACCGACGGGAAGGGCGTCGAGCGCATCACCGCGTCCGGCGTCGTCGCGGGCGGGCGCGAGTACGAGGTCGACTGCGTCATCTACGCGTCCGGGTTCGAGGTCGGCACCGAGCACACCCGCCGCGCCGGCTACGACATGACCGGGCGCGGCGGCGTGAGGCTGTCGGAGTACTGGTCGGACGGGATGCGCACCCTGCACGGCACCCACGTCCACGGCTTCCCGAACGCGTTCGTCGTGCAGGCCGCGCAGGGCGCGAACCTCATCTCGAACATCCCGCACAACCTCACCGAGGCGGGCGCGACGATCGCGGCGGTGATCCGGCACGCCCTCGACCGCGGGTGCGCCGAGGTCGAGGTGACGCGGGAGGCCGAGGACGCATGGCTCGACCTGCTGCGCACCGCGCCGCCGCCGATGCGGTTCCTGCCGGACTGCACGCCCGGCTACTACAACAACGAGGGCCAGGAGCCGTCGCGGTGGTCGCTGCTGAACGTCGGCTACCCGGCGGGCGCCACCGCCTACTTCTCCTACCTGGAGCGCTGGCGCGAGTCCGGCGCCTTCGAGGGACTCGCCTTCCGCTGACCCCGCCGTTCACGTGCGGCGTGCCGCCGTCATGGGGGCGCCATGACGGCGGCACGCCGCGACCCGACGGGTCTCAGTCGGCGACGAAGCGCATCCCGCCGCGGCGGCGGTCGTGCTCGCGCTGCCGCCGGACGACGTACGTCCCCGGCGCGCAGCCCGACGCGCCGTGCTCGGGATGCAGCAGGTAGACGACCTCGGCGGCCACGAAGACACCGATCGCGAGGCGCGTGTCGTCGTCGACGTCCGCCGTCCAGCGGCAGGTGCCCGGCTCGGCGACGAGCGTGTGCGTGTTGCCGCCGGCCTCGGCGCGCAGCAGCTCGACGCCCTCCGGCGGGACGTCCCGCCACGGGCTGGGGCGGCCGAACCCCGGCGGCTCGTCGGGCGCGGGCCGCACCGCCCCCGCCACGACGTGCAGCGGGACCACGATCAGGTCGCCCTGGGCCTGGAGGCCGTCGACGACGGGGATGCGCATCGACCGCTCCAGATGGTCGAGCACGGTGACACCGGTCTGCAGGGAGAGGGACGCGAGGGTCTGTTCCATGGTCATCACCTTCAGGTTCGGCGGGCGAGGAGGGAGTACTGCTCGGTGGACAGCCCGTACGTCCAGGCCGCCGCGGCGACCGGGTCGGCGATCGCGCCCGGCACGGTCAGCCCGTACCGGCGGCGCCGCCCGTCGCGCTCGACCGACCCGTTGACGGCCAGCAGCACCCGGGTGTCCGGCCGCATGTCGTAGAGCCGCAGCTCGGAGCCGGGGTTCCCGGGGTCGGGCGCGGCGCCGACGAGCCGGAGGCCGGCGCCCTCGATGTAGGCGGGCCAGCCGATGCGCTCGATCGCGCACCGCCGGACCTCGACGTTCACCTCCCGGTCGATGCGCTCCGGCGTCGGGTCGGCGATCACCCAGGACGGCACCGGGGTGCCGTGCCAGACGTGCAGGTCCCAGCCGTCGGCGTACCGGATCGCCGGGCCGTCCGGGGCGTGCAGGCGCACCTCGCCGTCGTCCCCGGACGGCTCGGTGCGGACGGCGACGGGCCGCTCGGACATCACGCACACGTCCTCGTACGGCCACCACCAGCCGGCCGACGTCAGCGCGGCCCCCCACAGATCGAGGCCCCGGGCCTGCTCGGACGTGAACGGAACGCCCGCCGCCCGGCGCATGACGTCGTAGTAGGCGCACCAGGAGACGCACAGCCTGTCGTACCAGGTGGCCGCCGTGCGCTTCGGGTCGTGCGCCGCGCGCGCGGCCATCCCCAGCGTGTCCCGCACCGAGCCGGCCAGCGAGAACCGCACCTGCTGCCGGAACAGGCCGGCCAGGCCGGAGCTGTGCCTTCTGACCACCTCGTCGAGGTCGAGGCGCAGCTGGAGCGCGGACGCGGCGAGTGCGCGCGCGGCGGGCCCGTCGAAGACGTGCGGCCCGTCCGGGCGCAGGCGCATCCCGGGCGGGACGGTCTCGAAGGCCGCGAGCGGCGAGGGAACCCAGTGGAAACGGGGCGGATCGAGTCCGGCCAGGCGGTAGAGGCCGGAGACGGCCGCTTCGGCGGCCGGACGGTCGGCGGGCCGCGCGGGCAGCGCCCGGCCCAGCCATTCATCGCGGATGGCGGCAGCGTCCCGCTGCACGGCTCCGCTCATCGGATGCGGGCGGCGACGCCCCTTTCATCGATCATGCCCGCATGCTGGCAGACCGCGGCCCGCCCTGTCCACCGGCTTCCGGCGCCGTCGGCGGGCTTCCCGGCGCCGCCGGCGCGAAGCCGCTTGTCGATGCCAGCGAAGACCGGCATGATCGTTTCCCGCGGGCCACCGGCCCGTCCACCCCTCTCCCCCAGGAAGAACGCGCATGACGCTGCCCCGAAGGCTCGTGTCCGCCGCCGCCGCGCTGGGCGTCGCGACCGGCCTGCTCGCCGGGCCGGTCTCGGCCACCGCCGCCGACGCCGCCACGGTGACGTTCCGCATCCAGGTGCCCAAGCGCCTGACCGTCAAGAAGACCGACAAGTACGACAAGAACTGCTACATGGACGTGTGGGTGTGGGGCGCCGAGGGCCCCACGGTCGCCTACTCCAACGTGTACCTCGTCGAGCCGACCGGCCATATCGAGCCGGTCATCACCTACCGCAAGGTCCTGCCCGGCTACCAGGTCGGCTGGGGCGTCGGCTGCCCGCCGAAGCCGAGCGACACGGGCCGGTACACGGCCCGGGTGGTCGCCTACGACCGGTCCGGCAAGAAGCTCGCCACCCGCGAGGAGTCCTGGTACGAGAAGTTCGACACGGCCGTCGGGAGCTTCAACGCCGCCCCGGAGCCCGTCCGCAAGGGCGGGACGCTGACCGTGTCCGGGCGGCTCTACCGGCTGAACGACCGGGCCACCGGCTACACCTCGTACCCGGGCAAGACCATGCGGATCTACTTCCGCCCCAAGGGCGCCAAGACCTGGACGTACATGGGCTCCGCCAAGACCGCCGGGGACGGGCGCTTCCGCAAGGGCTTCAAGGCGAGCCGCGACGGGACGTGGCGCGCCTACTTCCCCGGCACGAGCCACTGCGACAAGCAGGCCTCGCGGGACGACTACGTCGACGTGAAGTAGGACGATCCGCGCAGACCACCAGGAACCTCTCAGGGTTCTTTCACCGGACTCTGAACCGGGGCACGTAGACCGTCCGTCATGGGTCTGACACGTCGCGGTTTCCTCGCGGGGACGGTGCTGGCCGGCGGTGCCGCGCTGGCCGGCGCCGCCGGCTCGCTCGACCGCACCGCCACCGGCTCCGCCTCCGCCGCCGGCACGAAGGCCGGGGCGGCGCCGGCCGGCTACCTCACGCTGCCCGGAGCGCAGCCGCCGAAGGTCACCGTGCGCCGCACCGGAGCCGTCGCCTCGGGGCTGCTGTTCGTCGCGCCGTTCCGCGGCACCGACCACGCCGACGCCCTCATCGTCGACGACGACGGCGAACCGGTGTGGTTCCGCGGCGCGAACGACCTCGTGACGGACCTGCGCGTACAGACCTACAAGGGCGACCCGGTGCTGACCTACTGGGAGGGCGCGCGGCTGACCGGAGGGCACGGCGCCGGCAAGGGGATCGTCCTCGACCGGAGCTACACCACGATCGCCGAGGTCCGCGCCGGGGACGGCATGGACGGCGACCTGCACGAGTTCCAGCTCACCGACCGCGGCACCGCGCTGCTCACCGCCTACCCCGAGGTCACCGCGGACCTACGGCCGATCGGCGGCCCCCGCGACGGGCACGTGTACGGCTGCCGCGTCCAGGAGGTCGACATCGCGACCGGGAAGGTGCTGCTCGACTGGAAGGCGCTCGACCACATCGCGATCTCCGAGACGAAGATGCCGATGACCAAGGACACCGACGGGACGAAGGGCAGGACGTTCGACCCGATCCACGTCAACTCGGTGCAGGCCCACGGCGACACGCTGCTGATCTCCGCGCGCGACACCTGCGCGCTGTACTCGATCGACCGGCGGACCGGCGCGGTGCGGTGGCGGCTCGGCGGCGCGCGCAGCGACTTCGCGCTCGGCCCCCGCGCCGCGTTCGCCTGGCAGCACGACGCCCGCCGCCTCGACGCCACCACGATCTCGGTCTTCGACAACCACATCACGAACGTCGGCGACGGCCCGTCGCGCGGGCTCGTCCTGACGATCGACGAGCGGGCCCGGAAGGCGACGCTGCTGCGGGAGTACACCGACGGCACGACCTACGGGCAGTACATGGGGAACGTGCAGATGCTGCCGGGCGGCAACGCGCTCGTCGGCTACGGCTCGACGGCCACCGTGATCGAGTACGGGCCGGACGGGACGCCGGTCATGCAGATGACCGGGGCCGGCTCCTACCGCGCCTACCGCTCGCCCTGGTCCGCGCGGCCCGCGGCGGCGCCGGCCGTCGCCGTCGCGGCGGTGTCCGGCGGCCGGATGCGGGTGCACGCCAGCTGGAACGGCGCCACCGGCGTCGCGGCCTGGCGGTTCCTCACCGACGCGGACGCCGCCCGCCTCACGGCCGCCGCGACGGTCCGGCGCACCGGATTCGAGACGGCCGCCACGATGCCGGTCGCGCCGCGGGTCGTCGCCGAGGCGCTCGCCGCGAACGGCCGCGTCATCGGCCGGTCCGCCGTCCAGGCCGTCAGTGTCTGAGCCCGCCCCGCCGGGAGGCCGCCGGCGGCTGGTTCAGTCCGCCGGGGGCCGGTTCAGGGTCGAGTTCAGCGCCCGCAGCCGGTCCAGCTCGCGGCGGTCCCGCTTGGTCGGGCGCCCCGCACCCCGGTCGCGGCGGCCGATCGGGACCAGCGCCTCGCGCGGCGGCGGGGGCGGGCTCTTGTCGATCAGGCACTCGGCCGCCGCCGGCGCCCCCACCCGCTTGCGGACGATCTTCTGCACGACCACGATCCGCTCCCGGCCGTCGTGCCGCAGCCGCACCTCGTCGCCGATCTTCACCGCGGTCGCCGGCTTCGCCCGCTCGTCGTTCACCCGCACGTGCCCCGCACGGCAGGCCGTCGTCGCCATCGACCGCGTCTTCAGCAGCCGGACGGACCAGATCCACAGATCGACCCGCACCGTCCCCTCGTCCGCCATGCCCCGGAGTCTATTGACCGCGTCAACGGCTTATCCCGGATCACCGGTGCGCCGTGATCCACGCGTCCGCGCGCTCCCACTGCGCGTACAGCCAGTTGATCCGGGCCTCCCGCCCCTCCGGGACGTCCTCGGCGGGGATCCGCCACCACCGCGCGCGGACCGGCTCCGTCAGCGGCACCCGCCGCCAGATGTCCCGGACCGAGGCCATCCGGTCGAGGCCCACGTGCGCGACGAACACCACGTCCGCGCCGGGCGCCGCGTCGATCGCCGCGAGGACGCCGCCGGGCCGCGGCGGCATCAGGTTCCGCAGCCGCGCCGCCCGCACCGCGTCGCGCCGCCGGTGGCGGCGCGCCAGCCGGCGGATCGCCCGGCGCCGCCGCTCCGGCGAGAAGTTCCCGCCCTCCGGGAAGATCAGCAGCGCGTCCCGCGGCCCGAGGCCCTCCGCCAGCCGCCCGATCCGCTCCGTCGCGCCGCCGCGCAGCACGAACACGTTCGGCATCCGGTTCGCGGCGATGTCGATGCACGGATCCAGCTGCAGCTCCCCCTTCATCACCACCCGCGGCCGCCGGTGGTATCCGGTGAGCAGGTGATGGACGAGGATCAGCGCGTCGCCCGGCCCCGCGTGCCGGCTGAGGACGATCAGCGGCCGGTCCCCGCCCGACCCGTCCCAGCTCCCCTCGTCCTCGACCCGCAGCCCGAGCCGCCGCCCCGCCACCGCGTACAGGGCCGCCACGTAACGGCGGATCACGTCGTAATGCCGCTCGTCATGCCCGCGCCCCGTGCACCACAGCCACGCGCACTCCAGCACCGCCGCGGACTCCCGCGTCCCCCACGCCAGCGCGAACCACAGGAACCGGACGACCCGCCTGCGCTTCCTCCCGAGCAGCGTCCCGAAGAACCACACGAACGGGAAGGCGACCACGACCAGCAAGGTCAGCAGGAACAGCACCGGCGTGCAGACCAACCGCCGGACGACGGGGGGCGGCACCATCTCATACCTGCTCTTCGAGATACCTCATCGACGCCGCGTAGGCACGCTCTATATGCCCCGCGATCCCCGACGCGTCCCGGTACCGCATCTGCGAATAGTCGACGCCCGCCTTCTGCCGCTTCCCGCCCGCCGGCAGGACGTGCACCTCCAGCCCGTCCGGCAGCGCCGCCATCTCCTCGAAGAACCGGTGCCGCCGCGCGATCTCGAACGCGACCATCCCCACCTCCCACGGCCACCTCGGCGGCACGAGCGCCCGCTCGACCCGCCCCACGTGCAGCACGTAGATCCTCGTGGCGCCCAGCGACACCGCCCGCCCCACCGGGATGCTGTGCACCAGCCCCCCGTCGAAGTAGTGCCGCCCGTCCACCTCGACCGGCGGCAGCAGCCCCGGCGCCGCGCACGACGCCAGCACCGCCGGGATCACCGGCCCCTGCGAGAACCAGTGCCCCATCGCCGTCTCGATCCCCGCCGCGACGCACTGGAACGGGACCGCCATCTGCTCGAACTCCCGCACCGGCAGCAGCCCTTCCAGCATCCGCCGCAGCGGCTCCGCCGAATGCAGATGCGTCCCCGACCGCGCCAGCGTCCACAACCGCTCCCACACCCGCGCCCCGAACACCTCCCGCGCCGCGTCGTGCGACCACACCCCGGTCAGCCGCCCCACCGCCGTCTCCGGGTCCGCCGCGACGAACGCCCCGTTCAGCGCCCCGATCGACGTCCCCACCACCAGGTCGGGCCGCACCCCGGCCTCCTCCAGCGCCCGCAGCATCCCCACTTCGTGCGCACCGAGCACGCCCCCGCCGCCCAGCACGAACGCCGTCCCGCCCGTCTCCGCCACCGTCCCTCCTTAGCCGCCCCCGTTCATCCCCGAAGAAGCCAACCCAAATCAGGCCCGCCCGCCACCGGCTTGACCCTCACACTGATGTGAGGCCCTACGGTCCCGTGGCATGACGACCCCGACATCCGGGCGGCGCGCGTCGATCGTCCACGGCTACGGCGCCACCCCCGCGGACCACTGGTTCGGCCGGCTCGCCGAGCGGCTCCGGCAGGCCGGCGTCCCCACCACGATCCCGGCCCTCCCGACCCCCGAGAGCCCCGACCCCGCCGAGTGGACGGACGCCGTCCGCGCCGACGTCGGCACCCCCGACGAGGGCTCGGTCATCGTCGCGCACAGCCTCGGCTGCCTCACCGTCCTCCGCCACCTGCGCTCGCTCCCGTCCCCCTGGCGTCTCGGCACCCTCGTGCTGGTAGCCGGTTTCGTCGACCCGCTGCCCGCCCTCCCGGAACTGGACGCCTACATCGCGGACGGCTGCGACGTCGAGGGCCTCGCCGCCCGCATCGACCGGCTCACGATCCTCCGCTCGGACGCGGACCCGTACGTCCCGACCGGCCACACCGACCGCCTCGCACAGCTGCTCGGGACGACCGCCGAGGCCGTCCCCGGCGCCGGCCACTTCCTGGCCTCCGACGGCATCACCGACCTGCCCCAGGCATTCGAAGCCATCACGACCGCGACGACGACCCCGACTGCCCCGACTGCCACGGCCTGAAATGATCGGGGCCGGAGGTCGTCTTTGTGCTCACGTAGCGACTCCGCCCCTGCCTTGCCTTGCCTTGCCCTGCCGTGTGTCGGCCCCCTCAGTCGGATCCACAGGCTGTGGATATAGATTGAGGACTTCCTGAGGGCGCCGGGCATCGAACATTCTTAATGTTCAAGCAGCACAAGGTACATTAGATAATAGCTATCTCATGGTTCGAACAATAGAGCGCGGAGGCTTTTGGGGCGTTCCTGCATCTGAGGATCGTATTGGCCTTGCCTGCCAGCAGATGGATCATGAACCATGGACCTTGTTACGGGTAGCACGACAATCGGCGAAAAGGGTGTTCGGGTGGTGGGGTGGCGCTGGCGTACGGGGCCGCCCCTCCAAAGTCAAGGGCGCCTTCGGCGTCGCTTCGCGATGGACTTCGTCCACCCTTGACTTTGGAGCCTCTGCGGCCCCTGAGGCAGCGTTAGGGGCAGGCTCCGCCTGCCCCGCCCCGGGTCGCGCCACCCCACCACCCCCTTCCGTAAGGAACCAAGTCCTTTTGGAAGGTGCGAAGAAGAGTACGGGAGCCGAAGGGCAAGCGCGCTGCGTTCGCCGGGGCGGTCTCGGCCATTGCAGCGGTATCGCGATCTCATGCGGGGAGGCCAACTCGCCCGTCATGCGGATAGGTGCGAATGGACCGGCGCCGGGCATGGGCGAGCATGGCCGGGTGCGGCGTTGCGCGGGGGCGGGGTGGTTATGCGGTCCCGGTCCAGGGTGGCGTGGGGCGATCGGTGCTGTTGGGCGGTGTAGTAGTGGCCGGGTTGGCTGGGGTGGTTTCGCTGCGGGCTGTCTGGTGGGGCATGCGCGGCCCGGTGTGAGGGGCCGCCCGTCGTCTGTGGTGTGGGCATGCCGGGGCCGCCCGTCACCGGGGTGGATGCGGGCGGTAGACCGGCGCAGGGCATGACCGGGTCCGGTGTGGCGGGGTGGTGCGGTTATGCGGCCCAGTCGAGCGCGGGGTTGTCGGGTGGGCCGATGCTTCCCGGTGGTCCGGCCTCGGTCGCGGGTCCTCTGGCGTCGGCTGGTGGGAGTAGCCGGTAGACGTACCGCCCGTCGTGATCCTTGGTGATCTGGATCTGGTCGGGGTTGGCGTGTTTGAACCGGTTGTGCCATCCGCAGGCGAGTGCGAGCTGATCGATGTCGGTCGGCGACCGCCCGAGTGCCCACCCGTGGACATGGTCGATCTCGCACAGTGTCCCGGGGACCTCGCAGCCTCGCACCGCACACGAGGAGTAGAGCGTCTCCAGCACCTGCCGCTGTGCTGCCGAAGCGAACCGCTCCCGATAGCCCAGGTACAGCGGGGTGTTTCCGCGCCCGAGGAGCAGGGGCGATACCCCGGCGGCCAGGGCGATGCGTCGCGCCTGGGCGGCGGGGATGGGGGTGCCGTCGGTGAGGCGGGCCGGGGCGTTGCCGCCGGTCAGGGTCTCCAGGTCGCAGATCACGGTGACCTTGGAGGCTTTGTGCCCGCCGGATAGGACGCTGGAGAGGGCGGCTGCGGTGCGTTCGGGGAGGTCGCGGTGGTCATCAGGCCCGGCCGGCTTGGCCAGCGGCGCCAGGGTGCCGTCCCAGATCGCGGCGTCCTCAGGGTTCAGCCACCCCTTCACATACCGGCCGCCGTCCAGTGAACGAGTGGTGGTGAGCCACGACTTGTCGTAGCCGCGCCGAGAATCCTCATCGGGGGCGTCTTCGGTGTTGTCGCGTTCGGCGATGAGGTCGCGGATGCGGCGGCCGAACGCGGCGACCTTCCCGGCGGAGAAGCCCTGGTCGACGAACCCGAGCAGGGTCGCCTCGGCCTCGGCGCAGTCGTGGTCGTCCAAACGTGAGACCGAGTCGGCGACGGTGACGGCGTAACCGTAGGACAGCTCCCCGGCTGCGAGCTGCTCAACCACCTGCGGGAGGCGACGCCGCTGCCGGGCAAGAATCAGGCGCTCCTTGGCGCGGTTGTCGCGCATGCCCAGCCGGGACCGCAGCCATGCTTGGGTGGAGGGATATCCCCACCGGGCCTGCTCTTTGGTGGCGTCGACTCGGCCGATGAATGCGGCGAGCGCACTTTCCTGCTTATCGGAGGCGGCCACGAGGGCTTCGGCAAGCTCCAGGCACGCGGCAGCTGATTCGGGGGCTTCTCGCGAGGCGAGTTCAGTGGCGATGGTTGAGAGCGCGTTCACCAGTTCCATGGTGGACGCGGCCTCAAGCTCGACCGTCACTGATTGCATACGTAAATAGTACCCTGTGTGACCGACATTCATGGCCGTTCACGGCACATTCCATCCGGTATTTTTCGGCGGGAAAGGCAGTGGGCCCTTCGGGACGTTTCCCAGGAGGGGGATTCGCATCTTACGGAAGGGGGTGGTGGGGTGGCGCGACCCGGGGCGGGGCAGGCGGAGCCTGCCCCTTAACGCTGCCTCAGGGGCCGCAGAGGCTCCAAAGTCAAGGGTGGACGAAGTCCATCGCGAAGCGACGCCGAAGGCGCCCTTGACTTTGGAGGGGCGGCCCCGTACGCCAGCGCCACCCCACCACCCGAACACCCCTCTTGCCAATCTCTCGAACATCCATATTGAAGACTTTCGAACCCGCACACCGATCTCCGACCTTGGCACCTCGGCACCTCGGCACCTCGCCGCCCCCACACCGCCGCCCCCCACGTCTTGGGCACCATCCCGCCCCGCACCGCCCCTGGCCTCACACCGCCCCTGGCCTCACGCCGCCCTTGGCCTCATACCGCCTATGGCACCGTCTCGCCCCGCCTGCGGCACCGTCTGGCCCCGCCTCGCCTATGGCCTCCCCTCAGGACGCCCCACAACCTCGCCCCCACTCCGCCCCCACGCCGCCTCCACCATCGAGCCCCACCAGCCCTGGCTCACACCGCACCTGGCCTCACACCGCGCTGCCTCGGGCAAGCTCGCCGGTTGCCGCTCCTTCACGCACCCGGCCCACCTCCTCTTGGCAGCCCCAGCAACGCCCCACGCCTCAACAGCGCTCCCCGGTCCGGAGGGCCTCTCCCCTTGCCGGCGACCGATGAGTTCCAGGGACGGCGCTGGTCGAACCCTGTGAGCACCGTGAAATATCGCGATCGTCCAAGGAGCACCAGGATGCGGAAGATCACCGCAGGGCTGTTCATCTCGCTCGACGGAGTCGTCGAGAACCCGCAGGACTGGCACTTCCCGTACTTCAACGAGCAGATGGGCGAGGCCGTCGACGCCCAGATGCGCTCGGCAGACACCCTGCTGCTCGGCCGCCGGACCTATGACAGTTTCGCGGGTGCGTGGCCGGACCGGGAGAAGGCCGGTGCCGAGGACGCGGCCTTCGCCAAGAAGCTCGGTGACGCCCGCAAGATCGTGGTGTCCACGCGGGAGCTCGAATTCGCCTGGCGCAACTCCGAGCAGCTCAAGGGCGACCTCATCGAGGCCGTGACGGCGTTGAAGGACGAACCGTCGACGTCGGGCATCGCGATCAGCGGGTCGGTGTCGCTCGTCCGCCGGCTGCTGGCGGCAGGGCTCCTCGACGAGCTGCACCTGCTCGTCCATCCGATCGCCGTGGGCACGGGGATGCGGCTGTTCGAGGACATGGACGCGCCGCTGCCGCTGACGCTCATCTCGTCGGAGACCTTCACGACCGGCGTCGTGCACCTGGTCTACCGCCGCGACGAGGGCGCTCCGACGGGCGACTACGCGAAGGCCAGGGAGAGCCTTCCGCAGTCCGCCGGCTAGGAGCTGTTCCTCGGGCGAGTCGGTCACGGGGCGCTCAGCACCTCACGCGGGCCGGAGCGACGGGCGATCGCGCCGATGGGCGGCCACCGGTCGTTGCGGGCAGTGCTCGTGCGGGCGATGGCGCGGGGACGCCGGGGCCTTCCGGCGCCGGGGCGGGAAGCCCGCGGCGCCGGAAGGGCGGGCGGCTCAGCGGTGGGTGCGGAGCCCGTAGCCGTAGGGGAACAGCGGGTCGTAGT
This sequence comes from Actinomadura nitritigenes, assembly GCF_017573545.1. Classification (GTDB taxonomy): domain Bacteria; phylum Actinomycetota; class Actinomycetes; order Streptosporangiales; family Streptosporangiaceae; genus Spirillospora; species Spirillospora nitritigenes. Next base: position 49,518 of record NZ_JAGEOK010000009.1, on the reverse strand, counting down.
TCTTGTCGCCGACGTTGATCGGCTCCTGGGACTCGCTGCGCGGCCACGTGTAGGACAGGCGGCCGGTGAACGGGCGGTTCCCGAAGAGCGTGTCGGAGACGCCGGCGCCCTCGCTGCCGGGCAGCCACGACATCACGAACGCGTCCATCTTCGGCAGTTCGCCGGTGACGATCTGCGGCCGCCCGGCGACGTCCAGGACGACGCACTTCTTGATGGCGGAGCAGACCTTGTCGATGTTGGCCTTGTCGGCGTCGGACAGGTTGAGGGTGTGGCCGTTGCCGACGTCGCCGACGCCTTCGGCGTAGGGCGTCTCGCCCACGACGACGACTCCGACGTCGCTTCCGGCCGTGGGCGCGGAGGCGTCGGCGCTGTAGGTGACGTTCTTGGCGTTCTGCTGGATGCCCTGCAGGATCGTGGTCCCGGGAATGGTGTTGCCGGAGGCTCCCTGCCAGGTGACGGTCCAGCCGCCGGCCTGGTTGCCCATGTCGTTGGCGTTGACGCCGGCGACGTAGATGCGCTGCGACTTCTTCAGCGGCAGGACGCCGCCGGAGTTCTTCAGCAGCACCTGCGACTCGGCGACGGCGCGGCGGGCGACGGCGCGGTGCGCGGGCGATCCGACGGACTTGATGTTGGTGCGGTCCGTGTAGGGGTGCTCGAAGAGCCCGAGTTCGAACTTGGCCTTGAGGATGCGGGCGACGGCGTCGTCGATGCGGGACGTCGCGACGCGTCCGGCCTTCACCTCGGCGAGGAGGGTCTGCTCGAACTGGGGCGCGCTGTAGGGCTCCATGAACATGTCCATGCCGGCGTTGACGGCCGTGCGGACCTGGGCGGCGTAGTCACCGGGGAGCTGGTGGATGGCCTCCCAGTCGCTGATCAGGAACCCGTCGAACCCGATCTTCTTCTTGAGGACGTCGGTGAGCAGCTCCTTGCTGGCGCTCATCTTGACGGGGTTGCCGACGCCGTCCTCGGTCCAGTCGACGCTGGAGAACGACGGCATGATGCTGCCGACGTGGTACTTGCGCACGGCCGGCACGTACGGTGCCAGGTCGATCTTGTTGAAGTGGGCGCGGTCGGTGATGGTGACGCCCTGGTCGATCGTGTAGGTGCCGCTGGTGGACGACCCGTACTTGGTGTCGCCGTCGCCCGCGTAGTGCTTGGCGGTGGCGAGGACGTGCGTGGGGTCGGCGAGGTCCTTGGTGGTGCGCCCCTGGAAGCCTTCGAGGGCGGTCTCCATCTGCATGACGAGCGCGGGGTCCTCGCTGAAGGACTCGTACGTCCGTCCCCAGCGGAGGTCGCGGGAGACGCAGATGCAGGGGGCGAACACCCACTGCGGGCCGGTCGCGCGCGTCTCGGTGGCGGTGATCCGCTCTTCCTCGCGGACGAGTGCGGGGTCGCGGGTGGCGCCCATCGCGTTGTTGTGCGGGAAGACCGTGGCGCCGACGAGGTTGTTGTCGCCGTGCACCGAGTCGATCCCGTACAGCAGCGGGATCTTCAGCCGGGTCTTGAGCGCGGCGGCCTGGTACCGGTCGACCATGTCGGCCCAGCCGGACGGGGTGTTGTCGGCCGGCACGGACCCGCCGCCGGACAGCACCGAGCCGAGCGCGAGCCCGGTGATCTGGCTCGGGTCGGAGTCGATGGCGCCGCGTTCGGCCTGCGTCATCTGGCCGATCTTCTCTTCGAGCGTCATCCGGCCGAGCAGGTCGGAGACGCGCTGGGCGACGGGGAGCCGCGGGTTGAGGTAGGGCGCGGAGGCGGGTGCGTCCGCGAGGGCCGGGCCGGACGCCGCGGGTACGGCGGAGGCGGCGACCGCGAGCGCGATCAGCGAACGCCTGATCCGGGTGGCCGTTCGGGTGTGGGGGTGTCGCAAGGTCCCTCCTGGGTCGTGACGGCGACGACGGCGCGCGCGGCCCGGTGGACCGCGCGCCCGCCCGTGTCCGCGGGTGGGCGGACGGGGTCACGGCGCGCCCGGACGGCCATGACCCCTGCGGCGGGCTTCAGCGTCAGAAGGAACCTCTCCCGGCCTTGATCACCTGTCAAGGAGCCCCCGCCGGGTCCCGATGATCTTGATCGAAGCATGGGGCGGACGGCTTGACGACGACTAAATTCACTATTTAAATCATTGGCCGAAATAAGCCGGTCGGGCGGGGTCGGGCGCCGGTCGCCCCGCTCGCCTTCGCGCTGCCCGGCCGCGCGCCGCCCCGGCCGCCCGTCCCGGCGCAGTGGCCACACCCGGCCGCGCGCCCCCTCCGGCGCCGCGACCGCGACCGCCCCGCGGCGTCCGGAACCGCGGTGTCCGAAACTGCGCGGAGGTCGTCGTTCCAGCCGCTCGTGCGGCGCCCGTCCCGCCGCGGAGCATGGCGCCATGAACGACTTCGGCATCGGCGGGCGGTCCTGGTGGAGGGCCGGGCTCGCCGTCGCGACGGTGGGGTGGGGAGCGCAGCAGTTCGCGCCGCTCCTGCCGCTGTACCGGGCCAGGCTCGGCCTCTCCGCGACGACCGTGCAGGCCACGTTCGGCATGTACGTGCTCGGGCTCGTCCCCGGGCTGCTGCTCGGCGGTCCGGTCTCCGACCGCCTCGGCCGCCGCCGCGTGCTCGTCCCGGCGCTCGCCGCGTCCGCCGCCGGGACGGTCCTGCTGGTCCTCGGCGGGACGGGCGCCGGCTGGCTGTTCGCGGGGCGGCTCGTCGCGGGCGCCGCGAGCGGCGCCGCGTTCAGCGCCGGCGCGGCCTGGATCAAGGAGCTGCCGGCGACGGCGGCGGGCGCGGCGCCCCGCCGCCTGACGGTCGCGATGAGCACCGGGTTCGGGCTCGGGCCGCTGGTCGCCGGGCTGCTCGCGCAGTGGGCGCCCGCCCCGACCGTCGCGCCGTACGTCCCGCACCTGCTCCTCGCCTGCCTCGCGCTGCCGCTCGCGGCCCGCGCCCCGGAGACCGGCCGCCGGACGGACGCGCCGGACCGCCTCCGGGACGCGCTGCGCGTCCCCGAGGCGCTCGGGCACCGGTTCCTGACGGTCGTGGTGCCGCTGGCGCCCTGGGTGTTCGGGTCCGCGTCGGTCGCGCTCGCGTACCTTCCGGGGCTGGTCGGCGACCGTCTCGGCGGGCACGCCCTCGTGTTCGGCGCGGCCGTCACGACGCTGACGGCGGCGGCGGGGATCGCCGTCCAGCCGCTCGCCCGCCGGGTCCACGCGCCGCGGCGGCTGCTCATGACCGCGCTGGGCCTCGTCACCGCCGGGATGCTCGTGGCGACGTGCGCGGCCGCCGCGTCCGGCCCGGTCCTGGTGGTCGCGGCGGCGCTGGTGCTCGGCGCGGCGTACGGGTGCTGCCAGGTCTGCGGGCTGCAGGAGGTGCAGCGGCTCGCCCGCCCCGGGCGTCTCGCCGCGCTGACGTCGGTCTACCAGGCCGTCTCCTACGTCGGCTTCGCGGTGCCGTTCCCGCTGGCCGCCGCCGGACGGCTCGCCTCGCCGCCCGTCCTCCTGCTCGCCATGACGGGCCTCGCCGCGCTGACCCTCGCCACACTGGCCCGCACCGGACGGTCCCGCGCCGAAGCCCCTCGCACCGAAGCCCTTCGCACCGGAGATTCCCACACCGGAGACCCCCGCACCGGCGCCGCCCCGGAACGGACCGGGTGATCAGCTGGGAAGGGCCGAAGCGCGGAACGTGCGCCGGTAGGCGTCCGGCGAGACGCCGAGGGCGCGGTGGAAGTGCCGGCGGAGCGTGGCCGCGGTGCCCATTCCGGTCCGGTCGGCGATCAGGTCGACGCCGTCGTCGGTCGTCTCCAGCAGCTCCTGCGCGCGGCGGACGCGCTGGGCGTGCAGCCACCGCAGCGGCGTGGTCCCGGCGACGGCGTGGAAGTGCCGCGCCAGGTTGCGGGAGCTCATCCCGGCGCGGCGGGCAAGGTCCTCGACGGTCAGCGGCTCGTGCAGCCGGGCGAGCGCCCACGGGAGCAGGCCGGCGAGGGCGTGCTCGCGGCCGGGCCCGACGGGCGCGGGGATGTACTGGGCCTGCCCGCCGGGCCGGTGCGGCGGGACGACGAGCCGCCGCGCCAGGTCGTTCGCGACGGCGGCGCCGTGGTCGAGGCGGACGATGTGCAGGCACAGGTCCATGCCGGCGGCCTTGCCCGCCGACGTCATCACGGTCCCGTCGTCGATGTAGAGCACGCCGGGGTCGACCTCGACGCGCGGGTACAGCTCGGCGAGGCGCGCCGCGTGCATCCAGTGGGTGGTGGCGCGGCGCCCGTCCAGCAGCCCGGCGGCCGCCAGGACGAACGCGCCGGTGCAGATCGACACCACCCGGGCGCCCGCGTCGTGCGCGTCGCGGACCGCGGCGACGAGGTCCGCGGGCGGCTCCTCCAGGACGTTCCGGCAGGCCGGGACGATCACGGTGCCGGCGGCGGCGAGGCCGTCGAGCCCGCGCGGGGCGTCCACCTGGAACCAGCCGCCGAGCCGGACGGACGCGGGGGCGCAGACGGTGAAGTCGTACCAGGGGTCGGCGAGGCCGCGGTCGACGCCGAACACCTCGCAGGGCGCGGCGACCTCGAACAGGGTGATGCCTTCGCTGACGGCGAGCGCGACGGTCGGCATGTCCGGAATCGTACGCTCATTACCGTTCCGGACGGAGGCGAGCACGCCGGGGCGCCCGGCCGGCCTGCGGGTGGATGGCCGACCGGGCGCGTCCGGTCCGGGGACTCGGAGGTGCCGGGCGATACCGGGCGTGTCGGGCTACGTGTCGGGCGGTGCGATGCGGGACCGGGACCGGGACTCAGCCCTGGTGGCGCCCGCCGCCCTCGCCGTGCTCGGCGTGCGTGCCGTCGTCGCGCGTGACCTCGACGCGCTCCTTGCGCAGCTCACCGCGGACGGTCTGCTCGTCCTGCACCTGCTCGGTGCGGATCCGGAGGCGCTCCACCGGAACGGTCTCCTTGGCGACGACCGGGCGCTCCTCGTAGAGGATGATCTCCTGGTCGTCCTCGGTGATGGTGACCTGCACGCCGGGCCGCCCGTCCGTGATCGGCTCCCGGTCGATCTTGATCTCCTCGTGGCTGACCGGGACGGTCCGCTCGACCATCTCGGTCTCCACCCACTTGCGCACGTGCACGCGGCCGGACTCGTGGCGCTCGGTGTCGATGCGCAGCCGCTCCTCGGACCGCGTGATCTCGGTCATCGGGGCGCCGGGCTGGGCGGGCAGCGGCTCGCCGCGCTTGTCCCGCTCGGGGTGGACGGCCATCCCGGCGGCGCCGGCGGTGCCCGCGGTCCCGGTGCCGCCGGCGGAGGTGCCGGACGTGCCCGAGGTGCCCGCGGTTCCGGCGGTGTCGGCCATGCCGGACGGCGCCCTGCCCTGCTCGCCGGTCGTGCCCTGGCCGGACGCGGCCCGCTCGCCGGCCGTGCCCTGTTCGCCGGCCACGCCCCGGTCGCCGGCCGTCCCCATGTCCGCGCCGCGGCCCGTGCCGCCCTCGGCGCGTCCCTCGGCCGTGCCCTCGCCGCCCTCCGTGCGGCGGCCGCTCGGCGGGCGCACGCCGTAGTGCCGGTACAGGTCGACGATCTGGGCGTGCGAGAGGTGCTCGTCGGCGTCCACGTTGGGCGCGCCCTTGATCGTCTCCTTGTCGTAGGGGACCTGCAGCATGTCCTGGGCCTTGCGGGCGCCGGACAGCGGGACGAAGCTCTCCCGCATCCCGAACCATCCGGTGTGCACCGTCACCCACTCCGGCGCGCCGGAGTCGTCGTTGAGGTAGACCTGCTTGACCGTGCCGACCTTGGCGCCGTGGGTGTCGGTCACGCTCATGCCCATGAGTTCCCGCACCTGTGTCTGCGTCTGCACGTTGAACACCCCCGAGTTGCCTGATTACCTCCTGATTTTTCCGTACTGCGCACCGGTAAACGCGTTTACCGAATGATGGACGGCGATTTGCCCGACCCTGACCGTGCGGCACCGGCCGCCCCGTCCACCCTTTTTCCGGAAGATGCGCAGATGGCCGCCTTTTTGACAATGGCGCTATTCCCAATGTGGTGATCATTTTAGCCTGTGCCGGTTTGCCTTTTCCGGCGCCGCGAAAGACTGACGGCTGGAGCGCGAGAGGCTGTACCGACACATCGGAGAAATGGCATGGACGACGTCACGCCCGCCGGACGCGGGCGGCGCACCGGCGCCTGGCGCGCCGCCGCCCTGTCGTGCACCGTCGCCGGGGGCGCGATCACCGCGGGGGCGGTCGCCGCCGGGGCCGCCGAGCCGTCGCCGGACCGGCGCCCGCCGGGCTGGTGCGCGCCGGAGGGGACGCTCACCGCGCGGGCGATGCCGCAGAAGATCAGGATCTCCGAGTGCGACCTGCGCGGCCGGGTGGTGCGCGGCGAGAACGGGCTGGCCGCGACGGTCCCGGCCGACGGCACCTCGGTGACCGCGCACGCGCTGCGCACCGACGGCGCGTCCGAGCTGCGCGTCGGGGTCGACGAGGCGAAGGGCGAGATCACCCTCACCACCACCGGGACGCGCGTGCCGCAGGGCCGGCCGCGCGAGTTCCGCGCGCCGCTGGACGCCTGCAAGGACGACGCCTACCAGCAGGAACCGAGCAAGTGGCCGAAGGGCTCCACGATCGAGTGGCACTACTACCCGGGGACGGCGGGCCTGCCGATGTCGGGCGTGTCGGCCGGGGTCTCCAACGTGTTCGAGGCCAGGACGGACTGCACTCCGTCCCACGCGTTCGCGCCGCTGCCGGACGTCTCGGCGAAGTACGCGGGGCAGACGACCAAGGCGCCGAACGTGACCGCCGGTGCCGTCTGCGGCGACCGCGACGGGACGAACGTCTCGGGCTGGGAGGCGATGCCGGGCGCGGAGCCCGACGTCCTCGCGGCGACCTGCACCTGGTTCCGGGGCCCGACGACGATCGAGAGCGACACCGCGCTCCAGGAGCAGGGGAAGAAGTGGTGGGCGGGCCCGCAGGACGGCTCGTTCTGCCCGGCGGGCAGCTACGACGCCGCGGCCGTCACGACGCACGAGACGGGCCACATGCTCGGCCTCGGGCACGTCGAAGGGTCGCAGCATTCCAAGCTGACGATGGCCCCGACCGTCGCGGCCTGCGACGACGACCCGGCCGCCCTGGGGAAGGGCGACTACGACGGGCTCATCGCGCTGTACGGGGCCCGGTCGTCCGCCTGACCGGAATCCCGCGCCGGTTCGTTCCGCTCCCCCGGCGACGTCATTTCCCCATCTTCCCGACGACGACGATGCGGTGCCGGTCCGAGCCCTTCGGGGTGCAGCTGATGAGCGTGATGTACTCGCCGTTCGGCGCCTTTCCGGGTTTGAAGGGCACGGGTTCGAGGGCGCGCCGGTCCGTCGGCACGATGATGTGCCTGCCGCGCACCCGGTAGACGTAGGTCCTGTGGTGCGCCTTGAGGACGATCCGGTCGCCGCGCCGCAGCCGGTCGAGCGCGCCGAACGGGTGCAGCCACGTGGTGCGGTGGCCCAGCAGGACGGTGTTGCCGAGAGTGCCGGGCGGGGCCGTCCTCGGGTAGTGGCCGACGCCCTTGCTGAGCACGCGGCGCGAGACGCCCTCCCGCACCTTGATCTTCAGGTGGATCCGCTTGATCGAGATGGTGGCGATCACCTTCCCGATCCGCGGCCGGGCGGCGTGCGCGGCGGCGGTCCGGCCCGGCGCGGCCGCGACGGCGCGGGTCCCGGCCGGCGCGGCGTGCGCCGCCGGCGTCCCGGCCGCCGCCACGCATCCGGCGGCGAGGAACGCCACCGCGGGCAGCGCCCTCGCCGGCACCCGTGAGGCCCTCGCGCCCGGCGGCGTGCCGACCCACGACCCGTCGTCCCGCCTTCCGTCGTCCACCATCTTCGTCCCTTGCATCGTCTTCGTCTCCGGCATCGTCTTCGCCATCGTCTCGATCTCCACCATCCGTCTCCGTCTCCCGTGACACGGGAACCGGGCGGCGCGGCCCGCACGGGAGGGCCGCGCCGCCCGGACGCGGGGAAGGGGGCGGCACGTCTGCCGTCCCCTTCACCGTCGGCTCGGCCGGCCGCGCGGATCGTCATCCGGGCCGGTCATGACTCAGTGGGTCAGCGCGGTGCCCAGCTTGACCGGCGCCTCGCCGCCCTGCGGCAGCTGCGTGCCGACCTGCCCCGGCGTGACGTTCGCGACCGGCCTGGCGATCCGGGCGACCTTGCCCAGCAGGTCCTGCACGGCGGGCAGGCCGTCGGCGCTGCGGTAGTCCGGGCCCATCGCGATCCGCTCGCTGGTCCCCCGCAGGGTGGACGGCAGCTTGTGGTGCCCGGCCGCCGGGCGGTGCTTGGACGGCTTGTAGGGCGGCTTGTGGTGCGGCTTCTTCGGGAAGTGCTTGATCGGCGGCTCGTGGTGCTCGTGGCCGCCGCTGGTGACGGAGGCGCCGCCCTTGCAGCCCGCCTGCGCGATGCCGAGGATCGCGCCGATCGCGTTGCCGCAGACGTTCACGGGGACGGAGATCGGCGCGTACACCTGGTTGCCGCCCAGGATGGACAGGTTCCCGGACGTCTTCATGTTCGGCCCTTCGTCGCCCTTGCGCTCGACGGAGGCGCCGCCCTTGCAGCCGGCCTGGGTGATCCCCGCGATGAGGGAGACGGCGTTGCCGCAGACGTTCACCGGCACGGAGATCGGCGCGTACACCTGGTTGCCGCCCAGGATGGACAGGTTCCCGGACGTCTTCATGCCGTGCTCGTGGCCGCCCCAGCCGCCGTCCCAGCCGCCCATGCGGCCGTTGCCGGCGGCGGGCGCCTGGCGCTCGCCCGGCGCGGTCGGCGCCTGGAGCCCACCCGGTGCCGCGGGCGCCTGGCGGCCGCCCGGACCGGTGGGCGCCTGGCGCTCGCCCGGAACGGTGGCCTCGCGTCCGGCGCGCCAGCCGCTGTGGTGGTGGTGCCCGCCGCTCTTGACGGTGGCGCCGCCCTTGCAGCCGGCCCGCGCGATGCCGACGAGGGCGCCGACGGCGTTGCCGCAGACGTCCACCGGGATGGAGATCGGGGCGTAGAGCTGGTTGCCGCCGCCGATCGACAGGTTGCCCGAGGTGTGCATGTCGCCGCCGTCGCGGCCGCGCCGCTCGACGGACGCGCCGCCCTTCGAGCCGGCCTGGGCGATGCCGGCGGCGGCGCCGATGGCGTTGCCGCTGACGTCGATCGGTATCGAGATCGGCGCGACGATCTGGTTGCCGCCCAGGATGGACAGGTCCCCGCTGGTGCGGTTGTCCGCCGAGGCGGGGGCGCCGAGTCCGGACGTCCCCATCGCGACGCAGCCCGCCGCGACGAGGGCGGCGCGGCCGGTGTTCCTTGCCCAGATGCGCATGGTGTTGCTCCTTCTTTCGGTGAATCGGTGAATCGGTGATGATCACTGCGTGCACCGTCCGGGTGAGCGCAGCGGGCAGCGGTCTGGCCAGGACCGTGCCGTTCGGAGAGAAAGATCGGTGGAGAGGCGAGGGGAGGGCGGGAAGCGGCCGTCCGGCGCGCGGCGCGGGAGGCCCGCGGGCGGGTGAGGGCGGCTTCCGGCACGGGACCGCGCGGATGCGCGCGACGCCCCGGTGGCGGGTGCTAGTCGGGGACGACCGAGGGACGGCCCGGGGCCGCCTCGTCGGTCAGCGCGGTGCGGTGGAAGGCACCGGTGTCGAGGGCGCGCGGCGCCTGCGGGCGCTGCGCGGAGCCGAGGTCGGCGAACGGCCCGAACGGGTGCCCGCCGGACGGCGCGCCGCTGCGCGGGTTGCCGTCCTGGCCGGACGGCGCCCCGGGCGCGCCGGGCAGGCGGTGCCCGTCGCCGCACGCCCGGCAGTGGCCGCCGGAGCGGTGCGCCCCGGACGGCGCCTCGGCGGAGGCGTGGCCCGCCTTCTTCACGGCCGCCGCGATGCGGGCGCGGGCGGCGCCGTGCTCCTTCGCGTGCGCCGCGCCGTCAGGGCGGGACGACGCGTCCGCGCCGGGCCTCGGCGCGCCGTGCGCCGTGCTGTGCGGGGCGGCCACGCCGGGCACGAGCCGGCCGACGCCGTGGTCGTCCGACGGGACGTCCGGCAGCCGCAGGTGCGCGACGCCGGCCGCGCCGGCGGTCTTCGCCACGGTGCGGTCCACGGTGCCGCCGACCTTGCGGACCACGTGGCCGCCGTCGGCGGCGGCATCGCGCCCGCGCTCGCCCAGGTAGGCGACCGGTCGCCGGCCGGCCTCGCGGACGTCGCCGGTGACGGCGCCGGGCGTGCCGGCGGTCGGGCGGCCGCCCGCGAACCGGAAGTGGCGGAGCGTGGAGAGCCCGTCGAGCCCGGAGGCGCCGCCGGCGGCGTCGCTTACCGGGTTCCACCGGTCGGCCCGCTCCGTCTCCCCGGCCGCGGTGCTCCCGCCGGCGGTTCCGCTGCCGGCGGTTCCGGTTTCCGCGCCGCCGTTCCGGGCGGCGTAAGCGGACTGGTTGAAGGAGCTGAGCGCGATCCATCCGGCGAACGCGAATCCGGCGATGACGGCGACGCGCACGAGCGCGGTTCCGAGCGCGCGCCGCCGCACATCGGGGCTGCTCGCCCCGTGGCGGATCGGTTGGCGTCGCACTGCGGAAACTCCTCGCGTCGGGCCTGGTCGGGCCGTCGTTCGATGTCCGGTTCCGGGCCGGTCGGCATGACCGTAGCACCGCGCCGGGCGCGTTCACCGACGCGTTACCGGACGACTCGGCGCGTCTTTGCCATCCTTTACCCGGTCGTGGATTTCGCTTTCCGATGAGCCGTTTCCGCGACCGAAGGAAAGTGTTTTAGCCGGAATTCGCCCGCTTTATCGAGACTCGCTGCCCCGATGATCCGGGCGGACCCCGGCACCCGCGTCCCGGACCGATGTCCGGGAGAAGCATGGCGCACGGTATCCAGTGCGCTACATTCGGTGACAAGGTGGCCGTCTAATCGAGGAGCCGACCGCATGCCCGCCCCCTCCCCCGTGAACGCATGGTCGTGGTCGCCGCGCAGGACGGTGCTCCCGCGCGCCGCCGCCGCACCCCGCTCGCCCCGCGCGACCCGCCCGGTCCGCTACTCGGTCAGCCGCGAGGGCATCCGCCTCGCGCGCCGTTTCCGCAGGCCGGAGCGGATCCTCGCGCGCACCCGGCCGGAATGGACCCGGTTCTGGACGCTGTGGTCCCGGCTCGAATGGGCCGTCGCCACCGCCCGGGTCGAACGGGTCCGCCGCCGGGCCCGCCCGCACTGGCGCTGATCCCGCCGCGCTCCGCCCGCGCGGCCCCGCGGAAGCGGGCGCCGGTGGCGCGCCCGCCCCGGCGCGCCACCGGCGTCGTCCCGTCCGGTGAAGGATCTTCCTCCCCGTGAGATTTCTTCTCCCCGGGAGGAAGATCCTCTGCCCGGCGCCTACCGTCACCCTCCGGCGCCGTCCAGGCGCTACCTCGGGTCGGCCTCCAGGGCCGGCGCAGGCCGCCGCGCCGCGCCGCTCGCCGAGGGCGTCCGGTGGACGATGTGGCGGGCGATCCGGCGCGCCGCGAAGTTTGCGCCGTGCACGAACCGCATCACCGGCCCGAACGTCGGCGCCGCCGCCAGCCCCGCGAAGTACAGGCCCGGCATCGACGACTCGAAGTTGGCGCTGAGCACCGGCGCGCCGAGGCGGCTGTCCACCCGCACCCGCAGCTCCGGCGACAGCAGCTTCAGCCGCTCCACCTGCGGCACGAACCCGGTCGCCGCGATCACGTGCTCGGCCTCGACGACGAGGCGCCGACCCGTCCGGTCGACGGTGGTGATCGCGATGACGTCGTCCTGCTCGACGGCCTTCACGAGCCGCCGGCCCGCCGACACGCGGACCCGCTCGTCCAGCCGGTCCCGCAGCCACCACGCCCCGGCGGGCGGCAGCGTCTCGCGGACCAGCCGCAGCCGCGTCCGCTCCGGCAGGTACCGGACGACGCCGGGCCGCTCCGCCCACAGCCACGTCCGGTACCCGGTGCCGAGCCCGGACCGCGGGCCCTGCCGCAGCCGCTCGCCGAGGGTGCGGTGCTCCTTCGGCACCGTGTTCCAGTCGATCTCGCCGCGCCGCGCGATGACGTGCGGGTGCGCGCCCGCGTCGGCGAGCAGCACCGCCGTCTCCAGCGCCGACTGCCCGGCCCCGACGACCGCGACGTCCTTGCCCGCGAACAGGCTCAGGTCCCGGTGCTCGCCGCTGTGCGAGACGAGCCAGGACGGCATGCCCGCCAGCTCCTCGGGGACGTGCGCGAACGGGCCGACGCCGACCGCGACCACGACGGTGCGGGACGCGATCACCTCGCCGGTGGCGAGGGTGGCCTCGTACCCGGCCGGGCCGCCCCGCTCGACCTTCACCACCTGGCCGGCCTCGACGTCCGGCACCGCCTGCTCGGCGAACCAGCGGCCGTAGGCGACGAAGGTGTCCAGCGGGATCGGCTGGCCGAGCCGCCACTCGGGGTGGCGGTCGGTGAAGCGCAGGCCGTCCTGCGGCGCCCCGAGGCTGGACGCGAACGGCTCGGACTTCAGGTGCATGCCCTCGGGCATGCTGGTGGCCCAGTACTCCATGGGCGTGCCGATGATCCGCACCTCGAGCCCGAGGTTCTGCAGGTGCGCGGCGGTCGACAGGCCGTAGGGCCCGGCGCCGACGATGACGACGTCGCTGACCGAGTCGGTCATTTCTGGTTCCCCCGATGTGTGTCAGTGCTGTGATGGCGCCGCCTCCCCGGGCGCCGCCGGTGATGCGGCCCGGCCGGCTCAGCGGCCGGCCGGGCGGGGCGCGCGCCCCCGCGCGCGCCCGGCGGCGCGCAGCACGCTCTGCCCGCCCATGGCCAGGAACGGCGGCAGGTCGTCGCCGGCGTACCAGGCCAGCTCGTCGGCCTCGCGCAGCGGGCGGAGGGTCCCCGCGCGCAGCAGCGGCCGCCCGAGCGACTGCCGCAGGTAGTGGTTCTCCACCAGCATCCGGCGGCCGAACGCAGGCAGCGCCGGCGGGACGTCCCGCCCGGACTGGTCCAGGTGCAGGACGCGGACGAGGTCGAGCCCGCGCCGGTCGGTGAACAGCCGGAACTGCGCGCCGATCCGCGGGTTGAAGTCCAGCAGATGGTAGGCGCCGGTCCCGGCGTCGAACCGGAAGTCCAGGTCGACCGGGCCCCGGCAGCCGAGCGTCCGCACGGTCTGCACCGCGAGGCGCTCCAGCTCGGGGTTGCGGGTCCACTCCCCGGCGACCGTGTGGCCCGCCTGCGGCGGGTGCGCGAGGTGCTTGCGCCCGGTCGCGGCGAACAGGCAGTCCAGGGACGCGTCGAAGTAGCCGTGGAAGAACCAGTCGCCGCCGGCCTTCGGGATGCGCCGCTGCAGGATCAGCGGGCCGGCGCCGCCGTCCGGGTCGCGCCGGAGCCCGGCCGCGAACAGCCGGTACGCCTCGTCCAGGGTGTGCGCGACGGTGGTGCTGCGCATGCCCGGCGGCAGCCGCCACGGCCGCGCCCACTTGGCGATCAGCGGCAGGCCGAGCTCGGCGGCGGCGTCCTCCACGTCGGCGGCGCTGCGCGGCGTGCGGCTCTGCGGGCACGGCACGCCGTGCTCCCGGAGCGCGGCGATGAGCTGCGACTTGTCCGCGACGCGGCGCGGGACGTCGGGGTCCTGGCGCGGGAAGACGAACGCGGGCGCGAGCGCCTCGGCGTGCTCGGCGACGAACAGCGCGCCGGCGTCGTCGACGGGCAGCAGCAGCGCCGGGCGGCCGATCCGCTCGGCGATCCGGTGCAGGTGGGCGGCCAGCTCGGCGGGGCGCTCGGCGGGCGGCGCCCACGGATGCCCCCGGTACAGGTAGCGGGACCGGGACACCGGGCTGGCGCGGCCCTCCAGGATGGCGTGCACCGGCACTCCGGCGCGGCCGAGCGAACGGATCGCGCCGAGGCTTCCGTGGTGGAAGAAATTGTGGTCGGTGCGCAGCAGCAGGACGGGCAGCCCGGGGTCCAGGAGCGGCCCCGGCGGGGTGCGGGTGTCGAGGAACATCCGGGTCAGCCGGCCGGTTCCGGCGGCGGGTCTTGGCGCACGGCGTGCCTTCCCTTTCAAGGTAAATTTTGTGATCGGCCGCTTGGCCGATTCGTTCGCTGCGGCCGCCAACGGGCATACGATACGCATGCGAGCTGCGAATATCCATTCGACCGGGCGGCGGCCGCAGGAAACGCGGCGAAAAAGGCGCGCCGCGTTCTTCCCGTTCGCGCCGGTATTGCTCGCCTCCGCCGTCCTGGTCGCGCTCGCCGCGTCCACTCTGGTCGGCTGGTTCCGGCCGCAGGCCGCGCACAGAACGGCCAATTACGTTCCGTTGGGGGCGTTTCTCGGTTCGGGTGCGGAGGGCGTCGCCCGGGTGGAGCGGTTCCAGCGCTGGCTCGGCTCGACGGTCACCGTCGGGCGCACCTACCTGCCGGGCGACTCCTGGGACGACGTCGAGGGGCCCCCGCAGATCCTGCAGCCGTGGACGCGCTGGCGGGAGGCCGACCCGCGCCGGCTGCTGGTCGTCAACGTGCCGATGATGGCGCCGAACGAGGCGGGGCTGCAGCCGGTCGTGGTGGCATCGCTGCTGCGCGGCGGCGCGTCCGGCGCGTTCGACGGGCACTACCAGGCGCTCGCGCGGCACCTGGTCTCGCTGAACGCGGGCGACACGGTGATCGTCCTCGGCTGGGAGATGAACGGCGACGTCTACGACGGCCGCTGCGCGCCCGACCCGGACGCGTGGAGGGTGTACTGGCGGCGCATCGTCGCGGCGATGCGCGCGGTGCCCGGCGCGCGTTTCCGGTTCGATTTCGCGCCGAACCGCGGCCACGACGCGGTCCCGTGGACGGAGTGCTATCCGGGCGACGACGTGGTGGACGTCATCGGTTCCGACAGCTATGACCAGCCGCCCGGAGAGTCCTTCCAGGACTACATCGACGAGCCGTACGGGATGAAGGCCCAGGCGGACTTCGCCGCGGCCCGCGGAAAGCCCATCTCCTTTCCGGAATGGGGTCTGTTCCGCAACTCCGACAACCCCGAATATATCCAGGGAATGCATGACTGGATCATGTCGCATAACGTGGCCTACCAGTCGATCACGGACTACTGCCCGCACGGCGTGTGGGAATGCGGCGCCAACCCGCGCTCGGCGCGGGTCTACCGCGAGCTGTTCGGCGGCGTGACGGCGCCGTCGCCCGCGGAGTCGGGCAACGTCGCGACGCCGCCCATCGCCCCGCCGCCCTCGGCGCCGCCGCCCGGCCCGGCGGCGCCCCCGGCGGTCGCGCCGCAGTCCGCCCCGCCTTCGGGGACGGCGCCTTCAGGGACGGTGCCTCCGGGGACGGCGCCTTCGGTGCCTTCGGGAGCGGTACCGCCTGCGGGAGCCGTGCCGCCGTCGGGAGCCGTGTCGCCTGCAGGAACCGTGCCACCTGCAGGAACCGTGCCGCCCGCGGGAACCGTGCCGCCTGCGGGGGGCGGCCCGGCACCGGCTTCCGGGGCGCCCGCCCCGGCTCCGGCACCGCCGAGCGCCCCGCCCGGGCCGCCCGAACCGCCGGTGCACCCGCCGCCGGTGAACCCGCCGCCGAGGCGTCCCGCGCCCGACATCGCGAGGACCTCCGAACCGGCGAGGACGTCGACGCCCAGGTCCCCGGCCTCCGCGAGCTCGCGGGCCACGCCGTCCGGCGCCGTTCCGCCCCGGCCCGCCACCTCGAGGGTGACGGCGGCGAGGCGCGCGACCGTCTCGGCGATGTCGTAGCCGGCCGCGGCCTCCGCCGCCGCGCGGCCCTCCCGCTCCGCGACCCCCGGGAACAGCAGCCGCGCCGCCATCGCGTCGGCGAGCGCGCCCGGGTCGTCGACCGGCACGAGAGCGCCGAGCCCGGGACGGACGACCTCCGCGATGCCGGGGATGTCCGTCCCGACGAGGGACCGGCCGGTGGCGAGCGCCTCCAGCGCGGTCAGCGGCAGCCCCTCCCAGCGGGACGGCAGCACGACGACGTTCGCGGCGGCCAGCCAGTCCCGCGGGTCCCGCACGGCCGCGACGAGCCGGACGCCCGGCGCCGGGCGGCGGCGGAGCGCGTCGAGGTCCTCGCCGTCCCCGACGATCGCGAGGAGCGCGGACGGGCACCGGGCGGCGACCGCGGGCCACGCCGCGACCAGCACGTCCTGCGCCTTCTGCCGGGTCACGCGGCCGACGCACACGGCGAGCGGCGCGGCGGCGGGCAGCCCCAGCCGGGTCCGCGCGGCGAGCCGGGCGGACGCGTCGGCGGGCCGGAACCGGCGCCGGTCCACGCCGTTGCGGACGAGCCGGAACGGGCCGCGGAGCCCGGCCCGCATCCCGGCCCGCAGCTCGCCCTCGCCGACGCAGACGAGCGCGCCGGCGCGGCGGGCCGCGAACCGCTCCCAGCACCGGCTGACCGCGTCCTGCCGCCCGGTCGCCGCGAGCCACGACCAGCCGTGCGGCTGGAAGATCACCGGCACCCCGGACGGGAGGCGGCGCAGGCGCCCCGCGAGGCCCGCCTTCGAGGAGTGCAGGTGGACGACGTCGGGCCGGAAGCCCTTGACGAGGCGGCGCAGGCGCAGCGCCTCCAGCGGCGTCCGCGGGCCGGGGGCGCGGTCGGCGTCCCAGTTGAACCAGGGCACGCTCGCCGCCGCGCACCGGGCGGGCAGGTCCCCGCCGGGCGGGCAGGCGACCGCCACCTCCCAGCCGCGGCGCCGCTGGTCGGTGACGGCCTGGCCGACGTAGACGGCGACGCCGCCGGCGTTCGGCTGGCTGACGTGCAGGACGCGGAGCGGCTCGGCGGCGTCAGCCATGCCCGGACTGCCCACCCTTCCGCGCGCCCGCTCCCGCGTCGCGCACCGGCAGGGCGTCGTCGCCTACCGGCAGCGCGTCGTCGCGCGGGTGCGGCACCTCGTCCCGTTTCGCGCCGCCGGGCGCCCCGTCCGCGTGCGACGCGGGCTCGTGCGACACGGGTTCGTGCGGCGCGGGCTCATGCGGCGCGGGTTCGTGCGGCGCGGGTTCGTGCGGCGCGGGTTCGTGCGGCGCGGGTTCGTGCGGCGCGGGTTCGTGCGGCACCGGCTCGTGCGGCGCGGGTTCGTTCGCCGTGTCGTCGCGGGGCGGGGTGGGCAGCGGCACCGTCGCGGGACGGTGGTGGCCGCGGGCGGCGAGGCCCGCGCGGACCAGGGCGAAGCCCGCGAACAGGGACGCCGGGAAGCCGCGGCCGAGGACGATGCGCTGGTTCTGCACGCGCCTCGGCCGCCACTTCAGCTTGTACGGCTCCTCGCCGCGCAGCAGGTTGACGGCCTGCCGGCCGTGCGCGCGCGCGAGGGCGAGGTCCTCGCGCAGCAGCATCAGCGTGACGTCCACGCTGTCGCGCAACTCCGGGATCGCCCCGTACAGGTAGGCGCCGACGAACCGGTGCCCGATGAGGACGAGGTCGCTCGCGACGAGCCGCCCGTCCCAGTGGTACCGCAGCACGGCGGCGCGGCCCTCACGGACCATCGCGGCGCCCGCCTCGGCCAGGTGCCGGCGGAACCGCTCGCGGGAGTGCTCGGGGTTCATCGGCCGGCCGCGCCACTGCCGGGCGTGCATCTCCAGCAGCGCGCCGATCGCGTCCGCGGCCTGCTCGGGCGGGACGGGCTCGACGGTGATGCCCCGGACGTCGACCTTGCGGAGCTTCGCGCGCATCTTGCCGGCGCTGCGGCGCGGCAGCCGGTCCATGACCTCGGCGATGTCGGTGCAGGGCAGTTCCATGCACACCGACGCGGGCATCGGCCACGTCCGTCCGGGCCAGCGCCGCATCACCTGGTGGACGACCGAGCCGGGCCGCACCTCGGGCAGGTCGATCGCGCACCGGCCGCGCATGCCGTGCAGGGCGCGCGCGAGGTGCTCGACGGCGCCGTCGGCGTAGGCGGGGTCGAGCAGGAAGTCGGTGAAGTCGCTCTGCTCGTCGGCGATCGGCACCAGCACGGGGAAGCCCCAGCGGCCCGCGGTCATCAGCGGCGCGGCGGCGACGAGGCGGCCCCGGTAGCGGACGAGGACGAGCCTCAGCCGTCCCCGGACGCCGTACCAACCCCACCAGGCGCTGAGCCATTCGTGGGACTGGAACGGGGTCGCCTCCGGGCTGCGCTCGTACAGGTCGCGCAGCTCGCCGGCGAGTTCGATGAGGGCGCCCTCGTCGCGGCGCACCTCCACCTGCCATGCCCCGGCGGGCGCGGCGGCCCGGCTCGGGCGGATCGCGCTCGGCAGCGTCACGAGTGCACCTCCACGGGTTCGGCGGCGGGGCCCGGCACGGCTCCGCGCGGCGGACGGGACGCGTCGTGCAGGCCCCGCTGATGGGTTCGGCCGCGCCGCCCGCTGAGGACGGCGGCGCCGAGCCCGGCGAGCAGCACGCCGGACGCGGTGCCGACGGCGATGTCCAGCGGCGGGTTCGGCGACGACGGCGCCGACGGCGTCGCGGCCATGCTCATCAGCGCGACCCGGACGCCGGTGTCGGTGCGGTGCGAGGTGCCGTAGCGGACGAGGGCGTCGGCGGCGGCGTTGGCGTACGCGGCGGCGGCGGCCGGGGTGTCGGCGCTGCCCGCCAGCTTGATGAGCGGCGTGTCGGGCGAGGTGGACGACTGGATGTGGTCGCGGGTGGCGGCCATCGCGCCGTCCGGCAGCGGGATGGACGAGTAGGCGAGGGTCTCGGGCAGCGGCGCGAGGCGGCCGAACGCCTGCGCGAAGCTGACCGCGGCGGGTCCCTGGCCGCCGTCGCCGTCGTCGACGACGAGGACGTAGGCGGTGGCGGTGTAGGTGGTCGGCGCGAACAGGGCGTAGCCGAGCCCGCCGAGGAAGCCGCTCAGCACGAGCGCGATGAGCAGCCCGAACCGGCGGAGGAACGCGGTGAGCGGAGCGCGCAGCCGGCCGAGGACCGCCCCGGCGGCGCGGCCGGGCGTCGCGGCGGCGCGGCGCGCGGCGCGGCGGGCCTTGGCGCGGCCCTGCTTGGGGCGGCCGTCCTCGGCGGTGCCGGTCCTGCCGTGGCCGGCCCGGGCGCGCTCGGCCTTGCCGCGAGCGCCCCTGGTGCGGGCCGCGTCGGGACGGGCGGCCTCGGCGCCGGCGGCCTCCGCGGGCGGGCCGCCTCCGGGGGCCGGTTTCCCGGCGGCCGGCTTCCTGGTGGCGTCACGTTGCGACATCGGGTGACCCTTCTCTCGTGCCCTCAGGTCGGGATGGATTCGCGGGCGGGCCGCGTCCGCCCGGCGCTCGGCGCGCCGCCGGTGTAGAGGCGGGCGAGTCCGGCGGCCTGCTCCGCGATGGCGTAGCGGTGGACGGCCGGCGGCACCGGGACCCGTCCGGCGCGGCGCCCGAAGGCGGCGCTCCAGGCGTCCGGTCCGGCGGCGGCGGGCAGGCGGGTGGCGTGCGGCGCCTCGTCGCGGGGCAGGTCGTCGAGGGCCGGGCAGGCGGTGCGGACGACGGGGAGCCCGGCGGCGAGCGCCTCCAGGACCCCGACGCCGAACGTCTCCTGCGCGGACGGCGCGGCGTACACGTCCATCGCGGCGAGGACGGACGCGACGTCGTCCGTCCGGCCCGTGAAGACGGCGCGGCCGGTGAGGCCGAGCGCCGCGGCGAGCCGTTCGAGCCGTGCGCGCTCGGGGCCGTCGCCCGCGACGAGCAGGCGGGCATCGGGCGTCCGGGCGGCGGCGCGGACGAGCAGGTCGATCCGCTTGGTCGGGACGAGGCGGCCTACGGTGCCGGCGACGTGGGCGTCCATGGGGATGCCGAGGCGGCGGCGGGTCGCGGCGCGCCGCTCCGGGTCGTAGGCGAAGGCGGCGGGGTCGATCCCGTTGGGGATGACCGTGACGCGGCCGGGCGGGACGCCCCAGGCGCGCAGCCGCGCCGCGACCGTCGGGGACACCGCGACCGTCATCGAGCCGAGGCGCTCGGTCGCCCGGTAGAGCGCCCGCACGGCGCGGGTGGTGCGGCGTCCCTCGATCTGCCCGTCGCCGAGGGAGTGCTCCGTGGCGATGATCCGCGGCGTCCCGGCGAGGCGGGCGGCGACGCGGCCGTAGACGCAGGCGCGGTAGAGGTGCGTGTGGACGACGTCGTACCGCCCGCCGCGGATCAGCCGGACGAGCCGCGGCAGCGCGGCGAGGTCCCGGTTCCCGCGCATGCCGAGCTCGTGGACGGGCACGCCGCCGCACCGGATCCGGTCGCCGAGCACGCCCGCGCGCGTCAGCGTCGCCACCTCGCACTCCACGGGCAGGTGGCGCAGGAGCAGCGCGAGCTGGTGCTCGGCGCCGCCGTGCTCCAGTCCGGTGATGACGTGCAGGACGCGGGTCACATGCGGCTCCGCCACTGCATCTGGTGCCGGACGAGCTTGGCGCGCAGCCGCAGGGGGCCGTCGCGGTCGCCGATGTAGGCGCGGCCGAGCGCGTGCCGGGACGGCTCGTCCGGGCGGATGTGGCAGGCGTAGTCGTACCCGGCGGCGCGGACCGCGTCGATCTCGCGGGCGCCGGCGCGCCCGTACGGGTAGGCGAGGCCGGTGACCTGCCGGCCGGTGATGTCCTCGAGGTCGGCGCGGCTCTCCTCGAGCTCCTCGCGCAGCTCGGTGTCGTCGACCTCGGGCAGCGGGACGTGGTGGCGGCCGTGCGAGGCGACCTCCATGCCGGTGTCGGCGACGGTGCGCAGCTGCTCGGCGGTCATGAGCGGCTTGCGGGGGCCGTCGTCCCAGGCGTTGTACGAGCCGACCCGCCCGGACACGGCGAAGACGGTGGCGCCGAACCCGTACCGGACGAGGACGGGCAGGGCGCGGGTGGCGAAGTCGGCGTAGCCGTCGTCGAAGGTGAGGCCGACGAGGCCGCGCGCGCGTCCCCCGGCGTGCTCGGCGAGCAGCTCCGCCATCCCGACGCCGCGCAGGCCGCGGGCCCGCAGCCAGGCCATCTGCCGCTCGAACCGGGGCGGCGAGACGGTCACCAGGTGCGGGTCCTCATCGTAGTGATCGATCGAGTGGTACATCAGCACCAGCGGCGGCGGTTCGACCTCCTGCGGAGGCCGCGCGGGCCTGGCCGCCGGTGCGGGCCTGGTCGTCGGCGCCGCCTCCGGCGCCGGTTCGGTCGGCTGGGTCACTGGTTCCCCCGGAAGGTGTGCGGCCGCGGCGGGCGAACGCGCCGGGCCTCCATGTGGGCCATGGGATGCCCCATGGCGCGATGAGGTCGCGTCCCGCCAGGGCGATCAGCGCGGCGAACGCGGCGGCGGTGGCGAGGCCGCCGGCGGCGAGCCGGACGATCGCGGGCGCCGCGCCCAGCGGCCCGGTGGCGAGCAGCGCTGCGGTGGCGGCGAGGGACGCGAGGACGGTGAGCCGGGCGAGGTCCGCGGCGACGCGGCGCAGCGGGATCGGTGCGACGCGCGCGCGCAGCCCGGCGAGGAGCAGGACGGCGGCGGCGGTGATGCCGGCGGCGTCGGCGGCGGCGAGCGCGGCCGTCCCGGCGAGGGCGGCGAACCCGGCGCAGACGGCGGCGGTGACGGCGAGGCCGCCCGCGAGGACGCCCGCGGGCCGCCACGGCGGCCGCTTCTGCGCGAAGAACGCGCGGGCGGCGAGCCCGACGGTCGACTGGCCCCACAGCCCGAGCGCGTAGACGCGCAGGGTGGCGGCGGTGTCGCGGGTGTCGGCGGCGGTGAACTCGCCGTGCTGGAACAGCACCCGGATGACGTCGGGCGCGAAGGCGACGAGGAACGCGGACGCGCTCAGCACGAGCCCGCCCGCGATGACGAGGTCCTGCCGGATGCGGCGGGCGACGCCGCCGGTGTCGCCGTCCGCGGACGCGCGCGCGAGGCGCGGGAACGTCACGGTGACGATCAGCAGCGACAGCACCATCGGGACCTGCGCGACCTTCTGCGCGTAGTTGAGGTGCGAGATCGACCCGGCGGCGAGGCCGGAGCCGATGAACCGCTCGACGAACACCTGCGCCTGGCGGGTGACGGTGTAGACGACGACGGGCGCGACGGCGGCGAGGCCGAGCCGCAGGTCGGCGGCGCCGGTCCGGGGCGCGGCGTCCTCGCGCAGGCAGCGGACGAACGCGGGGAGCTGCACGGCGACCATGAGCACGCTGCCGCAGGCGACGCCGATCGCGGCGCTCATGATCCCGACGAGCCCGGCGAACCCGGCGATCAGCGCGAGGATCCCGATGTTGTAGGCGAGGTAGATGGCGGCGGGCGGCCCGAAGCGGTGGTGGGCGCGCAGCGTCGCGCTCATGAACCCGGCGGCGCCGAACGTGACGACGGTGACGGCGGTCAGCCGGACGCACTGGACGGCGGGCCCCGGCTCGGACAGCCCGGGCGCGAGCGCCTCGACGACGGCGGGGGCGGCGATCCCGAGCGTCAGCGTGACGGCGGTGAGACCGAGGACCATCCGGGGCAGGGTCGTCGCGGTGAGGGCGCGCACGCCGCCGCCTCCGGCGAGGAGCCGGGTGACGACCGGGACCATGAGCAGCGCCATGGCGTCCTCGATGAGCAGCGGCGACACGGTCTCGGGGATCGTCCAGGCGACGAGGAACGCGTCGGTGGCGCCGCTCGCGCCGAACCGGTGCGCCATGACGAGGTCGCGCAGGAACCCGAGGCCGGTGCCGGCGGCGATGAGCACGCCCGACAGCGCGGCGGCCCGCCCGATCGACACGCCCCGCCCCGCGCCGGACGCCGCGCCGGGCGCCGCGCCGGGCGCCGCGTCCTGCGCCGCGCAGTCCGCCGGGCAGGCCGCCGCGTCCTGCGCCGCCTTTCGCGCCGCGCCGGGCGCCGCGTCCTGTGCCGCCTTCCGCGCCGCGCCGGGCGCCGCGTCCCCCGCCGTCACCCGCGCTCCTCGCCTGCGGGCCCGGTGCCGGGCGCGCGGCGGAGACCGAAGGCGCGGCAGGCGGCGGCGCCGAGGAGGATGCCGGTGAGCACGCAGGTCGGGCCGCCCATGTCCGCGTACAGGAAGTTGACGAGCAGGAACGCCGTGAACGCGGCGCCGATGAGCCAGAACGGGTCGCGGGCGTCCCGGCGCGTCCACAGTCCCCACAGGACCGTGCCGAGCAGCGCGGCGAACCCGGCGAAGCCGAGCGCGCCCTGCTCGGACAGGATCAGCAGGTACTCGTCGTGCGGCGACAGCAGCGGCTGCCGCGTGTAGCCGTTGACGGGGTCGTCGGTCTCGCTGCCGGACGACAGCTCGATGCCCGCGTAGGTGTCCCGGTAGGCGGGGAAGTTCTTCACGCCGACGCCGGTGACGGGATGGTCGGCCCAGATCCGCCCGGCGGCGGCCCACAGGTCGTAGCGGTCGCTGACGGACTGGTCCGGCGCGCTCACCGAGCCGGCGATCGACGCGTACCGCTGCGCGATCGCGCCGCCGCCGAGCACCCCGAACGCGACGAGCCCGAGCGCGGCGCAGCAGACCGCCGCCTTCACCGCGAGCCACCGGTCGAAGACCAGCAGCATCAGCCCGACGGCGGCGGCGAGCGCGATCCAGCTCCCCCGGCTGAGCGCGAGCAGCAGCGCGAGCGCCAGCACGCCGAGCCCGGCGAGCGCCACCGGCACCGCGGCGGCCCCGTAACGCGGCGCGACCAGCGTGAACGCCGTCAGCACCAGGAGCGCGAACCCGACGACGACGGACATCGCCATGACGTCGACGGCGCCGAACGTGCCGACCGCCCGGACGTTCGCGCCGCCGATCGACGCGCCCGCGCCGGTGGCCGCCTGCCAGATCCCGTACAGCGCCTCGCCGAGCCCGAGCCCGAGCACCGCGCCGAACACGATCCCGAGGTCGCGGCGGTCCCGGACGAGCAGCACGACGGCGAGCGGCACCAGCACGAAGATCTGCACGTCCCGCACGAACCCGGACAGGCTGGACGCGATGTCGGGGGAGGCGACGGTCGTCACGCCGAGCGTCGCGGCGAGGGGCGCGAACGCCCAGAGCGCGCGGGGCGGCATCGCGATCCGCCCCCGCGCGACCAGCAGCGCCGCCGCGAAGATCATGACGGCGCTCGCGCAGTCCCCGGCGGTGACCTGCACCCCGCCGTCGGCGCCCGCGGCCGCGCCGCCCCCGCCGGGCGGGACGCCGACGCACGCGACGGTCGCCGCGACCAGCCAGCTCGGCCGGGCGAGCAGCCCGGCGAGCGCGCGCCGGGACGTCCGCGGCGCCCTCTGCCAGGGGAGGGGGACGGCGGCCGTCATGCGGCGTCCCGGCACAGCATGGCCCGCACCGTCAGCAGCAGGATGCGCAGGTCGGACGCGAACGTCCAGTGGTCGATGTAGTGGTTGTCGAGGCGGGCCCGCAGCTCGATGGAGGTGTCGCCGCGGAAGCCGTGCACCTGCGCCCAGCCCGTCATGCCGACCGGGACGCGGTGCCGCAGCATGTAGCCGGGGCACGACCGGGAGAACTGCTCCACGAAGTGCGGGCGCTCCGGGCGCGGCCCGACCAGGCTCATGTCGCCGCGGACGACGTTCCACAGCTGCGGCAGCTCGTCCAGCGACGTGCGGCGCAGGAACCGGCCGACGGGCCCCATCCGGCGGTCGCCCTCGACGGTCCAGCGGGTGTCGGACTCCTGCTCGTCCGCGGGCTTGAGCGTGCGGAACTTCAGCAGGACGAACTCCTCGCCGCCGCGGCCGATCCGGCGCTGCCGGAACAGCACGCCGGGGCCGCCTTCGAGCCGGACCGCGACGGCGCACGCGGCGAGCACCGGCGCCGCCAGGACCAGCGCGGCCAGGCCGACGGCGAGGTCGAGGGCGCGCTTGGCGAACCGGGGCGCCGCGCCGCGCAGCCGCCAGTCGACGCGCGCGCACGGCAGCCCGGCGAGGTACTCGCGCCGCGCGGGCGCGACCGGCACGACGTCCGAGGGCTGCTGGACGAGCAGCGTCTCGCACGGCAGGCCGAAGCAGATCCGCAGCACGGCGTCGAGCCGGCCGGGGTGGACGTCCTCGGCGACGATCACGACGGTGTCGGCGCCGTGCTCCTCGACGAGGCCGGGCAGGTCGGCGGCGTCGCCGAGGACCGGCTGGCCGGACGCCGCGTCCGGGCCGCCGGCCCCGACGAGCCCGACCGGGGCGAGCCCGAACTCGCCGCGCGCGCACAGGATGTCGACGACGTGGTCGCTCGTCGCGCCGGTCCCGACGACGAGGGCCGTGCGGGCGCGGGACCGGCGGCACCGGTAGGTGCGGGCCGCGGCGTTCCCGAACGCGCGGGCCGCCAGCGCGAGCACGCCGGCGACGGACGCGATCAGCAGCCACGCGGCCGTCCCGGCCCGCGCCGGGGCCGCGCCGGGCGTCAGGACGGGCAGCAGCGCGGCGGCCAGCGCGCCGACGACGAGCGTCCGGACCAGCACCGGCCGCACGTCCGCGAGCAGCGACGGGCTGCGCCGCACCCGGTACAGCCCGCCCGAGGCGTTCAGCGCGACCAGGGCGGCGGCCGCGGCGGCGGGCAGCGCCCCGTCCGGTCCGGCGCCGCGCGCGACGGCGACGGCGGCGGCCATCGCCCAGCCGTCCGCGACGGCGAGGCAGGCCGGGTACAGCACGGCGAGCGGTGCGAGGGCGCGGCGGCGGCGCGGCGGGAGCGGCGGCAGGGGCGGCAGGGCCGGGGGCGCCTCCGGGCCGGCGGACGCGCTGGAGTCGACGGAGGCGCTCAGCCCCTGGGCTCTCATCTCGCGCGTCCCTTCGCTGACAGAACCTCACCGGCAGGTGACTTCGCGGTGCCCGCGGTGCCGCGACGCTGCGCGCATTCCCCGCCGCCGAACATGGGGTCCGCGGGCGGCCATGATCCAGCATCGCAGCACGTTCCGGCGCTGATCACCGCTTTTAACGAAGGCCACCGCAGACTTGAAGAGAAGATCGACACTGTCCGGGTGCTACCCACGTGACCTGCGATGATGACCCCATCACCGCTCATCGCTTTCACCAAGAAACACCAAGGACGCAATCACCGAACAGGTCCTTGCATTTTCATATCCGGCGACGCCGACGACACATTTCCTTTTCGCCCGTCCCCGCGCCGATTGCGAGCCTTGACATGCGTTCCCCGGTCCCGCCGCCGCCCCTGCGGCGGCCGCCCCGGCGGCGGCGGGCGCCCGTCCGGCCGCCCCGGCCCCCGGAACGGATGGTGCGCCAGGGGCGAAAGATGCGAAGAACGCCCCCCACGGGGCGAACCTTCGGGGCACGATGGACGTCACATGTGATCGGGCGTGAAAACCGGCCGTCCCCCCTGGTGCGGGCCGGGAAGACAGGGCCGTTCGTCAGCGATCTCGTTGCGGGGTCCGCGCCCCGCCGGGTTCGGGTGGGCTGGATGAGGGAGAACGGTGCGAGGGAAGTCCTTTGCGGTGGTCGCTGTGGTCCTGGGACTGGCGACGGCGTGCGGTGGCAGCGGCGGCGAGGGCGGGACGACGGCGGCGGGCGGTGAGGACGGCGCCCCCAAGGTGACGATCACCCCCGCGAACGGCGCCGGCAAGGCGCGCCCGGACGAGGGCGTGACCGTGACGTCGTCGGGCGGCACGCTGGGCCAGGTGTCGGTGAAGCTGAAGGGCGCCGAGGTGCCCGGCCGGCTGTCGGCCGACAAGACCCAGTGGCATTCGACCTGGACGCTGCAGCCGGGCGGCAGCTACCAGGTGTCGGCGACCGCGACCTCTCCCAAGGGCAAGGCGACGACGGCCACCAGCGCGTTCCGCGCGAGCAGGGCCACCGCCGCGACCACGATCAACAACGTGGTGCCGAGCCCGAACGAGACGGTCGGCACCGGGATGCCGGTCTTCATCCAGTTCAACAAGGCCGTTCCGGTCAAGGCGCGCGCCGCCGTCGAGAAGAGCATCGAGATCTCCTCGACCACGCCGACCGAGGGCGCGTGGCGGTGGCTGGCACCGGGCGAGTCGTTCAACGGGCTGCCGTCCCTGGTGTTCCGGCCCAAGCACCCGTGGGCGCCGCACCAGCGGGTGTCGGTCACCGTCCACTACGCCGGGGTGAAGATCGGCGACAACGTGTTCGGCGCCAAGGACGTGACCCGCAAGTTCAAGATCGGCGACTCCCACACCGTCCAGGTCAACGCCAGGACCGACAAGCTCGTCGTGAAGAAGAACGGCCGGACGGTCCGCACCTGGGGCGTCAGCCTCGGCGCGGGCGGCGACGTCCAGTCCGACGGCGTCGACCACCTGCTCACCACCAGCGGCGTCCACCTCACCATGGACCACAGCCGCCTGGAGCGGATGCGCCCGCCGGGCAAGAAGAAGGGCGACCCCGGCTGGTACGACGAGCAGGTCCCCTTCGCGACCCGCATCTCCAACAGCGGCGAGTACATCCACCAGAACATGGACGACCCGACCTGCCTGGGGAACCGCAACTGCAGCCACGGCTGCGTCCGCTCCCCCGCGGGCGACGCCCAGTGGTTCTACAACTGGTCCTACCGCGGCGACCTGGTCACGATCACGGGCACCAAGCGCCAGCTCCAGTGGACGAACGGCTGGGGCTACTGGCAGCTCCCGTTCACGAAATGGGCGCAGGGCAGCGTCCTCGGCAAGCCCGTCACCACCACCGCCCTGAGCGGCTGACCCGCACCCCCGCGTCCCTCACGGCCGCGCCGATCCCCCCGGGACCGGCGCGGCCGTTCCCGTCCGCAGCCCCCGCGACCAGGCGTCCGGGAACATCCGGCACCTGAGGAGCCGATCGACTCGTCCCGCCACCCGCGCGTCCGCACCGCGACGGGGTTCCGCGGCCGGACTCTGACGGCTCATCGCCTCCCCATTCGCTCGGTACGGCCGTTCGGCCGCGTCGATCGTGTGCGCGCCCGCCCGTTCGGCTCGGCCTCGTGCCCGCTCCCGGCGGGCCGGTCGTGACCGTCGAGGTCGACGGTGCCCAGGCCGCGCGCCGCCCGGAACCGGGAGACCATCTCGTGGGCGAGGGCGCGGGGGGTGTCCAGGTGCTCCCTGGCCTCGACGA
The DNA here is from genome assembly GCF_017573545.1 of Actinomadura nitritigenes. Classification (GTDB taxonomy): domain Bacteria; phylum Actinomycetota; class Actinomycetes; order Streptosporangiales; family Streptosporangiaceae; genus Spirillospora; species Spirillospora nitritigenes. The sequence goes on along the minus strand of NZ_JAGEOK010000009.1, from coordinate 21,709 downwards.
GGAGGGCCAGCGGCGGGGGCCCGTCCGCCGCGCCGCGTCTCAGCTCCGCCAGCGTGGCCGCGCGGTCCGGGCCGAACGCCGCCGCGACGGTCGCGAGGAAGTACAGCGGGGTCAGGAGCCGGTCGCGGACCAGCGGGTCCCGGCCGTCGCCCGGCAGCCGGCGGCAGGCCGCGAGGATCTCCTCCGGCCTCGTGCCCGGCCAGTTCTCGTCGAGCAGCAGCCGGATCGCCGGCGCGGCCGTCGCGACCCGCCGCGCCTCCTCCTTCACCTCGGCGACCTCCCTGACCACCAGCCGGGCGGAGAGCCCCTCCAGCGTGGTCGCCCCGTCGCGGCCTTCCTCGATCAGAAGCCGCGCGTACCGCAGCAGGTCGCGGGGGTTCCCGGCGGACATCACGGTGCACAGCGCCGAGAACGGGCGGGAGATGCCGGTCAGCCGGGCGGCCAGCAGTTCGTGGGCGTCGGCGAAGGTCAGGCGCCGCATCCGCATCGACTCGTCGAACGCGGACGCGAGGTCCGCGCCGCGCCCGTCCGGGCCCGGCTGCGGAACGGCGACGACGTACAGGCAGTAGGGGGAGCCGAACACCGCCTTGACGCCGTTCACGAACCGCTCCGCGGCCTCCGGATCGTGGATGCGGTCGACCTCGTCGATACCGATGATCAGGGTGCCACCGCCGGGCTGTCCCAGGCGGGACTGCCGCAGGCGCCCGACCTCGGCGGCGAACTCCCGGTAGACCTCGATCAGCTCCGGCAGCGCGAGCCCGTTCTCCGTCAACTGGTGGTCGCGGGACCGTCCGAGCCGCAGCGACGACCCCAGCCCGAGGCCCCCGCTGTACCCCGTGGTGCGGGCCGAGGTGTACTCCAACCGGCGCAGGTACCGCCGCGCCTCGCGACGGAGCCGCGACAGTTCCTGCATCTGCTGCCGCACCCGCGTCACTGCGCCGCCGCTCCCCGCACCCAGCGGAGCGAGCGCGACGGAGGTCTCGCCCCACCCCGCGAGCGGCGCCCACCACCGCCGGGTGGAGGGCTCCCGCCAGACGGGGTGGTCGAGGACCGTCCGGCACAGCTCCTTGAACAGGTGCCGGACGAAGTCGTGGACCTCGTACCCCATCGGCGCGGACACGATCAGACCGCGCTCGGGTGCGGGCGCCTCGCCGTCCGATGTGGCGCGTTCGGGGCCGCAGAGGCTCTGCAGCAGCGCCGACTTCCCCGTTCCCGGCGGTCCGGAGATCCCGATGCTTCCGGAGGTCATCGTCCCGGCGAGGCTCCGGAACTCGCTGGTCGCTCCGGTCGCCGCCATGTCCTGGCCGCCGGACGGCGCGGTCGGGCCGGTGGCGGACCGCACGTGGAAGCCCTGCTCGCGATCGGGCGTGTTCACGGCCTCGTTGACCAGCCGGCGGAGATGGGGCAGCACGACCCGTTCCCTGACGCGGTCGGAGTCGGCCGCGTCCAGGGCGAAGGGGAGGGGCCTGGTGGTGGTCGTGGTGAGGAGCAGGAGCGCGAGCCAGGCGGCGGCCGCCACGACCGCCGGCACCCAGCCCGCCAGGACCAGGAGGAGGGCGGCGCTCAGCGCGAACGCCGCGAGGAACCGCGGGGTCGCGGGCCGGCTCCCGGCAGGCTGGAGCCACGGACGTCTCGTGGTCGCGGCGCCGCGGGGCGCGAGACGCACGCGGCGCTGGCGCAGCACGACCTGCTCGTGGAGGAAGGCCAGGTCGGCGGCCTCGTGCCTGAGCCGTTCCAGGACCGCCTGGGCAGTGAGCCCGGCGTGTGCGAGCGCGTCGCGGAACTCGTCGGACTCCAGGAGGGGGCAGGCGATGGGCTCGATGACCTCCCACCCCCAGCGCGAGACGGCCTCGCCCGCTACGGCTTCGTCTTGCATCGGAACAAGTTCCAGACGTCGTCGGTGGTGACGATGCCCGCCGGCCGGCCGCCGGCGACCACCACCGCGACGAGGTCTCCGGCGGCGGGCGAGGCGGCGATCTGGTCCCGCGTGACGGTCCCGACCGGACGCTCGTCGATGTCGGTGACGGGGAAGGCGGACTGCCGCGTCGTCAGCGCGACCGTCTCGAGGAAGGCGCGGGCGGGCTGCCACGTGCGTCCGTGGTCGGGACGGGGCGTCATGACGTCGGAGACCCGCAGGCCCGCGGCGTCCGGGCGCGGATCGGTCCAGAAGTCCTCGGCCGCGGGGACCCGGACCGGAACGGGCACGGGGACTGCGGGTGCGGGGATGCTGTGCGTCACCATGAGAACCCCCTCCGACCGTGGTCGTGGTTCCAGGGTTCCCGGGTTCCGCCCGCACCCGTAGGGACCTTCGTCCCGCCGCGCCGCGAAACGGCCCCGTGCCCGCCGTGGTCAGACGAGGGGGAGGAGCGCGGCTGGGGCGCCTTCCGGGACGGACGGGGAGCGGGGCGCGACGCGCTCGACGCGGCGGTAGGGGGCGCCCGGCTCGGGACGGGGGTCCTTCTCGCCGCGGTTCGGCCAGAACGCCATCGCCCGCTCCGCCTGCGCCGTGATGGTGAGCGACGGGTTGACGCCGAGGTTCGCGGTGACCGCCGAGCCGTCCACGATGTGCAGGCCGGGGTGGCCGTGGACGCGGTGGTAGGGGTCGATGACGCCGGTCTCGGGCGTCTCGCCGATGACGCAGCCGCCGATGAAGTGCGCGGTGGTCGGGATGTTGAACAGGTCGAACCAGGTCCCGCCGGGGGTGGCGTCGAGCTCCTCGGCGAGCATCCGGACGGCCTTGTGCGCGACCGGGATCCACGTCGGGTTCGGCTCGCCCTCGCCGAGCCCGGCGGACAGGCGGCGGCGCCCCAGCAGGCCGCGCTTCTCGGTGACCGTGATGGAGTTGTCGGCGGTCTGCATGACGAGCGCGATGACGGTGCGCTTCGCCCAGTCCTTCAGCGACAGGCCGCGCAGGATGACCGTCGGGTGCCGGGCGGCCTGCCCGAGGAACTTCAGCCAGCGCGGCGCGCCGCCGCCGTCGACCAGCAGCGTCCGGATGAACCCCATCAGGTTGTTGCCGGCGCCGTAGCGGGTCGGCTCGATGTGGGTCTTGTCGTCCGGGTGGAACGAGGAGGTGATGGCGAGGCCGGTGCTGTGGTCGACGTCCTTCCTGCGGTGCCACACCGTCATCCGCTCGACGCCGAGGAGCGCCTCGGAGTTGGTGCGGGTCAGCTCGCCGAGCCGGGGCGACAGGTGCGGGAGGCGGCCGGCGGCGCGCATCCGGTGCAGGAGCCGCTGCGTGCCGTAGGTGCCGGCGGCGAACACGACGTGCTCGGCGGTCAGCGTCCGGCGCCGCTTCAGCAGCGGCGAGGTGCGCTCGATGTCGACCCTGTAGCCGCCGCCGTCCCGGGGCGTCACCGCCGTCACCGTCGTGTCGGCCAGCACCTTCACGCCGGCCTGCTCGGCCAGGTACAGGTAGTTCTTCGTCAGCATGTTCTTCGCGCCGACCCGGCATCCGATCATGCAGGAGCCGCACGCGGTGCAGGTCGTCCGGCGGGGGCCGGCGCCGCCGAAGAACGGGTCGTCGTGGTCCTCGCCGGGCTTGTCGCCGAAGTACACGCCGACGGGCGTCGGATGGTAGGTCTCCCCCACCCCCATGCGGTCGGCGACGCGCTTCATCGCCTCGTCCGCCGGGGTGACGAGCGGGTTGACGGTGACGCCGAGCATCTTCTGCGCCTGCCGGTAGAACGGCTCCAGCTCGTCCTGCCAGTCGGTGATGTGGCCCCACTGCCGGTCCTTGAAGAACGGCTCCGGCGGCACGTACAGGGTGTTGGCGTACACCAGCGAGCCGCCGCCGACGCCCGCGCCCGCGAGGACCAGGACGCCCGCCTTCCCGCCGACGAGGTGGATGCGCTGGATGCCGCGCATGCCGAGGCGCGGCGCCCACACGTACTTGCGCAGCCGCCACGACGTCTTCGGGAGCGTCTTCTCGTCGAAGCGGCGCCCCGCCTCCAGCACGGCGACCCGGTACCCCTTCTCCGCCAGCCGCAGCGCCGACACGCTGCCGCCGAAGCCGGAACCGACGACGATCACGTCGAAGTCGTAGGCGTCACCGGACATGGGAGCATCACCTCGCTGGGGGGACCGCCGGGCATGGGGTCCCCGACTATGGCGCCGCTCTCCGTCGCGCACCATGCACGCGGCGCAACGATTCGGCGGTCTTCTTGTCACCGAACTGACAAAAAACGGTCCGTCAGCGCGCGGCGCCGCGGTTCACGAGACGGGCGTGCAGGATCAACTCCATCTCCAGGCAGCGCCTCGGGTCCCGCAGGTCGTCCCCGAAGAGGTCCTGCAGGTGCCGCAGCCGGTACCGCACGGTCTGCGGGTGGACGCGCAGCCGGCGGCTCGCGTCCGCCGCGTTGAAGTTGTGCTCCAGGAGGGCCAGCAGCGTCTCCGCGAGCCTCTCCCTGCGCGCCGGCGGGACGGCGCTGAGCGGCGCCAGCCGGGTCGCGGCGGCGTCGTCGATCAGCTCGCCCGCCCGCGCGATCACCAGCGCGGGGACGTGCTCGGCGCTGCGGATCAGCCCGCCGTCCGGGATCACCCCGCGCGCCGCGAGCGACAGGGTCTCGCGGGCCCAGCGCAGCGAGTCCCGCGCCCGCGCGAGCGGCACCGCCGGACCGACCGCGACCGCCCAGTCGCGGAGCAGCGCGTCCGGCAGCCGGGGGCGGCCGGGCCCGTCGGGGTCCGGGACGATCAGGCAGGGCTCCGGCGCCCCGAAGTCGCACAGCAGCCCGTCGGCGGCCGGGGCCGGCGGCGTCCGGACGCCGTTCTCGCGGCGCTGCCGCGCCACCGCGACCGCCACCGTCGCGGGCAGCGGCCAGCGGGCCTCCCCGGCCAGCGCCGCGACCCGCGCCCCGTCCGCGGGCGGGTCGGCGAGCAGCAGGTGCAGCAGCCGGGCGCGGCGCCGCCGCTCGGCGGCCCGCAGCTCGGCGCGGGCGCCCCCGTCCGCGCGCGCCGCCGTCTCCGCCGCGTACCCGGCGGCGATCACCTCCGCCACCGCGTCCATGTAGCAGAACTGGGCGTCCACGACGAGGCTGAGCGCGCCGAGGTCGAGGTCGAGGCCGCCGGGCACGGCCGCGAGCGTCCGCCACGCCGCGAGCGCGGACCGGCGCAGCGCCTGCTGCACCTCCACCGGGTCGCGTCCCTCGCGGGCCAGGTGCCGGCCGGCGCGCAGGTAGAACGCCGCCACCCGCTCCCATCCGGCGCCGGGGTCCTCGACCAGGTCGCAGAAGTGCCGGATCCCCGCGACGATCCCGGCCCGCGCCCGCCCGGCCTCCTCGTCGCCGAGCGGCGGGTCGCCGCGCCGCAGCTCGTTCAGGACCCCGTCCGCCGCCCGGCCCACCTGGGGCCGCAGCCGTGCCGCCACCCCCGCCGGGACGGCCTCGAAGGGCCGCACGTCCAATCCCGTTCGCACCACGCGTCGATCCCCCTGTCCCAGGCCCGCCGGTCGGCGGCGCTCCCAGGATCGCGGATCGGACCCGATTCCGATTGTCGCTGGAATAAACCGTTCGGCGCGCTTTCGTGGAGTCGACTGACAAAAGCGCGGGCCGGATGACGGTGCCGTTTCGCAATTCCTGAAAGACAGTGAAATCGTCGCCCGGACGCGGGGCGGACAGGCCGTTTCCACTGCGTCCCGGCCGGTCGGCGCAGAGGCGCACGCTACTGGAACGTGTCAATATTCGTGATCCGCCATTGGCGGGAATGGTGCACGGCGGTGACGGCGAGCATGGCGGGGGACGTGGTGCTCTTGCCGTCGCTGGTGCGGGTCGTCTGCTGGTCGGCGTAGACGAGGAGGCGGGCGCGGCCGTCGCGGAGATCGGTGACGGCGCTGTCGGTCACCTTCGTGCTGAGGACGGTCTTCTGCTGCGGCGCGTCGGCGCGGACGCGCGTCATCAGCGCCCCGTACTGGCGGACGGCCGCGCCGGTGAGGCAGGTGCGCGCGGCGGTGTCGGTGCGGCCGGGGTCGGTGTAGGTGTAGGAGAACAGCCGGCCGACCATGTCGGCGACGGCGCCCTTCACCTCGCTGGTGGCGGCGCTGTCGGTGAGGGCGGTGTTCCGGACGGCCGGGTCGGCGCGGACGTCGCGGGCCTGCCGGTGCATCCAGACGCCGGACGCGGCGAGCAGCACGGCGAGCAGCCCGAGGACGGCGGGCGAGGCGGCGGCGGACCTCCGGCGGGCGCCGCCGAGGATGCGGGTGGTGTGCGCGGCCATGGCGGGCCGTCCTCTCACGTCGTGCCCGTCGGGGCCTGGCCGAGGTCGCTGAGCTTCCAGCCGCCGCCGGTGCGGGCGAGGCGGCCTTCGAGCCGGTTCTGCTTGGTGACGGGGGCGCCGCCCGGCGGGGTGACGGTGGTCTCGACGGCGACGAGCACGCTCGCCTTGCCGGACCGCTCGTCCAGTTCGGACACGGCCGCGCCGAGGATCCTGGCGGTGGTGACGGTGCGGGCCGTCCGGACCCGGTCGGTGAAGCCGGCGCGGTCCTGGGCGATCTGCTGGTGGAGGTCGCCGGTGGTGGAGTCGAGCCAGGTCCTCAGCCCGGCGTCGACGGCGCGGTAGTCGAGGGTGTTGAGGTTCTGGACGCCCTGCTCCGCGCTCTGCAGGACGTCGTCGCGGGTGCGGGAGTAGGCGTAGGCGCCGTCGTGGGCGGCGGTGTACCAGTTCCAGCCGGCCCAGGCGGCGAAGAGGGCGGCGAGGACGGCGCAGCACGCGGCCGTCCGCCGCACGGTGTCCAGCGTCTGCGGGGCGTCCGATTCCGGCATGGCGGGCCTCCCGGTCACGCGGACTTCAGTTCGGTGATGCGCCAGTGGCCGTCGTCGCGGTGCGCGGTGACGGTGAGCTGGGCGGCGGCGGGGGTGCCGTCGGGCCGCCCGGCGCGGGTCGCGGTCTGGTCGAGGAGGACCAGCAGCCGCGCGGTGTCGCCGACCAGGGAGATCACGCCGGCGCGGATGACGCGGGTGGTGAGCGTGACGCGCTGGGAAGGCGCCTGCCGCGCCACCTGGCCGAAGATCTTCGTGTACTGCGCGGCGGCGGGCCCGGCGAGCACGTCGGCCGCGGCGCGGCGCGCGGCGTCCACGTCGGCCGGCGTGTAGCTGAAGACGCGGCTGAGCGCGGTGGACACGTCGCCGGTGACGTCGGTGGTGGCGACGCCGTCGAGGACGGCCCGGTCGTGCGGGGCGTCGCCCGCGCCCGCGCTTCCGTCGCGGAGCCGTCCGGCGACCGGGTGCAGCAGCAGCGCGATCAGCACGAGCCCGAGCGCGATCCCGAACGGCCTGGCGAGGCCGAGGAGGCGGCTCACCGGGCACCGGCCGGGATCGCGGTGAGCGATTCGAGCTTCCAGCCGGCCGCGGTGCGGACCGCGCCGGCTTCGAAGCGCTTGCGCTGCAGGGTGGGGGCGCCGCGCTGCGGGGTGAGGGTGACCTGCACGGACGCGATGACCTGGGCCTTGCCGGCGGCGGTGTCGAGGGAGGTGACGGCGGCGCCGGTGACGGTCGCGGACGCGCTGGTCCCGGACGCGCCGATCTTCGCGCGGTTCGCCGGTTCGTCGCGCTGGAGCTGGTCGTGCAGGGGCCCGGTGGTCGCGTCGAGCCAGGCCCTGAGCCCGGCGGACGGGTCGGAGCGGTCCATGGTGTTGAGCGCGGCGATCTCGCGGCCGGTGCTGCGCAGGACGAGGTCGCGTTCGCGTTCGGGGCCGGTCGCGCGGCCGCCGCCCGCCGGGAAGAGGGTGAAGGCAGTCCAGCCGAGGAAAGCGGCGGCGGCGAGGATCGCGGCCCAGCCGATGAGGCCCCATCCGGCGAGCAGGGGGCGGCGTTTCGCGCGAACCCCGGACCGGGGGCGGGGTTCGGCCTTCACGGTCGTGGTCATCAGTGCCCTCCGTTCAGGCCGAGCAGGGCGCTCATCCCGGCCGGGCCGGGCGCCACGCCGGGCAGCGCGAGCGCCCCCGGCAGCGCGGCGTTCGCCGACGCCGACGCGGACGCCGACGCCGTCCCGCCGCCGAGGACCGAGCCGGGCCGCGCAGCGGGCGGGACGGGCGGGTGCGGGGCGTTGGCCGACCCGCGCACGTTGATCCCGCTGGACGCGGGCGCCGTGCAGCGGGCCGCGGTGTTGAGGGCGGGGCCGGGGGACGTGTCGAGCCCGTTGCGGTACTCCGTCCCGCCGTATCCGGACGTGCAGGGCGGCGGGTCGAAGAAGGTGTTGACCATCCCGAGGTTCAGGCGTCCGTCGCGCGCGACGGTCAGCCCCATCGAGACGGCGGCGGGGAGCTTGGCGAGGAGCTGTTCGAGGCCGTCCGTCCGGGGCTGGAGGACGCGGGACGTGGTCAGGAGGTTCGCGACGAGGACGCTCATCGACGGGTCGAGGTCGCGGACGAGGCCCTGGAACTCGCCCGCGGCACCGGGCGCGGTGGACACGAGCCGGCGGAACGCGGGGTCGGAGGCGCGCAGCTGCGCCGCCAGCAGCCGGGCGTCGCGGCCGAACGCCTTGAGCGCGCCGGACTCCTCGTCCTGCGTGCGCAGGACGGTCTGGCCGTCGCCGATGAGGGAGCGCGTCGGTTCGATGTTCCGGTCGGCGGCCTCGGTGAGGCTGTGGCTGCTGTCCAGCAGCACCTGGAGGTCGGGGCCCTCCCCGGCGAAGGCCCGGCCGAGTTCGGCGACGACCGTCCGCAGCGAGCCGGTCGGGACGGACGCGGCGAGGTCGTTCACGCTGGTCAGCAGGTCGGTGACGGGCGCCGGCACGGTGGCGGAGGAGCGCGGGATGACCGACCCGGCGGCGAGGTAGGGCCCGGCGTTCGTGCGGGGGCGCAGGTCGATGTACTGCTCGCCGATCGCGGACCGGTTCGCCACGACGGCCTGGGTGTCGCGCGGCACCCTCGGCGCGGACCTGCGGATGCGCAGGTCGGCGATGACGCCGTCGCCGGTGAGGTCGAGGCCGCCGACGCGGCCGACCGAGGTGCCCCGGTAGGTGACGTCGGCGTTCTCCGCCAGCCCGCCCGCCTCGGGCAGGTCGGCCTTGACGACGTAGTAGTCCTTCAGCCCGACGTATCCGCCGAGGTCGGCGTAGTTCAGGCCGACGTAGCAGATCGCGAGCGCCCCGACGACGAGGAAGACGATGTTCTTGATCCTGGTGCCGGCGGTCAGCATCCCGGTCAGCCTCCCTGTCCCGTCGGGCCGCCCGCGGGCCTTCCGTCGCCGCTGGTCGGCAGCGGCGTCACCGGCGGGACGATCTGGGTCCCCGGCCGCGCGGCGACCTGGAGGTACACGTTCAGGTAGTCGCCCTTCACCGCGGGCAGGACGGCGTCGGTGAACGGGTAGGTGAGCATGACCTGCAGCGCGTTCGGCAGGTCGTGCCCGGCGTCCGACAGCCTGCGCAGCGTCGGTTCGAGCGCCTTCAGGTCGGCGACGAGGTCGGCCTTGCTCCGCTCGACGGTCGTGACGGCCACCCCCGACAGCTCGTTCAGCGAGTTCAGCATCCGGACGAGCGCGCCGCGCTGCTCCTCCAGCACCTTCAGTCCGGGCTCGATGTCGTCGAGCGCGACGCCTATCTGCCCCTGGCGCGCGCGCAGGGTCGCCGACAGGCGGTTGACGCCGTCGAGGGCGTCGGTGATGCCCTGCCTGTTGGCGTCGAGGTCGCCGACGAGCTTCCGCGCCTGCTCCAGCAGCGACCGGATCCGCGGCTCGTTGCCGCCCAGCGCCTTGTTCATCTCGGTGGTGATGGTGCGCAGCTGCGCGATCCCGCCGCCGTTGAGCAGCATCGACAGCGCGCCGAACACCTCCTCGACCTCCGGGTTCCGGTTGGTGCGCGACAGCGGGATCACCGCACCGTCCGCGAGCGTTCCCGTGCTCGCGGACGGCGCGGGCCCGCCCGGCGCGGCACCGCCCGGCGCGGCGGCGCCCTCCGGGAGTCCGGTGCGCTCGGGTGCGGCGCTGAGCTGGACGAACTTCTCGCCCAGCAGGCTCGACTGCTCCAGCCGCGCGTACGCTCCGGCGGGCAGCCGGACATCGCCGTTGATCTTCATGGTGACCTCGGCGGTCCAGCCGCCGGCGGGCAGCGCCACCTTCTCCACCCGGCCGACCGCGACGTCGTTGACCTTCACCGCGGACTGCGGGACGAGGTTCAGCACGTTCGCGAACTCCGCCTTCACCGTGTACGGGTGGTCGCCGAGGTCGGCGCCGCCGGGCAGCGGCAGGTCCTGCACGCCGCCGCCGAACCCGGCCGGGCCGCAGCCGCCGAGCGTCCCTGTGGCGAGCGTCGCGGCGAGCGCGGCGGCGAGGGCCGCGTTCCGGGCCCGCCGGGTCTTCGCGCGGCTCATGGCGCCCCCTTCCCCGCGTTGCCGGCCGGCACCGGGCGTCCGGTCGGCACCGCGCGTCCGGTCGCCGGCAGCGGCGGGCTCATCTCGTTGAGGTCGCCGCGGCCCATCAGCGTCCGCGTCGCCGGGTCGTAGGCGCCGAGGACGTTGGTGACGGCGAGCGGCAGGTCGTCCAGCGCCTCGGCGAGGGACCGGCGCTGGTCCGCCAGCAGCTGCGTGATCTTCGACAGCTTCTCCACATCGGTGCGGATCTGCTCGCGGTTGTCGTGGACGAACACCTTCACCTTGGCGAGCGCGGCGGCGAGCGCCCTGAGCGCCGCGTCCAGCTCCTGCCGGTCGTCGGCGAGGAACCCGGTCACGTCGGCGAGCCGCCGCTCGGCCTCCCGGACCTGCCCGTCGTTCGTCTTCAGCATCGAGGTGAACGTCGACAGGTTCGAGATCGTGGAGAACAGGTCCTTCTGCGAGCCGGACAGGGTCCTCGCGGCCTGCGCCATCCGCTCGGTGGTGGTGCGGATGTCCTGGCCGTTGCCCTGGAGGTTCTCGGCGCCGGTGCCGAGGACGCGCGACAGGGCGCCGTCCTTGTTCACGCCGTCCGGCCCCAGCTCCTTGGACAGCCGGGTGATGCTGGCGTAGATCTGGTCGAGCTCGACGGGCGTCGCGGTCCGCGCGACGGGGATCACCGCGCCGGTCGCCATCTTCGGGCCGCCGGTGTAGGCGGGCGTCAGCTGGACGTACCGGTCGGCGACCAGGCTCGGCGCGATCGCGACGACGTTCGCGCCCGCCGGCACGTCGATCCCGTGGTCGACCGTCATCTCGGCTTTGACCTGGGTTCCCTCGGCCCGGACGGAGTTCACCGTGCCGACCTTCACGCCGAGGACCCGCACGTCGGAGCCCTTGTAGACGCCGACGGCGTCGTGGAGGTAGACGGTGATCCGGGTTCCGGGCGGGGGGCGCAGGACGAGGAACGCGACGGCGGCGGCGGCGATCACGGCGAGGCCCGCGGCGACCAGCGAGGCCGGGCCGGCGAGTTTGCGCAGCATCAGTGCCCGCCCTTCGCGGGCGGCATGCAGCCCTTCTCCGGTGTCGTCTTCGGCGCGTAGTCCTTGGGGACGAGCCCGCAGAGGTACCCGTCGAGCCAGCGGCCGTTGCCCATCGTGTTGCCGAGCAGCCGCGTGTAGGGGCCCGCCGTCTTCAGCGCCCGGTCCAGGTTGTCCTGGTTCTTCTGAAGCAGGTCGGTGACCCTGCCGAGCGCGCGCAGCGTCGGGTCGAGCTGCTTCTGGTTGTCGTCGACGAGCCCGCTGATCTGCTGCGACAGCGACTGCGTGCCGACGAGCAGCCCGTGGATCGCCTGGCGGCGCCGGCCGATCTCGCCGAGCAGCAGGTTCCCGTCCCGCAGCAGCGCCTGGACGTCCTCGGTCTGCCCGGACACCGTCCCGGTGATCTGCCGGGTGTTCGCCAGCAGCCGGGACAGCTGCGAGTCCCGGGAGGAGATCGTCCTCGACAGCGCGGACACCCCGTCGAGGGCCTGCCGGACGCTCGGCGCGGTGTGCGCGAACGCGCCGGAGATCGCGTCGAGGCTCTCCGCGAGCTTCCGCGAGTCGAGCTGCCCGGTCGTGGTGGCGAGGTCCTGGAACGCCTGCGTCACGTCGTAGGGGGACGTCGTCCGGGTCAGCGGGATCGTCCGGCCGGGGTCCTGCCGGCGGGGGCCGAGCGGGTCGACGGCGAGGTACTTGTCGCCGAGCAGCGTCTTGATCGCGATCGCGACGGTGCTGGCGTCGCCGACCCAGGTGCGCTTCACCCGGAACGCGACGGCGACCTTCGCGCCGTCCAGCCGGACCCCGGTGACCTCGCCGACCTTGACGCCGGCGACGCGGACCTCGTTGCCGGGGCGCAGCCCGGCCGCCTCGCTGAAGTCGGCGCGGTAGGTGGTGCCGCCGCCGATCAGCGGCAGGTCCCTGGCGTTGAACGCCGCGAGCCCGGCGGCGACGAGCAGCGTGATCGACACGATCGCGACGAGGACCGGGTTACGCTCCCGGACCGGCTTCAGCCGCGGCCGCCTCACGACCCGCACCTCGCCGCTCCGGACCGCACGCCCGTCGGCGCCGGGTGGCTCTCGCCCGGGTACTGCTCGTAGGTCACCCCGGTCACGGACGCCTCGCACATGTAGAAGTTCATCCACGACCCGTACGAGCCGATCCGGCCGATCGCCGCCATCTTCACCGGCAGCGTCCGCAGGAACCTGTCGACGGTCGGGGAGTCGTCGTTGAGGTTGGTGGACAGCCGCCCGAGCTGCGCGATGTCCTGCTTGAGCGGTTCGCGGCCCTCCTGGAGGAGGCCGGTGGTGGCGCCGGCGAGGTCGTCGAGCGCGCTGACCGCCTCGCCGATGGACGTCCGGTCTCCGGCGAGGCCGGACACGAGCCGCCGCAGCGTCGAGATGAGGCTCGACAGGCTGTCGCCCCGCGCGTTGATGGTGTCGAGGACGGCGTTGAGGTTGTCGATGACCTGCCCGATGACCCGGTCCTTGCCGGCGATGCCGCTCGTCAGCGAGCCGACCGTGGACAGCAGGTCCTCGACGGTCCCGCCCTCGCCCTGGAGCACCTGGACGATCGACCCGGCGAGCTGGTTGACGTCCTTCGGCGACAGCGCCTGGAACAGCGGCTGGAACCCGTTGAACAGCTGCGTCAGGTTCAGCGCCGGGGCCGTCCGGTCGACGGGGATCGTCGCGCCCGGCCGCAGCGCGCCCGCACCGCCCGTCCCCCGGCCGATCTCGAGGTACCGCTGGCCGATCAGGTTCAGGTACTTGATCGTCGCGGTGGACGAGGCGGGCAGCGCGCGGCCGCGGTCGACCTTGAAGGTGACGAGCGCCTGCCGGCGCCCGACGACCCGGATCCCGCCGACCCGCCCGACCTGGACGCCGGCGATCCGCACGCTGTCGCCGTCGCGCAGCCCGGACGCGTCGGTGAACCGCGCCCGGTACGTCACCGATCCGCCGCCGCCGGTCTGCGCGATGGTGAGCGCCAGCATCCCGGTCGCGACGACCGTCACGACGACGAACGCGAGCGACTTCCACAGCGGGCCGAGCAGCCCCCTCCGGTTCATCGGATCCGCACCTCCGTGCCGCGGTAGACGGGCCCGAGGAGCACGCTGCTCCAGTCGGGCAGGTCCTCGGGGACCTCCTGGAGGCCGGGCGCCAGCAGCTCGTTGACGAGGCGGTTCTCCTCCGGGGAGTTCGGCAGGCCGAGCGCTCCGGGCGCGACCGCGACCGGGGTGGCCGCGTTCGGGGGCGCCGACCTCACGGTGGCGGGGCCGCCGGCCGGGTAGCAGTGCGGTCCGCTCTTGTCGGTGTAGCGGGGCGTGTCCTTGCCGGGGACGTACCGGCCCTTGTTCCGGACGGTCGTCACGTCGACGTGCAGGCCCGGCCGGTCCGTCCCCTTGCCGAGGACCTTGTCCATCAGCGGGATGAAGTCGTTCAGCATCCGCAGCGTGCAGGGCATCTCGGGCGCGTACTTCTGGAGCACCTGAAGCGAGGCGCGGCTGTCGGCGGCGAGCGCGATGAAGTTCGCCGAGTTCTCGTGCAGGAAGTCCGACATGTCCTGCGAGGCTCCGGTGACGGCCGCGTACAGCCGGCTCAGGTCGTCCTTCTGCCGGACGATCGAACGGGTCGTGTAGCCGAAGTCGTTGAGCGCCTGGAGGATGTCGGGCGCCGCCTCGCTGTAGTCGTTGCTGACCGCGACCAGCTCCCGGATGTCCCGGTTCAGCGCGGGCAGGCTCGGGTTGATCTTCTTCAGGTAGGCGTCCAGCTCCACGAGGGTGTCGCCGAGCTGCTCGCCGCGCCCGCTCAGCGCCTGCGACACCGCCGTCAGCGTCGCCGACAGCTGCGCCGGCTGGACGGCGGTGAGCAGCGGGTACAGGTCGTCCATCACCCGCTGCAGCTCGATCGCGTTGGACGAGCGGTCCTGGCTGATGGTGCTGCCCGCCGTCAGCCGCGCCGGGCTCGGGTCCGCGGGCGGGATCAGCGCGACGAACCGCTGCCCGAACAGCGTCGTCGGCAGCAGCTGCGCCGTGACGTTGCTCGGCAGCAGCCTCACCTTGTCCGGCTGGATCGCCAGCTTCAGCGTCGCGACCCCGCCGTCGGACGACACCGTCCGCACCTCGCCGACGACGACGCCGCGCAGCTTCACGTCCGCGTGCGGGTGCATCTCGCTGCCGGCGCTCGCCGTCTTCAGCGTCACCCAGTCGACCTCGGTGAACGCCTTGTCGTAGAACGCGATCGACAGCCAGACCAGCAGCGCCGGCACCAGCAGGAACGCCACCCCCGCGAGCCGCCGCCGGGCGACCGGTCCGCGCCCCGCCCACCCGCCCCTCCGGGCCTCGCGCCGGGCGTTCATCCGGCCACCTTGACCGTCGTGTTGGTGCCCCAGACCGCGAGGCTGAAGAAGAAGTCGCTCACGCTGATCAGCACGATCGACGTGCGGACCGCGCGGCCGACGGCCCTGCCCACACCGGCGGGGCCGCCGGCCGCGCGGTAGCCGTAGTAGCAGTGCGACAGGATCACCAGGACGCTGAACACCAGCACCTTGAGGAACGACAGCACCACGTCCGTCGGCGACAGGAACAGCCCGAAGTAGTGGTCGTAGGTGCCCGCCGACTGCCCGTTCACCTTCACCGTGACCTCGCGGGACGCGAGGTACGCGCACAGCAGCCCGACCGCGTACAGCGGGACGATCGCGACCGCGCCCGCGATGATCCGGGTCGTCACCAGGTACGGCAGGCTCGGGATGCCCATCACCTCCAGGGCGTCCACCTCGTCGCTGATCCGCATCGCGCCGAGCTGCGCGGTGAACCCGGCGCCGACCGTCGCCGACAGCGCGAGCCCCGACACGACCGGCGCGATCTCGCGCGTGTTGATGTAGGCGGACGCGAACCCGGTGAACGCCGACGTCCCGATCTGCTGGAGCGCCGAGTAGCCCTGCATCCCGACGACGACGCCGGTCGCGAGGGTCATCGCGACCATCACGCCGATCGTCCCGCCGATCACGCCGAGGCCGCCGCTGCCGAACGCGACCTCCGACAGCAGCCGCTGCACCTCCCTGCGGTAGCGGTGCAGGGCGCGCGGCGTCCACAGCAGCGCCCGCACGTAGAAGGTGCCCTGGTCGCCGGGCTGGTCCAGCCACGCGAACCACCGGTCCGGTCCGCCCCTCACCACCGTCAGAAGGCGCTTGCCGGGGAGTCCGAGGGGTCGTCCTCCCAGCGGGAGCAGGCTCATGTCAGCCTCCCTTCGGCGGGACGACCTGCAGGTAGATCCCGGTGATCACGAGGTTCATCAGGAACAGCAGCAGGAAGGTGATGACGACGGACTGGTTGACGACGTCGCCGACGCCCTTCGGCCCGCCCTTCGGGTTCAGGCCCCGGTACGCGGCGACCACGCCCGCGACGAACCCGAACAGCAGCGCCTTCGCCTCCCCCACGTAGATGTCGGGGAGCTGCGCCAGGGCGGAGAAGCTCGCGACGTACGCGCCGGGCGTGCCGCCCTGCATCATGACGTTGAAGTAGTAGCCGCCCGCGACGCCGACGACCGAGACCAGGCCGTTCAGCAGCAGCGCGACCGCGACGCACGCCAGCACGCGCGGCACCACGAGCCGCTGGACGGGCGAGACGCCGAGCACCTCCATCGCGTCCAGCTCCTCGCGGATCGTCCGGGCGCCGATGTCCGCGCAGATCGTGGAGCCCGCCACCCCGGACACCAGCAGCGCCACGATCATCGGGCTGGCCTGCTGGATCACCACCAGCACGCTGGCGGCGCCGGTGAACGACTGCGCGCCGAACTGCTGGGTGAGCGAGCCGACCTGCAGCGAGGTCACCGCCCCGAACGGGATCGACACGAGCGCGGTCGGCAGGATCGTGACGCTGGCGATGAACCAGAACTGCTCGACGAACTCGCGGAACTGGAACGGCCGGCGGAACGACATGCCGAGCACGGTGGCGCCGAGCGCGAACAGCCGCCCCGCCTGGCGCAGCGCGCCCAGCGGGAATTCGATGACCGGTGCCGCCACGGCCGGGCCTCCTTTCGCGTTCGCATGGTGCAGGAAAACTACTGGCGGGTAAATTCGATTCGCAAGAACCGGGGAGACGAAAATCCCGGGCCCGCGCTTTTCTATCCCGAACTGACATGTTCTCGATGATCATGAACATTTATCTGGCACCGGATAACACGTTCCGCCGCCGCCGGGAGGGGGCGCGCGAACGGCGCGGGACCGGCTATCGTCAAGGCCCACCCCGCGGGAAGGAACCGAAGTGAACCGACGTCATCTCGCAGTCCTGCTGCTCGCGCCGGCGCTCTCCCTCACCGCCTGCGGCGGCGGCGGTGACGACGGCGGCACCGCGTCCTCCTCGTCCGCCCCGGCGGCGGGCGGCTCCGCGGCCCCGTCCGGCGGCGCGCCCGGCGCGCCCTCCGGCGCCCCGTCCAGCGGCGGTTCCGGCGGGGGCGGCGGCACCGGCGGCGCCGGCGGCTCCGCCGCGTCCCCCGGCGCCCCGCAGGTCTCCTCCGCGCCGACCAAGGTCGTCAGCGACTTCGTCGCGTGCATGCGCGCGCACGGCGTCAAGGTCCCCGACGACGTGAGCCGCTGGCAGCCCACTCCCGGGCCCGGCGACACCCGCATGCAGGGCGCCCTCCTCGCCTGCATGAAGGCCGCCGGCGCGAGGTGACCCCGCGCCCGCCCGCCCTCATACGCCGGGCTTCGCGCAGGGGGCGGCGCGGGTGAAGGCGTCGCCGATCGCGGGGGACGCGCGCAGCGCCCTCGTCGGCGGCCGGTAGCCGCCGAGCCGGCGCATCGCCGCGCCCGCGTTCGCCTGCGCCGTCCGGAACGCGGGCGTGCCGACCCGGCCGGTGCGCAGCCCGGACGCCGCGTCCCGCAGCTGCCGCCCGGTGGTCTCGAGGTCCCGGAGCGTCGCGTCCAGCACGGTCCGCCCGTCCGCCACCGGCGGCGATCCGGCCTGCTGGAGCCGGGTGCGCACGGTGTCGAGGCGCTTCGCCATCCCGGTCATGTAGGCGGCGATGGCGCGCTCGGACGCGGCGACGTCCTGTGCCTTGATCTTGGGCAGCGGGGAGTCGGTGATGCCCGGCGGCATCGCGCGGCACACCCGTCCCGCCCAGGCGACCGCCGCCCGCGTCGCCTTCCGGCGCGGCTCCGCCTTCGTCGTGCCGGCCGAACCGGTCGCGGTCGGCGCGGCGGCGGCCGTGGCGCCCCCGCCGCCCCCGCCGTCGCCGCCGCATCCGGCCAGCGGCGCGGCGGCGAGGGCCGCGAGGACGAGGCCGGCGATCGCGCGGCGCGCCATGGCGGCGCTCCTGACCTCGGCGTTCACAGCTGGTGCGTCTTACAGGAGCCGGCCTGGTCGAACGCCTTGGCCAGGGCGGGGTCGGCGCGCAGGTCCTTGGTGGGGCCCTGGTAGGTCTGCACCTTCCGCATCGCCTGCCCCGCCTCGGTGACCGCCGCCCTGAAGGACTTCGCGTCGGTCACCTTGGCCTTGGCGAGGCCGGTGGAGGCGGTCCGCACCGCCGACTCGGTGCCGCGCAGGTTGGCCAGCGCCGTGTTCAGGGCCGCCTGGCCGTTGCCGACGGGCGGCGCTCCCGCGCCCTGGAGCCGGGTCTCCATGGCCTGGAGCCGCTTCTCCATGGCGGTGAGGAAGCCGGCGAGGGCCTTGGCGGACTTCGCGCCGTCCTTCGGGTCGATCTGGGGGAAGGACAGGCCGGCACCGCTCGCGGTGACGCCGTCGCAGACCTTCCCGGCCCAGGCGACCTCCGGCTTGGCCTTGTCTCCGCCGCCGCCGCAGCCGGCGGCGGCCGCGGCCGTCACGGACGCGAGCACGGTGCCGATGATCAATCGCCGAATCATCGAACTCTCCTTCAGGAACTCGGGGTGGTGGGGCAGTTCGAGGCCGCGGGCTTCCCGGCGAGCCGGTCCGCGATGAACGCCATGGCGTCCGCGTTTCCGCGGTAGACGAGCGTGATGTGGCTCAGGCCGTTCCAGACCTTCCAGGTGAGGGGAACGCCCTCGGTGCAGTACTGCTGGCGCAGCGTGTTCGCCTGATTGAACGCGACGATCTCGTCCGCGTCGGAGTGGTATTGCAGGACGGGCACCTTGATGGGCGTCCCGCCGAGCCGGTTCTCGGTGACGCGGTCCGCCCACGGTTTCGTGCCCAGCGGGTTCGTCGTGAAGTAGTCGGCGACCTTCTTGCCCGGATAGTCCAGCAGCAGTTCGAGGGTGCAGTCGTGCTGCTGCATTCCGGCGACGGCCGCCTTTCCGGCGTCGTTGAGATAGGAGTCCAGATTCAGTTCCGGATAGGCGTTGCCGAGGCCGATCAGCGCGTCGAGCAGGAACCCGAACGGCTTCTTGCCCTCCAGGCCGAGCGCCACCAGCGCGAGGTTGGCGGGGACGCCGCCGCCGACCACGCCGACGAGGTTCAGCTCCGGCGCGTACGCCGGCTGGAGCTGCCCCGCCCACATGGCGGCGCCGCCGCCCTGCGAGTAGCCGCGGAAGACGACCTTGGCGTCCTTCGACAGGCCCGCGTCGGGCAGCCGCTGCGCGGCGCGGACGGCGTCCATGAGCGCGGGCCCCATCGACTTCCCCACGACGTAGGTGGTCTTCGGGTCGGCGTGGTAGCCCTCGTAGTCCGGGACGGCGACCGCGTATCCGGCCTGGAGCATCTCGTTCAGCGCGGACTGCTCGTAGAAGGCGCCCTCGTCGATGAACCTGGACGGCGCGCACTGGAACGCCGGGCCGCTGGTGCCGGGCCCCCAGCCGATGATCGGCGCCTTCGCCCGGTCCGCGTTCTTCGGGACCAGGATCGTCCCGGTGACGGCGTCCGGCCTGCCGAGCGCGTCCGTGGACAGGTACATGACCTGCCAGGCGTCGGCCAGCCTGCGGGCGGCGGGCGGTCCGGCCTTCGACGGCCGGGACCGGATGACGTCGCCGGGCGCGCCGGAAGGCAGCGGGTCCGGCGGCGTGTAGAAGGCATCGTCGGACGGCGCGAGGCCGGACTGGGCGGGGCCGGACGCGGTGGCGGTCGCGTGGTCGGGCGCCGCCTCGGCGGTTCCCGCGGTGCCCGCCGTCAGCGCCACCACCGCGGCGAGCGCGGCGACGAGACGTACACGGCGCATGCGCCATACACAGTGCATGCGGCGAGCGGGGTGCATACGAACCTGCATCAGCCCTGCTCCTTCGGCGTGAGGGTCAGGTCGGCGGTGTTGCCGGGGCCTGCGGTGAGCGAGCCGAGCAGCGGGGTCAGCGCGCCGCAGTCCTGGAGCGGGGGAAGCGTGAAACCGGTGCTCGCGAGCCGTCCGCCCAGGGCCGGGTCGAAGGGGCCGCCGGAGTCCAGCGGGACGTCGGCGGGCGCGGCCGTCCGGCACTGGTCGCCGCCGCCGACCGGGAGCCCGAACACCGCGAACGACGTCACCCGCACGTCCAGCGCGGCGTCGGCGGTCAGCGCGCCGCCGGCCAGCCGGCCGGTGGTCGTGCCGGGCGACCCGAACGCGACGTCCGCCGTGACCGGCAGGAACCCCCAGGCTTTGAGGGCGGCCGTGGCGGGGGCGAGGTCGAGGGCGCCGGTGACGTTCCCGGTGCCCGGGTCGATGTCGGCGCTGAGGGAGCCGTTGAGCGGGACGGTCCCGGCACCCGCCTTGACGGCCGCCGTCCCCCGCACCGTGTAGTCGTGGTGGGTGGAGGCGGGCGTGGAGTCGACGACGTCGAAGGTCGCGAGCACGTCGTCCTGCCCGGGGTCCTGCGTGCATTCGGACTCGAACGTGCCGAGCCCGGACGGGCCGCCGTCGCCGATCGACGGCGCCAGCGTGAGCACGAGGTCCCCGACCCTGATCGTCCCCTTGCCGGTCTTGCGGAACGTCAGCGGGACGGTGGTGCCGCGCGCGTGGACGTCGAAGGCGCCCTCGGCGGGGACGGCGGTGGTGTCGAGCTTCGAGGTGACGGGCACGGCCAGCCCGGACGGCACGTCGGGCACCGTGATCGACGCCTTGGCCAGCGCGGTGCCGTCGAGCCTCGCGGTCCCGACGGCGGCCAGGCCGCGGGTCGACCCGGCCCCGACGGTGGACACGGAGTCCACGGTGAATCCCGGGACCTGCTGCCCGCTGACCACCGTCTTCGGGACATCGGTGCTGATCTTGACGCTGACCGGCTCCGGGCCGATGAGCGGGAACACGCAGTGGTAGCCCAGGGTCAGCGACACCGGCTCGGCCGCGGCGGGCGCCGCGGTCCCGGCGAGGGCGGCGGCACCGGACGCGAGCGCGACGGCGCACGCCACGGCCGCGTTCCCGGCCGTCCGCCCGGCCCTTCTCCTCGTGGCTCTCACTGCTGTCTCTCCTGGTGCTCGTCCTGCGAGGGGATGCGAGGGGTGCGGGGGTGGCCCCCGCCGCCGTCCCTGGAAGAGCGGCGGGGGCCGGAATCAGGACCGTTCGGTCACTGCCGGAGGATCACTTCTTCGGCGCGGCCTTCAGGTCGATCGTGTTCCCCGGGCCGGCGGCCAGCGCGCTGACCAGCGGGGTGAGGACGCCGCAGCCGGTCAGGCCGGGCAGGGTGTAGGTGCCGGTGAGCGTCCCGCCGCCGGCCACGCTGAAGTTGGTGGACTTCAGCGGGATGTCGGCCGGGGCGCCGGTCTGGCAGGTGCTGCCGACGCCGAGGTCCATCCCGAACACCTTGATCGAGGGGATCTTGACGACGGTCTTGGTGTCGGTGCTGAGGGTGGAGCCCGACAGGGTGCCGGTCGTCTTGCCCTGCGGGGCGAAGGCGATGTCGGCGGTCGCCGGGATGAACCCGAACAGCGAGAAGGTGCCGGTGGTCGGGTTCAGCGTCAGGTCCGCGGAGACCTTGCCGCCGCCGTCGACCGTGGCGTTGACCGCGCCGTTCAGCGCGACCTTGCCGTTCAGGCCCTTGATGGTCGACGACCCGGACAGCGCGAACGAGGCGCCGCCGCCGGTCGGCTTGCCGGGCACGTTCACCGTGGCCGGGGCGGACGCGGCGGACTCGTTGCCCGCGTTGTCGACGGCCGACACCGCGAACGTGTGGTCGCCCTCGGCCAGGCCGGAGACCTTGGTCGAGGTGCCGGTGACGAGGTCGGCGCCCTTCTTGCCGTCCACGGTCACGTAGTAGCCCTTGACGCCCGAGCCGCCGTCGTTGTCGGTGGAGGCGCCCCAGGACAGCGCCACGGAGCCGTCGTCGGACCCGGTGCCCTTGACGTTCTCCGGAACGGACGGGGCGGTGGTGTCGGGGCCGGGGCCGGTCGCGACCTTCACCGTGACCGGAGCCGACGCAGCCGACTCGTTGCCCGCGTTGTCCACAGCCGACACCGCGAACGTGTGGTCACCGTCCGCCAGACCCGAAACAGACGTGGACGTACCCGTCACCA
>NZ_JAGEOK010000099.1 GCF_017573545.1 Actinomadura nitritigenes | reverse complement strand
GTTGACCACGTACGTGAGCTTCCACTTCTCCATGCCACTCCCTGTGCCGCCGTCGCTGCGCTTGCGAGCCTATCGACCGATGCGGACGTTGCCGCCTGTGACGGCGAGCAGCCAGCGAACATTGCCGAATTCCGCCGTTTGAGATCAAGGGGCGGCGGCGCTCGGGCCGCTGCGCGGCCCCGCGCCTGGCCGCCCGGAGCGTGCGGCGTGGGCGCCGGTCACCGGGCGGCCGCGCCGGGCCGCGCATCGCGACGCGCCCGCCGGCCCCGCCCCGTCCGGCCGCCACGGGGGCCGCGCCGCCGCCGGTCATGGTGCATCAGGTGGAGGCACAAGCCATCCCCGGTACAGGGACGTTGCAAGTTGAGGTGGAAATGCGCGGGGCTCCCCCCGACCCCGATCTGTCGAGGATGGCGACGGCCAGAACCCGTCAAGGGCGCCTACGGCGTCACTACGTGATGGCCTACGGCCACCCTTGACGGAACCTGTCCGTCGCTAAGTACAGGTCTCGTCGGGGCCGGGGGGAGGAAGGTGGGGGAAGAACAGCGGCTACGCCGCACGCCCAGGCCCGCACCGAGGGAAGGACCCCACGCGGGGAGAGGCCGACGCCATCAACGACCAGGCGGAGGAGGCGGGGCGTACTGCACTGGGGGACCGGGGGCGGGAGCAGGAGCCGGGGGCGGGACCCGAACGCGGAAGCTGGCAAGGACCCGTTCGCAGGCGATCCGAACGACGAGGAGCACGACCAGGCCCAGGCCGATGACGATCGGAGCCGCGAGCCAGATGGCCGCACCCATCCACGAGGCGAACGACCACACCCACAGCAGCCCGAACAGCACCCCGAAGCCGACCACGACGAGCGCAGCCAGGTAGACCCAGCGAACGAGGATCGGCGTCACCTGGCGTTCGAACTTCACGTCGAGGAGAGCACCCACCAGCGACGAGCCTTCACGGGGGCGGTTGTGTTGGTCGGGAGACAACATGCACCCAAGATCACCCGATCAGCGCCAGTCCGGTCAAACTCAACCGTCGTCCGGATGGCGTGCGATTAGCGTGCGATTAACGGCGGTCACCAGGGGTCAAGAGCGGTCGCTTGAGGACCAAGGGTTGCGCAGGTCAGGGCACGGATCGGGGGTGATCTCGCAG
>NZ_JAGEOK010000098.1 GCF_017573545.1 Actinomadura nitritigenes | reverse complement strand
CTGGGGCACCCGCCGCACCGCCGCCGGCAAGGTCGTCTGGTGCGAGCAGATCGTCCCCGGCATCGACCCCGACCCGGTCGACCTCGACTCCAGCTGGCCCGGCGAGAGCCACCACCGGGAGTGACCGCCGTCCGGCGCGAGCCGGCCGCTAGTTGTTGTATCCCGCGGGGTTGTTGACGCGGGTGATGGGGGGTTGGCCGCCCAGTGCGGTGTGGCCGCGGTGGTGGTTGTAGGTGTGTAGGAAGTCGGCCAGGGCCGCGGTGCGTTGGGTGTTGCTGGTGTAGGGGCGGGTGTAGGCCCATTCCTCCAGCAGGGTGCGGTTGAAGCGTTCGACCTTGCCGTTGGTCTGGGGGCGGTAGGGGCGGGTGTGGCGTGCGGCCGCACCCAGCTCGTCCAGCGCTTGGCGCCAGTGGGTGGATCTGCGGTAGGCCCAGGCGTTGTCGGTCAGTACCCGTTCGATGCGGGTGATGCCCAGTTCGGTGAAGAAGGCCGCGGCTCGGCGTAGGAAGGCGGCGCAGGTGGCGGCCTTCTCGTCGGGGTGGATCTCGCTGTAGGCGATGCGGGTGTGGTCGTCGACGGCCGAGTGGATGTAGTCGAACCCGGTGGTGCGGCGCCGGTCGGGGCAGGCGGACCGGCCCAGGGCCTTGTGGCCGCCGCCGTCGGGGATGCGGCCGAGTTTCTTGACGTCCACGTGCACCAGTTCGCCGGGCCGGTCGCGTTCGTAGCGGCGGATGACGGTGCCGGTGGGGCGGTCGAGCCAGGCCAGCCGCGCCAGCCCGTGACGGGTCAGGACGCGGTGCACGGTGGAGGGCGCCATGCCCAGGATCGCCCCGATGCGGACTGGGCCGAGTTTGCGGTCCCGGCGCAGCCGGCACACATCGTCTTCCACCGCCGCGGGGGTACGGCGGGCGATGGTGTGCGGACGGCTGGAGCGATCGGCCAGCCCGGCGACGCCCTCGGCACGCCACCGGGCGACCCATTTATGCGCGGTAGAGCGAGAGACGCCCATCTCAGCGGCCACATGCGCGACCGGGCGGCCAGACTGCACCCGTTGGACCAGCAAGAGCCTGCCATGCACGGTCAGCCGGGCGTTACGGTGGGGCACGAAGACCTCCGCTGTGGTGTGGAGCCTAGACACCTCCACCACATCGGAGGTCTTCCTCGCTCACCAGACACCCACCGGTGTCAACAACGTTCGTGCTCAGTACAGCTAGTGCGCCAGCCACGCCGCCGTGCAGACGGCGACGGCCAGCAGGCCGATGAGGGCCTGCAGCTCGGTCTGGGCGAGCCAGCCGGAACTGTCGGCGTCACCGGGATGGTCCTCGGCCCAGTCGCGCCGTGAGCGGGACCAGCCCTTGGTCGGGTTGACGAGCATGCGGACGCCCAGGGGGACGATGACGA
>NZ_JAGEOK010000097.1 GCF_017573545.1 Actinomadura nitritigenes | reverse complement strand
GTGGGGACGGGACGTTGTGAGAGACCAACCGTCCTACCAGGGGCTTCTTGACGTCCGGCACCGCCCACGCCGCCCGCGATCATGCTGTGATCAGCCCACACCGAACTGCCGCTGAAAAAGGCTCACTCTGCTCCAACTGGAGGTCGCGCGTGCCGCCGAGGATCGGGGAAGCAGCGCCACATTCGAGCCGGCGATCCCTGACTCGAGCAGACACGGAGATCTACTTATCGACGGGGACACCGATCGGCCATGGATGGTGGAGACGACGACCGTGCCCCGCGCTGCCGTCGATCGGGACTGGCAGTCCTACGAGGACGGTCTCATGGCCGCGATCCGTCAGATCGAGCTACGTCACAACGTGATCTGCACCGTCGCCCTTGATGGTCACATGGCGAAGGACGATACCCAGGCGTGGCTGGACGCCGTCGAGGCTGTCGCGAAATCGACGACCGGATCGACCGGCGCGAATCCGGTTCTGAGCGAGATCGGTGTCGTGACCGTCCACAGCGGTGCGGTCCCGGTGCCGACAGCCCGGTTCACAGGCGCGGTGCAGCAGCGCGACGGCTGGCGTCGCCTCGGCAGGACGCTGTCCGCCAAAGCCGCCCAAGTCCGCGGCCCGTGGCCGGCCTGGATCCGCGTCGACTGCCTAGACGGGTTGTTCCAGTTCACCGATTGGGCGAAGTTGGAACCGCAGGAGCGCCTCGCGGAGATCGCCGCAGCGATTCGTGAACTGGTGCAGTGGCCGGAGAACGCCGAGGGAGTCGTGCTCTCGACAGGTCCGGCTGTCAGCCTCGGAGCAACCGACCCAACCGCCGAAACAGCCACCATCCGAACCTCAGACGGATCCTTTGTCCGTCGCCTGCTCGCGCCACATCTCCTCCGGGAGACGCTCGTGATTCCGCTACGTAAGCGCGACAATGAGCGCGCCGGGTGGTGGGAACACGCATACGCAGGAGAGCCGGAGTGGCTTGACCAAGACCTTGAGGCCGCTGGCCATCCACCTCTGCGCGACTTGCGGAACGGGGCTGAGTATCACTAGTGGAGACGCTTCTCCCGCGGAGCGCCACCACGGCATTCCGACAGCTCGGTTCCCCCGGGGGAATTGAACTTGAGCCGTCCCGACGGTTCCCGACAGTGAGCCTTTTTCAGCGTGCTGCGGTTTCGCGGAGTTGCAGGGTATGGATGGCCTTGGCGATGCGGCCGGCGCGGTGGGGGCAGCAGCGCAGCTTCCGTAGGATTCGCCATGACTTGAGTTGGGCGTTCGCGCGTTCTCCGGGTCCGCGGAGCTTGGCGTGTGCACGGTTGGCGTCCTTGAGCGGTTCGGGCTTGTCACGTCCCTTGTAGGGCGTGAGGATGTGCGTGCCGGCGCCCTGGTAGGCCTTATCGGCCAGCACCGGCAGCCCGGTGGCCGCCAGGGCCCGGATGACACCCCAGATCCGGGCTGCTGTCAGGTCGTGGACCGAGCCGCGTAGTGGTCCCG
>NZ_JAGEOK010000096.1 GCF_017573545.1 Actinomadura nitritigenes | reverse complement strand
GGTTGGACGGAGGGTTGTGAGAGATCAACCGTCCTACCAGGGGCTCCTTGACGTTCCGGGGCAGATGCACCGACCGCGACCATCATGTGATCAACAGTCACCACACCGCTGCTGAAAAAGGCTCAGTCATCGGTCGCGGCGGCGAGCAAAGGAGGAACAAGCAAGATGGAGAAAACGAAACTGGTGGGGGCGACGGCCAACGAATGGCTGTGGGCGCCGGAAAGAATGCGGTGGCGTCGGGTGTATGCGGGGCGGGCCGATCAGGTGCAGGCGGCGCGGACCTTCGCCGAGGTGCTGTTCGCGGGCATGCCGTGCGTGGACGTGGTGGCGTTGGCGGTGGGGGAGTTGGCCGCGAACGCGGTCCGGCACACGCGCTCGGGGGAGGGCGGCGACGGCTGGTTCGGGCTGGAGGTCGTGTGCGACAACCCGGTCTACATCGCCGTCATGGGCGGCCACGGCATCCCCACGGTGCTGCCCGAGGGGTACGGCGGCCTGTACGGCGAGAGCGGCCGGGGACTGCGGATGCTCTACGAGCTGGCGCTGATGTTCGGCGTGCACGGCAACAGCACCCTCGGCCACACCGTCTGGGTCGACCTCGACCTCAACCGCAAACTCGAAGCCCTGCCACAGCCCGCCGCTCAGCTGGCGTCATAGAAGAGGGCCCAGCCTGCGGATATCAGGCTGGCCCCTCGCGCCAAGGATAGCCAGCGGCCACGAGACGGTTCCGTCTTCGCCCCGACACGGGGCGAAGACGGAACCGCCGCGCCTCCCACCTCGGCCCGGGGGATCGGCACGACATCGTCGCCGGCCCTGGGCGATGCCTTCGACTGTGACCGCGCACAAGCACTTGATAAGCACTCGGGGAGCGACACCGTGTCCGTCTCCTGCTCACAGAGTGCTCAAAATCGCCGTGACCTGCACAAACATGGTTGTGCTGCGGGGGTTCGCGTGGAGTCTGCGCTGACGCCCCACGACGGGCACGGGGATGAAGCCGAGGATCGGTGCGAGCACCGATCGAGGTCTGCAGGCGAGGGGAATGCCATCGGTGGCTCTACTTCAACAGGGCAGAGCATGAGCTGAGGGGATGCCGGGGCCAGTGTCGGGGGCGCCGCGGTTCGCGCCGGCGGGTTCCTGGCGACATGGTCTCGGGGCGGCACAGGTGCGGTACAGCACCCGTGCGAAACCGCCCGGGAGACGCCACGCGGGGGAACAGTCCCAGGAACAGGTTGTTCCTGCGGGCGAGCAGGCGAGCGGCTCTGGTTTCGCGGCCGGTCTGGATCCCCGGCTACTGGCCGCGTACATGCAGACGACCCTCGCGTCGTTTCATGTCGGCTTCGTCGCATCTGTTAGTGCGGAGTCGCTCGAGAGGTACACGAATTTTTCCGGGGTTCTGTTCGGTCTTCTTTTCAGTGAGCCTTTTTCAGCAGCGGTGTGGTGACTGTTGATCACATGATGGTCGCGGTCGGTGCATCTGCCCCGGAACGTCAAGGAGCCCCTGGTAGGACGGTTGATCTCTCACAACCCTCCGTCCAA
>NZ_JAGEOK010000094.1 GCF_017573545.1 Actinomadura nitritigenes | reverse complement strand
CGTCTGCAACTCCGCCAGCAGATCATCCAGCTGCAACTGAGGAAGGATCAGCCGCGCCTTGTCCCCGCCCGGCCCGGGCTCATCGGTCACATTCCCCAGTATTACCGATCGGCGACCCCCAACATAGGCGAGGGGGCATAGGGCCGTGACCCGCCGGCGACTTGCTCACACGGAGTACGGGGCCCGCGACCGGGCGTTCACTTCATGCCCGCCCGGCGAGCGGAAAAGCCGTGGTCTTGTCCCCCGGCTCCGGAGTCCGAACGGCGCCCCCGCCCCCGGGATCCGCCGGTCACGGCTCCTCGATCATGACCTCCTCGACAGGACGCCGCACAGTCGACAGCTTCTCCCCCACGGGCACGCCGATCCGCAGGAGCATCTGCGGATAGGCGTCGCCGCAGAAGTGCATGCGGATGAAATCCCGCAGCTCAGGGACCTGCATGGCCTGCGTGTGGTACGCGGCCGACAGATCGTGCTCGGCCCCGCACAGCAGCAGGCGCTCGAGCGCCTGGCCGGCCCGCAGCCACGCCGCCGGGGTGTCCTCCGCCGTCACGAGCAGCAGGGCGATCCCCGCGGAGGCGGTGCCGTCCTCATCGGCGGGCTCGACTCCCCATCCCTGACCGCGAGCGAAGTCCCGGGCCGCGAAGTACGGTTCCGTCCGGGGCGTCCGCACGGGATAGGAGACCTCCTGGACGCCGTCCTTGCGCGCCGTCGCGGGCGACGGCGCCCAGCGGGCCATCTCGGTCGAGTAGGCGGGGATGCGGCGCTGGACGTGCTCACCCGCGTCGGTCAGCGCGGCCAGCGCCCCCAGGACGTGGGCCTCGACGGCCTGGATCACCCGCGCCCCCTCCTGCTCGGCCGCCCGCAAGAGGGCCGTGACCACACCGGACGGCACCGGGTCGGGCCGGAATCCGCCGCGGTGGCTGTGCCGCCGCTCGATCTGCGCGTACTCGCGCTCGACCTCCCTGGTGACCGCTTCGTGACCGCGTTCCAGCTCGACGTCGGCCAGCAGATTCGGACGGTCCGCGTCCGGTAGCAGGCGGACGACCGGCTCGTACCCGCGCTTGCGCAGTGACAGCCGCAGGTTGTACAGAGCCGCGCCGCAACTGATGAGCATCTCCCGGCCCTGCGGATCCGCGACGTCGAGGCGACGGTCCGGATCGGCGCGCAGGCTGATCCGCGACCCGCGCACGCCGAAGAGCCACGGCTGGGTGTTGTGCACCGACGGTGCCCGGATCGCGTCCTCGACCGCACCGCGGATGACGTCCTCGACGCCCGCGGGCGCTTCGCTCCTCGTCTGCATCTGTCACTCCTTCCCTCCTCCCTCCCAGCGCAACATCCGGGCCCTGACCTGTTACAGGGCCGAAAGTCCATGGCGGTCGACGCCATGCGGCGGGGAGCGGATCGGCAGGCGGGTCGCCAGGCGAGGGCCGACCGGGTCGGCGGGCGGGTTTCGCCCGACCTCCGACGCGCTGTGAGACCGGCCGTATGGGGGGTACCGTCCGTGACACCACCGACCGTGCAGAGGAAACGATCGCCATGACCGGTCAGGCCGACCAGAACTCGCCGCAGGAAACGAAGACGATCCGGGTGTTCCTGATGGACGACCACGAGGTCGTCCGCCGCGGCGTCGCCGCCCTGCTGTCCGCCGAAGACGACATCGAGATCGTCGGCGAAGCC
>NZ_JAGEOK010000093.1 GCF_017573545.1 Actinomadura nitritigenes | reverse complement strand
GACCGCCGCCACCGAAGGCGTCGTGAACGTCATCAACGACCTCGACTACCAGCACGACGACACCCACCCCACCGCCTACCCGAGAGCGTGACACGCGATGCCCGACCAGATGAACGGCGCGGCCGTCAGCGAGACCCACAGCGGCGTCGTCTTCTTCGTCGGAGACCGGGCCTACAAGCTGAAGAAGCCGCTCGACCTCGGTTTCCTCGACTTCAGCACCCGGGAGCGGCGCGAGCACGCCTGCCACGAGGAGATCCGGCTCAACCGGCGGTTCGCGCCCGACGTCTACCTCGGCGTCTGCGACGTCCGCGGCCCCGACGGCGACCTCTGCGATCACCTGGTCACCATGCGGCGGATGCCCCCCGACCGGCGCTTGTCCACCCTCGTCGAGGCGCGCGAGCCCGTCGAGGGCCCGCTGCGCGACACGGCCCGCATCCTGGCCGCGTGGCACGCCGAGGCGCCGCGCGGCCCGCGGATCTCCGCGCAGGAGACGCGCGACGCCGTCCGGTCCCGATGGGACGACGGCTTCGAGCTGGTCAGATCCCTGCCGGGGCACGTCATCGCCGGTTCGGCCGCGACCGAGATCGAGCGGCTCGCGATCAGCTTCCTCGCCGGCCGCGATCCGCTGTTCAACGCCCGGATCGCCGAGGGACGCGTCGTGGACGGCCACGGGGACCTGCTGGCCACCGACATCTTCTGCCTCGACGACGGCCCGCGGATCCTGGACTGCCTGGAGTTCGACGAGCGCCTGCGCTGGCTGGACGGCCTCGACGACGCGTCGTTCCTCGCGATGGACCTCGAACACCTCGGCGCGCCGGACCTCGCCGAGCGGTTCATCGGCTGGTACACCGAGTTCGCCGCCGATCCCGCCCCGGCCTCGCTGCGCCACCACTACGTCGCCTACCGCGCCTTCGTCCGCGCCAAGGTCGCCTGCCTGCGCCACGCCCAGGGCGACGGCCACGCGGCCGCCGAGGCCCGCGGATACGCCGACGTCGCCCTCCGCCACCTGCGCGCCGGGAAGGTCGACCTGGTCCTCGTCGGCGGGCTGCCCGGCACCGGGAAGTCCTCCCTTGCGGGCGCCCTCGCCGACCGGCTCGGCTGCACCCTCCTCAGCAGCGACCGCGTCCGCAAGGAACTCGCCGGGCTCTCTCCCGAGACGCCGGCGGCAACCCCCTACGGCACCGGCATCTACACGCCCGAATGGAGCCGGCGCACCTACCGGGAACTCGCCGAGCGCGCCGCACGGCTGCTCCAGCTGGGCGAAACGGTCATCCTCGACGCCTCCTGGACCGACAAGGCCGAACGGGACCTCATCGCCTCCGTCGCGCACCGCGAGCACGCCGACCTCGTCGCGTTCCGCTGCGACGCACCCGAGGCCCTGGCCGCCGAACGCATGCGGCGGCGGACGCACGGCGCCTCCGACGCCGACAGCGCCGTCGCCCTCGCGATGAGCGCCGAGGCCGCGCCGTGGCCCGAGGCCGCCACGATCGATACCAGCGGCACGGTGTCCGCGGCCCTCGAACGGGCGCTCCCGATCGTCCGTCCCCACGGCGCCGATCTCGTGTGGCCGCGCCGCCCGTTCCTTTCCCCCGGCTGAGCCGCCGGCCCGCGTCACGGCCCCCGCATCGGGCCGTGAATGCTCAGCCGTCCTTGAGTGGGACGCGCCAGGCCAGGATGGTGCCGCCACCGGGCCGCCCGCGGGTGGTGCAGGACCCCCCGCACGCCTCAGCACGCTCGGTCATGTTCCGCAGACCACTGCGGCGACCGCCCTCGGGAATGCCCACACCATCGTCCTCCACCCGCAGCATCAACTCGTCGCCGACATCGATGGCGACCGCGGCCTCACCCGCCCGCGCATGCCGCGCCACGTTCGACAGAGCCTCCCGCACGA
>NZ_JAGEOK010000092.1 GCF_017573545.1 Actinomadura nitritigenes | reverse complement strand
AACGCCCAGCTCAAATCATGGCGAATCCTCCGCAAGCTCCGCTGTAGCCCCGGCAAGGCCGGCCACCTGGTCAAGACCATCGCCGTCCTGCAGAACTACGAGCTCACCCGAGGATGAAAAAGGGTCACTGTTCACAAGGAGCCGGCAATGAACCTTCCAGCGAGCCCGCCGCTGGCAGCGAGCGCCCTCGACGCGCTCGACTATGAGGCCCCGTTCGTCATCGACAAGCTTCTGAAGAACCGCATCGCCGACTCTCCCGAAGAGGCGGGTCGCCTCTTCACCGAGGTGAAGAGATTCATCGTGCTCGTGCAGACCGACGACAACGTGCCGTGGGAGATGTACTCGGCACGGGTCGACGAGGCATGGCACCAGTTCATCCTGTTCACCGCGGAGTACATGGAATTCTGCGACCGCTACTTCGGCAAGTACATGTCGCACAGCCCGCACAGCTCACCCGCTCCCGGCAGCGGCGGCGCAGCGGTCCCGATGTCGTTCGGCGAGTTCCGGAGCCGATACGAGGCGCTGTTCCAAGAGGCGCTTCCGGATACCTGGTATGACGCCAAGAACATCACTCCGGCACGCCGCATGTTCAACGACGGGATCGGTGACCTGTCCGTTCGCGACAAGGGCGGCATGGTCGAACTGCTGGATGATTCCGGCGATGTCGTCATGGCCGTGAACTCACTCGCTCGGGATGCCTTGGAGTTCACCTGCCGGACGGGAGCCTTCCACGTGCGGGAGCTTCCCGGAGCCCTCACCGACGAGGAGAGGACCGCGCTTGTCACCGTGCTGTTCGAATGCGGATTGCTTCGCCTGAGCGCATGACCGTTTCGACCATCGCACTACTGTCCAGAAGGGGAAGATTGATGTCAGAAAAGGAATCCGGTCCCACGCCCGATATCCCCGTCAACCCGCTGCTCGAAAAGCTGATGACCGACGGCCGGGCGGCTGGCCTGGTCACCATGCAAGGCTATATTGGACGTTCGTCCGAAACGGGGATCGTCACGCTCCATCCCAGCCTCAACGACATCTCTCTGAGCATCGAGATCGCACGGGGCGACATCGTCCAGTTCACCCAGGCGGCCGAGTCTGAACTTCCGCATTCCGGGACCGTACTGTGGGTCACGAAGGACGCGAAGGTGACGGTGCGGTCCGTCGTGAGGGTGCGGGCGGACGAGTTGGCAGGGGTCGCAAGGAAGACGCTTTCGGCGGGCGCGGCTTTGGGGACGGTCGCGGAATCGCCGGAGGACGTCACGGAACTCCGCAAAGGACGCCTGCGCATCCAGATGCCCAACGCCAGTGAGGCGAAGGAAGCGATCTGCCACGGCGGGACCTGCGTGTCGGTGTGCAATTGCAGGTCCACGTGCTGCGTCCTGCGGCCTCCCACGTGAGACGGAACGTCGGCGGATCACCCGCGTGCCACACGGCGGGATGATGAGGGATTCCGAAGGCTCCGTCACCGAGCACGGGCCCGCCGACCGGCCGCGGCCACGGCGAGGATCCGGGCGATCAGGGCGATCCGGCAGGGATGTCACGTGGCTGCTCGACGAGATAGCGCTCCCGCCGGGGGCCCGTGTCGTCGAGCTGGGATGCGGCCCGGGCGGGGACCTCGAAGAGCTGTCCGCTCGGGTCGGGCCCACCGGTAGCGTGATCGGGGTCGACCGCAGGGCCCTGGCGGTGGCGCAGGCCCGGCGGCTGGTCCGGGAACGCGGGCTGCGCAACGTCGAGATCCTCCAGGGGGACGCCCGCGACACCGGCCTGGCGGAGGCGGCGTTCGACCTCGTGACGGCCAGCCTGGTGCTGATCATCGCGCCGGGCCGGGAGCAGATCGTCGCTGAAGCCGCCGCGCTTGCGCGCCCCGGCGGCGTCGTCGCCTTCCACGAACCCGACTTCGTCTCGCACATCTGCCATCCGCCGCTGCCGGCATGGACAAGGGTCGTGGACGTCCTCGGACGGTACGCCCGGCTGACGGGCATGGACCTCCACGTGGCCCGGCGGCTTCCCCATCTTCTCCGTGAGGCCGGCCTCGTCGACGTCCAGGCCGATCCCCGGGTCTTCGTCTATCCGCCGGGCAATGGCGCACGAGCCGGCCTTCTCGATTTCGTGACCAAGTTGGCCGACCGGATCGTGGCTCAGAAGGTGATCACGTCGGCCGAGCTGACAGGCCTCACCGCTGCACTCGACCGGCATATCTCCGATCCCCGGACACTGAGCCTTTTTCAGCGTGCTGCGGTTTCGCGGAGTTGCAGGGTATGGATGGCCTTGGCGATGCGGCCGGCGCGGTGGGGGCAGCAGCGCAGCTTCCGTAGGATTCGCCATGACTTGAGCTG
>NZ_JAGEOK010000091.1 GCF_017573545.1 Actinomadura nitritigenes | reverse complement strand
TGTTCTGTGGTGCGCCGGATGACGCTGCGGCCTTAACGAAGGTGCCCCGCCCGTGCTCGCGCTGCAACTCGCCGAGGAGCTGCATCTCGTTCAGCGCGCGAACGACCGTCGGACGTGACGCCCCGAACTCGCGGCCGAGCATCGTCTCAGAGGGGATCGGCTCCCCGACGGGATAGGTCCCGTCCTTGATCCGACGACGAAGCGTCTCCATGATCCGGACATACTTCGGGGCGTACGCAGCGTCATCCGACATAAGGGCCTGCCAACAGCTCGACAACACGAGTAGCACAAGGAAAGCAGAGGTCTCCCGCGCTGTCACGCCGTCACTTGGTCTTGAGCTGGCAGTTTCTCAACGCAGCCACGGCCATGGCCACGTCGGAGCCTGGGGAATGGCTTGCCGGAGTTCGTCAGCGCTGACGGCCTCCACCAGGCGGGGGCCGCTCCGCAGCCGGACCAGCGCCCACCAGGAGCCGGTTACCTCCCCGTACCAGACGACGCTACCGGGGAAGTCCCGTTCGAGTTCCTCACATGCCTGCCGGACGTCCACCCGTTCCGGTGGGCACTCCCAGGCGCCATGCATCACACGGCCTTGACCGACGCCTCAGCGAACGGCACCGCTAGAACCTTGTCGACGCGAGCCGCCGCCGTCTCCGCATCCCCGATCGGACAGAGCGGTTCCAGGTCCGGGGGAGACTGGCGCGTCGGTCCGGACCAGACCCAGAACCACCAGAGCACACCATCGGCCCGGCGCCCGCACTGCAACTCCTGCCGCAGACCGGGACTCATCGCCTGTCCGAGCTTGTCGCTCGCGTCGGCCTCACCGGCCGGGTTCCAGACCCGGACGGCACCATGCGCCAGCACCACCGCACCGAGGCCCCGAGCCGCCAGCAGAGCGACCAGCGCACGAGCCGCCGGATACCAGTTCCCATCGGGAACCCGAGCCTTCACTTCGCCCATGTCCTCACCTCCATGGAAGCGAGACCGGCGACATGGGGACACGGCTGCCCCTCCCGCTCGACCGATACGGGGGTTTGATCGGCCGAACCCGCAGCCGCCCGCATCATGTCGCCGGCCCCGCGGCTTGTTACGCCACCTCGGCCCGGTTGCCCCTGCGGCACCTGGCGCAGGGTTCTTTACGTCGTTCCGGTCCACGTCCGGAGCTGCACCGCGCGAGTAGCAGGTCAGCCCGGGAAGACACCCAGGACCAACCGCGCCCCATGCACGCAACGCACTCGTTCCGGTCGCTCGCCCTCACGCGCTACCTCCGACCCGTTCGGCGAATAGGTGGGGACCATCGTGATTGAGCGACTGTCCGGATCCGATATGAAGCTCATATACGAACGTCGTATCGTCGGAGCGTGAGTGATCCGCAACCCTGGGCAGACCCGCAACTCCGAGCAGCCTGGGCCAAGGGAGATTGGTCCCAGATCCTCCGTCGCTACCGGGCCGTTACCGGCCTGACGCAACGCCAGTTGGAACCCCTGCTCGGTATGGCGCAGCCGTATATATCGGACATCGAGAGGGGAAAGCACCAAGTGACGTCCGCAGAAGTAGTTGAGCGGATCACTCTAGGTCTAGGGGTGCCAGAAGAGTTGAGCGGCGTAACGGGAAACCAAGACGATCCGTCCATGTGGCAACCACCGGTTGAGCTGCGAGAACGCATCGCCCACTCTCAAAGCCGTGGTCGCGTTGACCTGAGCCTCGCGAACTGGATCGGCACCGTGTTGGCCACCTACCGCCGAGCGGAGGACAACGCCGGAGGCCGCGATCTCTGGCCCGTCGTCCGCAGCCAGTTGGACGCCGTCACCGAGCGCCTTCCCGACGCCTCAGGCAAGGTCGCCGATGGACTGCTCATCTTGGCGGCCGAACACGCGCACTGGCTGTCATGGGTGGCCAACCAGGAGGGCAAGAAGGGACCGGCCCTAGCTTGGTTGGACCTCGCCCAGGGGTGGGCCATCGACGCCGGGGCCGAAGACCTCAGCTCATGGATCAACCGCGTGCGTTCCTTCTACGCCCTAGACCGAGGTGACCCCGTTCGAGCTTTGCGCGTTGCCGAGCTGGCGCGCCGGAGCGCGGACGGTCTCTCACCCGCAGCCGCAGCGATCGCGGCGCATCAGGAAGGTATGGCAGCGGCAGCGCTGGGAGAGCGTGACCGGGCACGGCGCTTGTCTGACGAGGCCCTAGAACTCGCGCTCCAGGCCCCCGACGCCGAGGACCGCCCCGGTTGGTTGTACTGGCTTGATCCCGTACGCGCCCAGCTTCAGCGCGCGGACATGGCGTACGCCGTGCGGGACTTCCGCGACGCAGCGGCCGGATACGCCCAGAGCCTTGATCAGCTTCGCGATTACCCCCGCGATCACGCGTACTACTCGGCCCGCTACCGGGACGCGCGCAGCCGGACCAGCTCTAACCCTTGATCTCTTCTGCGTCCGTGAGTATCGCTTCTTCCCCCGCGTGCTCACGGACCGCAGCCCGCATCATCTCTAGGATGCGCTGCTCATCCTCGCCCGTGCGCGCCAGGTTCGCCGTGTCCAACTCGACTTCGTGCGTGTGCTCCCGCGCCGGTTCCAGGCCGAACATGCCGCTCCCGTCGTTGACCACGTACGTGAGCTTCCACTTCTCCATGCCACTCCCTGTGCCGCCGTCGCTGCGCTTGCGAGCCTATCGACCGATGCGGACGTTGCCGCCTGTGACGGCGAGCAGCCAGCGAACATTGCCG
>NZ_JAGEOK010000090.1 GCF_017573545.1 Actinomadura nitritigenes | reverse complement strand
ACCGCTTGCAGGACCTCACGCGCCAGCGGCGGCAGCGTCTTGACCACCGCCCCCGAACCGGTCTCCTCGGCCGCAGGGGCGTCCGACCCGTCGAGGGAGAGCTGTGTCACGCAGCCTCCCCGGTGTCGAGGACGGGAAGGCCGAAGGCGACCATCGCGCGGATGTCGTCATCGGAGACGTACGCGGCTCGGACGCGGACCGGGTCGGGGACGGTTTCCAGCCGGACGAACCCGACCCCCGCGCCGATCTCCGGGACCGAGCTGATCTGGTCGGCCAGGGCGCCACGGTCGCGGGCACCGTCCCCGAGAACCATGTCGACCTGTTCGTCCTCATCCAGGCGCAGCGCGATCCGGTCGGGGAACAGGTTGCGCAGGTTGTTGACCTCTTTGCGCGCGTCCTGCTGCGCCCCGATCACGCAGTACCCCACCGACCGGCCTTGCGAGGTGAGCACGGCCAAGGCCGACTCGGCCCGCTTGCGTAGGTCGCGTTCGGGGCAGTACGCGGTCAGGAACGCCAGCTCATCCACGATCACGACGCGGAACGGGTGCTCGTGCGTCGGCGTGAACGAGCGCGTGACTCCGGCGAACTGTTCGGCGCGGGCGTTCATGTTCTCGGCCGCCGCCTCCAGCAGCTCGACCATGCCGCCCTTGGGATCGTCGCTGTACCGCCCGTAGCGCTCGAACAGGGGACGGCCGAAGGACAGTTCCATGCGCTTGGGGTCGACCGCCCAGACCTCGACCAGGCCCGCGAGCATCAGCGGGAGCAGCGCGCGGACCGTCGACCAGATCACCGAGCCCTTGCCGGCCCCCGTCGCGCCCGCGATGAGCACGTGCGTTCCGAGGAGCCGCAGCCGCCACGGGGACCCGTCCTCGGTCCGTCCGATCTCCAGCGCCCGCAGGTCGACGTCCGCAGCGTCGGGGACGGGCAGGGCGGGGATCGGGACAGCGAGGGCGTCTTTGCGGACGAACTCCAGCCAGATCCGTCCCGGACGGTCCCCCTCCCGGACCCGGACGAGGGTCGCGCCGAAGCCGTGCGCCAGGTTCGGGGCGACTCGTTCCCACGCGTCGGGAGCCTGCCCTTTGAGCATCTTCACCAGCACGCGATCCGACGTCGGCCCGCAGCGGACCCGGACGAGGCTGGGCAGGTACTCCCGCCCCTTGTGGGTCTTGGTCAGGCCCGCTGTGACGAGGACGGGTTGCCAGTCGCGGCGGTAGACCATCACTAGCCGCCACCGGGCACGGGCCGGACGAGCGGCGTAGCGGACGAAGGACGGACGGTCCAGCCCCGCCCAGACGGCCAGGCCGACGAGGACGAGGGCCAGGACGACGAGCGGGACGGCCCAGCCGAAGCGGACGCCGAGCCAGCCGAGCCCGGTCGCGATCGAGACGGGGACGATGTTGCGGACCAGGAACACCACGGTTCGGACGAGGGTGCGGACGAGGTTGACGAGCAGGACCAGACCCTCGGGCATGTGCCACACCGGAGGCGCCCACTTGGGCGCCGCGAACGGGTCACGCTGTGCTTCGACGGCGACGTTCTCGCCGGGGCCGAGCTTGCGGAACTCCCAGGACATAGCCTGGACACCTCTTCTCTTCGTGTGGTTGGAGGGGAGAGAAGCGGGGCGGCCGGAGAGACCAGATCCAGCCGCCCCACCTGCTTTCGGTCAGGCCGCCGTGTCTCGCCGGGTATCGGCGTTGAGCGCGTGGAGCCGCTCGACCTCGTCCGCGTACCTCTCGAACGAGGCGGCGAGCCGACGCGCGATCTCGACGTCTCCGGCGGTCGGACACTCCGGATCGGTCGGCGCGATCACCACGTCCGCGCCCGCATGCATCACTGAGATCTGCGCCCGAGGACGGCCCGTGCTGCACAGCACCGACACCGACTCGTCCGGCTGCAAGCTGACCCCGATCCGCGTCGCCCCGTCCGGCTCGACCACAACCGTCGTGTAGGAGTAGGCGCCCATCAGGCAGCCACCCCCTTCCCGGAACGACGACCCGACGAGGGACGACGACCCGAGCGGTACAGCCGCTCGACCTCTACGGCGTAGGCCGCCGCCTGCTCGGCCAGCGAGCGCGCGAACTCGACGTCACCGGCGCCCAGTCGCTCGGGAAGGGCGAGGGTGACCAGCACCCGACCCGCCGAGACGGTGAACAGCGGCGTACGCGCCCGGAACGCCTTGAACTCGGTCGAGGCCGACGCGTCGACGGGCAGCGACAGCGCCGAGAAGCGCCCGCCCGCCATCAGGCAGCGTCCTTGGCCGCAGCGGCCGGACGGCCCGCGCCACCGCCCTTGCCCGGAGCCCGCACGGTCCGCGCCCGGAAGGAGTAGGCGATGCGGGTCCGCATCTCGCCGTTGGGCTTGCGGCCGGTCTCCTCGATCCACGGCGTGACCGTCATCCCGTCGAACTCGACCGGACGGAACGGCCCGAACGCCGGTTCCGGGACCACCGGGCAGACGTCGGCGTCAATCTTGATCTTGATCGCGGACGCCTTGTGGTTCGCGTCCGGGTCGGCGTCGTAGACGTCGATCACCCACACCGGCATACCGGTGTCCTTGTCGGTCTCCTGTCGCTTGGTCTCGAAGTTGGTCAGCGGCTCCGCCGGTCCGGTCGCGTACACGCCGTGCGGGAACACGTCCCCGAAGCTCACCGGAATCCGTCCCTGGATTGCCATCCTTGCCACTCCCTGTCGATCGGCCTTCTTGACGACACGGTTTGTCGAGTTGCTGTACTGAAGGCTACGCGCCGCAGGGCGAGTTGCAAGGTCTGCAAGACGACTTATCGAGTGATCTGGGTCACAGTCCGTAGGAGTCTTCGAGCACGTGAAGCGAGCCCGGTAGGGCGACCTCGACCACCAGGACCGTCCGCCCAGTGGAGTCGACCACCGAGCCCAGGACCGCGAG
>NZ_JAGEOK010000008.1 GCF_017573545.1 Actinomadura nitritigenes | reverse complement strand
GCATTAGCGTGGGCCATGAAGACCTCCGAGACGGGTGAAGACGGCTATCTCCACCGCACTCGGAGGTCTTCGCTTTGATCAACCACCAACCCGGCGTGTCACCAACCTCGTGACCGAGTACAGCTAGGGGCGAGGGGCGGGCTCGTCGGGCTCGAAGGTGGCGGCGAGGGCCTCGGCGAGGGCGGGGACGAGGTCGGGTCCGGCGAGGACCTCGTCGTCGGTGTCGTGGCGGCGCAGCCGGAGGGCGGAGTGCCGGGTGCCGTCCCGCAGGACGCCGACGATCATGCGGACGTCCTCGCGGGCGGGGTGGCCGGCGGCGAACTCGGCGGCCTCGGCCTCGTCCTCGGGGATCTCGTCCTCGGCCTCGGGCGGGAGCACGACCCGTTCGATGACGAGGGCGCAGCCCTCGACGGCGTCGGGCCAGGCGATGGCGGCGAGGGCGTCCTCGACGCCGGCCTTCTCGGGGAGGGCGGGCTGTTCGAGGGCGGCGAGGGTGTCGGTGTCGGGGGGCAGGCCGAGCTGGTCGGCGAGTTCGGGCTCGGCGCGGCGCAGCTCGGTGCTGCGGACGAGGGCGTAGAGGCGGGGCGCGGAGTCCCAGCCCTCCTGTGCCGAGTGACGTTCGAGGTCCAGCACGACTTCTTCCAGAAGGCTCACGGGGCCCATCTTTCCCCGTCCGGGGACCGGGAAATGCGGGAACCCCGGTGGTAGTCGGTAAGTTGCTTACACAGCACCGGCGCGCGGCCGGTGGGCCGCGATCTCGATCGGAGGGGCAATTGGCCTTCCGGACTCCCGGTTCGGGGCGCCGGTTCGGCGCCGGACGCACCCGGCCGATACTGCCGGTCCTGGTGGCGCTGGCGCTGCTGCTGGCGTTTTTCCTGGTCTTCACCGCGGTCTACACGGATCTGCTGTGGTACCGCTCGATCGGCTTCTCGACGGTGTACACGACGCGGTTGCGCGCGGAGGCGGTGCTGTTCGCCGGCGCGGGCCTGCTGATGTCGCTGGTGGTGGGCGCGAACGTGGCGGTGGCGTACCGGCTGCGCCCGGCGTACCGGCCGCTGTCGGTGGAGCAGCAGGGGCTGGAGCGGTACCGCTCGGTGATCGATCCGCGCCGGAGGCTGATCTCGCTGGGGCTGCTGCTCCTGCTGGGCGTGCTGACGGGGTCGTCGGTGGCGGGCCGGTGGCAGGTGTGGCTGGCGTTCCTGAACCGCACATCGTTCGGCGTGAAGGACCCGCAGTTCCATAAGGACGTGTCGTTCTACGTCTTCACCTATCCGTTCCTGCGGCTGGTGCTGGGCGTGGTGTTCGCGACGGTGATCCTGTCGTTCCTGGCCGCGGTGATGGTGCATTACCTGTATGGCGGTCTGCGGCTTCAGGGGCCGGGCGACAAGGCGAGCCCGCCCGCGCGCGCGCATCTGTCGGTGCTGGTGGGCCTTTTCGTGCTGCTGAAGGCGCTGGCGTACTGGCTGGACCGGTACGGGCTCGTCCATTCGGAGCGGGGCGTGACGACCGGCGCGTCCTATACCGACGTGAACGCGCTGCTGCCCGCCAAGACGATCCTGGCGGTCATCGCGCTGCTGTGCGCGGTCATGTTCTTCAGCAACCTGCTGCGGCGCGGGATGATGCTGCCGGGCGTGGGGTTCACGCTGCTGGTGCTGTCGGCGATCCTGCTGGGCGGGCTGTACCCACTGCTGATCCAGCAGTTCCAGGTGAAGCCGGACGAGCTCGCCAAGGAGCGCGGCTACATCCAGCGCAACATCGACTTCACGCGGCGGGCGTACGGGGTGGGCGGCGCGAAGGTCGTCCCGTACGGGTCGTCGCCGGTGACGGACCAGAAGCAGCTGCAGGACGAGGCGAACGGGCTGGGCGGCGTCCGCGTCCTCGACCCGAACGTCGTGGGCCCGACGTTCGAGCAGCTGCAGCGGATCCGCCCGTTCTACAAGTTCCCGGACACCCTGGACGTCGACCGCTACACGGTGGACGGCAAGACCACCGACACGGTGGTGGCGCTGCGGGAGCTGTCGGGCGCGCCGTCGGGGCAGCGCAGCTGGGTGAAGGACCGGATGGTCTACACGCACGGCTACGGGTTCGTGTCGGCCTACGGCGACCAGATGGCGCAGGGCGGGAACCCGGACTTCATCACCCGGGACATGCCGGCCTCGTCCGGTCAGCGGATCCAGGTGACGCGGCCGGAGATCTACTTCGGGGAGCGGTCGCCGCGCTACTCCGTCGCCGGCGGGAAGGGCCAGCAGGAGCTGAACTACCCGGACAACAGCCCGGACGACGGGCAGCAGAGCACCACCTACGACGGGAACGGCGGCGTCCCGATCGACTCGTTCTTCCACAAGCTGCTGTACTCGGCGAAGTTCCAGGACAAGAACCTGCTGCTGTCCGGCGCGATCAAGAAGGGCGCGCAGATCCTGTACGACCGGTCGCCGCGGGAGCGGGTGCACAAGGCGGCGCCGTGGCTGACGCTGGACGGCGACCCGTATCCGGCGGTGGTGCAGGGCCGGGTCGTGTGGATCGTGGACGGCTACACCACGTCCGGCGCGTACCCGTACTCGGAGCAGACGAGCCTGGGCGAGGCGACCCGCGACACGATCACCGACACTCGCTCGTCGGTGGCGCGGCAGGCGAACGACCACATCAACTACATGCGGAACTCGGTGAAGGCCACGGTCGACGCCTACAGCGGCGCCGTCCACCTGTACCAGTGGGACACCGAGGACCCGATCCTCAAGACGTGGATGAAGGTCTTCCCGGACACCGTCCAGAAGAAGTCGAGCATCCCGGACGACCTGCTGCAGCACTTCCGCTACCCGCAGGACCTGTTCAAGGTGCAGCGTCAGATCCTGACCAAGTACCACGTGACGGACGCGTCCGCGTTCTACAACGGCGAGGGCTTCTGGGAGGTGCCGCAGGACCCGACGACGCGGGGC
Organism: Actinomadura nitritigenes; assembly: GCF_017573545.1. Classification (GTDB taxonomy): domain Bacteria; phylum Actinomycetota; class Actinomycetes; order Streptosporangiales; family Streptosporangiaceae; genus Spirillospora; species Spirillospora nitritigenes. The sequence continues at coordinate 324,887 of NZ_JAGEOK010000008.1, read as the reverse complement.
AGGCTGCAGCCTCCGTACTACCAGAGCCTGAAGATGCCGGCGCCGTTCGACGGCTCGCCGGCGTTCTCCCTGACGACGGTGTTCAACCCGCGCGACAACCCGCAGCTCGCGTCGTTCATGGCGGTGGACTCCGATCCGTCGAGCCCGTACTACGGGCAGATCCGGATCCTGCAGATGCCGCGGGACGCGCAGCCGCCGGGCCCGGGGCAGGTGCAGAACTCGTTCGAGACGGACTCGCAGGTGAAGGGCGACCTGTTCGCGCTGAGGCAGGGCGGGACGAAGACCGTCGCGGGCAACCTGCTGACGATCCCGTTCGGGGGGAGCCTGCTGTACGTCGAGCCGATGTACACCAAGGCGTCCGGCGGGAAGGAGCAGCAGCCGTACCCGCTGCTCGGCAAGGTGCTGGTGCGGTACGGCACCCGGATCGCGGCGGCCGGCACGTTCGGGGACGCGTTGAAGCAGGTCCTCGGCGGGACGGGCGCGCCCGCGGTGACGGCGCCCGGGGACGGCCGGCTGACGCGGGACGAGCAGCAGGCGGTCGACGACCTGCAGAAGGCCGTGAGCGACTACGAGAAGGCCCAGCAGGAGGGCGACTACCCGGGCATGGGCGACGCCTGGAAGCGGATCAAGCGCGCGCAGGAGGCGCTGTCGGCGGCGCGGCAGGCGGGCGCGGGCCGGCCGAAGCCGACTCCGGACGCGACCCCCTCGCCGTCCGCGACGCCGTCCCCGACCGACCCGGCCGAAGCCTCGGCAGGCTGATCCCCGCCGGCCCGGCCCGGACGGAGCCGGGCGGCGGGCGGGGCCGGGCGGGCTAGCGGCGGCGTTTGCGGGCGCGGCGGATCGCGGCGGCGGCGCCGATCGCGGCGACCGTGGCGCCGGCCGCGGTCGCCATGGTGGCCTCCTTGCCGCCGACGCGGCGCCCGACCACGGCGTGCCGCCCGGCGGTCTCCTCCATCACGGCGCGGAGCGCGGCGGCGTTGTCGTAGCCCGGCTTCCACCCCGCGGCCCGCAGCCGGGCGCAGTCGACCACCCACGGGTAGGCGACGTAGTGCAGGTCCGTGGCGGGCGCCGGGGTCATGCCGAGGCGGTGCAGCCGCTGCGCCATCCCGAACGTCAGCGCGGCGGGCAGCTCGAAGGTGCGCTTGCCGGTGATCTCGGTGACCTCGTCGGGGCCGAGCCAGCCCTCGCAGCCGACCGCGACCGGGCCCTGGAGGTCCTCGGCGACGATCACCTCCAGCGCGGACGCGAGGTCCTCGACGTGGCAGAACTGCCAGCCGGGCGTGCTGCCCTTCACCGTCAGCAGCCGGGGCGCCTCGAAGTGCCGGGTGACGACGGTGTCGACGCCGGGCCCCGCGAGGGCGGCGGGCCGCACGACGGTGATCTCCAGCCCGGGGTGGGTGAGCGGCGCGGTGGCGGCCAGCTCCTCGATCTCCAGGTAGTCCCCGGCGATGCTGACGTTGGCCTCGGCGAGCAGCGGGGCGTCCTCGGGCAGCGGCACCTCGTTCCCGGGACCGGCGCCGTACACCATGGCGCTGGTGACGAGCACCACGCGGCGGACCCGGGCCGCCGCGGCGGCCGTGACGACGGTCTGCGCGCCCCGCACGTTGTGGGTGCGGCGCTCCTTCCCGTCGACGTCCGGGGAGTGCTCGACGTCCAGGTTGACGATCACGTCCACGTCGGAGAGCCGGTTCGACAGCAGCGGGTCCCGGATGTCGACGACACGCCACGTGGCGCCGGTCACGTCGCCGCGGTGCCCGTCGATGGCGACGACCTTGCGGATGTCTTCCCGTTCGGCGAGCCGGGCGGCCAGCAGCCGTCCCGCCCCGGAGGCCGCACCGGTGACGGCGACGACCGGGGCCTTGCTACGCCGAGGGCGAACCTTGCCCGTTGCCACGGAGGTGCCCCCTTCCTTGAGTACGCGACCTTGCCGGGACCGGCTAACGTTGCGGATATGAGCCCATCATGCATCCCAGGGGCGAACCGATGAGTGACACTCCCTTCGGCTTCAACCGTCCCGGCGACGGAGACGACGACAGTCCCCAGGATCCATTCAAGGGCATGGGCGGCGACATGGCGCAGTTCGCCGACATGCTGCACCGGTTCGCGGACATGATCGGCGCGCAGGGGCAGGGCGGCGCGTCCGGCGGCCCGCTGAACTGGGACCTGGCCAAGAACATCGCCCGGCACCAGGTGGTCGAGCAGGGCGACCCGTCGATCGTGGACGCCGAGCGGCGCCAGGTCGAGGAGGCGCTGCGGCTGGCCGACCTGTGGCTGGACGAGGGCACCACGCTGCCCGCCGGCATCCGCTCGCCGAAGGCGTGGAGCCGGTCGGAGTGGATCGAGCAGACGCTGCCGGTGTGGGCGAAGGTCTGCGACCCGATCGCGTCCCGCATGGTCGAGTCGATGGGCGGCGCCCTCGGCGGCGCCGGCGAGATGCCCGCCGAGATGCAGGCGATGGCCGGCCCGCTGATCGGGATGGTCAAGCAGATGGCCGGCGCGATGGTCGGCGGCCAGGCGGGGCAGGCGCTCGGCGCGCTGGCCCGCGAGGTGACCGGTTCGGCGGACGTGGGGCTGCCGCTGGCGCCCGACGGCGTCGGCGCGCTGCTGCCCGCGGGGGTCGAGGCGTTCGGCTCCGGCCTGGAGGTCTCCGAGGACGAGGTCCGGCTGTACCTGGCGCTGCGGGAGGCCGCGCACCAGCGGCTGTTCGCGCACGTGCCGTGGCTGCGGGCGCACCTGCTCGGCGCCGTCGAGGAGTACGCGCGGGGCATCACCGTCGACCTGTCGGGCATCGAGCAGGCCGTCCAGGGGCTCGACCTGAGCAACCCGGAGGCGATCCAGGAGGCGCTGGGCGGCGAGATCCAGCTGCAGCCCGAGGAGACGCCCCGGCAGAAGGCGGCGCTCGCCCGGCTGGAGACCACGCTCGCACTGGTCGAGGGCTGGGTCGACACCGTGGTCAACGAGGTCGCCGAGGGGCGGCTGCCCGAGTCGGTGAAGCTGGCCGAGGCGGTGCGGCGGCGCCGCGCGACGGGCGGCCCGGCGGAGCGGACGTTCGCGACGCTGGTCGGCCTGGAGCTGCGGCCGCGGCGGCTGCGCGAGGCCGCGGCGCTGTGGCGCAAGCTGACGGAGGCGCGGGGCACGCAGGGCCGGGACGCGGTCTGGGAGCACCCCGACCTGCTGCCGACGGCCGACGATCTCGACGACCCGGACGGCTTCGTCCACGGCCGGGAGATCGAGGGGCTGTCCGACCTCGACCTGACCAACCTGACCACGGCGGCCGAGGAGGGCGACTCCGAGGCCGGCGAGAAGCCCGAGGCGAAGCCCGGCGACGGGACCGGCGAGAAGCCGGATGACGAGCCCGGCGACCCCGGCGAGGGGGACGCGGGGTCCGGCGGCCAGGGGCCGCGGTCGTGAGCGGCACGCGCGTGCCGCACGCGTCCCGGGTGAACGGCTGCCGGTACGAGCCGGGGTCGTCCACGAACGTGATCCGGCGGCGGGTCGCGCGGGAGAGCCTGTGCTGGCAGCGGCCCGTGGACCAGGAGCGGCGCCGCCGGCATCCCGCCAGCTCGCCCTACGCCCGCGCCAACCGCACGTGACCGCGCCGCCCGCCACGGCCCCGCTGTACGCCGACGCCTTCGAGGTCCTGGCGTCCTGGAAGGCGCCCGACGCGGACCAGGAACGGCTGCGCCGGGAGTTCCTGCGGCATCTCGAGGAGCATCCGGCGGACGGGATGTGGCGGGAGTGCGCCGGCGCGCACATCACGGCCAGCACGGCGGTGCTCGACGCGTCGGGGTCCCGGATCCTGCTGACGCTGCACTCCAAGATCAAGGCGTGGCTGCAGCTCGGCGGGCACTGCGAGCCCGGCGACACGACGCTGGCCGGCGCGGCGCTGCGGGAGGCGACGGAGGAGTCCGGCATCCCGGACCTGCGGCCGCTGCCGGGGCCCGTCCAGCTGGACCGGCACCGGGTGCGCTGCCATCCGGAGGGGACATGGCATCTCGACGTCCAGTACGTCGTGATCGCTCCGGAGGGCGCGCGGCACGTGGTGTCGGACGAGTCGGACGACCTGGCATGGTTCCCCGTCGACGACCTCCCCGCCGACACCGACGACGCCCTGCGCCGCCTGGCCGCCCGCGCGGTGCGGCGTTAGCGGCCGGGAGCCGGCGGAGGGGTGTTAGCGGAGCGGCGAGCCTTCGAGGAGGGCCCGCGTGTTGTCCCAGCCTTCCAGGCCGGGGTCGAGAGAGCGCAGGTCGTCGGGGGTGCGGATGCGGTGCCAGCCGGGCCCCTGCGGAACGAGTCCGGGGCGCGGGGTGGCGGCGCGGAGCCGGGCGAGCGCGTCCGGGGCGTCGAGCACGGTGCCGGGTCCGTCGAGCACGGTGCCGGGGGCGTCGAGCACGGTCGCGAGCCAGGCGGGCAGCGGCAGGCGGGCGGCGAGCGCGACGAGCCCGTTGCCGCCGGCGGCCTGGCAGGCGGCGGCGGGCGCGCTGCCGAGGGCGCGGAACAGCTTGCCGAGCAGCAGCGGCGGCAGGTCGGGGGCGTCCGGGACGATCAGCGCGGCCTCGCGCGCGCCGAGCGCGTGCAGGGCGGCGAAGGCGGCGGCGGGGGCGGGGTCGCGGACGATCGGCGTGCCCGGCCAGGTGATCGCCTCGGCGTCCGCGGGGCCGTCCGGGTCGACGACGAGCGCGGCCGTCACGAACTCCAGGCCGGCGGCGACCTCGTAGACGTCCTCGAGCATGGCCAGCCGGAACTCGGCGTCGTCCACCCCGGGGGGAGCGGCGGACGGGCCGGACGGGTCGTACGGCAGGACCGCGGCGCAGCGGTCTCCGAGCGGGTTCCCGGGCAGGGTCACCCGGCGACCTCGTGGGGGAATCCGTCGCCGTGCAGGCCGTCGCCGTGGTGCATGCCGTCGTCGTGCGCGGGCTCCTCGTCGGGGGCGTCCGCCTCCAGCGGCAGGTGCGCGGCGGCGGCGACGCCCTCCAGGTACCCGCGGGCCCGGTCGGCCTTGGGGTAGTTGCCGACGAGCTGCCAGAAGTCGGCGCCGTGCCCGGGGATCAGCAGGTGCGCCAGCTCGTGGATCAGCACGTAGTCGACGACCCAGGACGGCATGCCGCGCAGCCGGGTGGACAGCCGGATCGTGCCGTCGTCGGGGGTGCAGGATCCCCAGCGGGTGCGCTGGTTGGCGACCCAGCGGACGCTGACCGGGTCGGCGCGGCCGTCCAGGTAGCGGCGGGACAGCTCGTGGGCGCGCGACTCGAGGGCGGCGTCGGAGGGGCGGCGGCGGCGCTCGCGCTCCTCCAGCCGTTCCAGGATGGTGGCGATCCACTGCTCCTCTTCGGCCTTGCTGAGCCTGGAGGGCACCATCACCACCACCTTGTCCCCGTCGCGGTAGGCGGACACGGTCCGGCGGCGCCTGGTGCTGCGGCGGACCTCAACGTTAGGGGGCACGGCGCAACCGTACCCAAAATTTTGCGTCCTCCACAGGGGGTGTTTTACGTCAGCCCAGGTCAGAGCCCATCTTTTGGTGGAGCCTCAGCTGGTTTCCACAGCCCGTTCACGCGCCGGTGAAGCGCGGGGAACGCTTCTCCCGCTGGGCGGTCAGTCCCTCGATCATGTCCTCGGACGCCATCGTGACGGGCTGGGCGAGCGATTCCCAGCGCAGGGCGGCGTCCATGCCGGCGTGCCCGCCGTCCGCCAGGGCGACCTTGGTGAGCCGGGTCGCGATGGGCGCGTTGGCGGCGATCCGCTCGGCGATCTCGAGGGTCCTGGCCAGCACGTCCTCGCGGGGGAACGCCTGGTTGACCAGGCCGTGCCGGGCGGCCTCGGCGCCGGTGAGGACGCGTCCGGCCAGCAGCATCTCGCGGGCCAGCGGCAGCCCGGCGACCTCGGGGAACAGCCAGGTGGCGGCCATGCCGGGGTGCAGTCCGAGCGCGGTGAACGGGGCGAGCAGCTTGGCGTCCTCGGCGGCGTAGCGCAGGTCGCAGGCCAGGGCGAGGCACAGCCCGGCGCCGACGGCGTGCCCGTTGACGGCGGCGATCGTGGGGACCTCGAGGCTCCGGATCGTCAGCCACGTCCGGTAGAACGCGAGCATCCGGTCGCGGAGCGCGGGGACGGCGACGGCGTTGGTGTCGGCGAGCCAGGACAGGTCGCCGCCGGAGCTGAACGCGGAGCCGGCCCCGGTGAGCACCACGCAGCGCAGCCCGGAGTCGCCGCGCAGGTCCGCGACGGCCTGCTGGTAGGCGGCGGTCATCTCGTCGGACATCGCGTTGCGCCGGGCGGGGTCGTTCAGCGTCAGGACGGCGATCCCGTCGGGACGGCGCTCGACCCGCAGCACCTCGGGCTGTTCTCCGGACATGGCTCCGCACCGTACCCTGCGGCGCGTGCGGCGCGTTCACGCGCCCCCTCCGGGGCGGCGAATCGGGCCGCGTCCGGCCGCGCGAAATGCGTGAGAAAGCGCACACTTACCGAAGAAGTGCAGGTCACAGCGTTTCCCGTTGACGCGGTTTCCGGATTTGGTCCCCGGTCGTTGTGGCGCGAACAACAGCCGATCACGGACAATGGTCGGCGTGAGCGATCTTCCCCGCCGCGCGGTGACGCGGTCAGCAAAGCTGGCGTCCCTCCCCCTCGGCTTCGCGGGGCGCACCGCCCTCGGCATCGGGAAGCGGACCATCGGCCGGCCCGCCGAGGCCGTCGCCATGGAGATCCAGACGCGCACCGCCGAGCAGCTGTTCAAGGTGCTCGGCGAGCTCAAGGGCGGCGCGATGAAGCTCGGCCAGATGCTGTCGATCTTCGAGGCGGCGCTGCCGCCGGAGATCGCCGGGCCGTACCGCGCCACCCTCACCCGGCTGCAGGAGGCCGCTCCCCCGCTGCCCGCCTCGACCGTCCACAAGGTCCTCGCCGAGGCGCTCGGCGAGGACTGGCGCGACAGCTTCACCTCGTTCGACGACAAGCCCGCCGCCGCCGCGTCCATCGGCCAGGTGCACCGCGCCGTGTGGGCCGACGGCCGCCCCGTCGCGGTGAAGGTGCAGTACCCCGGCGCCGGCAAGGCGCTGATCAGCGACTTCAACCAGCTCGCCCGGCTCGGCCGGCTGTTCGGCGTCCTCATGCCGGGCCTGGACGTCAAGTCGATGCTGGCCGAGCTGAAGGAACGGGTCGTCGAGGAGCTCGACTACACCATCGAGGCCGAGTCCCAGACGATCATCCGGGACGCCTACCTCGACGACCCCGACTTCTCCATCCCCGAGGTCATCGCCCAGTCCGGCGACGTGCTGGTCACCGAGTGGATGGAGGGCACCCCGCTCTCGAAGATCATCAGCGACGGCGACCAGGAGACCCGGAACCACGCGGCGCTGCTGTACTGCCGGTTCCTGCTGTCGGGGCCGAAGCGGTCCGGGATGCTGCACGGCGACCCGCACCCCGGCAACTTCCGGCTGCTGGACGACGGCCGGCTCGGCGTGCTCGACTTCGGCGCCGTCGACCGCATCCCCGGCGGCTTCCAGCGGCGGCTCGGGCTGCTGCTGCGGATCGGCACGATGGCCGACATCGACGAGATCGAGGACGCCCTGCGCGAGGAGGACTTCATCCGCGAGGGCGTGGAGGTCGACGCCGAGGAGCTGCAGGCGTTCCTCGCCCCGATCACCGAGCCGTTCGTCACCGAGACCTTCAAGTTCAACCGGGAATGGCTGCGCGACATGGCCGCCCGCGTCACCGACCTGCGCCCGACCAACGTCGTCCGGCAGCTCAACCTGCCGCCCGAGTACGTGATCATCCACCGGGTGCTGTCGGCCGGCACCGGCGTGCTGTGCCAGCTGGAGTGCGAGATCCCGGCCCGCGCCGAATCGCTGAAGTGGGTGCCCGGCTTCGCCGACGACGAGGACGAGGAACTCGTCACCGGCTGATTGTCGCCTGGAGCGGAGCGGAAGGCGACGGTCAGCCGCCATTGCCGGGGGGGCGTGGGGGGTCATCCCCCCACCGGAATGCTGGCCGGAAGAGCGTGAAGAACGGCGGGCCCCGCTCGCGCTGATGAGGCGCGGGCGGGGCCCGTCGTGGTGCGTCCGGCGAGTGGGAGGCCGGAGCACCGGTGTCCGCCGGGAGGCGCGCCCTGGATTCAGGTGGCGCCCGCCGAAACCATCCAAGAAGCGGCGGGCCGGCGCCCTGCGACCGGCGGACCGGAGGTGGTCATCGGTGGTTCTTCGACACGTGCGCGTCGGCGTCACGGGACGCGGTGGGCGCGAGCAGCACCCGCCGCACGCGCGACGCCCTCGTCTGCGCCTCCCGGCGCGCGCGCCGCAGGGCGCGCACGCGGGCGGCGAGCTCGTCGGGCACGGCCACGGGTATTCGTTCCCGGGACAGGTCCTGGCTGAGCAACGTCATCTCGTTCTCCCCGGCCGCCCGGAGGCGCGGTCCCCGCGCGGGGACCGCGCCTCTGGGCTCGATACGGCCGAACTTCGTCGGTACGGCGGACACGGTCGGCATCAGGGCCTCACACGGCCGCTTCGTCCGGGAGCGGGTGCTTGCGCGGGCGGCCGCGGGGCCGCTTGCGCGCGACGATCACGCCGCGGACGAAGAGCTCGCCGCCCCAGACGCCCCACGGCTCCTGGCGCTCGAGCGCACCGGCGAGGCACTCCTTGCGGAGCGGGCACTCCAGGCACAGCGCCTTGGCGAGCTCGACGTCGGCGGGCGCCTCGGCGAAGAACAGCTCGGGGTCGGTCCGGCACGGAAGAGTGAGGTCCTCCTCGCTGATGGCGAGAGCCCCCTGCATCACAGTCACCCTGGTTCCTCTCGTTGGATCTCAACGGGCGTGTCGGTTGGGTCGTCCGGGCAAAGAAGAAGGCCGCGGATCCGGTATCGGATCCGCGGCCTGGGGGCTCGCCGGTGTCTTGCTAGACCGGTCGCCTCCAGGGATACGGACCCGACACGCCACCCGCCGGGGTGGCGCCCATGTGGGCCGTGGCCGGAGCCTGGGACGTCATGCCTTCGGATGCGAAGACACTCCACCCCTGCTCGTCCTGGATTCGCTGCTCAAGGCGCAGATCACGTAGATCGCGCAGACGGGTGCCGTCGACGCGGAGCCGCTCGCCGGCCGCATTGGCCGACGGGGCGACGCCGAGACGGGCCGGTCCGCCGGGCTTCACGCCGAGCGGGGTCCGGACACACGAGACGGAATACGCGTTCGAGGCGCCGGGGCATGCCGCGGTCCAGGACGACAGCGATTTCATCGACGTGTTGATCACCGGACTGCACACCACCTCTCTGGCTCCTCGGGCCGGGGCCGGCGGATTCAAGATCCACACCGGTCGGCCGGTTGATTGCTCGCGACGAGCGTACGGGGACTTCGCCGAAGCAATCAAGGTATTTTTGACCTGCGGTTTTGTGGGTGACTTCACCCTCGTTCCCCGGAACCGGCGCCGCTCGCGCGGCGTCGAAACTCCCGGGAGCGCCTTACAAGACGATCATCGCATACGGGGCGCGCCGCGTCCCGTCATCCCTCGCGTCCGGAGTCGGACACGCGGATGAGTCCCTCCTGCATCACCGACACCACCAGCTCCCCGGAGCGGGTGAACACCTGGCCGCGGGCCAAGCCCCGCGCGCCCCCGGCGAACGGGGTGTCCTGGTAGTACAGCAGCCAGTCGTCGGCGCGGAACGGCCGGTGGAACCACATCGCGTGGTCCAGGCTGGCGCCCATCGTCCGCTGGTCGCCCCAGGCCAGCCCGTGGTTGAGCAGGACGGTGTCGAGCAGCGTCATGTCCGAGGCGTAGGTCATCAGGCAGACGTGCAGCAGCGGGTCGTCGGGCAGGTCCCCGATCACCTTCAGCCACACCACCGACTCCGGCGAGGCGAGCGCCGGGTCCTTGGCCGCCTCCCAGGTCAGCGGCGTCGCGTGCCGCACGTCGAACGGCCGCCTGTCGACGAAGGCGCGCGCGCCCGCCTCACCGAACAGCGGGGTCAACCGGGCCAGCGAGTCCGGCAGCGTCTCCGGGTCGGGGGCGTCCGGCATCGGCGCGTGGTGCGCCGGGCCGTCCTCGACGATCTGGAACGACGCCGACAGCGTGAAGATCGCCTTGCCGTGCTGGATGGCGCTGACGCGGCGGGTCGTGAAGGACCGGCCGTCGCGGACCCGGTCGACGGTGTAGACGATCGGGACGAGCGGGTCGCCGGGCCGGATGAAGTAGGCGTGCAGCGAGTGCACCGGCCGGTTCACCGGAACGGTCCGTCCGGCGGCGACCAGTGCCTGCCCCGCCACCTGCCCGCCGAAGACACGCTGCCGGCGCTCCTCGGGGCTGCGGCCGCGGAAGATGTCGTTCTCGATCTGCTCGAGATCCAGCAGGTCCAGCAGTGCCTTCAGGGAATCGCTCACGGCCGCCAGTCTTCCCTATACACCCCTGTGAGCGGCGTCTCACCCCCAGGTCACCCCTCCGAGCGCGCCGCTCCCCGAGCACCCGAGACGCCGCCGGGCGCGGGAACGGTCAGACGCCGCAGAGGTTCAGGACGGCCTCGCCGTAGCGGTCGAGCTTGACCTTGCCGACGCCGGGGATGCGGGCGAGCTCCTCCATCGACTCGGGGCAGTGCTCGGCGATCGCCTGAAGCGTCGCGTCCGTGAACACCACGTACGCCGGAATCCGCTGCTCCGCCGACACCTCGGCGCGCCAGTCCTTCAGCGCGATGAACAGCTCCTCGTTCAGCTCGGACGGGCAGTCCTCGCAGCGGCCGAGCTTGCGCTCGACGGCGGCGGTGAGCGGCCGCCCGCACACCCGGCACGGCTGCGGGCCCTTGGTGACGCGGCGCTTCGCGCGGTCGACGCGGGCGGGCATGTGCGTGGTGGTCTTGCCGGTCAGGCCGTCGAGGAACCGGGACGCGCGGCGCAGCTGCGACCCGCCCGGCGATCGCGCCAGCGCCCACGACAGCGTCAGGTGGACGCGCGCGCGCGTGATCCCGACGTAGAGCAGCCTGCGCTCCTCCTCGACCTGCTCCGGCGTCTTGGCGTAGACGATCGGCAGCGTGCCCTCCGCCAGGCCGACGAGGAACACCGCGTCCCACTCCAGGCCCTTGGCGGCGTGCAGCGAGGCGAGCGTCACGCCCTCCAGCGGCGGCGCGTGCTGCGCCGCGGCGCGCTCCTCCAGCTCGGCGACGAACTCCGGCAGGCCCGCCTTCGGGTCGTCGGCGGCCATGTCCTCGGCGAGCTGCGCCAGCGCGGCGAGGGATTCCCACCTCGCGCGGGCCGCCCCCGCGCCCTCCGGCGGCCTGTCGGAGAACCCCGCCCCGGACAGCACGTGCCGGACCGTCATGATCAGGCCCGTCCCGTCGGTCTCGGCGTCGGCGCCCGCGCGGGCCGCGCCGCGCAGCCGGACCACCGCCTCCCGCACCTCCGGCCGCTCGAAGAACCGCTCCGCGCCGCGCAGCACGTAAGGGACGCCGGCCGCCGCGAGCGCCGCCTCGTACGTCTCGGACTGCGCGTTGATCCGGAAGAGGATCGCGATCTCGCGGGCCGGGACGCCCTCGTCGATCAGCTTGCGGGCCCGCCGCGCCGTGTCGTCGGCCTCGGCGACCTCGTCGTCGTACTCGTTGAACACCGGCTCCGGGCCGCCCTCGCGCTGCGCGACCAGCTCCAGCCGGTGCCGGTCGCCCCTCGCCTGCCCGATCACCCCGTTCGCCAGGCGCACGACCTGCGGCGTCGACCGGTAGTCGCGGACGAGCTTCACGACCTTCGCGTCCGGGTGCTCGCGGGTGAAGCCGAGCAGGTAGGACGGGCTGGCACCGGTGAAGGAGTAGATCGTCTGGTTCGGGTCGCCGACGACGCACAGGTCGTGCCGGCCGCCGAGCCAGGTGTCCAGCAGCATCTTCTGCAGCGGGTTGACGTCCTGGAACTCGTCGACGACGAAGTACCGGTACTGCTCGCGGACCTGGTTGGCGACCTCGCGGTGCTCGGTGAGGACGGCGGCGGTCAGCTCCAGCATCCCCTCGAAGTCGAGCAGGTTGCGCTCGCGCCGCAGCTGCTCGTACATCGCGTAGACGCGCGCCACGTCCACCACCTCGGTGGACGGCCTGCGCCCCGCCCGCACGACCGCGGCCGGGTAGTCCTCGGGGCGGTTCTGGGTGACCTTCGCCCACTCGATCTCGCCGGCGACGTCGCGCAGCTCGGTGCGGCCGAGCGACAGCCCGCACGCGCGCGCCGCGTCCGCGACCAGCCCGATCTTCGAGTCGATGATCTTGGGTGGGTCGCCGCCGATGACCCGCGGCCAGAAGTAGCTGAGCTGGCGCAGCGCCGCCGCGTGGAACGTGCGGGCCTGCACGCCGGGCGCGCCGAGCTGCCGCAGCCGGCTGCGCAGCTCGCCGGCGGCGCGGGTGGTGAACGTCACCGCGAGCACCCGCTGCGGCGTCACCACCCCGGTGAGCGTCGCGTACGCGATCCGGTGCGTGATGGCGCGGGTCTTGCCCGTCCCGGCGCCCGCGAGGACGCACACCGGACCCTGCACCGCCTCCGCGACCGCCCGCTGTTCGGGGTCGAGTCCCTCCAGCACCGACTCAGCCAACATTCCCCCATACTCCCAGCCCGCCTCGACCGTATCCGCCCGCCACACGAATTGTGGACGGCCGGCCGTGCCCCGGCGGGCGCGCCGCCGCTCGCGGAATGCCGGACGGGTATCTAGTGTTCTTCGGGAGGCGAGTGCACAGATCGTCCGAACGAACGAGGGAGACGACGTACCGATGGCGACGCCGACGACCGACCGGGTCGAGGGCCCGACCGGCCAGCTCACCATGTACACGACGACCTGGTGCGGGTTCTGCCGGCGGCTGAAGAGCCAGCTGGCCCGCGACGGCATCGAGATGGTCGAGATCGACATCGAGCGCGACCCGAAGGCCGCCGAGTTCGTGATGAGCGTCAACGGCGGCAACCAGACCGTCCCGACAATCCTGTTCCCCGACGGCTCCTCCGCGACCAATCCGAGCGCGAAGGAAGTCAAGCGTCGTCTGGCGGAGCTCGCAGGCTAGCGCCGAACGAGAAGGCCCGCCGACCGCTCGGTCGGCGGGCCTTTCGCATCCCCGCGTGCGCCGGGAGCATCCGTCGGGCAAGACGACGGTAGGGACCGTCTGTGGACCAACCCCGCATGCACGGGGAGCGACTTGAACTTACCGTCCGCGTCCGTCAGAACGCGGGCATGTGGGGGAGGTCGCCGCCGTACCAGCGCATGATGAGCTGGGCGGCGATGGACAGGGGGCCGGGGGCGACGATCTCCTTCGCCTCGATCGCGGCGCGCAGCTCGTCGCGGGTGTACCAGCCGGCGTCGAGGATCTCCTCGGGGTCGGGGCGCAGCGGGAGGGTGCCGTCGGCCGTGGCGGTGAAGCCGAGCATCAGGCTCTGCGGCAGCGGCCACGGCTGGCTGCCGAGGTAGCGGACGTCCTGCACGGCGAGGCCGACCTCCTCCTCCACCTCCCGCGCGACGGCCTGCTCCAGCGACTCGCCGGGCTCGACGAACCCGGCGAGGATCGAGCGGCGGTCGGCGGGCCACTGCGGGCCGCGGGCCAGCAGGATCCGGTCGTCGGCGTCGGTGACCAGCATGATCACGGCGGGGTCGACGCGGGGGAAGTGCTGGGAGCCGTCCACGGGGCAGGCCCGGACGTGCCCGGCGGACGTGACGCGGGTCTCCGTGCCGCAGCGGGGGCAGAACCGGTGGGTGCGGTGCCAGTGCTCCAGCGCGACGGCGTGCGTGAGCAGGCCGGAGTCGCGGTCGGGGAGCAGCGCGCCGACGCGGCGCAGCCCGGCCGGCTCGGCGCCGTCGACCGCGGGCAGCTCGCCGGGCACGCCGAAGTAGGCGGTGCCGGCCTCGTCGACGCCGAGCAGCCACCGGTCGCCGTCCGGGGCCTGCGCGGGCGCGACGAACACGAGCGCCGGCTCGGGCCGGTGGGTGACGAGCGTCCGCCCGTCCTGGACGACCAGGACCCGCGTCGCCGGGTCGGCCCACGCGGCGGCGAGCCACGCGTCGTCGCGCCGCTTCAGCGCGACCCGGTCGAGCGTGCCGCGCGCGAGCGCCAGCCACTCGAGCGGTCCTTCGGTCACCGTCATCGGGCTCCTTCTCCCTGGCCCATCTCTGCCGGGCCTGTCTCCGTCGGGCCTGTCTCCGCCGGACCTGCCTCCAGGTTCAGCGGAGCGCGGCGGCGAGTTCTTCCCACAGGTAGGCGGCGGTCTCGGCGCCCTTGAGCAGCAGGGAGACCTCGACCTTCTCGTTCGGCGCGTGGATCCGGTCGTCGTCGAGCCCGACCGCGACGAAGATCAGCGGCGCGTCGAGGACGTCGGCGAGGTCGGCCTCGGGGCCGCTGCCGCCCTCGCGGGTGAACAGGACCTCGCGGCCGAACGCGCGCTCCATGGCGCGGCGGGCGGCCGTGACGCCGGGCGAGTCGATCGGGGAGAAGCAGGGCCGGACGCCGCCGCCGGGGACGTGCACCTCGGCCTCGACGCCGTAGGGGGTGTTGGCGGCGACCCAGTCCCGGAACGCCTGCTGTACCTTGGCGGGGTCCTGGACGGCGACGAGCCGGAAGGAGATCTTGGCGTGCGCCTCGCGGGGGACGATCGTCTTGCCGCCGGGGCCGGTGTGACCGCCCCACATGCCGTTGATCTCGGCGGTCGGGCGCGCCCAGACGCGCTCCAGGGTGGTGTAGCCCTTCTCGCCGTAGGCGGCGCGGCTCCCGCCGGCGGTGCGCAGCCATTCCGCCTCGTCGAACGGGAGCTTGGCGAAGAGCGCGCGCTCCTCGTCGGTCAGCGGGACGACGTCGTCGTAGAAGCCGGGGAGGGTGACGCGGCCGTCGGCGTCGTGCAGCGCGGCCATCAGCGTCGCCATGGCGTGCAGCGGGTTCGGGACGGCGCCGCCGAACGACCCGGAGTGCAGGTCCGAGGACGGGCCGCGGAGGGTGACCTCGGCCTCGGTGAGGCCGCGCATGCCGGTGCACATCGACGGGACGTCCGCGGCCCACATGGTGGTGTCGCTGATGACGATCGCGTCGCAGCCGAGCCGGTCGCGGCGGTCGCGCAGCAGCCCGGCGAAGTGCACGGAGCCGGACTCCTCCTCCCCCTCGACGAGCAGCTTGACGGTGACGGGCGGGGCGTCGGCGCCGGACGCGGCGAGCGCGGCGCGGATGCCGAGGGTGTGGAAGAACACCTGGCCCTTGTCGTCGGACGCGCCGCGGCCGATGAGCCGCCCGTCCTTCTCGACGGGCTCGAACGGCGCGGTGTCCCATTCGGACAGCGGCTCCACCGGCTGCACGTCGTGGTGCCCGTAGACCAGGACGGTCGGGGCGGACGGGTCGGCGGCGGGCCATTCGGCGTACACGGCCGGCAGGCCGGGGGTGTCCCAGATCTCCACGGTGGGGAATCCCTGCCCGCGCAGGTAGTCCGCGAGCCATCCGGCGGACCGCCGCACCTCGGTGGCGTAGGCGGGGTCCCCTGACACGGACGGTATCGCCAGCCACTCCTTGAGGTCGGCGATGAACCGGTCGCGGCCGGCCTCGATGTACTGGACGATTTCCTGGTCTCGCTCGGTCAACTGCATGCCCCTTCGCATGTCGTACTGTCAGGCACTGTAAGGGATCCTGTTCCGTCGGCCCCCCAGGAGGAGCTTTGATCCTCATCGATCCGCCGTTGTGGCCCGCGCGCGGGCGGGTGTGGTCGCACATGGTGAGCGACGTGTCGTACGAGGAGCTGCACGCGTTCGCCGCCGGGCTCGGCATGCCGGTGCGGGCGTTCGACCGCGACCATTACGACGTGCCGTCCGAGCTGTACGAGGCGGCGGTCTCGCAGGGTGCGGAGGCGGTGGGGTGCCAGGAGCTGCTCCTGCGTCTGACCCGTGCGGGGTTGCGGCGCAGGAAGGCGGTCCGGCGGCGGCCCGCGGCGGGTTCGGGCGTCGGTCAGGCGCTGATCGGTGGCGCCGACCGGTAGGTGCTGATCGGCAGGTGCTGATCGGCAGGTGCTGATCGGTCAGGCGCTGAGGAGCATCAGCTCGGTCTCGATGTTGCGGCGCGCGCGCTGCTCGTAGCGTTCGCGGGCCGTGGCGGTGTGGAACAGGTGCGGGAGGGCGAGAAGGCTGTTGAGCACTTCGGCGCGCCCGGCGCGGAAGAGGTCCTCGGGGACGAAGCCGTACTCCTCGCGGACGGCGGCGGCGTAGGCGGCGTACCGGTCGGGGTCGGCGCCGAGGACGGCGAGGTCGGCGTCGCAGAGCACCTGGCCGTTGCGGTCGCCGGGCTCGGGCGCGTGGGTGACGGTCAGCACGACGAGCCGGACGACCTCGTCGACCGTCGCCGCGGGCAGGTCGGTGTCGGCGAGCATGCGGGCGGCGAGGCGGGCGCTGCGCTCCTCGTTGTCGGCGCGCTCGGGGTCGTAGACGGCGTCGTGGAACCAGGCGGCGAGCCGGACGGCGCCGGGGTCCGCGGCGTCGCCGGCGAGCTCGTCCACCAGGTCGAGGACGGCGGTGAGGTGCTCGCGGGTGTGGTACTTGCGATGCGGCTCGCCGTACCGCTTGTCCAGCTCGGTCCCGATGTGCCGGGTGTGGGGGCCGGCCAGCGCGGTCCAGCGCTCGACGAGATCCATGCGCTCATCCTCCCGGATCGCCGGACGCGGCGGGACACGCGATGCCATCGTTCTTGCCTGCGGCCCCCGGCGCGGCCACTATGGTGACGGTTGCGAGTTAGGCAAGGCTTACCTCACCGACTCACTGGAAAGGCCGACCGTGGCCGCCTCCCTCTACGTGGTCGCCGGCAAGGCGACCGACTCGGTGACGCACGGGTTCCTGCCCGCCGCCGCGCGCCTCGGGCTGGACGTCGTCCTGCTGACCGACCGTCCCGCCGCCCACGCGGACGTCGCCGGCCGGGTCGTCGAGTGCGATGTCTCCGACTTCCGGCACATCATCGCCCGGGTCGGAGACGAGCCCGCCGGGATCTTCTCCAACAGCGACTTCCTGCAGGCGCCGGCCGCGCTCGCCGCCGCGTACTTCGGGCTCCCCGGAAAGGACTGGCGGGCCGCGACGCGGGCGAAGGACAAGGCGCTGACGCGCCGCCACCTCGCCGCGCTGGACCCCGTCTTCTCGGCGGACGCCTTCGACGTGCCGCCGGACGCGCCGTACCCGCTCGTCCTGAAGCCGCGCGAGGGCGTCGCCAGCGAGGACGTCTTCCTCGTCCGCGACGCCCGCGAGCTGGAGGCGCGGCGCGGCGAGGTCGCGGCGCGCCGGGACGGCCCGCTGGTGGCCGAGGAGTACCTGCCGGGCCGGCTGCACACGCTGGAGACGCTCGGGGACGGCCGGGAGATGCGGGTCCTCGGCTCGTACCGGACGACCGTGTCGCCGCCGCCGTTCTTCGTGGAGGAGCGCCTGGAGTGGGCGCCGCCGCCTCCGGAGACGCCGCAGATCCTCGCGCAGCTCGACGCGCTCGGCGTCGGGTTCGGCGCGTGCCACACCGAGTTCGTCGTCCACGAGGGCCGCGCCCGCATCATCGAGGTGAACTACCGGCTCATCGGCGACCACTGCGACTTCCTGCTGGCGGACCTGCTCGGGGTCCCGCTGTTCGAGCGGATCCTGGGCGTCCACCTCGGGGAGCCGCTGGGCCCGGACGTCCCGTCGGCGGTGGGGGGCGACGTCCCGTCCGCGCGGGGGCACGCCGTCGCGGAGGCCGTCATCGCGAACCGCGCCGGGGTCCTGCGCGCCGCCCCCGGCCCCATGGAGTTCGACGACGGGGCCGTGCGGCTGGCGTACCGCCCGCAGCGCGCCGTGGGCGACCCGGTCGCGCTCACCCGCACGAACCGCGACTACCTGGGGACGGTCCGCGCGATCGGTCCGGCGCGAGACGAGGTGGAGGCCGCGCTGGCGCGTTTCCGCTCCGCCCACGACTGGACCATCGCGTGACCGGTTCGGACGTGGCCGGTTCGGATGTGGAGGGTCCGCTCGCGGCCCGGGTCCTGGACGCCCTGCTCCGCGAGGACTACGCGGGACTGCGGCGCCGCGTCGACGGCCGGACGCTCGCGCTGCCGGGACGCCCCGTCCGGCTGGTGGACGCCGACCCGGCCTTCCTCTCCGAGCTGCGCGTGGACCCGTCGCAGAACCTCGCCTTACGGGACGTCTTCGCGGCGGTGCGGCACCTGGCCGATCCCCGCGACGACACCGACGCGTTCGAACGCGAGTGCCTGGACGCCCTCGCGACGGTGAAGCTCCACAACGACGCGCGTCCCGCCGTCCACCGGCGCCTGGCGCGGACACCGGACGAGCTGAGGACGGGCCCCGGGACGTTCTACGAGAGCCTCGCCGCCTACAACGACCATCCGGTCCATCCGACGGGCCGCGGCCGTGCCGGGCTGAGCCAGTCGGACCTGAGCCGTTACGCCCCCGAGTTCGCGCCGTCGTTCCCGTTGCGCTGGGCGTCCGTCCGGGGCGCGACCCTGGCGGGCGAGCGTCCCGTCTGGTGGCCCGCACCGGCCGACGTGGGGCTGCGGTCCGCGGACGCGCTGTTCCCCGTCCACCCGCTGGCCGTCCGGCTGGTGCGGGACCAGCCGGCCGCGACGATGGCCCCGGAACCGTACCTGCAGGTGGCGCCGACCCTGTCGATGCGGACCGTCGCGGCGGCGCCGCTGGAGCATGTGAAGGTCCCTCTGCCGACGAGCACGCTCGGCCTGCGCAACCGCCGCACGATCGTCCCCGGCACGCTGCCGGACGGTGCGCTGGTGGAGCGCGTCCTGCGGCTCGTCCTGGCCAGGGAGCCGCACCTTCCCGTCCTGCTCGCCGATGAGCAGACCTACGGGCACGCCGACAACCCGCTCCTCGCGTATCTCGTACGGCGCTTCCCAGCGGAAACGGCGCGCGCGCACGTCGTCCCGATCGCCGCCCTGTTGGCGGAGGCCCCGGACAAGGGCCACGTCATAGAGCGCTGGGACGTCGAGCCGCTCTTCGACGCCTACCTGGCCGCGCTGTTCGCGTGGAACGTCACGCTGTTCCGCTACGGGATCGCCCTGGAGGCCCACCAGCAGAACGTCGCGCTCGTCCTGGACGGCGGCCCGGTCATGGACGGCACGCCGCCGCGCCTGCTCGTCAAGGACAACGACGGCGCCCTCATCGACCCCGCGCGGCTCCGCGAGCGCCTCGGCCCGTCCCCCGGCGCCGACCCCCGCGACCTCGTCGACCGGCGCATGGTGACCGCCGACCCCGACGCGCTCGCCCGCGTGTTCGTCACGATCACCCTGCACCTGTGCGCCGCGGCTCCCGCCCTCGGGCTCGCCGAGCGGGGCCTGCTCCCCTGGCGCACCGGCCGCGCCCTGATCCGCGACCGGCTCGCCGCCGCGCTCGGCCCGGGGGACGCGTTCCTGCGCTCCCGCACGCTCGACGCGGACGCGCTGCCGGGCAAGGCCATGGTCACCGCCGGGACCCTCGTCGACAAGGCCAGGACCGGCGCCGCCGACATCAACAAGCACTACGGCCCGCCCGGGCCGAACTACCTACGGGATGCGACGTGCTTCTGACCGAACGGGCCCTGACGGCCGACGACGCCACCTCCACCGCGCTGCTCAACTGCCTGATCCGCGAGGTCTGCGGGCCCGAGCAGCAGGTGTGGCCGGACGGCGGGCACCTCGTCGCCCGGCTGCCGCGCGCCGGCGTCGTGCTGCGCACCGGGCTCGCCCGGCCGCCGGCCGGCCCCACCTACCGGCTGGCGCCGCCGTACGAGGAGCGGCGCGGCGACGCGTGGATCCCCGCGTCCTGGGACCGCCTCGCCGACCTGGTGGCCGGCGAGCTCGAACTGGCGACGGGCCAGCCGAACCCCGAGTTCCTCACGCAGGTCGGCGACAGCCACGGCGCGCTCGCCGCCATGATCGCCGCGCGCCGCGAACCGCAGGACGACCGGTACCTCGAGTCCGAGCAGTCGCTCGTCGCCGGGCACCGCTTCCACCCGTCGCCGAAGTCCCGGCAGGGCTCCCCCGCCGAGTGGCTCCGGTACGCGCCGGAGACCAGGGCCCGGTTCCGCCCGCACTGGCTCGCCGTCCGGGACGACCTCGTCGCGGAGGAGGGCGACCCGCGGGCTTTCGCGGGCCTCGGCGGACCGTCCGTCCCCGGCTTCCGGACGCTTCCCGTCCATCCCTGGCAGTTCTCGCTGCTCACCGGCGACCCGCTGCTGCGCGACGCGCTGGCGCGGGGGCTCGTCCGCGACCTCGGGCCGGCCGGCGCCGAGGCCGTGCCCACGTCGTCGGTCCGCACGGTGTACCTGCCGGACGCGGACCTGTTCTGCAAGTTCAGCCTGGACGTGCGCATCACCAACTGCGTCCGCAAGAACGCCTGGTACGAGCTGTCCGGCGCGGTGGCGCTGAACGAGCTGCTGCCGCCGGTGTTCGCCTCCCTGGGCGCGACGCTCCTCGCCGAGCCCGCCTACCGCAGCGTCGCCCTCGCCGACCGCCGCCTCTACGAGGGCCTCGGCGTCATCGTCCGCCAAGGGGTGAGGCACCTCCCCGGCACGCCGCTCCTGGCGGGCGCCCTGGCCGACCCCTACACCACCCTCCTGGACGACCTGCCCGCCCTGTCGACCGCCGGCGGCGCCCTCGCGTGGTGGAACGCCTATGTCGCGCAGGTGGCGCCCCCGGTGCTCCGCGCCTTCCTCGACCACGGCGTCGTCCTCGAACCGCACCTGCAGAACGTCCTCATCTGCGTCGACGCGGACGGCATGCCGGTCCACGCCGCGTTCCGCGACCTCGAAGGCACCAAGCTCACCGCCGGCCGCTGGGACCTGTCCCACCTGCCCGCCCGCGTCGCCGAGGGCCTCACCTACGCCCCCGCGCACGGCTGGAACCGCGTCGTCTACTGCCTCCTCGTCAACCACCTCACCGAAACGGCGGCCGCCGTCGCCGACCTGCATCCCGCGCTCGAACCCGACCTCTGGGAGGCGGCCCGGACCCATCTCGCGTCCCTCGACCACCATCCGCAGGTCAGGGCGCTCCTCGCCGGCGTCCCGCTTCCCGCGAAGGCGAACCTGCGCACCCGCTGGTCGCGTTCCGCCGACCGGAGCGCCGCCTACGTCCCCGCCCCCAACCCGCTCTCCGCGCCCCGTCCGCTGTGAACCTCGACGCCGTCCGCGGCCTCGACCGCCTCCCCGCCTACGTCTACGACCTGCCGGGCCTGAAAGGGCACGTGGCGACCATTCGCGGCGCTCTCGGCCGCACCGAACTCTTCTATGCCGCCAAAGCCAATCCGGACGCCGAGATCCTCCGCACCATCGCACCGCACGTGGACGGGATCGAGGTCTCCTCAGGCGGCGAACTGACCCACGTCCGCGAAACCCTCCCGGGCGTTCGCCTCGCCTTCGGCGGCCCCGGCAAGACCGACGAGGAACTGGCCCTCGCCGCAGGAGTCGACCGCGTCCATGTCGAGAGCCCGCGGGAACTCGACCGCCTGCGCAGCCCCGCCGACGTCCTTCTCCGGGCCAATCTCCCCTTCCACGCCCCGGACGCCGCCCTCACCATGAGCGGCCCGTTCGGAATGGACGAGGACGCCCTCGACGCCTGCGCCGCGCGAATGGCCGATCTCCCCCACCTCGCCCTCCGCGGCGTCCACGCCCACCTGGCCTCTGGCCTGGACGCCTCCGCCATGCTCGACCTGGCACACCGGATAGCCGAATGGGCTCTTCCGTGGCTGAAGGACCACGGCGTCGACGACCCGGAACTGAACTTCGGCGGCGGAATGGCCGTCGACTACACCTCGCCCGGGACGCGCTTCGACTGGCCCGCCTACGGCGCGGGGCTGGCCGGCATTCCCGCCCGCCTCCGCGTCGAACCCGGCCGGTCCATGACCGCCTACCACGGCTGGTACGTCACCGACGTCCTCGACGTGAAGACGACGCGCGGCGAGACCTACGTCATTCTCCGCGGCGGCACCCACCACCTCAGGACACCGGTCACGAAAGGCCACGACCAGCCGTTCACCGTCCTCACCGCGGACGGCCCGGAATCACCGGCGACCCTCGTCGGGCAGCTCTGCACGCCGAAGGACGTCTTCGCCCGCGACGTCCCCGTCCCGCCGCTCGGCCCCGGCGACGTCATCGCCTTCGCCATGGCCGGCGCCTACGCCTGGAACATCTCCCACCACGACTTCCTCATGCATCCCGAACCCGCGTTCCACTACCTCCGCTAAGGTCACCGTCCGTGGCCGACATCTACGACTTCTTCCTGGCGATCAACCTCCGCGACCTCCCCGACGCCGAGGAGGCCGAGCTCCGCTGGCATCTCGGCCTGGGCCCGCAGCCCCCGGAACTGACGATCCCGATCGACTTCTCCGAGGTCGTCGTGGACGACGACGGCGAACGGACGATCGTGGAGGCCCCGGAGCCCCAGCTCGCCCAGCGCGGCGCGGGATGGAAGATCGGCGGTGCCCTCTTCGCCGCCCTGGAAGCCCGTGAGAACGGCGGCTGGGCCCTGACCGCCCGCCAGGAACTCCACCCCGACTACTACGACCGCGTGGACCCGCTGCTCGAATGGCTCGGCGCCCGCGCGGACCACCCGTACGTCGGCGAGGACGGCACCGTCAGGAGCGGCGGCTGCGGAGACTTCGTCGGCTACGAGCGCTGGTACGAGGACAGCACGATCGAGCGGCTCCTCGTCATCGAGGACTTCAAGATCCTCCGCCGCTGACGCGCGGCGCGCCGCTCCAGCGCCATGCCGTGACGCGCTCGCGGCCGGGGAGGTCGCCGCGCCCCGTCGCCCAGAGGAGGGTGGGCCACGGGGCGGTGTCGCGCGGGGCGTCCGGGAACAGCCGCGCCAGCACCTTGGCGCACAGGTCGGCGGGCGGGTCCCACGCGAGCCCGAGGCCCTGCGCGAGGTCATGGGTGTGGACGAGCGTCTCCACGATCCCCATCGCCGCGAACCCCTCGGGATCGGACGCCCCGAACGCGTGGTGCGCGCGGACGTCGGACGGCGTCGTCCGGACCAGCGCCGCCAGCATCGCGCCGCACGCCGCCAGCATCTCCAGGAGCCCGCCGGGCCCGGCGTCGCGGTTCGCGTACGTGACGTTCGCGGGGCCGCCCGGGCGCCGCGCCTCCCACAGGAACGGCACCTCCCGTTCCTTCGGCCGCGCGCCGAGCTGCGCCGCGTACGCGAACAGGTCGTCGCTCAGGTGCTCGACGGTCTCCCAGCACGTCCACTCCAGCGTGCCCGCCCTGTCGTCCCACGCCCCCTCGGGGGCCTTCTCCAGCACGTGCACGGCCAGCCGGACGGCCGACTCGACGTCGTCGGCGGTGACGGTAGATGACATGCCGCCGACCGTACCGTCCTGCGCGATGAGGAAGCGGTACCCGGCGATGCGGGCGTCGAAGGCGCGCTCCCCCATTCGCGGGTGGTGAGCGGGGCCGTGACCACACCCGCGGCGGCGTGCCGGGCGTGGACGGCCGCGATGTCCACCCCGCCGGGCAGGTTGACGTAGACGGTCACCCCGGCGCCCCGATGCTCGCGGGACGCCGCGGGCAGGAACTCCTCCTCGTCGGTGCCGAGCATGACCTGCGCGTCGCCGAGCGACACGCACGCGAGGCGGTCCGCGGAGTCGCGCGGCGTGGCGAAGACCGGGAGCCAGCCGAGGCTCCCGGTGAAGAAATCCGCGGTGGCGTACGGGTCCTCGCACGCGAGGAAGACGGACAGCATGGCCGCACCCTACGGGCCGGGTCCGACACCGCGACCGCCTTGCCGGAGGGCGGCGGCGGGGCGGGGTGCGTTACAAACTCCTCGTCACGGCAACGTATGTGCTGGGCGATGTGAGGAGATTGCGGTGCTTGAGCGGGTGCGGTCGGCCGCGAGTCTGGGCGTACGGGCGACACGGGCGGTGCGGGACACCGGGATCATGCATCCGGTGCGGCCCGACCGGGCGGCGCGGCTGCTGCTCCCGTACCTGCGGTTCGGGCCCGTCCCGGCGACGGTCGGCGCGATGGCGGCGCTGCGGTTCCCCGGCCGGACCGCGCTGATCGACGAGCGGGGCGCGCTGACGTACGCCGAGCTGGAGGAGCGGGCCGCCGCGCTCGCGACCGCGCTGCGGGACCGGGCCGGCGACGGGAAGGTCGGCGTGCTGTGCCGCAACCACCGCGGGTTCGTCGAGGCGGTCCTGGCGGCGTCGCGGCTCGGCAACGACGTGGTGCTGCTGAACACCGACTTCTCCGCGGCGCAGCTGGGGCAGGTCGCCGAGCGGGAGGGCGTCTCGCTGCTCGTCCACGACGAGGAGTTCGGCGCGGCCGTCGACGAGTCGGGCTTCGCGGGCGCCCGCGTGCTCGCGTGGACCGACGAAGGCGACGGCGGCGGCGAGTCGATCGACGCGCTGGTGGCGGCGACGGAGGCCGAGCCGCTCAACCCGGACCGGCCCAGCAACGTGATCGTGATGACCTCCGGCACCACCGGGACGCCGAAGGGCGCGCGCCACGACCTGTCGCTGACGTCGCTGCTGCCCGCCGCGCTCAGCCACGTGATGCGCGTCCCCGTGCGGTCGGGCGCGCCCATCGTGGTGGCGCCGCCGCTCTTCCACATCCTCGGTTTCGCGTACACGTCGGTGGGGCTCGGCCTGGGGATGCCGCTCATCCTGTTCCGCCGGTTCGACCCGGGCGAGATGCTGGCGGCGATCACCGACTGCGAGGCGGAGGCGCTCGTCGCGGTGCCGGTGATGCTGCAGAGGATCCTGGACGCCGCGCGGCGCGAGGGGCGCCGGACGCCGACCCTGCGCACCGTCGTGTGCGGCGGGTCGGCGCTGCACCCGCACCTGTCCGAGGCGTTCATGGACGAGTTCGGCGACGTCCTGGTCAACGTGTACGGGGCCACGGAGACGGGCTGGGCGACGATCGCGACGCCCGAGGACCTGCGGGCGGCGCCCGGAACGGTCGGCAGGCCGTCGTTCCGGCTCACGATCAGGATCCTGGACGAGGACGGGAACGAGGTCCCGGCGGGCGGGACCGGCGAGGTCTACACCGGCGGCGGCCTGCGGTTCGCCGGATACACCGGAGGCGGCGGCAAGAGGGTCCGGGACGGGCTGACCGGCACCGGCGACCTCGGCCACCTCGACGCCGAGGGACGGCTGTTCATCGACGGCCGCGCCGACGACATGATCGTCTCGGGCGGTGAGAACGTGTTCCCCGGCGAGGTGGAGGACCTGCTCGGCCGGCACCCCGCGGTCGCCGAGGTGACGGTGAAGGGCGTCGAGGACGAGAGGTTCGGCCAGCGCCTCGCCGCCTACGTGGTGCGCAGGGAGGACTCCCAGGTCACCGAGGACGACCTGAAGGCCCACGTGAAGGAGCACCTCGCGCGCTACAAGGTGCCGCGGGAGATCCGCTTCGTCGACGAGCTGCCCCGCACCAGCACCGGCAAGGTCAGGTCGAAGGCGCTGGCCGACTGACGGCGTCGTCCCCCTGACGGCGTCGTCCACCGACGGAGGGCGGCGCCCGGAGCCAAGGCCGCGGGCCCCGGACGCGCCCCGTCACCACCCCGTGCGCGAGAGGGCCGTCTCAGGCGGCGCCGCGGTTCTTGGCGGCCATGCAGATGCGGGCGAGGTCGTTGAGGGCGTCGGCGCGGCGCTCGTCGAGGGTGCGGCGGTCGCCCGGGCCCGCCTCCGCGAGGGTGTCGATGACCAGCGAGAACACCGGCCACTCGGCGGGGCCGATGGCGCCCTGGAAGTCGATGCCGTCCTCCAGGTCGTCGAGGTCGAGGTTGCGGGCGAACGTCGCGAGCGCGGCCTCGGCGGCCACGACCCCGATGCGCATCGCCAGCGCGGCCGGCTCGCGGTCGAGGGAACGCGCGGTGCTGGAACCCATGGTCGACAAGATAGAACACATGAGCGAGGCACGTCGAACATTCGCTCGAAAACATTCCGGCGAAACGGTCGAATCAACCGGCGCTGGCGTGGTGGAACAGGTAGGTGTGCGTGAAGTGCAGCTCGCCGTCCTCGCGGCTCGGCCGCATGCCGGTGGCCGGACCGCCGGAGAGCTCGTCCTCCAGCTCGCGGCGGATCCGCTCGGCGGCGTCCGCGGGCGTCCGCGACAGCTCCAGCCACGGCTCCAGCGGGCGGACGACGTCGACCGACCGCGTCCGCTTCACCTCGGCGCCCGCCGCGGTGACGAGGTCCGCGATCCGCTCCGCGGTGAGCACGGTGCCGTGCGACGGGTCGCGGAGCCGCTCGATCCGGTCCGGGTCGCCGGCCAGGCCCTCCGGGCGGACGAGGTCGGCGATGATCAGCGCGGCGCCGGGCCGGCTGACCCGGGCCATCTCCTTCACGACGGCCTCCGGGTCGGCGGCCTGGTGCAGGGAGAAGCGCGTCACGACGAGGGTGAACGTCCGGTCGAGGTAGGGCAGCGCGGCGGCGTCGCCGCGGGTGAAGGTGACGTTGGTGACGCCCTGCCGGTCGGCCTCCCGCTTGCCCTCGGCGAGCATCGCCGGGGTGAGGTCGAGGGCGGTGACGTGCCGCACGCGGTGCGCGATCGCCCGGGACACCAGGGCGGTGCCGGCCGCGACCTCCAGGACGTTGTCGTCCAGGTCGAGCTCCGGGTCCATGAACCGGACGAGGTCGTCGAGATGCCGGGTGAACGCGGCGTTCAGCCGCGGGTCCGCGAACCCGGCCGCCTGCTTGGAGAACTCCCGTACGACCTTCTCGTCATGGAACACCGTCACGTCGCCTCCCTGGATGCGTTCCCCGGATCATCTCTGAAACGCGGTTCGGTGAACAGGGGCAGTGACACCTTTCACTGACGGACGGTAAGCACGCGCCGTCCGGCGGTCAGGCGGCGGGGACGGAGTCGAGGAGGGCGGCGAGGCCGGCGGCGTCCAGCAGATCCGCCGGCCGGACGGTGGTGTTCGCGGCGACGTAGTGGAACGCGGCGCTGACCTGGCCGACCTCCACGCCCGCGAGCTCCGCCCACGCGAGCCGGTACGCGGCGAGCTGCACGGCGGCGAAGCGGGCGTCGTCGCCGGACGGCGGGCGGCCGGTCTTCCAGTCGACGACCTCGTAGCCGCCGCCGCGCCGCCGGAACACCGCGTCCATCCGGCCGCGGACCAGCCGGTCGCCGATGACGGTCTCGAACGGGACCTCGATGTCGAGGGGTTCGCGGGCCGCCCACTCCGACTCCTCGAACCGCTCCTGAAGGCGGAGCAGGTGGGAGTCGTCGGCGGCGCCCTCGTCGGCGGCGCCGGGCAGCTCGTCCGGGTCGAGGAGGCGCTGCTGCCCCCAGCGGCCCTCCAGCCAGGCGTGGAACGCGGTGCCGCGCCGCGCGTAGGGCGCGGGCGGGCGCGGCATCGGGCGGCGGATCTGCCGGGCCAGCGCCGCGGGGTCGCGGGCGAGCGAGACCAGCGACGACACCGACAGGTGCGCGGGCAGCTCGACGAGGAGGCCGTCGCCGCCGCGGCCCCGGTCGCGCTCGGCGAGGAGGAGTTCGACGTCGCGCGCCCAGGCGGTCATGCGGCCGCGGTCGGCGTCGGACAGTCCCTCGTCGCCGGCCCACAGCCGGTTCCGTCCGGCCGTGGCGTCCTCGACCATGCGGGCGGCCTCGACGACGGCCTCGTAGCGTTCGCGGGCGGACGCGTCGGTCCTGCCGCGCTCGCCGGGCGGGACCGGCCACTGCGCCTCCTCGGGGTCGGCGAGCAGCGGGTTCGTCTCGCCCTCCTCGGGCGGGTCGGCCCAGACGGCGACCGTCCCGGCGCCGGCCAGGCAGACCGCGCGGACCTCCTCCAGGAACGGCGACGGGCCGAGCGGGCGCCCCGACGACCCCCACCAGTACCCGGTGGTGATGAGCAGGCCGGACGCGCGCGTCACGGCGACGTACGCGAGGCGCCGCTCCTCGCGCAGGTCGCGTTCGGAGCACGCCTGGTCGAACGCGGCGAGGTCGTCCTTCTCCAGGCCGTTCAGCGGCGGCAGGTCGGCGCGGTCGCCGCGCAGCATGAACGGCAGGACGCGCGGGTTCGCGGTCCAGCGGGTCGCGTTCTGCGGCGGCGACGGGAAGATCGAGCCCTTCGCGGGGCCGCCGTTCTTCTGCGGCACGTACGACAGGCCCGGCACGACGACGACCGGCCATTCCAGGCCCTTGGACGCGTGGACGGTCAGCAGCTTGACGCTGTCGGTCTCGCCGACGCGGCCCGCCTCCAGCCCGAACTCCTCGCTCTCGGCGGCCTTCAGGTAGGCGAGGAACGCGCCGAGCGTCGGGTCCTCGGCGTCGCCCGCGAAGGTGGCGGCGGCGTCGATGAACGCGTCGAGGTCGGCGCGGGCGGTGACGGGGTCGAGGCCGGACCGGGCGGCGACCTCGATGTCCAGGCCGAGGGCGCGCTCGACCTCGTTGACCAGGTCGGGCAGCGGCAGCCCGACCTGGCTCCGCAGCCCCCGCAGCTCGTCGCGCAGCCGCCGCAGCCGCCCGTACCCCTCGGGCGAGTACGCCTCGGGCGCGCCGAGGTCGTCGAGCGCGTCGACGAGGCTTCCGGTCTCCTGGTTCAGCTCGCTGACGAGCTGCCGGAGCGGGTCGTCCGCCGCGTCCGGCTCCGCCGCGCCGTCCGGGGCGGCCCGACCGTCCGGGGCGGCCCGACCGTCCGGGTCGCCGTCGGAGGGCGGGTCGTCCCCGCCGCGCTCGGGCGGGGTGACGTCGCGGGCGGCCTCCTGCGCCAGCGCCCGCGCGCGGCGTCCGAGCGCGACGAGGTCGCGGGGGCCGAGGCGCCAGCGCGGGCCCGTGAGCAGCCGGGCCAGCGACGCGCCCGCGGTCGGGTCGTGCATGACGCGGAGGGTCGCGACGACGTCCTGCACCTCGGGGACGGTCAGCAGCCCGCCGAGCCCGACGACCTCGACGGGGATGCCGCGGGCCTCCAGCGCGCGGCGGATCAGCGGGAACTGCGACCGCTTCCGGGCGAGGACGGCGACGTCGGAGTACCGGAGCGGCTCGGCCTGCGCGCCGCCGTCCGGCGCGACCGCCGGGTCCCCCGCCATGAGCCCGGCGATGCGCCCGGCGATCCGGTCGGCCTCGTCCTCGACGGTGGCGAACAGCGCGCACTCGACGCGGCCGCGCCCCTCGCGCCCGGCGCCGGGGACGAGCCGCGGCACCGCCTTCGTCTCCGCGCGCAGCTCCTCCTGGATCCTGGCGGCGGCCTCCAGGATCTGCTCGCCGTTGCGGAACGACCGGCTGAGCTGCACCACCGGCGCCGGCACCGGCCGCCGGTCCCCCGCACCGGGCTGGGCGGGGAAGTCGTGGGCGAAGCGCAGCAGGTTCCCGGCGCTCGCGCCGCGCCACCCGTAGATCGACTGGCACGGGTCGCCGACGGCCGTCACCGGGTGCCCGCCCGCGAACAGCGACTTCAGCAGGACGAGCTGCGCCTGGCTGGTGTCCTGGTACTCGTCGAGCAGCACCACGGAGAACCGGGACCGCTCGATCATCCCGACCTCGGGGTGCTTGTAGGCGATCCGCGCGGCGAGCGCCATCTGGTCGCCGTGGTCGATGACCTCCCGGTCGGCCTTCGCCCGCCCGTACTTCTCGATCAGCGGCATCAGCTGCTCGCGGACGGCCTGCCGGGCGAGGATGTCGCGCTGCGCCTTCAGCGGCTTGCGCAGCGCCGCGAACCGCTCGTCCAGCCACGCCCCGACCTTCCGGACGTCGTCGGCGGTGCGCAGGTGCTCGGCGAGGTCGCCGGACAGCTCCATCACGGCCTTGGTGACGGTGTCGGGCTGCCATTCGATGCGGTCCATCGGGCCGTCGTAGGCGTCGACGACCCGGGAGCAGATCTGCCACGCGACCGCCGGGGAGATCAGCCGCATCGTCGGTTCGAGGGCCTCGCGCAGCGCGTGGTCGCCGAACAGCCGGGCGGCGTACGAGTGGTACGTCGACACCATCGGCTCGCCGTCGAACAGCGCCTCGCCGCCGAGCCGCTCCAGCTCGTCGCCCGGCAGCACCTCGCGCAGCTTGTCGAGCCGCTTGCGAACGCGCACGCCGAGCTCGGCGGCGGCCTTGCGGGTGAAGGTCAGGCCGAGGACGCGCTCGGGCCGGACGAACCCGTTCGCGACCAGCCACACCACCCGCGCGGCCATCGTCTCGCTCTTGCCGGACCCGGCGCCCGCGATCACCGCCATCGGCGCCATGGGGGCCTCGATCACCCGGGCCTGCTCCTCGGTCGGCTCCGGGATCTCCAGCAGCCGGGCCAGCTCTCCCGGCGTGATCACCTCGCTCCCCCCGAGCTCGTCGTCGCATGGGGGGACGGCCTCCCGACGCCTCCCGCCCGATTCCGTCGGATCCTAGTCGCCGACCTGTCCGCCCTCGTCGTGGACGGGACAGCAGGAGCGTACGGGACACGTCCGACACTTGTCGTTCGCGCGCGCCTGGAACACGTCGCCGGCCATCCCGCTCGCGACGACCTCGACCAGCTTCTTGGGCCACTCCGGGTCGTCGTCCTCGGCGGGCGGCGGCTGCTCCTGCTCGCGGGCCTTCGCGGTGAACGCGGCCTTGCCGACCTGGATCAGCTTCGCGCCGCCGGGCTCGATCAGCCCGTGCCGCTCGAACGCGCCGAGCATCACCGCGTACTGGTAGACGCCGAGCTGCGGGTGCCGGGCCAGGTCGTCCTTCGGGACGGCCGTGGAGGAGGTCTTGATGTCGATGATGACGGCGCGGCCCTGCTCGTCGCGTTCGGCGCGGTCGATGCGGCCCTTGATGACGACGCGGCCGAGGTCGACCTTGAACGACTCCTCCAGCGCGACGACCTCGTTGGGGTTGTCGCGGTGCCAGGCGAGGAACTTGTCGACCATCGCCGTGGCCTGCTCGCGCTGCTTCTCGGAGTACCAGGAGCTGCGGAAGTCCAGGTCGTTCCAGATCTGGTCGAGCCGCTCGGCGACGTGCACCTCGGTGACGCCGTCGTCGGCGCCCGCCATCTCGGCGACCGCGTGGATGACCTTGCCCATGGTGCTGAACTCGTTCGGGCCGCCCTCCTGCGCGCCGACCGCCGCGGCCAGCAGCCAGCGCAGCCCGCACGTGGTGAACGCCTCGACCTGCGACGGGGAGATGGTGATCTGCTCGTCGTCGGCGAACGCGGGGCCCTGGTCCGACAGCGCGGTGATCGCGTACCAGTTCTCGGGACGGGCGCCGCGCACGCCCGCGCGCGCGAGGCGGGCGAGGTGCCCGGCGGCGGCGCGGCGCAGCGGCTCGGGGCGGGTCGGGTCCGACACCGCCGACCGCAGGTCGGCGACCAGCGCGGACAGCGACAGCCAGCGGGTCTTCTCGTCGAGCTGGGACTGCTCGATCGCGCCGGGCAGCAGCTCGTTGAGGAACCGGGACGGCCGCTCCTCGGTGTCGTCCCCGCCGACCGCCGTCACCACGAGCCGCTTGCGCGCGCGCGTGACCGCGACGTAGAAGAGCCGGCGCTCCTCGTCCAGCATCTTCGCGGCCATGGACGCGCCGGCCGCCGCGCTCAGCACACCGCCCGAACCCACCTCCGCGTCGGGCTCCGCGCCCGCCGCGTGCTCGATCAGCTCCTCGACGCCGAGCAGCGACCCGCGCAGCCGCACGTCCGGCCACACGCCCTCCTGGACGCCCGCGACGATGACGACGTCCCACTCCAGGCCCTTCGACCGGTGCGCGGTGAGGATCCGGACCGCCTCGCCCTCCGGCGCCTGCTCGGCGAGCGTGTCCCCGGCGATCTCCTGCGCGGCGATGTCGTCGACGAACAGCTCCGGGCCCGCCTGCGGCAGCCGGTCGACGAACCGGGCCGCGTGGTCGAACAGCGCGACGACGGCGTCCAGGTCCCGGTCGGCGGACGCGCCGCGCGTCCCGCCCTTGACGCTCTGCTCCAGCAGGACGTCCGCCTGCCCGCTCTCCTCCCACACCGCCCACAGCACGTCCTCCGCGGATCCGCCGTCGTGGACGCTGCGCCGCGCCACGTCGATCAGGTTCGCGATCCGCTCGGCCGGGGCGCGCACCTTCTCGTGGACGAGCACCAGCTCGCGCGGGTCGTTCACGGCCGCGATGAGCAGCTCGCCCAGCGGGCGCTGCCCGCCCGACAGCTCCTCCAGGTCGCGCAGGGCGCGCTTGAGGCGCCGCATCGCGAGGGCGTCGGCGCCGCCGAGGGGGCCGGTGAGCAGGTCCTCCGCGACGACCTCGTCCAGGTAGCCCTTCTTCAGCGCGGCCCGAAGCAGCACCAGGAACGGCCGGACGGCCGGCTCCTGCATCAGCGGCACCTCGTCGCCGGCGACGACGACCGGGACGCCCGCCTGCGCCAGCGCCCGCCGCAGCACCGGGACCTGCCGGACCGCGCTGCGCACCAGCACCGCCATCCGGGACCACGGCACCCCGTCGAGCAGGTGCGCGCGCCGCAGCTCGTCCGCGACCAGCGCCGACTCCTGGCTCTCCGAGTCGGCGATCACAGCGCGCACTTCATCGGGGGGTCCAGGGGGGTCGCCCCTCCTGGACGACGCAGCGCGCACTTCATCGGACGACGCAGCGCGCACTTCGCCGGACGACCCGGAGGGGCCCTTCACCCCGGAAGGCGCCGACCCGGCCTCGCCCTCGTCGGCCTCGTCCGGCGTGAGGAGGGCCCGGTGCTCGGCGGCGCCCGCCGAACCGGCGGGCAGGCGGCGCGCGATCCGCCGGGACGCCTCCAGGATCTCCGGTCCCATGCGGCGGCAGGTGCGCAGCGCCACCACCGGCGCGGGCCGGCCGTCCAGCGTGAGGAAGCGGTTCGGGAACTCCTGGATCCCGCGCACGTCCGCGCCCCGGAACCCGTAGATCGACTGGTCGGGGTCGCCGACCACGACGAGGTCGCGGCCCTCCCCTGCCAGCAGGTGCAGAAGCGCCTCCTGCGCGGGGTCGGTGTCCTGGTACTCGTCCACGAACACCACGTCGTAGGCGTCGCGCTCGCGGATCCGGACCTCCTCGTCGGCGAGCATCCCGGCGGCCATGTAGATCAGCTCGCCGTAGTCGTAGGTGGGGACGGGGTCCAGCGCGAACCGCTCGACGTACCGCTCCATGAACGCGCCGATCGCGGGCCAGTCGTCGCGTCCCCGCATCCGTCCGAGCGCGACCAGCTCCTCGGGGGTGAACCGCCGCTCGACGGCCCGCAGCGTGAAGTCGCGGAGCTCCTCGGCGAACCCGCGCGTCGCGAGCGCCGCCCGCAGCCGCTCCGGCCAGTCCCGCGCGCCGTCCGCCAGCTCGCCCTCGAGCAGCCGCCGCACCTCCAGCAGCTGCTCCGGGCCGGACAGCAGCCGCGGCGCGGGCTCCTCGTTCAGCACCGCGTCCCGGCGGAGCAGCGCGTAGGCGTAGCTGTGGAACGTCAGCGCCAGCGGCGTCCGGGTCGTGCGGTGCAGCCGCCCGGTGATCCGCTGCCGCAGCTCCCCGGCCGCCTTGCGGCTGAACGTGAGCACCAGCACGCGTTCGGGGTCGACGCCCCGGTTCTCGATCCGGTCGACGACCGCCTCGACGATCGTCGTGGTCTTCCCGGTGCCCGGCCCGGCCAGCACCAGCATCGGCCCGCCCGCGTGCTCCACGACCCGCCGCTGCCGCTCGTCGAGCACGGGCGGGACGGCGCGCGCGGGGCCCGCGCGGCGGACGAGACGGTAGGAAGCAGGCGGCACAACAGTTCATTGGAGCAGATCACCGGGGCTCCTCGGACCACAACGGGCGCATGTCGCGAAGGTGACGCGCGGAGACCGCGTGGAACACGGGACTCGGCAGCCTGCACAAACGCGGGCCCGCCGCGATGTGCGCTCTTCCGTTGCGGTCCGCGCAACCGATCATGGAGAGTCGCGGCACCCCCGTGCACGGAACGCGGACGGCCGCGTCCCGGGGAGGTGGGAGGTTTCGCCCCTTGTCGCCTGCGCATTGGATCTATCTCCTGGGCCTCGCCGCCCTCATCGCCACCGTGGTGGCGCGCAAGAACGTCGTGGGTCTCGCCGTCTGCGGGACGTTCGTCACGGCACTCGTCTACAGCGGCAGCGTCACGACCGGGATCGCGGCGGTGTTCAACGCCGGGATCGTCGCGGCCCGCGAACTGCTGCCGATCTTCCTCATCATCGCGATCGTGACCGCGATGCTCGGCGCCATGCGGGGGCTCGGCGCCGACCTGATGATGGTGCGGCCGCTGCAGCGGTTCATCCGCAACGGGCACCTGGCCTACCTGGTGCTCGCCGTCGTCACCTACCTGCTGTCGATGTCGTTCTGGCCGACGCCGGTGCTGCCGCTGATCGCGGCGATCCTGCTGCCGGCGGCGGTCCGGGTCGGGCTGCCGCCGCTCGCCGCCGCCATCGCGATCGCGATCACGGGGCAGGGCATGGCGCTCAGCTCCGACTACATCATGGGCGTCGCGTCGGGACTGTCCGCGCAGGGCGCGCACGTGCCCGCGGGGGCGATCGCCGACCGCGCGCTCATCATCTCGCTCATCGCGGGCGTCGTCGCGCTCGGCGTGTCCTACCTGCGCGACGTCCGCACCAAGCTGCTCGACCCGGTGGTGGCGGCGGCCGCCGCCCTGGACCTCGCCGCCGCCGGGGACGGCGACGTCCGCGCCGGGACGCGCGGCGAGGCCCGCGCCGCGGCGTCCGGCGGCGGGGAAGAAGGCGGGGACGGCGGGGGCTCCGGTGCGACCGCGACCCTGACCGCGACGGGCCCCGCCGGTCCGGACGGGGAGCCCGCGAGGCCCGGCGCGCGGGCCCGGATCGTGGCCGTCGCGGTGCCGCTGGCGTTCGCCGTGCTGCTCGTCGTCATGCTGCTCGGCCGGTTCACCTCCCTCGTCCCCGACATCGACGACGGGCAGGGGGCGCCGCTCGTCGGCGGGACGGCGGCGCTGGCGCTGGTCGCCGTCGCGGTCGTCGCGGACCGCCGGAACTGGCTGCAGAGCTGCGCCGACCACTTCACCGACGGCATCGGGTTCGCGTTCCGGACGATGGGCGTCGTCATCCCGATCGCCGGGTTCGTCTACGTGGGCCTGTCGGACTACTCGGCCGAGATCCTCGGGATGCCGGACGGCGCGAAGGGCCCCGCGCTGCTGCTGGACGCGATCGGGCACGTCCAGGACCACATCCCGCACGTGCCGGTGTTCGCCTCGTTCGCGATGCTGCTGATCGGCATGGTGATCGGGCTGGACGGCAACGGCTGGCCCGGGCTGCCGTTCACCGGGTCGCTCGCCGGGGAGCTCGGGCACGCGGCGGGCGCCGATCCCGCCACGCTCGCCGCGATCGCGCAGAACGGCGCGAGCTGGACCGGCGGCGGGACGCTCGTCATCTGGTCGTCGCTGATCGTCGTCGCGGGCGTCAGCGGCGTGTCGGTCATCGACCTGGCCAGACGCCTGTTCGTGCCGGTGGTGTCGGGCCTCGTCGTCGCCACGGCGGTCGCGGCGGTGGCGCTGTGAGCCCGGCGCCGGACGCGGTGGAGACCGCGGAACTGGTCAGGACGGGCGCGCTGGCGGCCCGCGAGGCGGTGGCGGCTGCGCTGGACCGGATCGCCCGGCTGGACGGGGACCTCGGCGCATTCGTCCACGTGGACGCGGACGGCGCGGCCGCCCGCGCCGCCGCGGTGGACGCGATGGTGGCGCGTGGCGAGGACCCCGGGCCGCTCGCGGGCGTCCCGCTCGCGGTGAAGGAGCTGCACGCCGTCGCCGGATGGCCGTACGCGATGGGCAGCGTCCTGCACGCGGACCGCGTCGCCGACCGCACCTCGACGATCGTCGCGCGGGCGGTCGCGGCGGGGGCCGTCCCGGTGGGGCTCACCGCGTCGCCGGAGTTCGGGCGGGCGTCGTTCACCGCGTCCGCCCTGCACGGCGTCACCCGCAACCCGCACGCGCCTGAGCTCACGCCGGGCGGGTCCAGCGGCGGGTCGGCCGCGGCGGTCGCGTCCGGCATGGTGCCGCTCGGGACCGGGACGGACGGGGCGGGCTCGCTGCGCATCCCGGCCTCCTACTGCGGGCTCGTCGGGTTCAAGGGGACGTACGGGCGCGTCCCGCGCGGGCCCCGGCACCGCGGCACCGCCGAGAACGACCACTACGGCGTCCTCACCCGCACCGTCCGCGACACCGCCCGCTTCCTCGACTGCGTCTGCGGGGCGGACGAGTACGACCGCGCGTCGCTGCCCGCCCCGCCCGCCCCGTTCGAGACGGCGCTGGACCGCGAGGACCTGCGGGGGCTGCGGGTCGCGTGGTCGCCCGACCTCGGCTGCGCGCCGTGCGACCCGGCGGTGGTGGCGGTCGTCGAGGACGCGGCGAAGGCGTTCATCGCGGGCACCGGCGCGCGTGAGGTGCCCGCCGGGGTCCGGCTGGAGTCCTGCGGGGCCGCGTTCCGGACGCTGTCGGTCCCGGACGTCCACGCCGAGCTGCGGGACGCGCCGGAGGACCGGCTCGGGTCGGTCCACCCGACCGTCCGCCGCTACGGCGACGCGGCCCGCACCCTGGACGCGGACGCCCTGGTCGACGCGCACGAGGCCCGCGCGCGGCTGGTCGAGACGCTCGCCGGGGCGTTCGGCCGGTTCGACCTGCTGCTGACCCCGGCGACGCAGGCCCCGGCGTTCCCCGCGGAGGGGCCGATGCCCACCGAGATCGCCGGGCGTCCCGTGGACCACTGGGGCGCGCTGGCCGTCACGTTCCCGTTCAACCTGTCGGGGCATCCGGCGGTGTCGGTGCCCGCCGGGTGGGCGGGCGGCGCCCCGACCGGCCTGCAGATCGTCGGGCGGCGCCACGAGGACGCCCGCGTCCTCGCCGCGGCGGCGGCGTTCGAGCGCCTCCGCCCCTGGCCGGCGCCCTGACCGTGCCGGGCCGGACGGCGAGGTGCTCGCCGCCGGCCCGGATCGGCCTCGTCAGGGGTCCGACGGCCGCTACGCGGAGGCGATCTTCTCCTGGAAGGCGCGGAGGGCGGCGGCGCCGACGGCCTTGTCCTGGTCGCCGTTCCCGCCGCTGACGCCGACCGCGCCGACGACCTCGCCCTCGTGCACGATCGGGAAGCCGCCGACGAAGATCGCGAACTTGCCGGGCAGCATCTGGTTGATGCCGAACGCCTCGTTGCCGGGCAGCGCGGGCCCGTTCGGCGGCTCGTTGAACTTGTGGGTGTCGCGCTGGTGGCCGGCCGCGGTGAACGCCTTGGCGATCGCGATCTCCACGCCGGTGAGGCGGGCGCCGGTCATCCGGTGCAGCGCGATCGGGTGGGCGCCGTCGTCGGCGATGCAGATCGTCTGCCTCACCCCGATGCGCCGCGCCTCCTCCTCGGCGGCGGTCAGCATGACCAGGGCGTCTTCCAGGGTGAGCCGGTGAACGGTGTGCACGGGACCTCCGGTCGTGTCGAGCGGAAACGCCGTCCCGGCCTGCCCACACCGCCGTTTCCACTGCGGATGAAAATGGGTATTGCCGGAATCGGAATTGTCACGCAGGATGTGGCTGACGGATGGAGCGCCGGCTCCCGCCGTCCGCCACGAATTGCCTTCACTCCCGTCAGTCTCGGAGGGCCGCCGCCACCGAGGCTATGTACACTCTGCCGAACGATCCGGACGGGATGTGGGCACATGGCACAACCATCGGTATCCGCGACGACCCCCGCGCCGGCCCCGGCCGGCGACCAGGTGCCGGTGCGCACCCTGCTCGCCGAGCCGCTGCTGCGCGGCACCCTGATCGCCGGAGCGTCCGGGCTCGACCGCGGCGTCGGCTGGTGCCTGCCGCTGTCGGAGACCCGCACCGATCCGGACACCGGCCCCGACCTCGCCGGGGTCGCCGTCCACCTGCCGGTGACCGCGCTGGCCCCGCCGGACGAGGCGGCGGCGGTGGTCGCCGGCCTGGTCCGCCGGGAGGCCGCCGCGCTGCTGGCCTGGCGGCCGCGCGGCGCCGACACGGGCCTCGCCGACACGGGCCTCGCCGCCGCGGCCCGCGCCGCCGACGCGGCGGGCGTCCCGCTGCTGGCGCTGCCCGCCGAGGCCGACTACCGGGCGGTGAGCCGGCTCGTCGGGCAGAAGGCGCTCGCGCAGGCGGCGCACATCCTGGAGTACGGGACCCGGGTGCACCGCACGCTCGCCGAGGTCCTCGCGCACGGGCCGGGCATCCCGGCGATGGCGCACGCGATCGTCGGGCTGTCGCGCTGCTCGGTGCTGATCTGCGACGCGGAGGGCGAGCGGCTGGCGTGGGCGGAGACACCGGACGGCCCCGCCCCGGACCCGGACGCCGTGCAGGCCGCGCTCCCGGCACCGCCCCCGCGCGGGCCGGACGCCGTCCTGGACGGGCACGCGCACGCGGACGAGGCGGAGCTGGCCGTCGCGCCCGGCGTCACGCTGAACGCGCTGATCACGCCCGTGGTCGTCGGCGGCGAGCCGTTCGGGCGGCTGGTGATGGTCGAGCCGACGTGCCCGCCGGACCCGCACGACCTGGCGCAGCACCGCGTCGTCGCCGAGCACGGCGCCACGCTGATCGGGTCGGAGATGCTGCGGCAGCGGTCGGTGCGGGCCGCGGAGGAGCGGGCCCGCGGCGACTTCGTCGAGGCCCTCGTGCACGGCCGGTTCGCCGACCCGCACGAGCTGGGCGCGCGCGCCCGGCACCACGACTTCGACGTGGACGGCCACTACGCGGTGCACGTGGTGTCGGCGGCGGCGCTGCTGCCGGTCGGCCGGGACTACCTGCGCCGGACGGTCACCGCGACCCGCGCCGCGCAGACGCTGGAGCCCGCGGGCTGCACGCTGACGGCCGCGATCGGCTCCACGATCGTGGTGATCCGGCAGGTGACGTCCGGGCCGGACCCGCTGAAGCAGCGCGCGGAGGCGGCCCGGTTCGCCGAGCGGCTGCACCGGGCGCTGCGCGCGCAGCTCGGCGAGGACCTGCGGGTGACGCACGGGCGTCCGGGCGCCGGCGCGGCGGGCGTCGCGGCCGGCTACCACGAGGCGCGGCTCGCGATGGGCCTGGCCTGGCACACGTCGGCGGCGCCCGTGTGCGGCTACGACGACCTGCGGGTGTTCGCCGCGCTGAAGGACGTCGCGGGCAGCGCGGAGGCCAAGTCGTTCGCGCAGGAGACGCTCGCCCCGCTGCGCCGCGCGAACGGCGGCGACCTGGAGCAGATCGTGCTGGCGTACATCAGGACGTCGGGGAACCTGAACGCGGCGGCCCGCGAGCTGGGCATGCACCGCAACACGATGCTCTACAAGCTGGACCGGGCGTCGCGGGCGCTGCGGATGGACATCCGGTCGGCGGACGCGCAGTTCATGTTCTGGCTGGCGCTGCACATCGACACGCTGACGACGGTCACCGGCAGCCTCGCGGACGAGATGGCCCCGCCCGCCGCCGCGCCCCGCTGACGGGGCAGCGTCCGCCTGCGGCGAGTCGTCGTGACGGGACCCGCCACAACGACGGCTCGCCGCAGGTCAGCGGATGGGGTCGGGGCCCAGGTGGGAGGCCAGGAGGCCCAGTGCGGCCGTCGCGGCGCAGACGGTGAAGACGAGGCCGAACGCGGGGGCCTGGTCGAGGACGGCGCCGACCCACGCGGCGCCGACCGCCGATCCGCCGAAGCGCAGCAGGTTGAACAGGCCGAGGCCGGCGCCGGTCCGCCCGGCGTCCGAGCGGGTGGCGCCGGTCGCGGCGGGGGTCTGGACGAACGCGACGCCGGCCCCGGTGAGCGCGAGGGCGGCGAGCAGCAGCGGGATCGCCCACGACCAGGCGAGCACGGCGCCGACGAGCGCCTGCCCGGCGATGAGGACGGCGAGCCCGCCGCGCAGCACCGTCCGGGCGCCGAGCCGCTCCATCAGCAGGCCGGTCACGGGCCCGAGCAGCGACATCGCCAGCGGCAGGCTCAGCAGGTACGCGCCCGCGACGAGGGTCGCGGTGTGCCGCTGCGTGGTCAGGTAGACGGGGACGGCGAGCAGCGTCGCGCCGAGGCAGAACATCTGCGCGAGGACGCTGAGGCACGACCGCAGGTAGCGGGTCTCGATCAGCAGGCGCGGCGGCAGGAACGCGTCGGGCCGCCCGCGCGAGGACGCGACGTAGCCGCCGGCGGCGAGCAGCCCGGCGAGGGCGCCGCACCACACGACGGGAGAGGCGGCGCCGAGGCTCGCGGCGGCGGACGTGGCGCCGAGGCCGAACGCGGCGGCGAGGGTGAGCAGCGCGGCGCCGCGCCAGTCGAGCGGGACGGCCCGCGCCCGCCCCGGCGGGACGAACCGGACCGCGAGGCCCGCGGCGGCCAGGCACACCGGCACGACCGGCCAGAACACCGCGTGCCACCCGAACCAGGTGGCGAGGCCGCCGCCGAGCGCCGGCCCGGCGGCCTGCCCGACGCCGTTCGCGGCGGCCCACAGGCCGAGGGCCCGGCCGCGCCGGTCCCCGTCGAACCGGGCGGCGATCAGCGCCATGACCGCGGGCAGCATCGCGGCGGTCGCGACGCCCTGCACGGCGCGCATCGCGACCAGCAGCGGCAGCGTCGCGGCGAATCCGGCGCCCGCGGACGCGAGCGCCAGCACGACCATGGCCGCGACGAACACCCGGCGCGGGCCGATCCGGTCGCCGAGCCACCCCGACACGGGCAGCAGCACCGCGAACGTCAGCGTGAACGCGACGACGACCAGGGTCCCGGCGGAGATCGGGGCGCGCAGGTCCCGCAGGATCAGCGTCAGCGGGACGTTGACGATGGTGTTCGCGACGGTCCCGGTGAACGTGCCGAGCAGCAGCGGGACGAGCGCCGCCCACGATCCGCGTTCCGCCTCGCGGCCGTCCCGGGCGCCGGGCCCCCGGTCGACCGCGGTCATCCGCGGGCGAGCTTGCGGCGGCGCGGGCCGCCGTTCGCGGCGTCCTCGGGCGGGACGTGCACGAGGATCTGCCCGTCCTCCTCCTTCACCGGGTACACGCTGATCGCCTTGGTCGCCGGGGGCGTGATCGGCTCGCCGGTGGCGAAGTCGAACACGCTGCCGTGGCAGGAGCAGAGCAGGCCGTCCTCGGTGGCGCGGCCGGACGACAGCAGGCAGTCGAGGTGGGTGCAGTAGTTGGACATGGCGTGCACCTCGCCGTCCCAGCGGGCGACGGCCACCTCGGCCTCGCCCACGAAGAAGCGGCGGACGACGCCCTCGGGCACCTGGCCCGAGCGGGCCACGGGCTGGTATTCCATCGGTCGCTCCTGTGATCTCGGTGACGGCTAGAGCGCGTCGAACAGTTCGGTGAGGTCGGCGTCCTCGTCGCGCAGGACGTCCGGGTCGGGGGCGGCGCCCGCGCCGATGAGCTGCCGCGCCACGGCGAGGTCGCCGCCGCGGTCGACGCTGAACGCGCCGCGCAGCACGCCGTCCGCGAGGTAGAAGGCGACGAAGTCGAAGTCCTCGACGCGGCCGCGGACGACGACCCGGTCGGCGCCGTCGCAGTGGCCGGCGTGCTGGAGGTTGCGGTCGAACTGGTCGGACCAGAACCACGGCGGCGCGGTGTGCGCGGACGTCCCGCCGAGGATGTTCTTGGCGGCGGCCATCCCCTGCGCGTTGGCGTTGTCGAAGTGCTCGGCGCGGACGCGGCGGCCCAGCCCGGGCCGCCACTGCAGCGCGACGTCGCCGGCGGCGAAGACGCCCTCGACGGACGTCCGGCAGTACTCGTCGACCGGGATGCCGCCCGCGGTCTCGATGCCCGCGCCGGTGACGGCCTCGACGTTCGGCACCATGCCGGCGCCGACGACGACCACGTCCGCCTCCAGCGACGCGCCGCCGCTGGTCGTGACGACCGCGCCGGACGCGGTCTCGGTGTAGCCCTCGACCTTCTCGCCGGTGCGCAGGTCGACGCCGCTGGTGCGCAGCAGCGCGGCCATGACGTCGCCCATCAGGTCGCCGAGGACGTGCGCGAGCGGCCGTCCCGCCTGCTCGACCAGCGTGACCTGCGCGCCGAGGCCGATCGCGGTGGACGCGACCTCGCAGCCGACGAACCCGGCGCCGATCACCACGACCCGCGCGCCCGGCCGCAGCTCGGCGCGCAGCCGGTCCGCGTCCTCGATGGTGCGCAGGTAGCGGACCCGGTCGCCCTCGATCCCGGGCAGCCGGCGCGGCCGCCCGCCGGTCGCGATCAGCAGCGCGCCGGCCGTCAGGGACGAGCCGTCCGCCAGCTCCAGGCTCCGCTCGGCCGGCCGGATCGCGGTCGCCGCGGCGCCGAGCCGCAGCTCGACGCTATTGCGCTCGCACCACTCGGGGGTGAGCAGGTACAGCTCGTCGCGGCCGTCCTCGCCCGCCAGGTACTCCTTCGACAGCGGCGGGCGCTGGTACGGGACGTGCGGTTCGGCGCCGACCAGGGTCACGCGGCCCTCGAAGCCGCGGCGGCGCAGCGTGCGGGCGGCGACGGCGGCGGTCTGCCCCGCCCCGGCCACCACGACCGACTCGATCATTGTGCGCCCTCCTTCAGGGGCTCCTCCGCCGGGACGCGCGGGCGCGGGTCCACGTAGACGGCGTCGCCGGCGATCCGCACGGCGTGGCTCGGCTGGCACTCGTCCCGGTCCTCGACGCGTCCGGTCGCCGGGTCGATCAGCCACTGGTGGCCGGGGCAGATCACCCGCCCGTTCAGCACCGTCCCCTTCGACAGGGACCGCTGCTTGTGGACGCAGACGTCGTCCAGCGCGTAGACGTCGTCGCCGACCAGGAACAGCGCGACCCGCCGTCCGGCCACGGTCACGCCGAGCCGCTTGCGCTTGCGCAGCTGCGCCAGCGACGCGGCCTCCACCCACTCCTCCGGCCGCTCGTCCACCCGCTGCTCTTCCACGGGGTCCTCCTCGCGTGTGGTGCGGCGACGGGGCCGCCGGGCCCCGCCGCCGGGTCGGGATCGGATCAGGCGCCGACGAGGTCGGGCTTGACGTAGGTGTCGTAGAGGCCCTGCGTGTAGGAGAAGCGCATCTCCGCGCCCCACCGGCAGAGCTTCAGGCAGCGCTGCTGGAGGGCCGGCGTGTCCGCGTGGTCCAGGACGATCTGGTAGCCGCGCTCGCCGTGCACCACGTCGGAGGTGATGTGCAGGTCGAAGAACTCGATCTCGTCCTCGGTGAACCCGTACACCTCGCGCAGCGGCACGATCTGCTTCTTGTAGATGCCCGGCACCTGCGACTCGAGGCCGACCACGAGGGCGGCGGTGGCGACCACGAAGTGCTCGCGCATCGCGACCGCGTAGCACCACGCCTGGAGGCCGCGGGTGATGGCGTTCATGTTGTCGGGGTTCTCCACCCGCTCCCGGGTGGTGCCGCACGCCTCGGCGAACCGGATCAGCAGGTCGGTGTGCCGGATGTCGGCGAGCTCCTCCTCGTACATGTTCTGCAGGGTGAAGTCCTTGGCGCCGGTGAACTCGTCGGGCGTGTTGCCGTAGACGTAGCCGAGGTAGTCGGCGAACGGCCCGACGTAGTGGTAGTGGTTCTCCGCCCAGCGGGCGAAGTGCTCCCGCTTCAGCTCACCGTTGGCCCACGCCTGGCTGAACGAGGCGTTCTTCGCCTCGCGTCCCTTGATGGCGTTCTCCAGCTCGGCGCGGAACTCTTCCTTGGACAGCAGCTCTGCCATTTCCTTGCTCCCTTCCAGTGGTGCGGCGGTTACCTATTCAGGGGGTGATGTAGACGCTCTTCTCGCGCAGGTAGAAGAGCATCATCGAGGGGCCGGCCTGCTCCTTGAACGTCTGCGTGCTGGAGTCCTTCAGGCCGCCGAACGGCACGGTCATCGCCATCCCGGACGTCGGCTGGTTCACCTTCACCAGGCCGCTGTCGGAGCGCCGCGCGAACTCCAGCGCCCGGTCCAGGTCGCGGGTGACGATCCCGGCGGACAGCCCGTAGTCGGTGCCGTTCGCGAGCGCGACCGCCTCGTCCAGGCCGGACGCCCGCTGGAACCCGA
The DNA here is from genome assembly GCF_017573545.1 of Actinomadura nitritigenes. Lineage (GTDB taxonomy): Bacteria > Actinomycetota > Actinomycetes > Streptosporangiales > Streptosporangiaceae > Spirillospora > Spirillospora nitritigenes. The sequence goes on along the minus strand of NZ_JAGEOK010000008.1, from coordinate 281,156 downwards.
GCACCGGCCCGAAGATCTCCTCGCGGGTGATCCGCATGTCCGGGGCGAGGCCGGCGAAGACGGCGGGGGCGACGAAGTACCCGTCGCCGGGCAGGCGCCGCCCGCCGGTGACGAGCTTGGCGCCCTCCTCCTCGCCGATCCGGACGTAGTCGAGGAACTTCTCCAGCTGGAAGTCGGCGGCGAGCGGGCCCATCTGGACGCCGTCGTCCATGCCGTTCCCGACGACGCGGGCCTCGGCGGCGCGCGCGACGCGGTCGAGCAGCTCGTCGTGGACGGCGTCGTGCGCGATGACCCGGCTGGTGCCGGTGCACGCCTGGCCGGACAGCCCGAACGCGCCCTTGAGGATGATCTGCGCGGCGCGGTCCAGGTCGGCGTCGTCCAGGACGACGACGGGGTTCTTGCCACCCATCTCCAGCTGCGCGCGGCGGGCGGGCCCGACCGCCGCGTGGACGGCCCGTCCCGCGCGGGTGGAGCCGGTGAACGTGACCGCGCCGACCCGTGCGTCGGCGGCGACGGCCGCGCCGGCTTCGGCGCCGCCGTGCACCAGCGCGATCGCCTTCGCGGGCAGCCCGCCCGCGAGCAGCGCCTCGACCAGCCGCTGCGCCAGCAGCGGCGTCACCGGCGACGGCTTGAACACCACCGCGTTCCCCGCCGCCAGCGCCGGTCCGAGCTTGCGGGACGGGATGTTCAGCGGGAAGTTCCACGGCGTGATCGCGCCGACCACCCCGACGGGCTCGCGCCGGGTGTAGACGAGGCCGCCGTCGGCGGACGGGTAGCTCTCCCCCGCGATCCGGTGGGCCTCGGCGGCGTAGAAGCGCAGGTTCCGGGGCGTCCGGGAGACCTCCATGGCGGCCTCGGCGCGGGTCTTGCCCTCCTCGCGGACCAGCTCGCCGACGAGGCCGTCCGCCCGGTCCTCCAGCCACCGCGCGGCCGCCTCCAGGACGTCGGCGCGCTTCTCGGCGGCCGTCGCGCCCCATTCCGCGGCGCCCTCGACGGCGCCCGCGACGGCCTTTTCCACGTCCGCCGCCGACGATTCGGGGAACTCTCCGACGACGTCGCCGAGATCGGCGGGATTGTGGCGGCGGAACGTCACTCCCGACGCCGCGGGGACCCATTCCCCGCCGATGAGATTCAGGCCTTCGTGCACGGTCACTCGTCCTCCACGTTCGGTGCGGCGATCGCGGTCAGCTCGACTTCCACCGGGGCGCCGCCGGGCAGCGCCCGGACCCCGATCGCGCTGCGGGCGGGGCGGCCGAGCCCGAGGCCGTCCAGGACCTCGGAGGCCCCGTCGGCGACGGCGGACAGGTCGGTGAACCCGTCGGCGCAGGCCACGTACACGGTCATCCGCAGCCAGCGCCGGACCCGGCCGGCGTGCCCGGCGGTCAGGGCGGCGACGGCGTTGCGGGCGGCGAGCGCGGCGGCGCCGCGGGCCTGCGCGACGTCGAGGTCCCGTCCGGCGAGGCCGGTCACGACCAGCCGCCCGTCCTCGCGCGGGGTCATCCCGGCACTGGTGAGCAGGACGTCGCCCGCGCGCAGCGGTTCGGCGACGGCGGTGACGTAGGCGCCCTGCGGACGCGGCGCCGGGCGCGCCTCGGACGGCCGGGCTTCGGGCACCGGGGCTTCAGACACCGAGGGCCACCCCGTCCTGGCGCGGGTCGGAGGCGCCGAGGAGGGCGCCCCCGGCGACCGAGACGATCTGGGCGCTGCCGCCGGCGTCCCACGCGTCCTGGACGGCGACGTCGTGCCCGGACGCGCGGAGCGCCTCGATGCGCGCGCCGCCGAGCCGCGACTCGACGCGCAGTTCCGGCGGCCGCCCGATGACGTCGGCGTCGCTGCCGGGGTGGACGGTGAAGCGGGGCGCGGCGACGGCCGTAGCGGGGTCGTGGCCGTGGTCGAGCAGGTGCGAGAGCAGCTGCATGTTCCACTGCACCTGGCCGTCGCCGCCGGGTGTGTTGCCGACGTGCAGCAGGCGGCCCGCGGAGTCGGTGACGAGCCAGGCGTTCAGGGTGTGCAGCGGGCGCCGCCGCGGCCGGACCTCGTTCGGGTGGCCGTCGATGAGGTAGGCGCCGCGCCCGAGCCGGTTGTTCAGGACGATCCCGGTGCCCGGGACGGTCATCCGGGCGCCGAAGGTGAACGCGAGCGAGTGGATGAGGCTGACGGCGCGGCCCTCGGCGTCCACCGCGACCATCGACGTGGTGTCGCCGCCCGCGGGGACGGGCGAGGCGACGGCGGCGGGGAGGTCGCCGCCGTCGAGGCGGGCGCGCGCGGCGGCGATCGCGTCGGCGGCGAGCAGCCCGCGCCAGTGGTCGCTGTCGGAGCCGCACCCGGCGAAGCGGTCGGCGAACGCGACCCGGGCGGCGGACGCCATCCGGTGGACGGCCTCGGCGGACAGCCACGGCAGCTCCGACAGCACGCCGTCGCAGAGGCCGGCCTGCTGCGCCACCATCCAGCCGGGCGTCGGCGGCGTCGTGAGGTGGACGGTCGCGCCCCGGTACGTGCAGGTCAGCGGCGTCTCGGCGACGGAGCGCCCGCTCGCCATCCACTCGTAGCCTGAGAACGGGGCGCCGCCCGCGACGAGCGCGTCCACGCACCGCTCGGCGAGCCCGCCCGCGTACAGGTCGCGGGGGTCGGCGGCGAGGCGGCGCAGGGTCCCGGCCAGCTCGCGCTGGTGGAGCGGCTCGCCGGCGGACGGGACGCGCCCGCCCGGCAGGAACGTCGCGGCGGTGCCGGCGTCGCGGGCGAGGGCGTCGCGGCGCTCGACGATGTCGGCGCGGGTCTTCAGCGTGCAGGGCAGGCCGTTCTCGGCGGCGTCGATCGCGGGCGCCCACAGCTCGGGCAGGCCGCGGGACGCGGAGTCGGCGTGCAGGGCGGCGAGCGCGGCGACCGCGCCCGGGGCGGCGACGGCGAGCGCGCCCTCCAGGGGGACGGCGGTGAGGCCGCGGTCGCGGTAGAAGGCCGGGTCGCCGCCGTCCGGGCCGAAGCCGCTGCCGTTGAACGCGGCGACCGACCCGTCGGGACGGCGCAGCAGCGCGAACGCGTCGCCGCCGACGCCGCACTGGCCGGGCAGCGCGAGCCAGGACAGCGCGGCCATGGCGAGCGCCGCGTCCACCGCGTTCCCGCCCTCGGCGAGGACCCGCGCGCCGGCCAGGCTGACCGCCGGGTGGCTGGAGGCGACCATGCCGCCGGACGCGGCGGCGGGGCCGCGGCCGGGGTGCCCGAAGTCCGCCGGCGTTGCGTGCTGTGCTGACATGCCGACCAGTCTCGGCGGGCCGCGAACCGCCCCGATACGGGCCGAATGCCGAAGATCCGCTCCCTTCCTTGGGCACCCTGCACAGTCAGGACGGACAGTCCCGAATGCTTGCGAACGAGTCCGACATCGTGCACAAAATGACTGCCTGTGCCGTGTGCACGTTCCTCATTGCTCACCGGGGAGGGATCGAGCAGATTCTCTGCAACCGTTGCGCCGATCGCCTCGCAGATGGCGCCGACAGGAGGTGGCGCGCCCGTGGGAGCCGCTCACTGGGTCTATCTTTCCGGAATCGTCCTCATCATCGCCGTCATGATCGCGCGGAAGAACGTCGTGATCCCGGCCATCGCGGCCACGTTCCTGACGGCCTGGACGTACACCGGCAGCTTCGTCAAAGGACTGGAGTCCATCTTCAATGCCAGCCTGACCTCTGCCTCCGAGCTGTTCAACATCTTCCTCATCATCGCGCTGGTCACCGCGCTGCTCGGCGCGCTGCGCGCGCTCGGCGCGGACCGCCGCATGGTCGAGCCGTTCCGGCTGGTCATGCGGTCGGGGCACTCGGCGTACTGGGTGCTGGCGTTCGTCACGTACGCGATCAGCCTGTTCTTCTGGCCGACGCCCGCGGTGCCGCTGATGGGCGCGATCCTGCTGCCCGCCGCGATCGCCGCCGGGCTGCCGCCGATCGCCGCCGCGCTCGCCATCGCCGTCGCCGGGCAGGGCATGGCCCTGTCCAGCGACTACGTCATCCAGGTCGCGCCCGGCCTGTCGGCCAAGGCCGCCAACGTCGGCACCGACGCCGTCGCGGGCAAGGCCATGGTGCTGTCGCTGATCACCGGCGGCGTCGCGCTGTTCCTCGGCTACCTGATGACCCGCTCGCAGTACCGCAGGCCGGACGCGCTGCTCCTCGAACGCTGGGAGGCCGGCGAGACGGAGGCCGCCGCACCGGCGACGCGCCGCTCGCTCATCCCCGGCCTGCCGCTGCGCCGGCGCATCCTGCAGCCCGCGCCCGCCGCGGCCACCACCGCCGAAGGGGACGGTGCCGTCACCGTCCTCGACCACGGCCCCGGCGCGGGCGCGGGCGCCGACGCCGGGGCGGGGGCCGGGTCCGTCACCGTCCCGGCGCAGCGCACCGGCGGCCCGTCCGGCACGGGATCCGGCGGCGCCGGGCGTCCGGGCGGCGCGGGACGTTCGGGAGGCGAGCCGAGCGACGCGATGGCCGCCGCCGCGCTCAGGTCGCTGAACGGCGGGGACCTGCCGGGCGACGACTGCCCGAAGCGGTCCAAGGCGTTCGCGGCGATCATCCCGCTCGCGCTCGTCGGGCTCGTCGGCTACATGCTGCTGGGCAAGTTCACCGACGCGGTCCCCGAGGTCGTCGGCGGCGACGCCGCCGCCCTGGTCGGCGGCGTCACCGTCGCGCTGCTGCTCGCCGCCGCCGTCGCCCGCGACGCCGGCCACGCGCTGCAGGCCTGCGCCGACCACATCGTGGACGGGCTCGTCTTCGCCGTCCGCGCGATGGGGGTCGTCATCCCCATCGCCGGGTTCTTCTTCATCGGCAACGCCGACTTCGCCGGGAAGATCATGAGCCTGGGCGACGGCGCGAAGGCGCCCGGCTTCCTGTTCGAGGCCGTCAGCCACCTGGAGGGCGCCATCCCCGACAGCCGCTACGTCGTGGGCTTCGGCGTCCTGATCATCGGCATGATCACCGGGCTGGACGGGTCGGGCTTCGCGGGGCTGCCGCTCACCGGCTCCCTCGCCGGCACGCTCGGCCCGACGTCCGGCGTCGACCCGGCGCTGCTCGCCGCGATCGGCCAGATGGGCTGCGTGTGGTCCGGCGGCGGGGTGCTGATCGCCTGGTCGTCGCTGCTGGCGGTCGCCGGGTTCGCCCGCGTGCCGGTCATGGACCTCGTCCGGCGGTCGTTCCTGCCGGTCGTGGTGGGGCTCGCGGTCGCCACCGTGGCCGGCCTGATCATCTACTGACGCGCCCGCCCGCGCGCCGTCCCTTCCCCTCGTGTAAGGAGCATGGTGACCACCTCGTCCGACCTGTCCACGGCCGCCGCGTCCCGCACCCCGGACGCGGCGGCCGCGGGCCGGCCCGCCCTCTCCCCCGTCCGGCTGCGCGGCGTGCTGCTGGTGCTGCTCACGTTCGGCGCCGGGGCGACCGACATCGTCGGCTTCCTCGGCATGGAGAAGGTCTTCACCGCCAACATGACCGGCAACATCGTGCTGTTCGGCCTCGCGGCGGGCGAGGCCCACGGCGTCGACCTGGCCCGCTGCGGGATCGCCACGCTGGCGTTCGCGCTCGGCCTGCTCGCCGGGTTCCGCGTCGCCGGGCGCACCGACCCCGAGCACGTGTGGCCGGCCCGCGTCACGGCGGTCCTGTGCGTCGTGCTCGTCCTGCAGACGGTGTTCCTCGCCGGATGGGCGCTCGCCGATGCGGAACCGCACGGCACCGCGCTGCTCGCGCTGATCGCGCTGTCGTCCACCGCGATGGGCGCGCAGACGGCGGCCGCGCGGAGCATGGCCGCCGACGGCATCACGACCACGTTCGTCACCGGCACGCTCACCTCGATCATGGGCGGGCTGACCGCCGGGCGGACCGCGGCGGCCGGGCTGCGGACGGCGGTGATCCTCGCGCTGGCCGCGGGCGCCGCCGTCGCCGGGGCGCTGATGGCCCACGCGCCCGTCGTCGCGGCGGCGCTCAGCCCCGCCGTCCTGCTGGTCGTGGTGCTGTTGGCCCGCCGCCTGCACCCCGACCGCGCCTCCTGACGGACCCGCACCGCGCCGGCCCGCGGGTCCTGACGGGCCCCGCGGGTCAGGCGCGACCGCGGGTCAGGCGCGGCCGTCCCAGCGGGCGCGGGCCATGTCGACGCGGCGGCCGTCCGGGCGCAGCGGGGTGCCCTCGGCGCGGTAGTGCTCGTGCGCCTCGACCTCGTTGCAGCTCGGCGGGCGGCCGTCCGCACGGATCACCCGCCACCACGGCACCCCGCCGCCGAACAGCGACATCACCCGTCCGACCTGCCGCGGCCCGCCCCGCCCCACCATCTCGGCGATGTCCCCGTACGCGAGGACGCGGCCCGGCGGGATGCGGTCCACCGTGTCCAGGACCGCCTCGGCGTACTCGTCAGGTTCCGACCACATGCGACGATTCTCCAAGCCTCGTCCCGCCACCGCCACCCGGCCGCCACCAGCCCCGCCAGGCACAGCGCGCAGACGGCGACGCAGGTGACCACGAGCGTGCCCGACCGGTGGACGACCTGGACGGGCCGGACGTCCCCGGCCGCGAACCGGCGGTCCGGAGCCAGCCCCGCGCCTCCCGTCCGGGCGCCCGCGAGCGCGTCGGACGCGGTCAGCGCGGCGAGCGCGTCGACCCGGCCGAAGCCGACGCCGAGGTCGTAGCCGCCGGCCGGGCGGTGCCGGGCGCTCGCCGCGACCGCCTGCGCGACCAGCGCCGGCGCCAGCCCCGGATGCCGCGACCTGACCAGTGCCGCCACGCCCGACACGAACGCCGTCGCGGGACTGGTGCCGTCGCCGATCCAGTACCGGTCGCCGGGCCCCGCGCCGACGATCTGGACGCCGGGCGCCGACACGCTGACGGCCGAGTTGCGGTTGGAGAAGTTCGCGTGCCGGCCCTGCGCGTCCACGGCCGCGACCGAGATGACGCCCGGGAACGACGCCGGATAGGAGTACCGGGTGTGGCCGCCGCGCCTGGCCGTCCGGTCGGCGCCGCCGTTGCCGGCCGCCGCGACCACCACGACGTTCCGGCCTATCGCGTAGGCGACGGCGGCGCGCTCCCGCTCGGTCGGGTACGAGCGGCCGAGCGACAGGTTGATCACGTCGGCGCCGTGGTCGACGGCGTACCGGATGCCGTCCGCGATCGTCCCCGCGTAGCGGTGGTTCCCGGTGAACGCCGCGAAGCCCGGCTCGTCGCGTTCCAGGATCACCCGCAGCGCCAGCAGCCGGGCCTGCGGCGCCACCCCGACCACGCCGAGGCCGCCGCCCGGGCCGTGCCCGTGACCGGCGATGAGGGACGCCATGTTGGTGCCGTGCAGCCGCTTCGGCGGGACGCCGGGCGGCGACGCGCCCTCGGTGTAGTCGGGGCCGGTCGTCACCGAGCCGGCGAGGTCGGGCTGCTCCGGGTCCACGCCCGAGTCCAGGACCGCGACGGTCGTGCCGGCGCCGCGCGCCAGCGCCCACGCCTCGGGGACGTCCAGCGACTCCAGCACCGCCGACACCGCGTCCCGCACCTGGTCGGCGCGCGCGGTGCCCGGGACCAGCGGCGGGACGGCCAGGGCCGCCGCCACCAGCGCCGCGCCCGGCCGCCTCAGCACGACCACTCCGGGGTGCCGCAGCGGACGCGGGCGGGCGCGGTGAGGGGGTGCAGCACCCGGTCGACCAGCTGCGGCGCCAGCTCGGCGAGGTCGGGCAGGTCCCGCGCGGCGCGCAGCGTCGGCCGCCCGTCGGCGTACCCGACGGTGGCGGCGACGACGTACGGGCCGCGCTGCGCGGCGGCGGCCGACTGCCGGGCCGCGTCGGCGAACCGCGCCGCGACCGTGCCGGGGAACGGCAGCGCCCGCAGACCCGGCGCCGGCGCGCCCGCCGGGAACCACGCGACCGCGCCGCGCGCGGACGCGGTGTCCGGGAACGCGGCGACCCCGACCGTCACCGCGAGGCCCTGCGCCTGGTCGAGGTAGGTGGCGCGGAGCACCGCGAGGCAGTCGCGCGCGGTCAGCGACCCGGACAGCCGCGGGTCGACGGCGGTGTCGCAGCGGGTGTCGGTGCCGATCCCGACGCGCCGCGCCGTCTCCGCGGAGCCCTCGTCGAGCGTGTAGCGCAGCCCGGCCGGGAAGATCCGCCCGGCGGGCCAGGCGCGGTACCGCCGGGCGATCTCGGTGGCGACGGCGGCGGACCGCTCGGCGGCCGTCGGGCCGCGCGCCACCTCGCCCGCCAGCCGGACGCCCGCGACGGCGAGCACGGCCGCGCATCCCGCCGCGATCAGCAGCGGCACCGCCGTGGGGGGCGGCGGGCCGGACGGGGCGGCCGGGGCCTCGTCCGGTTCGGTGTCCGGGGCTGGGATCTCCGCGCGCGCCACGGGCGGAGCGTAACCGACCGCCCCCCGGCGGCGCTGGATGACCGGCCGGTCAGTCGATCATTCGCCCGAAGGTTCGTCAGGCGGCGCGAACGCGGGCGGCGCACCGCGACCCGCGTCCGGCGGCACCGCCGGCGAGGCGGGCGCCGGTGGGGCGGGCGCGTGTGGGGCGGGCGGCTGGGGCGGGCCGAAGCCGGGGCCGCCGCCGGGCCGGGTCGCAGGCGGGGGCGGGGCGGTCGACCCGAAGGCGGAACCGCCCTGCGGCGCGCCCGCCGGTGCCCCGCCGTACCGGGACGGCCCGTACGGCGGCCGGGCCCCGAACCCACCGCCCTGCGGCCCGCCGGGCCCCGCGGGGGCGGGCGCGAACCCGGCGGGCAGGACGCGCGGGTGGCGGCGGTGGAACGCGGCCGCGACGACGACCGCGACGATGACGCCGCCGACGCCGATCACCACGACGCCGACGGCCGCCGGGGTGACCCAGGCGGGCCGGTCGATGATCGTGACCGGACCCGGGTCGTGGTCGGCGAAGCGCTTCGCGCCCGGCTTGCCGCCGGACGCGCCGGCCGCGCCCTTGGCGAGCGTGTCGGCCGCGGTGAGGGCCCGCTGGGCGTGGACCTCGCCGAAGCCCACGTCGGGGCCGTAGCCGCTCTTCGGCCCGAAGCGGGTGCTCTCGATGAGGGCCTGGGAGACCAGCGCGGGCGCCATCCTGGGGTGCCGCGCGCGGATCAGCGCGGCGATCCCGGACACCACGGCGCTGGCGTCGCTCGTGCCGTCGGAGAGGAAGTACTCGCCGCCGGGTCCGGCGACGGGCAGGCCGGCGCCCGGCGCGGACAGCACGACCGACAGGTTGCGGTTGGAGAAGGGCGCCCGCGCGTGCGACGGCTGCGTCGCGGCGACCGCGATGACGCCCGGGTAGGACGCGGGGTAGGAGTACGGCGAGAACCCGTCGCCGTCCACGAGCCCGGCGTCGTCGCCGTTGTTGCCGACCGCGGACACCACGACGACGCCCTTGCCGATGGCGTAGCCGATGGCCTCGCGCTCGGCGGGGATCTCGGTGTCCCGGCCGGGGAGGCTGATCTTGCCGAGCGACAGGTTGATGACGTCGGCGCCGTGGTCGGCGGCGTACCGGATGCCCTTCGCGACGGCGTCCTCCGCCTCACGCGAGCTCCGGTAGCGCGCGTAGCTCGGGTCCTCCTTCTCGCCGATGACCCGGATGGCGAGGACCCGCGCCTCGGGCGCCATCCCGATGACGCCGTCGCGGCCGCCCGCCCCGTGGCCGTGCCCGGCGATCAGCGACGCCATCCCCGTGCCGTGCAGGTGAGCGGGCTTGCTGCCGCCGTCGATGGCGGCGAGCATGTTCGGGCCGACGGTGACGGACCCGGCGATGTCCTTCTGGTTCGGGTCGACGCCGGAGTCGACCAGCGCGACGGTGACGTTCCGGCCCTTGGTGATCTTCCAGGCGGCGTCCATGCCGAGCTCCCCGAGGACGCCGCGCTGCCGGTCCCGGACGATGTCGGCGTGCGCAGGCGCCGGGACGAGCGGGAGGCACGCGCCGGTGAGCGCCGCCGCCAGCAGTGCGCGCGCGGCCGCCGCGCGCCGCCCGCCCGCGGCCCGCTCGCGGCGCGTCCGCGCCCGGGTCAGCATTTCCACCCGCGCGCGTGGCAGTCGGGCAGGGCCTTGGCGGAGAGGGTGCGGGCGATCGTGGAGCCGAGCTGCGGCGCGATCGAGAACGGGTCGCCGGGCCGCTGCTTGCGGACGGCCGAGGCGGGGCGGCCGTCCGCCTCGCCGGAGGTGGTCAGCACGACGTAGGGGCCGCCGCGGTCGGACGTCCGGTCCTGCCGGGCCGCGTCGGTGAACCGGGCGGACGCGGTGCCGGGGAACGGGGCGGCGCGCAGCGCGGGGCGGACGCCGCCGTCGCCCGGCCCCTGGGAGCCGGGGATCGCCTTGTAGGCGCGGTCGGCGGCCCACGGGTCGGCGAACGCGATGACGCCGACGGTGACGACGATGCCCTGGAGCTGGTCGGTGTAGGTGGCGCGGAGGACGGCCTTGCAGCCCTGCTGGAGGAGCGGCTCCGCGAGCTCCTGGTCGACGCCGGTGGCGCAGTTGGTGTCGGGGACGATGCCGGTCCGGGACGCGTACTCGCCGTGCCCCTCCTCCAGGCTGTAGGTGATCTTGCTGGGGAAGATCCGTTCGGCGGGCCACGCCTGCCAGCGCCGCGCGACCTCGGCCTTGGCGGCCCACTCCACCTCCGCGTTGGTGGGGTCGCGGTGCAGCTCGGCCCAGACGCCGCCGATCGCGATGGTGCCGGTCACCAGGTAGACGCAGCCGACGACGATCGCGGCGACCATCCACTGGCGGGCGCGCAGCCCGAGCACGGTGACCGGGGGCCCCTGCGGCGCACCCTGCGCGGCCCCCCACTGCATGCCCGCACCGGGAGCGCCGGGCATGCCACCGCCGGCCATGCCACCGGGCCTGCCACCGCCCGGCATGCCACCGCCGGGCATCCGGGCCCCTGGCATCCCGGGGCCGGGCATGCCCGCGCCCGGGGGCGTCATGGGACCGGGCGGCCCCGGGGGCGCGCCGGGGCCCGGTCCTGGCGGACGGCCGGGAGGCGCGCCCGCCGGCGGTCCGGATGATGCCGGGGGGCCGGGCGGCAGGTGCGGGCCTGGCGGGGGCGGCTGCTGGGAGGGGGGCAGGAATGCCACAACAGCCAAGATTAACTCTGGTTCATGACATTCCGCCCTTACATCGGGGTGAGGGGACCCGTCCTAACCCGGACGCTCCGGCCCCGGACAGGCGGAGGGGCCCCTCCGCAGAGGGGCCCCTCCGTCACGGCGGAATGCGCGGCGAGGTCACCGGTCGGTCGTCCGGCGGGCCTCCTTCGCCGCGTCCTTGACCTGCTCACCGACCTGCTTGGCGCCGCCGGCGGCCTGGTCCTTGCGGCCCTCGGCCTCCAGGTAGGGGTCGCCGGAACGCCGCCCGGCCTCTTCCTTGCCCTGCCCCTTGGCCTTCTGGGTCTTGTTCTTGAGCTTGTCGAGGATGCCCATGGCTCCTTCTTCCGTACGAGGTCCGTACTGAGGAAGCCGTGCCCGCTACATCCCGATCTATGCCGTCCGCCGGGAGACCCCGGCCACACTTCGGCGGGAGACCCCCGCCACATCGGACCCACCGTCCCCTCCGGACTAGGCGGCAGGGGCGCTGGCGTGGGCGTTTCCGGCCACCGGCCTTAGGGGAATGCGGGCGGACATGGCAAGGTTGTGCCGTGAGGGGACGACGACGTCCCGCCCCCGTAACAGCCGAGCGTCAGCACAGGAGCACCCACCGTGTCGTTGCCACCTCTGGTCGAGCCCGCAGCGGAGCTCACCCGCGACGAGGTCAACCGCTACTCGCGGCACCTCATCATCCCCGACGTGGGGATGTCCGGGCAGAAGCGCCTCAAGAACGCCAAGGTCCTGGTCGTCGGCGCGGGCGGTCTCGGCTCCCCCGCGCTGCTCTACCTGGCCGCCGCCGGCGTCGGCACCCTCGGCGTCGTCGACTTCGACGTCGTGGACGAGTCGAACCTGCAGCGCCAGATCATCCACCGGCAGTCGTCGCTGGGCAAGCCGAAGGTCGAGTCGGCCGCCGAGACCGTCCGCGAGATCAACCCGCTGATCGACGTGGTCGTGCACGACTTCGCGCTCGACCGCGACAACATCATGGACGTGTTCGCCCAGTACGACCTGATCCTGGACGGCACCGACAACTTCGCGACCCGGTACATGGTGAACGACGCGGCGGTGCTGCTCGGCAAGCCGTACGTGTGGGGCTCCATCTACCGGTTCGACGGCCAGGCGTCGGTGTTCTGGGCCGAGCACGGCCCCTGCTACCGCTGCCTCTACCCGGAGCCGCCGCCGCCCGGCATGGTCCCGTCGTGCGCCGAGGGCGGCGTCCTCGGCGTGCTGTGCGCGTCGATCGGCTCGATCCAGGTGAACGAGGCCATCAAGCTGCTGACCGGCATCGGCGAGCCGCTGGTCGGCCGGCTGATGATCTACGACGCGCTGGAGATGACGTACCGGTCGGTCAAGGTCCGCAAGGACCCCGAGTGCCCGCTGTGCGGCAAGAACCCGACGCAGACCGAGCTGCTGGAGGACTACGAGGCCTTCTGCGGAGCGGTGTCGGAGGAGGCCACCGAGGCCGCCAAGGAATCGACGATCACCGTCCTGGACCTGAAGGCCATGCAGGACCGCGGCGACGACATCTTCCTGGTGGACGTCCGCGAGCCGAACGAGTACGAGATCGTCTCGATCCCGGGCGCGACGCTGATCCCGAAGGGCGAGTTCCTGAACGGCTCGGCGCTGGAGCTGCTGCCGCAAGACAAGAAGATCGTCCTGCACTGCAAGTCGGGCGTCCGCTCGGCCGAGGCCCTCGCCGTGGTGAAGAACGCCGGCTTCGGCGACGCCGTGCACGTCGGCGGCGGCATCCTGGCCTGGGTGAAGCAGATCGACCCGACCCAGCCCAGCTACTGACGCACCACGCGTCGGGGCACTGACGCACTGACGCGGCCCCGCGTCCACCGAGCCCCCGGATCCGCATCGGATCCGGGGGCTTCGTGCTGCCCGGGCGGTTCGCGCCGCCCGGGCCCGTTCACTTCTTGTCGGGCGGGCTGTAGGTGAGGCCGAGCGGCGGGGCTATCTCCTGGAGCATGAGCTCGAACATGGGGGCGGCGTCGTCGAGGGCGAAGCCGAGGTGGCCGAACGCCTCCAGGCTGACGCTGCCCTGCAGCCGCACCCAGCACTTGAGGAACTGCTGGATCACCCCGAGCGGGAGCGAGACGCCGAGGCGCTCCTCGCGGTAGCGGCGCAGCTGGGGAAGCAGGTCCGGGTCGAGCTCCTCGTCGGGTGGGACGGGGAACGGCTTCTTCTGCCACAGCTCCAGGAACAGCGCCATGAACGTCCAGCCGAACTGGCGGGCGCACTCCTCGGCGAAGTCGGCCTGCTCGTCGGGGTCGAGGCCGCGGATAGGGGCGCCGAACAGCAGCGCGTACTCGCGCGGGTGCCCGAGCGCCCAGCTGCGGAACTGCCGGGCGACGGACAGGAACTTGCCGCTCATGTCGTCGTGGGGCACCCGCGCGATGGCCGCCTGCAGCTCGGTCGTCAGCTCGGTGTAGACGTCGCCGACGACGTGGCGCAGCAGTTCGGAGTGGCTGTCGTAATAGCGGTAGAGCGCCGGCGCCGTCATCCCCATCTCGCGGGCGATGGCGCGCAGCGTCACCGCCTCGGGCCCCTGCTCCACGAGGATCCGCCGCGCGGTCTCGGAGATCTCCCGGACCGTCGCCTCGCGCAGCCGGTCACGCCGTGTCGTCACGCTCCGCCCCACTTCCTCCCAGGTCCGGCCGCCTCCGGCCGCCACCGCATGATTCCCCAAAAACACCATTGACGAAAGTGAACGACATATGCAAAGTTTACAGCGTTCGCTAGTTTACGGCGTTCACCGACGTGATGCGGTGTAACAGGCAGGGGGAACGACGATGTTCGAGCGATGGGGCCGCTGGGTGCACCGCCGGCGGCGGTGGGTGCTCGCGGTCGCGGGAGCGGCGCTGGTCTTCGCCGCCGTATGGGGCACGGGCGTGTTCGGCGCGCTGACCTCGTCCGGCGGCTTCGACACGCCCGGCAGCGAGAGCGCGCAGGCGACGAGGATCGCCGAGCGCGACCTCGGCCGCGACCAGGCCGACGTGGTGGTCCTCTACAAGGGGCGCCCCGGCATGACGGTGGACGACCCGTCCTACCGCGCGTCGGTGGAGAAGGCGCTGGCCGCGCTGCCCCAGGGCAAGGTCGCCGGGACGGCCACCTACTGGACGACCAAGGCGCCGCAGTTCGTCGGCGCGGACCGCGGCTCCACCTACGCCGTGCTGCAGCTGACCGGCAAGGACGAGGCCGCGCGGCAGGACTCCTACGACGCGATCAAGGACGACCTCACCGACGTCGACGGCGGCCTGACCGCCAAGGTCGGCGGGCAGCTCGGCACCCAGACCGCCATCAACGAGCGGGTCTCCTCCGACATCGGCCGGGCCGAGGGCATGGCCATACCGGTGCTGCTGGTGCTGCTCGTGCTGATCTTCGGCGGGCTGGTGTCGGCGAGCCTGCCGCTGCTGATCGGCGGGCTCGCCATCCTCGGCTCGTTCACCGCGCTGCACGCGCTCAGCTACGTCACCGACGTGTCGATCTTCGCGGTGAACATCACGACGTTCCTCGGGCTCGGCCTCGCGATCGACTACGGCCTGTTCATGGTCAGCCGGTTCCGCGAGGAGGTCCGGCGCGACGGCGCCACCACCGAGGACGCGGTCGCCGCGACGATGGCCACGGCCGGGCGGACGGTCGCGGTCTCCGGCGTCACGGTCGCGGTGTCGCTGTCCGGGCTGCTGCTGTTCGACCAGAACTTCCTGATCTCGATGGGCTACGGCGGCATCGCCACCGTCTTCGTCTGCATGATCGGCGCGCTGACCGTGCTGCCGGCGCTGCTGGCCGTCCTCGGCCCCAGGGTGGACGCCCTGCCGATCCGCCGCCGCAAGGCCGCCGCCGCGAAGGCGCGGGGCGAGGCGGACGGCTGGTGGGGCCGGCTCGCGCACAGCGTGATGCGCCGCCCGGTGATCTACGCCGTCGCCACCGTCGCGCTGCTGCTCACGCTGGGCAGCCCCTTCCTCCACATCAACTGGGGCGGTGTGGACGCCAAGGTGCTGCCGTCCGGCGCCGACGCGCGGGTCGTCTCCGAGACCCTGCAGACCCGGTTCCCGAGCAACTCCACCGAGGCGATCCAGGCCGTCGTGACCGGCACGTCCGACCGGGCCGCGATCCGGTCCTACGGCGACCGGCTCGCGGCGCTGCCCGGCGCGACCGGCGCGACCGTGACCGGCGCGAAGGGCGAGACGACGCGGATCGCGCTCACCTTCTCCGCCGAGCCCGACTCCGCCGCCGCGCGCGACCTCGTCCACCGCGTCCGGGACGTCCCGCCGCCGCCCGGCGCGCGCTCCTACGTGGGCGGCGGCACCGCCGACGTCGTCGACCAGCTGTCCAGCATCGGCGGGACGCTGCCGTGGCTGGCGCTGCTCGTCGGCGGCGTGACGTTCGCGCTGCTGTTCCTCGCGTTCGGCTCGGTGGTGCTGCCGCTGAAGGCCATCGTGATGAACATGCTGTCGCTGTCGGCGACGTTCGGCGTGGTCGTGCTGATCTTCCAGGACGGGCACCTGTCCGGCCCCCTGGACTTCACCGCGACCGGCGCCATCTCCCCGTCGATGCCGATCCTGATGCTGGCGATGCTGTTCGGCATCTCGATGGACTACGAGGTGTTCCTGCTGTCGCGGGTCCGCGAGCAGTACGACCTGACCGGCTCCAACACCACCGCGGTCGCGACCGGGGTGCAGCGCACCGGCGCCATCATCACCAGCGCCGCGCTGCTGTTCATCATCGTGATCGGCGCGTTCGCCACGTCCGGGGTCGCGTTCATCAAGATGACCGGCGTGGGGATGGCGGTCGCGATCCTGGTGGACGCGACGGTCGTCCGCGCGCTGCTGGTGCCGGCGACGATGCGGCTGCTCGGCCGCGCGAACTGGTGGGCGCCCGGCCCGCTGGCCCGGCTGTACGGCCGGTACGGGCTCCGCGAGAGCGACTCCCCCGCGCCGCCGCGGTCGCAGGAGCCGGCGTCCGCGCACTGAGCGCCCGGCCGCACCTTCTCCGGGCCAGGTCCGAGGCCGTGTCCCGCCGCCCGCGGGACACGGCCTCGCGCCGCTCCCGGTGGGCGCGGGAGAAAACGGTCGCCAAAATTCCAAAGCGCTTGTGGTCCGCCTCACCCGGCGGGAAACTGAATGACGTTCGCCCCGCGCCGTGTGACGCGCACCACGACGGCCCGCGCCCGGCGACCCTCTTCCTCACCGTCACGGGTATTCCCCTGGAGGCATCATGCCCACGCTGGCGACCACCGAGGCCGACGTCGCCCTCGACCACCTGGAGCGCCTGACCGAGGAGCTGCGCTCCCGCGGCTGGACGGTGGAGATGGCCGCGCCGCCGGACCGCTGGCCCTCCGCGCTCGTCGCCAACCCCGAGATGCGGATGTTCAACGAGAACGTGATCGCCGTGCAGGAACGTTCCGACGGCTCGTGGTCGTACTTCTACGGCTGGGGCGAGCGCATCGCGCCGTGCACCGACCCGTCCGCCGCCGCCTCGATGCTGATCCGCGTGCTGGCCGTCCGCCGCGACGCGTGACCCCCCTGCGGGACGTCCGCCGCGAGAGCCGGCTCACATCCCGGACGGCTCGGAGATCAATGCAGGTCACATAGCATGTCGGTCATGCTCTGGACGCGTTATGCGGCGATCGGCGACTCCTTCACGGAAGGGGTCGGCGACCCCTGCGAGGGGGGCGCCGCCGGCGGGGGCTGGCGCGGTTGGGCGGACCGGGCGGCGGCCGAACTCGCCGCCCGGTCGAACGGACCCGGCGCGCCCCGGTTCGGCTACGCCAACCTCGCGATCCGCGGCCGCCTGCTGGACCGGATCGTCGACGAGCAGCTCCCCGCCGCCCTGGACCTGAAGCCCGACCTCGTGTCGGTGTCGGGCGGCGGCAACGACCTGCTGCGACCCGGCGTGGACATCGACGCGCTCGCCGCCCGGATGGACGAGGCCGTCGCCGCGATCCGCGCGGCCGGCGCCGACGCGGTCCTGTTCACCGGCGTCGACCCGGCCGGCTCGCCCGTCATCCGGCGCACGCGCGGGCGCGTCGCCGTCTTCAACGAGCACCTGCGGGCGATCGCGGCCCGCCGCGGCGCGTTCGTCGTCGACCAGTGGTCCATGGATGTCCTGCGCGACTGGCGCTGCTGGGGCGTCGACCGCCTGCACATGTCGCCCGAGGGGCACCGGCGCGTCGCGCTCGCGATGCTGGAGGCCCTCGGCGTCCCGGACGCGGGCGACTGGCGCGAGCCGGAGCTGGCGCCGCTGCCGGAGCTGAGCCGGGGCGCGCAGCGGCTGGCGAACGCCCGCTGGGCGCGCGGCTACCTGGCCCCGTGGATCGGGCGGCGGCTGCGCGGCCGCTCGTCCGGCGACCTCGTCACCGCCAAGCGCCCCACGCTGTCGCCGATCGAGTGGCCGCGGGCGTCGGCGGAGGGCTAGGCCGACTTGCGGGTGCGGCTCTTCGCCGGCTCCTTCTTGCCGCCGGACTTCGCCGGCGTCTTGCGGCCGCGCGACGCGGGCTTCTTCTGCGTCTCCTTCTCCGACGGCGCCGCCGCCTTGCCGCCGCCCCCGCCGCCGCGGCTCTTCTTCGCGGCCTCGACGCTGGCGCGCAGCGCGCTCAGCAGGTCCGCCGCGGGCTCCTCCTCGGCCTCCTCGGACGGCCGGGTCACCTCGCGCCCCTCGACCTTCGCGTCGATCACCGCCTGGAGCGCCTCGCGGTAGGCGTCCTTGTACTCGCTCGGGTCGAAGTCGCCCGCCATCGAGTCGATCAGCGACGACGCCATCGACAGCTCCTGCTTGCGGACCTCGATGTCCTCCTCCAGGAAGGGGAAGTCGGGCTCGCGCACCTCGTCCGGCCACAGCATCGTCTCCAGGACGAACACGCCGCCCCGGACGCGCAGCGTCGCCAGCGACTCGCGCTGCCGCAGCGCCACCTTCACGATGGCGACCTGGTCGGAGTTCTCCAGCGCGTCGCGCAGCAGCACGTACGGCTTCGCGCCCTGCGCGTCCGGCTCCAGGTAGTAGGACTTGGCGAAGTAGATCGGGTCGACCTCGGACTCCTCGACGAACTGGAGCACGTCGATGCGGCGGCTGGTGGTCAGCGGCAGGTCGGCGAAGTCCTCGTCGGTGAGGATCACCATCTCGCCGCTCGGCAGCTCGTACCCCTTCGCGATGTCGGAGTACGGCACCTCCTCGCCGTCGACGGTGCAGACCCGCTTGTACCTGACGCGGCCGCCGTCCTCCCGGTGCACCTGGTGGAAGCTGACGTCCCGCTGCTCGGTCGCGGAGTACAGCTTCACCGGGATCGTCACCAGCCCGAACGAGATAGCGCCCTTCCAGATGCTCCGCATGCCGATGTCCTTACCCAGCCCGGTCCGCTCCTCCCCTTAGCGTCGCAACCCCGTTCGATTTGCGCCATAACGGGCACTTGATCCTTTTCTTGGACGCGGGCATCGGGTAAGACGCGGGTATGACCATGCCATGGCCCGTCGAGCCGATGATGGCCGTCACCGGCGACCTCCCCGACGACGGCGGGCGCTGGGGCCTGGAGCTCAAATGGGACGGCGTCCGGGTCGTCTCGCAGGTGTCGCCGGACGGCGTCCACGCGACCGGCCGGCGCGGGAACGACGTGACCTCGCGCTACCCGGAGCTCACCGCCCTCGCCGACCTGCTGCCCGACCACGACGTCGTGCTGGACGGCGAGGTCGTCGCGTTCGAGCGGGGCCGGCCGAGCTTCGAGCGCCTCCAGCGCCGGATGCACGTGTCGGAGCCGCACCCCCGGCTCATCCGCGAGGTCCCCGTCCGGTACGTGGTCTTCGACGTGCTGTTCCTGGACGGCCGGGTGCTCTACGACGTCCCCTACGCCGAGCGGCGGTCGCTGCTCGACGGCCTCGACCTCGCCGGCAGCGGACCCGTCGAGGTGCCCCCCTACCTGCACGGCGGCGACACCACCCAGGTGGACGAGCTGCTCGCCTTCACCATCGAGGAGCACCTGGAGGGCCTGCTCGCCAAGCGGCTCGACTCCCCGTACCGGCCGGGCCGCCGCGTCGACTTCTGGCGCAAGGTGAAGAACTTCCAGACCCGCGAGGTGATCGTCTGTGGCTGGAAGCCCGGCCGGGGGCGCCGCGAGGGCGGGGTCGGGTCGCTGCTGCTCGGCGAGTACGACCCCAAGGGGCGGCTCGGGTTCGTCGGGCACGTCGGCACCGGCTTCAGCGACCGGGTCCTCGACGAGCTGTACGAGGTGCTGTGGCCGCTGCGCCGCCCGACCAGCCCGTTCGACGAGCCCGTCCCGCGCGAGCACGCCCGCGACGCGCAGTGGGTTGAGCCGCGCCTCGTCGGGGAGGTCGCCTACAGCGCCCGCACCAGGGACGGCCGCCTCCGCTTCCCGTCCTGGCGCGGGCTGCGCGACGACAAGGACCCCCTGGAGGTCACGAGTGAGCAGTGACACCCCCGCGCCGGAGCACCGGCGGTGAGCGGCCGGCAGGTCGAGGTGGACGGCCGCCGGCTCAGCCTGTCCAACCTCGACAAGAACCTGTACCCGGAGTTCACCAAGGGCGAGGTCATCGACTACTACGCGCGGATGGCGCCGGTGATGCTGCCGCACCTGAAGGACCGGCCGGCCACCCGGATCCGCTGGCCGGAGGGCGTGGACGGCGGGAAGTTCTTCGAGAAGAACGCGCCCTCGCACACACCGGACTGGGTGCGGACGGCGGAGATCCCCACGCCGGGCAGCTCGTCCGGCCGCGAGACGGCGGACTTCGTCGTCGTCGACGACCTGCCGACGCTCGTGTGGTGCGCGAACCTCGCCGCGCTCGAGCTGCACGTCCCGCAGTGGAAGGTCGGCCCGCGCGGCGGGGTGCACGCCCCCGACCTGGTGGTGTTCGACCTGGACCCCGGGCCGCCCGCGACGATCGTCGAGGCGTGCCGGGTGGCCGGGCTGCTGCGCGACGTGCTCGCCGAGGACGGCTTCGACTCCTACCCCAAGACCAGCGGCAAGAAGGGCCTGCACCTGTACGTGCCGATCAAGGAGCCGGACGACGCGGCGCGGACGTCGGAGTACGCCAAGGCCGCCGCACAGCGCCTCGCGTCGGAGCATCCGGACCTGGTCGTCGCGAAGATGGAGAAGCGGCTGCGCAAGGGCAAGGTCCTCGTGGACTGGAGCCAGAACAACCCGGCCAAGACGACCGTCGCGGCCTACTCGCTGCGCGCCGCGTCCAGCCCGTCGGTGTCCACCCCGCTCACCTGGGACGAGCTGGGGTCCTGCGGGGACGCCGCCGACCTGGTGTTCTCGCCCGACGACGTGCTCGGCCGGGTCGAGAAGCACGGGGACCTGCTGGAGCCCCTGCTGGGCGGGCGCCGCCGCGCCCTCCCGTGACCCGCCCGGCCCGCCGCCCCGGCACGATCTCTCCCTTTCCGGGCGCCGTATGTGTCCGAACGGCCACGCTCCGGCGCCGACTTCCGCCACCATGAGCACGGGGACGCAATGTGAGCGGGAACACACCCGCCGGTGCGGAAGGAAGATCAGTTGTCGCAGAACCATCACTACGACGCCGTGGTGCTGGGCGGGGGGACGGCGGGAGAGCTGGTCGCGACCGGCCTCGCCCGCGCCGGGCGCGACGTCGCGCTCGTCGAGAACCGCCTGGTCGGCGGCGAATCGCGGTATTTCGCGTGCGTCCCGTCCAAATCGCTGCTGCTGTCGGCCCGGCGGGGCGAGACCTGGGAGATGGCGGTCGCCCGGCGCGACGCCCTCACCGGGTACCGCGCCGACGAGCGGATCGTCGCCCGGATGGCCGAGGAGGGCGTCACCGTGCTGCGCGGCCGCGGGCAGGTGACCGGGCCCGGCCGGATCGAGGTGGACGGCGCCGCGCACGGCTTCGGCGACCTCGTGCTGTGCACCGGCAGCGAGCCGGTGATCCCGCCCGTCGACGGCCTCGCCGACGTCCCGCTGTGGACGAGCGACGGCGCCCTGTCGGTGCCCGACCTGCCGCGCCGGCTCGTCGTCCTCGGCGGCGGCCCGGTCGGCTGCGAGCTCGCGCAGGTGTACGCCGCGTTCGGCTCGCAGGTGTCGGTGGTCGAGGCGTCCGGGCGGCTGCTGACCGCCGAGGCCCCGTTCGCCGGGGAGGTGCTCGCCGACGCGCTCCGCCGGATGGGCGTCGACCTGCGCCTCGGCGCCGACCTGAGCCACGTCGAGCGCAAGGAGTCGGGGCTGCGGCTGTGGCTGTCGGACGGCGGCACGCTGGACGCCGACCGGATCCTGGTCGCCGCCGGGCGCCGCCCCCGGGTGGAGGGCCTCGGCCTGGAGACCCTCGGCGTCGCCACGTCGCCCGGCCACGGCGTGCCGGTGGACGAGACGTGCCGGGTGCCGTCGACGTCCGGCGACGTGTGGGCGGCGGGCGACGTCACGGGCGTCGCCCGCACCACGCACGCCGCCCGGTACCAGGCGCGGCTCGTCCTGGCGAACCTGCTCGGCGAGCACCGCGCGGCCGACTACCGCGCGATCCCCCGGGTCGTGTACACGACCCCCACCGTCTACGCGGTCGGGATCGCCCCGAAGCAGGCCGAGGAACTCGGAATAGACCTCCTCACCGCCGGGTACGACCTCGCCGCGACGGCGCGGGCGGCGGTGGAGGCCGACGAGCGCGGCCGGGTCGAGCTGTACGCCGACCGCTCCCGCGGGCTGCTGATCGGCGCCGCCGCGGCCGGACTCTACGCTGAGGAGTGGATGAGCGAGGTCGCGCTGGCCATCCGCGCGGAGACGCCGCTGAGCGTGCTCACCGACGTCGTGCACGCGTTCCCGACCTATGGCGAGTCCGTGGAGGCGCCGCTGCGGGAACTGGCCGGACGCCTGTGACGGACCTTCCGATGGGCTCTTCCGAGGAGGACGCGTGATGAGCGAGACCGACGACCTGGAGCGGGAGCCGCTGCCCGAGGACGCCAACGAGGCCGACACCGCGGAGCAGCGGGCCGATGTCGGCGAGGAGGGCGAGGACGGCGAGGAGACGACCGAGTGGGCGGCGCAGCTGCCGATGGACGTCAACGAGGCCGACGCCGCCGAGCAGCACCGGGAGATCCCGCTCGACGAGGACGACTACCGCTGACCGCCGGCGGCCCCCGGCCGCCGCGCCGGAGCGCCCGCGCGGTCCGGCGGGCGACGCGTCCGGCTGCGGCGGTCCGCCGCCGGAAATACACTGACCTGCGCGCGCGGGGAACGTCGGTGGTCTTTTGTTAGTGACCCACGAGGTTACCGGCGCGTAGGATGGTGGGATTGTTTCCCCGCGACGGACACCCTCTACCGTCGCACTGATCTGGTGATCGGAGAGTGTGGTGACGGCTACCCCGGACGCACGCCCCCGTGGCACGCGCCTGCCGCGGCTGGCGCGCCGCAGGCAACTGCTCGGCGCGGCCCAGGAGGTGTTCGTCGCGCAGGGGTACCACGCGGCGGCGATGGACGAGATCGCCGAGCGTGCGGGAGTCAGCAAACCCGTGCTCTACCAGCACTTCCCGGGCAAGCTGGAGCTGTACCTGGCCCTGCTGGACGAGCATGCCGAGGCGCTGGTGAAGACCGTGCGCGACGCGCTGGAGTCCACCACGGACAACAAGCTGCGCGTGCAGGCGAGCATGCAGGCGTTCTACGACTTCGTGGCCGGCGACGGCGAGGCGTACCGGCTGGTCTTCGAGTCCGACCTGCGCAACGTGGCGCCCGTCCGGGCCCGCGTCGACCGCGCCAACCAGCAGTGCGCCGAGATGATCGCCCAGGTGATCGCCGAGGACACCGGCGCCGCCAGCGACGAGGCGCACCTGCTCGGCATGGGCCTGGTCGGGATGGCCGAGGTCAGCGCCCGGTTCTGGCTGTCGCAGCACCGCGCCATCCCGAAGGACACCGCCGAGAAGATCATCGCCCGCCTCGCCTGGCGCGGCATCTCCGGTTTCCCGCGGACCGGCGAGCAGGGCTGACGCCGCGTTTCACTCGCGGCGAAGCGGCGGGACGGCCGATCCGCCGATCTCCGTGCGACCATCGGAGGGACCGTCCCGCGGGTGCCGGGACGGCACCGACGAGGGGAGCAGCGCGTGCAGGTTCGGATCGGCGTGCAGAACGTGCCGAAGGAGATCGTCGTGGAGACCGACCAGTCCGCCGACGAGGTGCAGGAGGCCCTCGCCGGCGCGCTGGCGGAGCCGCGCGGGGTCTTCGTGCTGAAGGACCGGCGCTCGGGGCGGGTCGTCGTGCCCGCCGAGCGGGTCGGCTACCTGGAGATCGCCGAGGACGAGCGGCGCGGCGTGGGCTTCGGTTCGCAGTACGCGTGAGCCGGTGACCGGGGCGGGCCGGTGACCAGGGGCGGGCTGGTGACGCGGCGCGTCCGGTCGGCCGCTTTAGCGGACCTACCGGCAGGTCGGCAAGCGTCTTGACAAAGATTTTGTTTGTTTCCGGAGGAACGGGCATACCGGTTGCGACCAACGGGCCGGAGCTTCCGGCCCCCGGAAACGAAACGGACTGACTGAGATGCTGACGATCCTCTGGTTCATCATCGCCGGTGCCGTGATCGGAGCGCTGGCGCGGCTGATCGTGCCCGGTCGCAACCCGATCGGCATCCTGCTGACGATCGGGGTGGGCATCGTCGGCGCGATCCTCGGCGGCATGATCGCCTCCGCGCTCGGCGCCGGCTGGTTCATCGCGCTCGTCTTCGCGGTCGTGATCGCCGCGATCGGCGTGGCCGCGCTGACCTCGCTCAACAGCCGTGGCGGCGGACGCTGGGGCGGACGCCGCCGCAGCCGCAGCTTCTGACCGGCCCCCTCCGGCCGGGCGACCTCCCGGCTCCCGGCCGGGCACCCCGGCGGCAGGCCCCCGCTCCCCGCAAGCGGGGGCCTTCCCCTGTCCGAGCCCTGTTCCCGCCCTGGTCCGGGGGCCGGGCGGCGGCGGGCCGGCCGTCAGGGCGACGGTGCGGCGACGCCCGCCGCGCGGAAGACGTCCGGGCGGATGAACCGGCCGAGCCGCCGGTAGGGCACGCTGAACGCCCGCCAGGCCCGTCCGCAGGCCATGCTGTAGCCCAGCGCGGGCTCCGGCGGGTAGAAGTCGACGCCCTCGCGCGTCGGCAGCACCTGGACGTGCCCGTCCCTGATCATCGCGGGCGTCACGTCCCCGGTGTCCGGACCCGCCGGCTCGTCCTCGCAGAGGGAGCCGCCGCCGGGCCCGTACTCGACCAGCAGGCGGGTGAAGGCGCGGGTGCCGGCCGGCGTGAGCGCGTCCGCCCGGAAGAAGTCGCGGGGCGGCACGGCGCGGCCGGTGGTGAGGTCGACCGTGACCATCTGCGCCAGAGCCGTGTTCCGGTTCAGGACCGTCCCGCTGAAGGAGTAGCGGACGGAGAACAGCTTCGGCCCGTTCAGCCCCACCTCGTAGGTCACCTTGCCCGTGTAGGGGGTCGGCGGGTCGGCGGTGCCGGTGAAGGCGGACAGGTCGTGGCCGGCCGTTCGCGCCCAGGTTTCGGCGGGCTCGCGGACGACCGCGTTGACCTTCGCCAGCACCGCGGCGGGCAGCCCGCTCAGCTGCGGGTAGCTCGCCGTGACGCGCGTCGCGGGGTGGCCGGTCGTCCGGACGACCGACACGGGCCGCACCCGCAGGTCCGCCCGCGCCTGCGGGGCACCGCCCCCGGAGGCGGCCGTGTAGGCCCCCGCGCCGCCCGCCGCGAGCGCCGCGGTGGCCGCCACCGCGGCGGCGACCTTGGCCCCGGTCGCCGCGAACAGGCCGCCGCCGGCCGCCGCGCCGGCCCCGGCGCCCCCGCCCGCCGCGGCCCCGCCCGCGGCCGCACCACCTGCCGCACCACCTGCCGCACCACCTGCCGCCGCACCTCCCGCAGCCGCCGGGACCAGCCCGGCGGCGGCCAGCGGGAACGCGGCCGCGAACGCCACGGCTGCGCCCGCCAGAGCGCGGACGCCCCGCCCCTCCCAGCCCGGCCCGTACGCCGCGGCGGCGGCCGCCTCCAACTCGGCGGCGAACGCGGCGGCGCCGGGCGGACGGTCCTCCGGGGCCTTGGCCATCCCGCGGACGACCAGGTCGCGCAGTCCCTCCGGGAGGCGCTCGGCCGGGACCGCGCCGTCCAGATGCCCGGCCCGGAGCGCCGGCAGATCCCCGGAGAAGGGCCGGCCGCCGGTCACGCACTCGAAGAACACGCAGGTCGCGGCGTACACGTCGGTGGCCGGCGAGGCGGGCCGCCGCTCCCACTGCTCGGGCGCCATGTAGGCGGGCGTCCCGGACCCGGCGCCGTCCCCGGTCACGGTGGCGATCCCGAAGTCGATCAGCTTGCTCAGCCCGTCCGCCCGGACGACGACGTTGGCGGGCTTGTAGTCGCGGTGCACCACGCCGGCCGCGTGGGCGGCGGCGAGGCCGCGCAGGGACCCCTTCAGCACGGTGAGCGCCGCCTCCGGCTCCAGCGCACCGTGCTCGGCCAGGATCCGCCTGAGCGAGACCCCGTCCACCGCCTCCATCACGAGCGCGGCCCCGCGCGCGGCGCTGACGAACCGGTAGAGCCGGACGACGTGCGGATCGTCGACGCGGCCGAGCATCACCGCCTCGGCGCGCAGCCGCTCGATCGCCTCGTCGTCGCCGTCCCGGCGGACCAGGTACTTGATCGCGACCGGCGCGCCGGCGGTGTCGTGCCGCGCCAGCACCACCCGGCCCTGCGCGCCCGAGCCCAGCTCCCGCACCTCGGTGAAGCCCTCGACGCGCCACGGCGGCGCACCGCTGGACGACGGCTCGACGGACGGCGGCGGGCCGGACGGCGGCGCGTCCCCGGACGGCGGCGCGTCCCCGGGCGGCGGCGCGTCCCCGGGCGGCGCGGCGGGCGGTGGGGCCGTCCCCGACGTGTCGGCCCCGGACGGTTCGATCATGCCCATCAATCTGGGGCACGGGACGCCCGCGGGCAACCGATGATCGTCCGCGGCCCGCGGTGTCCGGATGTGGCCGCCGGGAGGGGTCTCCGCGCCGGTCCGTCCGGGCCCGTTCCACGCCACGGATCGGCGCTGGCGAGCGGGGATGGAATAGACGAAAACGCGGAAACGTTAGGTCTGGTGATCGGCTATTGGTGTATGCAACTGACGGTCGGTACACTGCGTGGCGGAGTGTGACCGCACGCAGCCACAATCAGTGACTGCTTTCAACCCCTGACTGCGGTCGCCGAGACATTTTGATCAACGGCTGGTCCCTCCCGCGCGAGCGCGCGGCCACAGGAAGCGACCGGCGGGCGCGCCAGGACGGCGAAGCCCAGCCGGCGGCGACTGTGACCTCGATCGACAGCGCCCCTGACGGGCCCGCCCGCCGGCATCCCGCCGACGCGGGCGACGAGCCGCGCCGCACCGGGGAGCGAGGACCCCGCATATTGGAGGCTGAAAGCCCTGACTACCTTTCGTGACCTCGGGGTCGTCCCCGAGATAGCCGATGCCCTGCAGGCCGAGGGCATCGTGGAAGCGTTCCCCATCCAGGAGCTCGCCCTGCCGATCGCGCTGGGCGGCCACGACATCATCGGGCAGGCCCGCACCGGCACCGGCAAGACGCTGGCGTTCGGCGCGGCGCTGCTCCAGCGCATCGAGCACGGCGGCAAGAAGCCGCAGGCGCTCGTCGTCGCGCCCACCCGCGAGCTGGCCCTGCAGGTCACCGACGACCTGCTGGTCGCCGGCGGCAAGCTCGGCAGCCGCGTGCTGTCGGTGTACGGCGGTCGCGCCTACGAACCGCAGATCGAGGCGCTGCGCGAGGGCGTCGACGTGGTCGTCGGCACCCCGGGCCGGCTGCTCGACCTGGTCAAGCAGAAGCACCTGGACCTGTCGCAGGTCGGCGTGCTGGTGCTGGACGAGGCCGACCGCATGCTCGACCTCGGGTTCCTGCCCGACATCGAGCGGATCATCGCGAAGGTCCCCGCGCAGCGGCAGACGATGATGTTCTCGGCGACCATGCCGGGCGAGATCGTCGCGCTGTCGCGCCGCTACCTGACCCGCCCGACCAACGTGCGGGCCGAGTCGCACGCCGAGTCCGACGCGACGCCGCAGGTCGTCCAGCACGTCTTCCAGGCCCACCAGATGGACAAGCCGGAGATGCTGGCGCGGCTGCTGCAGGCCGAGGGCCGCGGGCTGACGATGATCTTCTGCCAGACCAAGCGGGCCTGCGACCGGGTCGCCGCCGACCTGGTCCAGCGCGGCTTCGACGCCGCCGCCGTGCACGGCGACCTCGGGCAGAGCCAGCGCGAGCGGGCGCTGCGCGCGTTCCGCAGCGGCAAGATCGGCATGCTGGTCGCCACCGACGTGGCGGCCCGCGGCCTCGACGTCGACGACGTCACCCACGTCGTCAACTACGAGTGCCCGGACAGCGCCGACACCTACGTGCACCGCATCGGCCGCACCGGCCGCGCGGGCAAGGAGGGCGTCGCGGTCACGCTGATCGACTGGGCCGACCTGACCCGGTGGAAGCTGATCAACAGCACGCTCGACCTGCCGTTCGCGGCGCCGGAGGAGACCTACTCCACCTCTCCGCACTTCTTCGAGGCGCTCGGGATCCCCGAGGGCACGAAGGGCACCCTGCCGAAGGAGCACCGCCACGAGCGGGCCGGGCTGGACGCCGAGGAGCTGGAGGACATCGGCGAGACCGGCAAGGTGCGCAGCACCGCGCGCCACGAGGACCGGGAGCGTCCGCGCCCCCGCCGCCGCAAGCGCGCCAGGACCCGCACCCGCGGCGGCCAGCCGATCGAGGGCAAGGCGACCGAGGGCGGCGCGTCCGCGGCCGCCGACGGGGCGTCCGACACCGTCGTCGACGCCGTCGCCACCGAGCGCAAGCGGAGCCGCACCCGGCGCCGCACCCGCGCCGGCAAGCCCGCGGCCGACACGACCGAGGCCACCCAGACGGCCTGACGCCCGCACCGACCGCGAGACACGGCCCGCCCGTGCTCTCGCGGTTCTGTGTTTCTCGCAGTGCCCTCGGCGCCAGGCGCCGGAGCGCCTTCCTTCGGCGGGCGCTGCATCAGAGTGCGGCTAGGTCCCCTGGCGGCCGCGGTCGGACGCTGCTCCGTCGGACGCTGCCTCTCGTAGGCCGAGGGCGGTGGTGGGGTGGTCGGTGACCAGGACGGCGACGCGGGGGTCGCCGAGGAAGCGCCGCATCAGCGGCTCGGCGTTGACCGTCCAGATCATCGCGGGGATCCCGGCGCGGCCGCACTGCCGCAGCACCCCGACACGGGCGAGCCGGTGGTTGAGCGCGACCATGTCCGCGCCGGCGCGGCGGATCTGCCGCAGCGGCGCGAGATCGCGGGCGACGCCCGGCTCCCACAGGTTGCGGCCCACCGACAGGGCCGTCCGGGTCCGCGGGAAGCTCCTCTTGATCTCGACGAGCGAGGCCACCTCGCGGGTCGTCACCACGAACCGGCCGGGCCCGAACGCCTCGATCGCGAGCGCGACGGTCTCGTGCTCGCAGCCGCGCTCCTTCAGGTCCAGGTGGCCCTGCGCGCCGGACGCGGCGATGAGCTCCATGGCCTCGTCCACCAGCGGCAGCGGGCGGGGTGACAGTTCCCTCGCCCGGCGGTAGGACAGCCGTGCCAGCGGCAGCCCGCCGATCTCGCGGTCGTGGTGCACGACCAGCCGTCCGTCGCCGGTGCGCCGGACGTCGATCTCGACGTACTCGGCCCCGGAGCCGGCCGCGTCGCGCAGGCCGTCCAGGCCCGCCTCGTCCCGTCGATGCGCCGAGATCGCCGGCTTCGCTCGCACGCTGCGACGGTACCACCGCGGGGTTTCGCGGCGGTGGCCGGCGGATGCCCGTTTAGTATGGTTGCACTCCGTGAGTACGCCCCGGTTCCTGACCCTGCCCCCCGGCGTGAGCCGGACGACCGTCGAGACGTCGCGCGGCCCTTTCGCCGCGCTGGAGGCGCTCCCGGGGTCGCGGGTGCCCGAGCGGTTTCCCGCCCTCCTCGTGCCGGGCCTCACCGGCAGCAAGGAGGACTTCCTCGCGATGCTGCCGACGCTCGCCGCGTCCGGCCGCCGCGTCGTCGCGATCGACATGCGCGGGCAGCACGAGACGCCGGGCCCGGACGACCCGGACGCCTACGGCCGCGCGGCCCTCGGCACCGACCTCGTGGGGCTGCTGGAGGCGCTCGGCCCGGACCCGGTGCACCTGGTGGGGCACTCGTTCGGGGGGCTGGTGGCGCGGGAGGCGGTCCTGGCCGGGCCAGCGCGGCCGGCGTCGCTGACGCTGATGAGCTCCGGGCCGTCCGCCGTGACGGGGCCGTCCGCGGACAAGGCGCGGGCGCTGCGGGACGCGATCCCCGAGCTGGGCATGGCCGCGATCTGGAGCGTCGGCATGGAGCCCGACTACGTCGCGAGCGGCGTCCAGGCCGACATCCTGGCCTTCCTGAAGGACCGGACGCTCGGCAACTCCGAGGCGGGGCTGGTCGGCATGTCCCGCGAGATCCTCACCGCGCCCGACCGGGTCGACGAGCTCGCCAAGCACTGCGGCGAGACGGGCCTGCGGACCCTCGTCCTGTACGGGGAGGACGACGACGTGTGGGACCCGCGCGTCCAGGCGGAGATGGCGGAGCGGCTGAACGCGGCCAGGGTCGTGATCCCGAGCGCGGCGCACTCCCCCGCCTGGGAGGCGCCGGAGACGACCGCCGCCGCCCTCACCGACTTCTGGAACCAGTCCGAGCACACGCTGAAGTGATCTCCGCGGGCCGGGGCGCGCCGGGCCGTGCGGCGCGCCCCGGCCCGCGGAGGGCCGCTCAGACCGTCGCGGTGAACAGGTAGTTCATCGGCAGGCCCGTGGTGTCGCGGGGCAGCGGCGGCCACGGCCAGCGGCCGAACGAGGCGCCCTCCTCGCCCGGCAACCGCAGCTCGCCGACCGTCCAGCCGCACGCGGCGAGGAGGTCCTCGGGACGGTCGGTGCCCCACAGCCAGGGGCAGCCGTCGGCGCGCAGCCGCGCCAGGCCCTCCTGCGTGAACTCGCTGATCATGGACTGGTGGGACAGCAGGTCCCCGGCCGCGGCGCTGCCGGACGCCGACAGCTCCCCGAGCCTGGCCAGCAGCGCCCGGGCGGCGTCCTCGGGCAGGTAGAACAGCAGGCCCTCGACGATCCACAGGGTGGGGACGGCCGGGTCCCAGCCGGCGGCGCGGAGCTCGCCGTCCCAGGGGCCGGTCAGGTCGGTGCCGATGCCGCGCCGGTCGCAGCGGTGCCGGACCCCCAGCTCCGCGAGCCTCTTCTCCTTCCCTTCCATGAGGTCGGCCTGGTCGAGTTCGTACAGGACGGTCCCGGTCGGCCAGGGCAGCCGGGCCGACCGGGTGTCCAGGCCGGCCGCGACCAGCACGACCTGGGCGTGCGCGGACCGGGTGATCACCTCGTCCAGCCAGCGGGTGCGGACGGCGAGGAACTCGGTGGTGCCGGGGTTGTCGTAGCGCTCCCAGCGCGCGAAGCCCTCGGGCCCGGCGAGGGCCTCGGCGAGGTCGTCGGTGAACAGGGCGTCGGGGCGGCGGGACTCCACCGCGCGGGCGGCGGCCGTCCAGCGGGCCGTCGCGGACACGCCTTCCATGGTCCTTCTCCTTTCGGCGGCGGGCTCAGCGGCGGCCGGCGGTGACGGCGTCGACGAGGCGGCGCATCGACTCGGGGAGCCGGGCGGGCGCCATGTTCCCGTCGGCGTCGGGGCGCACGCAGGCGACCCGCTGCTCCCCGGTGGCGACGAGCTCCTCGCCGTCGGGGCGCTGCCGCCAGTACTCGAACTTCATGGTCATCTGGGTCTGGCCGACCTCGCCGGGGGTCATCCGGACGATCACCTCGTCGAAGATCGTCAGCTCGCGGAGGTACTCGCACTGGCAGCTGACGGTCAGCAGCCGCACCCCGTCGCCGAACCCGGCGACGACGTCGGGGGTGTACTCGCGCAGGCAGAGCTCGCGGGCGCGGCCCTGCCAGCTGACGTAGTTGACGTAGTTGACGTTGCCGAGCAGGTCGGTGTCCTCGATGGTGACGACGTGCCGGTACTCGTAGCCCTTCACGCGGTGGCCCGCTTCCCGGCCGGCTCGGTGAGGACGGCCAGCACGACCGGTTCGGCGACGCCCCGCAGGCCGGTCGCCATGGTCGCGACGCGGACGTCCCCGGCGGCCAGCACCGCCCAGCCGTCCTCGTGGGTGGAGTGCAGGGTGAACGGGGTCCCGGCGGGCAGTCCCGCCTTGACCGCCGACTCCCCCGCCGCCCACACGCGGGTCGCGGCCGTGTCGAGGTCCTCGGCGGTGTCGGCGCGCTCGGTGAGGGCTTCGGCGAGCGCGAGGCCGTCCGCGCCGAGCAGGCCGGCCCAGGCGCCGCGGTCGCGTGCGGTGACCGTCTCCAGGTCGCAGCCGGGGGTGCTGGTGGCGAGGGTGACGCCGGAGCAGTGCGCGAGCGAGACGGTCTCGCCGGTGCTCGCCTCCGGCTTGCCGTCCGGGCGGTGCCGCAGCGCGACGTCCCCGCCGAGCAGCCGCCGGACGGCCAGCCCGGCGGCCTCGCGCCGGGACGCGCCGTCCGGGTCGGTGTCGATCGCCGCGCGCCCGGCCAGGCCGAACGCGACGAGGGCGTGCTCGACGTAGGGGCCGAGGAGGGCGGGCACCCAGCCGGCGGGGAGCGGGAACTTCTCCACCATCCGGGTCGTGAAGCCCTCCCAGGTCTCGATCAGCTCGCCGTCCTCGTCGGTGACCTCCATGTCCCAGCAGTCCTCGTCCACCCGGTAGCGGGCGTGGACGAACGCGGGCGCCGCGCCGGTGCCCGGGCCGGGGACGAGCCGCCGCACGCCCGCCGGGATCGCCAGGACGGTCGGCGCGCACAGTGCCAGCGGCTGCATGTAGGCGTCGCGGGCGGCGGGGTCGCCGAGCAGCAGCGTCGGCGGCAGGTAGCGGCCGAACCAGCCGACGCGGGTGTCGGGCAGCAGCCGGGCGGTGACGTGCGTGGCGTCGGCGCGCCGGATGTCGCCCATCAGCCGGAACCGGGGGCCGTGGAACAGCATCGGCCCGTACAGCTCGGTCTGCGGGTCGATCGCCATGGGCGGCAGCGCGGCGTTCTCCGGCCGGACGAGCCCGGTGCCCTTCGGCGTCGCGGCCGGCGCCTCGCAGACCGCCCGGAAGTGGTCCACCTGGAAGTTGGTGGTGCTGCACCGGACGACGGTCGTGACGGCGCCGGACTCGTCCCGCAGCGCCGCGACCCGGACGGTGACCGGAGCGTCCTGCGCGACCGCGATGGCCCGCAGGAACTCGACGTCGGTCAGGACCGGAGCGGTGCCCGCCCCGGAGCCCGCCTCGATGTCGAGGCCGAGGAGCGCCGCCGCGGCCTGCGCCATGATCTCCATGCCGACGGTGCCGGGCAGGACGGCCTCGGTGCCGCCGCCGAACACGTGCTCGGCGAGGTACGGGTCGCTCGCCCAGGTGACCTCGGAGTCGGCGACCAGCTCGATGCCGGGGTAGTTCACCCGGGGCCGCTCCAGGAACCGCAGCAGCGGCGGCTCGTCCGCGCCGAACGACACGGTCGGCATCTCGCCGAACCGTCCGGTGACGACGGCGACGACGGGCGCGTCCGGGTCGGCGACCAGCGCCCGCAGCATCGCCACGCCCTGGTCCGGGGTGATCGTGGTGACGCCGGCGCGGGACAGGTTCTCGACGGAGCCGAGCCGCTCGCCCATCCCGACGCCCGACCACAGCGACCACTCGACGGCGCGGAACCGGCAGTGCGGCAGCTCGGCGGCGAGCCGCTCGACCAGGTCGCTCTGCCATTCGTTGGCGGCGGCGTAGTGGGCCTCGCCGCGCAGCCCGGCGCGTCCGGTCATGCTGCCGAACGTGACGACGAGCCGCAGGGCCGCCGTGTCGACGGCGGCGAGGACGGCCTCCAGCCCGGCGACCTTCGGGTCGATCGTGCGGGCGTAGTCGTCGTCGGTCAGCTCTTCGAGGAGCTTCGGGACGTTACCGCCCGCGCCGTGCAGGACGGCGGTGACCGTCCCGAGCTCCGCCTCCGCCTCGGCGACGATCTCGGCGACCCGGGCGGCGTCGGTGACGTCGGCGCGCAGGTAGCGGGCGGTGACGCCGGCGGCCGCCATGCGTTCGAGGTTGGCGGCCAGCTCCGCGTCGCCGGCCGGGTCGGACCGTCCGACCAGGGCGAGCCTGGCGCCGCTCTCGCGGGCCAGGGCGAGGGCGCACTCGGCGGAGATGCCCTTGCCGCCGCCCGTGACGAGCAGGACGTCGTCCGGGCCGAGCGGCAGGTCGGTGCCGTGCGGCGCGACCGGCGCGAGGACGGGCTCGCGGCGGACGCCGCCCTCGTGGATCACCTCGCGGAACCGGGTCGTGGCGGCGGCGTCCGCCGCGACCAGGGCCGGGGCCGCCGGGTCGGCGAGGTCGGCGGACACGACGGTCGTCGCCACCCAGGGCGCCTCCAGGTGCAGGGTCTTGGCGAACCCGGCCGCGCCGGGGCCGTCCTGGACGAGCACGCAGCGCGTCACGTCCTTGCCGGAGAGGACGGCGGCGGCGCCCGCGCGCAGCGTCGCGAGCCGCTCCTCCCCCGGCGGGACGATCACCAGGACGCCCTCGCCCAGCTCGGCGGCCTCCAGCGCCTCGCGCAGCGCGCCGGCGGCCGGGTGGTCGCCGACGACCTGCCAGGCGCCCGGGGTCCGCGGCGCGGCCCGTCCGGGCACGGCGGTCGCGCGGCGGTCCACCGCGAACGCCCGCACCCACGGGCCCACGCCCGGCGGGACGATCTTCGCGGCGGCGGCCTCGGTGTCCTCCGCTCCGGCGCCGCCGGTCGCGACCAGCTCCTGCAGCGTCTCGGCGACCTGGCCGAGCGTCGCGGTCGCGTAACCGGTCGGGGCGGCGGTCTCCGCCAGGTCGAGGGTCCGCATGGCCTCCCCGACCAGCTCCGACACCACGATGGAGCTGAGGTGCAGGTCGTCGAGGAACTTGCTGTCAGCCTGGACGGCTTCGAGGGGGAACTCGGCGCGGCGCGCCACCAGCGTGCGCATCAGCATCAGCGGGTCACCGGTGTCCACCTCGCCCGGGACGTCGCCGCCCGGCGCGCTCCCGCCGGACGTGGCGGCCCGCGCGGACGCGTCGGCGAGCAGCGCCGTGTCCACCTCCGGGACGATCTCGCAGAAGTTGGCGATGAAGGCCGGTTCGGCGTCCGGGTCGAACGGGCGGATCAGCCGGTCGGCGAACAGGTCGGCGACGCGGACGCCCGCGCCCGCGGCGAACGCGGCGCCGAGCGCGGCGAGCAGCCCGCCGAGCGAGTCCTCGTCGGTGCGGGTCGCGACGGCCGGGACGCCGGTCATCTCGCGGGCCAGGTGGGTGAGGACCTGCCCGGGCCCGACCTCGATCAGCAGGTCGGCTCCGTCCGTGCCGTTCGAGGGGGGACGACCCCCCGCACCCCCCGAGTCGCCTCCGGCTCCGTCCGTGCCGTTCGAGGGGGGACGACCCCCCGCACCCCCCGAGTCGCCTCCGGCTCCGTTCACGGCGGCCGTGAGGGCCTCGGCGAACAGCACCGGCGCGGTGATCTGCTCGCGCAGCAGCGCGCGCAGCTCGTCCGGCGCCATCGCGGCGGGCAGCGGCGCGCCGGTCACGGTCGAGAACACCTGGCGGCGCGGCCCGGCGAGGGGCTCCTCGCCGAGCCGTCCGGCGAACGCGTCGGCGGCGGGCGCGACCAGCGGCGAGTGGAACGCGTGCGACACCGGCAGCCGGACGGCCTGGAGCCCGGCCCGGGTCGCGCGGCCGATCACCCGCAGCAGCCCGTCGGACGGCCCGGACACCACCGTCTGCCTCGGCCCGTTGCGGCCCGCGATGACGACGCCGTCGTCCTGCTCGGCCAGCAGCGCGGCGACCGTCTCCGCGTCGGCGGACACGCTCGCCATCGAACCGCCGTCCTCGGCCAGCTCGCTCATCGTCGCGCCGCGCGCCGCCGCGATCCGCAGCAGCGCGTCCTCGTCGAGGGCGTCCGCCCAGTGCAGCGCGGTGATCTCGCCGAGGCTGTGCCCGACGGCCGCCTGCGCCTGCACGCCGAGCCCGGTCAGCACCCGCAGCCCCGCCGCCGACGCGGTCGCGATGCGCGGCTGCGCCACCGCCGTCTCCACCTGGTCGGCGCCGGCCGGCAGCGCGGCCGTCTCGTACAGCTCGTCGACCGTGTCGAAGCGCCGGCGCAGCGCCCCGCCGTCGGAGCGGGTGCCCGACCCCTGGCCGGGGAACAGGAACACGATGCGCGGCAGCCCGCCGGGCCCGCCGACGAACACGCCGGCCGCCGGGTCGATGTGCCGGGCGGTCCCCTCTCCGGCGAGTTCGGCGACGCGGCGCAGGCCCGCCGCCAGCTTCGCCGGGGCGCTCGCGACGACCGCGGCCCGCCACGGCCGCCGGTCCAGCCGCCCGGCGAGGTGCGCGGCGAGGTCGGGCAGCTCGGACCGCGCCGCCGCCTCCGCCACCGCGGCCAGCGCGGTCGCGCGCTCGGCCAGCGCCGCCGGCGAGTCGGCGTCCAGCGCGAACAGCTCCGCGTCCTGCGGCGAGTTGATCACCGAGCGGGTCCGGTTGTCGACGCGCGCGCGGCGGGACGGGCGCGGCGCCTCGACCACCACGTGCGTGTTGATGCCGCCGAAGCCCATCGCGCTGACGCCCGCCCGCAGCGGCACGCCCTCCGGCCACGCCTCGCCCTTGCGCAGGACGCGCAGCGCGTCGCCGCCCGCGTCCAGCAGCGGGTGCGGCCGCTCGCACCCCGTCGTCGGCGGCAGCACGCCCGTCCCGGCCGCCTTGACGCCCTTGATCAGCCCGGCGATGCCCGCCGCGGCCTTGGTGTGCCCGATGTTCGCCTTGATCGAGCCGACCGCCGCGGGGATCCCGTTCGCGCCCGCCGCGCGGCGCGCCTCGATCAGCGTCTCCAGCTCGGCCGCGTCGCCGACCGCCGTCCCGGTGCCGTGGCCCTCGAAGTAGCCGACCTCGTCCGGGCCGAACCCGGCGCGCCGGTACGCCCGGTCCAGCGCGAGCCGCTGCCCGTCGGTCTCCGGCCGGGTGATGCCGCCCGCGCCGTCGGACGACACGCCCCATCCGTCGATGAAGCCGTGCACGTGGTGGCCGCGCGCGACGGCGTCCTCCTCGCGCATCAGCACGACCATCCCGCAGCCCTCGCCGGGCCAGAACCCGGCCGACCGCTGGTCGTAGACGCGCATCTCCTCGACGGCCAGCGCGCCCGCGCGCGAGAACCCGATCAGCTCCGTGGCGTCCACGCTGATGTCCACGCCGCCCGCGACCGCGAGGTCCATGTCGCCGGAGACCAGCGCGTTGCACGCCGTGATCACCGACAGCAGCGACGACGCGCACGCGCCGTCCACGACGTAGCCGCCGCCGTTGAAGTCGAAGTGGTTGCAGATCCGCCCGGCGATCGTGTTGGACAGCCCGCCGGCCAGCGAGTCGCCGTCCGGCACCGGGAACGGCGCCTTGTAGGAGTGCTCCAGCTCCGCCAGCAGCGCCGCGAGCCGGTCGCCCGCCACGTCGTCCTTGAGCGCGTCCGCGACCACCCGCCGCACGTAGGGCCAGCGCAGCCGCATCTGCGCGGCCCGGATGCCCTCGCCGGTCAGCGAGTTGCCGACCAGCACCCCGGTGGTCTCGCCCGGCGCGCCGCGCCCCTCCGGGAACCCGGCGTCGGCCAGCGCCTCCGCCGCCGTCTCGAGCGCCAGCCAGTGCGTCAGGTCCGCGTTGCGGAACGTCGACCCGGCGACCTTGAACCGGACCCGGTCGAACTCCCAGTCGCGCAGCAGCGCGGCCTCGGTGATGTAGATCTGGTCGGCCGAGTCGCGGTCGGCGCTGTAGTAGTCCTCCAGCCTGATCCGCGTGGACGGGATGCGCCGGAACGACCGGCGCCCGGCCAGCACGTTGTCCCACAGCTCGCCGGGGTCCGCGGCGTCCGGGAACCGGCACGCCATGCCGACGATCGCTATTCGAGAATTCACGGAAACCCTCCAGAAGCGGGGAGGCGAGCGGCTCTTGTTTCCCCTCCACCCGGAATACGGGCATGCCGGAATGACCGCCGGGCCCATGAGTGAAGGAAATACGGCGACCGCCGCGAATGGCGTCCCGAGAGCGCGCGAGCGACGACGTCGACGCCCGCTCCACTCCAAGATCAACCTAAGTTACTCGACTGTAGGCAAGCACTCTCGCCGACGTCAAGGGACCGGACCGTTCATCCGATGACAAATTTCCACCCCTCAGGAGACCATTCTCGCCCGGCCCGTGCCCCGCGCCACGCGTTTCCACCCGCCCGCCCCCGGAGCGCCCTCTCATGCCCCTTTGCCCGTTTCACCGCACACACCGCGACTACGGCGGAGCCGAAAGTGATGCCATCCTCCGTAATGGACGGCCCACCCAATAGGGGCCACAGAAGAATGAAAATTCAACCGCCCGCGCCACCAGCGGCCGTCACGGTCGGCGACCGGAAAACCGCGCAGCGGAACCGCGATGCTCCTACCCTGGTGGCATGCCGGTGGATTACCGAGCCCCGAACATCAACGCGCGCAGCCTCGGGCAGCAGCTGCGGAAGATCCGGGAGCTCCTCGAGCTGTCCTACCCCGACGCCGCCGCGCTCCTCGGCCGCGACGCCGACTGGCTGGCCCGCGTCGAGACGGGCTTCGGCGACGTCACCCCCGAGCAGGTCGGCGCGATCCTCGACGCCTACGGCGCGCCGGACCGGGTCCGCGCGGTCCTCGTCGACCTCGCGACCCGGCCCGAGGGCCCGCCCTGGCTGGCGCGCCACGTCGGCCGCCTGAAGGCCCTCGTCCGCGACATCTACACCGTCGAGTCGGAGTCCCCGTACATCCACACGTTCGGCATCTCCCGCATGCCCGAGCTGGTCTGGTGCGAGGAGTACGCCCGCCTGGTCTTCGGGGTCCGCGAGGCGGACCCGGACGAGGAGTGGGACCTGCTCCGCAACCGCCAGGAGCACCGCCCCCTCGGCGAGCCCCGCACCCTCGACGTGATCATCGACGGCTACATGCTGGAGAGTCCCGGCGGCCGAGCCGACGTCCTGCACGCCCAGGTCACGCACCTGCTCGACCTCGCCACCGACGCCCGCGCGACCGTCCGGGTCGTCCCCACGGGCGCCGGCGCGTACGCGGGCCTCCACGGCGCCTTCGACGTCCTGGAGTTCCCGGGCGTCACCGAGCGGATCTCCCTCGTCCACTCCGCCCTCGGCATCGACACCGCCCAGGCCGACCTGTGGGACACGTGGAAGCTCGTCGAGGAGAAGGCCCTCACCCCCGCCGCCTCCCGCGCCCTCCTGGAGACCACCCGCACCACCCTCGCCGCCCGGTGACGCACCCGCGGGCGGGCCGCGCGCGAACGGGCGGTCAGCCGAAGGCGACGCGGGTGACGTGGTCGGTGACCGGGGGCAGGCAGGTGCCGCTGCTGCACGCGGCGTAGGAGATCACGACCTCGGCCGAGCGTCCCGTCTTCCGGACGGGCAGGGAGAGCGTGACCGGGCCGTCCGGATAGACGGGCAAGCTCACCCCCAGCGAAGGAAGGACGAGCGTCCGTACGGGACGGTCGGCGGTGGAGCGTCCGGTGGCGGTCAAGCCGCCCCGCACATCCAGCCTCGTCGCGACGCCCAGGCCGTCCACGCCGCCGGCCGGGAGGTCCACGCTGTAGACATAGAATCCCGGACGTAGAGGCCGGTACACCGCCTTCACCGCCGTGTCCGTCACGCTGACCGACACCTCGACGCCGCCCTCGGTGAAGCGGGTGGACCGCTCAGGGGCGCTCTTGTGGCCGCCGCATCCGCCGACCAGCAGCACGAGTGCGACCAGGATCGCCCACCTCACCGCCAACGCTTCAGGAAGCCCGCCACCTGCTTCGGCGACAGCGAGCGCGCGGTGGCGAACGAGCCGTCGTTGGTCGTCGTCCTGACCTTCCCGGCGCCGGAGAGGACCACCAGTGCGGGGATTCCGCTGGTCTCCAGGTTCAGCCCGTACTGCTCTGCCAATCGGACGTTGTGGTCGAACCGGCCGACATCGATGGAGACGACGTGGTAGCGGGCGAGGACCGGCCGGACCGTCGCCGTCCGGAAGGTGCGTCCGAGCATGACGCAGTCCGGGCACCAGTCCGCGCCGAAGTCGAGGAGCACCGGGCGCCCGTCGCGCTCGGCCCGCGCGAGCGCGGCGGCGATGTCGGCCATCGCGTCCCGGGCGGGGTCGTACCCCTCCCGGATCGGCTCGGCGGTGGCCGCGGGCCGCGCGGCGGCGGGAGTCGACGGGGCCGCCGCCGGCGGGGAGCCGCTGCCGAGCGGGAAAGCCTTTCACACCTGCGAGCGGATCCGCCGAGGCGGCTCGCGGAGGCGAAGGTCATACTCGGGGGATGGGGAAGAGTTATGAGCGTATTGAGGGCAGGCTGCGGGCGTTCATCGAGGCGCAGCACATCTTCTTCACCGCGACGGCGCCGCTGGACGGGAACGGCACCGTCAACCTTTCACCGAAGGGCCTGACCGGGTCGTTCGCGGTGCTCGACGAGCTCACCGTCGCCTATCTCGACTTCGCGGGCAGCAACGCCGAGACGATCGCCCACCTGCGGGAGAACGGCCGGATCACGCTGATGTGGTGCGCGTTCGACGGCCCGCCGAACATCGTGCGGGTGCACGGGCGGGGCGAGCCGGTGTTCCGCGACGATCCGCGCTGGGGCGAGCTGATGCGCCATTTCCCGGACATCGACCCGACCTCGCACGGGCTGCGGGCGATCATCGTCGTCCGGGCCGAGAAGATCCGCGACACCTGCGGGTACGCCGTCCCGTTCATGACGTACGAGGAGGACCGCCCGCTGCACGGGTCGCGGTTCGCGCGGGAGACCGACGAGTCGCTCGACGCGTACTTCCACAAGAAGGAGCACGTCGCGACCAGCATCGACGGCCTGCCGGGCCTGCCCCTGCCGCTGCCCCCGCTCCCCCGGGAGACCTGACCCCGCCCGGCCGGGGCCGGGCGGGGATCTTCAGGGGCGTTGGAAGGGCGTCGTGACGGCGGCGGTGGTCAGCAGGGCCGTGAGGTGGGTCATGGGAACCCCCGTCGCCGTGTCCTGCACCGCCTTCATGCCCAGGTAGCGGTACGTGCCCGGGGCGAGGATGATCTCCACGCGCACCGTGTCCCCCGGGTCGCCGAAGGACCTGGCCAGCGCGATGCCCTGCCGTCCGAGCGCGTCCCTCTCGCTGTGGACGACGTCGACGCCGGGAACCGTCGCGAGCGTCTGGAACAGCGCGGCCCGCAGCTCGGGCGGGAGCGGCATGCGCAGCAGCCGGCCGATGCGGTTGAAGACGAGCTGGTCGCGCGGCCCCTTGTCGTCCGCGTTCTGGCCCCTGCCGTGAGCGGCGTCGGAGTACAGCCGCTCGCGAAGCGCGGACGGGCCGGTCGGCAGGGTGCGGACGTCGGCGTGCGGGCGCCGGTCGACGTCGCCGTCTCGGAGGGTCGGAACCCAGCGCCCCGGTTCATGGAGGTCGCAGCGGCCGCCGGGCCGCTCCGGGAGGGTGGTTCCAGCCGCCATCGAGCCGTCCCGCCGGAGCCAGGTCTCCTCGCACTGCGTTCCGTGCTCGTCGGGCCAGACGACCAGCTGCATCGTGTAGCTGTACGCGGCCGGCCTGACCGGGGGGCCGCTGCGGGCGGTGGCCGCGGCGTCGCGCAGCACCTCCGCGGCGGCGGCCGTCGCCGATCCGCGGCCCTCCGGCGCGACGACCTGCGCCATCGTGATCGCGACGGCGGCGGCCACCGCGGCGGTCCCGGCGAGGAGGCCCATGGCCGCCGGTCGCGGGACGCGCGGCGGCCACCGGCGCGCGGGCCGCGCGGCGGCGGCGAGCCGGTCGCGCCCCGTCCGCAGCGCGGCGTCCGTGGGCGGGGCCACGTCGGGCCTGGCCTCGCGCAGCAGCGCCATCTCATCCATCGGTGTCCTCCTCGGTGGGGTCGGCGCCGCCGAGCGCCGCGCGGAGCCGGGCCCGGCCGCGCGACAGGCGGGACCGGACGGTGCCCACGGGGACGTCCAGC
This sequence comes from Actinomadura nitritigenes, assembly GCF_017573545.1. GTDB lineage: Bacteria > Actinomycetota > Actinomycetes > Streptosporangiales > Streptosporangiaceae > Spirillospora > Spirillospora nitritigenes. Next base: position 240,134 of record NZ_JAGEOK010000008.1, on the reverse strand, counting down.
GCCGCGGCCACCTCCTCGTAGCTCAGGTCGGCCCAGGCCACCAGGAGCAGCGCCTCCCGGTAGACCTCGGGCAGGTCGGCGAGCGCCCGGGCGAGCGGCCCGCGAAGGGCCTGCGCGCTCACCCGCGCCTCGGTGTCGACGGGCTCGGCCGCGGTCTCGCCGCCGAGCCGTTCCAGCAGCAGGTAGCGGGCCGTCTCGGCCTTGCGGTGCCGGGCGACGAGCCGGGTCGCGATCCCGTACAGCCACGGCCGGGCGTCCGCGCGGGCCAGGTCGTAGCGCCGCCGCTTGCGGAAGGCGATCAGGAACGTCTCGGCCATCAGGTCGTCGGCCGTGTCGGGTCCGAGGCGGCGCGCGACGTACCGGTGGATCGCGGGCGCGTGCCGGTCGTACACGGCGGTGAACGCGTCCGGCTCCGCGAGGGATCTGCGGATCAGCTCGGCGTCGCCCTGCGCCGTCGCGGGCGGACGGCCCGGCCGGGCCCGGATACCGATCACCACGCGGCCGGCGGTGTCGACGGCTCTGTCATCGGGGGGCCTCCCAGGGTCGCGGTGTGCCTACACCGGTTATCCCTTGGACGCCGTTCTCCGGTTCCCGCCGGGCGGTTCAGCCGAGGTCGGCGAGGTCTTCGAGGGTGAGGCGGAGGTCGGCGGCGGCCATGTTCTCCTCCAGGTGGGCCGGGGAACCGGTGCCGGGGATGAGGAGGACGTTCGGGGAGCGGGCCAGCAGCCAGGCGAGGGCGACCTGCGGGACGGTCGCGCCGTGGCGGGCGGCGACGGCGTTGAGGTGGTCGGCCGCGAGCGGCTCGTAGCCGCCGACCGGGAAGAACGGGACGTAGGCGATGCCCGCCTCGGCGCAGGAGTCCACGAGGGGGTCGTCGTCGCGCTGGGCGACGTTGTACTGGTTCTGGACGCAGGCGATCGGCGCGATCCGGCGGGCCTCGGCGACCTGGGCGGGGGTGACGTTGGAGACGCCGAGGTGGCGGATCAGGCCCTCGTCGCGCAGCGCCAGCAGGGATTCGAGGGGCTCCGCGAGGGAGTCCTCGGAGGGGCCGAGGACGCCCATCCGCAGGTTCACGACGTCGAGGCGGTCCAGGCCGAGGGCCGTGAGGTTCGCCTCGACGGCGCGGCGCAGGCCGGAGGGGGTGAGGCCGGTGTGCTCCTCGGCGGGCAGGTGGATGTCGGAGCCCTCGACCAGCGCGCCGACCTTGGTGACGATCACCAGGTCGTCCGGGTAGGGGTGCAGCGCCTCGCGGATCAGTTCGTTGGCGGACACCCCGTCGTGGGAGTAGTAGTTCGAGGTGTCGATGTGGTTCACGCCGAGTTCCACGGCGCGGCTCAGGACGGCGAGGGCCGTGTAGCGGTCGGGGCGGGGGCCGCCCGGCCAGCCCGACAGCCGCATCGCGCCGTACCCGATCCGCGCGACGTCCAGGTCCCCGCCGAGCGCCCATCGTCCACTCATGATCGCCACCCTAGCCTCCGGGGTCAGGGCCAGCGGTAGGCGGCGCCCTGGGCGGGGACGTGGTGCGGGAGGTAGCACTTGGTCGTGACGTGCTCGTCCTTGCAGTCGAGGCAGAGGTAGGTGCGGTGGCCGCGCAGGCCGCGGGCGCGGCCGCCGCAGGGCGGGCAGACGCACGGCGACCAGCCGACGATCACGCGGCCGGGGACGAGGCGGTGGCCGCGGGGGCACAGGAACGGGACATGCACGACTCGAACATACTATCGAGTCATTCCGGGAGTAAGGTCGGGCCGGTGAGCGCGCCCGACCCCGATCCCGTGAGCGCTCCCGGCCCCGGCGTCGTGCGGCGCGCGCAGCGCGGCGACCTGATGGCGCTGGACGAGGTGCTCGCGGCGCTCGCCCCGTACGTGCGGCGGCTCTGCGGGCCGATCGCGCTGCAGGACGCGCCGGACGCCGCGCAGGAGGCGCTGATCGCGGTGATGCGCAACCTGAGGACGCTCCGCGACCCGGCCGCGCTCCTCGGCTGGGTGCGGGTCATCGCCGTCCGGGAGGCGGTCCGGATCGCCCGGCAGTCGTCCCGGACGGTCCCCGCCGAGCCGCCCGACCTGCCCGCGCCCGGCGATCCGTCGCTGGCCGCCGACGTCCGGGACGTGCTCGACCGGCTGTCGCCCGAGCACCGCGCCGTGCTGGTGCTGCGCGACCTGGAGGGGCTGGACGAGGAGACCGCGGCGCGGCTGCTGCGGGTCCCAGCGGGGACCGTCCGGTCCCGGCTGTTCCGGGCGCGGGCGCGCTTCCGGCTGAGCTGGCGCAACGAAGGGAGCCCGCCGTGACCTGGCCGCTCGGAGAGCTGGACGACGTGCGCCGGCTCCGCGCGCTGGCTGCCGCGTACCCCGGCGTCCTGCTGGAGGAGGCGGTCCTGCCGGCCGCGTTCGAGGACGTGTGGACGGTGCTGGGCGACCCGGAGCGCGGCTTCCCCGGCCTGGTGCCCGACGTGCGGTCCCTGCGCGTCACCGAACGCGAGGGCGAGCGGATGCGCGCGATGGTGCACGGGCGTTCCGGGCTGCGCGCGCGCTTCGACATGGTGCTGCGTCCCGGCTGGTGCCTGATGCAGAGCCGCTTCCTGGTGTTCGGCATGGCGGCCGTTCCCGAGGGGGACGCGACGCGCTTCGCCTACATGGCCGGCTTCCGCGTCCCGGGCGTGCGCGTCGCGGGCCCGGTGCTGCGCCGCGCGCTGGGCCCCGCCGTCCTGCGCCGGTTCGTCAGGCGGTTCGGCCCGGCGGAGTGACGCGGATCACGGGAGTGGCGCGGGAGGTCCGCGTCCTCTTCCAGGCATGAGCATTCACGAACTGGCGGCCCTCCTCGCCGCCGCGGTCCTCGGCCTCGACGCCCTCCTGCACGTGTACTGGATGACCGGCCGCACCTGGCCCGCCCGCGACGTCACCGCCCTGTCCCAGGGCCTGCTGAACGCGGACGTCCCCTTCACTCCCCGGGTGCTGGCGCCGCTCGTCCTCGTCCTGGCGGCCGGCGCGATCGCCGTGCCGGCGCGGGCCGGGATGATCCTCACCGGCGTCCCCGGCTGGATCCCGGCGGCCGGGACCGCCGCCGTCGCCGCGGGCGTCGCCCTCCGCGCGGGCGCGGGCGTCGTCTGGGCCCTCGGCGTCGGCGCCCGCCGCGGTTCCGTCTTCTACCGGCTCAACCTCACCGTCTACACGCCGCTGTGCCTCGTGCTGACGGCCGCGACACTGGGCGTGGCCATCGGTTGACCTGCGGAGACGTCCCGGCCGTGGCGGTCCGCGCCGCGGCCGGCCGCCCGGTCAGGCGAGCCCGGCGTCGTGGGCGAGCAGGGCGATCTGGGTGCGGTTGTCCAGGTCCAGCTTCGTCAGGATGCTCGACACGTGCGCCTTGACGGTCGCCACGCTCATGAACAGCGCGGCGCCGATCTCGGCGTTGGACCGGCCCTCCGCGATCGCGACGACCACGTCGCCCTCGCGCGGGCTGAGCCGCCCGAGCGCGGCGCGGGCGCGCTCGTAGGCGCCCGCCTGGGTGGCGGCGCGGTCCATCAGCCGCCGGGTGATCCGCGGCGACAGGATCGGCTCGCCCGACGCCACGTGCCGGACCGCGTCGACGATCTGCGCGGGCGGCGTGTCCTTCAGCAGGAACCCGCTCGCGCCCGCGCGCAGCGCGTGCAGGATGTTCTCGTCGGTGTCGAACGTGGTCAGGACGATGACCTCGGGCGCGGGAACGCGGCTGCGCAGGCCGCGGGTCGCGGCGATGCCGTCGACGCGGGGCATCCGCAGGTCCATCAGGACGACGTCGGGCGCGTGCCGGTCGGCGGCCTCCGGCACCTCCGCGCCGTCCGCCGCCTCCCCGACCACCGAGATGCCGTGGACGCCGTCCAGCATCATCGACAGGCCCGCCCGGACGAGGGCGTCGTCGTCCACGATCAGCACGCGCAGGGGGCGGTTCACGCCGGCCATGGTAGCCAGGCGCGCAGCCGGAACTCCCCGGCGGCGACCTCGTGGTCCAGCCGCCCGCCGGCCAGCTGCACCCGCTCGGTCAGCCCGACCAGGCCCGTCCCGGTGCCGGGGGCGAGCGGGACGGCGCCGTCCGGCGGCAGCGGGTTCCGGATGTCGATCACCAGCCGGGTGCCGGGACGGCCCTCGACCGCCACCCGGACCGGGCGTCCGGCGGCGTGCTTGCGGGCGTTCGTCAGCCCCTCCTGGACGACCCGGTAGGCGGTGCGCCCGGCGGCGGCGGGCAGCGCGGCGGGCTCGACGACCTCGTCCCGCAGCTGGACGCTCCCGCCCGCGTCGCGGGACTCCGCCACCAGCGCCGGCAGGTCGGTGAGGACGGGCAGCGGCCGGTCGTCGTCGCAGGCGTCCTCGTCCCGGAGGATGTTGATCACCTCGCGCAGCTCGTCGAGGGCCTGGTGCACCCCGGCGCGGACCACCCCTGCGGCCTGCGCGAGCTTCTCCGGCGGCGCGTCCGGACGGTACTCCAGCGCGCCCGCGTAGGTCGCCAGCAGCGACAGCCGGTGCGCGAGGACGTCGTGCATCTCGCGGGCGATGCGGGTGCGCTCCAGCATCCGGGCCTCGGCGACGCGCCGGCCCTGCTCGGCCTCGGCGCGGCGGGCGCGCTCGCGCAGCGACGCCAGCAGCGCGCGGCGCGCCTGCGTCAGCGCGCCCCAGCCGGCCAGCGCGCCGTACGCGACCGCGACCAGCAGCAGCCACCAGCCGAAGGTGATGCCGCCCATGGGCCGCCAGAGCCCGCGCGCCGCGTGCGCGGCGATCCCCGCGGCGCCGACCGCCACCGCGACCGGGAACCGGCGCCGTTGCGCGACGTGCAACGTGCCGAAGGTGGCCGCCGGCGTCGCCGCCGGGGACAGCGCGGCCAGCACGGTCAGCGCGAGCGCGCCGGGCACCGGGCGCCACAGGACGAGCGGCGACAGCAGGCAGGCCAGCACCCCGAGCGCGATGTCGAGGCCGAGCGGCACCGCGTCCCCCGCGGGACGGCCCCAGATCGTCACCGCGCCGAGCGCCCCGACGGCGGCGACGACCACCGCCGCGCCGGCGGGGAGCCGCAGGCCGCGCCGCTCGACTTCGCAGATGTCCTCGCTGTTCACGGGGTCAGGGTAAGGCGGGGCCCGGCGGCCCCGACACCTACCGAAGTAGGGGGTCCCCCGGACCGGGGGCGGACCCGCCGCAGCCGCCCGCCCGATGCGCCGCGCCCCGCCCGGCGGCGATCGTGGCGGCATGAACGAGATGACCGGAACCCGTCCCGCCCGCGGCGTCACCGCCCGCCGCGCCCTCACCGTCGCCGCCGCGGCCGGCGCCGCACTGCTCGTCTGGGCGGTCGCCGACCCGATCGGCGGCGCCGGCATGCACGCACGCGGCCAGCACGTCGGCCCCGCCACCGTGATCGTGTTCACGCTGCTGGCCGGGCTGGCCGGCTGGGGGCTGCTGGCCGTCCTGGAACGCCGCGCGAAGCGCCCCGGCCGCACCTGGGGCATCACCGCCGGCATCGTCCTCGGCGTGTCGCTGACCGGCCCGCTGGACTCCGATGGCCCCGGCACCTACGCCGCGCTGATGGCGATGCACCTGGTCGTCGGCGCCATCCTCATCGCGGGTCTGGGCCGCACCGTGCGTGTCCGCTGCTAGGAGACGGGCTTCGTCGTGTAGCAGTAGTTCGACTCGCCCTTGAAGTAGTGCCGGGCGCGGGGGTCGTCGTACCGCCAGCGGCATCCCGCGTCGAGCTGCGCCTTCGACATCAGCTGGGCGGCGCGCTCGTGCGCCACGCAGTACGCGCCGGGCCGCGGGGTGTCCCGGTACTCCTCCCACTCCCAGCCGAGCTTCGCGCAGTACGCCGAGAAATGGCCGGGCCCGAGTTCGACCCGCTCGTACGACGGTCCGGACGATGGCCCGGACGACGGCTTGCGCGACGGCGCCGGACGCGACGCCGTCGCGCTCCGGCTCGGGCTCGCGCCGGGACTCCGGGGCGCGGTCGGGCTCCCGCTGCCGGGAACGTTCGCGCGTCCCGCCTCCGCGGCCCGCCCCTCGCCGGCGGCGGTGCCCGCCGTCCCCTGCGGGGACGCGTGCGGGCCGCCGCCGCCCGTGTCACCGTCCGCCATCTGCACGAACCCGAACACCGCGGCGCCCGCGACGACCGCCGCGCCGGCCCCCGCCAGCACGCCCGCCCGCCGCCGGCCGCGCCGCCGCTCTTGCGGAACGGTCGACGCGTCCGCCGCCGGAACCGCCCCGGCCACGGCGGCGGGCGCACTGTCGGGCGCGGGGTCGGACGCAGGGCGCGGGGCAGGGTCGGACGCGGCGGCGGGCGCAGGGGCAGATGGCCGGGGCGGCGCCGGGGCGGGCGCGGGCGCGGAAGCGGGAACGCCACCGGGCGCCGTCCGCTGCGAGCGGCGGACGAGGCGGTCCAGCACCTGCTGCGCGGTCGGGCGCCGGGCCGGGTCCTTGGCGAGGCACTCGGCGAGCAGCCCCCGCAGCGGTTCCTCCACGCCGTCGAGCCGCGGCGGCTCGTGCGCGATCCGGTTCATCACGATCGGGATGGACTCGTTCCCGAACGGCGGGCGGCCCGTCGCGGCGAACACCATCGTCGACGCCCACGCGAACACGTCCACCGCGGGCCCCAGCTCGCCCGGCTGGAGCTGCTCGGGCGCCATGTACGCGGGGGTGCCGACGGCGCGGCTCACCACGGTCTGCGCGCCCGACAGCGCCCGCGAGATCCCGAAGTCGATGACGCGGGGGCCGTCCGCGGCGAGCAGCACGTTGGGCGGCTTGAAATCGCGGTGCACCACCCCGGCGTCGTGCAGCGCGACCAGCGCCGTCGCCGTCGCGATCGCCAGCCGGTCCAGGGCGCTGCCCGACCGCGGGCCGCCCTCCCGGACGACCGCGCTCAGCGGCGGCCCGTCGACGTACTCGCTGACGATGAAGCGGCGGGTGCCGAACGCGCCGGAGTCCAGCACCTGGGCGGTGCAGAACCGCGCGACCTGCTTGGCGGCCTCCAGCTCGCGGGCGAACGTGTCCTGCGCGCCCGGATCGCCGGTCAGCTGCGCGTGGAACAGCTTGATCGCGACCCGGTCGCCGCCGCCGTCGGGGACGGCGGCGTAGACGACGCCCTGCCCGCCCTCCCCGATCCGCCCGGTGATCCGGTAGCCGCCGAGCCGCCGCGGGTCGGTGGGTTCGAGGGGATGGAGGTCCGGCACACCCGCACTATAACGACGGCGATGCCGGGTTTCCCGGCGCTCAGTGGTCGCGATGCGTGAGCAGGTGCGCCACCGACCTCAGCTCCGCGGCCGCCGCCGGGACGGGGTCCGCGGCGTCCAGCTCGGTGAGGGCGCTCGCGACCAGCGCGTCCGCCTCCGCCTCCGCCCACGCGCGGCCGCCCGCCGCCTCGATCAGCGCGGCGGCGCGGGCCGGCTCGTCGCCCGCGAGCGCCCCGCGCCGCAGGTACAGCGCCGCCAGCTCCGCCCCCGCCGGCGTCCCCGACGTCAGCGCCGCCACCACCGGCAGCGACTTCTTCCGGTTGCGCAGGTCGGAGTGGGCGGGCTTGCCGGTGACCTCCGGGTCGCCCCAGATGCCGAGCAGGTCGTCCACCAGCTGGAACGCCAGCCCGAGCCGCTCGCCGAACGTCCGGTACCGGGACGCGCGCCCGGCGCCGCCCCCGTACAGGGCGCCGAGCGCGCACGCGCCGCCGAGCAGCGCGCCGGTCTTCCCGCCCGCCATCGCCAGGCACTCGGCCGGCGTGACGTCGGCGCGGTCCTCGAACGCGGTGTCGGCGCTCTGCCCCTCCACCAGTTCGAGGACGGCGCGGCTGAGCATCCGGACCGCGGCCGCCGGGTCCGGGGACGGCGCGTCCGCGAGCGCCTCGTAGGCGGCCGCGAGCAGCCCGTCCCCGGCGAGGATGGCGGCGCTGACCCCGAACACCGTCCACGCGGTGGGCCGGTGCCGGCGGGTGCGGTCGCCGTCCATGACGTCGTCGTGCAGCAGCGAGAAGTTGTGCGTCAGCTCGACCGCGACGGCGGCCGGCAGGGCGGCGGCCGCCGTCCCGCCGGCCGCCTCGGCCGCCAGCAGCGTCAGCGCCGGGCGGACGGACTTGCCGCTCGCCCCCGCCGCGGGACGGCCCGCCTCGTCCCGCCAGCCGAAGTGGAACTCGGCGATGCCGCGCATCGAGCCGGGCATCGCCTCGACCACGGATCGCAGCGCGGGCTCCACCAGGCCCCGGCTCCACGCCAGGACCTCGGCGGCGGATCGGGCGGAGGTCTCCACCGGCATGTCCCGTCCTCCCGTCAGCGGCCGATCTCGACGTTCTCCAGCACGCCGAGCGCGTCTGGCACCAGCACGGCGGCCGAGTAGTAGGCGCTGACCAGGTAGGACAGGATCGCCCGGTCGTCGATGCCGGTGAAGCGGACCGACAGGCCGGGCTGCACCTCGTCGGGGATGCCGGTGCGGTGCAGGCCGATGACGCCCTGCTCGTCCTCCCCCGTCCGCATCGCGATGATCGACGTGGTGCCGGTGGAGCTGATCGGGATCTTGTCGCACGGGTAGATCGGGACGCCGCGCCACGCCTGGACGCGCCGCCCGCCGTCCGCCTCGGCGGTCCCCGGGTACACGCCGCGCCGGGTGCACTCGCGGCCGAACGCGGCGATGGCCTTCGGGTGGGCGAGGTAGAAGCGGGTCTTGCGGCGGCGGGCGAGCAGCTCGTCCATGTCGTCGGGGGTGGGCGGGCCGCCGCGGGTCTGGATGCGGTGCCGCAGGTCGGCGTTGTGCAGCAGGCCGAAGTCGCGGTTGTTGACCAGCTCGTGCTCCTGCCGCTCCCGGATCTCCTCGATGGTGAGGCGGAGCTGCTGCTCGATCTGGTTCATCGGCTTGTTGTAGAGGTCGGCGACGCGGGTGTGGACGCGCAGCAGCGTCTGCGTCACGGCCATCTCGTACTCGCGGGGCGACGTCTCGTAGTCGACGAACGTGCCGGGCAGCACGGGCTCGCCGTCGTGGCCGGACGCCAGGTCGATGGCCGCCTCGCCGTGCCGGGTCTGCGGCGGCTTCGGCGCGTCGCGGTACTCCTCCAGGCGCGCGCGCAGCGTCTCCGACCGTTCCGTGAGCTCGACGATCGCGGTCGGGGACAGGGTCAGCACGATGGACGGGGTGAGGGCCCGGAACGTGTGCGGCCATTCGCCGGCGTCGCCGAGGAGCGCCTCGTCGCCGAAGTAGTCGCCGCCGTCGCGGATCGCGATCTGCGTCTCGCCGCCGTACTCGCCCGTCCCGACCTCGGCGATCTTGCCGTGCGCGATCAGGTGGACGCGGTCGCGCGGGTCGCCGGCCGCCGCGATCGTGTCGCCGGGCGCGTACTCGGCCTGCGTGAACCTCCCGGCGACCGCGTCCAGGAGCATCGCGTCGAGCCCCTTCAGCTGCGGCAGCTCCGCCAGCTCGCCGGGGATGACGCGGACGTTGGCGCCGTCGTTGACGAACGTCACCCGCCCGTCGCCGAGCTCGTAGGTGAGCCGCCGGTTCACCCGGTAGGTGCCGGCGTCCGCCCGCACCCACGGCAGCAGCGACAGCAGCCACCGGGGGGTGATGCCCTGCATCTGCGGCACGGACTTGGTGGTGGTCGCGAGATTGCGCGCTGCCCGCGTGCTCAGGGCCAGCTGCGAGTCGGTCATGTGCCGCTACCTCCGGGGGATCGCTGGTCGGGTCTCGCTGGGCCGCACCAGTGCGGGACGCGCCGGGCGGAACGGTGCGCGGGCCGCCGCGGTGCCGAGCCCGGACGGGCCGGCCGGCACGCGGAACCGCGCGCCCCTGGACGGCGGGGCGGCCGCCACCGGCGGCGCGGTGTCGCGGGCGGGCGGCGCGTACCGGCCGGTCGTCGTGGACCAGCGCAGGTCGCCGGCCATCCACCGGCGCATGGCCCGGACGTGGCGGGCGAGGCCGTCGCGGGCGGCGGCGTCCAGCCCGGCCTCGGTGGCGAGGATCGGCAGCTCGGCCGCCGCGGTCCGCTCGAACTGCCGGACGCGCGCCTCCACCAGGTCGGCGACGATGCCGGCGGCGCGCCGCGTCCCGCAGCCGAGGAACCGCTCGACGGCCACGACCGCGTTGTTGAGCCCGTCCTCGGCCCCGATCTCCTTGGGGTAGGAGAGCAGGTCGTTGCGGAGCCCGGCGACGTCGGCGAACGTGTCGTGCAGCGCCTGCATCGGGGTGGACGCGGGGACGTCCGGCGGCAGCCCGCCGGCGTGGGCGTGCCGCAGCAGCGCGGCGGTGAACGCGGCGCCGCTCGTCCGGCGGCGCATCTCGACGAAGTCGACGGGGTCGGGGACGCGGTGGTGGACGAGCCCCGCCAGCTCCCACAGCCAGCTGTCGGTGAGCTGCCGCAGCGCCTCGTCGAGCCCGGCGCGCTCGCCGCCGGACATGGCGGCTTCGGTGCGGGCCCGCAGGTCCGCGAGCCCCCGTTCGACCGGATCGGACGGCGGGCACGGGCCGGACGGCGCGAGCAGCCGCGCCGTGTACGCCTTGGCGCCGAGCAGGTCGCGGGGCCGCTTGAACCGCTCGGCGAAGAGGTCGTCGAAGAAGAACCGCCACAGGTGCCAGTCGGCGATGAGCTCGAGCTCGGGGCCGGGCGCGTCGGGATGGGTGAGCGCCGCGAACATCGCGTAGTCGGCCGCGTCGAACGCCTCGGGCGTCCACGTCCCGGGGACGCCCGAGTCGAGCATGCCCGTCTCCCGCGCCCACTCCGCCGTGTGCGCGCGGAGCCCGGCGATCCGGGGGTTGAGCAGCGGCTCGTACGGGAGGGAGAACTCGGGCGTCCGGAACCCCGCGCCGCCGTCCGGCGCGCCCGCGGGCGGCCCCGGCGGGCCGGTCAGCGACCGGATCCGCACCGCCGACGTCCCGAGCCCGAGCAGCCGGGCGATCTCCGGAGGCCCGGACACGGCGCCCCGCCGCACCGCGCCCTCGTTCATGTAGCGGCTGGACCGCAGGTGCCACTCGTGCCCGCCGGACTGCCAGTCCTGCAGCCCCCGCGCGTAGCGCAGCACGTCGCGGCGCTCCGCCGGGCTCAGCCCGTGCTCCTCGAACAGGACTGGCAGCTCGGTGGCGGCGGTGTGCTCGAACTGCTGCATCCGCGACGTCAGCAGGTCGTTGGTGATCTCGGCGGCGCGCTGCGGCCCGGTCTCGAAGAACCGCTCCATCACCAGGACGCCGTTGTTGACCTCGCCCTCGCTCTCGGTCTCCCGCTGGTAGGAGAAGATGTCGTTGCGCAGGTGGACGGCGTCGGAGAACGCGTCCTTCAGCACCCGGAGCGGGCGCGTCCCGGCGACGCGGGCGGGCACCTCCGCGCCCGCCGCGACCTCGACCAGGTCCGCCGACCAGGGCGCGCCGCCGACCTTGCGGCGCATGTGGACGTAGTCGATCGGGTTCGGGACGCGGGACTCGTCGATGTTCGCCAGCTCCCACGCCGACTCCTGCAGCAGGTTGCGGGTGCTCTCGGCGAACCGGGCGCGCCAGTCCTCCGACATGAGCGGGACGGTCCGCTCCCACAGGTCGGCGAGCCCCCGCTCGACCGGGTTCGCGGGCTCGGGGGGCGGCGGACCCCCCGCCTTCACCGGCATGAAGGCGGGGAGCCGCGCGAGGTGCTCCCTGGCGCCCGCGAGGTCGCGGGGCCGCTTGTACCGCTCGAGGAAGTGGTCGTCGAAGTAGAACACCCACACGTACCAGTCGGTCACCAGGTCCAGGACGGGACCGGGCGCGTCCGGGTGCGTGTACGCGGTGAGCAGCGCGTAGTCGTGCGCGTCGTACTCGGCCTCGTCCCAGACCTCGGGCCCGGTCCCGTCGGGCCCGAGGATCCCCGTCCCGTGCGCCCAGCGGCGGGAGTGCTCGCGGGCCGCGCCGGCCCGGGGGTTCAGCCGCGCGGGGTGCGGCACGTAGAACTCGGGGAGTTCGAACGGCTGCACTACGCCGCACCGCCGTGCGCGACCTCGACGGACTCCAGCATGCCGAGCGCGTCCGGGACCAGGACGGCCGCCGAGTAGTAGCAGCTGACCAGGTAGTTGATGAGCGCCTTGTCGTCGATCCCCATGTACCGGACGGACAGGCCCGGCTGGTACTCGTCCGGCAGCCCGGTCTGGTGCAGGCCGATGACGCCCTGCGTCGCCTCGCCGGTGCGCATCAGCAGGATCGAGCTGGTCTTCGTCGTGCTGACCGGGATCTTGTTGCAGGGGAAGATCGGGACGCCGCGCCAGCCCGGCACCTTGTGGCCGCCGACGTCGACGCTGTCGGGGTAGACGCCGCGGGCGCTGCACTCGCGGCCGAACGCCGCGATCGCCTTCGGGTGGGCGAGGAAGAACGCCGGGTCCTTCCAGACGAGCGTGAGCAGCTCGTCCATGTCGTCGGGGGTGGGCGGGCCGGAGCGGGTGTGCACCCGCTGCGTGAGGTCGGCGTTGTGCAGCAGGCCGAAGTCCCGGTTGTTGATCAGCTCGTGCTCCTGCCGCTCGCGCAGCGCCTCGATGGTCAGCCGGAGCTGCTGCTCGACCTGGTCCATCGGCTCGTTGTAGAGGTCGGCGACGCGGGTGTGGACGCGCAGCACCGTCTGCGCGACGCTCAGCTCGTACTCGCGCGGGGACCCCTCGTAGTCGACGAACGTGCCGGGCAGCACGGGCTCGCCCTCGTGACCGGACGCCAGGTCGATCGCGGCCTCGCCGTGCTGGTTGCTCGACCGCTCCGGGCTCGCCCGGTAGGCGTCCAGGTGCTCGCGCAGCGACGCCGACTGGCCGAGCGTCTCCTGGAAGTCGGTCTCGCTCATGCTGAGGACCGTCACCGCGGTGAGCGCCTTGACGGTGTGCTCCCAGGTCGCCGGCTCCGCCCCCTCCTCGGAGCCGACGAGCGCCTGCTCGCCGAAGAAGTCGCCGTCGGCGAGGGTCCCGTGCACGGCCTCCGCGCCGTACTCGCCGGTCCCGACCTTGCTGAGCTTGCCGTGCACGACCAGCACGACCCGGTCGATCGGGCGGCCCTCCTCGACGATGACGTCGCCCGGCTCGTACTCCTGCTGGGTGAACCGGCCGGCCAGCGCGTCCAGGGCCAGGTCGTCCTCGTAGCCGCGCAGCGGGGGCAGCTCCCCCAGCTCGCGGGGGATGACCCGGACGTCCGCGCCGGTCGTCACGAACGTCACCCGCCCGTCGCCGACCGTGTAGGTGAGCCGCCGGTTGACGCGGTAGGCGCCGCCGGACGCCTCCACCCACGGCAGCAGTTTCAGCAGCCAGCGGGAGGTGATCCCCTGCATCTGGGGGACGGACTTGGTCGTGGTCGCCAGGTTCCGTGCCGCAGAGGTACTGAGGCTCAACTGCTCTTCCGTCACGTCCACACCGCCGATTCGTCGAGGTCTGCCATGGATGAACCAACGGAGACGCTACCGACGGTAATCGAACGGGCGCAACGAGCTATGTGTTGCCCTTAACGCCACAGAAGTGACACCGTCCGGCGATAGCCGCGGCGGAGGTCACCGCGCCCCGGAGACCACCGGTTCCGGGGCGTTCTCCATCCCGACCCGCTCGATCGGCACGTTCGCCGTCTCCTTGATCATCATGATCGGGACCAGCGCCACCGCCGCCGCGAGCATGATGTAGTACGCCGGGACGTAGTTGCTGCCCGTCACGTCGATCAGCGACCCGACGAGCACCGCGGCCGTGCCGCCGAACAGCGACGTCGAGATGTTGTAGCCGATCGCGAACGCCCCGTACCGCACCTTCGTCGGGAACATCGCCGGGAACGTCGCGCCGATCACGGCGAGCATCAGCACCAGCAGCCCGCCGATGATCGCGTACCCGAGCACGATGCCGAACCAGTTGTTGGTCTGCATCAGCGCGAACGCCGGCCAGCTCAGCAGGAGGAACCCGGCCGCCGCCATCAGCAGCACCGGCTTGCGGCCGATCCGGTCCGACAGGTGGCCGGTCGGCAGGATCACCGCCATCATCGCGGCCTCCACCCCGATCGTGACCAGCTGCGACTTCACGCTGCCCATGTGCAGGAAGTCCACCAGGTACGACGGCATGAAGGTGAGCAGCGTGTAGTCCGCGACGTTCAGCAGGAAGACGATCCCGATCAGCATCAGGACGACCTTCCAGTAGTGCGCGAGGGTCTCCTTCAGCGGCGAGCGCGCCTTCTTGCCGGCCTCCTCCATCCGCTGGAAGGTCGGGGTGTCCTCGATCCGGGTCCGCACGTAGAGCCCGACGATCCCGAGCGGCAGCGCGAGCAGGAACGGGAGCCGCCAGCCCCAGGCGTGCATCGCCGCGTCGCCGAGCGCCACGTTCACCAGCAGGACGAGCCCGGCGCCCAGGATGTATCCGGTCAGCGTGCCGAACTCCAGGAAGCTGCCGAAATAACCGCGCCGGCTCGTCGGCGCGTACTCGGCGATCATCGTGGCGGCCCCGCCGTACTCGCCGCCCGTGGAGAACCCCTGCGTGAGGCGCACCGCCAGCAGCAGCAGCGGCGCCGCGATCCCGATCGCGCCGTACCCGGGCAGGATGCCGATCAGGAAGGTGGAGCCCGACATCAGGATGATCGTGGTGGCGAGCACCCGCTTGCGGCCGAGCTTGTCGCCCATCGGGCCGAAGAACAGCCCGCCGAACGGGCGGGCCAGGAACGCCGCGGCGATCAGCGCGAACGAGCGCAGCGTCGCGCTGCCGGCGACGTGCTCGGGGAAGAACACGGTGCCGATGATGGAGGTCATAACCCCGGCGCTGAACACGCCGAAGTCGAACCACTCGATGCAGTTGCCCATCGCGGAGGCGATGACGGCCTTGTGCACCGCTCCGAGGTCCACGCCCTCCGTCGCGGCGTGGCCGCCCCCGTCGGCCGCCGCCGCTCCCAGCGCGTCCGCGGGTTCCGGACCGGACTCTGCGTTCATCCGCACCTCCCGGCAGTCCTCTGCCCGGAGATCGGCGGAGTTAACGCACGGTCATGGCGGTCCGGCGACTCGGCGGAGGCGGCCCGCTCACGCCTTCCGGACGTTCCTGGCGGTGCCCTCTTCGTCCTCTTCGTCCCCGGTGGCGGCTCCGCCCGCGTCCCCCGCGCCCGCGTTCACCGCGCCGGCGTCCTCCGCACCCGGCTCCTCCGCACCCGACTCCTCCGTGCCGGCGTCGACCGGGGGGACTTCGGCCGTCGCCTCGGCGGCGCTCCCGACGCCGTCGCCGAGGGTGTCGCCCGGGTCGCCGCCGAGCAGCTCGTCGGTCAGCTCGGGGAGCGCCGCGGTGCGGGACGGGTCGTCCTCCACGAGGTCCTCGTCGTCCTCCGGGATGGCCACCAGCGCCTGCGTCTCCTGCGCGCCCCGGGTGATCACGCCGCTGGAGAGGATCGTGTTGCGGTGCCGCAGCGCGCCGTTCTCGCGGAGCAGGTCGTCGACCTCCGCGCGGGCGCGCGCGATCCGCCGGCTCAGCCGCACGTGCACGAGGAACCCGCCGACGGCGAGCCCGACGACGAAGCCGGCGACGGGGAGCCCGACCAGCGGCGGCGCGAGCGTGGCGGCCAGGGCCACGACGATCAGCGCGACGACCACCGCAAGTGCGCCAAAGTGCTGCTCCATCCAGTCCAGGACGGCGTTGACGCGCTTGGGAATCCTCACTCGGCTTCTCCTCCACTCGGCTCGGGACGGACCGCTGCGCCCGGGGACGGGGGCATCTGAGGGCAACGATCGGCCGGCGCCGCCGTGTTCCAGCGGTCCGCGCCATCGGTCCCGGAGGTGCGGTCCCGAAGGCGCGGCGGCGGCCTTCGGCGGCTCGGGCCTCCGGCCGGTTCGGCGCCCGTCCGGAGTGCCGGGGTGCATCGCGCGAGCGCGCCGTCCGAACGGGAGGCGGTGCCGGAGGCGAGCCTCCCGAGAGGCTCGCGGAGCGGGTGCGCCCCCACCCGATCACGGTCAGGGCCGAGCCGCCGGGCAGGGTCCCGGGACGTGATCGCGATGAACGAAGCCTAACAGCATGTGACGACGGAGCCGTAACGGCGCCCGTTCGTCACGCGGCGTGACCGGTTCCGGGCCGCGGCCCGCACACCGATGCGACCTGCGCCGCAGCGGCGCCGTCCGGGATGCGAGCACGGCCCCGCGCCGAATATCGTCAATGAATATGAGCGAACACTTTGACGTCGTGGTCCTGGGCGCGGGCCCGGGTGGATATGTCGCCGCGATCCGGTCGGCGCAGCTCGGGCTGAAGACGGCGATCATCGAGGAGAAGTACTGGGGCGGCGTGTGCCTCAACGTCGGCTGCATCCCCTCGAAGGCGCTGCTGCGCAACGCCGAGCTGGCGCACATCTTCACCCAGGAGCAGAAGACCTACGGGATCAACGTCGAGGGCACCGTCGCCTTCGACTACGGCGTCGCCTTCCAGCGCAGCCGCCAGGTATCGGACAAGCTCGTCAAGGGCGTCCAGTTCCTGATGAAGAAGAACAAGATCACCTCCTATGACGGGCGCGGGACGTTCACCGACCCGAACACCCTGCAGGTCGCCAAGGCCGACGGCTCGACCGAGACCGTGACCTTCGACAACTGCATCATCGCGGCGGGCGCGCACACCAAGCTGCTGCCCGGGACGTCGCTGTCGGAGCGGGTCGTCACCTACGAGGAGCAGATCCTCAGCTCCGAGCTGCCGGGGAGCATCGTCATCGCCGGCGCGGGCGCCATCGGCGTCGAGTTCGCCTACGTCCTGCACAACTACGGCGTCAAGGTCACGATCGTCGAGTTCCTCGACCGGATGGTCCCGAACGAGGACGCCGACGTGTCCAAGGAGCTGGCCAAGCGGTACCGCAAGCTCGGCATCGACGTGCTGACCTCCACCCGGGTCGACGGCATCGACGACTCCGGCGACAAGGTCAAGGTCACCGTCACCGGCAAGGACGGCGCCCAGCAGGTCATCGAGACCGACAAGGTGCTGCAGGCGATCGGCTTCCAGCCGAACGTGGACGGCTACGGTCTCGACAAGACCGGCGTGCAGCTCACCGAGCGCGGCGCGATCGACGTGGACGGCCGCTGCCGCACGTCCGTCCCGCACATCTACGCGATCGGCGACGTCACCGCCAAGCTGATGCTCGCGCACGCCGCCGAGGCCATGGGCGTCGTCGCCGCCGAGACCATCGCGGACGCCGAGACGATGGAGCTCGACTACGTGATGATCCCGCGCGCCACCTACTGCCAGCCGCAGGTCGCCTCGTTCGGCTGGACGGAGGCGCAGGCGCGGGAGCAGGGCTTCGACGTCAAGGTCGCCAAGTTCCCCTTCAGCGCCAACGGCAAGGCGCTCGGCCTCGGCGAGGGCGACGGCTTCGTCAAGCTGGTCAGCGACGCCAAGTACGGCGAGATCCTCGGCGCCCACATGGTCGGCCCGGAGGTGACGGAACTGCTGCCCGAGCTGACCCTCGCGCAGAAGTGGGACCTCACCGCCTACGAGGTCGCCCGCAACGTGCACGCGCACCCGTCGCTGGGCGAGGCCATCCAGGAGGCCGTCCACGGCCTCGCCGGCCACATGATCAACCTCTGATCCGCTCCGGCGTGCCCGCCCGCCGCGGACGGGCACGCCGCGCCGCGTCCCGCCGCCCGGTCACCGCAGCACGGACCGGGCGAGCCGGGCGCTCCCCTCCCTGACGCGCTCCTCGCCCAGTTGCGGCAGGAGCGCCGCCACGTGCTCGGCGGACAGCGCCGCGAGCACGGCGTGCGCGGCGTACTCGGGGTCCGGCGCGCCGTGCGCGAGGACCGCGATGTGGCGGTGCCAGAACCGGTACGCGCCGATCCGGTATCGCGCGCCCGGTGACGCGGTCTCCGACATCCGCACGAGAGCCAGGTGCTCCAGCAGGTAGTCGAGGTACGCCCCGGTGAACGCGACCAGGCGCTCCTCCTCCCCCGCCCCCGGCCCGAGCGGCGGCGGCCCGTGCAGGATCGCCTCCTGCAGCACGCGTTCCCGCGCGTCCAGGAGCGCGGCGGCCAGCCCCGCCTTGTCGCCGAAGCGCCGGAACAGCGTCCCCTTGCCGACGCCGGCCTCCGCCGCCACCTGGTCCATCGACACCGCCTCCACGCCCCGCTCGGCGAACAGCCGGCCGGCCGCCTCCAGCACGGCGGCGCGGTTGCGCGCGGCGTCCGCGCGCTCCTTGGGCGGCGGGGTGCGAAGCAGTTCCAGGGGCGTCGCAGAATCGGACTGCGGGCCGGTGTCGTCGCGAGCCATAACCGGACTATAGTCCGTCTCACCCGGAGGCGTCGCCATGACCGCCCCCCTCTGTCGTCACGAGCGCGTCACCTAGAGTGATGACCATGGGGGGAACCGAAGAGGACCGGCTGATCGAGACCGCGACGCGGATCTTCGCGGAACTCGGGTACGACGGGACGTCGCTGCAGCTGATCGCCGACGCGGCGGGCGTCGACCTCGACGCCGTCCACCGCGTGGCCGCGACCAAGGCCGACCTGTACCGCGCCGTGATGCGCGACGCCGACGAGGCCGAGGAGAGGGCGCTGCGCGAGGCGCTGGCCGGCTTCACCGCCGACCGGCGCGGCATCTTGCTGCTCGCGGACGCCTACCTGGACTTCTACGTCTCCCACCCGCAGGTCCTGGCGCTCTGGCAGCACCGGTGGATGGGCGACGCCGCCGACCTGCCCGACCTCGAGGAGATCTACACCCAGCCCCTGTCCCGCGACATCGCCGACACGGTGCGCGGCCTCGTCCCGCCCGACGTCGACCCGGACTACCTCATCTGGAGCGTGGTCTGGTGCGTCTACGGCTTCCTCACGGGCGGCGTCGTCCGCACCGGTCAGGACGAGCGGCCCCTCCGTCACACGCCGAGCAGCGCCCCCCGCCCCCATGACGACGTGGAGGGGTTCCGGGCCTTCCTGCACACCATGCTCGACCACATGGTCACCCCGCTCCCCCGGCCGCCGTCCTGACGCCGTCGCCCCCCGCCGGGCCCCCGCCGGGCCGCCGCCAAGGCGCCGCCGAGGCCCCGCCGAGGCGCCGCAACGAATCGCCGTCCACAGGCAGGAACACGCAACGAATCCGCAGGTCAGCGCAAGGACGGCGGATTGGAATGCGGCGCGTTCGTTTCTAGGCTTTCGCTCAGTCGAGTCGTTTTGGCAGCCTCAGGAGACGAGCATGACCGTGATGCCGGCAACGGAGCCGAGCACCCCGCAGCGGACCGCGCTGCGGCGGCACTACCTGATGTGCCGGCCCGAGCACTTCGCCGTGACCTACGCCATCAACCCGTGGATGGACCCGGCCGCCGGCGCGGACGCGGGGCGGGCCGTCGAGCAGTGGGAGGCGCTGCGCGCCGCCTACGTGTCGCTCGGCCACGAGGTCAGCCTCATCGACCCGATCGAGGGCCTCCCGGACATGGTCTTCGCCGCGAACGGCGCCCTCGTCGTCGGCGGGCGGGCCTACGGCGCGAGGTTCACCTTCCCCGAGCGGGCCGCCGAGGGCCCCGCCTACGCCGACTGGCTCCGCAAGAACGGCTTCCCGGACGTCCTCCTGCCGGAGCACACCAACGAGGGCGAGGGCGACTTCCTCACCCTGGACCACGTCATCCTCGCCGGGACGGGCTTCCGCACCGACATCGCCGCCCACCAGGAGGCGCAGGAGTTCCTCGGCCGCCCGGTGGTGACGCTGCGGCTGATCGACCCGCGCTTCTACCACCTGGACACCGCGCTGTTCCCGCTCGGCGGCGGGAACGTCGCCTACTTCCCGGGCGCCTTCTCGCCCGGCAGCCGCGCGGTGCTCGAACGGCTCTTCCCCGAAGCCGTCATCGCGGACGAGGCGGACGCGGCCGTCCTCGGCCTCAACGCGGTGTGCGACGGCCGCAACGTCGTCGTCAACGCCGAGGCCACCGGCCTGATCGGGACGCTGCGCGAGCACGGCTACGAGCCCGTGCCGGTGGATCTGTCGGAGCTCCGCAAGGCCGGCGGCGGCCCCAAGTGCTGCACGCTGGAGCTGCGTCCCTGATCGCCCGCCCGGCGGCGGCCCCCGCCGCCGGGCCCCGCCCTGTCCCGCGTGCGAGCCGGCGGCCGGTCAGGAGGCGTCCCCCTCCATCTGGCTGAAGTCGACGTCCCAGAGGACGACGTCGGCTCCGGCGAGTGCGGCGAGCTCCTCGATGCCCTCGGGGGCGCGCACCTGGACGGCCACCCAGGGCTGGTCCTCGCCGCAGCCGGCGACGAGGAGTTCGAGGGAGGAGTACATGGGCAGGACGCTGCGGCCGTCCTCGAACCGGCTCAGCGCGAATTCGGCCACGCCGTCGCCCTGCTGGAAGCGGCGGGAGGGGACGTAGACGACCTGTGTCCAGGCGGCCGTGCCGCCGTCCTGCCCGTCCGCCACCCGGTGCCCCTCGTGCAGTTGTCGGTTGAAAGCAGATCAACTCTACACATCGCCGTCCACCGAGCGTCAATACATATCTGACCGCGTTGATGACACATTACGGCCAGCCGGGGAATGGCTTTTCCGGCGCCTTTACCGGTTCTCGGAGAGGGCGAGGTGGCAGCGGGTGAGGTGGCGTGTCCGCAGCACGCCGGCGACGCCGATCGTCCAGATGAGGACCTGGACGGTCCAGGCGGCGCGGAAGGCGGACGGGGTGAAGTCCTTGCCGGGCGACAGGGCGTCCAGCACGAACCCGATCAGCAGGATGGTGACGAGGGCGGCGACGAAGCCGCCGACGTTGACGATGCCGGTGGCGGTGCCCTGCCGGGCGGGCGGGTTGAAGGTGCGCGCGTAGTCGAAGCCGATCATGGCGCCGGGCCCGCCGAGCGCGACGCAGACCACCAGCAGGACCAGCAGCCAGGTCGGCGCCGGCGGCGGCCAGGCGAGGACGGCGGCCCAGGCGGCGGCGTTGATCCCGACGATGCCGAGGACGAGCCGGGAGCGGCGCAGCGGGTAGCGGGCGACGAGCCGCCCGACGAACGGCCCGGAGACCACGTTGGCCAGCACGAACAGGGTGAGCAGGGTCGACGCGGCGGAGGGGCGCATCCCCTGGCCCGACACCAGGTACGGGAAGCCCCACATGAGCGCGAAGGTGTTGGACGAGAACTGGGTGACGAAGTGCGTCCAGAGGCCGAGGCGGGTGCCGGGGTGCCGGAAGGCGGCGCGGAGGTCGCGGCCGACCTGGCGCAGCGGCGGGGACGCGGTGCGGACGGCGCCGGGCGCCGAGTCGCGCAGGACGGCGACGGACAGCACGCCGACGAGGACGCCGAGGGCGGCGGCGGAGCCGAACGCGGCCGTCCAGCCGGGGCCGTGCAGCAGCGCGACGAGCGGGACGGCGCTGAGCACCTGGCCGAGCTGACCGAGCAGGCCGGTGAGCTGGGTGACGACGGGCGCCTGCCGGCCGGGGAACCAGGTCGCGACGATGGACAGCACGCTGATGAAGGTCATCGCGTCGCCCGCGCCGACCATGACGCGGGCGGCGACGGCGGTGCCGACGGAGGTGGAGACGGCCATCAGGGCCTGCCCGGCGGCCATCAGCAGCGCGCCGCCGGCGATCATCCAGCGGGGGCCGACGCGGTCCAGCAGCAGCCCGACGGGGATCTGGAGGCCCGCGTAGACCAGGAGCTGGAGGACGGTGAAGGAGGCGGTGAGCCGGCGGACGCGCCGAAGCGGTGGACCGCGTCGATGCCGGCGACGCCGAAGGACGTCCGGTGCAGGACCGCCACCACGTAGGCGAGGACGCCCACGCCCCACAGCGCCCAGGCGAGGGGCGGCGCGCTCCGCTTCTCCAGGGGTTCCAGGGGGTTTTCTACACGTTGAGCGGTCTGCACGTATCGCTACTTTAGGTCACGTTCTCTGGTGATCCGGACCCGGATCGGGTCGCGCGGGCGCCGCCCCCGATGGCCTACGGTCGGCGTGGTGACCCCTGACGAGGAACGGTGGCGGGCCGAGCGCGCGCTCCTGAACGCCGGCCGCGACCGCCTCGGTCGGCTCGCGAGCGACCTCTACCCCGGCGTCCCGCGCGTCGCGGGAACCCGGTTGATGTGCCGGGAGGGATGGATCCCGGACGCCCCGGTGCCGCTGGAGGACGTCCGGCTGGAATGGGATCCGGCGCCCGGCCCGCCCGCCGTCGCCGCGCCGTCCGACGGGCTCCCGGACGGGTACCGCACCTACGCCGGCGCCATGGCCGCGCTCGCGCCGCCGAGGATCTTCGACGACCGGCCGAGCTACCGCCTGCTCGACGCCGCCCCGCCCGTGCTGCGGTTCGGCCCCGGCCGGTACTTCGACGGCGTGAACGTCGGCGAGGCCGCTGCGCACGAGCTGGCCGCCGGCCGCGACGGCCTGCGCCGCCGCGTCGGCGACCCGTGCGACCTGCGCCGCCGGACGGCGCTGTGCGCGATCACGACGCTGACCGTCACGGTGTCCGGCGCGTACGTGCTGCACTGGCGGGACCCGGTGAAGGTCGCGCACGCCGGCGGCCTCCACCAGGTGATGCCGGTCGGCGTCTTCCAGCCGCTGGCGGACGAGCGCGACGACCTCGACCTGTGGCGCTGCATGGTCCGCGAATACGCCGAGGAACTGCTCGGAATGGACGAGGACTACGGCGACCGTTTCGTCCAGGAGGAATGGCCGTTCCACCGGGCGCTGACGCGGGCGCGGAAGGAGCGCCGCGTCCGCGCCCATTTCCTCGGCCTCGGCGTCGACCCGCTGACGTTCGCGCTCGACATCCTGACCGCCGTCGTGATGGACGACGCGGCGTTCGCGGACCTGTTCGGCGGGCTCGTCGCCGTCAACGACGAGGGCCGCGTGTCCATGGCGGACCTCGACGGGCCGGTCCCGGAGCCGATGCAGCCGGCCGGCGCGGCCGCGCTCGCGCTGGCGCGGCGGCACCGCGCCGCCCTCGGCATCGGCGCCTGAGCGTCAGCCCTCGCCGAGGGCCTGCCGGCTGAGCGCCCGCAGCTCGTCCAGCGCGTCGTCGAGATGGTCGATGAGCTCCGACGGGTCCGGCACCAGGTCGCGGCAGGCGACGATACCGACGTCCACCTTGCCGTCGTAGGAGAAGACCGTGATGTTCATGCCGCCGCTGACGTCCGTGACCACGGAGATCGGGTAGTAGCCGAGCACCCGCGCGCCGCACAGGTACAGCGGGAACTGCGGCCCCGGCACGTTCGACACCACGAGGTTCACCGGGCGCAGCGACACCGCCGACGCCGCCTGCAGCGAGAACCGGGTGACGGCCCCCGCGACCGGCGCGGGCAGGAGCCCGCTCATCTCCCGCACCCAGCCGCCCGACGACGCGGTGAACCGCCGCTTGACCAGGTCCATGTCGCGCCGGACGGCGGCGTACCGCTCGGCCGGGTCGGGGATGTGGGTGGCCAGCGGCGTACTCATGATCGACACCTGGTTGCCGCCGGGACCGCCCCCGCCCGCGAGCCGCAGCGACACCGGCACGCCCGCGACCAGCGGGCCGTCCGGCAGGTCGCCGCGCTTGTCCAGCCACTGCCGCAGCGCGGTCGCGCACAGCGCCATGACCACGTCGTTGACGCTGCCGCCGAGCCCCCGCCGGATCTCCTTGACGTCCGCGAGCGGCAGCTCGCCGCAGGCGACGGCGCGGCGGCGGCCCACCGGCCGGTTGAACGGGGTGGGCGGCGCGGCGACCCGCGGCACCGGGGGCGCCTCCGGACGCCCCAGCACGCCCTGCGCCAGCGACGACACGAACGCGACGCCGGGGACGGACGCGAGGCCGGGGATCTCGTCCAGGTACGGGGCGCTGCGCGCGAGCGACAGCGCCGACCGCACGGGATGCGCCGCCATCCGCAGCAGGCCCGTCCCGACCATGGCGGCCGGGCTCGGTGCGCGCGCGGGAGCGGCGTCGTCGGGCGGCAGCTCGCGGGGCTCGGGCGACAGGTCGAGCAGCGCGGCGAGCGTCTCGGCCGCCAGCACGCCGTCGATCGCGGCGTGGTGCACCTTCACGTACACGGCGACGCGGCCGCCGCGCAGCCCCTGGATCAGCGCGATCTCCCACAGCGGGCGGGACCGGTCGAGCGGCTGCTCGTGCAGCATCGCGACCGCGTCGGCGAGCTGCCGGTCGTCACCGGGCGCGGGCAGCCCGATCTCGACGATGTGCTTCTCCGGCGCGAAGTCCGGGTCGTCCTCCCAGTACGGGAAGTCCAGGCCGAGCGGCACCCGGACGAGCCGCCGCCGCAGCGGCGCCGCCAGGTGGGCGCGGTCGCGCACCAGGCCGGCCACCTGCGCGACGGTGAGCCGCCCGCCCGGGCACGACGCGGGATCGAGCACCCCGAGTCCCGCGATGTGGGCGTGCACGTTGCCCATCTCGGCGTTCAGGAATGTGGCGTCCACGCTGGTCAGCTGGGTCATCCGATCGCCCCGTCCGCTCGTCCGGCACTTGCCTGCCCTCCCAGGTTTCGGCGGCGGACGCGGAACGTCAACGCTCCACGGCGGGAAGTAACGCCGACTTAACGGGACGTTTCACCCGGTTCATCTGCCGATTAGGGCAACAGGAAACCTTTTCCCGATCGGCCGTCCCGGTGTGGCCAGGAAACGGCACAGGACTGATCAAGAAACGGTTCGGCCTCCTGCCCGGTGATCATCGCACTAGGCTGATGCGCCATGACGGCACGCCCCCTCACCGAGATCGTCGAAGCCGGCTGGGCGCAGGCCCTCGCCCCCGTCGCCGGGACGATCGCCGCCGCCGGCGACTGGCTGCGCGCCGAGGTCGCCGCCGGACGCCGCTACCTGCCCGCCGGGAACCTCATCCTGCGCGCCTTCAACCAGCCGTTCGACGACGTCCGGGTGCTGATCGTCGGCCAGGACCCCTACCCCACGCCCGGCCACCCCGTCGGCCTCAGCTTCTCCGTCGCCCCCGACGTCCGGCCGCTGCCCGCGAGCCTCGTCAACATCTTCCGCGAGTACTGCGACGACCTCGGCCACCCCGAGCCGTCCAACGGCGACCTCACGCCCTGGGCCGAGCGCGGCGTCCTGCTGCTGAACAGGGCCCTCACCGTCATGCCGCGCAAGCCCGGCTCGCATCGCGACAAGGGCTGGGAGCAGGTCACCGAGCAGGCCATCCGCGCCCTCGCCGCCCGCGACCGGCCGCTCGTCGCCATCCTGTGGGGCCGCGACGCCCGCAACCTCAAGCCGATGCTCGGCAACGTCCCCTGCATCGAGTCGCCGCACCCGAGCCCCTACTCCGCCAACAGCGGCTTCTTCGGCTCCCGTCCCTTCTCCCGCGCCAACCAGCTCCTCGAACAGCAGGGCACCCAGCCCATCGACTGGAAACTCCCGTAAGAGCCGGCTGAACACGCACCCGGAAGACCGGCCCCGGCCACCATCACGGGCAGGCACGCGGAGCGAGCGCCAGCGAGCGCAGCGGGCATGCCCGGCGGTCGGCAGGCTGTTTCACGCGGAGCTCCAGCGGAGCGTGAAACAGCCTGCCGACCGTGACGGGGGTTCCAGGGGGTCGACCCTGCGTCAAGACAGCCGGCGCAGGAGGGTGGCGAACTCGCCGGTGCCCTCGTGGGGCGCGTCGGGGGGCAGGGGGGTCAGGCGGCGCTCGCCGTGGCTCCAGTAGACGCCGGGGGCGCAGGGGTCGTCGGCGGCCGCGTGCATCTCGCGGACGACGTCGGCGAAGACGGGGAGCACCTCGCGGACGGCCGTGGACGTGATCGGGTACAGCAGCAGCGTGCTGTGGCACGGGACGCCGACCAGCGCGCCGTGCTCGTTCGGCACCGGGAGGAACTGGTCGACCTCGCTGAGCAGCGCCGACACGTACCGGCTGCCCGGTTTCGCGACCACCCGGACGTTGCGTCCGGGCAGGAGGGGCTGGTCGTGCACCGACACGTCCGACAGCTCGCGGTCATGGGTGTTCGTCATCACGTAGCCGAGCTTGTGCAGGCCCAGCAGGCCGGCCCGCGCCTTCGTCAGCGGGCCGCCGTAGCGCGGATGCTCGATCATCACCATCGCGTCGAAGTGGTCGCCGGCCGGGACGACGACGAGGCCCTCCCGGTCGCGCGGAGCGAGCTTCGGCACGATCCGCAGCCGCAGCAGCTCGCGGACGTCGCCGAACAGCTCCATCTCGCCGACGGCGAGGAACGCGCGGTCGCCGACCTCGCGGACCCACTCGTCCACCACCTGCGGCCACGACGAGCGCGGCTCGCGGGCGCAGCGCTCCAGCACCGTCCAGCTGGAGGCGCGCGCCTCGGACCGGCCGAGCGGCAGCACCACCTCGGACGTTCCGGAGTCGAACCAGGCGCTGGGCGCCAGCGCCGGGAGCACGTCGCGGATGAGCGCGTGCACGTCCGCCGCCGCGTCCAACGGTTCCATGCTCATCCCCCTTCACCATCGGCGGATCACGTGACACCCCCCACCTTCTCAGAGTTCCGGCCGCTTGTGGGATCCATCGCGATCCCGGCGCCGCACTCGCTGATCATGGCGTCGCTCAAGTACGGTGCTGACATGTCCGAACGCGTGTACCCGCCAGTGATCAAGACGGCTCTTGGCGTGTTCAAGGCCCTGAACATCAAGTTCCGTCTGGAGGGGACCGAACACATTCCCGCCACCGGCGGTGCCGTGCTCGTCAGCAACCACGTCAGCTACCTCGACTTCATCTTCGCGGGGCTGGCCGCGCACCCGGCCGGTCGGCTGGTGCGGTTCATGGCGAAGAAGGAGATCTTCGACAACCGGATCGGCGGGCCGCTGATGCGCGGGATGAAGCACATCCCGGTCGACCGGGAGGCGGGCGCCTCCTCGTACGCGGCGGCGCTGAAGGCGCTGCGCGGCGGCGAGATCGTCGGGGTGTTCGCGGAGGCGACGATCAGCCGGTCGTTCACCGTGAAGGAGATCAAGAGCGGCGCGGTGCGGATGGCGGTGGCGTCCAAGACCCCGCTGATCCCGGTCGCGCTCTGGGGCCCGCAGCGGCTGTGGACGAAGGGCCGCAAGCGGCGGCTGCTGCAGCGCAACGTGCCGGTGACGATCCTCGTCGGCGAGCCCCTGTACCCCAAGCGCGGCGACGACTACGACCAGGTCACCGAGGATCTGCGGGCCCGCATGTCCGAGCTGCTGGAGAAGGCGCAGCGCGAGTACCCCGACGTCCCGAAGGCGGGCGAGAAGTGGTGGCAGCCCGCCTACCTCGGCGGCACGGCGCCGACGCCGGAGGAGGCCGAGAAGCTCGACTTCCAGGAGGCGGAGGCCCGCCGGGCCGCCCGGCAGGAGCGCGAGGGCGGCGCCGCCTGAGCCGCGCCGGTGTCCCTAATTCGGTGGACGCGCCCGCCCGCGACGCCTGATGATCAGTGACATGACCATGTCGCGGGAGAGCGCGCAGGACGTCCTGCATCTCGTCGGACCCGGGGAGAACGCGAGCGATCCCGGGCCCGACGCGACGCTGCCCGTGGTCTTCAACCTCAGCGACAACAACTCCCCCGCCGACGTGATGGACGTGCTGTCGCTGCGCCCGTTCGCGTCCGGCGAGCAGCCCTGGTCGCGGTCGACGCGGCTGGACCACGTCCGCCCGGAGGCGCCGCTGCGCCCGGACGGGGCGCGGCTCGTGCGGGTGGCCCGCGAGAAGGGCAAGGAGTCGGTGCTGGCCGAGGGCGACGGCTGGACGCTGCTGACGAACCGGTGGAAGAACGGCAGCGCGTACCTCGCGGTGTCGGCGGTGTCGGACGCGCTGGCCAAGTCGGTCCTGGACGCGTCGGTGAAGGACGCGACGGACCCGCCGAAGACCGACGAGACCAGCGTCGAGATGGGCTTCTGGCACATGGGGATGCACGGGCCGTCCCGCGACGAGCGGGCGATCTCCGCCGACGCGTGGGAGGACATCCGCGGCAACTACACCGGTGCGGTCGCCGGCGCGCTCGACCGGGTGATGAAGCTGACGCGCGACGAGGTGGCGGGCCGGCTCCTGCTGCTGCACGGCCCGCCCGGCACCGGCAAGACGACCGCGCTGCGCGCGCTCGCGCGGGCGTGGGGCAAGTGGTGCCAGGCGGACTGCGTGCTCGACCCGGAGGCGCTGTTCGGCACGCCGAGCTACCTCATGGAGGTGGCGGTGGGCGACGACGAGGACGAGAACCGCCGCTGGCGGCTGCTCATCCTGGAGGACTGCGACGAGCTGATCCGCGGCGAGGCGAAGCAGTCGACGGGCCAGGGCCTGTCGCGGCTGCTGAACCTCACCGACGGGATGCTCGGGCAGGGCCGGGACGTGCTGGTGGCGATCACCACCAACGAGGACCTGGCGATGCTTCATCCGGCGGTGGTGCGGCCGGGTCGCTGCCTCGCGCAGATCGAGGTGGGCCGGCTGTCCCGCGAGGAGTCGGTGGCGTGGCTGGACGGCTCGGACGCCGCGTCCGAGATCGGCCCGGACGGTGCCACCCTCGCCGAGCTGGCCGCGCTCCGCAAGGGCGAGCACCGTCCCGAGACCCACGCCGCCCCCTCCACCGCGACGGGCTTCTACCTGTAGCCCTCCGTCCGGTCAGGTGGCCTTGGCGAGGGCCTGCTCGATGTCGTCCCAGAGGTCGTCGGGGTCTTCGAGGCCGACGGCCAGGCGGACGGTGCCCTCGCCGATGCCGGCGGCGGCGAGGGACGCGGCGTCCATCTGGCGGTGCGACGTGCTCGCGGGGTGCATGACGAGCGTGCCGGTGTCGCCGAGCGACGGGCTGAGCGACACCAGCCGCACCGACTCGCTGAACACCCGTCCGGCCTCGCGCCCCCCGGCCAGCTCGAACGACAGGACGCCGCCGGCGCCGTCCGGCAGCAGCCGACGCGCGATCTCGTGCTGCGGGTGGTCGATGAGCCCCGGGTAGTGGACGCGGTCGACGGACGCGTGCCCGGCGAGGCGGCGGGCGAGGTCGAGGGCGTTCGCGCTGTGCCGGGCGACGCGCATCGGCGCGGTCGCGAGCCCGCGCAGGGTCAGCCAGGCGGCGAACGGGTCGGCGGTGGAGCCGAGCTCGACGGCGTGGTCCCAGACGCGGCGGTGCAGGTCCGGGTCGGCGAACACGGCGGCGCCGCCCATGACGTCGCCGTGCCCGCTGAGGAACTTGGTGACGGAGTGGACGACGATGTCCGCGCCATGCTCCAGCGGCCTGCACAGCAGCGGCGCGAACGTGTTGTCCACCACGGTGAGCACGCCCGTCCCCCGGACGGCTTCGGTGAACGCGGGGATGTCTGTGACGTGGGTGGTCGGGTTCGCGACCGTCTCCAGGTAGAGCAGGCGCGTGTTCGGGCGCAGCGCGGCCCGGACCTCGCCGGGGTCGTCGCCGGGGATGTGGGTCAGCTCGACGCCCCACCGTTCGGCGAGGTCGTGCAGCAGCGCGTACGTGCCGCCGTACAGCGACGACTGCGCGATGACGTGGTCGCCGGACTTCAGCAGCGCCATCAGGACCCCGTTGACCGCGCCCATCCCGGCGGCGGTGGCGAGGGCCCCGGCGCCGCCCTCGATCTCGGCGAGGGCCTCTTCCAGGGAGCGGACGGTCGGGTTGCTCATCCGCCCGTACAGGAACGCCTGCCCCGGGCCGTGGAAGGCGGCGGCGAGGTCGTCGGCGGCGTCGAAGGCGAACAGGTGGCCCTGGTAGATCGGCTGGCCGAGCGGGCGGCTGCCGGACGGCGTGATCACGGGCGGGTGGACGGCTCGGGTCTGCGGATGGTGTCCGGTCATGTTCCCAGCCTGCGGTGCGGCGGCGGCGAGCGGCAGAGCCAATCGCGGGCAGTGGCCTGGAGCCGTCCCCGGGGCGCGGGATCCGATCGGGTTCGGAGCCGGTCCGCGCGGCGGAGGCTCCGGCCAGTGGCCCGGACCACGCCCCCGGCTTCCGCTCCGCGGCGCCGGACCACCGGCCCGGCCGGGGCCGCCGCCGTCCCGCCGCCCGGCACGGTTCCCGTCCGCCTGCTCACCCACCCCGCGAGGGCGAGCCGGCGGCCGGGGCGTCCCGGGCGGGCGACGGTCGGCGTCCCGCGGCCGGAGACCCGAGCATGTCCCGAGGGGGACGGTCCGCGCCATCCGGGAGATCACGGCCATATGGACGGATATTTCGGTGTTCGTCCCGTACGGACTACGGGGTCGCGTGCGCGAACAGGTGCCGGTACACCCGGCGCAGGCCGAGGAGATCACTGACCGGCTCGTCGAACGTCAGCCGCAGGTCGAACGTCCCGCCCGCGTCCGGCGACGGGGCGGAGCAGCGCAGCCACATCCCGTACCGGTCCAGCCCGAGCGGCCGGACCTCCGGCAGCCCCTCCGGAGCGCCGGACGGCGACGCCGACATCGGCAGCAGACCCTTCAGCTCGTCGCGGTGGCAGGAGTCCAGGTGCGCCAGGATGCCCGCGCCGATCGCCACGAACGGGTCCGGCGCGGCGGCCGCGTACTCCTCGGGTTCGAGGGTCGCGCCGCCCCAGGCGTCCTCGATCTCGACCTGCGCGACGTCCATCGTGAGCACCGTCCACTCCCCGTCGCGCGGCGGCTCCTCCGCGGCCAGGTCGAGCAGTTCGGGACGCGGGTGCGGGCGCGACAGCCGCAGCGCGGCGGCCCGCAGCCCGGCCGGCGGCAGCTCCGTCAGCCATCCGTGCAGCCACGCCCGGCCGCGCACCCGGTCGGCGAGCGGCACCGGCGCGACGTCGCAGATCCGCAGGGTGGCGGGCAGGTCCTCCTCCCCGTCCAGCGCCTTGACCAGCGCCGAGTCCTTCGGCAGGAGCAGCAGCGGCCGCCCGTCGAGGTCCGTCGCGTACGCGGGGACGGGCGTGTGCGGGACGCCCTGCGCCGCGAGGACGCCGTCCCCCATGCCGTAGGCGAGCGTCCGCGCCCGTTCCGCCGCCGCGGGCCCGCCCACCCGCGTCCCCGCCGTCTCCGCTCGCCCCACCGTGACCTCCTTGACGTACCAGGTTAGGCTTGCCTAACTAAGGCTTACCTAATCACTGAGGAGCGCGATGAACAACCCCCGTCCCAAGGTCCGCCTCTCCCGGGCCCTCGGCCTCCCCCTGACCCCGAAGTCCGTGAAGTACTTCGAGGCCCGCCCCTACCCGCCCGGCGTGCACGGCCGCGCCCGCAAGCAGGAGACCGACTACAAGGTGCGGCTCCGCGAGAAGCAGCGGCTGCGCGCGCAGTACAACATCCGCGAGGCCCAGCTCAGCAACGCCTTCGCCAAGGCCGCCAAGGCCGGCGGCAAGACCGGCGAGGCCCTCCTCGTCGACCTCGAACGCCGGCTGGACGCGCTCGTCCTGCGTGCCGGCCTCGCCCGCACCATCTACCAGGCCCGCCAGTTCGTCGTGCACCGCCACATCCTGGTGAACGGCCGCCGCGTCGACCGCCCGTCCTTCCGCCTCCGCCCCGGCGACGTCATCACCGTCGCCGAACGCAGCCGCGGCATGGACGCCTTCCAGGTCGCCGCCGCCGGCGGCCACACCGACTCCGTCCCGCCCTACCTCGACGTCCGCCACGACGCCCTCGCCGCCCGGCTCACCCGCCTCCCCGAACGCCACGAGATCCCCGTCATCTGCGACGAACAACTCGTCGTCGAGCACTACTCGCGGTGATTCCCGGGGGGCGACCCCCCGGAGCCCCCCGTCACGACGCAGTCGATCCTCACGCCACGGCTCGGGTTCGTCGTGACCGTGCGGCGTGCGGCTCGTGGCGCTGCGGTCGCCTGCGTCGACGGGCATGCCCGCTGCGCTCGCCGGCGCTCGCTCCGCGTGCCTGCCCGTGGGGTGGCCGGGCTTCAACCCGCCGGAGCTGGGCTTCGACCCGCCGGGCCGGGGTTCAACCCGCCGGAGTTAGGGTTCGGCCCGCCGGGCCGGGGGTTCAACCCGCCGGGGCCGGGCTTCAAGCCACCCCGGCGGGGGTTCAACCCGCCAGGGCCGGGGTTCAAGCCGCCCGGGGCCGGGCTTCAACCCGCCGGAGCTGGGCTTCGACCTGCCGGGGACGGGGGTTCGGGTTAGCGGAGGTCGCCGAGTTCCTTGCGGGCGGTGGTGCGGAGGGTGCGGAGGGCCGAGCCGAGGTCGCGGCGCTGCTCGTCGGTGAGGGGGCCGGCGAAGTGCTCGCGGAGCGTCTCGGCGTGCACCCGCATCGCCTCGTCGAGCTTGGCGCGGCCCGCGTCGGTGAGCTCGACGAGGTGGCGGCGGCGGTCGCCCGCGTGCGGCCGGCGGCGGACGAGCCCTGCCTCCTGCATCCGGTCGACCAGCCGGGTCATGCCGCCGCTGGTGAGGATCAGCTCCCCGGCCAGCCCGCCCATGTCGGGGCAGTCCGCGCCCGCGGACGACAGCCGGAGCAGCACCTCGAACACCGCGTGCCGGATGCCGCAGCGCCGTTCCAGCTCGCGGCCCGCGATGCGCTCCAGCAGGGCCGCGGCGCCGAGCAGCGCGCCGAACTCGTGGATCACCTCGTCCGGCACACGGGTGCCGCCGTCTGAGACCGTACGCTCCGTCACCATCGACATTCTGCCCGCCCCCTCCGACACACTCCCCCGCACAACGCGCCGCGCCCCGCACGGCTTCCACCGTGCGGGGCGCGGAACGCGGCGTGCGTCAGTTCTTGGGCTTGCCGCTCCCGGTCGTGCTCGGGGACGGCGACGCGGCGCTCCCCGGGACCAGGCCGCCGCCCCCCGCGTTCTGGTTGCTGTCGTTCACGCCGGACGGGTACTGCTTGGTGACCTTCCACTTGCCGTCCACCTTCGCCAGCGCGAGGCGCAGCAGCGTGGCCGGCTGGCTCACCTTGCCGTCCTTGGTCTGCAGGCCGATGTCGACCATGACGACCACGGTGGCGAACTTGCCGTTGACGCTGCCGACGAACACGTCGGTGCTCTTGGACGACATCCCGACCTGGGAGTCGCTCCTGAACGCCGCGGTCAGGCCCGGCAGCGTGGACTGCTTGAACTGGTCGAGCAGGTCGCCGGCCATCAGCTTCTCGGCCTTCGCCGCCTGCGACTGGTAGTTGGACGCGTTGTAGTTGAACGCCACGTCCCCGTACTGCAGGGCCACCTTGGAGACCTCGCCGCGGGCGTCCTTGTCCGACGCCAGGCCGCTCGCCCTCGTCCACTGCCAGATCGCGAGGCTCGCCAGCACCGCCACCACGACGACCACCGCGATGACGCGGACCGGCGAGGAGGAGTCGGCGCGCTCCTTCGGCAGGCGGGTCGGGGTGTAGGAGAACGGGCCGACCTTGCGCGGCGGGCGCGCCGCCACCGCGTCCGCCCGCTCCTCGGGCTCCTCCTCCGGAGGTTCGAGCCGCTCCGGACGGGGCTTCGCCGCGGCGGGAGACGCCTTGGCGGCCGGTTTCGCCGGTTTCGCCGCCGGCCGGGCCGCCTTCGCGGGGCGGGCCGGGCGCTCGTCCTCGTCGTCCTCGGCCTCGATCGCCTCCAGGACGTCCTCGAGGTCGTCATCGTCGTCGATGACCTCGATGACCCGGACCCGCCGCTTGCGCTTCGGCCGCGCGGCGGCGGGCCGCTCGGCGGCCTCCTCCGCGCCGTCCTCCGCGCCGTCCTCCTGCTCCGACGCCCCGGCCTTCGCGGCCTCCGCGCCCTCGACCGCCTCGTCCTGCTCGGACGCGACCGCCTCGACCTCGTCGGCCTCGCCGTCCGGGTGGCTCTCCCGGGCGGCGTCCGCGGCTTCCTTGGTGGTCTTGGCTGTCACTTCGGTACTCCTACGGGGATTGGGGTCAGTCCTTGTGCCGGCGGCGAAGCCGGGACAGGCGGGACACCACGGGCACCGAGCCCATCATGACCCTGATCAGCACCATCAATGCCAGAACCGGGGGAATGTAGATTAGCCAAGCCGGTGGCCCACCAGAAGAGTCCTTGCCGTTGTTCGCGGCGTTCCGGGCCTTCAGCGGCTTGTCGAGCGCGGGATCGTGGGTGGGGATCACGTCGCCCGGGTTCTTCGCCCGGTAGGTGTTCTGCTTGACGTCCAGGTCCGGCGTCCGGCCCCCGGCGCAGGTCGGCACGGTGGCCAGCTGCGGCTGCGGCAGCGGGTACTTGTACTCCAGCGCCGCCTGGTGCTTCAGCGTGATCTCGAAGATGACGTTCAGCACGGGCTTGCCCTGGTCCAGCCCGATCACGTTGTCGAGGACGGTCTTGAGCTGCGGCGCGACCGCGAGGGTCGTCTTCAGGTCCGACAGGTAGTTCGGGTTGTAGGCGGAGATGCCCCAGGTGCCGAGCATGTCGACCGTGCAGTCGAAGTTCGGGCCGGTCTCGTCCAGCAGCTGGTTCACGGTGGACAGCAGGCCGGGGCCGCGGTCGCGCAGCTCCGCGAGCTGGCCGCGCATCTGCGCGAGCGCCGAGGTCAGGGCGGCGACGTTGTCGATGCCCGCCCCGAGCGCCCCCCGGTTCCGGTTCAGCACGCTGGTGATCTTGCCGAGGTCCCGGGTCAGCCCGTCCAGCAGCTCGGTGTTCTGCGCGAACGTCTGGGTGAGCTGGTCGCCGCCGTTGACGATCTGGCGGATCGAGTCCTCGCGGCCCGCCAACCCCTCCGACAGCTCGTGGGTGAGCACCTTCGCGTCGTCGGGGTTGATGGCGTTCAGGGACTTGATGACCGCGCCGAACAGGTCGCTGTACTTCGGCGGGACCTTCGTCTGCGACACCGGGATGACGGTGCCGGGCCTCATCGGCGGCGCGCCCGCCTGCCCGGGGGCGGGGGTCAGCTCGACCACCGGCTCGCCGACCGCGGACTTGCGGGCCGCCGCCGCGGTGACGCCGCGCGGGATCTTCACCCCGCGCTCCATGTCGAGCCGGACGACGACCTTGTTCCCCTGCAGCTTCACCGAGTCGATCTTGCCGACCCGCAGGCCGAGGTAGTCGACCTCGAAGTTCGGGTGCAGGCCCGGCGACGACTCGAACTCGGCCGTGATGTGGTACGGCCGCTCGATGAAGTCGAAGTGCACCACGTTCCGGAACGCCCACACGATCATGATCACGGCGAGTGCGCCGAACACCGCCAGGTTGATCGTCACTCGCCTGGTCATTGCCGCCCCTGCAGGATCTTGTCGAGGTCGGGGAACGCGGTCCGGAACTGCTTCGGCAGCTCGGTGCCCCCAGCGCCGCCGCTGCCGCCGCCCGCCGCCTTGCCCTTCTTCTTCGCGGGCTTGTCGCCGCCGAGCACCGGCGTCCCGTCCGGCCACAGGATGTTCAGCAGCGGATACAGCAGCAGCTGCCCGTCGTAGCTGGCCTTCGGGAGCTTGTCGGTGAAGGTCACCAGCCCGTTGACCAGGTTCGTCAGCCGGGTGCGGTTGTTGCCGAGCTGCGCGAGGACGGGGTCGAGGTCGTCCAGCAGCTTGCGGAACCGGGCGACCCGCCCTTCGAGCACCTTGTCGTTCAGCTGCCGGGCCGCCTCGGTCAGCTTGGAGACCGTGCCGAGGATCTTCTGCTTGTCCTGGTCCAGCAGCCGGGTGGTGCGCTCGATCTGGACGGGCGCCTCGTTCAGCGCGTCGTCCCCGGCGGCCAGCGACCGCCCCAGCTTGGCGAGGTGGTCGACCGACTCGCCGAGCTGCTCGCGCTGGTCCGCGACCAGCTTCAGCAGGCTCGTCGCCTTGGCGATCGAGGTGTTGAGCCGCGTGCCGTTGCCGTCCAGCGCGGTGGCGCCGGCGTTGACGACCGTCGCCACGTCGTTGCCGGCCAGCGCCTGCACCAGCGGGCCCGCCTGCCCGACGACCTGCTCGAACGCCGGCTGCACGCTGGTCTGCGTGATCGCCGCGTGGTTCGCCAGGAACGGGCCGCGGTCCATGCTGGCGCCCGGCGGCATCTGCAGGTCCACGAAGTTCTCACCGAGCAGCGACGTCACCTTGATCTCGGCGCGGGTGCCCTGCGGGATCCTGATCCCGTCCTTGATGGACAGCGTCGCCTTGGCGCGGTAGCCGTCCAGCTCCACCTTGGTGACGCTGCCGATCGTGATGTCGGACATCTTCACGCTGTGCCCGGCGACCAGCCCCTGCACGTCGTTGAACTCGGCGGTCAGGGTGAGGTGCCCCTTCGGCGCCCCGACCGTCTTGTAGTTGCAGCCCGAGAGCGCGAGGACCGTGGCGAGGACGAGCAAGACGACCTTCCTGCCCATCAGTTGCCTCCGTTCTGCCAGGGACAGTTGGAGTTGGGCGCGGGCAGCGGGCAGGCGACCTCGTCGGAGTCCATCAGGCCCTTCAACCACGTCCGCACGAACGCGTCGGTGGCGAACCGGATGTGCAGCGACTTGTCCTTCTTGCCGTAGCCGCCGATGAGGGCGGCGCTGACGCTCGGCAGCACGTTCAGCAGCTGCGCGATCTGCTTGGCGTTGCCCTTCAGCACCAGCGCCACCCGGGTGAGGACGGCGAGGTCGTAGGGCAGCTGCCCCTTGTACCTCTTGAGGAGCTTGTCGCCGTTCTTGGACAGGTCCAGCACGGCGCCGATCAGCTCCTGCAGGTCGCCCCGCTCGGAGGCGAGCACCTGCGTCGCCTGCCCGAAGTCCTGGATCATGGTGCCGAGCACCTGCTCGCGGCCCCGCACCACCCCGGCCATCCTGCTGAGGTTCTGCGCGACCTCGATCAGGTCCTTGTCCTGCCCGGCGACGTTCTCCACCAGCCGGGCGCTCTGCTCCAGCGTGGCGTTGAACTCCTTGCCGTTGCCGTTGACCGAGTCGGCGGCCTTGCCGAGCGCGGTCTGCATCTTGGTCGGGTCGAGCGCGTTCGCCAGGTTGGTGAAGGAGTTCAGCGCGTCGTCCACCTCGACCGGCACGGTCGTCCGCTCGATCGGGATGACGTTGGAGGTCTCCTTCGGCTCGCCCGGCCGCCACGCCGGGTGCAGCACCAGGTTCCGCTCGCCGACCAGGTTCAGCGGGACGATCGAGGCCTGCACGCCCTGCGGCAGCGGGACGTCCCGGCCGATGTGGAACGTCACCTTGATCTTGTCGTCCAGCTGCTTCACCGTGTCGACCCGCCCGACGTCGACGCCCATCACCAGGACCTTCGACTGCGGGTAGAACGAGCGCGCCTTCGGCACGTAGACGGTCATCGTCCGCTCCCCGCCGGACGAGCCGACCGAGCAGCCGCCGAGCGCGGCGGCGAGCGCCAGCGCGAGCGCCGCGGCGACGGCCCGCGCCGGCCGGGCCCGTCCGCCCGGCCTCGCCCGCGAGGGGACGCCCCGCGCCTCCCCGGCCGGCTTCGTCGGAATGAGGCGGCCCATCAGTTGCCTCCCTGCCCGGCTGGGGAACGCCGCGTGGAGATCGGTCCCGGCGGCTGGATCGGACCGAGCCCGGTGAGCACGCCCTCGATCCAGGGCCCGTTCCCCTTCAGGTTCGCGACCTGCTGGAACGTCGGGCCGAGCAGCGAGAAGTCGGTGTTCAGCGCGTCCATGTTCGGCGCCAGCCGGGTGGTCAGCAGGTGCAGGTTGTCCAGCAGCGCGTCCAGCTTCTTCTGGTTCCTGGAGATGACGTTGTCGAGGGTGCGGACCGTCCGGCTGCCCTGCCCGATCGTCGCGGCGAGCTCGTTGCGCCGGTTCACCAGCGACTGCAGCAGCACCTGGCTGGAGTCGATGATCTCCCGGAGCTTGTCGTCCTTGCTCGCCAGCGTGCCGGTGATGGTCTTGCTGGCCTCGATCAGGTTCTGGATCTGCGGGTAGGAGTCGTTGAGCGTGCGCGACAGGTCCTGGATGTTCTCCAGGACCCGGTGCAGCTTCGCGGCGCCCGGCGACCTGATCGCCGCGACCTCCGACAGCAGCTTCGTCATGCTCTTCTCGTCGAGCTTCCCGACGATGTTCTGGGTGTTCTCCAGCGCCTGCGGCACGGTGAACGGGACCCCGGTGTGCTCCAGCGGGATCCGCCGCCGGGACTCCGGCAGGCTCGCCAGGTACGGCCTGGCGACCGGGCCGGACAGCTTCAGGTAGCGGCCGCCGAGCAGCGTCGTCGTCTCGATCTCCGCGCGGGTGTCGCGGCCGAGGTCGATGCCGGCGTTGACGTGCCAGGTGATGAGGACCCGGCCGTGCGCGAAGTCCGCCTCCACCCCGGTGACCCGGCCGGACTTCACGCCGGCGACGCGCACGTCGTCGCCCTTCTTGATGCCGGCCTGGTCGGAGAAGTAGCCGCTCA
This sequence comes from Actinomadura nitritigenes, assembly GCF_017573545.1. Lineage (GTDB taxonomy): Bacteria > Actinomycetota > Actinomycetes > Streptosporangiales > Streptosporangiaceae > Spirillospora > Spirillospora nitritigenes. Next base: position 202,219 of record NZ_JAGEOK010000008.1, on the reverse strand, counting down.
TCGTGTAGCCCTGGTCGAACAGGTGGAGCTGGCCGATCGCGAACGCGAAGATCAGCGCGGCGGCGAGCACCGCGAGCGTCACGATCGCGACGAGCCGCTGGTTGACGTCCCGCAGGGACTTGAGCGCCATCAGCCGCCACTCCCCGTCAGCATCGCCTTCAGCTTGGTCAGGTCCTGCTTGGACGGCTGCTTCGTGCCGGGCGCCTTCGGCAGCTGCATCGGGAAGGGGCACGGCCCCTGCACGACGTTCAGGCACAGCGCGTTGGTGCGCAGGAAGTGCCCGCCGTTGGCGGAGGCGAACAGCTCGCGGAGGGTCAGCGGAAGCTGCTGCACCATCTTCTCCAGCTGGTCGACGTTCAGCCGGAACGTGTCGCTGAACTTGCCGAGGTTGTCGATGATGCGGGCGAGCTGCGCGTCGTTGCCGCCGAGCACCGCGTTCAGGTTGGTGGTGACGCCCGAGATCTGCACGACCGCGTTCTCCAGCAGCTTGCGGTTGTCGGCGAACACGCCGGTCAGCGACGCCAGGTTGTCGACGCTCGCCGCGATCTGGGTGTCCCGCTTGGCGATCGCGTCGCTGACCGTCTCGTAGTTGTCGATCATCCCCTTGATCGTGTCGCGGCGGGCCTCGAAGGTCTGCAGCAGCGCGTCGAGGTTGTCGGTCAGCAGCGCGATGTTCTGCTCGTTGCCGTCCAGCGCCTGCGAGAACGAGAAGAGGATCTTGTTGAGCTGGTTCGGGTCCAGGCTCTGGGTGAGCGGGCCGAGGTTGTTGAGGATCTCGCCGAGGTCCACCACCGACCGGGTGTGCGGTACCCGGGCGCCGTTGCCGAGCTTCGCGGGGCTGGTGCCCGGCTCCAGGTAGATGACCCGCTGGCCCATCACGTTGCGCCAGCGGACGGCGGCGGTGGAGTCGGCGGGCAGCCGGACGTCCTTGTCGACCGCCATCCCGACCACGGCCTTGCCGCGCACCACCTTGATGCTCTTCACCTGGCCGACCGGCGTCCCCGCCACCTTCACCTCGTCGCCGGTGAGCAGGCCCGTGACGTCGTCGAACGTCGCGGTCAGCTTGTAGCGGGAGCTGAAGCTGGTGCCGAGGATCTGCTGCCCGATGTAGAAGGTCAGCAGGAGGGTCACCACGAGGAACACCAGGAACTTCAGGATCGTGGTGTACTCCGGCCCGCGCGCGGCCTTGCCGCGTACCGGGCTCATGGCCGCCCTCCCGCCGTGGTCGCCGTCCCGCCCTTGGGCTGGAACGGGTCGGTGGTGCACACGTCGATGAAGACCTGGCACAGGTCGAGGCTGAGCGCCTCCTTGGCCTGCGCGATCGTGGTGCCCGACGGCCCCGGGATCCGGATGATGCGCGCCAGCAGGGCGAAGAAGCCGTTGAGGCTGTCCATCAGCACCGGCAGCTTGTCGTTCTCGGAGCGCACCGTCGCGGCGACCCCGCCGACGTTGTCGATGATCTTGCCGAGGTTGGCGCCGTGCCCGCGCATCGTCGTGCCGACGGTGTCGCCGAGCCGCCCCGCCTGGGTCAGCAGCTGGTCGATCTTGTCGGGCTTCGCGTTGATCACCTGCGACAGCGTGTTGAAGTCGCCGGTGAAGCGGATGACGTTGTCGCCGTGCGCGGCGAGCGTGCCCGACAGCCCGTTGATGTCGTTCAGCAGCGCCCGGATGTACGCGCGGTCCGCGTAGGTGGCGTCCACCACCGTCGACCCGTTCTGGATCAGCCGCCGCGCCGCCGGCCCCTCACCGGACAGCCCGGCGCCGAGGGTGTGGAGGATCGTCTCCACCTCGTCCGGGTTGATCGCCTTGGTGAGGTTGTAGGCGGGCCACGCCGTCTGCGACAGGTCCTGCGGGTCGGAGGTCTTCACGACCCTCCCGCCGTCCTTGAGGAACGGGCCGGACAGCTCGTGCGCGCCGGGGTCCAGCACCAGGTCCTTCGGCCCGAACACCGAGACCGGCTCGATCGTCGCGGTGGCCGTGTCGGGGACCCGGATCCCCTTGTCGACGCGGATCTTCACGGTCACCCGGCCGTCGCGGTCGAGCTTGATCTTGTCGACGGCGCCGACCGCGATGCCGCGGATCTTCACGTCCGACTTGCCGGGGTCGAGGCCCTGGCCGGCGGTGCCGAACGTCGCGTCGTAGTAGGTGGAGCCCGCGTACGACGGGGTCGTGGAGATCCCGACGGCGACCGCGGCGACCGCGATCACGCCGGCGCCGACCAGGCCGAAGATGGTCCGGGACCGGGAGGAGAGGCTCTCGTCGCTCATCCGGTCAGCCTCACCGTGCTGCCGTGGCCCCAGAAGATGTACGACAGGAGCAGGTTCATCAGGATCATCAGGATGGTGGACTCCCGGATCGCGCGGCCCGCGGCGACGCCGACGCCGACCGGGCCGCCCGCGGCGTAGTAGCCGCGGTAGCAGTGGATGAACATCACGATGAACGCGAAGACGGCGACCTTGATGACGCTGTAGAACACGTCGATCGGCGGCAGGTACAGGTGGAAGTAGTAGTCGTAGATGCCGGGCGACAGGCCGAAGTACTGGATCGTGATGAACCGGGTGGCGAAGAACGCCATGAACAGCGACACCAGGTAGAGCGGGACCAGGGCGATGACGCCGGCCGCGACCCTGGTGCACACCAGGTAGGCCAGCGAGTTGATGCCCATGACCTCGAGCGCGTCGATCTCCTCGGAGATGCGCATCGCGCCGATCTCCGCGGTGAAGCCGGTGCCGACCTGCGCGACCAGCGCCACGCCCGCGATGATCGGGGTGACCTCGCGGACGTTGGAGTAGCTGGCGACGAGCCCGGTGAACGCCTCCGCGCCGATGCGCTCGAGTCCGGGGTAGCCCTGCAGGCCGACCATCGCGCCGGTGGCCAGCGACATCGTCGCGATGACGAAGATCATGCCGCCGCCGATCACCAGCGCGCCGACGCCGACGGTGATGTCGCTGACCTGCTTGGCCAGCGTCTTGCCGTACTTGCGCCGGATGATGATGTCGAAGAGGAGGTGGTACAGCACCCGGCCGAGGAAGATCGGCAGGTTGGCCGAGGCCGACAGCCCGGCGGTGCGGCCCTTGACGGCCCGGCCCAGCTTGCGTACGGGGGAAATGGCGACCATCAGAACCTCGGGGGGAACAGGACCTGGTAGATCATGGTGAGGATGTAGTTGGTGGCGAACACCACGATCGAGGTGACCACCACCGCCTTGTTCACCGCCCGGCCGACGCCGACCGGTCCGAGATCGCAGTTCATGCCCATGTAGCAGGCGACCGCGGCGGCGATGAACCCGAAGATCCACGCCTTGAACAGGGTGATCACCAGGTCCGAGAACTGCAGCAGGGTCGTCGCGCCGTCGAAGAACGCGCCCGGGCTGACGCCCTGCTGGATGACGTTGAAGTAGTAGCCGCCGAGCACGCCCGCCAGGATCACGACGGAGCAGAGCAGGCCGGACACCATGCTCGCCGCCCACAGCCGGGGGGTGACCAGGCGGTGGATCGGGTTGATGCCCATGACTTCCATGGCCGCGAGTTCGTCGCGGATGTTGCGGGCGCCCATGTCCGCGGTGATGGCCGAGCCGCCGACCCCGGAGACCAGCAGCGCGGCGGCCAGCGGGGCCACCTGCTGGATCATCGCGGCGGTCAGCAGCGCGCCGGTGCCCGACTGGGCGCCGAGCTGCCGGGCGATGTCGCCGACCTGCAACGAGATGGTGGCGCCGAGCGGCACCGCGATCAGCATCACCGGCACGCTGGTCACCCGGGCGAGGAACCAGCACTGCTCGACGAACTCGCCCCACCACTGCCGCAGGTCCCAGGTGCGGCGCAGCCCCTCCAGGAGGGTCACGCACAGCAGCCCGGTCTCGTCGAGCGCGCGCTCGACCCGTCTGCGTGCCAGGTCCGGGGCCTTCGTCAGGCTCAGGGCCATCAGCCGGTGCCCTCCCCCGCGGGGGGTGCGTGAAGGGTCATCCCAGCCTCCTTCGTTCTCGGACGTCGGCGCTCATCCGATACTCCGGTTCCCTGCCCTGCCACGGGGGCGCCGCTGTCCTACGGGTGTTCCGCGCCACCTGTGGTCTCGGTCGAGACCGGTACCACTCACGGGACCACCAGGGTCACACGGACACTCTGGTCCCGCTTGTGATCTGGAGCACTCTATTGGAAGAAGTTCTAAGAAGCGAGTACTTACATCATGATTTGTCCGAAGCTACGATCTCGGGCGTGCGTATCGAGGCGCGGCGAGGCGCGGAACAAGCCCGGGAGGACGGCGTGGACCCGCTGGTCACCGGCATCAGGGACCGCTGGTCGGGGCAGGGCATGGCCGGCGGGCCGTGGCCGTTCATGGCGATCAGCTCGGTCGAACGGCTCCACCAGATGCTCAAGAAGGCGCTGGACACCGAGCTCAAACGGTTCGGGCTGAGCCGCACCGGCTACTTCCTGCTGACCACGCTGGCGCTCATCGGGCACGGCAACGCCCGGCTCAGCACCCTCGGCCGGATCCTGATGATGCATCCGACGACCGTGAAGCTGACCGTGGACCAACTGGAGGCCGCCGGGCTCGTCGAGCGCGCCCGGCACCCCCGCGACCGGCGCGCCACCCTCGTGCAGATCACCGCCGCGGGACGCGAGCGGGTCAACGCCGCGAACCTCGCGCTGGAGGACCCGGAGGGCGCGCTCGCGCCGTTCGACGGGATGCACCGCGACCTGTTCGAGGCGCTCCAGCCGGCCCGGCTCGCGGCCGGCGACCTGGAGCTCTGACCGGGCGGAGCCGGCCGGGAGGCGCGGTGAACCGGCTGTGACATCGCCTGCGTACATCGTCATCGACAACACAAGACCCGGGCGATAAGGCAGTCTTCTCCTATGCCACAGAGTCACGGCACGCGCAGACGCACCGGTTCCGCCTCCGACCGCACCCGCTCCGAGCAGCGGGGCGGCGGTCGGCGGCGGGCCCGGGAGCGGGGCGCCGGCGGTCGCCGGGAGGCCCGGGTCCCCGCGCCCCGGCCGTCCCCCGAGTCGCTCGACACGCTCGCCCCGCCGGACGCGTCCGGCCCGTACGGACCGTCCGGGGAGGACGCGCGGGCGCTGCCCGCGCGCTCCGGCCCCGGAAAGCGGCGGCGGGCCTGGAAGCTGCTCACGCACAACGTCACCATCACCGTCGCGGGCATCGCGGTGCTCGCCGGGGCCGTGGCGTTCGTCGACTGGGACAAGGTCCTCGGCGGGGCCGAGCCGCCGAAGGCCGCGTCGAGCGGCCTGTCGACCAACGACATGCTCGCCCATCTCCAGGGCTTCGACATGGACGCCGTCACCGCCGACTCCATAGCGGCCGCCAAGGAGCGCGCCTACAAGGAGCACCAGGCGTACATGAAGAAGCTCAAGGAGCAGGCCAAGAAGGACGCGGCGGCGCGCGCGAAGCTGAAGGCCGAGAAGGAGAAGGAGCGGCTCGCCAAGTCCAACCCGAGCGCCACGGAGAACAAGGCGTACGGCAAGAAGATGAACGCGGCCAAGGGCTGGGGCAACTGCTGGTCGTCGCTGCTGACGCTCTGGAACCACGAGAGCGGCTGGAACGAGCGGGCCGTCAACCCCGGCAGCGGCGCGTACGGCATCCCGCAGGCGCTGCCCGGCTCCAAGCTCGCCAGCGCGGGCCCCGACTGGCGCACCAGCTCCCCCACGCAGATCGCCTGGGGCCTCGGCTACATCAAGGCCCGCTACCACGACCCGTGCGGCGCGTGGTCCTGGTGGTCGGCGCACCACTGGTACTGAGTCGCGGTCGGCAGGCGGCGCGGCCGGCCGGTTCCGGGGCGCGGCCGGCCCGGACCGGGACGCGGCCGGCGCCGCGTGCTGGTGGCCGGGCCGCGATCCGGGCACGATGTGGGGATGACCACGAGCAGGGCGCGCCAGGCGGGCGGCGCGGGCGAGGCCGGCACCGACCGGCGGCAGTGGGCGCGCGCGGACGCCACGCGGCAGGCGCTGCTGACCGCGGCGCAGCGGGTGTTCGCCGACCGCGGCTACGCCGACGCCGGCATCGCCGAGATCGTCGAACGGTCCGGCATCAGCGTCGGCAGCCTGTACCACCACTACGGCGGCAAGGCCGGGCTGTACGTGGCGCTGTGGGAGGAGCTCACCGACGAGCAGGAGCGGAGCGCCGCGCAGGCCGTGTCCGCCGCCCGCAAGGCCGGCGAGGACGACCCGATCGCGCTGTTCATCGCGGGCGCCCGCGCCTATCTGCGGGTGTGCTGGGAGCGGCGGGAGGCGGCGCGGCTGTTCCACGGCGGCGAGGGTCCGTCCGGCTCGTCGCTGATGCGCCGCAGCCGGGCGCAGCACTGGATCGCGCAGAACACCAAGCTGCTGCACGGGACGGCCGGCACCCCGGCGGGCCGCGCCGGTGAGGTGCTCAGCCTGGTGCTGACCACCGTGATCGGCGAGGCCGGGCGGGAGATCGCGACGGCCGAGGACGAGGCGGACGCCACCGAGATCATCGACGAGGTGTGCCGCATCCTCATCCGGCTGGCCCGCTGACGCGGCGTCCCCGTCCCGGGCTCCCGGGACGGGCGGGGCCCCGCCGCGAACGCCCGGCACGGCGGTTCAGCGGGCGCGGGCGGGGAGGAGCGCCAGGCGCGGGCCGCGGCGGGCGCGCCCGCTCCGGCGCCGCCGCGCGGCGGGCTCCGGCTCCGGCTGCGGCTCCGGTCTCCGCCAGTCCAGCTTCGGTGCCGCCTCCGCGCGCAGCGCCGCCCGGGCCTCCGGGGTCGTCCACGACGCGACCGTCCACACCGCCACGGGCGGCGGGGCGGCGGGGCGCGGCCGGGGCCGCACCGGCCGCGGCGGGACGGGCCGCACCGGCGGCCCGTCGAGGCGGGGACGGGCTCGGCGGAACCGGAGGTGGACGCGGCCGGGCCGCCGGGGCGAGACTCCCTCCCGGCGGGCCAGCCGCAGTCTGAGCAGCAGCAGCGTCACCGAGGACGCCATCGCGGCGAGCACGCCGGCCTGCAGGGCGGTCAGGTCGTCGAGGTCCGAGGAGTCCCGGGGCAGCGCCCGCAGGTTCGCCACCGGCACCGGTGCGATCGGCGCGGGCGCGGTCTGCGGGCCGACGACCGGGGGCAGCACGACGTCCGGCCCGGTCAGCCCGCCCGGCACGCCCTCGGGGGTGACCGGCGGGACGCCGGGCGGCAGCGCGTCCGCGCTGATCCCGGGCGGCAGCGCGCCGGACGGTTCGGTGACGACGATCGTGTAGGTCCGGGTCTCGGCGGCCGCATGCGACGCCGACGCGCGGACGGTGAATCGGATCGTCCCCGGCTTCGCCCCGGACGGGACCTGGACGGTCACCGTCGCGGACGTCCCACCCGCACCGACTCCGCCGAGGCCCTGCTCGGACGGGGTGGCCGTGGCGCCGCCCGTCACCGACGCCCGGAGCACGGCGCCGGACGCGGTCGCGCCGGACGCCGACACCCGGACGGTGGCGGTGATCGAGCCGCCGGGGCGGACCGTCGCCGACGACACCGTGGCCGCGACCGACAGCACCGGCTTCGCCGGCCGGCCCGGATCGTGCGGGTCGCCCGGGGCGTGCGTCGGCGTGTGCGACGGCGCCGGCGAGGAGCTGTCCGGCGGCGTGGGCGTGGGCGAGCCGGTGTCCGGCGGCGGCGTGGTCGGGTCGCCCGTCGGCGAGTCCGTCGGTGTCGGCGTGGGGGTGTCGGTCGGCGACGGGCTGTCGGTCGGCGACGGCGACTCCCCGGACGGAGAGGTGGACGGCGCGGGCTCGGCGATCACCGGGGACGCGCCCGACACCGCGAGCACCGCCGCCACCCCGAGCCCCGCGAACAGCGCGCCGCCGGCCGACCGTGAACGCATCCGCACCCGCCCCCACCTCCACCCGTCGAGACCCGGTCAACAGGACGACTGAATCAGGCGGCGAATGACGTTTCAAGGCGCCCGGAAAAGGTTGTCAGCGAGCGACGAATTACCGCCCCCGGCCGCCGCCCCGGATTATCAGGTGACGCGCACCGGCCGGTCAGGACGGGGCGAGCCGCTCGACCCGGTCGAGCCGCCCGGCGAGGAGGTCGTCGTAGGCGATCGCGAAGTCGCCGTTCGGCGCGGCGCCCGAGACGTACGATCCCGCCACCGCGTCCGGAAGGTATTCGCGCAGGCTGTAGCGCATTCCCCCGGGATAGGCGACGGGCTCCCACGCCTCGCCGGACGCGCCGTCGGCGCCGAAGACGACCCAGTGGTCGGCGCGGACGGGCTCGTCCAGGCGCGGCGCACCGCCGGTGTGGCAGTCGAGCGCGGGCACGACGACGCGGTCCGGATCGTCCGGCTCGTACCACATCAGCAGCGGTTTCGCCCGGCGCGCGTCCGCATTGTCGAAGCAGCAGAGAATGACCACGTGCCGGGGGAAATGCGTCGCGTAGAAATCCATCAGTTCGGGGTCGGGTCGCGGCCTCCGGTGCGGCGGAACGCGGTCCAGCGCCGCCGGGATCAGGGCCGGGTCCTCGGCCAGCAGGACGGTGTAGACGTCGTGGTCGAACACCCGCACGCCGGGTCCGGCGGCCCCCATCCAGTCCATCGTCGCGACCGGCACCGGCGTCAGCGCGTCCACCATCAGGTTCAGCACGTCCGCCTCGTCCGGCCGGAGGGCGAGGAAGTTCTCCGGCGTCAGGGCGCGCGCGGGCACGTGCAGCAGCATCGCGTTCGGGCCGCCCGCGAGGTTCACGGCCGTGTTCTGGTACCCGAGCACCTCGATGAGGCCGTGCTCGGGATGCCGCCGCCGCCCCGCGAAGAGCGTCGTCCCGGAGAACGCGGCCCGGTCCATGGACACGCACATGCCGACGAATCTAGCCACCCGCAGAGCGAACCCGCTCGCACCCGAACCGCCACGCAAGCACGCCACCTGACCCGCAGAGCGAACCCGCTCGCACCCGAACCGCCACGCGAGCGCGCTATCTGACCGGTGGGGCGATGCCGAAGGCGAGCCCCACCGGGAAGCTCGCGAAGCGAGGTCGCGCTCGCCCGATCACGGTCAGCGGGCGAGCCGCCAGGCGAGCCCGCTGGGCCGGGATTGCATCAACACTGCGACACTGCTGACCATGACGTTGGGAAGGATCGTGTTGACGGGGGCGGCGGGCCGGGTCGGGTCCGCCGTGCGGGGGCCGCTGCGCGAGGCGGCGGGCACGCTGGTGCTCGCCGACCGGGTGCCGCTGGAGGCGGAGGCGCCGAACGAGGTGGTGCACCGCACCGACCTGTCGGACGCGGCGGACATCGTCGCGGGCGCGGACGCGATCGTCCATCTCGCCGGGGTGCGCGACGAGGCGCCGTTCCCCGAGCTGGTCGAGGGCAACATCCTCGGCACGCAGCGGATGCTGGAGGCGGCGCGGGTGACCGGCGTGCGGCGGGTGGTGCTGGCGAGCAGCAACCGGCTGACCGGCCTGTACCCGTCCACCGAGACGGTGTCGGCGGAGATGCCGCCGCGCCCGGACGGCCTGTACGGGGTCAGCAAGGTCGCGGTGGAGGCGCTCGCGCGGCTGTACGTCGACAAGTTCGGGCTGGACGTGGTGTGCCTGCGCATCGGCAGCCTCGACGCGGTGCCGGACGAGCCGCGGCACCTGGCGACCTGGCTGAGCCACCGGGACTGCGCCGGCTTCGTGCTGGCGGCGCTGACCGTCCCGGCGCCGGGGTTCCTCGCGGCGTACGCGGTGTCGGCGAACGCGCGGCGGTTCTGGGAGCTGGACGACCGGCTCGGCTACCGGCCCCTCGACGACGCCGCCGACCACGGCATTCCGGACACGTTCGTCGGGCCGGGGACCCCGCAGGGCGGCGACTTCGCCTCCGCCGAGTTCACGCTGCGGTACCTGGAGCCGGCCGCGGACGCGGAGACCGACGCGCGAGAGTGACATTTGGTTCACACGAGATGCGATGGACGGTTATCCTGACCTCAGGGTTACCGGTTCCTGACGGAAAGTCGAAGGGGTCCATGCCAACGTCCACGTGGTTCCGCCTCAACGTCGCCAAGCGGGAACGGGTGCTCGAGGTGGCGATGCGCGAGTTCGGAGAGCACGGGTACTCCACCGGCAGCCTCAACACCATCGCCCGCGAGGCCGGCATCGCCAAGGGGTCGCTGTTCCAGTACTTCAGCGACAAGCTGGAGTTCTTCGCGTTCGTCTGCGACGAGGCGTCGCGCCGGATCCGCGAGGAGATGGAGCGGCGGATCGCCCGCGTCGACTTCGACCAGTCCTTCGACGAGTGGCTGTTCGACGTCCTGTGCGACTGGACCGAGTACATGGCCGACCACCCGCTGGAGCGGGCGGTCACGGCCGCGACGAACTTCGAACTGGACAACAGCGTCCGGTCGGTGGTGCGCGACACCGCGAACCAGCACTACCTGCAGGTCATCCATCCGACGCTGGAGCTGTGGAAGGCGCAGGGCGGCATCCGCGAGGACGCCGACCTCCAGGTCCTCGCCACGATGATCCTCACGCTGCTGCCGTTCCTGGCGCTCGCGCCCTACTACGACGGCCTCGACCCGGTCCACGACCTGCGCGGCCGCACGCCCGACGAGCAGCGGCCGGTGGTCCGGCAGCTCGTCGCGGGCTTCCGGCCGATGTTCGCGCCGGAGAAGTAGCCGGGCCCCGTCCAGGCCGTCCGTTCCGGTCGTCCGGGCCGGTCGTCCAGGTCAGCCGTCCAGGTCGGCGACCAGCACGTCCATGTAGCGCGTGACGGCCCGCGCGGCGGGCGGCAGTTCGGCGGCGTCGGCGGCGGTGAGCACGCGCGGGTGGGCGATCCGCCGGACGCGGCCGAGCCGCTCCACCCCGCCGCGCCCCTCGGCGAGCAGGTTGCGCACCCAGTCGGTGTCGGCCCCGTACGGCAGGCCGACGATGAGCCGGTCGCCGCTGCGGAACGCGGTGACGGGCGTCCGGTACTCCCGTCCGGACGTCCGCCCCTTGTGGACGATGACCGCGAGCGGCGGCAGGTAGGGCGCGTAGACGCCCTGCACCCGGTTCGTGACGGCCTTGTTGATGCGGCGCAGGCGCCGCGGCATCAGTGGCTTGGGCATGCCCCCTGCCTAACACGTCCCCGGCACCCGCGCATCCGGCGGGGCCGCCGCCTAGCGTGTGAGGACGTACTCCTCCGGCTTGGCCTTGCGGTTGCCGGCCCAGAACTCGAAGGTGTGGCCGGGCCACAGCGTCCGGTTGACGCCCTGGTCGTCGAGGTACCAGCTGTTGCAGCCGCCCTCGTGCCAGACGGCGCGGCGCAGCCGCCGCTGCATCCGGTCGTTGAAGCGGCGGGACGCCTCGGGCTTCGGCTCGATCGCGACGGCGCCGGACTCCTGCAGCAGCCGCAGGCAGCTGAGCACCTGCTGGATCTGCACCTCGATCATGAAGACGACGGAGTTGTGGCCGAGGCCGGTGTTCGGGCCGAGCAGCATGAAGAAGTTCGGCATGCCGGGGATCGTGGTGCCGCGGTGCGCCTCGATGCCGTCCGCCCAGATCTCCTGGAGCTTGACGCCGTCGCGGCCGGTGACGCGCAGCTCGTTGAGCGCGTCGACCACCTTGAACCCGGTGCCGTAGACGATGCAGTCGACCTCGTACTCCTCGCCGTCCTCCGTGACGACGGAGCGCTCCCGCACCTCGGCGATGCCGGACGTCTCGACGGTCACGTTCGGGCGGGTCAGGGCCGGATAGTAGTCGTTGGAGAGCAGGATGCGCTTGCAGCCGATGGTGTAGTCCGGCGTGACCTTGGCACGCAGCTCCGGGTCGGGGATCTGCTTCTCCAGGTGCCGGCGGGCGAGCTTCTCCTGGGGGAAGGACAGCCGTGGGTCGATGGTGAAGCCGATCGCGCGGGCCTCCAGGGCCCAGTAGATGCCGTTGCGGAACGCGCGGGCGGCGCCGGGCACCTTGCCGAACGCGGTGCGGACGGGCTTGGGGAAGGTGAAGTCGGGCTTGGGCTGGATCCACGGCGGCGTCCGCTGGAACAGCACCAGCTCCTCGGCCTTCTTCGCGACCTGCGGGACGAACTGGATCGCGGACGCGCCCGTCCCGATGACGGCGACGCGCTTCCCGGTGAGGTCGTAGGAGTGGTCCCACTCGGCGGAGTGGAAGGTGGTGCCCTCGAACCTCTCGATGCCCGGCAGGTCGGGGAACGAGGGGATGTGCAGGGCGCCGATGCCGGAGACGACGGCCCGGGGGGTGAGGACGGTCCCGTCGGTGAGGGTGACGTTCCACCGGCGCGCGTCGTCCTGGTACTCCATGCTGTCGACGTGGCTGCCGAAGCGGATGTGCTCGCGGACGCGGTACTTGTCGGCGGTGCGCTCCATGTAGGAGCGGATCTCGGGCTGCGGGGCGAACATCCGGGACCAGCCCGGGTTGAGCTCGAAGGAGAAGGAGTACATGTGCGACGGGACGTCGCAGGCGCAGCCGGGATAGGTGTTGTCGTGCCAGGTCCCGCCGAGGGCCTCGCTCTTCTCCAGGATGACGAAGTCGTGGAAGCCGGACTGCTTCAGGCGGATGGCCATGCCGAGCCCGGCGAAGCCGGAGCCGATGATGACGATCGCCGGGGCGCGCTCGCTCATATCCCGTCCTCTCGCGGTAACCTACTCGGAGTAAGTTACTATGGGTAGCTTACTGACGGTAGGTCCAACAGATGGGATTCCGCTGTGAGCGCCGCCACACCGCACCGTCCGCAGCGCCGCCGCCGGATGTCGCGCGCGGAGCGCGAGCGCCAGATGCTGGACGTGGCGGAGCAGGTGTTCGGCGAGCGCGGCTACCAGGGCACCTCGATGGACGAGATCGCCGAGCGCTGCGGCGTCTCCAAGCCGATGCTCTACGAGTACTTCGGCTCCAAGGACGGGCTGCTCGTCGCGTGCGTCGGCCGCTCCAAGGCCGAGCTGCTGGACGTCACCCAGAAGGCCATGGCGGGCGCCACCGACCCGGAGGACATCCTGTGGCGCGGCATGGTCGCCTACTTCGGGTTCATCGACGCGCACAGCAAGTCGTTCGCGATGCTGCTGCGCGAGCCGGCCGCCGGGTCGCAGGAGACCGTCGAGGCGGTGGAGGCGACCCGCCGGCAGCAGAGCGAGCTGATCTCCGGGGTGCTCGCCGCCTTCGCCCCGCAGGCGGGCGAGCCCGCGATCGCCGCGTTCACCGAGATCATCATCGGCGCGTGCGAGCGGCTCGCCCAGTGGCGGACCTGGCATCCCGAGGTGACCGCCGAGGACGCGGCGCGCTACATGACCGACTTCTGCTGGAAGGGCCTCAGCCCCTACCTCGCCTGACCGGGCGCCTTACTCCGCCCCGCGCGGGAGGGCGTCGAGGGCGCCGATGAGCAGGTCGAGGCCGAACTCGAAGTCGGTCTCCGGGTCGTGGCTGGCCAGTTCCTCGGAGAGCGCGACCACGTGCGGGAACTCGGCGGCGTCGAGCTTCGCCCACGAGTCGGCCTGGGTCTCGACGAGGTTGTCCAGCGTCTTCACGACGCCGGTCTCGCGGAGCTGCGCGCCGAGGGCATAGGCCATCAGCGCCCGCATGATCCGCACCGAGGTGGGGCCGTCGAAGCCGGCGGCGTCGGCGAGCGCGAGGGCCCGCTCGGCGGGGCGCAGCCCGAGCTGGGTGTCGATCTTGTGGGTGAGGACGATCGTCATGCAGCGCGGGTAGTCGTGCGCGACCTTCCGGAACGCCCGCACGAGGGCGCGCGCCCTCGTCTGCCACGGCTCGTCGGGGTCGTCCTCCAGCTCCAGGCCGGCGATGACGTGCTCGGCGACGCCCTCGAGCAGCGCGTCCTTGTTCGGCACGTGGTTGTAGAGCGACATCACCGCGACGCCCAGCTCGCCCGCCACGCGGCGCATGGACAGCGCGCCCGTGCCCTCCCGCTCGATCAGCCCGACCGCCGCCTGCACGATCCGCGCCCTGGTCAGGACGGGTCGCGGCGCCGGCGTGTCGGACGTCACGTCGCCGTTCATCGGTCCCGTCCCTTCCCGCCGTTGACACCCGTAAGTGCACCGTGACACGGTACGTACAACGTACGTCTTACGTACATCGTACGTCGCACCTCGGGGAGGAACGCCCGTGTCGACCCATGACCTTTACACCGAGCCCGTCGACAAGTCCACCTGGAACGTGCCGCTGGCCGGCGACGCCCGGTTCACCTGGGAGTACGACGACGGCCGCGACCGCCTCCTCGCCCTGTACCAGAAGGGCAAGGACAAGCAGTGGGACTCGGTCAAGCGGATCGACTGGGACCTGGAGGTCGACCCGTACGACGTCCTCGGCGTCCCCGACCAGTCCCTCGCCATCTACGGCACCGAGTACTGGGACAAGCTGACCGAGAAGCAGCGCGGCGAGCTGCGGCAGCACTCCACGTCCTGGCAGTTCTCCCAGTTCGTGCACGGCGAGCAGGGCGCGATGATCACCGCCGCCCGGATCGTCGAGTCGGTGCCGGACCTGGACTCCAAGTTCTACTCCGCCACGCAGACGATGGACGAGGCCCGGCACGTCGAGCTGTTCACGCGGTTCCTGCACGAGAAGGTCGGGATGGTCTACCCGATCAACACCAAGCTGCAGGACCTGCTGAACGAGACCCTCACCGACTCCCGCTGGGACATGCCCTACCTCGGCATGCAGGTGCTCATCGAGGGCCTCGCGCTCGCGGCCTTCGGCGTCATCCGCGACATCACCACCAAGCCGCTGCCCAAGCAGATCCTCGCCTACGTCATGCAGGACGAGGCCCGGCACGTCGCGTTCGGGCGGCTCGCCCTGCGCGACTACTACAAGCAGCTGTCGGCGGCCGAGCTGAAGGAGCGCGAGGACTTCGTCATCGAGGGCTGCTACCTCATGCGCGACCGCATCCGCGGCCGGGAGATCTGGACCAACTTCGGCATCGACCCCAAGGAGGTCGATGAGATGGTGGAGAACTCCCCCTACATGCAGATGTTCCAGAGCCTGCTGTTCAGCCGGATCGTCCCGTGCGTCAAGGACATCGGCCTGTGGAGCGAGCGCATCCAGCGGACCTACGACGACATGGGCGTCCTCGACATGTCCAAGGCCGACCTGGAGGCGCTGATGAACCAGGACGAGGACATCGCCGAGAAGCTCGACGCCGAGCGGTTCGCGGCCGAGGAGGTCGCGCGGAAGGCGGAGGTCGACGCGGTCATCGCGGACGCCGCGGCGGGCTGAGTACGGTTGGGGATCATTCCGCTCGGGACATCTCGGAGGTCTGCATGCCACTCGCGCACTTCGATGGGGCGCTCGCCGTCGTCACCGGGGCCGGAAGCGGGTTCGGCCGCGCCATCGCGCTGGCCCTCGCCGAGCGCGGCGCGACCGTCCTGGCGGCCGACATCGACCTGCCGTCCGCCGAGCGGACCGTGACGCTCGCCAAGACCCTCGGCCCGGGCGGCGGCGCCTACGAGGTGGACGTGGCGGACGCCGCCGCGATGGAGGCGTTCGCCGCCGAGGTGCGCGAGGCCCACCGCGTCCCCGACATCGTCGTCAACAACGCCGGGATCGCCGTCAGCGGCCCGTTCCTCGACCACGGCGTCGAGGACTGGAACCGCATCCTCGGCGTGAACCTGTGGGGCGTCATCCACGGGTCGCGGCTGTTCGGCAAGCAGATGGTCGAGCGCGTCAACGCGCTGCCGAACAAGCCCGACAAGCCCAACTTCGGCGGCCACATCGTCAACATCGCGTCCGCCGCCGCGTTCGCACCGACCCGGTCGCTGCCCGCCTACTGCACCACCAAGGCCGGCGTGCTGATGCTCAGCGAGTGCCTGCGCGCCGAGCTGGCGTCCTCGCGCATCGGCGTCACCGCCGTCTGCCCCGGCTTCGCCGGCACCAACATCGTCAGGAACGCGACGTTCGTCGGCGGCGACGCGGCGCACCGCGAGCGGACCCGCGCCCGCGGCCAGAAGGCGCTCAGGCTCCGCAACTACCCGCCGGAGAAGGTCGCCGAGCGGGTCGTCGACGCCATCATCAAGAACAAGGCCGTGGTCCCGGTGAACTTCGAGGGCCACCTGCTGCACGCCCTCTCCCGCATCTCGCCGGCGTCCACCCGCCTGCTCGCCCGCATCCCCGTGCAATAGGGCCGGGCCCGCCGTGCGGCGCACGGCCCCGCGCGGCCCTCCTCGGCCTCCCCCAGGAGAGGAGAAGGATCGATGCCCCCCGAACTGCTGACCGACCGCCCCACGACCTGGACCGCGCGGATCCGCTGCAAGGACGGCGACCACACGCTGGAGCTCACCGACCGGGAGGTGGTCGCCGAGCGGCTGCTGCGGACGTCCCGCAAGCACTCCTTCGACCCGGACGCCGACGTCGACTGGGACGCGCCGCAGGACCCCGACGTCTGGTACGCGCCGCCGCAGCTGGTGTCGATCTACGAGACGCCGCTCTGGGATGGCCTGACGCACCGGCAGCGGGTGGAGCTGACCAAGCGGGAGATGTGCAGCATCGCCTCGTTCGGCATCTGGTCGGAGATGCTGCTGATGCAGTCGCTCGTCCAGCACGCCTACCGGAGCCGCTATGACAGCGAGCACGTCGCCTACGCGCTGACGGAGATCGCCGACGAGTGCCGGCACTCGAAGATGTTCGCCCGGATGGTGCGCGCCTGCGGGCTGCGCACCCACCGGCCGCGCGCGGCGGAGTACCACTTCGCGAAGCTGTTCGGGGCCGTGTACGACCCGATGCCGATGTTCGCGGGGACGCTGGTGGTGGAGGAGTTCACCGACGCGTTCCAGCGGCTGACGTTCCCGGACGAGGCCGTGCAGCCGATGATCCGGCAGGTCACCCGGATCCACGTGATCGAGGAGGCGCGGCACATCCGGTACGCGCGGGAGGAGCTGAAGCGGCTCGTCGCGCGCGCGTCGCCGGTACGGCGGCGGGCGGCGGCGTACGCGCTGGCGCAGGGCACCCGGCTGATGGCGACGCAGGTGATCCATCCGTCGTGCTACGCGGCGGTCGGGCTGGACCCGAAGGTGGCCCGCCGGGTCGCGGCGCGCAGCGAGCACCGCCGGGAGACGATGGCGTGGGCGTTCCGCAAGTGCACGGCGTTCTTCGACGAGGTCGGATTCCTGGACGGCCGGGCTCGTGACGTGTGGGTTCGTGCGGGACTCGCGAAATCGTAACCGGTTCTACTCCGCGACCATTTCCGCCGAAACCGAAACGAATTCGGTGACGGAATGGCAGCAGCCGAATACCGCACGGTTTTCCGATGGTCCGGAAGCGGGAACGCAGAGGGCCGTGGAGCGGGGTCCACTCCACGGCCCAGTCGGCGAGAACGGCTTGCTGACCTGGAGATCACCTCACCCAGGACACTCCAACCGCGGAAACGGTCACGTCGTCGACCTCCTCCTCCCCATGCGCCGCAAAGCACGCCGGCCGCCGGACACGAGTGGGAGCACGGCCGCCGCACTTCCTCCCCTTTACCGGAAACACCTTAGAAGGTCCTGACAGAAAATAAGCCATGATCGGCCGATTCAGGTCAGAAATGCGCCAAGGTGGCCAGCACTTCCCGCGCGACGCCCTCCGCCGTACCGAGGCACGCCCCCTCCCGGGCGTCCGCGCGGCCCTTCGCCGCCTGCTCGCTGTAGCTGACCGTCACGAGCACGTTCCGGAACCGCGTCGTCACCTCGCCGACCACCGTCGGCTGCCCCTCGTCCGCCTTGAACCACCGGTACGCCTCGTCGCCGATCCCCCGCTGCCGCCGCAGGCTGATCGTGCGGACGAGCGGCGCGCTGTGCGCCTCCGTCCACGACGCCCGGTAGTCGCCCTCCGCGTCCTGCACCGGCGTCGGCGTCCTCGCGGGCGCGTGCAGGTTCACCTCGACCCGCAGCCACCGGAACCTCGGCCCCTGCGCCGTGTACGTGCACGTCGTGAAGGTCGAGTTCGCGCTCTCCGCCCGCCTGGCCTTCGGGATCGTCCGGCCGACGGTCCGGTCCGAGACCATCGCGCACGGCTTCGGCAGCGACGCCACCGTCTGCTCCTGCATCGGCGTCTCCGACGGGCGCGTCGGCTCCGCCGTCCCGCCGGCCGCCCCGCCCGGCGTCCCGGTGCCGGACGGCGGCGTCCGCGGCGCCGCCGCGTCCTTCCCGTGCCCCGGCAGCAGCAGGAACACCGCCACGGCGGCTCCGCCGAACGCCACGAGCGCGACCAGCAGCACCGCCAGCCGCGGCCGCCGCTTCGGCGACGGCGGCTCCGGCGCCGAGTAGACCCGGTGGAACGGCTCGCGCTGCAGCCCCACGCCCCGCTCCTCACTCCCCCGCGCGCCATCGACCCCGCCACTGGTCAACGTAGTCAGGACCGCCTCGGCTGACCAGGGGTCCCGCCCGGGTCAATTGTCAGACCCCGTGGTCACAATGGGGAGGTGCTGATAGCGGAGATCGCGCGGACGTCCCGGGAGGTGGCCGGCACCTCCGGCCGCAAGGCCAAGATCACGGCGCTCGCGGAGTGCCTGCGCGACGCCGAGCCCGGCGAGGCCGCGACCGTGGTCGCCTACCTGTCCGGCGAGCTGCCGCAGCGGCAGATCGGCGTCGGCTACGCCGCGCTGCGCGACGTCCCGCCGCCCGCCGCCGAGCCGTCCCTGACCGTTCCCGAGGTCGACGCCGCGTTCACCGGGATCGGCGCCGTCTCCGGCGCCGGGTCCGTCGCCCGGCGCCGCGAGCTGGTCGCCGCCCTGCTCGGCCGCGCCACCCGCGACGAGCAGGGCTTCCTCATCCGGCTGCTGGCCGGCGAGCTGCGCCAAGGCGCCCTCGACGGGGTGATGGCCGAGGCGATCGCCGCGGCGGCCGGCGTGCCGTCCGCGGAGGTCCGCCGCGCCGTCATGCTGCGCGGCTCCCTCGGCCCCGTCGCCACCGCCGCGCTCGCCGACGGCACCGCCGGGCTGCACGCGTTCACCCTGGAGGTCGGGCGCCCGGTCAAGCCGATGCTCGCCGCGTCCGCGCCGTCGGTCGACGAGGCGTTCGCCAAGCTGAAGGCGGAGGCCGCCGTGGAGTGGAAGCTCGACGGCATCCGCGCCCAGATCCACGTCCGCGACGGCGACGTGCGCGTGTTCACCCGGACCCTCGACGACATCACCCCCCGCCTCCCCGAGGTCGTCGCCGCCGTCCGCGAGCTGCCCGTCCGCGACGCCGTGCTCGACGGCGAGGTCATCGCGCTGCGCCCCGACGGCGCCCCGTACCCGTTCCAGGTCACCGCCGCCCGCACCGCGACCCGCACCGCCAAGGACGCCGAGCCCGTGCCCCTCACGGTGTTCCTCTTCGACGTCGTCCACCTCGACGGCGACGACCTGCTCGACGCGCCCGGCGCCGACCGCAACGCGGCGCTCGTCCGGGCCGTCCCCGAGCACCTGCGGATCCCGCGGATCGTCACCGCCGACCCGTCCGCCGCCAAGGACTTCTTCGACGACGCCGTCGCCCGCGGCCACGAGGGCGTCCTCGTCAAGTCCCTCGACACCCCCTACACCGCCGGCCGCCGCGGCGCCGGCTGGATCAAGGTCAAGCCCCGCCACACCCTCGACCTCGTCGTCCTCGCCGTCGAATGGGGCCACGGCCGCCGCCAGGGCCTGCTGTCCAACCTGCACCTCGGCGCCCGCGACCCCGAGACCGGCGGCTTCGTCATGCTGGGCAAGACGTTCAAGGGCCTCACCGACGAGCTCCTCGCCTGGCAGACCGAGAGGCTCCGCGAGCTCGCCGTCCGCGAGGACGGCTGGACCGTCCACGTCCGGCCCGAGCTCGTCGTCGAGATCGCCTTCGACGGCGTCCAGCAGAGTCCCCGCTACCCCGGCGGCATCGCCCTCCGCTTCGCCCGCGTCCTCCGCTACCGCCCCGACAAGACCGCCGCCGAAGCCGACACTGTTCAATCTGTATTGTCCTTGGCGTCAGGCCGTTAGACGGCCTTCCTTCAACGGACAATACGTGCGATCGCCGCATCGCTCCGACTCGCCCTGGGGGCTCGCTGCGCGATCAGGTTCTCGCAAGCTCGAACCTGGCTTCGCTCGCGATCGCGACGGCTCGGGTCGCCGCGTGGCCGGGCACGAGCACTGCCGAGGGTCACGGCGAGCGGCTTCGTGCGGGCCCCTGGTCCGAGGCCGGACTCGGCGGGCTCGGGTCAGCGGCGGGTGGGGAGCTTGCGGCGGGGGCGGGGCGGCGGAGACGGCTGCGGTGGCTCGTCGACGCCCAGGCGGCGCGTCAGGCGGCGGGCGGCGGCGCTCGTGCGGCCGCGCGCGAAGGCGCGGCGCTGGAGGCGGTCGGCGACGCTCCGCCGTCCGCGGCCGGCGGCCCGGCGCTCCTCCCGCGCCGCGGCGCGGCGCTGATCCCGGGCCGCGGCCCGGCGGCGGTCCCGGGCGGCGGCCTTGCGGGCGGCGCGGGCCACCCGGCGGCGGCGGGCGCGCTCGGCGGCGTCGGCGCTGCGCTGCAGCAGCTCCGGCGGGATGAGGTCGTGGCGGCCGGCGATGAACTCCTGCACCCAGATCTTCGCCCGGATCAGCGGCCGCCGGAACCGGACCTCCCGGTGCACGGCCCGCTGGTACTTGCGCGAGTCCGGGCCGTACCGCCAGCGCGACCACGGCGAGCCCGGACGCGCCACCCGGATCGCCCCCACCACCAGCAGGACGGGCAGGAACAGCCCGATCAGGCCCGTCCAGATCTTGCCCTTCAGCAGGGTGATCACCGCGAGGACGAGGTTGGCGACGGTGGAGGCGAAGTACGCCCGCGCGAGGGCGCTGCCCGCCGGGTCGGGGACGGCGTCGGCGAACCCGAACGGGCGGATGCCGAGCAGCAGCAGCCCGGTGACGGCGATCGCGACGAAGACGGCGTCGACGGACGCGCGGCCCTTCTCCGTCCAGTAGACGTCGCTGAGGTGCAGCAGCAGCGCGAACTCGTCCAGCACGAGCGCGGAACCCGCCCCGAACACGACGGCCGCAGCGCAGTCGAGCGCGACGTAGGCGTCGGGGGTGGCGAGGCTCGCGACGCCGCCGACCAGCATCAGCACCACGCCGAACACGACGTGGTGGACGTGGGTGTCGCCGGCCCGCACGTTGCCGAACCAGCCGCTCACGTTGGCGCGGATCAGCCGGACGATCACCCGCGTCAGCACGAACGTGAGGATGAACGCGGTGAAGAAGCCGAACAGCGGCAGCCGCCCGGTCTCCACGATCCGGTGCCGGAAAAGGTCGATCATGTGCCCCCCTGCCGGCCACCATAATGCCCGGTGACATGCGCCGATATCGTGGGACCCGGCCGATCGACGAGGATCGAGGGGAACATCACCGTGAGCCGTACCGCCGACCGCTGCGACCCCGGAGGCCGGGCCTGGATCGCCGAGGCGATCCGCAAGGTCGAGGCCGACGCCAACCGCAGCGCCGACACGCACCTGCACGTGTTCCCGCTGCCCCCGGAATGGGGCATCGACCTGTACCTCAAGGACGAGTCGGTGCATCCGACGGGATCGCTGAAGCACCGGCTGGCGCGGTCGCTGTTCCTGTACGGGCTGGCGAACGGCTGGATCCGCGAGGGAACGGTGATCATCGAGGCCTCCAGCGGGTCGACGGCGGTGTCCGAGGCGTACTTCGCGCGGCTGCTCGGGCTACCGTTCGTGGCGGTGATGCCGGCGACGACGAGCCCGGAGAAGATCGGCCTCATCGAGTTCCACGGGGGCCGCTGCCATCTCGTCGACGACCCGTCCTCGATCTACGACGAGTCCCGGCGGCTCGCCGCCGAGTGCGGCGGGCACTTCATGGACCAGTTCACCTACGCCGAGCGGGCGACGGACTGGCGCGGCAACAACAACATCGCCGAGTCGATCTTCGAGCAGATGCGGCTGGAGCGGTTCCCCGAGCCGTCCTGGGTGGTGGTCGGCGCCGGGACGGGCGGGACGTCCGCGACCCTCGGCCGGTACATCCGGTACCGGCGGTTCCAGACGCGGCTCGCGGTGGTGGACCCGGAGGGCTCGGCGTTCTTCGGCTCGTTCGCCGACGGCGACCCGGAGCGGACCGCGGCGGGCTCGCGGATCGAGGGCATCGGCCGGCCGCGGGTCGAGCCGTCGTTCCTGCCGACGGTGATCGACCGGATGATCCACGTGCCGGACGCGGCGTCCGTCGCGGCGATGCGCTGGACGAGCCGGGTCAGCGGCCGGGACGTGGGCGGCTCGACGGGCACCAACATGTGGGGCGCGGCGGAGCTGATCGCGGGGATGCGGGCGCGCGGCGAGCGCGGCAGCGTGGTGACGCTGATCTGCGACGGCGGCGAGCGGTACGCGGGCACGTACGGGTCGGACGTGTGGCTGGCCGCGCAGGGCCTGCACATCGCCCCCTACGAGGCGGCGCTGGACGCGTTCCTGAAGACCGGCGAGATGCCGGTCGCCGTCTGATCGGCCCGCGCGGCCCGTCAGCCCTTGAATCTGATCGGGTTGAAGACGTCGGCGTAGATGAGCAGGCCGCCCATGACGATCAGGACGGCCGCCATCACGTAGGTCACCGGCAGGGCCTTGGCGACGTCGACATAGCCGGGGTCGGGCTTGCGGAAGACCCGGGCGAACGCCTTCTTCAGCGCCTCCAGCAGCGCGCCGGCCATGTGGCCGCCGTCCAGCGGGAGCAGCGGGACGAGGTTGAACAGCCCGACCGCCAGGTTCAGCGAGCCGAGCAGCATCACGAAGTACCAGACCTTCTCGGTCGTCGTGAGGGTCTTCGAGGCGGCGACGTCGCCGCCGATGCGGCTGACGCCGACGACGCCGACCGGGCCGTTCGGGTCGCGCTTGTCGCCGCCGAACGCGGCGTTCCAGACGCCGACCATCTTCTGCGGCATCCGGACGAGCGCGCCCACGGTGTGCTCGGTCATCGACCCCATGGCCTCGGCGACGGCGCCGGGCCCCTGCCGCTCCATGGCCTGGGTGGGCGTGATGCCGAGGAACCCCACGTTGACGATCTTGGTGTCGTCCTTGAGGTCGTACATCTGGTTGCGGGCGATCGGGACGGTCAGCGTCATCTCCTGGCCGCCGCGCCGGATCGTCACCGGGACGTTCTGCCCGCCGGAGTCGCGGATCAGCCTCCGGAGCTGCTCATAGTCCTTGATCTTGTGGCCCTGGAAGGACAGGATCCGGTCGCCGGGCCGCATCCCGGCCTGGTGGGCGGGGGTCGGGGTGGCGTTCGCGGGGCAGCTCGTCACGTTCGACTGGCTCGCCGGGACGACGCACTCGGAGACCTCCTGGATGACGGGCTGCGCGGTCTGCTGCCCGATGCCCATCAGCAGGATCGAGAAGAAGACCACCGCCAGCACCAGGTTCATCGCGGGCCCGGCGAACATGATGATCAGCTTCTGCCACCAGGGCTTGGCGTAGAACACCCGGTCGCCGTCGTCGGGCCGCACCTCCTCGAGCGCCGCGCCGCGCGCGGACTCGATGAGGCCCTGCCAGGGGCCGGTGCTGATCCGCCGGACGGTGCCGGGGGCGTCGCCCCTGCGCGGCGGCAGCATCCCGATCATGCGGATGTAGCCGCCCAGCGGGATCCACTTGACGCCGTACTCGGTCTCGCCCTTGCGCTTGGACCACATCGTGGGCCCGAACCCGACCATGAACTGGGTCGTCCGCACCCGGAACAGCTTGGCGAAGCTGAAGTGGCCGAGCTCGTGCAGCGCGATGGACGCCAGCAGGCCGAAGAAGAGGATCAGCACTCCCGCCAGCCAGCCCATGCGTCATGCCCCTCCGTCGTGCACCCCGCGCACCGAGGGGTGGCCTCCAGCAACCACCTCAGCCTACGTCAACGCGGCGCATCGCGTTCAGCGCAACGGGCGACGGGGCCCCTAGCCGAGGAAGGCGCGGAGGAGGGCGGCGGTGCCTTCCAGGTGCTCGGCGACGGCGCGGCGGGCGGCCTCGGGGTCGCCGGCGAGGATCGCCTCGACGATCGCGGCGTGCTGGACGGCGGCGTGCTCGATGTTGCGGCCGAGGACGGGGATGGCGTTGAGCAGGTCGGTGACGCGCATCCGGGCGTCGGCGCAGGCGGCCGACAGCAGCGCGGACCCGGTCATCTCGGCGATGGCGAGGTGGAAGAGGGTGTCGAGGCGGCGGTACTCGTCCGGGCCGGCGGCGTTCAGCTCGGCGAGGCGCCCGCGCAGCCCGGCCCGCTGCTCGCGCGTCAGCCGGGTGGTGGCGAGGATCTGCGCGGCGCCGGTCTCGACGGCCATCCGGAAGGTGAGGGTGTCGTTGAGGTCGTCGCCCATCTGGGCGAGGGCCCGTTTGAGGTCGGACTGCCGGGGCTTCGGCCGCTCGTAGGTGACGAACGTCCCGCCGAAGCGGCCGCGGCGGGACTCGACGTACCCCTCCTGCTGGACGGCCCGGATCGCCTCGCGGAGCGTGACGCGGCTGACGCCGAGGAGGGGCGCCAGCTCCCGTTCGGGCGGGAGCCGCTCGCCGCGGTCGACGACGCCGAGCTTGATCGCCTGGAGGAGGCGCTCGACGGTCTCCTCGAACGCGTTGCCGGTGCGGACGGGCCGGAACACCGCCGCGGCCGCCAGGTCGGCGACGCCGGAGCCGGGGGCGTCCGCGCCGGGGGCGCGGGGGTCAGGCTCGGGTGCGGGCATGACCGTCCTTCGGTCCGCGGGGGGCTTCGGGCTCCACGTTACATGTGCGTTTCGTCGTCGTTCGGGGGTTGACGCGGACCCCCTCCGCAAACCTTAATGGTCTGTCATTAGCCCATTGCGGCTGTGTCGAAACCCCCCGTGGCACGCGAGGAGGTGCTCGTGAGCATCGACGAGCACAAGGCATCCCCCGACCCCATGTCCGATGACGAGAAACGGCTGCACGAGCTGGGCTACGCCCAGGAACTCAGCCGGTCCATGTCCGGCTTCTCCAACTTCGCGGTCTCGTTCACCATCATCTCGGTGCTGTCGGGCTGCCTGACCTCCTACACCATCGGCCTCAAGGGCGGCGGCCCCGTGGTCATCACGTGGGGCTGGCTCGGCGTCGGCGCGATGACGCTGCTGGTCGCGCTGGCGATGGCCGAGGTGTGCTCCAGCTACCCGACCGCCGGCGGCCTGTACTACTGGGCGGCCAAGCTCGCCCCGTCGAACGGCCCGGCGTGGTCGTGGTTCACCGGCTGGTTCAACTTCATCGGCCAGGTCGCGGTGACCGCCGCGATCGTCTACGGGTCGGCGGCGTTCCTGAACCCGCTGCTGGACCTGCAGTTCGGCTACGGCGTGACGCTCGGCCACACCTTCCTGCTGTTCGCGGTCCTGCTGGTCGTGCACGCGCTGCTGAACCAGTTCGGCGTGAAGCTCGTGTCGATCCTGAGCAGCGTCAGCGTGTGGTGGCACGTGCTCGGCGTCGCGTTCGTGGTGGGAGTGCTGGCGATCAAGCCGTCGCACCACCAGTCCGCCGGGTTCGTGTTCACCAAGTTCGTCAACGAGACGGGCTGGCAGTACGGCGCGTACGCGGCGCTGATCGGCCTGCTGCTGTCGCAGTACACGCTGACCGGGTACGACGCGTCCGCGCACATGACCGAGGAGACGCACGACGCGGCGCGGTCCGGGCCGAAGGGCATCGTGAACTCGGTGCTGATCTCGGTCGTGGCCGGCTGGGTGCTGCTGCTCGGCGTCACGTTCGCGATCCAGGACTACGGCAAGGCGGTCGCGGGCGGCCCCGCGGAGATCTTCATCGCGGCGACCGGCGACACGATGGGCAAGCTGCTGATCCTGGTGTCGTTCGGCGCGCAGTTCTTCTGCGGGATGTCCTCGGTGACGGCGAACTCCCGGATGATCTACGCGTTCTCGCGGGACGGGGCGCTGCCCCTCTCGTCCTTCTGGCACCGGATCAACAAGCGCAGCCGGACCCCCACCAACGCGATCTGGCTGGCCGCCGGGGGCGCGTTCGTGCTGGCCCTGCCCGCGATCTGGAACCTGACCGCGTACCTGGCGGTGACGTCGGTCGCGGTGATCGGCCTCTACATCGCCTACGTGATCCCGACGTTCCTGCGGCTGCGGCAGGGCAAGGACTTCACGCCCGGCCCGTGGAGCCTCGGCAGGTGGAGCAAGCCGATCGGCGTGCTCGCCGTGATCTGGGTCGTCGTCATCTCGATCCTCTTCATCCTGCCGCCGGCGAACCCGATCACCAAGGACACCTTCAACTACTCGCCCATCGCGATCCTCGTCGTCCTCGGCGGCGCGGGCCTGTGGTGGGTGCTGTCGGCCCGCAAGTGGTTCACCGGCCCCAAGGTGCAGGGCAGCGCCGAGGAGCTGGCGGCCATCGAGCAGGAACTCCAGTCGCTGGGCTAGCACCCGTTAGGAGACCGGACACGTGACCACATCGCTCACCCTCGACGAGCTGCGCGGGGAGGCGGCGGAGGGCCGGATCGACACCGTGATCGTGGCGATCACCGACATGCAGGGGCGCCTGCAGGGCAAGCGCCTGTCGGCCCGCTACTTCCTGGAGGAGGTGGCCGGGCACGGCTCGGAGGGCTGCAACTACCTGCTGGCCGTCGACGTCGACATGAACACGGTGGACGGCTACTCCATGTCGTCCTGGGATCGGGGCTACGGCGACTTCGTCATGCGCCCCGACCTCGGGACGCTCCGCCGGATCCCCTGGCAGGAGGGCGCGGCGCTGGTCCACGCCGACATCGTGTGGGAGGACGGCTCCGACGTGGCGCCCTCGCCCCGGCAGATCCTGCGCCGCCAGCTCGACCGGCTGGCGGCGCGGGGCTGGGGCGCCTACGTCGGGACGGAGCTGGAGTTCGTCGTCTACCAGGACTCCTACGAGGACGCCTGGCGGAAGGCGTACCGGGACCTCACCCCGGCGAACCAGTACAACGTGGACTACTCGCTGCTCGGCGGCGCCCGTGTCGAGCCGCTGCTGCGCCGGATCCGCAACGGCATGACCGGCGCGGGGATGTACGTCGAGTCGGCCAAGGGCGAGTGCAACCTCGGCCAGCACGAGATCGCGTTCCGGTTCGACGAGGCGTTGCGGACGTGCGACAACCACGTCCTGTACAAGACCGGCGCGAAGGAGATCGCCGCCCAGGAGGGCATGTCGATCACCTTCATGGCGAAGCCGAACGAGCGGGAGGGCAACTCCTGCCACGTGCACATCTCGCTGCGCGACGCCGACGGGACGCCCGTCCTCGCCGGGGACGGCCCGCACGGGCTGTCGAAGACCGGCGAGCACTTCATCGCGGGCCAGCAGGCGTGCCTGCGCGACTTCACCCTGCTGTACGCGCCGAACATCAACTCCTACAAGCGCTACCAGCCGGGCTCGTTCGCGCCCACCGCGATCAAGTGGGGCGTGGACAACCGGACGTGCGCGCTGCGGCTCGTCGGGCACGGGCCGTCGCTGCGGATCGAGAACCGGGTGCCGGGCGGCGACGTCAACCCGTACCTGGCGGTGTCGGCGCTGATAGCGGCGGGTCTCCAGGGCATCGAGAACGAGCTGCCGCTGGAGGAGCCGTACGCGGGCAACGCGTACGCGACCGACGCGGAGACGGTGGTCGGGACGCTCCGCGAGGCGGCGGCCGACTGGGAGCGCAGCTCCCTGGCCGCCGAGGCGTTCGGCAAGGAGGTCGTCGAGCACTACGCCAACTACGCGCGCGTGGAGCTGGACGCCTACGACCGGGCGGTGACGGACTGGGAGATGTTCCGCGGCTTCGAGCGCCTGTAGCCGCGGAAGAACGAGGCATCGAGGGGGACATGAGCGAGTTCGAGGTTCTGAATCCGGCGACCGAGGAGGTCGTGGAGGTCGTCGCGCTGGCGTCGGCGGACGAGACCGACGCGGCGGTGGAGCGGGCCGGGCGGGCGTTCCCGGCGTGGCGGGACCTGGCGCCGGGCGACCGGGCGCGGCTGCTGCGCGCGTTCGCCGGGAAGATCGACGAGCATCTGGACGAGCTGGCCGCGCTGGAGGTCCGCAACGCCGGGCACCCGGTCGGGCAGGCCCGCTGGGAGGCCGGCAACCTGCGGGACGTCCTGCAGTACTACGCCGCCGCGCCCGAGCGCCTCACCGGACGGCAGATCCCGGTGCCGGGCGGGGTGAACGTGACGTTCGCCGAGCCGCTCGGCGTCGTCGGCGTGATCGTGCCGTGGAACTTCCCGATGCCGGTCATGGGCTGGGGCATGGCGCCCGCGCTCGCCGCGGGCAACACGGTGATCGTCAAGCCGGCGGAGCTCACCCCGCTGACCGCCCGCCGCGTCGGGGAACTGGCGCTGGAGGCGGGGCTGCCGGAGGGCGTGCTGCAGGTGCTGCCGGGCGCCGGGCCGGTGGCGGGCCGCCGGCTCGTCGACCACCCGGACGTCCGCAAGATCGTCTTCACCGGCTCGACCCGGGTCGGCAAGGAGATCATGCAGGCGTGCGCGCCCGGCGTGAAGCGGCTGACGCTGGAGCTCGGCGGCAAGTCCGCCAACATCGTCTTCGCGGACGCCGACCTGGAGAAGGCCGCCGCGACCGCCCCGTACGCGGTGTTCGAGAACGCCGGCCAGGACTGCTGCGCCCGCTCCCGCATCCTGGTGGAGCGGTCCGTCTACGACCGGTTCCTCGAACTGCTCGAACCGGCCGTGCACGGCGTCGCCGTCGGCGACCCGCGCGACGGCAAGACCGAGGTGGGGCCGCTGATCAGCGCCGCGCACCGGGACCGGGTCGCGTCCTACGTGCCCGACGGCGCGCCCGTCGTGATCCGCGGCTCGGCGCCCGAGGGCCCCGGCTTCTGGTTCCCGCCGACCGTCCTCGCCACCCCGGACTTCGCGACGCTCCCCGCCTGGCACGACGAGGTGTTCGGGCCGGTCGTCACCGTCGTCCCGTTCGAGGACGAGGCCGACGCGTACCGGATCGCCAACGACACCCCCTACGGGCTGTCCGGCTCGATCTGGACCCGCGACGTCGGCCGCGCCCTGCGCGCGTCCCGCGCCGTCGAGGCCGGGAACCTGTCGGTGAACTCCCACTCGTCCGTGCGGTACTGGACGCCGTTCGGCGGGTTCAAGCAGTCCGGCCTCGGCCGCGAGCTGGGCCCGGACGCGCTCGACGCGTTCACCGACACCAAGAACGTCTTCATCGCCGCCGACTAGCCCCGGCCGGCGCCGTCCCCGCAAGCCCCGTGAGTGACAGGAGTGAGAGCAGCATGCAGCGTCTGGAAGGCCGGGTGGCCGTCGTGACCGGCGGCGCCAGCGGCATCGGCCTGGCCACCGCGCGCCGTTTCGCCGCCGAGGGCGCGAAGGTGGTCGTCGCCGACGTCGACGAGACCGCCGGCAAGAGCGCCGCCGACGAGCTCGGCGGACTGTTCGTGCAGGTGGACGTGACCAGCGAGGACGCGGTCGAGGCCCTGTACCGGACGGTCCACGGCGCCTACGGGCGCGTCGACGTCGCGTTCAACAACGCCGGGATCTCGCCGCCCGACGACGACTCGATCCTGGAGACCGGCCTGGACGCCTGGAAACGCGTGCAGGACGTCAACCTGACCAGCGTCTACCTGTGCTGCAAGCACGTCATCCCGTACATGCTGGAGCAGGGCAAGGGATCGATCATCAACACGGCGTCGTTCGTCGCGGTGATGGGCGCGGCGACGTCGCAGATCTCCTACACCGCGTCCAAGGGCGGCGTCCTGGCGATGTCGCGGGAGCTGGGGGTGCAGTTCGCGCGGAAAGGCATCCGCGTGAACGCGCTGTGCCCCGGCCCCGTCAACACCCCGCTCCTGCAGGAGCTGTTCGCCAAGGACCCTGAGCGGGCGGCGCGGCGCCTCGTCCACGTCCCCGTGGGCCGCTTCGCCGAGGCGTCGGAGATCGCCGCGGCGGTCGCGTTCCTGGCGTCGGACGACGCGTCGTTCATCACGGCGTCGGAGTTCCTGGTGGACGGCGGCATCTCCGGGGCCTATGTGACGCCCCTGTAGGGCGCCCGCTACGCGCCGCGGTGCTAACCGGCCCGCGTTTTCTTGGCACGCCCGTCGGTAGGCGCATGCGCGGCTTTCTGCGCATCATGGCGCTTCCCACCCCCGGTCCCTGGAGAAGTGATCCTGTGAAGCGCAGTCTCGTGGCGGTCCTGGCGTTGTCGCTCGCGCTCGGCGGATGCGGCGGTTCGGACAAGAAGAGCACCGCCTCGTCGTCCACCGCCGCGTCGGCCCCCGGGGCGTCGTCCGCGCCGTCGGGGGGTTCCGGGGCGTCCGGCGCCTCGAAGGGCGCCGGGGCCGCGCCGACCGCCCCCGGCGGGAACGGGACGGCGCAGTACGCCCAGAAGTTCAACGACTGCGTGCGCAGGCACGGCATCACGATGCCCAGCCCGCACCCGAGCTCGACGCCGTCGAAGGCGGAGCTGGCCAAGATCAGGGCTGCGCTGCAGGCGTGCGTGAAGGCGATGTCCGGCACCCCCGCCGCCACGCCGAAGTGATCGGCCGCCCGGCCGGAGTGCGCAGCGCGTCCGGCCGGGCCCGCCGTGCCGCCGCCGTGCATCCGGCATGCCGCCGGCAGGGCGCGGCGGCCGCTGGTCGCACGGCGTTGCCGCTGCTAGCCTTTGCGCGACGCCGTTGATCCCGTGCGGGAGAGTTCCACGCAGCCGGCGTGGGACGCCGAAGGAGCAAATCCTCCCCGGAACCTCTCAGGCCCACGGACCGCACGGACCAGGCGACCTCTGGAAAGCGGGGACCCCGGTCCCCCGCCGAAGGTGAAAGCCCGCGCCGCGTCCCGTACGGGGCGGCGGGTGAAGCTCTCAGGCGCCGATGACAGAGGGGGAGGCACCGATACGCCCGGTGCGCGAGTGGGACGATGGACACGCGCGCCCGTGACGAAGGAGCCGAACCGATGTCCGCCGACCCGACCCCGAAGAAGACGCCGCTGCACGACGTCCACCAGGACCTCGGCGCGAACCTCGTCGATTTCGCCGGCTACCTGATGCCGCTGCGCTACCGGAGCGAGACCGCCGAGCACCAGGCCGTCCGCACCGGCGCGGGGCTGTTCGACCTGTCCCACATGGGAGAGATCTTCCTGTCCGGCCCCGGCGCCGCCGGCGCCCTGGACCACGCGCTGGTCGGGAACCTGTCGCCGATGGCGGTGGGCAAGGCCCGGTACACGATGATCTGCGACCCGGACGGCGGCGTCCTCGACGATCTGATCGTCTACCGGCTCGCCGACGAGACGTGGATGGTGGTCGCGAACGCCGCGAACGTCGCGGTGGTCCGGGACGCGCTGACCGAGCGGGCCGCGGGCTTCGAGGCCGCCGTCGACGACCGCTCCGACGCCTACGCGCTGATCGCGCTCCAGGGCCCGCGCGCGCAGGAGATCCTCGAAGGGTTCACCGGCGCGCCGCTCGCCGACCTGCGCTACTACGCGATCCTCGCCGACCGCGTCGCCGGCGTGGACGCCCTGATCGCCCGCACCGGCTACACCGGCGAGGACGGCTTCGAGCTGTTCGTGGACGCCGCCGACGCCGTCGCGCTGTGGAAGGCGCTCGCGGCGGTCGACGGGGTCGTGCCCGCCGGGCTCTCCGCGCGCGACACGCTCCGCCTGGAGGCCGGGATGCCGCTGTACGGCAACGAGCTGACCCGGGAGACGACCCCGTTCGAGGCCGGCCTCGGCCGTGTGGTCAAACTGGACAAGGCGGTCGACTTCGTCGGGAAGGCGGCCCTGGCGGCGCAGGCGCAGACCCCCGCGGGCCGTAGGCTCGTGGGACTGGTGGCGCGCGGGCGTCGCGCGCCCCGGAAGGGGTACCAGGTCGTCGCGCCGGACGGCACGCCGTGCGGCGTGGTGACCAGCGGCGCCCCGTCGCCCACACTGGGCACGCCGATCGCCATGGCCTACCTCGACAGCGGCGTCGAGGAGGCCGGCCTCGCGGTGGACGTGCGCGGCAGGCAGGAGCCGGTCGACGTGGTCGCCCTGCCGTTCTACAAGCGTTCCTGAAACACAGTCGTCCGGGGGTGTGGGGGCCCGGCCCCCACATGGGAAGAGAGAGAAAAAGATCGTGAGCGTTCCGGAGCAGCTCCGCTACAGCGAAGAGCACGAGTGGGTGGCCGGCCTGGGTGGCGAGGACGGCATCGTCACGGTCGGCATCACCGCGCACGCCGCCGACGCGCTCGGCGAGATCGTCTACCTCGAGCTGCAGCCCTCGGAGGGCGACGCCGTCGAGGCCGGCGAGCCGTGCGGGGAGATCGAGTCGACCAAGTCGGTCAGCGACCTGTACTCGCCGGTCAGCGGCGAGATCACCGCGATCAACAGCGCGGTGGTGGACGAACCCAAGGTGATCAACGACGACCCGTACGGCGAAGGCTGGATCTTCAAGGTGCGGATCTCCGACGAGCCGGGCGACCTGCTCGACGCCGAGTCCTACGACAAGCTGATCGAGGAGAGCTGACGTGGAATCGGGGAGAGCTCAGGTGAACCTGTACGACTCCCTCGCCACGGCCGACCCGGAGGTCGCCGAGGCGGTGGACGCCGAGCTGCGCCGCCAGCAGTCCACCCTCGAGATGATCGCGTCGGAGAACTTCGCGCCGGTGTCGGTGCTGGAGGCGCAGGGCTCCGTCCTGACCAACAAGTACGCCGAGGGGTACCCGGACAAGCGGTACTACGGCGGCTGCGAGTTCGTCGACGTCACCGAGCAGCTGGCGATCGACCGTGCCAAGTCGCTGTTCGGCGCCGAGCACGCCAACGTGCAGCCGCACAGCGGCGCGCAGGCCAACACCGCGGTCTACTTCGCGCTGCTGCAGCCCGGCGACACGATCCTCGGCCTCGACCTCGCGCACGGCGGGCACCTCACCCACGGGATGCGGCTGAACTACTCCGGCAAGGTGCTGAACGTGGTGCCCTACCACGTCCGCGCGGAGGACGGCCTGGTCGACATGGACGAGGTCGCCTCCCTCGCCGCCGAGCACCGGCCGAAGATGATCGTGGCGGGCTGGTCGGCGTACCCGCGCCGGCTCGACTTCGCCGCGTTCCGGGAGATCGCCGACTCGGTCGGCGCGCTGCTCATGGTGGACATGGCGCACTTCGCCGGGCTCGTCGCGGCGGGGCTGCACCCGTCGCCCGTCCCGTACGCGGACATCGTCACCACCACGACGCACAAGACGCTCGGCGGCCCGCGCGGCGGCCTGATCCTCGCCCGCGAGGAGTTCGGCAAGAAGATCAACTCGGCGGTGTTCCCGGGCATGCAGGGCGGCCCGCTGGAGCACGTGATCGCCGCCAAGGCGGTCGCGCTGAAGATCGCCGCGTCGGACGGGTTCAAGGCCCGGCAGGCCGTCACCGTCGAGGGCGCGAAGATCCTCGCGGAGCGGCTCCTCGCCGAGGACTCGGCGAAGGCCGGCGTGAAGGTGCTCACCGGCGGCACGGACGTGCACCTCGTCCTGGTCGACCTGGTGGACTCCGAGCTCACCGGGCGCGACGCCGAGGACCGGCTGCACGAGATCGGCATCACCGTCAACCGGAACGCGGTCCCGAACGACCCGCGCCCGCCGATGGTGACGTCCGGCCTGCGGATCGGCACGCCGGCCCTCGCGACCCGCGGCTTCACCGCCGAGGACTTCGCCGAGGTCGCCGACGTCATCGCGCTGGCGCTGCAGCCGTCCTTCGACGCCGTGGCGCTGTCGGCGCGGGTGAAGGCCCTCGCCGACAAGCACCCGTTGTACCCCGACCTGTAACTCCTTCGCGCCCCCTTCCCCCTCAGGGCGGGAAGGGGGCGCGCGCTACGACGAGGTAGCACCCATGGCCATCAGCGTTTTCGACCTCTTCAAGATCGGTATCGGCCCGTCGTCCTCGCACACGGGCGGCCCCATGGCGGCGGCCCACCGCTTCGCCCGCGGCCTGCACCGGGACGGCCTGCTGGGGCGGACCGCGTCGGTCCAGGCGGTCCTCTACGGCTCCCTCGGCCTCACCGGCAAGGGGCACGGGTCCGACAAGGCCGTCATCCTCGGCCTCGAAGGCGACAAGCCGGAGACCGTCGACGTCGACACGGTGGACGGGCGGCTCGCCGCGATCCGCGAGCGCAAGTCCCTCCGCCTGTTCGGCTCGCACGACGTCCCCTTCGCCGTCGGCGAGCACCTGGTCTTCGAGCGCAAGGAGTCGCTGCCCGGCCACCCCAACGGGATGCGGTTCACCGCGTTCGACGCGTCCGGCGAGGAACTGCGCTCCAAGGTGTACTACTCGGTGGGCGGCGGCTTCATCGTGGACGAGAACGCCACCGGCGCCGACCGCATCAAGCCGGACGACACCGTCCTGCCGCACCGGTTCGACACCGCCGCCGAGCTCCTCGACCGCTGCCGCGAGACGGGCCTGTCCGTCTCGGCGCTCATGCTGGAGAACGAGAAGGCGTTCGGCCGCACCGAGGAGGAGATCCGCGACGGGCTCCTCGCGCTGTGGCACGTCATGCGGGCCTGCGTCACCCGCGGCTGCACCCGCGAGGGCCTCCTGCCGGGCGGCCTGAAGGTGCGGCGGCGCGCCCCGCAGCTGCACCGCCAGCTGTCGGCGGAGCAGGCGTCCGACCCGCTGCACGCGATGGACTGGGTCACGCTCTTCGCGCTCGCCGTCAACGAGGAGAACGCCGCGGGCGGGCGCATCGTCACCGCCCCGACCAACGGCGCCGCGGGCATCATCCCCGCGGTCCTGCACTACCACGACCGGTTCGTGCAGAGCGGCGACGACCAGAGCGCCGTCCGGTTCCTGCTCACCGCCGGCGCGATCGGCGTGCTGTTCAAGCAGAACGCCTCGATCTCCGGCGCCGAGGTCGGCTGCCAGGGCGAGGTCGGCTCCGCCTGCTCGATGGCCGCCGCCGGGCTCACCGAGGTCCTCGGCGGCACCCCCGAGCAGGTCGAGAACGCCGCGGAGATCGGTATCGAGCACAACCTCGGCCTGACCTGCGACCCCGTCGGCGGCCTCGTCCAGGTCCCGTGCATCGAGCGCAACGCGGTCGGCGCCATCAAGGCCATCAGCGCCGCCCGCATCTCCCTGCGCGGCGACGGCCGCCACTTCGTCTCCCTCGACAAGGCGATCAAGACGATGCGCGACACCGGCCGCGACATGCTCGACAAGTACAAGGAGACCTCGCGCGGCGGTCTCGCCGTCAACGTCATCGAGTGCTGAGGGGCGGCCGCCCCGTGAGCTGCAGGGCCGTGAGCTGCAGGGCCGTGAGCTACAGGGCCGTGAGCTACAGGGCCGTGAGCTACAGGGCCGTGAGCTACAGGGCCGTGAGCTACAGGGCCGTGAGCTACAGGGCCTTGTCGAGGGCCAGGTCGGCGGCGCGGCGCAGGGCCTTGCGGTAGCGGTCGTCGATGGTCGGCGCGGAGCAGGAGGCCATCGCGATGATGTTGCCCTTGCGCGCCACGACCTCGGCCCACGAACTGCTGGTGACTCCCTCGCAGCTCTCCTCGCCCACGCCTCCGCCGGCGGCGGGCGGCGCGGTACAACCGAAGTTCGTGCCGCCGCGCAACGCCTTGCGCGCGTCATCGACCCCCTGGTGCGGGTCGTCGCGGTTGTAGAGGTTCAGCTGGATCTGGAAGGTGTCCGTCGGCGGGAAGAGGTCCGTGCCGAACGCGCAGAGCTTCCACTCCCCGTACTGGTCGGTGCTGTTCCGCGGGATGCGCTTGCCCTTCGCGGCGCCCATGTCGCTCAGGACCCGCTTCCCCGCGCTCGAGTCGTAGATCGAGCACATGTCCGACGGAAGGGACGCCACGGCGGCGGGGCTCTCGTGGCGCAGCACCTGCCGCACCACGATGACGCCGCCCGCCACCATGGCCGCGACGACCGGCAGCGTGATGGCGACCGTCAGCCAGGGCCAGACCCGGCGGCGGCGCGCTTCGCCCGGGGGAAGGGCCGGCTGCGACCACCCCGGCGGTGCCGTCCACTGCGCCTGCTGCGGCACGGTGCCGGCGAGCCCGGCCGCGGGAGGCGGTGACGTGGGAGGCGGTGACGTGGGAGGCGGTGACGTGGGAGGCGGTGACGTGGGAGGCGGTGCCTCGGGCGGAAGAGGCACGGACGCCGGAGGCGGCGACGCGAACGCGGGCGCGGGCGACGCGGCGGCGGGAAGCGTGTCGACGGGCTGCCACGCGGTCCGCGCCGTCAGGCGGGAGATCACCTCCGCCGCCGTCGGCCGCTCGGCGGGGTCCTTGGCGAGGCAGGACGCGACCAGGTCGCGCAGCCACCCGTCCAGGCCGGACAGGTCCGCGTCCTCGCTGAGGATCTGGTGGAACAGCGCCTGCACGCCGTCCCGCGCGAACGCCGGATGCCCGGTCGCGGCGAACACCATGGTCGCGCCCCAGGAGAACACGTCCGCCGCGGCGGTGGCGGGGCGACCCTCGATCTGCTCGGGCGCCATGTACGCCGGCGTCCCGATCGGGCCCCTGGTCAGCGAGGACGTGACGTCCAGCTCCCGCGCGATCCCGAAGTCGATGATCCGCGGGCCGTCCGGGCCGAGCAGCACGTTGTGCGGCTTGAAGTCCCGGTGCACGACCCCCGCGGAGTGGACGGCGGCGAGCGCGGTCGCCGTGTCGATGGCCAGCCGTTCCAGCGCCGCGCCCCGCCGCGGCCCGTCGGTCTTCACCGCGTCCTGCAGGGACGGGCCGTCCACGTACTCGCTGACCACGTAGGCGGAGGCGGGATCCAGCCGGACGTCGAGGACGCGCACCGTGCAGAAGGGCGCGACCCGCCGGGCCGTCTCGACCTCGCGGCTCAGCCGCCGCAGCGCTTCCTCGTCCAGCCCGCGCAGCACCTTGACCGCGACCCGCTCGCCGCCGGCCCCGCGCCCGAGGTAGACGACGCCCTGCCCGCCCTCGCCGAGCCGCCCCTCGATCTCCCAGGAGCCGACGTGCGCGGGATCATCGGCCCTCAACGGCATCGCGGACATCTCGCACCTTCCTGCAGATGTCCCTCTTCTATCGCATTTCGCCGTCTCTCCGGGGTCAGGAGGTGAGGGCGCCGCGGCCCGTCGGCGAGTGGGCCCCGGGACGCGCCTCGTCGCCGCAGTGCCGGCAGACCACCATCGGGCTGAGGGTCTCGCCGCAGGAGTGCTGCCAGCGGACCGGCGGGTCGTCCGGGTGCAGGTGCCGGTCGCCCCACGCCATCAGGACGATCAGCACGTCGCACAGCTCCCGCCCCGCCGCCGTGAGGTGGTACTCGTAGCGGACGGGGTGGTCGCTGTAGCGCTCGCGGTGGACGATCCCGTTCGCCTCGAGCTTGCGGAGCCGGGTCGTGAGGATGTCGCGGGCCGCCCCGGTGTTGCGGGCGATCCGGTCGAACCGGCGGACGCCGTAGCTGAGCTCCCGGATCGCGAGCAGCGTCCACCGCTCGCCGACGATGTCCAGGGTGTCGGCGATGGAGCACTCGCGGGGGTGGGCGTCCTTCGGCATACCGGGAAGCCTAGCCGCCGGTTCCGGACGGCCCGCCCGCCACGACCGGCCCGCCCGTCACAGCCGCTCGACGATCGTCGCGTTGGCGAGGCCGCCGGCCTCGCACATCGTCTGCAGCCCGTAGCGCCCGCCGCGGTCCTCCAGGGCGTGCAGCAGCGTCGTCATGATGCGGGCGCCGCTCGCGCCGAGCGGGTGCCCGATGGCGATCGCGCCGCCGCGGACGTTCACGCGCGCGAGGTCGGCGCCGGTCTCGCGCTGCCAGGCGAGCACGACCGGGGAGAACGCCTCGTTCACCTCGAACAGGTCGATGTCGCCGAGGGTCAGGCCGCCCCTGGCCAGCACCTTCTCCGTCGCCGGGATGATCGCCGTCAGCATGAGCAGCGGGTCGTCGCCGGTGACCGCGAACGCGTGGAACCGGGCGCGGGGGCGCAGGCCGAGCCGCTCCGCCACGTCCGCGCCCATGACCAGGACGGCGGCGGCGCCGTCATTGATCGGGGACGCGTTCCCGGCGGTGACCTTCCACCCGATCTCGGGGAACCGCGCCGCCGTCCGCTCGTCGTGGTAGGCGGGCCTGAGGCCGGCGAGGATCTCCGGTGACGTGCCGGGCCGCACGGTCTCGTCGCGCTGCCCGGTCCAGGCGACCTCCCGGTCGAACTCGCCGTTCTTCCACGCCTCGGCGGCGCGGCGGTGCGACTCGTAGGCGTAGGCGTCGAGCTCCTCGCGGGACAGGTCCCACTTCGCGGCGATCAGCTCCGCGCTGATGCCCTGCCCGACGAGGCCGTCCGGGTACCGCTCGCCGAGCATCGGGCCGAACGGGTCGCTGCCGGGCAGCACGCTCGACCCCATCGGCACCCGCGACATCGACTCCACGCCGCACGCGATCGCGATGTCGTACGCGCCGCTCTGCACGCCCTGCGCGGCGATGTGCAGCGCCTGCTGGGACGAGCCGCACTGCCGGTCGACGGTCATGGCCGGCACGGTCTCGGGGAACCCGGCCGCCAGGACGGCGGTCCGGGTGATGTTGAGGGCCTGGTCGCCGACCTGGGTGACGACCCCGCCGATCACGTCGTCCACCTGCCCGGGGTCGATCCCGGACCGTTCGACGAGCGTCCTCAGCGTCCGCGCCAGCAGGTCGGCCGGATGGTCGGCGTGCAGCGCGCCGCCCGGCTTGCCCTTGCCGACCGGCGTGCGCACCGCTTCCACGATCACCGCGTCCCGCATGACCACCTCCGTTGTGTTCTCCAACTTACTGCCCAGTATCCGCCCGGCGGGTTGGAAAACACAACCCACCGGCGAGCGTGCCGCCCCTCACACTTCCTCCCGCCTAGACGGACCCGGCGGAGTCGCCGGGCGGGGCGGCGGCCGGGGCGGCGGCCGTGGGGCGGGGGCGGCGGATCAGGAGGCAGGCGGCGGCCGTCGCGAGGGTCGCGAGGAGCACCAGGCGCCAGCCGTCGTCGAACGCGCCCGCCCCGCCCGGCGCGGCGTCCGGGCCCAGCGCGGCGATCAGCATCGCGACGCCGAGGACGGTGCCGATCTGCCGCGCCATCGTGACCATGCCGGAGCCGGTCGAGAAGTCCCGGGGCGGCAGCGCGGACACCGCGGCGCCGACGAGGGTGGGCAGGGCCAGCCCGACACCCACGCCGGTGAGCAGCATCCCGGGCAGCATGCCGGCCGCGTATCCGTCGTCCGGGCTCATCATCCACGTCCACCACGCGATGCCGGCCGCGAAGGCCGCGCAGCCGGCGATCGCGATGGGGGCCGCGCCGGTGCGCCGGGCCAGCGGGCCCGCGCCGACGGCGAGGCCCGGGACCATCAGCGGGCCGGGCGCGATCGCGAGTCCCGTCCGCAGCGCGGACCAGTGCCAGACCTGCCGGCACCACAGGACCGCCGAGAGCAGCATCGCGGCGAACGCGACCGCGAAGAGCAGGTTCGCCACGGACGCCGGGGCGAAGCCGGGGACCCTGAGCAGCGGCAGCGGCAGCACGGGCTCGGGGTGGCGGGCCGACCGGCGCACGAACAGCACCAGCAGGACCGCCGCCGCCACCAGCGTCCCGATGACGCCTCCGGAGTCCCACCCCCAGTCGTTGCTCTTGACCAGCGCGAGCGCGAGCGCGGCGATGCCCGCCGTCAGCAGGCCCGCTCCGGCGAGATCGGGCCGCGCCGTCCGCCCGGCCGGCGCAGCGCCCCGGCCCGGCGAGCGGACGACGCGCGGGCCGGCCAGCAGCACGGCGATGCCGGCGGGGACGTTGACGAGGAACACCCAGCGCCAGTCGAGCTGGGTGAGCAGGCCGCCGGCGACCGGGCCGAGCGCTGCGGCGAGGCCGCTCATCGCGGTCCAGGCGCGGACGGCGGCGAGCCGGCGCGCGGGGGGCGCGGCGGCGACGAGCAGCGCGAGCGAGGACGGGGTCAGGAACGCGGCGCCCGCCGCCTGGACGGCGCGCGCCCCGACCAGCGACCAGACACCGGGCGCCACCGCGCACGCCGCGGACGCGACGGTGAAGACGGCGATGCCGCCGAGGTAGGCGCGCTTGGGCCCGGTGCGGTCGGCGAACCGGCCGGCGGGGACGAGCAGGGCGGCGAAGACGACGGCGTAGGCGTTGAGGATCCAGGACAGGGACGACAGCGACGCCCCGGTGAAGTGCCGGCCGACGTCGGGGAGCGCGACGTTGACGATGAAGACGTCCAGGTTGGCCATGGCGACACCGGCCGCCACCACGGCGAAGACGACACCGAACCGCGCCGCGGCAGGCTCGTCCGCCGGACGGGTGGCCGCCGACGCCGCCGGACCAGGAGCCGCACCGGCCTCCGGTGAAGGCGATGCGCCGTCCGGCCGGGTCGAGGGCGTGGTCGAGGTCGGGCGGGGGGGAGGTGAGGGGGTGGCGGGCGGCATGGCTCTCCCAGTGAGTTGCGTTTTCCAACCATCAAAGCGAAGTCGGTTGGAGAACACAACCCGCATCGGACGCCGAGTGCGGCGGCCGACCCCTCACATGAAGAACCCGGGGGCGCGGCGTCGCCGCCGCACCCCCGGGTCTTCGGGCCGCTCTAGCGGGAGGGGCCCATGCCGTGGTCCGTCTGTTCCTTCCATGCGTCGAAAGACCCCTCGACGGAGCCACCCGGAACTGGCAGGTCCAAGCGAGCCTCCTCATCCCTCTCGACGTCATGTTCACTGAACACGCTAATCAGATAAACCGCCGTTCATGCCCAACAAGCCCCAAAGGTGTCGCCAAAGGTCAGAGCAGCGTGTCCCCGCGGTCGCCCTTCACCAGCCGCAGCCGCACCACCGCCGGCACCGACTCGCGGCCGAGCGCCGCCGCCAGCCGCGGCATCCCCTCCTCCTCGATGCGGCTCCGCAGCTCCGCCGGATCCGCGCGCCGCCCGTACGCGACGCTCAGCCGCAGCTCCGGCCGCCGCGACGAACCGATCAGCCGGGCCCGCGCCGTCCGCACCCCCGGGTACTCGCCGACCTCGGACTCCAGCGCGTCCGTCACCGCCTTCCCCGACAGGCGCGTCCGCCCGCCGGCGGCGTCCGGCTCCATCGCCAGCCCCGGCAGCCGTCCCGGCCGGCCCTGCGCGAACAGCCAGGCCAGCCCGAGCAGCGCCAGCACGATCACCGCCGCCGCGACCGCCGGCCAGAACCAGCCGTGATCCGCGGCGTACCGCCGGACGGCGCCGCTGAACACCCGGCCGGTGGCCCGGTCCTGGCCGAACACCCCGGCCCCCCGCGCCAGCCCCGCGCCGCCCGCGGCGGCCATGATCGCCCCGACCAGGACAAGTCCGGTCCGATTGAGGGGAGCGGGCCACCGGTTCATCCGGGCCCCCTCGCGGTCCGGTCCGCCATCTAGCCCTCCCTGCGCTTCATCCGCACCTTCACGGTCCGGGGCCGCAGCGGCCGTATCCGCTCCAGGCACGCGCGCACCGCGTCCGCGACGCCGTCCTCCAGCCCCCGCGCGTCGCGCACCGGCGTCTCCGCGACCACCGTCACGCGCCTGGGCCGCAGCCGGACGCGCCGGACCCGCGACACCCCGGTCGCGTCCTCCGCCACCGCCGCGATGGCCCGGCACAGCCCGCGTCTGCTGACGCCCATCACCACGTCCGGCACGCGGCCGTGCAGCGGGACGACCCGCGACCGCCCGGGCAACAGCCCCGCCAGCAGGAACACCAGCCCGACCAGCACCAGCCCCCCGCTGATCGCCCGGGCGACCCACCCGTCCCACCGGACGTCCAGCAGCTCCCGGTAGGCGATGACGTGCAGCGACGTCCCGAACATCGCGGAGAGCACGTCGATCGCGGCGATCACCGACGCCGCGGTGAGCAGCAGCGCCGCGAGCGAGCCGATCCGGACCCGCCGCGACCGGAACGCGTGCCGCGCCGCCCGGTCCGCCCGGCGCTCATCCGGCGTCCGCGTCCCGTGCGCCGACACCCGCCGCTGCCCGGCATGCGTGGTCATGAGACGGTCCTCCCGCCGGGCCGCTCCAGCTCGGCCACGTCGATGTCCACCTGCCGCACGGTGAGCCCGGTCAGCGCCTCGACCCGCGCGCGGACGCCGTCACGCACCCTCTGCGCCACGTCCCGCACCGGCATCGGGTACGCCACCGACAGCGCCACCTTCGCCGTGACGATCTGCCCGTGCACGCGCACGTCGGTCCGGGCGGCGCGGCGCCCCGGCAGGCCGACGCCGAGCACCGACCGGTCGAGGCCGCCCGACCCCGCCGTCTCCTCGGCGGCCTTCGCCACGATGCGCGCCACGACCCGGTCGCTGATCGCCGTCCGCCCCCGCTCCCCCGGCGGACGCGCCGTGCGGCCGCCCTCGTCCTGCGCGCGCCCCTCGCCCTCCGCGCGCTCCCCCATCTGGAGGTCGTTCGCCGTCATCGCGGCCGCCTGCCGGTGTTGATCGAGAACAGCTGGCGGATGTCGAGGTTCCCCTCGATCGCCCGTCCCGTCAGGAATCCGAGGCAGCCCAGGAACAGCACGATGAAGAACGGGCCGAACCCGCCGAACGCGCCCGCGAACCCGAGCGCCACTCCGAAACCCAGCCCCACCAGGGGCCATACCGGAATCACGTCGCTCCCCCTTCGGCGATGTCGCCGATCAGGACGTGCACCGGGCGGTCCCCGGCGAGCGGGCGCACCGCCCGCCGCACGTCCTCCGCCGTCTCCGGCAGCGGCCGCTCCACCAGGGCCACCACCCCGACCTCGATCTCCGCATCCCGGACGGCGACGCCGGCGAACGGCCGTCCCGCCCGGTACGTCATGATCCGCGCCCGCGGTCCGGCGGTCAGCCCGGCCACCGACCGGCAGCCGGCCACCGCCTCCGCGACCCGCTCCACGAGCCGTCCCTCGCCGTCCGAACCCTCACGGGCCCGCTCGGGACCCTGCCGCGCCGCCGCGGCGCCGGTCGCCGCGCGGGGCTTCGGACTCTGCGGGACGGGCGAGGTCCGGGCACGAGCCGGGTGGCCCGCGCCCTCCGCCGCGGCCGGCCGCGTCCTCCGGGTCCGGGCCGTCATAGCACCCGGGGCCCCGTCGGCTGCTCGGGCTGCTCGCGGTCGTCCTCCGGCAGGTGGATGTCGTCGACCGTGATGTCGACCTCCACGACCTCCAGCCCGCACATGTGCTCGACCTGCCCGATCACGTTGGAGCGGACCGCGTTGGCGAGATCGGGGATCGAGGCGCCGTAGTCGACCACGAGGTCGATGTCGATCGCCGCCTGCCGCTCGCCGACCTGCACCCCGACGCCCTGCGTCGGATCGGCGGCGACGCCGGGCAGCCGCTCCTTCACCGAGCCGATCGTGCGGCTCATCCCCGCGCCCATCTCGTGCACGCCGCCCACCTCGCGGGCCGCCATGCTGGCGATCTTGGCCACCACCACGTCGGCGATCTCGGTGCGGCCGCCGGACGTCACCAGCTCGCTCGCCCCGCCGGAACGGGCGCGGCGCAAGCCCTCGTCGGGCCGGTCCTGCGTGGCGACCGCGCCCTCCCTGCGTCCCTCATCCTGGCTCACGGTGTCCCCCCGATGCGTCGGCAATATGCGATTGATGCTCAGCGCGGATCCCACCAAACCAGCACGGCGCGGACGAATGGCCAGGTCAAGAGGGTTTTACATGCGAAACGGGGGCCGGCGGCGGCACGCCGCCGCCGGCCCCCGCCGCGAAGGGCGGCTAGCCCTTGAACATCGCGCGCATCTTCCGGGCGGCGTCGCCCGGCTTGACCTTGCGCGGCTTGTCGCCCGCACGTCCGGCGTCGTCGGCGGCCTCCCCGGTGCGGGCCGGACGCGCCGTGCGGGCCTCGCCCGGCTCGTTCCTCCGCTCCGGTTCGGCGGTCCTGCGGTCCACCTTGTCGTTCAGGTCACCCACGACAACTCCCCCGATGTCGCTGACGGATCGTTCGTCCCGTAGGTACCCCGCGCCGCGCCCGTCTACCCCGGGTAGAAGCGGACCTCCGGCCGGCCCACCTGCCCGTAGTGGGGACGGCGCGTGGCCAGGCCGTTCTCGGCGAGGTACTCCAGGTAGCGGCGCGCGGTGACGCGGGACACCCCGGTGAGGTCCGCGGCGGCCGCCGCCGACAGCCCCTCCGGCGCGCCCGTCAGCACCTCGGTGATCGCGTCGAGCGTCTCGCCGCTCATCCCCTTCGGCAGCGACCGGTGGTCGGGCGTCCGCAGCGTCGCCAGCATGCCGTCCACATCGGCCTGCCCCGACACCTCCCCCGACCCCACCAGCTGCTCCCGGTACCGCGCGTACCGGACGAGCTTGTCGCGCAGCGACGCGAACGTGAACGGCTTCAGCAGGTACTGGACGACCCCGACCGACACCGCCGAACGGATCACCGCGAGGTCCCGCGCGGACGTCACCGCGATGACGTCGACCTCGCTGCCCCCGGCCCGCAGCGCCCGGCAGACCGTCAGGCCGTGGGTGTCGGGGAGGTAGAAGTCCAGCAGGACGACGTCGACCCGCGTCCCCTGGCAGAACCGCAGCGCGTCCGCGCCCGAGTGCACCACGCCCGCGACCACGAACCCCGCGACCTGCTCGACGTACGAGCGGTGCGCCTCCGCCGCGACGGGGTCGTCCTCGACCACCAGCACCGAGATCATCGGGCGCCCACGGGCAGCCGCACGGTGAACACCGCGCCGTCGTCACCGCCGTCATCCCCGCCGCCACCGGAGACCTCCACGGTGCCCCCATGCCGCCGGACCGCCTGGCCGACCAGCGCCAGGCCGAGCCCGTGCCCCACCGGACCGCCCGACGACTTCGTCGTCCAGCCCCGGCGGAACATCTCCGGGACGTCCGCCGGATCCACCCCCGGGCCGCTGTCGGCGACCCGCAGGACGAGCCGCCCGC
This sequence comes from Actinomadura nitritigenes, assembly GCF_017573545.1. Lineage (GTDB taxonomy): Bacteria > Actinomycetota > Actinomycetes > Streptosporangiales > Streptosporangiaceae > Spirillospora > Spirillospora nitritigenes. The sequence continues at coordinate 157,660 of NZ_JAGEOK010000008.1, read as the reverse complement.
CCTCGCGGCGGACGCTCACCCGGACCCGCGGCGGACGCACCCCCGCGTTCTCCACCGCCGCGTCCACCGCGTTGTCGATCAGGTTCCCGAGGATCGTGACCAGGTCGCGCGGCTCCACCACCCCGTCGATCGCGGTGTCGTCGGCGATCTCCAGCTCGACGCCGCGCTCCGCCGCCTCCGCGGACTTGCCGAGCAGCAGCGCCGCCAGCACCGGCTCCCGCACCGACCCGACGACCCGGTCCGTCAGCCGCTGCGCCGCCGCAAGGTCCGCCGTCGCGAACTCCACCGCCTGCTCCGGCCGGCCGAGCTCCACCAGCGACACCACCGTGTGCAACCGGTTCGCCGCCTCGTGCGCCTGCGACCGCAGCGACTCCGCGAACCCCCGCACCGTGTCCAGCTCGCCCGTCAGCCCCTGCAGCTCCGTGTGGTCCCGCAGCGTCACCACGTTGCCCATCGCCCGGTCCCCCGACCGCACCGGCGACGTGCTGACGACCAGGACCCGGGTGTCACCGACATGGATCTCGTCCGCGCGCGGCTCCGGCGACGTCATCGACGCCACCAGCTCCTCCGGCAGCCCCAGCTCACCGACATGCCGCCCGCCCGGAGCGTCCGGCTGCAGATCGAGCAGCTCGCGCGCCGCGTCGTTGCACAGCACGACGCCCCCCGCGCGGTCCAGCAGCACCAGCCCCTCCCGCACGGAGTGCAGGATCGCCTCGTAGTACTCGAACATCCCCCGCAGCTCGCCCGGCGCCACCCCGCGGGTCTGGCGCCGCAGCCGCGCCGCCACCAGCCAGCTCCCGCCGATCCCGATCGCCAGCACCATCGCCGCGATCCCCATCACCACCAGCAGGCGCCGCCGCAGCTCCGCCGAGATCGCCCGGATCGTGATCCCGACCGCGACCAGCGCCACCACCCGGTGCCCGTCCCCGAACACCGGCACCACCGTCCGCACCGACGGCCCCAGCGTCCCCGTGTAGGTCTCCGTCAGCTCGTGCCCCGCCAGCGCCCGCGCCGTGTTCCCGACGAACCGCCCGCCGATCCGCGCCGGATTCGGATGCGTGTACCGGATCCCCGCCGGGCTCATGATCGTGATGAAGTCCACGCCGGTGTCGTGCCGGATCCGCTCCGCGTACGGCTGCAGGATCAGGCTCGGCGACGGCGCGGCCACCGCCGCCCGCACGTCCGGCGCGTCCGCGATGCTCTCCGCCAGCGCCGTCACCGTGTGCGCCGCCCGCTCGTCCGTGGCCCGCCGCGCGTCCAGGTACGCGAGCGTCGCCCCGACCGCCACCAGCAGCGCGACGATCGCCGCCTGCAACGCCAGCAACTGCCGGGCCAGGCTCCAGCGTCCGGGCGCCGCCCAACCGGGACGCCGCATCCCACCCGTACCTTTCGTCTCGGCAATGCCGTGAACGAAATGTACACAACCGTGACCGTTACCAGAAGATCGCGCATAGTGACGGGTGCATGCCCTGCGACCTGCACTGCTTCCGTGTGCGCGGGCGCCCATCGTGTGCATGCGCCCGCTCCGCGGCGCATGGGCGCCTGCCCGAGCGCGGGCACCCGTCCGGGGCCGGACGCCGCCCCCCGCCCGGCGCCGCCCCGGACGGGTGTCGCGTGTTTTCTTTGCATTGCCCTTGGCGGTCGGGCCCTGGGGGCCCTCCCTTCAACGGGCAATGCGTGCGATCGCTGCATCGCTCCGACTCGGCCCTGGGGGCCTCGCTGCGCGATCAAGTTCTCGCAGGCTCGAACTTGGCTTCGCACGCGATCGCGACGGTTCGGTTGCCGCGTGGCTGGGGCCTTAACCGCTGCGCCTGTTGCGGTTAGCGATTCCGCTCAGGCTCACCCCTGGCCAGCGGCTCCCGTCGACTCCGGCACGCCCCGACACGACCTGGCACGTTCCCGGCACCCCTCGGGGCCGGAGCGCGGTCCTGGGCAGGGTGCTTTCGCGTGTTGCAGTGGGGCTTGCCTACGCGCGGGTCAGGCGGTTTCCGGGTGAGGCGTTCTCGGGCGCTTCTGCTGTTGCGGGAAGGCCAGGCGGAAGCGGACGACCGCCTTCAGGTCGGGCATGCCCAGGGCGCGGCGGTAGCGCTCGACCGGGCCGGCGCCGAGCTCCCCGTAGACCTCGCTGAGCAGCGCGTCCCCGGCGCAGGTCACGTGCATGACCATGCGCGGCCGGTTGACGGTGCCGGTGAGGCGGACGCGGACGTCCTGGACGTCCGGCAGCTCCTTGGTGGTCTTGACCAGGATGTCCGCGGCGGCGCGGGCGTGCGCCCGGGTCTGCGGGTCCAGGTCGGGCCACCGCTGGTGGACGACGGTGCGCCCCTGCACGACCAGCCACAGTTGCCCGGCGAGCGCCAGGATCTCGGCGACGCCTGCTGCGACGGCCAGGAACCACGGGCTGCCGGAGGCGAAGCGCACCAGCGCCGGGTCGAGCGGCGGGTGACCGGCCACACCGGACACCCCCAGGGCGAGGGCGGATGCGCCGCACAGCAGCAGCAGGGCGCCGGTCGCCGCGATCGGGATCCTCATCGTCAGTCCTTCCGCCAGGCGAGCCGGACGTCGACCAGGGGACGGTGCATCGGCTCGATCCCGTCGAGGCGCGCCGTCACCGCGGTGTGCACCAGTTCCTCGAGGTTCGCCGGGTTGCGGTACTGCGTGACGGCCCGGACGACCAGCCGGCGGCGCAGCATGCCGAGGCCGCGGGCGCGGGCGCGCTCGATGCCGGGGACGGTCAGCGCGGCGTCGGCGGCGGCGCGGCGCAGCGCGGAGCGGCGGACGACGCCCGCGAGGCGCGGGTCGGCGCCGTCCAGCGGGACGCCGCGCAGCCGCCCGGGCGCCGCGGCGAGCAGGAACAGCAGCCCGCAGCCGGCGATCGCGGCGGCGGCCTCGCGGACGCCGGCGTCGCGCCACGGGCGGTGCCGCATGGCGTGCACCAGGGCGCCCATGCCGGGGACCGGGTGGACGCCGGAGTGCAGCGCCGCGGCGAGCAGTTCGATGGCGGCGATCCCGCCCGCGGCGGTGACCACCAGCGCGGCCGCCAGCCCGGCGAACGCGCGCCGCGGACGGAACTCGCGGACCGCCAGGCGCCGCGCCTGACGCCTGCTCCGCTCTTCCTCGATCAGGTCCTTGACCAGAGCCTCGGCCATAGCCACCCCCGTGAGCCACCGGCACGTCCGGACAATCACTCACTGCTCATAGTGAGGGAATGTCACGTGGAGTGAAACACGCCATGCCGACATCTCACGCTTTCACCTGCGCGAACGGTCAGCGGAAGACGACGGTGCGGTCCCCGTTGAGCAGCACGCGGTGCTCGGCGTGCCAGCGGACGGCGCGCGCGAGCGCGAGGCATTCGACGTCCCGGCCGACCGCCACCAGGTCCTCCGGGCTGTGGGTGTGGTCGACCCGGGCGACCTCCTGCTCGATGATCGGGCCCTCGTCCAGGTCGGCGGTGACGTAGTGCGCGGTGGCGCCGATCAGCTTGACGCCGCGCTCGTGCGCCCGGTGGTAGGGGCGGGCGCCCTTGAAGCTCGGCAGGAAGGAGTGGTGGATGTTGATGATCGCGCCGGGGAGCTTGGCGCAGAAGTCGTCCGAGAGGATCTGCATGTAGCGGGCGAGGACGACGAGGTCGGCGCGGTAGTGCTCGACCAGGGCGAGGATCTCGGCCTCCTGCGCGGCCTTGCCGCCGGGGCCGGCCGGGAGGTGGTGGTAGTCGATGCCGTACGACTGGGTGAGCGGCCGCAGGTCGGGGTGGTTGGACGCGACGGCGACGACGTCGATGTCGAGGAGCCCGGAGCGCTGCCGGTAGAGCAGGTCGTTCAGGCAGTGCCCGCCCTTGGACACCATGATCAGCACGCGGGGGCGTTCGGAAAGGTCGTGCAGCCGCCACTCGAGCCCGAGGTCGGGGGCGAGGGACGCGAACGCGCCGCGCAGCTCGTCGGCGTCGGTGCCGGGCCGGGCGGTGAACTGGACGCGCATGAAGAAGGTGCCGGAGTCGGGGTCGCCGAACTGCTGGCTCTCCACGATGTTGCATCCGCGGTCGGCGAGCACCCCGGAGACGGCGGCGACGATGCCCGGCCGGTCGGGGCACGACAGGGTCAGCACGTATGGGTCCACGTCTCGGTCTCACTCTCGCCGCGTAGCACCAGCTCAAAGGGGGTCCGGGTGTACGAGCTTACGCGCCGCGGACCCGTCGCGCGGCCATGCCGCGCCCGGCAGGACGGCAGGGCGCCCGGCGGCATCGGGCCGCCGGGCGCACAGCACCGGAGGGCGGGTCAGGAGAGCGGTGTTCGAAGCATTCCGTTCCGAGTCGGGAGCGAGTAGGCCGCGCCTTTCAACCCGCGCGGCGGAGCGGGTTGGAGAACACAACCCGACAGGTGGCCCCGGCTGTCTACTCATGAGTAGTTTGAGGGGAGCCGTTGGGGTTACTTTTGCACGCATGCGCCGGATCCTGGTTGCCGCAGTGGCCCTGTCCCTCGTCCTCGCGGGTTGCACGAGCAAGGGCGGCGGCGGGAAGGGCGGCGGCGAGGGCGGGAAGCGGCCCGCGACGGTCGACGGCATCGCGACCGGCGCGGGCACCCACAAGGAGAAGATCGACGTGGGCACCCCCGGGCACCGGGAGTACCTGCTGCACATCCCGGCCAAGGTGGCGGACGGGAAGTGGAAGGACGGCAAGCCCGCGGACAAGCCGGCGCTGGTGCTCGCCCTGCACGGCGGGCTGGCCGACATGAACAAGATGGAGTCGCTGACCGGCTTCGACAAGATCTCCGACGACAAGGGGTTCGTCGTCGCCTACCCGGACGGGTTCATGACGACCTGGAACGCCGGGGGCTGCTGCGGCGCCGCGAAGATCGGGCACATCGACGACGTCGGCTTCCTCGGCAAGCTGATCGACAAGCTGACCGGCGCCGGGCTGGCCGATCCGGACCGGGTGTTCGTCACCGGCTTCTCCAACGGCGCCGGCATGGCGTACAAGCTGGCCTGCGAGAAGGCCGACAAGGTCGCGGCGATCGGAGTGGTCGAGGGGTCCCTGGTCACCGAGTGCGATCCGGACCGTCCGGTGTCGGCGATGATCTTCCACGGGACGGCGGACCGGAACGTCCCGTTCAACGGCGGCGGGAACCGCGACTTCAACGACAAGCGGCCGTTCCCGCCCGTCTCGCAGGCGGTGGACTTCTGGCGGAAGGTCGGGAAGCTGCCGAAGCCGCACGAGGGCGTCAAGGCGCTCGGCGGCAACACCGACTGCCAGGGGACGGGCAAGGGCGCGCAGGGCGTCGAGGTGACGTTCTGCAAGGTCGAGGGCGGGACGCACGCGTGGCCGCCCGAGGCGGGTGAGATGCTGTGGACGTTCTTCGACGCGCATCCCCGCAAGGGCTGACCGCTCGCGGAGAGGCCCCTCACCACACGGCCGACGGTATGTGAGAGGTTTTCACATTTACCGTTATTGTGGCAGTGTGGCACACATGAACCTCCGGGACCGCTACGACACCGCGACCGCCGGACTCGAGGCGCCGTTCGCCGTCGTCGACCTCGCGGCCTTCCGCGCCAACGCCGCCGACCTGGTGCGCCGCGCCGCCGGCAAGCCCATCCGGATCGCCAGCAAGTCGGTGCGCTGCCGCGCCCTCCTGGAGGAGACGCTCGCCATGGACGGCTTCGCCGGCGTCATGGCGTTCACCCTGCCCGAGGCCCTCTGGCTCGCCCGGGAGGGCGTGAGCGACGACATCCTCGTCGCCTACCCCACCGCCGACCGCACCGCGATCGCCGAGCTGGCCGCCGACCCCGCCGCCCGCGCGATCACCCTGATGGTCGACTGCCCCGAGCACCTCGACCTGATCGAGGACGCCGCCGGCGACGCCCGCGTCCGCGTCTGTATCGACATCGACGCCTCCTACCGGCCCCTCGGCGGCCGGGTCCGGATCGGCGCCCTGCGGTCCCCGCTGCGCACCCCCGCCGACGTCGCCGCGTTCGCCGAGCGCATCCTCAAGCGCCCCGGCCTGCACCTGGCCGGGCTGATGGCCTACGAGTCGCAGATCGCCGGCGTCGGCGACCTGCCGCCCGGACGGCCCGCGCGGGCCCGCGTCATCCGCGCGATGCAGCAGCGGTCCCGGATGGAGCTGGCCCGGCGGCGCGCCGCGATCGTCCGGGCCGTCCGCGACCTGACCGACCTGGAGTTCGTCAACGGCGGCGGCACCGGCAGCGTGGAGAAGACCGCCGCCGAGCGCGCCGTCACCGAGATCGCCGCGGGCTCCGGGCTGTACCAGCCGCACCTGTTCGACTACTACTCCAACTTCACCGGACGGCCCGCCGCGCTGTTCGCGCTGCCCGTGGTCCGCCGCCCCGCCCCCGGCGTCGCGACCTGCCTCGGCGGCGGCTACCTCGCCTCCGGGCCCGCCGACGACGTCCGGCTCCCCCGGCCCTACCTGCCCACCGGCCTGTCCTTCGACCCGAACGAGGGCGCGGGCGAGGTGCAGACGCCGCTGCTCGGCCGCGCGGCCGACGAGCTGCGGATCGGCGACCGGGTCTGGTTCCGGCACACCAAGGCCGGTGAGCTGTGCGAGCGGTTCGCCGACCTGCACCTCATCGACGACGACCGGTTCGTCCGGACCGTCCCGACCTACCGGGGCGAGGGGAAGACCTTCCTCTAGCCTCCGCCGCCGTCCCGGGAGCGGTTAGGTTGGCGGTATGAGCGACGCTCCCTTGATCAGTGTGCGCGGCGAGGCGGTACTGGAGGTCGAACCGGAGATCGCCCGGCTGTCGGTGCACGTCCAGTCGCAGGAACCGGACCGGCGGAGGGCGCTGGACCGGCTCACCGAGCGCAACCGGGCCGCGCTCGACCTGATCGGCTCCTACGGCGACGCGGTCGAGAAGGTCGAGACCGGCGGGCTGGTCATCACCCCGCTGGTGAAGTACCGGCGCCGCGAGGGCGACATCCGCGCCTACCAGGGCACCGTGCTGATCAGGGTGACGGTCGCCGACTTCACCGTGCTCGGCGAGCTCGTCACCCGGCTCGGCGACCTGGAGCGCACCCGCGTGGACGGCCCCGACTGGGACCTGCGCCGCGACAGCGACGTCTTCCGGCGGGCCGCCGAGCAGGCCGCGCAGGAGGCCGTCGCGCGCGCCCGCCGGTACGCGGAGGCGCTCGGCGCCCGGCTCACCGGCCTGGTCGAGCTGTCCGACGAGGGCCTCGGACGCGACGAGAGCATGGCGTCGCCGGTCGCGCTGGCGGGCGCGTTCGGCCCCGCCCCCGGCGACGCGGGCGAGCCCGAGCCGATCGCCCTGGAGCCGGAGGCGCAGACCGTCCGCGCCGCCGTGGAGGCCCGCTTCACCGCCACCGCCCCCGACCTCGGCTGACCGCCCCGCGCACCGAACGCGGCGCGCTGGGGGCGGGTCGCTGAACGGGTTCGTGCTCGCCGCCGTACTGCTGGGCGTGGAGGCATCCGGCTGCGGCGAGTACCGGCCCGGCCTCGGCGTCTACGCTCTCGGGCGGCTCGCCGGGGCGGAGGCCGAGGCGCTGTCGGCGCACCTGCGCGGCTGCCCGTCCTGCCGCGCCGAACTGGCCGAACTGCGCGACGTCGCCGACCTCCTCGCCCGGACGGGCCGCGCCGCCGGCCGTCCCCGCACGGCGGGCCGAGCCCGCGCCACCGGCTCCCGGGCCGGCCGGGCCGGAAAACGCGAAGGCGCCGGCCGCGGGTCGCGGTCCGGCGCCTTCGTGACGGGCGGGTTCAGCGGCGCTTGCGCTTACGGCGCCACAGGACGAGGGCGGTCAGGGTGACCGCGGCGGCGGCGCCCGCGTAGACGACGCGCTTGTCGAGCCGGCCGGGCTCGCCGTCCTCGCCCTCGGGCCGCACGATCGCGTTCACGGCCTGGACGAGCTGCCCGGCCTCCTCTTTGATCCGCTCGGTGCCCTTGTGCGCGAGGTTCCTCGGATTGACCCGCTCGGCGAGCTCGTCGATCGTGCGTGCGAGTTCCTGGCGGGTGCGCTCGATCTCCCGCTCCAGCGCCTCCGGGTCGCGGTCAGCCATGCCGTTGTCCTTGTCGTGTCGAGCGAAGCATGATGATCCGAACAGTGTTGCAGGTCTTCCCGCCGGACGCCCGCCGGACCCCGAGCGGTACCGTTGGAGCCACCATCCGAGCGAAAGGCGGCACAGGGTGTCAGAGCGGCTGCAGCCGGGCGACGTCGCCCCCGATTTCGAGCTCCCGGACGCCGACGCGTCCCCGGTCTCGCTGGCTTCGTTCCGCGGCAGGCGGGTGATCCTGTACTTCTACCCGGCGGCCATGACCCCCGGCTGCACCAAGGAATCGGTCGACTTCCAGAGCAGCCTCGGCGAGCTGGAGGCGGCGGGCGTCGCCGTCGTCGGCGTCTCTCCCGACAAGCCCGCCAAGCTCGCGAAGTTCCGCGAGAAGGAGGGCCTGACCTTCCCGCTGCTGTCCGACCCGGACGCCGAGACCCTGCAGGCGTACGGCGCCTACGGCGAGAAGAAGCTGTACGGCAAGGTCGTCGTCGGCGTGATCCGCTCGACCTTCATCATCGACGCCGACGGGAAGATCGAGAAGGCCTACTACAACGTGAAGGCCACCGGCCACGTCGAGCGCCTCCGCCGCGACCTGGGCCTCTGACCCGACCGACCATGTCGAGCCGTGGCGTGTCACCCTTTCCGAGCCGTCATAGGAGCGGCACGCCACCACTCAACGAGCCGTCCGGTCGAGCGCGCCCCGCTTGCTCCGGGGCCCACCGACATCGTCGCGGCGCGTGCTGGCGAGTGCGGCCATACGCCGGACCCGTCCGGCGGCACCTGGGTCCGGGCCCGTCTCAAGCCCTGACCCCGCTCTGGTGGGGTGCGGGCGGGGGGACTCGAACCCCCACGGTGTCTCCACCAACAGGACCTAAACCTGCCGCGTATGCCTACTTCGCCACGCCCGCGCGCTCCGTGCAGGAGTGCGCCCAGCTTAGCGTCCTGGCTGGTCGGCATGTCGGCGGATTACCGGCGGCCGGGCCCATCGGCGGCGTTGCCGGGCGCAACTCGGCGAATCGCCGCGCCGTCCGCGCGTCTCCGCAGGCGGGGGCGCGAGGACGGCGGCGGGATGCGGCGTAACCTGGCGCAACGGCGGCGACACGCTCCCGCAACGGCTCCTGCCTAGCGTCCTGGGACGTCGGCAGGGCCGGACGCGGGAGGTGCGATGGCGGTCGTGGAACGTAACACACCGGCAACTGCCGGAACATGCGGGCGCAACGGCGTCCGCCTACCGTCCCGGCACATGGCGGGGACCAGGCCCCGGGACGCGGGCGCGCCGGGGGCACCGGGCGGCCGCACGGGCGCGGACGTGCGGCGGCTGCGCGACCTGCTGCGGTCGGCGATCCTGCGCGGCGCCTACCCCGGCGGCCAGCTGCCCGGCGAGCCCGAGCTGATGGCCGCGCACGGCATGACGCGGGCGGCGGTGCGCGAGGCGCTGGCGCTGCTGCGCGCCGAGGGGCTCGTCGACCGCCGGCAGGGCGTCGGCACCCATGCGGTCGGGGAGGCCGTGCTCGCCCCGCTCGCGGAGGCGCACGGCGCGGCCGACCCCGGCGCGGGCAGCGTCTTCGACCGGCGGATGCGGCCGCGCGTGCTGGACCGTTCCGTGATCCCGCTGCCGGAGGTCGCCGCCGACCGGCTCGGCGCCCGCCCCGGAGACCCGTGCCTGCGCCTGGAGTACGTGGCGCTGCTCGGCGACGAGCCGGTGGCCGTGGCGACCAACTACGTGCTCTTCCCCGAGGCGGAGCGGCTGCGCGACGTCCCGTTCGTCTCGGACTGGTACGCGCTGCTCGCCGAGGCGGGCGTGGCGTTGGGCGAGTCGGAGTTCGTCCTCGGCTGCCTGCCCGCCGACGCCGGCACGGCCGGGCTGCTCGGTCTCGCCGTGGGGGCGCCGGTCGTCACCATGGAGCAGGTCATCCGGGCTCCGGGCGGCCGCCCCTTCGACCTGGCGCACATCCACCACCGGGGAGACCGGTTCCTGCTGGTCTCCCGGCTCCCGCGCGCGTCCGCGCGCGACTGAACCCCCTTCCCCCGCACCGATCCAGGCGTCCGGAGCCCTCGCGGCACGGACGGCGCCCTCGCGCATGCCCTCAAGGAGAACCATGGAGACACCTTTCACCCTGACCGAGGCCGCCGAGGCGCTGCGCGCCGGCGCGGTGACGAGCGTCCGGCTGACCGAGGAGGCCCTCGCCGCCGCCGACCGGCACGACGGCGAACTCGGCACCTACCTGGCGCGCTTCGACGACTACGCCCTCGAGCAGGCCGAACGCGCCGACCGTGAGCTGGCCGACGGGATCGACCGGGGTCCGCTGCAGGGCGTCCCGTTCGGCGTCAAGGACATCATCGCGATGGCGGAGGGCCCGACGACGGCGCAGAGCCTGGTCCTCGACCGGGCCTGGGCGGAGGGACGGGACGCGCCGGTGGTGACCCGGCTGAAGGAGGCGGGCGCGGTGATCACCGGCAAGGTCACCACGATGGAGTTCGCGTGCGGGATGCCGGACCCGTCCAAGCCGTTCCCGATGCCGCGCAACCCCTGGGACACCGCGACGTGGCCGGGCGGTTCCAGTTCCGGGACGGGCAACGGCGTCGCCGCCGGGCTGTTCTTCGCCGGGCTCGGCACGGACACGGCGGGCAGCATCCGCATCCCGTCGGCGTTCTGCGGGGTCACCGGGCTGATGCCGACGTTCGGCCGGGTGCCGAAGTCGGGCGTGGCGCCGCTCGGCTACAGCCTCGACCACGTCGGCCCGCTGGCGCGCAGCGCCCGCGACTGCGCCGCCGTCCTCGACGTCATCGCCGGGCCGCACGCGAGCGACCCCGACTGCGTCGGCCTGCCGTACGACGGGCCGGTGCTCGACGGGTCGCTGGAGGGGGTGCGGATCGGGGTCGTCCGGGCCGGGCACTTCCCGGACGAGGCCGACCCGGCGCTCGGCCCCGCCTTCGACGCGGCGCTCGGCGCGCTGTCCGGGCTCGGCGCGACGCTCGTGGACGCCGAGCTGCCGTTCTGGACGGAGATGCTCACCGCCAACCTCGTCACGATGTGCGCCGAGGCGTTCGCCTACCACCGCAACGACCTCGTGGAACGCTGGGGCGACTACTTCGCGGCGACCCGGCTGATGCTGGCGCGCGGCGCGACGGTCACCGGCGCCGACTACGTGCAGGCGCAGCGGGTGCGGCGTGTCGCGCAGGACGCGGTGGCGCGGATGTTCGACGGCCTCGACGTGATCGTCTGCCCGACCGCCGCGGTCGGCGCGCCGCGCTACGACGAGCTGACCGACGGCGCGGGCCGGATCGACGTCGAGGGCCTGTTCCGCACGATCTTCACCCAGTACTGGGACTGCGTCGGCAACCCCGTCCTGGCCGCCCCGATGGGCGCCACCGCCGCCGGGCTGCCGCTGTCGATCCAGTTCGCCGGCCCCGCGTTCGGGGAGGCCGGCGTGCTGCGGGCGGCGGACGCCTTCCAGCGGGTCACGGACTGGCACCGCCGCGTCCCCGCCCTCGTCGCCGCCTGACCGTCCCGGCGACGGCCGCACCGCCCGAGCCCGGGCCGACCGGGCATCGCGAACCCTGGAGGAACCGTGACCGAGAACGTCCTGCGCCCCGCGCCGCCCGCGGACGACCCGCGCGTGATCGCGGAGGTGGGTCTGCTGGTGTCCCGTGCCGGCCTGCCGCTGTCGGCGGCCGAGCTGGCGGAGCTCGCCGCCTCCTACCCGCTCCAGCAGGCGGGTGTGGACGCCCTTTACGCCGTCCCTGAGGCCCGGTACGCCGATCCGGCCCTGCGGTTCCGGGCCGACGCCCGCATGGCCGACTGGGCCGCCTGAGCCCCGGCGGGCGGGAAGCGGAACGGGCCCCCGCGTCCTGCGGGGGCCCGTTCGCGCGCCGTCGTGATCGCCGGGTGGCGGGCGGTCAACCCGCCGCCTCCGCCGCGGCCTCGCGGTCGGCCCGCTCGCCGGCGGCGACCGGGTCGGGACTGCGGTAGAGGGCGCCCACCACCACGGCGGTGACGGCCAGGACGATCGCGGCGGACAGCAGCGCGGTGTGCAGGCCGTCCGCGAACGCCGCCTGCGCCTGCCGCATGACCTGCGGTCCCGCGTGCGCCGCCATCGCCAGGGACGTCCTGGCGTGCTCGGCGACCGGTCCGGGCAGGCCGGTGGTGTCCAGGTTCGAGCGGTAGCCGGACTGCAGGACGCTGCCGAGGACGGCGATGCCGAGGGCGCCGCCGAGCTCGCGGGCCAGGTCGTTCATCGCCGACCCGACGCCCTGCTTCTCGGGCGGGAGTGCGTCGGTGATGGACGCGGTGGCGGGCGTCATCGCGAGGCCCATCCCGGCGCCGAGCGGGACGAGGCCGCCCAGCATCACCCAGTAGCTGCTGCCGGTGTCCAGCAGGGACAGCACCAGCAGCCCGACGCTGACCAGGATGAGGCCGGCGACGATGACGCGGCGCGGCCCGACCTTCGCGGCGGCGCGGGGCGCGATGCCGCGGGCGGACGGCATCATCGAGGCGGCCATCGGCAGCAGGCAGGTGGCGGCGAGCAGCGGGCCGTGGTCCTTCACGAGCTGCAGGTACTGCAGGACGATGAAGACGAACCCGAAGAAGGCGAAGAACTGCACGGTGATCGACAGGGTGCCGGCGGCGAAGGCGCGGTGCCGGAACAGCCGGGGGTCGAGCAGCGGGTTCCGCCGGGTCAGCTCCCAGCCGACGAACCCGGCGAGGACGGCGAGGCCGGCGCCGAGGCCGATCAGCGTGCGGGCGCTCGTCCAGCCCTCGGTGGGCGCCTCGATGATCGAGTAGACGCCGGCGCCGAGGCCGACGACGGTGATCAGCGCGCCGGTGAGGTCGAGCTTCGGCGCGCCCGGGTCGGCGGACTCGGGGACGACCGCGAGGGTAGCGGCGAAGGCGATCACCGCGAGCACGATGTTCAGCAGGAACACCGACCGCCACGACCACTGCTCCAGCAGGCTGCCGGAGACCAGCAGCCCGAAGATCGCGCTGGCGCCGGCGACCCCCGCCCAGGCGCCGACCGCGCGGGTCCGCTGCCGGGGCGGGAACGTCGAGGTGATCGTGGACAGCGTCGCGGGCATCACCAGCGCCGCGCCGACGCCGAGGACGCCGCGCATCGCGATCAGCCAGCCGGGGTCGCTGGCGAACATCGCGGCCGCCGAGCCCGCCCCGAAGATCGCGAGGCCGGCGGCGAGCGCGCGGCGCCGCCCGTAGCGGTCGCCGATCGCGCCGCCGAGGAGCAGCAGCGCCGCGAACACCAGCGCGTAGGCGTCGATGATCCAGGACAGCTGGGTCTGGGTGGCGCGGGTGTCGCGGGCGATGGACGGGATGGCGGTGTTGAGGGACGCGACCGCCGACACGACGGTGGCGAGGGCGAGCATGACGGCCGGCAGCACGGCCCGGTGGACCTGCCCTCCGGGCGCCGTTCCGGTGGTGGCCATCGCAGCCTCCTGGTTGCGGGATCTCTTCGCTGTGACACCTCGAATCTGGCCCTCGCGCCCACTACATTTCAACCATGATGAATAAATCCGGGAGCCCGACCCCGGCCCCGGCGACGACGGCGGCGGCCGGGCGGGCCTCGCGCGGCCGGCGGCGCGGCAGCCCCGACACCCGCGCGCAGATCCTCGCGGTGGCCCGCGGCCGGTTCCTCGCCGACGGGTACGCCAAGGTCACCCTGCGCTCGATCGCCGCCGAGGCGGACGTCGACGCCGCGCTGATCAGCTACTTCTTCGGCTCCAAGAAGGGCCTGTTCGGCGCCGTGCTCGGGCTGATGGCCAACCCCCCGGACGTGCTGGCCTCCGCGCTCCCCGGCGACCCCGCCACGCTGCCCGAACGCGTCCTGCGCGCGATGCTCGGCACCTGGGACGACCCCGAGCGCGGCCCGCAGCTGATCTTCATGGTGCGCGCCGCGACACAGGACGCCGAGCTCACCCGGCTGCTGCGCGACGTCATCGGCCGCGAGATGATCGACCGGATCGCCGAGCACGTCGGCGGCCCCGGGGCGGGCCACCGCGCCGCCGCGTTCGGCGCCCAGCTCGCCGGGGTGATCTTCAGCCGCTACATCCTGGCCGTGGAACCGCTCGCCTCGATGACGGCCGATGAATTAGTCGAGGCCCTCGCGCCGGGCATGCGCGCCGTCCTGTACCGGCGGCCGCGCCCCCCATTCCGTCGCACTATGTGAAAAACCGGTCGCCCGATTTGCGGTTCGGCCCGGTGCGCGGCCGGGCGATCGGCCTACCCTTGATGGGTCTGCCGGCGCCCCGGCAGGCATGGGGAACGCCGGTACGAAGACGCAGCCTGGGGCCGCCGTGAGCGAAACCTTCACCCATTGCGTTCTGCCGTACGACCGGGTCGACGACCTCCTCGACGGCGCCCTTCCGTTCCTGCGGGACGGCGCCGAGGCCGGCGACCGCGTCCTGGCCGTCTGCGGGATCGCCCGCGAGATGCTGCTGCGCGACGCGCTCGGCCCGACCGCCGAGGCCGTCGAGTTCGTCGAACCGGGGACCTGGTACTCCCACCCCGCGCGGACCCTCGCCGACTGCCTCAGCGACGCCGACGACGTCGCCTGGCGCGGCCGGCGGCTGCGCGTTCTCGGCGAGCCGGTCGTGTGGGCGTCGCGCCCGCCGCTCGAGGTCCTGGAATGGCAGCGCGTCGAGGCCATGCTGAACATCGCCTTCCGCGGCACCGGCGCCGCCATCATGTGCCCCTACTCCTCGTCGCTGCCCGCCGGCGTCGTCGCCGCCGGGCGCCGCACCCACCCCGAGACGGTGCGCGGCGCCACGTCCATGGCCAACCCCCTCTACATGGACCCCTGGGCCTACAGCGCGAAGTGCGACGGCGAGCCCCTTCCCCCGCCGCCCGGCGACGCCGACGAGCTCGAGGTCGTCCGGCCCGACCTGTACTGGCTGCGCGCCTACGTCACCGAGTACGCGCACCGCACCCCGCTGCCCGACGAGGACCTGCAGCGCCTGCTGGTCGCGGTCACCGAGGTCGTCACCAACGCGCTCCACCACGGCGCGCCCCCGATCGTCCTGCGGATGTGGACCGAGGCGTCCGGCGCCGACCCGGCCATCGTCTGCGAGGTCACCGACGAGGGCACCTGGGATCCCGGCTCCGGCTACGGGCTCGTCCCGCCCCGCACGTCCGGCACCGCGACCGGCGGCCGGTTCGGGCTGTGGGCGGTGCGGCTGCTCTGCTCGATCGTCCAGATACGCACCGGCCGCGGCGGGAGCACGGTGCGCATGCGGCTGCGCCTGCCCGCCGTCCCGGCCGCCGTGAACGGAGTGTGAGGAACTCGATGCATTGGGCTCCGAGGAACCTCCATGAGGCGTACGCTGAACGCATCCGAACCGACCTCGATGGGCAGGCCATGGAGACACCCTGGTTCGCCAAGCGACCCGTCAAAGACATCCGGCCCGGCGATCACAGCTGGCTGGCCTACAGCGGCCACGAGGAGCGCGACAGGGTCATCGGCCGCTTCGTCCGGGAGGGTCTCGAGACCAACGAGAAGGTCGTCTACGTGACCGACGCGCCCGCCGAGCGGCTGCCCGGCATCGGCCCACGGCACCGCGTGGACGTGCAGGCCTACAGCAGGACGGGCCAGCTCCGGGTGATCGCCCGGCGCGACGCCTGCCTCGACCGGCGCGGCGCCTTCCGGCCCGGGCGGATGGCGGAGACGATCGGCCGGGAGGTGGACGCGGCGTTCGGCCAGGGCTTCCGCGCCGTCCGGCTGACCACCGACTACAGCTGGCTGCTCAGCGAGGCGGGCCGCTCCGACATCGGCGAGATGCTGGGCTGCGAGCACCGGGTCGGCGACGCCGTCTCGCCCAGCACGATGGCGATGGCGATCTGCCAGATCGACCGGCACGCGTGCCCGCCCGACGAGCTCGTCGCCCTGCGGGACATGCACGAGGTGCTCGTGGAAGTGAACCCCGAGTTCGACGACGGGATCCTGAAGATCGTCCGCACGTTCGAGCCGAACGGGCTGCGCGTCGAGGGCGAGCTCGACGCCGCCCGGCACCAGGTGTTCGCCGAGCACCTCGCGCAGGTGTGCATGACGCGGCGGCGCGTCCACCTCGACTTCACCGACCTCGGCTTCATCGACCTCGGCGGCCTGAACCTGCTGGCGCAGCAGGCGACCGTGCTGCCGGCCGACGAGGCGCTGGTACTCGACCACCTGCCGCCCGACGTGGAGAACGTCATCGAGATGGTCGGCTGGCACCGGCTGCCCGGTCTCGAGCGCGGCCGCGAACGCGCGTTCACGGAGACGGAAGGCATCGCCTGATGAGCTTGGAGCACAGGGCGTTCGTGTACGACGGCACGGACCACTTCCTGGCGGTGACCGAGAGGTTCCTGCGATCCGGGCTGGAGGCGGGCCAGGCCGTCGTCGCGGTCGCCCAGGAGCCCAACCTGTCGGCGCTGCGCGACCTGTTCGGCGACGGCGCCGAGATCGAGTGGGTCGACGCGGCCGGCTTCTACCTGCACCCCGTCCGCACCCTGCGCGACTACCAGGCCCTGGTGAACAAGTTCGCCCCGCGCACCGTGTGCGCGCTGGCCGAACCCGTCTGGCGGGGCTGGGACGAGCGGCAGACCCTGGAGTGGATCCGCTACGAGTCGCTGATCAACGAGGTGTTCAAGAACTCCGGGGCGCGCGCGCTGTGCCCCTACGACCGCGAGGCGCTGCCGCCCCGGATCCTGGAGGAGGCGCGGCGCACCCACCCGATGGTGGTGACCGACGGCCCCACGCTGCCCACCGGCACCTACGTCGACCCGGTGACGTTCGGCGCCGCCTGCGACCGCGGCCTCCGCTTCGTCCGCCCCTCCGACGCCGAGTACTTCCCGGTCGAGCACGACGACCTGCACGCGCTGCGCTCGTTCGTCGCCGAGCGGGCGCTGCTGCACGGCCTCGCCAAGCGGCCCGCGCAGAACCTCGTCACCGCGGTGAACGAGGTGGCGGCGAACGCGCTGCAGCACGGCCTGCCCCCGGTCGGGATGTGGATCTGGCGGGACGGCCCGGAACTGCTCTGCGAGATCGGCGACAACGGGCTGTGGCGCCCCGCGCCGACCCCGCTGACCGGCTTCATCCCGCCCGACTCGGCGCTGCAGCGCGGCTTCGGGCTGTGGACGGTCCGGCTCCTCGTCGACCTGATGGAGCTGCGGGCCGGCTGGGACGGCACGTTCGTCCGGCTGCACATCAGGTAGCCGGCGTGGAACCGCTGAAGATCGTCCGCACGGACGAGCCCGCCGGTCTCGCGCTGATCGGCGAGCTGGACTCCGCCCGGCACGCGATGCTCGTCCGGGCGCTGGAGTCGGCGCTGGCGGACCTGCCGCCCGACCGCGAGTTCCACCTCGACCTCGGCGAACTCGACTTCATCGACCTCGGCGGGATCGCCCTGCTCGGCGACGCCGCGTGGAGCCGCGCGTGCGGGGCGCCCGTGGTGCTCGACCGGACGCCGCCGCAGATGCGCGCCGTCCTGGAGACCGTCGGCTGGGGCACGCTCCCCGGCCTGTGCTTCGGCGACGCCGGCTAGCCCCGCTCCCGCCGGCGGCGCCCCGACGGCGGGCTCAGGGTGTGGGGGTGGGGCCGGCCGTCGGACGCTTCGATGTCGGCTCGAGCGGCGTCGACGACGGGTGCGGCGAGGCGACGCCGTACGTCGGCGGCATCATCCGCGGGGTGTGCGTGGCGGTCGGGTGCGGCGACGCGCCGCGACGTCCCCGGGGCGGGGCGCCCGGCTCCGGGTTCCGCGTCGGCGACGCCGACGGCCGCGCCGGCGGCGTCGCGGCGGGCATCTCCGGGACGGACGGGGAGGCGGGCGGCGCCATCGGGTGCGGCTTCGCCGCCGGGCCGCCGCCCGGCCACAGGAACAGCGCGATCGTCACCAGCACCGCCGCGGTCACCGCGGCCGCCAGGGTCGGGAACGCCCACCGCCAGCGGGTGCGCCGCTCCGGCGCCGCCGCCCGGCCCGCGTCCTGGAACCGGCGCACCGTACCGGGGTCCGCGGTGATGTGGTCGGCGGCCGCGCGGTAGTGGTCGCGCAGCAGGGCTTCGAGCTCGTCGTTCACGCCCGGCCCTCCTTCATGTGCTCCCGCAGCGCCGCCATGGCCCGCGCGGTGTGGCTCTTCACCGTCCCCCGGGAGATACCGAGCGTCTCGGCGATCTCCTGCTCCCCGAGGTCGCACCAGTAGCGCAGCACGACCACCGCGCGCTGCTTGGCGGGCAGCGCGCGGAGCACCTCGTCCAGCTCTCCCCCGGCGACGCCCGCGACCGGGGGCGGCCCGGCGAGGCGCTCCACGTCCGCCACCGATCCGACCGGAGTGTCCCGGCGGCGCGCCCGCCGCTTGTTCTCGTCGATGGCGAGGTTGACCAGTACCCGGCGGGCGTACGCCTCGGGGTTGCCGCCCGACACCCGCTTCCACTTGCGCGCGACCCGCTCGTAGGCGGTCTGCAGCAGGTCCTCGGCGAGATGCCGGTCGTAGACGAGGAACACGGCGGTGCGCAGCAGCCGACCCGCGGTGGCGGTCACGAACTCGTCGAACGTGATCTCCGCCCCGCGGATCTCCTGGGCGCTCATGGTGGACAGTCGGCTACCTCCGGGGCGCCGAGGGGGCGGGCGACGGCGTCATCGTCTGCCCGGGAGGCGCCGGCCGCGACGTCGGGGACGTGGACGGCACCGGCATCGGCGCCGCCGTCCGGGTCGGGCGCGGGGCGCCCGGCCGGGTACCGCAGTACGTGGGGGTCGGGTGCGGGTGCGCCCTCGTGGGAACGGGGTGCGGGTGCGCCTTCGTGGGCGTCGGGTGCGGGCGCGCCTTGGTCGGCGACGGCACGGGCCGCGGCGCCCTCTGCGGCGGGAGGTGACGCGGGTTCGCGGACGCGACCGGCGGCGCCCCCTTCGGCCGCGCGTTCTTCGGCGGGACCGGCTCCGGGGTGCGGGTGGACGGCCGTGCCGACGCGCACGGCCGCACGGGCGGCACCGGCGCCGGCGTCGCGCTGTGCGCCAGGGCGTTCCGCTCCGCGACCTGCCTGACCTGCGGAGACGAGCCGGAGTCGGCCGCCGCCCAGATCCCGGCGGCGAGCGCGCCCGCGCCCACCACGCCGGCCAGCGCGAGCATCGGCCCGCGGCGGATGCGACCCTTGTCGATCATGTTGCTCCTCGGGGGACGGTGTCCGTACACCCTTGAGAACCCCCGCCGGGGGCCTGCGGGTTGTCATGGAGCCCGAAGAATTTCTCCACGGATTCCGCCGCGAACCGCACGGCGCGCGGGGACCGGGGTCACGGCAGTCCCGTGGAAACGGACGCCACGTACTTGGACGCGTCGGCGCCGCGCCGTGGACGGAAGTCGAAGGCCGACCCGTCGGCGAAGTCGACGCGGACGAACCGCTCGGGGACGTTGCAGCGTCCCAGGGCGACGGCGCGCAGCCCGCGCACCGCCGCATAGGGGACCTGCCAGCACGTCGTCAGCGGCGCGTCGGGAGCGGGCGCGGGCCCGTGTTCGCCGCCGGCCGGCCGATCACCCCCGGACGCCCGATCATCGCCGGAAGCGCGGTCGCCGCCGGGCGCCCGATCACCGAGGAGGACGCGGGCGCGTCCCCGCAGACCGCCGCCGGACGGTCCGGCGGGCCGCGCGAACCTGGACTCGACGGTCACCGCGAGCCGGCGGTCGGTCAGCAGCAGCCACGCCTCGTCGCCGTAGCCGGCCATGTGCCCGGCCAGCCCGGCCGCCGCCGCGCCCGCGTCCGGCGCGTGCGCCCACCCCCAGATGACCGGGTCGTCGGCCCATTCGTCGTTCCAGATCCGTCCGGTGCCGACGGGCTCGGTCGGCAGCGGCCAGCCGGGGTCGGGGACCGGCCCGCCCGCCCCCGGGGCCGGCGGGTACGGCGCGACGATCCGCCCCCCGACCGCCCCGCCGATGTGCCCGGCCGCGCGGTCGCCCATCGCGAGGCGCTCGCCGGGGGCGCACCAGTGCGCGCGGGCCATCTCGTACAGCTTCTGCTCGTTGCGCGGCATGCGGTCGCTTTCGTCGGGCGGTCGCTCTCGTCAGGGGGCGCTCGTCAGGGGGTCCGCGCGGTCATGCGGGCGAGGCGCCCGGCCGCCTCGTCGTCCGGCGCCACCACGTCGAAGCCGGAGCCGTCGCGCAGCGCGACCCGCAGCACCGGCACCCTGCGCGGGTGGTAGCCGGGCGGGAGCCTGCGCCGGTCGAGGCCGATCCCGGCGATCTCCGCCGCGGGGATCTCCGCCACCGCCGCGACGCCCGCCAGCGGGACCGGCTCGCCCGGCGGGTAGGGGTGGTCGCGTCCGAGCGACCGGCCGATCTCCGCCGCCCCGGACGCGATCCTGCGCGCCCTGGACAGCAGCCCGCCGCCGGCCTCGCGCTCGGCGGCGGCACGGGCCTCCGCGGCGGGGCCCGGGACGATGTCGACGACACCGATCCGGTACGGGGTGAGCACCCAGGCGCGCGGCCCGGACGGGACGGGCAGGACCGCCCGCCCGGCCAGGGTGCCGGGCTCCGCGCCGTGGACCACCAGGACCGGGTGCGTCATCGTCTGCCCCAGGTCGCGGTCCACGAAGTCGACGCCGCGCCCCACCACGTCCATGACGGCGCGCGCGCCCTTCTTCGGCAGGCCGCGCCAGTCGAGCCCGCCCATGTCGAACCGGACACCGGTGGGATGGCACCGGACGCACAGCAGGACGGGCTCGTCCGGCCGGCACCAGTGGCGCCGCAGCGCCAGCGTCCCGCCGAGCTCGTCCACGCCCCGTCCTAGACGTGGCCGGCGGCGGCGAGCGCGTCGGGCAGCAGCCCGGCCAGCGCCCGGAACGCCTTGCCCCGGTGGCTGATCGCGTCCTTCTCCTCCGGCGCCATCTCCGCGGTGGTGCGGGTCTCGCCGTCCGGCAGGAAGACCGGGTCGTAGCCGAAGCCGCCGGTGCCGCGCGGCGCCCGGAGGACGGTGCCGCGCATCCGGCCCTCGACGGTGTGCTCGACCGCGCCGCGGACGCCGTTCGCCGGGACGACCAGCGCCGCCGCGCACACGAACGCGGCGCCGCGCCGGCCGTCGGCGACGTCGCCGAGCTGGTCGAGGACGAGCCGCAGGTTCGCGGTGTCCTTGTCGCCGGTGGCGTCGCCGAACCGTCCCGACCAGCGGGCCGACAGCACGCCCGGCATGCCGTTCAGCGCGTCCACGCAGAGCCCCGAGTCGTCGGCGACGGACGGCAGCCCGGTGTGCGCGGCGATCGCGCGGGCCTTCAGCAGCGCGTTGCCCTCGAAGGTCGGCTCGGTCTCGGGGACGTCGGGGGCGTCCGGGAACGCGGCGAGGCCCACCACGTCGATGCCGTCGAGGATCCGCTCCAGTTCGGCGATCTTGCCCGGGTTCCGGGTCGCCAGCACGATCCTCGTCACCGGGCCTGCGTCCCCTTCTGCAGGGCCTCGTTCTGCATGCGGGTCAGCTCGGCGCAGCCGCCCGCGGCGAGGTCGAGCAGCGCGTCCAGCTCGGCGCGGTCGAACGGGGCGCCCTCGGCGGTGCCCTGCACCTCGACGAACTTCCCGTCGCCGGTGCACACCACGTTCATGTCGGTGCCGGCGACCGAGTCCTCCTCGTAGCACAGGTCGAGCCGGGCCTCCCCCGCGACGACGCCGACGCTGACCGCCGACACCGAGGTGACCAGCGGGTTCCCGCGCAGCAGCTTGCGCTCGCGCATCCAGGACACCGCGTCGGCGAGCGCGACGTACGCGCCGGTGATCGCGGCGGTGCGGGTGCCGCCGTCGGCCTGCAGCACGTCGCAGTCCAGCTGGACGGTGTTCTCGCCGAGCGCCTTGAAGTCCAGGCAGGCCCGGACGGACCGGCCGATCAGCCGGGAGATCTCGTGGGTGCGGCCGCCGACCCGGCCCTTGATGGACTCGCGGTCGTTGCGGGTGTTGGTGGCGCGCGGCAGCATCGCGTACTCGGCGGTGACCCAGCCGAGCCCGGAGTCGCGCCGCCAGCGCGGCACCGATTCCTGCACCGACGCCGCGCACAGCACCCGGGTCCGGCCGAACTCGACGAGCACCGACCCCTCCGCGTGGTCGAGCCACCCGCGCTGGATGCGGACGGGACGGAGCTGGTCGGGTGCGCGATCATCGGGGCGTGCCATGCGCACCACCCTAGTGCCCGCCGGAGGCGGTCAGAGCTCGTAGGAGGCGCCCACCCGGGCGAGCTCGATGTCGCCGCCGTACCCGCTCGTCCTGGCCTCCTTCAGGGAGGTGTCCTGGTCGTTCCACGGCACCAGATGGGTGAGGACGAGGCGGCCGACGTCGGCGCGGGCGGCGTGCTCGCCCGCCTCCCGCGCGGTCAGGTGCAGCTCCGACGGCAGGTTCGGGCCCTCCAGGAACGACGCCTCGCACAGGAACAGG
Source organism: Actinomadura nitritigenes (assembly GCF_017573545.1). Taxonomy (GTDB): domain Bacteria; phylum Actinomycetota; class Actinomycetes; order Streptosporangiales; family Streptosporangiaceae; genus Spirillospora; species Spirillospora nitritigenes. Next base: position 135,274 of record NZ_JAGEOK010000008.1, on the reverse strand, counting down.
TCGGCGCCGCGCGCCAGCTCGACGAGCGTGTCGGACACGCCGGTGTCGCCGGAGTACACCAGGGCCCGCCCGCCGTGCTCGATGCGGAACGCGTACGCCTCCACCGGATGGGGCATCAGCGCGGTCGTCACCCGGAACGGGCCGATCTCGTACGGGCCGCGGCGCAGCACGTGGAAGTCGAACGTCTCGCACATCCCGGGCTCGGGCTCCAGGTCGTACGCCTTGGCCATCCGCACCGCGGTGCCCTCGGGGCCGTGCACGGGCAGCCGCGGTTGCGGACCGTCCGGATGGTACGTGCGGGCCACCCAGAAACCGCACAGGTCGAGGCAGTGATCGGCGTGCAGGTGGGAGATGCACACCGCGTCGATCTCCTGCAACGAGCGGAAGCGCTGCAGCGACCCGAGCGCGCCGTTGCCGAGATCGAGCACGAGCGCGAAGCCGTCCGCCTCGATCAGGTAGCTGGACGCGGGGCTGTCCGGCCCCGGGAAACTGCCGGAGCAGCCGATCACTGTGACCCGCACGCTCACTCCTCCTCTTGTGTCCCCGAGGAATCAGGTGGTCAGAGCCTTGTTCAGGACGGACTCTGTGGTGCCCGAGGGGGGACGACCCCCCGCACCCCCCGAGCCGGCTCCGCCGGTGTCGGGAGCGGTCTCCACCGCGTCGATCTCCGGCCCGAGGAAGCGCCGGCCGAGCTCGGCGAACACGCCGGGGTCACCGGTCGCGCGGAACCGGTGCCGTGGCCGGGGCATCCCCTCGTCGCGGGCCAGCCCCTGGTCGTGCAGCACTCGATACACGTCCTTGGCGGTCTCGTCGGCGCTTGACACCAGTGTGACCCCGTCGCCGACGACATACGAGATGACGCCGGTCAGCAGTGGGTAATGGGTGCAGCCGAGGATGAGGGTGTCGCAGCCAGCGTCCACAATCGGCCGCAGGTAGCCGCGCGCGGCGTCCAGCAGGTCCGGCCCCATCGTCACGCCCGCCTCGACGAACTCGACGAAGCGCGGGCACGCCGCGCTCACCAGCTCGATGTGCGGGGCGGCGGCGAACGCGTCGTCGTAGGCGCGGCTGGTGACGGTGGCGTTCGTGGCGATCAGCCCGACCCGCCCGTTGGACGTGGCGCGCGCCGCGCGCCGGGTCGCCGGGTTGATCACCTCGACGACCGGGACGTCGTAGCGCTCGCGGGCGTCGCGCAGCATCGCCGAGCTGGCGCTGTTGCAGGCGATCACCAGCATCTTCACGCCCTCGTCGACGAGCTGGTCGAGCATCTCCAGGGCGAACGCGCGGACCTCGGCGATGGGGCGCGGCCCGTACGGCTGGCGGGCCGAGTCGCCGAGGTAGACGATCGGCTCGTTCGGCAGCTGGTCGAGGATGGCGCGGGCCACGGTGAGGCCCCCGAACCCGCTGTCGAAGATCCCGATCGGAAGGTCCGACCGGCCACCGGAAGAGAGGTCCATCGCGTCGAGGTCACCGGTCGCTGACATGGTCCTACAGGCTAGGCGACTTACCCCCGCCGAGGTGCGTCATGCGTTGGACATCACACCGTCATCCGCCGGAAAAGACGCCAGTTCACGGGATGCGCGCGTGATCCCGTCGCCGGGCGCGCGAAACGCCGGTGAACCGCGTCGCGCCGCGCCTCACTTCCGGACGCCGATGCCGACCCGGGCGATCTGCCGGCTCTGCGCGACGAGCCGTCCGGTGGAGTCCCAGACCTCGACCTCCTCGTCGAACCAGCCGTCCGACAGCAGCCGGCCGGTGCCGTGCACGGCGAGCCAGCCGGGCGCCGGGACGGCCCGCATGTGCCAGGTGAGCTCGACGGTCGGCGCCCAGCCCTTGGAGCCGAGGTTCAGCGCGACGGGCGGCAGCGCGTCGACGGTCAGCGCGAGCGTGAACGCGTCGGGCCCGTGGCCGTCGCGGAGCCGGAACCAGGCGCGGATCTCGGGGAGGCCGCTCGGCCGACCGTCCAGCCAGCCCATCGTGGAACGGTCGAAGCGCATGTCCACCTGGCCCGCGAAGCCCTCGGTGCCGCCCTCCGGCACCATGCTGGTGCACTCCTCCAGCGGCGGGACGGGGACGGCGGGCGCGGGGCCGGCGAACGCGGGCTCGGCGGCGCCGAGCGTGCCGGTGGTGATCAGCGCCTCCACCACGGGGCGGCCGTCCTGGACGAGGCTGACCAGCGAGGTCGCGGCGGTGCGGCCGGCCTTGCGGGTGTCGACGACGAGTTCGGCGCGGCCGGGCTTGGCGGGCCGCAGGAACGTCGTCGCGGTGGAGATGGGGTGCTCGTGCGGGGAGGCGTCGACGGCGGCCCGGTCGAGGACCGCCATCAGGTAGCCGCCGTTCAGCGCCTCGGCGAAGCCGAAGTCGCCGTCCAGGTCGACCTCGTACCGGCCGTCACCGACCCTCTCGACCGCGGTGGCCGCCTCGAACCCGCTCATCAGTTCTCCCGGTCCGGCCGGCGGGCGTCCACCCGGCCGGCACGGTTCTAGAATCACGTTCGAGAATGAACTGTACCGTGCCGGCCGGGAGCGGCGCCGTGGCCGGGATCACGCCGGAATGTCCGGGCCCCGGGAGCGGGCCCGCGGGGAGTCAGGCCCAGAGCTGGCCTTCGAGGCGCGCCTCGGCCTCCTCCAGGGTGCCGCCGTACGCGCCGGTGGAGAGGTACTTCCAGCCGCCGTCGGCGACGACGAACACGATGTCGGCGCGCTCGCCCGCCTTCACCGCCTTGGTCGCCATGCCGATCGCGGCGTGCAGCGCGCCGCCGGTGGAGATCCCGGCGAAGATGCCCTCCTGCTCCAGCAGCTCGCGGGTGCGGCGCAGCGCGTCCCGCGACCCGACCGAGAAGCGGGTCGTCAGGACCGAGTCGTCGTACAGCTCGGGGATGAAGCCCTCGTCGATGTTGCGCAGCCCGTACACCAGCTCGCCGTACCGCGGCTCCGCCGCGACGATCTTGACGCCGGGCACCTGCTCGCGCAGGTACCGCCCCACGCCCATCAGCGTGCCGGTGGTGCCGAGGCCCGCGACGAAGTGCGTCACCGACGGCAGGTCCGCGAGGATCTCCGGACCCGTCGTCTCGTAGTGCGCCAGCGCGTTGGCCTCGTTCCCGTACTGGTACAGCATCACCCAGTCGGGGTTCTCGGCCGCCAGGCCCTTCGCCACCCGGACGGCCTCGTTCGACCCGCCCGCGGCGGGCGAGGGGATGATCTCCGCGCCCCACATCTCCAGCAACTGGCGGCGCTCCGCCGAGGTGTTCTCGGGCATCACGCACACCATCCGGTAGCCGCGCAGCTTGGCGACCATGGCGAGGGAGATGCCGGTGTTCCCGGACGTCGGCTCCAGGATCGTGCAGCCCGGCGTCAGCACCCCGTCCTTCTCCGCCTTCTCGATCATGCGGAAGGCGGGACGGTCCTTCACCGACCCGGTCGGGTTGCGGTCCTCGAGCTTCGCCCAGAGCCGGACGTCCTCGCTCGGCGACAGCCGCGGCAGCCCGACCAGCGGGGTGCCGCCGAGCGAGTCCAGCAGCGAGTCGAATCGCATGTGCGCTCGTCCAGCCCGGCTCAGCCGCCCGCGACGGCGGGCAGGATCGTCACACCGTCGCCGTCGGCGACCTGCGTCTCCAGGCCGCCGAGGAAGCGGACGTCCTCGTCGTTGAGGTAGACGTTGACGAACTTGCGCAGGCCCTTGTCGTCCACCAGCCGGGCGCGCAGCCCGGGGTGGCGGGAGTCCAGGTCGGTGAACAGCTCGTCGAGCGTGCCGCCCTTGCCCTCGACGGCCTTGGCGCCGTCGGTGAGGTTGCGCAGGATCGTCGGGATCCGGACCTCGATCGCCATCGCGATGATCTCCTTTGGTCGTACGGGGCTCCCCGCCCTCTGCGTCACAACCGGGCGGGCAGCGGGGGAATTCCGGGCTGGATCAGCGCGTCGGCGAACAGTCGTAGACGACCTCGGCGCGCGAATGCCCGAACAGGAAGCTCTGTACGGGTGGCACCGCGAGGGCCGGGACGCGGCGCCGCGCGCCCGTCACATCCCCGCTCGTCCACATGTCGCCCAGTTTACCGGCCGCGTTCCGGCCGCTCCCCGCCGCCATCCGGCTCCGCACCCCGCGATCAGGCCCGGCGATCAGGCGTCGTAGGAGTCGACGATCCGGACCTCTTCCTCGGTCACCTCGCCGTCCACGATCCGGTACGACCGGAACTCCTCGGTGCTCTCGTCGCGGGTGGACACGAGCACGTAGTGCGCGTTCGGCTCGGACGCGTAGGAGACGTCGGTGCGGGACGGGTACGCCTCGGTCGCGGTGTGCGAGTGGTAGATCACCACCGGCTCCTCGTCCCGGTCGTCCATCTCCCGCCACAGCTTCAGCTGCTCCTGCGAGTCGAACCGGTAGAACGTCGGGGACCGCTCGGCGTTGGTCATCGCGACGTACCGGACGGGCCGGTCCGACCCGATCGGGCCGGCGATGATGCCGCACGCCTCGTCCGGATGGTCGGCGCGCGCATGCGCGACGATCTTCTCGACCAGGGCACGCTCGATCGTCAGCATGCCCGAAGGCTACCGTCCCCGCCTGCGCGCACCCCACCCGCGCCCGGCCCGGACCGGGTCGGGCGCGGGTGCGGCTCAGCCGTGGTCCAGCCGGATGTGCATCCGGATGCGGGTGCCGTCGGCGCCGGACCTGATCTGCACGATGTGGCAGAGCCGGCGCACCGCCCACATCGCACCGTCCACGCCCTGCCCGCCCTGCCCGACCTGCGCACCCGGCGCACCCGGCGCACCCGGCGGCGCCGGTACGGCGGCCGGGGGCGGGCCGGGCGGCGGCGGGGCGTAGCCGAGGAAGCGGTCGGCGAGGGCGCGGCCGGGGTCGGCCACCTCGCAGACCAGCTCGCCCGCCCGACCCCACAGCCGCGCCGAGCCGTGCCCGCCGCCGAACTGGATGATCATGGTGGCGACCTCGTTCACCGCCAGCACGAACGGCAGCGTCCGGGCCTCCGGCAGCCCGAGCCGCGCGGCCTCGGCGGCGAGGAAGGCGCGCAGCGGCGGCAGCCCGCCCGCGCCGAACATCCGGTGCGCGGCGGAGGCCGGGGGCGGCGGGAGCGCGCCCGCGTTGCACTCGGCGTAGTACTCGGCCGGGTCGGTGTACTCGGGGCTGGGCCGCGGGCCGTCCGGGCCGGCCAGCTCCGGGTGCGTGCGGGCCATCGCGGCCAGCACCTCGGGCGGCAGTGCCACCGTGTCGTACGCGCACATGATCGAGGTGGGGGTGCCGGCGAACACCACGTTCAGCAGCGACTCGTGCCGCTGCCACTCGCGGGTCTCCAGCGGCGACAGCCCGTCCCAGACCGGCTCGGCGAGCAGCCGCAGCCGCCCGCGCGGCCACCAGTCGGCGCGCATCCGGTCGTGGTAGCCGGCCAGCGCCCGCATCGGGCCGCCGAACCAGTCGGCGGAGTCGATGAACTCGATCCCCGCGCCGGCCTCCGGGCCGAGCCGCTCCCGCAGCGACACCCGGACCGGCTCGGAGGCGATCACCACCACCGCGTCGCCCGTGCTCCACCCGGCCTTCAGGTACGGGACGGCGGTCAGCGCCAGCTCGCGCGGCCACCCGTACGGGACGGCCCGGTGCACCAGCACGTCCCAGCCTCCGGCCGGCGGCCGGGCCTTCGCCGCGGCGTCCCGGGCCCGCGGCGCACCCGCCTGACGAGCGATCATCGGACCCCCTCGTGGACGACCCCGGGCGCGCCCTCCCAGCCGGACGCCCGCATCATCATCTCCACGCAGCGCGGCGCCGACCGCAGGACGACCAGCCGGTCGGGCACGATGCTCCACTCGTTCACGCCGACCAGCGCGCGCAGCCCGGCCAGGTCGCAGAACTCCACCCCGGCGAGGTCAAGGCAGACGTGCGCGGCGCGGCCGTCCAGCCCGCGCAGCGCCGCCAGCAGCCCCGGCAGCGTCGACTCGTCGATCGAGCCGGACAGGCGGAGGCCGGGCGGCGCGAACAGCGGATCGATCCTCAGCACGCCGTCGTCGAAGACCGCGTCGGCGCCCGCGCGCCCGCCGTGGCACGCCTCCAGCGCGCCCAGCCCGCCCGGCGCGAACCAGTTCCCGTCGAACTGGCACAGCGCCATCGCGTTCCCGGCCCGGGCGACGGCCCGGCTCACGGCGTCCTCGAACGCCGCGAACCCGGCGGTGCCGGGCCAGCCGCGCGACGCGGGCGACGCCTCCACGCTCACCCGGACTCCCGCGCGCCGGTCCGCGCCGCGGGCCGCCGCGATCACCTCGCCGGCCGGGCGGCCCGCGGCCTCGGGCACGGCCAGCCGGCCGTCGTTGACCGCGGCGAGCAGGTCGGGGGCGTCCGCCGCGAACATCGCCCGCAGCCGGTCCCGCACGGCCCGCGCGGGCTCGCCGTCCGCCAGGTGGACCAGGGCGTGCCCGGCCCGCAGCCCGGCGCGCAGGTAGGCGGACAGGACGGCGTGCCGTTCCGCGCCGCTGCCGTAGGCGAGGAAGAGGTGGTCACCGAAGCGCATCCCGCCGACCACCGAGCCGTCCCCGCCGGACCTGTCGTGCCCGCCCGACCTGTCGTGCCCGCCGGACCTGCCGTGCCCGCCCGCCATGCGCGACACGTCCCTCCGCTCAGCCGGTCCGTTCCTCGATCGACACTCCCGACCGCGTGAGCAGCCCCGACCCGCGCAGCCGGCCCGCCAGGTCGGGGGCGGCGCCGCGCAGCAGCAGGCCGCGGCCGGTGCCGGAGCCCGGCCGGTCCGCGTCGGCCAGCAGCCGCAGCCCGGCCTCGTCGCAGCCGGTCAGCCCGTGCAGGTCCAGGCAGAGCAGCCCCGCGGTGGACGCGACGGACGCCAGCACCTTCTCCGCCGCCGGGACGTTCGCGGCGTCCAGCGTCCCGGCCAGCGCCGCGCCGGGCGGCGTGAACGTCGGCGAGACGCGCAGCGCGCCGTCGTCGTAGTGGTCGTTCGCCCGCACCCGGCCCATGTGCCCGGCCTCCAGCTCCGCCAGCCGCGCCTCGTCGAACCAGCGGCGGTCGAACTGGCAGATCGCCATCGCCTTCAGGTCGGTGGTCATGAAGACCTGGTCGAGCATGCGCTCGAAGTCGCCGTGCCGCTCGGTCCCGGGCCAGCGGCGCAGCGAGAACCGCGCCTCTCCGGCGATCCGGACCCCCGAGTAGCCCTGCACGAGCGCCAGGTCGATCTCCGTGGCCATCAGCTCCAGGCTCTCGTCCGGGTCGAACCGGCCGCTGGCGAGGAACGTCTCCTCGGCGGTGCGGACGGCGAAGTGCCCGGCGTCCGCCGCGGCGGCGAAGTCGAAGCCGGTGCCGTCCTGCGCCGGGCGGACCGTGTCGGGCCCGCCGTCCCGGCCGCCGAGCCAGGCGGCGACGTCCCGCGCGGGGACGGCGTCGGAGATGTAGATCACCTTCTGGCCCGCGCGCACCCCGTCGCGGACGTAGGCGGCCATGACGGACCGCCGTTCGGCGTCGCTGTCGAAGAGAAGGCACAGGTGGTCGCCCAGCTCCATGGAGCCGACGGGCTTGCTGTGACCGTCCGTTGCCGGCATCGCGGCCTCCGGTTGGCGTAAGGCCCGCCTTCCGCGGCGGGACTGGCGGCGTCCCCTCGCCTCTCAGTGGACACCACTCAGGGCGCCCGCGTCCCGACAATCGGTGATGTCGGCGATGGCCGGGTACGGACGGCGAACCGTCCGGTGCCGCCGGCCGCGCGGGCGGGCGACGCCCCGCCCGCGGGCGCGCCGCGGCCTACCAGAGGGCGCGGACGAGCCCTTCCTGCAGCATCGTCAGCCAGTCGTAGGCGGCGAACATCGGCGCCCGCGGGTCGCGCGGGTCGAGCTGCTCGGCCTCCTCGTACCACTCCTCGCTGATGTCCAGCCGGGTGCCGAGCGCCAGCCGGACGTCGTTCAGCGCGCGCAGCCAGATCTGCGCCTTCTCCTGGTCGAGGACGATGTCGGAGCCCGGGTCCTTCAGCGCGTCCAGCACCGTCCGGGCCGCCTCGCGCTTGCCGTCCCGCAGCCCCATCTCGGTGTAGCGGCGGAACTCCCCGGCCGCCTCGCCGTCCTCGCGGTAGGCGTCGGGGAACAGCCGCGCCAGCACCGGGTCGTCCGGCTTGACGGCGTTCTCGGCGATGCCCATGGAGGCCAGCTCGCCGTCGTCGCCCGGGGCGTCCCCGAGGAGCGAGACCAGCTGCTCCATCAGTGCCCGCACCAGCGCCGCCTCCTCCGGCTCCAGCCGTACGACGACGCCCTTGCGGGTCTTCTTCACGTTGCTCATCAGTCGTCCCGCTTGACGGTGGCCCACAGCCCGTAGGAGTGCAGGATCTCCACGTCCCGCTCCATCTCCTCGCGGGTGCCCTTGGCCACGACGGCGCGCCCCTTGCGGTGGACGTCCAGCATCAGCTTCTCGGCCTTGCTCTTGGGGTAGCCGAAAACGGCCTGGAACACGTACGTGACGTACGACATCAGGTTGATCGGGTCGTTCCAGACGATCGCCAGCCAAGGCCGGTCGGCGCGCACGTCCTCCTCGGAGTCGGGCCGCTCCAGCTCGACGGGTGCGGGCGTGCTCATGAGCCCGCCCCGCTCGCCCTGCTCGTGACGCTCATCGGCCGCGTCTCCCCCTTCCCCGCGTTGTCGGTCCGCCCACGGCACCCGATGCTATGCGCCCCCGCGCCGTCCGGTGCGATCTTCGCCGCCCCCGGTTCGGGTCTCCACCGGGCGCGCGGCGCGGTCTCCGCCGGGCGCCGCGCGGTCCCACCGGGCTCGGTGTGATCTCCGCCGGGCCCGGCGGCCCGCCCCTCCATGGTGCCCGCACCTGGCCTTAGGGTTCCACCTGTGGACGTTGACGACGGAACCGCCCTGCTCACCGACCAGTACGAGCTGACGATGCTGCAGGCCGCGCTGCGCAGCGGCACGGCCGGCCGGCGCGCGGTCTTCGAGGTGTTCGCGCGCAGCCTGCCCGCCGGGCGCCGGTACGGCGTGGTCGCGGGGATCGGGCGGCTGCTGGACGCGATCGAGGCGTTCCGGTTCGACGGCGCGGAACTGGAGTTCCTCACCGCCAACGGGATCGTGGACGAGCCCACGGCGCAGTGGCTGGAGAAGTACCGCTTCTCCGGGAACGTCTGGGGCTACGCCGAAGGCGACTGCTACTTCCCGGAATCGCCGATCCTGGTGGTCGAGGGGACGTTCGCCGAGGCCGTCCTGCTGGAGACCGTCGTCCTGTCGATCCTCAACCACGACTGCGCGATCGCCTCGGCCGCGTCCCGGATGGTGCAGGCCGCACAGGGCCGGCCGATCATCGAGATGGGGTCGCGCCGCACCCACGAGCGCGCCGCCGTCGCCGCCGCCCGCGCCGCCTACATCGCGGGGTTCACCACCACGTCGAACCTGGAGGCGGGCCGCCGCTACGGCGTCCCCACCGCCGGGACGAGCGCGCACTCGTTCACGCTGCTGCACGACAGCGAGCGGCACGCGTTCGAGGCGCAGCTCGCGTCGCTGGGCGACGCGACGACGCTGCTGGTCGACACCTACGACGTCGAACGGGCCGTCCGGACGGCCGTGGAGCTCGCCGGGCCGTCGCTCGGCGCCGTCCGCATCGACAGCGGCGACCTCGGCGTGGTGGCCCGCCGCGTCCGCGAGCAGCTCGACTCGCTGGGCGCGCACTCCACGCGCATCGTGGTCACCGGCGACCTCGACGAGTACGGCATCGCCGCGCTCGCCGCCGCGCCCGTCGACGGGTACGGCGTCGGGACGTCCCTGGTGACGGGGTCCGGCGCCCCGACCGCCTCGCTCGTCTACAAGCTCGTCGCCCGCTCCGACTCCGGCGACGAGGACGCGGCGATGCGCCCGGTCGCGAAGCGCTCCACCGGCAAGCCCAGCCGCGGCGGCCGCAAGAGCGCCGTGCGGTGCATCGACGGGCACGGCACCGCCTACGCCGAGACGGTGTCGGTCGGCGAGCCGACGCCGGGGCCGCGCGACCGCGTCCTGCACGTCCCGCTCATCCGCGACGGGGAGATCGTCGGGCGGGAGACGCTGCGCGACGCCCGGGACCGGCACGTCCGGTCCGTCGCGGAGCTCCCCGCGACCGCGCTCCAGCTGTCCAAGGGCGAGCCCGCCGTGCCCACCGAGCTGGTCGAGGGCGGCCCGCGCGGCTGACCGGCCTGGAAGGGCACGGCCGCCGCTGGGGTAGCGTCGACGGCGGGGAGACATCGGCAGAGGAGCGGTCGTGGGCAAGAAGGCTCTGATCATCGTGGACGTGCAGAACGACTTCTGCGAGGGCGGGTCGCTCGCCGTCGCGGGCGGCGCGGGCGTGGCCACGGCCATCTCCCGCCACGTCGCCGCGCGGGGCGGCGACTACGCGCACATCGTCGCGACCCGCGACTTCCACCTCGACCCCGGCGGCCACTTCTCCGACCGGCCCGACTTCGTCGACACCTGGCCCCCGCACTGCCTGATCGGCACCCCCGGCGCCGACTTCCACCCGAACCTGGCGCTCGCCCCCATCGAGACGGTGTTCAGCAAGGGCCGCGAGGCCGCCGCCTACAGCGGTTTCGAGGGCGTGTCCGACGACGACGTCCCGCTCGGCGACTGGCTCGCCTCCCTCGGCGTCGACGCCGTCGACGTCGTCGGCATCGCCACCGACCACTGCGTCCGCGCCACCGCCGTCGACGCGGCCCGGGCCGGCCTGCGCACCACGGTCCTGCTCGACCTGACGGCGGGCGTCGGCAAGGCCACCGTCGACCGCGCCCTGGACGAGCTCGGGCGCGAGGGCGTCGCCCTCTCCGGCGACCCGGTCGTGAGCGGCGACTGAACGTGAGCACTCCCCCCGACATCGAAGTGATCCTGGTCGCCGGCGTGTCCGGCAGCGGCAAGACCACCGTCGGCGGCCTGCTCGCCGAGCGGCTCGGCTGGGACTACGCCGAGGCCGACGCGTTCCACTCCCCCGCGAACATCGCCAAGATGCGGGCCGGGCATCCGCTGACCGACGCCGACCGCGCCCCCTGGCTGCGCGCGATCGCCGCGTGGATCGACGACCGGCTCGAGACCGGGCGGCCCGGCGTCGTCAGCTGCTCGGCGCTGAAGCGCGCCTACCGCGACCGGCTCACCGGCGGGCGGCCCGCCGTCCGCACCGTGATGCTCGACGGCGACCGCGACGTCATCGCCGAGCGGATGCGCAGGCGGCACGGCCACTTCTTCGGCGCCGGGCTGCTGGACAGCCAGTTCGCCGACCTGGAACGGCCCGGCCCGGACGAGCACGTCCTGACCGTCCCCATCACCGACTCCCCCGAGGAGACGGTCGACCGCATCATCAAGGCCCTGGACCTCGCGCCGCCGCACTGATCCGCGGCGCCCCGGCGTCAGGCGCGCTTGGCGGCCCACTCGCGGATCTTGCTGATCCGCTGGCGGATCTCCTCCGCGCTGGCCTGCGGGACGGCGGGCCCGCCGCACGCCGTGCGGAGCTGGCTGTGGATCACGCCCTGCGGCTGGCCGGTGCGGTGGTTCCACGCGTTGACCAGGCCGTTCAGCTCCTTGCGCAGGGCGTGCAGGTCCTCGGCGGCGGTGCGGTCGGCGCGCGGGTCGCCGGTCTTGCGGCGGCGCTCGTTGGCGATCTGGTCGGCCTGCCGCTTGCGCAGCAGCTGCGTCACCTGCTCGGGCTCCAGCAGGCCGGGGATGCCGAGGAACTCCTCCTCCTCGGCGGACCCCGGCTGGGCCTGCATGCCGAACTCGCCGCCGTCGTACAGGACGCGGTCGAACGTCGCGGACGCCTCGACCGTCTCGAACGCCAGCTCCTCGCCGACGTCCGGGTTGTCCTGCCTGCGGTTCGCCTCGGCGAGCAGGTCGTCGTCGAGGCCGTCCTCCCGGACCGGCCGGTCGAGGACGTGGTCCCGCTCCTCCTCCAGCTCGGCGGCGTGCCCCATCAGCGTCGGCACCGACGGCAGGAACACCGACGCGGTCTCGCCGCGCTTGCGGGCGCGGACGAAACGGCCGATCGCCTGCGCGAAGAACAGCGGCGTGCTCGTGGACGTGGCGTAGACGCCGACGGCGAGGCGCGGGATGTCGACGCCCTCCGACACCATCCGGACCGCGACCATCCACCGGTCTTCGGTCTCGCTGAACGCCTTGATCTTCTTGGACGCGGTCGGGTCGTCCGACAGCACGATCGTCGCGCCCTGCCCGGTGACCGCGCGCAGCATCTTGGCGTAGGCGCGGGCGGCCTCGTGGTCGGTGGCGATGACCAGCCCGCCCGCGTCCGGGATGGCGCGGCGCAGCTCGGTGAGGCGGCGGTCGGCGGCGGCGATGACCTGCTTGATCCAGTCGCCCTTGGGGTCGAGCGCGGCCCGCCACGCCTGTGCGGTCTGGTCCTGGGTGAGCGGCTCGCCGAGCGTCGCGGTGATCTCGTCGCCGGCGCGGGTGCGCCAGCGCATCTCGCCCGCGTACGCCAGGAAGATCACCGGCCGGACGACGCCGTCGGCGAGCGCCGGGCCGTAGCCGTAGGTGTAGTCGGCCTGGCTGCGCTTGATCCCGTCCGGGCCCTCCTCGTAGCGGACGAACGGGATCGGGTTGATGTCGGTGCGGAACGGGGTGCCCGACAGCGCGAGCCGCCGCGTCGCCGGCTCGAACGCCTCCCGGACGGCGTCGCCCCAGGACAGGCCGTCGCCCGCGTGGTGCACCTCGTCGAAGATCACCAGGGACTTGCGCGACTCGGTGCGGTTGCGGTGCAGCGCCGGGCGCGCCGCGACGGTCGCGTAGGTGACGGCGACGCCGTGGAAGTCCTTGCCGACCGGCCCGTCGCCGTTCTGGTACTCCGGGTTGATCCTGATGCCGACGCGGGCGGCGGACTCCGCCCACTGCCGCTTCAGGTGCTCGGTCGGGCAGACGATCGTGATCGCGGCGACGATCCTTCGCTCGATCAGCTCCCGGGCCAGTCGCAGCGCGAACGTCGTCTTGCCGGCGCCGGGCGTCGCGACGGTGAGGAAGTCGCGCGGGCCCGGCTGCTGCCCGTCCGTGCCGAAGTAAGCCTCCAGCGCCTGCTGCTGCCAGGCGCGCAGGGATTGCGCGGTCCCCCAGGCGGCCCGCTCGGGGAACGCGGGGGGCATGCTCGATGCGGCGAAGGTGCTCACGGTCATAGCAGGCTACCGAGCCCCACCGACAGATCGCGCCGCCCCGGCCCCTCCTGTGCCGCGATCCACACTCCCGCGCTCGCGCGCGCGGCCCCGCCCGTGCCCGTGCCCCGCCGCCCGGTACGCGGCCCACGCGGCGCGGATGCGACGGCCCTGACCTGGGGTGAACTCCCGCATGCAGGAGTCGAACCCGTAGTTCATGAAGTTGTGCACCGGGTCGTCGCCGCGCTGCGGGCAGCTGTCCTTATAGTCAGGGCACCCTTGCGCCGGGGAAGCCTCGTACGGGGTGTCGGACACCCCGTCGCCGGGCGGCGTGCACCCGCCCTGGAACGTGTGCAGCAGCCCCAGCCAGTGCCCGATCTCGTGGACGGCCGTGTAGCCGCGGTTGAAGCGCCGGTAGGAGCCGTGCGGGAGGCTGCGGTAGTCGATGACGACACCGTCCATGCGCGGGCTCCTGCGGTACCACTGCGGGAAGGTCGAGAACCCGAGGACGTCGCTGCCCACGGCCGCCGTGTACAGGTTGAGCGTGCCGCGCCCGCCCCTGCGCAGCTTGCGCTTGATGACGCCCTGGTACTTCCGCGGGTGGGAGAACCAGGCGGCCTTGTTCGTCACGTCGTAGCCGGCGAGGCGGAACCGCACGCCGGTGTCGGCACCGCCCGTCCGCCCGCTGTACGCCGCGTTCAGCGTGGCGATCTGGCTCCGGACGGCCGCCCTGGACAGCCGCCCCGCCCGCCCGGCGGCGAGGACGTGGAAGCGCACCGGGACCACCAGCGCCCGCCGCCGCGCCTCGTCCGACCGCCCCGCGTCGAACCGTGCCTCGTCAGCCGTGCCGTACCGCTCGCGGAGCGTCCTGCGCAGGTCCCCGAGCATCGCGACGACCTGGCCGCGGCTCAGCTCCCCGCCCGCGTCGCGCGGGTGCGCCGCCCGGGCCGCGGCGCCCTGCCCGCACCCGTCCTTCCCCTCCGCGTCGGCCTTCCCCTCCGCGCCGGCGGTCCCCATCGCGCCGGTCTCGCCCGCCGGGAGGGGCTGGCCCGCCCGGACGATCCTGGCCCGCGCGCGCGGGCCGTCACTCATCGAACTCGACACCGCACACACCGTGACCGTCAGTGCGCACAGCGAAACCCCGGCGAACCGCCGCATCTGTCCCCCGTATGTCCCCGTTTGGAAAGCTGATCTGGAAAAGCAGGTGTGGAAAGGCGAAAGCCCCGCGGTGGCGCGTCCGCCCTTCCGGCGAACCTGACCGCGGGACCGTCACGGGGGCGCGCGGGCCGGTCGGCCCGGCGCCCTCATCCGGCTCTCAGCCGGCCGTCAGTCGTCGCCCTTGCCCCCGCCCGACTGCATGGACTCGTAGATCTCCTTGCACTCCGGGCAGACCGGGTACTTCTTCGGATCCCGGTTCGGCACCCAGACCTTGCCGCACAGCGCGATCACCGGCGTGCCGGTCACCGCGCTCTCGGTGATCTTGGCCTTCTTCACGTAGTGGGCGAACCGCTCGTGGTCGCCGTCACCGTGCGAGAGGTCCGGCCGGACGTCCTGCTGGGTGTCGCTGTCGGGAAGGATCTTCGTACTCACGTCATCACCTTAGTTCAGCGTCGGGTCCTCGGGGAAAGTGGAGACGAACGCCAGGTCACCGCCCTGCCGGCGGAGCACCTCCTGCCACAGCCGGTCCGGGTTCCCGGCGAACACGTCGCCCGCCTCGGCCGGCACCAGGTACCAGGCGCCGTCCTCGATCTCGCCGCGCAGCTGCCCGGCCGACCAGCCGGCGTACCCGGCGAACACCCGCAGCTGCAGCAGCTCCGGCGCCAGCAGCCCCGGCGGCGCCTCCAGGTCGACCAGGCCGACCCGGGCGACCTCCGAGCCGCCCTCCAGCGCCCGCCAGCCGAGCGGCTCGTCCTCGCCCGGCAGGCGGGCCAGGGCGAGCGCGTTGTCCAGCGCGACCGGGCCGCCC
Source organism: Actinomadura nitritigenes (assembly GCF_017573545.1). Lineage (GTDB taxonomy): Bacteria > Actinomycetota > Actinomycetes > Streptosporangiales > Streptosporangiaceae > Spirillospora > Spirillospora nitritigenes. The sequence goes on along the minus strand of NZ_JAGEOK010000008.1, from coordinate 120,215 downwards.
TGGAACACCACCGACGGGCCCGTCACCAGCTCGGCCCACGGCGGCAGCACCCGGTCGACCGGGATCTCGGTCGGCCGGTTCAGGACAACCCCCAGTGTGCCCCCGTCCATGTCGTGCTCGACCAGCAGGACGACGCTGCGCCTGAAGTTGGGATCCTCCAGTTGAGGCGTCGCGACCAGCAGAAGGCCCACCCTGATGCCGTCTTCCATGGGTTCCATCATGCGTTGCGCGGACCTCCCACGGCACGTCCCCCCGCTCGTTAGCCTGTTAGGCATTCCTAGCGATGGGGATATCGGCACCACAACCGCCTAGGTTAAGAATGATCCAGGATCACCCGGCCGCCCGCTCAGCCCGGACCCCCCGAGACCCCCGGGGCGACCGCCCGAAGGGCGGATGAGGAGGACAGCGATGCAGTTGCCCAGGGTCATCATCGCCGCAGTGTTTCTCGTCATCGGCGCACTGATCGCCGTACCGGCCCTCATGAAGTCGTCGGGCTCCGGCGCGCGGGCGTCCTCCACCACCTCCACGTCGGCGAGCCCGAGCCCCAGCGGCACGGGGACGTCCCCCTCGCCGACGAAGACGACGCACAAGCCGTCCAAGACGCCGTCGAAGACGCCGAGCAGCACGGCCGTGCCGCAGCCCGTCACCGCCACCATCGGGTCGGTGTCCTGCCCGTCGCGGTCCGTCCGCGTGACCGTCCGCAACACCGGCACGCAGCGCGAGGACTTCACCGTCCTCAAGAACGACGACAGCGCGACCGTCCCCGCGACCGTCGCCCCTCACGACAGCAAGACCGTGACGGTCGAGCTGAAGGAGGACCGGCGGACGCTCGTGCAGGTCGACTGGGCCAACAAGCAGATCGAGACCCGCTCGCTCACGGCGAACTGCAAGCACGCGGGCGCCGCGCCGCACAAGACCGCGCCGACCAAGCTGCCGCACACCGGCCCGGACACCGTCCTGTGGGCCCGGGCCGCGACCGGCGTCGGCGTGATGCTCACCGGCGTGGTCATCTTCTGGTACGGCGGGATCTGGCCCCGCCGCCGCGACCAGGTGTTCGCGAAGAAGACCGACTGAACCGGCCGCACGACTGAAGCGGCCGAACCGCCCGGTCCGGCGGGGCCCGCCCCGGACCGGGCCGCGGAGGCGAGGCGGCGGCTACGCCTCGGTGCGGGGGCGGCCGCCGGCGGCCTCGCGGACGGCGCCCGCGACGCGGGACGCCACCTCCGGGTGGAACACGCTCGGCACGATGTAGTTCGGGCCCAGCTCGCCCGGCGTGACGACCTCGGCCAGCGCCTGCGCCGCCGCCGCCAGCATCGCCTCGGTGACCCCGTCGGCCTGCGCGTCCAGCAGCCCGCGGAAGACGCCCGGGAACGCCAGCACGTTGTTGATCTGGTTCGGGTAGTCGCTGCGGCCCGTCGCGACGACGGCGGCGTGCTCGCGCGCCTCGTCCGGCGACACCTCCGGCTCCGGGTTCGCCAGCGCGAACACGATCGCGTCCTCGTTCATCGTCGCGATGTCGTCGCCGTTGAGGATGCCGGGCGCGGACACGCCGATGAACACGTCCGCGTCCTTCACCGCGCCGCGCAGGTCGCCGGAGTAGCCGGCGGTGTTGGTGTGCTCGGCGATCCAGCGCAGCGAGTCGTCCAGGTCGGCGCGGCCCTTGTGCACCGCGCCCCGGTAGTCGCAGACGATCAGGTCGCGCGCGCCGGCGTGCATGAGCAGCTTCAGGATGGCGGTGCCGGCCGCGCCCGCGCCCGCCATCGTGATCCGGACCGAGCCGATGTCCTTGCCGACGACCCGCAGCGCGTTGGTCAGCGCGGCCAGCACGCAGATCGCGGTGCCGTGCTGGTCGTCGTGGAAGACCGGGATGTCCAGCAGCTCGCGGAGCCGCCGCTCGACCTCGAAGCAGCGCGGCGCGGAGATGTCCTCCAGGTTGATGCCGCCGAACGCGGGCGCGAGGATCTGCACCGTCCGGACGATCTCGTCGGTGTCCTGGGTGTCCAGGCAGATCGGCCACGCGTCGATCCCGGCGAACCGCTTGAACAGCGCCGCCTTGCCCTCCATCACCGGCAGCGCCGCCTCCGGGCCGATGTTGCCGAGGCCCAGCACCGCCGACCCGTCGGTGACGACCGCGACGCTGTTGCGCTTGATCGTCAGCCGGCGGACGTCCTCGGGGTTGCGGGCGATGGCGAGCGACACCCGGGCGACGCCGGGCGTGTAGGCCATCGAGAGCTCGTCGCGGTTGCGCAGCGGCACCTTCGACTGCATCTCGATCTTGCCGCCGAGGTGCATGAGGAAGGTCCGGTCGCTGACCTTGTGGATCTTGATGGAGTCGATCTTCTCGAGCGCGCTCGCGATCGCCTCGGCGTGCTGGGTGTCGCGGGTGGCGATCGTCACGTCGATGCGCAGCGTCTCGTGCCCCGCCGTGTTGACGTCGAGGGCCGTGACGATGCCGCCGGCGTTCTCGACCACGTGCGTGATCTGGCTGACCGCCTTGCCGCCGGCCGGGACCTCCAGCCGGACGGTGATGGAGTACGAAACGCTGGGCACGCTCGCCACGACAACCTGCTCCCTCTTGCTACCGGGTACGTCCTCGTCCCGGCCGCCACGTCCCATGGGGGCTCGGGACGCCCGGGGGCCGTCGCCCTCTCCGCCTGCGGCTCACAGCGCCCGCGCCGCGGCCGCGATCAGGTCGACGGCGGCGGATACGGGCAGCCTCGTGGTGTCGATCACGAGATGGTAGAGCCGCGGATCGGCGGGGTCGGCCCCGTAAAAGTGCTTCACGTAGGCCGTGCGGGCGCGGTCGTTGTCATCGAGCATACGCTCAACATCGCGGTCCGGCGTCCCGGTCGCCCCACCCGGACCGCGCGTCCCGCCCCCGGCCCGGCCCCGGCGGGCGCCCGGGACCGCCGCCGCCCGCCCCTCGGCGGCCTTCGCCAGCTCGTGCGCGGCGACCGCGAGACGGCGCTCCCGCGGGCCGTCCAGCCGGACGTGCAGCACGCCCGGGAGGCCGGCCAGCACCAGGGCGGCGGCGCGGCCGAGCAGCACGCCGCCGCCGCGCTCCGCCGTCCGGTGGATGACGCTCTCGGTGTGCTCGACGAACTCCTCGGGACGGATGACCGCCTGCTCGGGGAGGTAGACGTCCATGGCGCCGAGCGCGACGTTCGGCAGCCGCGCGGCGCCCGCGAGGATGCGGCCGATGCCGCTCTCGGCGCGGCCGTCGTGCGCGAGCGCCTCCTCCAGCGTGCATCCGATCTCGCCGGCGACCCGCACGGGGATGGCCCGGTCGAGGAACGGCAGCCCGAGGCGCTCGGCGACCGCGGGGCCGACCACGTCGCCCCGCGCGCCGAACGCGGCGGAGATGGTCACGACACGAGCGCTCACACCGGCTACATGCCCGATTCCGGGCGTCCCAAGGCCGCCGGCCCGCCGCAATCGCACGCGGGCAGGGCGATTCGGCGCCCGGCCGTCACGCGAGCGCGCCACCTGACCGGCGGGGCCCAAGCCGAAGGCGAGCCCCACCCGGGAAGCTCGCGAAGCGAGGTCGCGCTCGCCCGATCACGGTCAAGGGGCGAGCCCCTTGACCGTGATCGCTAGAACAACGCGGCCTGGAGGGAGCGGCGGGCCTTGGCGACGCGGGGGTCGTCCGGCGGGAGCAGCTCGAACAGCGACAGCAGGTGCGTGCGGGCCGCGTCGCGGTCGTCGCCCGCGCTGCCGCGCACCGCGGTGAGCAGCCGCCCGAACGCGTCGTCGATCCGGCCGGACACCATCTCGACGTCCGCGGCGCGGAGCTGCGCCTGCACGTCGCCGGGCTTGTCCGCCGCCTCCTGGACGGTGCGCTCGGGGTCCAGCCGCTCCACCCGCAGGCTCAGCTCGACCAGCGCGAGGCCCTGCTTGGCCTGGCCGTCCCTCGGGTTCCCGGCGAGGATCCGCTCGAAGGCGGCCTTCGCGCCGTCGAGGTCGCCGCGCTGCAGCGCGTCCTCGGCCTCGGAGTACACCGACCCGGCCGGCGCCGCCTCCTCGCCGGCGGCCGCGGCCTCGCCCGGCGGGGGCTCCGGCAGGATGCCCTCCTGCCGCAGCGCCTCGAAGAGCTGGTCGATCGCCTGCCGGACCTGCGGCTCGGGGGCCGCGCCGTTCAGGAACGGCAGCAGCTGCCCGGCCACGACCGCCGCGACGAACGGGATGCCGCGCACGCCCATCTGCTGCATGTACGCGCCGAGCTGCGGGTTGGCGTCGATGTCGACCTTGGCGAGGATCCACTTGCCGGCGGCCTCGGTGGCGAGCTTCTCCAGGATCGGGCTGAGCTGCTTGCACGGCCCGCACCAGTCGGCCCAGAAGTCGACGAGCACCGGGACGGTCTGCGACCGCTCCACGACCTCGGTGTTGAAGGTCTGGTCGGTGACGTCCACGACGTACTGTCCGGCGGCGGGCGCGCCGCCGGCCGGGCCGCCCGCGGGCGCCGCACCGGCCTGCGCCCGGCGCTCCTGCTGCTTCCTGGCGGCCGCCTGGCGAGCCCCCAGGTCGATGGCCCCGTGCAACGAAAAGTCCCGAGAAGGCATGGGTCCATCCTGCCCCATGACCGGCCCGGTCGGTGCGCCCGTCCGCTCGGAGAGGACCGCGCCGCGCGCCGGGCGCCGCCGGCGCCGGCGCGGCGCCGCCGACACGACGCCCCTTTCCGTGGGATGCCAACGCAATTGTCCGCCTTTTTTGAATTCTCACCTTCGGTCGGAAGGCAAAGAATCCAGGCGTCCTGCCGTAAAGGCAAAAAGATTGCTGACAGCCATCACCAAGCCCGGTTATAGTCGCGATGTCGATGCATCGTGCGACGGCAAAAGAGATCCGGTCCCCCGGACCCCGCCGATTCGGCCGGTCCGGGCGGACGGGCGCCGTGGGGCGCCGGGAGCGGCCACCGGCCCGGCTCGGACGACCGTCGCGCTCGCATGACGAGCAACGGGGGGAAACAAGTGATCGCGGAGCATTCCGCGATCGTGGCCCGAGGAATGGGTGTCCGCCGCGGGGGGCGGTGGCTCCTGCGCCCGGTGACCTTCGGCGTGACCGAAGGCGTGGTCGGCTTCGCCGGTCCACCTGGTGTCGGTAAATCCACTCTGCTGGCCACGTTCGCGACCTTGCGCCGGCCTAATTCCGGCGTGCTGCACATTCTCGGGCATGACATAACGAACGCCGCGGACCTGCGCGCCGCGCGGGCCCGGATCGGCTACCTGCCGGCCCGGTTCTCCCGCGCGGAGAGCATGACGGCGGGCGAGTTCGTCGCCTATGCCGCGTACTACAAGCGCACGAGCACCTCAGTGGCACGGTCCATCATGAAGCGGCTGGACCTCGCCGAGGCCGCCGGGACGGCGCTGTCGCTGCTGCCGCCGGACGTCCGGCTGCGCGCCGGGCTGGCCGCCGCCTGCGTGCACGGGCCCGACCTGCTGGTGCTGGACGACCCGTTCGGCGACCTGCGGGCCGCCGCCGAGCCGTGGCCGACCGGCGCGGCGGGACCGGGCGGGACCGCGTACTCGGCCGCGATGGCCGAGCTGGTCCCGGTGCTGCGGTCGCTGGCGCCGACCGTCCTGGTCAGCGCGGACGACACCGAGACGCTCACCGGCTGGTGCGACCGGTTGCTCACGCTGGCCCGCGGCAGGCTCAGCGAGCAGCCCACCCATTCCGCGGCGGCCCGGCGGGGCCGCACCGCCGCGGACCGGCGCGTCGCGGCGGACGTCCCGGGCGCGGCCCGGCCCGTCACCGACGAGCCCGTCGCCGGGCCCGCCGACCGGCCGGCCGGAGCCGGCCTCGGCACGGAGGCGGGCCGCTCCGCCGACCTCGCCGTGCGCGAGCCGGACGCGGCGGCGCACGCCCCGAAGGAGCACGCCCGGCGCCGGACGGGCCGGCAGCGGCGGGCCGCCGCCGTGAGGAGGCGGCCGGCGCGGCTCGCGCTGCCGCGCGTCGATCTGCGGCCCGCCGTGCTGCGGCAGGCCGTGCTGCGGCAGGCCGTGCTGCGGCAGGCCGTGCTGCGGCAGGCCGTGCTGCGGCAGGCCGCCGCGCTGCGCGGTACGGCACTGCGTCCCGCGGCACTGCGGCAGGTGGCGGTGCCGAGGCTGCGGCCGAGGCGGGCGGCCGCGGGGAGCGGCGCCGGTGTCTGACCTCGGTCGGGTGCTCCGGCTGGACGCCCGCCGCTCGGCGCTGCTGGTCGCGGTGCCGATCCTCTCCGCGGTCGGGACGGCGGCGGCGGGCCCGCCGCTGCTGCCCTCGGTCGCGTACTGGGACAACTCCGTCGTCGCGCTGCTCGACGCGGTGCGGTTCCTCGGCCCGGCCGCGGCCGGGCTGGCCGCGTGGACGGCCGTGCGGGAGCGCCCGCTCGACTACCTGCGCGACCTGACGGCGCGCTCGCCCGCCACGGGCGCCCTGCTCGACCTGCTGCTGCTCTCCGCGGCGGCGCTCGCGTCCTACCTGGTGGTGGCCGCGCTGGTGGTCGCGGTCACGCTGCTGCGGCAGGAGGCCGGGCACCCGCATCCGCTCGGCGTGGTGGCCGGGGCGGGCGCGCTGGTGCTGCACGTCGCGGTCGGCTACCTGGCCGGACGGGTCGTCCCGCACCGGGCGACGGCGGCCGTGGTGCTCGCCGTCACGGCGCTGTGGGCCGCCCTCCGCGTGCCGGGGACGTCGTGGCTGAGCCTGCTCCCCCCTGCGGCGTTCAACCGCATCCCCCTGTTCACCACGCTGCGCGCGGGCGTGCTCGGCTACCAGGTGCTGTGGGCGTCGGGGCTGACGGCCGCGCTCGTCCTCGGGTACGTGCTGTGGGCGACGCGGCGGCTGCTGCTCGTCCTTCCGCTGGCCCTGGCGCTGGCGGCGACCGGCGGCGCGACGCTCGGGCTGCGCGACGCCGGCGGGACGGTGGCGCCCGCGCCGGCGGAGCGGGTGTGCCGGGAATGGCCGCTGACCGTCTGCGTGCATCCGGCACTGCGCGCGGCGCTGCCCTCGCTGATGACGGCCGTGACGCCGCTCGCGGCGCGCCTGCGCGGCACGCCGGGCGCGTTCACCCGCGTGGAGCAGCTCCCGGGCTGGGCGCCCGCCGGGGTCGCGAACGGCGTCGCCGGCATCCACCTGGACGAGAACCTGTCGCCCGGCTACCAGGAGCGGGCCGTCCGCCAGATCAGGGACGGCCTGCTGGACGCGGGCGCGTGCGCGGTCACCGGCCGGCCGGGCGGCTACGGCTCCCTGGTGGACGCGTGGCTGCTCGGCGAGCAGCCGCCGGCGATCCGCGACGCGGGGGCGGCGCGCCGGTTCGGCTCATGGGGCGACGACCGGCGGCGCACCTGGCTGCGCCGCCATTTCGCGGGCTACCGCTCGTGCGCGCTGGGTCCGTCGGACTTCCGGCCGGCGCTCCGGCGCGTCCACCGCGGCGCGGGACAGGTGGTGCGGGACGCCCACCGGGCCGTCCCGATGCGACCGCGGGAGCTGGGGAGCACGCGGTCTCCCGCGTGACCGCGGCGGAACCCCCATCCCGGCCGCGGCCACGCGGAAGTCTTCGGTCAGGCCCGTCCGGCGGGCTGCGGCTCGGGACGGGCGGCGGTGGCGGGCTTGGCCCAGTGCCGCTCGACGAAGAACGGCGCGACGGGCAGCACCGCGGCGATGAGCGCGAGGACGGTGCGCTTGAGGCCCCAGCCGAGCTTCTCGCCGGCGGCGTACGCCAGCCCGACGTAGCCGAGGAACAGGATGCCGTGGATGGGTCCCATCACCTGGACGGCCACCGGCAGGTCCGCGCCGTACTTCAGCGGCATGGCGATGAGCAGCAGCACCAGGAAGGAGGTCGCCTCGGCGATGGAGACGACACGGAACGCGCGCACGATGTCCACGACCCCCTCAACGCCCCGCCGCCGTCCCCGGTTCCCCCGCCCCTATGGCCCTGCTCACACACGCCGACCGGTCCTCCGGCCTGCGGCGATCCGGGCCGTCGCGATCGCGAGCGAAGCCGGAATCGAGCTTGCGAGAATCCGATCGCGCAGCGAGCCCCAAGGTCGAGCCGGAGCGATGCAGCGATCGCACGCATCGCCCGTTGAAGGAAGGCGCTCCAGCGCCTGACGCCAAGGGCAATGCAGACAATAGGGTGTGCGGGTGGACTGGAGCCTTCTGACCTGTGCGCGCAAGGGGCACATCACCTACGCCCCCGACGAGCGGCCGCTGCGCGAGCGGCTGGTGGTGGCGTCCCCCGTCGGCGACGCGTGGCGGTGCCTGCGCTGCGGTGCGTACGTGCACGGCGACCCGCACGGCTCGGGGCCGGCCGACGAGGCGCCGCTGGTGAAGCGCGGCAAGGAGCTGCGCGACGCCTTCATCATGCGGTTCTTCGCGGTGGAGCGGCTGATCCGCGGGCTGATCGTGGCGGTCGCCGCGTACGGGGTGTGGCGGTTCGCGAAGAGCCGCGGCTCCATCCAGGAGGTCTTCGACAAGGAGATCCCGCTGCTGCGGCCGATCGCGAAGCAGTTCGGCTGGGACCTGGACCACTCCAAGATCGTCACCTCGATCCGGCACGTGTTCGGGCTGGAGGAGCGGACGCTGCGCTGGCTCGCGATCGGGCTGCTGGTGTACGCGGCGATCGAGATCACCGAGGCGGTCGGGCTGTGGCTGCTGCAGCGGTGGGGCGAGTACTTCGCGGTCGTCGCGACGTGCTTCGGCCTGCCGGTCGAGATCTACGAGCTGTCCGAGAAGGTCACCGTGCTGCGGATCGGCGCGCTGGCCATCAATATCGGTCTGATCGTCTACATCATCGTCACCAAACGGCTGTTCGGGGTGCGCGGCGGCCGGGCCGCCCACGAAGCGCATCTCCGCAGCGAGTCGCTGATGGAGGTGGAGCACGCGGCGACCGATCCGGACGTCGCGCGGCCGCCTCACCACGCCGCGGGATGACCGGGATGAGGTGAGGGGGCGACAAGTCCGGGAATGTGGGGGACATGCCGAAGAACGACGCGGCCCGCGAGCCCGCCCCCCAGCGCGTGCGACCCGTCCCCCGGCGGGGTCTCCTCACCCCCCTGGTGCTCATCGTGGCGACCATCGCGGTCGTCCTCGTCGTGCAGCAGGCGGTGCACGGCCTGCCGCACTGGCTGAACCCCTTCCACGAGGAGACCAAGGACCGCAGCGGCCCGGTGCTGCTGCAGTCGATCCGCGACCTGAACCGGTACGAGGCCGCCAGCGGCAACTTCCAGGTCGTCGTCGACCTGGAGAAGGACGCGAAGTTCCTGCCGTCGTCGCTGCGCGGCAAGCGGACCCTGTTCGTGGGCAACGGCTCCGTCGACGCCTACGTGGACTTCTCGCGGATCGCCACCGGCGCGGTCAAGGTGAACGCCGACCGGACCGCCGCGACGATCACGCTGCCGCACGCCCAGCTCGAACCGACCAACCTCGACACGAAGCGCAGCTACGTCTACGCGACCGAGCGCGGCCTGTTCGACCGGTTCGGCGACTTCTTCAGCAGCAACCCGGACAACCAGCAGCAGCTGTACGTCCTGGCGAGCCAGAAGATCCAGACGGCCGCGCAGCAGAGCCGGCTGGCCGCCCAGGCGGACGCCAACACCAAGCGGATGCTGGAGGGCATGCTGAGGGCGCTGGGCTTCCGGACGGTCACCGTCCAGCAGCCCAACGCCCAGTAGCCCCCACATCGACCATCGCGCGGGCGCGACCGAAGGTCTGCTGGGCGAACGAGCCGGAGGCGACGTTCTCCCAGCAGGTCGCGGAGCGACTCAGCGCCCGCCCGTGGACCCGGTCGGGGCCGAGCCGCTAGGCGAGGTCCTGAGCCGGAACGCGAATCAAGAGCGCGTCGCCCTGGCCGCCGCCGCCGCACAGGCCGGCGGCGCCGACGCCGCCGCCGCGCCGCTTCAGCTCGTAGGCGAGGTGCAGCGCGATGCGGGCGCCGGACATGCCGACCGGGTGGCCGAGCGCGATGGCGCCGCCGTTGACGTTGACCTTCTCGGGGCCGACGCCGAGGTCGCGCATGGACTGGATGCCGACGGACGCGAACGCCTCGTTGATCTCGATGAGGTCGAGGTCGTCGACGGTCAGGCCCTCCTTGCCGAGGGCGTGATTGATGGCGTTGGACGGCTGCGACTGGAGCGAGTTGTCCGGGCCGGCGACGTTGCCGTGCGCGCCGATCTCGGCGAGCCAGGCGAGGCCGAGCTCCTCGGCCTTCGCCTTGGACATCACCACGACGGCGGCGGCGCCGTCGGAGATCTGCGAGGACGACCCGGCGGTGATCGTGCCGTCCTTGCTGAACGCGGGGCGCAGCCGCGCGAGCGACTCGGCGGTGGTGTCGGCGCGCACGCCCTCGTCCTTGGCGAACACGATCGGGTCGCCCTTGCGCTGCGGGATCTCGATCGGGGCGATCTCGTCGTCGAAGACGCCGTTCTTGATGGCCGCGGCGGCGCGCTGGTGGGAGCGGGCGGAGAACTCGTCCTGCTCCTCGCGGCTGATCCCGAGCTTCGCGTTGTGGTGCTCGGTGGACTCGCCCATCGCGATGCCGTCGAACGCGTCGGTCAGCGCGTCGTAGGCCATGTGGTCGAGGACCTCGATCGAGCCGTACTTGTAGCCGGCGCGCGACTTCGGCAGCAGGTGCGGGGCCTGCGTCATCGACTCCATGCCGCCGGCGACGACGATGTCGAACTCGCCGGCCCGGATGAGCTGGTCGGCGAGCGCGATCGCGTCCAGCCCGGAGAGGCAGACCTTGTTGATCGTGATGGACGGGACGCTCATCGGGATGCCGGCCTTGACCGCCGCCTGCCGGGACGGGATCTGCCCGGCGCCGGCCTGCAGGACCTGCCCGAGGATCACGTACTGCACCTGGTCGCCGGCCACGCCGGCCCGCTCCAGCGCCGCCTTGATCGCGTGGGCGCCGAGGTCGGCGGCGGAGAAGTCCTTCAGCGCGCCCTGCAGGCGCCCCACGGGGGTGCGCGCTCCGGCGACGATCACGGACGTGGCGGTCATGAGGGGGCCTCCAGGATGGTGCTGCGGCGACGTTTGCCACCATACCCAGGGAAGCGGCGCACGCTTCCGTTCGCCCCCGTTCGGCCGTCCGTAGGGAGAAACGTCCATGCTGACCCGTATCGACCACATCGGTATCGCCTGTCACGACCTGGAGGCCACCGTCGAGTTCTACAAGGCGACCTACGGCTTCACCGACGCGCACTTCGAGGTGAACGAGGAGCAGGGCGTCCGGGAGTGCATGCTCAAGATCAACGAGACCGGTGACGGCGCGGCCAGCTACCTGCAGCTCATCGAGCCGATCCGGGAGGACTCGGCGGTCGCCAAGTGGCTCGCCAAGAACGGCGAGGGCGTCCACCACATCGCGTTCGGCACCGACCGGGCGGTCGCGGACGAGGCGGCGGACATCGCCGGGAAGGGCGTCCGGGTGCTGTACGACGCGCCGAGGAACGGTTCCATGGGTTCCTTGATCAACTTTTTGCACCCGAAGGACTGCCACGGCGTGCTGACGGAGCTGGTCCAGAAGGCGTAGCCGGCGGGCGCGGGGGCCGCGAGGCCCGGCGGGACGGGGCGCGGCGGGCGCATCGGCGCGGCCTCGCGCGCGCGCCGCGCGGGCGCGATCGGATCGTGACGTGTTCGATATCACCCGGCGGGCCGGTGGGGTGCAAGACCGCCGCTCTGTGAGCATTCGGACACATCTGGTGCATTTGCGACCCCCGTACCTGGGCACCTGGGGCACGCGACACGGTAACCGCAAACCGGGACAAAGCACGCAGCGCGTCAAGATGAGCCCCCAACACGGCAGTGTCCGGAGTACGCTTCATCCACCGGAAGAGGTCTGGGGCACCGCGCCCGTTGACGGCGGCCGTCCATGCCAGGCGATCAACCGGTCCCCGGAACCACCCGTAGCCCCGTCACATCAGGATTGAGCCCTATGCAGTCCGACATCGACGCCCAGCTCAGCAACTTCTTCGAGGACACGCCCCCGCGCGATTTCGACGTGGTGCTCCGTGGCTACGACCGGCACCAGGTCGACGAGCACATCAAACAGCTCGAGAACGAGGGCCGGCAGGCACGCGAGCAGTCCCAGGCCCTCCAGAGGGAGCTGTCGGACGCCCATCGGCAGCTGCAGGAGCAGGAACGTCCCACCTACTCCGGCCTCGGCGCCCGCATCGAGCAGTTGCTGCGGCTCGCCGAGGAGCAGGCGACCGAGCTCGTCCAGGCGGCCCGGTCCGAGGCCAACGAGATCAAGGCCGCCGCGAAGGTCGACGCCGCCGAGCAGCGCGCCACCGCCGAGAACGACGCCGCCGAGCTGCGCGCCACCGCCCAGCGCGAGGGCGACGACATGCGGCAGGCCGCCGAGCGCGAGGCCGAGGAGGTGCGCACCTCCGCCCGCCGCGAGGCCGACGAGCTGACCTCGACGACCGAGCGCGAGGTCGCCAAGCTGCGCGCCACCGCCGACCACGAGGTCGCCGAGAAGCGCGCCAGCGCCGAGCGCGAGATCGCCAAGCTGCGCACCACGACCGAGCGCGAGGTCGCGCAGCTGCGCGCGTCCACCAAGCGCGAGCGCGACGAGATCCTCACCACCGCCAAGCGGCAGGCCGACGAGATGCGCGCGCAGGCCCAGCGCATCCTGGAGGAGAGCGAGGCGCAGCGGGCGCAGGCCGAGGCCGAGTTCGAGATCCAGCTGGCCGCCCGCCGCGAGGAGGCCGACCGGCAGGACGCCGAGCGGCACGCCGCCGCGCAGGCCGCCACCCAGAAGCTGGTCGCCGAGGCCGAGCAGCGCGCCGCGTCCGCCGAGCAGCGCGCCGCCAAGGCCACCCAGCAGGCCGAGCAGACCCGGCGCGAGGCCGACTCGCACGCCAAGCAGCTCATGGCCAACGCGCGCAAGAACTCCGACAACGTCATCGCCGAGGCCAAGTCGCAGGCCGAGCAGCTGCTCGCCGAGACCAAGGCCGAGGCCGACCGCGTCCGCACCGCCGCGCAGCGCCAGGTCGACGAGCTGACCCGGCAGCGCGACAGCATCACGAGCCACCTCAACCAGCTGCGCCAGCTCATCGGCGGCGTCGCCCCGGCGATGGGCGGCGGCGAGCCCGAGCTGGCCGCGCCGCCGGAGAAGGCCGCCATCCCGGCCGCCGAGCCGAAGCCGGCCCCGGCGCAGCAGGCCCAGCCGAAGCCGCAGCAGGCCGCCCAGCCCGCCGGCAAGGCCGCGCCCGCCAAGCAGGCCCCGCAGGGCAAGAAGTCCGACGAGGACGACGAGGACTGGTGGCAGGAGTGACCCTCCGGGCCGCCTGACGGCCCGGAGGAACGACGGAGAGCCTGGAGGCGGAAACGTCTCCGGGCTTTCCGTCGTCTACACCCGTAACGCGTGGTCGGCGGCCCTCCGTCCTGACCCGTGAACGATGACGGCAGGACGGCGAAGGAGAAGCGGCGTGCCCGACGACACCCCCAGCGAGGATCGGCCGGAGGCGGCGCCTGGGAAGGCGACCACCGGCACCGCCGGCAAGGTCCCCGCGCCCGCACCCCCCGCCGACACCACCGACACCACGGACGACGCGAGCGACGACACCGAACGCGCGAGCGGCGGGAGCGGCGAGACCGCGGGGGCGCCGACCGGGGCCCTCGACACGGAGGCCGCCGGGCAGGAGCCCGCCTACGAGCTCGATCCGGCCACCGGCGGCCCGCGGACGCGTCCGGCGCCACCGGACGAGCCCGCGGAGCAGCGGCCGCCCGAGCCCGGCGCGCCGGACCCCGCCCACGACGTGGAGCAGCGCCGCCGCGAGGCCGGCGTGAACCCGCTGTTCCCGTTCGGCAGGCCCGGGCAGCCGCTCGGCCGCGCCCACCCCTTCGTGTTCGGGTTCACCGCCGCGCTCGGCGTGATCACCGCGTGGATGCTGGTGAAGGCCGCGACGAACGCCAAGTCGGTGCTCGTGATGATCGTGGTGGCGATGTTCCTCGCGGTCGGCCTGAACCCGGCGGTGGAGCGGCTGCGCCGGCTCGGGCTGCCGCGCGGCGCCGCGGTCGGGACCGTGTTCCTGATCGTGATCCTGTTCTTCGCCGGGTTCGTCGCGTCGCTCGTCCAGCCCGTCACCGAGCAGGTCACCGAGCTGCGGCACAGCATCCCCGACTTCGTCGACCAGCTGCAGAACAACAAGACGCTGGCCGACTGGGACAAGCGCTACGGGCTGCTCAAGCGCGCGGAGAAGGCCGTCAACAGCCCGGGCTTCCAGAACGGGCTCACCGACACCGCCACCGGCATCGGCAAGGTCGCGATCAACGGCGTCTTCCAGACCATCACGATCCTGATCCTGACGCTCTACTTCATGAGCTCGCTGCCGCAGATCAAGACGTTCTTCTACCAGCTCGCGCCGCGCAGCCGGCGGGCCCGCGTCGCGCTGCTGGGCGACGAGATCCTCGACCGGATCGGCGGGTACGTCGCCGGCCAGTTCACGATCGCGTTCATCGCGGGGCTGTGCTCGTACATCTTCCTGTCGATCCTCGGGGTGAAGTACGCGCTGGCGCTCGCGCTGATCGTCGCGGTGACCGACCTCGTCCCGCTCATCGGCGCGACGATCGGCGCGGTGATCGTCTGCCTGGTCGCCTTCCTCACCGGGACGACCACCGACCTCATCGTCTGCGTGGCGTTCTACGTGATCTACCAGCAGGTCGAGAACTACCTGGTGTACCCGAGGGTGATGAAGCGGACGGTCGACGTCCAGCCCGCGGTGACGATCGTCGCGGCGCTGGTCGGCGCCGCGCTGCTCGGCGTCGTCGGCGCGCTGCTGGCGATCCCGACCGCGGCGGCGATCTCGCTGCTGATCCGCGAGGTGGTCCTGCCGAGGCAGGAGACGCTCTGAGCCGTTCCGGCCCGTCCGGTGCCGGCGGGCGGGGTCAGCGGGTGGTGCGGGCCAGCGCGGCGGCGAACTCGGCGACGGCCTGGTTGAACAGGTCGGGCTGCTCGACGGCGCACAGGTGCCCGGCGCGCGGGATGACGAGCAGCTCGGCGTTCGGGAGGGCGTCGGCCATGGCGCGCGCCTCGTCCTCGGTGGCGAGTTCGTCCTCGTCGCCGACCATCACCAGCGCGGGCACCTTGAGACCGCGCAGCGTCTCGAACGACTCGGGACGTCCCGCCATGGCGCGCAGCGCCCACGCCGCGGCGGGCGCGGGCGTCGCCTGGACGAGCCCCCGGACGCGCCCGTAGACGAGGGCGCGCTGCCGGTAGGTGGTCGGCCCGACGAGACCGGGCAGGACCTCGTCCAGCAGGACCCGGACGGTGCCGTCGCCGTCGATCGCGTCGGCCTGGCGCAGCCGGTTCGCGCGGACCGCGTCGGTGTCGGCGGCGGCGCGCGTCGAGGCGAGGACGACGCCGAGCACGAGGTCGGGGTGGCGGCGGCACAGCGCCATCGCGACGTACCCGCCCATGGACAGCCCGCCGACGACGGCGCGCTGGAGGCCGAGCCGGCGGAACAGGTGCGCGACGTCGTCGGCCATCAGGTCGACGGACGGGTCGTCGGTGCCGAGCCGCGAGCCGCCGAACCCGCGCAGGTCCGGGGTGACGACGCGGAACCGGTTCGCGAGACCCTGCCGCTGCTCGAGCCACATCGCCGAGGAGAGCGGGAAGGCGTGCAGCAGGACGAGCGGTGTCCCCGTCCCGACGTCCCTGGCGTACAGCTGCACGGTCATCCGGTTCCCTCACGTCCGCGTCCGCGAAACGCCGCCGCGTTCACGCGGCGGCCAGACAATCGTTACCCGCTATCGGGGGCGGTGGGACAGGAGTGGCCGCGATCGGCCGTGCGCGTTTATCTGTCCGGTTCGTCCCATTCTGTGGGAAGTGGATACGCGTCCGGCGCGACGTGCCGCACGATCTCGTTCAGCACGGTCCGGACGTACGGCTCCCCCACCCACAGGTGCTTGGCGTTGTCCACGCCGATCACCTCCGCCTGCGGCGCGCGCGCGAACCGCTCCCGCGCCTCCGCCGGGCGCAGGTAGTCGTCGAACTCCGGGACGAGCGCGACGAGCGGCCGCCCGTCGGCGCCCCAGGCGTCCAGGTCGGCGTCCCCGGCCCGCTTCAGTGGCGGCGACAGCAGGATCGCGCCCTCGACCAGCGGGTCCAGCCCCCAGCGCAGCGCCAGCTCGGTGCCGAACGACCAGCCGAGCAGCCACGGCCGCGGCAGGTCGTGGTACTCGGTGTACTCCAGCGCCGCCGCGACGTCGAACCGCTCGGTCTCGCCCTCGCCGAACTCGCCCTCGCTGGTGCCGCGCGCCGACGTCGTCCCGCGCGTGTTGAACCGCAGGACGGCGAGGCCGGCGAGCGCGGGCAGCCGGTAGGACGCCTTGCGGAGCACGTGGCTGTCCATCATGCCCTCGGCGGTCGGCAGCGGGTGCAGGCAGACCAGGGTCGCGACCGGCGGCCGGTCCGGCGGCAGCGCCAGCTCCCCGACGAGCCGCAGCCCGTCGGAGGTGTGCAGGGTGATCTCCTCGCGCCGCGCCGGGAGCACCGTCGCCGCCCTGATCTCCGTCATCGACTCCCTCACTCGGTGGTGCCGTGCCCGGTAACGCCGCGCTCAGTAGCGCGGCGCGTTCCTGCTCCGCTGGACGCGCGGCGCCCGGCGGGCCCGCGCCTCCCAGCACGGGCGGTGCCAGTGCCGCCGGTCGTCGGCGCCGCCCCGCTCGTCCGCCGGCCACGCGACGACGTGCGGGGCGCCCGGCGGGATCTCCTGGTCGCAGCCCGGGCACCGGTACGCCTTCACCGCGGCCGCCCCCGCGATCGACCGGACGATCCAGTCGCCGTCCGGCCCCTCCTCCGTCCGCTGCGCCCAGCCGCCGCCCTGCGGCGGCTTCCCGGACACGGCACGGCGGTTCTTGCGGGGGCTCATGCCCACCAGGATATGAGCCCGCGCGGGCCGCCGGTCGCCGACCGGAGGCTCCCGGCGGCCGTGCTCCGGGCCCGGTGGTCAGCGGATCGGCACGCCCGCCGTGACGTGCTCGGTGAGGAGCGGGACGGGCGCCAGCGACGGCTCGCGGGTCTCGGCGTGCAGGGCGCGCAGCACGGCGACGGCGCGGTCGATCCCGAGTCGGTCGAGGTCGGCGATCGGGCCGGTCGGGTAGCCGCAGCCGAGCGTCATCGCGGCGTCGATCGCGTCCGGGCCGGCGTACCCGGCGCCGAGCATCGCGGCGGCGTCGTTGAGGTACGGGAAGCGCAGCGCGTCCACGATGAAGCCGGCGCGGGCGCGGCAGCGGACGGCGGTGAGGCCGAGCCGCCCGGCCAGCTCCGCGGCGCGGTCGGCGACGCCGGGACCCGTCGCGACGGTCTCCGCGATCTCGGCGAGGGTGCCCGCCGCGTCAGCCGCGTCAGCCGCGTCCGCCGCGGGCAGGGTGGGCAGGTGCAGGCCGACGACGTCGGCGGGACGTCCGGACGCCATCGCCGCCTCGGCCACCGGAACGGTCGCGGACGTGACGGCGAGGACCGCGCCCGGCCTGGCCGCCCGCGCCGCGGCCGCGAGCAGCTCGCGCCCGGCGCCGGCGTCCCCGGACGCCTCGACGATCAGATCGCACTCCGCGAGGCCGGCGGCGGCGTCGCGGACCTGCGCGCCCGCGCGGTCGCAGAGCGCGGCGAACGCGTCGGCGAGGGCGCCGGCGCCGAGGACGCCGACGACGGGCGCGGGACCGTCCGCCGGCGCGGGCGCCTCGGCCTTCGGCGCGCCGTGGTCGTAGAAGCCGCGGCCCGTCTTGCGGCCGAGCAGCCCGGCGGTGACCAGCTCCCGCAGCAGCGGGGACGGCGCGTGCCGCCGGTCGCGGGTCTCGGCGTGGATCGCCTCCAGCACCTCCAGGCAGGTGTCGAGGCCGATCAGGTCCATCAGGGTGAACGGGCCCATCGGCAGGCCGGCGCCCACCGTCATCGCGGTGTCGATGTCGTCGCGGGTCGCGTGCCCGGACTCCAGCATCCCGGCGGCCTGGTTGAGGTAGCCGAACAGCAGCCGGTTCGCGACGAACCCGGCGCGGTCACCGATGGTGACCGGGGTCTTGCCGAGGTCCTGCACCAGCGCGGCGACGCGGTCGACGGCGTCCGGCTCGGTGAGCACCGTGCGGATGACCTCGACCAGCCTCATCACCGGCGCCGGGTTGAAGAAGTGCACCCCGACGATCTTGGTGGGCCGCTCCGTGGTGACGGCGATGTCGGTGACCGACAGCGAGGAGGTGTTGGTGGCCAGCACCGCGTCGGCGCGGCACACCCCGTCCAGCGTCGCGAACACCTTGCGCTTGAGGTCGAGGCGCTCCGGCACCGCCTCGATGACCAGGTCGCAGTCGCCGAGGTCGGCGAAGTCGGTGGACAGCGCCACCCGGCCGAGGATCTCGCGCTGCGCGTCCTCGGTGAGCTTGCCGCGCTTCACCGCGCGCCCCGTCGACTTCTCGAGGTGGCCTCGGCCGCGCTCCAGCGCGTCCTGGTTCACCTCGATGCCGACGACCGCCAGGCCGCCGCGCGCCAGCACCTCGGCGATGCCCGCGCCCATGGTCCCCAGTCCGACGACCCCGACCCTGCTGAACGAACCACCAGTCATGGACGGCAGTCTCCCAGAGCGCTCGGCCGGCCCGGATGCCGGGTACGACCGGTGACGTGCGCTTCGGAATCTTCCTGCTCGCCGCCCGCTACCCCGGTCAGGACGACGCCGCCGCCCTCGCCCGCACGGTCGAGGCCGCCGTCGCGGCGGAACGCGCCGGGTTCGACGACGTGTGGCTGGCGGAGCACCATTTCATGTCCTACGGCGTCATCCCGTCGGCGACGCTGATGGCGGGCCACATCCTGGCCATGACCCGCCGCGTCCACGTCGGCACCGCGGTCAGCGTCCTTTCCGACCAGCATCCCGTCGCGCTCGCGGAGCAGGCGGCGATGCTGTCGCTGCTCTCCGGCGGGCGTTTCCGGCTCGGCGTCGGACGCGGCGGCCCGTGGCGCGATCTGGAGGTCTTCGGAACCGGGTTCCGCCGCTACGAGGAAGGGTTCGCCGAATCCCTCGACCTGCTGCTCGCCTGGCTGCGCTCGGAACGGCTCGGGTGGCGGGGCGAGCACTTCTCGTTCCGCGAAGTCCCGGTCGTGCCGAGAACGGACGACCCGCCGCCGGTCTCCGTCGCGTGCACCTCTCCCGCCACCGAGGCGATCGCCGCGGAACGCGGTCTGCCGATGCTCCTCGGAATGCACATCGGCGACGGCGAGAAGGCCGCCGCCGTCGCCCGCCATGGCGTCCCGGGCGCGCCGCACGTCTCCGTCCACCTCGCACAGGTCGCGGACACGCGGGACGAGGCCGTCCGGACGCTGCTCGACGAGATGCCGCGCTGGCTCGGCCCCGGCCTGGACGGCTACGTGCCCGTCGACGACCGGCCCCGGCCGTCCCGCGACCCCGTCGCCTACACCCGCCGGCTGTGCGGCCTGCACCCCGTCGGCTCCCCCGGCGACTGCGCCGCCGCGCTCACCGCGACCGCCGAGCGGACCGGGATCCGGCATCTCGTCCTGCTGGTCGAGGCCGCCGGGGTCGCACCGCGCGACGCTCGAGAACATCGCCCGCCTCGGCGAGCAGGTGCTTCCGAGAACGCGCGCGGCGCTCTCCTGACGCGCAGCGCTCCCCTCACATGCGGACGCGCCGCCCTTCGCGAAGGGCGGCGCGTCCACGGCAACCTCCAGAGCCGATCCGGCAGCGGCGGATCCGGTGCTCGATTCGGCCGCGCCCGATTCGGCGGCCCGATTCGGCGGCCCCGATTCCGGCAGGGGCCGATTCAGCAGTCGCGCAGTTCCGGAGACTGGTTCAGGATCTGCTCGCGCGGCGTCACGAACGTGCGGTACGCCGCCGAATCACCGGACGGGAAGACCGCGACCCGATGGCAGTTCTGGAACGCCAGCTTCACCCCGAAGTAGCGTTCCAGCGTTCCGCGCATCGCGTCGCTCGCCAGCACGCGCAGCAGCTGGCCGCGCGCCCGCTCGTCCGGCGGCGGCGTCAGGTTGTCGGCGAACTCGCCACCGTCCACCTGCAGCCGCGCCACCAGACCGCTGATCAGCTCCCACGCGTACGGGAGGGACGTCCTGATGCATTCGACGAACTCCTTGTCGCCGATCTCGCCCTGCCGAGCCGTCTCGAGGAGTTCCGGGGACACGTCAAGGGACATCGCGGGGGTCCTTTCGCAGACGGATGAAACCCACCACCCGCGACGCTAATCACGGCATCCCGACAATTCCAGGCTTGACAGCGGTCCTTACATGGGCCATACGAGACCCTCGGCCGCCGGCCGGCACGGCCCCGGTCCCCGGGCGGCCGGCGCCGGTCGTCGGCGCCGGTCGTCGGCGCCGGTCGTCGGTCGTCGGCATCCGTCGTCGCCGTCGGCCGTCAGCCGGCCGGCGCCGTTCCGCGCCGCCCGGACGGCCGCCGCACCGGGCGCGCGCCCCGCTGCGCCCGCTCCTCCCAGAACTCGCGCGCCCGCCGCGCCAGCGCCGCGTTCCGCGCCGCCCGCGCCTCCGCACGCCGCTCCCCGGCCCGCTCCCGCATGATCGACCGCATGATGTCGTGGTGGTACACGGCCCCCTCCTTCGTCGCGGGCCGCTGCAACGGCCCGACATCCAAGAGGTTCGTCCTAAGGCCCCCGCCCGGGCATCGGGACGACGCCCTATATCCGGCCTTATCGGGGTCTTAGACGTTCTTATCCAGGTCGACGCCGATGCCGGAACACGCCTGGCAGAATCCCGCCATGGACGAACCCCTGGCAGGGCTCGACGACATCGACTGGTCCGGCCTCCGCCACGCCTACGGCTCCGCGGACGACGTCCCGGGCCTACTGCGGACGCTCCGCACGCCGGACCAGGAGGAGCGCCAGGAAGCGCTGCACACCCTCTACGCGAGCATCTACCACCAGGGCAGCCGCTATCCGGCGTCCGGGCCCGCGGTGCCGTTCCTGCTGGCCCTCGCCGCCGACCCGGCCACCCCCGACCGCGACGACCCGCTCTGCCTGGCGGCCGGGATGGCGATCGGCTCCGACGAGGCGCACCTTCCCTGCGGCGTCGACATCGCCGGATGGCGCCGCGAGGTCGCCCGGTTGCGCGCCTCCGACCCCGCCGAGGAGGAACACCGCCTGGACGCCTGGGTCGCCGAGGCCGAACTCGCCGCCTACGACGCCGTCCGGGCCCGGCTCCCCCTCGTCCGCGATCTGCTCGCCGACGAGGACGTCCCCGTCCGCGCCGCCGCCGCGTACACGCTCGGCTGGTTCCCGGAGGAGGCCGCCGCGTCGCTCTCCGCCCTGCGGGCACTGCTCCGAACCGAGCAGGATCCGGCCGTCGCCGCCAACGCGCTCATCTCCACCGGCCTCCTCGACGGCCGCGACCTGATCCCCCGGCTCCGGGAGCACCTCGACGGCGCCGAACCGCTCACCCGCTGGGCCGCCGCCATCGCGCTCCTCCGCCTGGACGTCACGGACCCGCCCGTCATCGCCGAACTCGCCGCCGCCAGCGCCGACCCGCCTGGCGCGACCGTCGCGTTCATGAACGGCGACCTGCGCCTCTACTCGGCCGCCGCCATCGCCGGGATGGCCGACCCGCCGGACGAGGCCGTCGGCGCCGTCCTCGACGGGCTGGCCCGCACGTCCGATGACGCGTCCTTCCCCATGGCCGCCGTCGCGCTCCGGCTGGCCTTCCGCGCCCCGTCCGCTCCCCTGCCGCCTTACGCCGACCTCACGGCCGTCCAGCGGCGGACCGTCCAGGTCATCGCCGAACTCCCCGAGAGCAGCTGGCGGTGGGGCAACCTCATGGAGATCCTGCAGGAGTGGGACCTGCCCACCGACCGCGACGAGTGCCGCGCATACGCGGGTCTCGCATGACGGCCACGCGGGGTCCACGGCGGAACTAAGGTTGGGCAACGTGCGTCTCGTTATCGCCCGCTGCAGCGTCGACTACGCCGGCAAGCTCACCGCCCACCTGCCCATGGCCCCCCGGCTCGTCCTGATCAAGTCGGACGGGAGCGTGAGCATCCATGCCGACGACCGCGCCTACAAGCCGCTGAACTGGATGAATCCGCCGTGCTCCCTGCGGGAGGAGCCGTACGAGGAGAACGGCGCGGTCGCCCGCTGGACGGTCACGCACGGCAAGTCGGGCGAGCGGCTGATCCTCACCATCGAGGAGATCCTCCACGACACCAGCCACGAGCTGGGGCTGGACCCGGGCCTGCAGAAGGACGGCGTGGAGGCGCACCTGCAGGAGCTGCTCGCCGAGCACATCACCACCCTCGGCGAGGGCTGGTCGCTGATCCGCCGCGAGTACCCGACCGCGATCGGCCCCGTCGACATCCTGTGCCGCGACTCCGACAGCGCCACCGTCGCCGTCGAGATCAAGCGGCGCGGTGAGATCGACGGCGTCGAGCAGCTCACGCGGTACCTGGAGCTGCTGAACCGCGACCCGCACCTGGCGCCGGTCCGCGGGATCTTCGCCGCGCAGGAGATCAAGCCCCAGGCCCGCGTCCTCGCCACCGACCGCGGCATCAACTGCGTCACGCTCGACTACGACGCCCTCCGCGGCATCGAACACGAGGGCACCCTGTTCTGACCGCGCCACCCGCCCGCACGGCGCCGGCGTCGTAGTCGTAGCCGTCATCGGCGGTCAGCGCGGGCAGGTCCATGGTGAGCGGGCAGCTCCTCGGTGAACAGCCGGGTCTGGACAAGATCAGCGAGGACGAACCCGGTCCTGCCTTGCCGAGCGTCTTGCGCAACCGCCGGAACGTCAGCGCGACCTAAGCGCGGATGTCACCGGCGCGGGCGGTGCAACCGTCGTCGTCGCTGCGTGCCTCATTCCCAGCGACGAACGGCCACGCCGCGCGAGCCGCTCGCTCAGGCTTTTCGCTCAGGCTGCTCGGTCAGGTCACTCGATCAAGTTCGCCCGCTGATACCCGATCCAGTCGCCGATCATGCGCCGTTCCATGTCGATGCGGTGCATTTCTCTTAGCTTCGGCGGTGCGGCATCCCTGATCTTTGTCTAGCGAGTCCTTACCCGCCCCGATCGTGAATCCACAGTTTGCCTTTGGGGTGGCGTGGCCTCGCGTGGGGCCATCGGAGAAATGGTGTTCGGGTGGTGGGGTGGCGCTGGCGTACGGGGCCGCCCCTCCAAAGTCAAGGGCGCCTTCGGCGTCGCTTCGCGATGGACTTCGTCCACCCTTGACTTCGGAGCCTCTGCGGCCCCTGAGGCAGCGTTAGGGGCAGGCTCCGCCTGCCCCGCCCGGGTCGCGCCACCCCACCACCCCCCTCCGTCAGGGGCCAGCCTCGGGGTGCTCCATAGAACAAAGACTGCAAGGGCACGCTTGCCTTTCCCGCCAAAAAGATACCGGACGGAATGTGCCGTGGACGGCCATGAATGTCGGTCACACAGGGTACTATTTACGTATGCAATCAGTGACGGTCGAGCTTGAGGCCGCGTCCACCATAGAACTGGTGAACGCGCTCTCAACCATCGCCACTGAACTCGCCTCAAGGGAAGCCCCCGAATCAGCTGCCGCGTGCCTAGAACTCACCGAAACCCTCGTGGCCGCCTCCGATATGCAAGAAAGCGCGCTCGCCGGTTTCATCGGCCGAGTCGATGCCACCAAAGAGCAGGCCCGGTGGGGATATCCCTCCACCCAAGCATGGCTGCGATCCCGGCTCGGCATGCGCGACAACCGGGTGAAGGAGCGCCTCACCCTTGCCCGGCAGCGGCGTCGCCTCCCGCAGGTGGCCGAGCAGCTCGCAGCCGGGGAGCTGTCTTACGGTTACGCCGTCACCGTCGCCGACTCGGTCTCGCGTTTGGACGACCACGACTGCGCCGAGGCCGAGGCGACCCTGCTCGGTTTCGTTGACCAGGGCTTCTCCGCCGGGAAGGTCGCCGCGTTCGGCCGCCGCATCCGTGACCTCATCGCCGACCGCGACGACACCGAAGACGCCCCCGACGAGGACACCAAGCACGGTTACGACAAGTCGTGGCTCACCACCACCCGATCGCTGGACGGCGGCCGATACGTCAAAGGCTGGCTCAACCCCGAAGACGCCGCGATCTGGGACGGCACCCTGGCGCCGCTGGCCAAGCCGGCCGGACCCGACGACCACCGCGACCTCCCCGAACGCACCGCAGCCGCCCTCTCCAGCGTGCTGTCGGGCGGCCATAAGGCATCCAAGGTCACCGTGATCTGCGACCTGGAGACACTCACCGGCGGCAACGCCCCCGCCCGCCTCACCGACGGCACTCCCATCCCCGCCGCGCAGGCCCGCCGCATCGCCCTGGCCGCCGGGGTATCGCCCCTGCTCCTCGGCCGCGGGAACACCCCGCTGTACCTGGGATATCGGGAACGGTTCGCCTCCGCCGCACAACGACAGGTGCTGGAAACGCTCTACCCCTCCTGCGCGGTGCGAGGCTGCGAGGTCCCCGGGACACTGTGCGAAGTGGACCACGTCCACGGGTGGGCACTCGGGCGGTCGCCGACCGACATCGATCAGCTCGCACTCGCCTGCGGGTGGCACAACCGGTTCAAACACGCCAACCCCGACCAGATCCAGATCACCAAGGGTCACGACGGGCGATACCTCTACCGGCTACTCCCACCAGCCGACGCGCGAGGCACGAGGGGGGTCGGGCCACCGGGCAGCATCGGCCCACCCGACAACCCCGCCCTCGACTGGGCCGCATAACCGCACCCCACCCGCCACACCGCACCCGGCTATGCCCTGCGCCGATCCGCCGCCCGCATCCACCCGATGACGGGCAGCCCCGGCACGCCCACACCACAGACAATGGGCGACCCCACACACCGGGCCGCGCACGCCCCACCGGACACTCCCTCAACGGACACCACCCCAACCCACCGGGCCAGCAGCACCGACCCAGCCCACACCACCCTGGACCGGGACGCATAACCACCTCGCCCCCCGCAACGCCACACCCGGCGACGCCCGGCCAATGCCCGTCGCCGGTCCATTCGCACTCACCCGCAGGACGGGCGAGCTGGCCTCCCCGCATGACATCGCGATACCGGTGCAATGGCCGAGACCGCCTGCCGAACGCAGCGCGTCACCCCTCCAGGCCGTAATGCAAGAGCCGTCGCCAACACCGGATCACGGGCGGCTCATATCTGCGGGCCTGGCAAGGGCCGGGAGCGAACTGCCGAGAAGGGACTTCGCCCCTGACGGAAGGGGGTGGTGGGGTGGCGCGACCCGGGGCGGGGCAGGCGGAGCCTGCCCCTTAACGCTGCCTCAGGGGCCGCAGAGGCTCCGAAGTCAAGGGTGGACGAAGTCCATCGCGAAGCGACGCCGAAGGCGCCCTTGACTTTGGAGGGGCGGCCCCGTACGCCAGCGCCACCCCACCACCCGAACACCCCTCTTGCCAAACTCCCGAACACCCCTTGCAGAACACCCCCGCGAAACATGCCTCGCGAAACACCCCTCGCAGAACACCCTTCGCGGCGCCGGGCGCCGGTCACGACGGCTTGATCAATGACTGTCCGCACCACGGCGTTCCAGCCCCAGGCTCCACGTCGGACGACAAGGCGGCTCGGCTAGCGAGAGCATCGTCGGTTTCCGTTGGGGGCGGCTTGAGGACATCGCCTGGCACCCCCCGCTGTCCCGAGATGCCCCCGCTCTCCCGAGGTGCCCCTTCGGCGGGCTTCGGCAGGTGCGCGGTCGGTGGGTCTCGCACGCTGTCGGTGGTGGCGGGCATCATGGCGGGCATGACCTTCCAAGCGAGCGGCGCTTTCGACATCGACGCGTGGGAAGCCGAGAAGCCCTATGACGAGCAGGCCGGCAACAAGCTGACGCGGGTCCACGTCCGCAAGACGTTCCACGGCGACCTGGTCGGCACCAGCACCACCGAGCTGATCACGGTGGAGTCGGCGGCCGGGCCGATGGCGTACGTGGGGATCGAGCACGTGCAGGGGATCCTGCACGGCCGGGAGGGAACGTTCGTGCTGCAGCACAGCGCGGGCACCGAGGACGGCACGCCCGGCACCCAGTGGCTGCGCTGGCTGATCGTGCCGACGTCCGGGACCGGGGAGCTGGCGGGGATCCGCGGCGTCGGGCAGATCACCGTCACCGACGGCGGGCACACCTGGTCGCTGGAGTACACGCTGGACTGACGCGCGGGACGTAGCGGCGCCGCGCCTGCCGGTAATGTTTCGGCCATGCCCCCGGTCAGTACCGACGCGACGCGCGAGCGGATCATCGACGCCGCCGAGGCGTGCTTCTCCCGGTTCGGCGTGGCGAAGACCACGGTGGAGGACATCGCCGCCGCGGCGAAGCTGTCGCGGGCGACGGTGTACCGGGCGGTCAGCGGCGGGCGGGACGAGCTGATCCTCGCGGTGGTCGTGCGGGACCTGCACCGCTTCCTGGACCGGCTGGCGGTGCGGTTGCGCCGCGAGCGGTCGGTGCCGGAGGCGATCGTCGAGGGGACGATGGACGCGGTCGAGTACGTCCGCAACGAGCCGGCGATCGCGCATTTCCTGGTGCCGGAGGCGGCGGGGCACATGCAGGCGGCGGTGGCGGGCGCGGCGGAGCACGTGCTGGCGCTGTGCTGCGATTACGTGCGGCCCTATTTCGAGCAGGCGCAGCGGCAGCGGACGCTGCGTCCCGACATCGAGGTCGAGGGGACGGTGGAGTTCCTGTTCCGGATCATCACGTCGCTGATCGTGATGGACCGGGAGCGGGAGCCGGACGACCTGCGCCGCTTCCTGCGCACGTACGTGGTGCCGGGGATCGCGGGGCTCTGATCCGGCGCGGGGGCGTGTCCGCACCTACGAGACGGTAGCTTTCAAGGAATCGACGGCGCGGACCGGAAGGGGTCGGGGCGATGGTTGCGGATTTCACGAGGCGGGGGCGCTCGGCGGTGCAGCCGAGCCCGGTGTTCCTCGTGATCGTGGCGGCGACCGTCATCTGCGGCCTGCTCGCCTGGCGGTACGGGGACAACCCGGCCAAGGGGGCGCGACTCGCGCTGTTCGGGTTCGTGATCGCGGCATGGGTGCTGTCGCTGTGCGTGCACGAGTTCGGGCACGCCTACATCGCCTACCGGTCCGGCGACCGGAGCGTGGCGGCGAAGGGGTACCTGACGCTGAACCCGCTGAAGTACTCCGACATGCTGCTGAGCTTCCTGATCCCGGTGGTGTTCATCCTGCTCGGCGGGATCGGCCTGCCGGGCGGGGCGGTGTGGATCGAGCGGCACCGCATCCCCGGCCGGCTGCGGCACAGCCTGGTGTCGGCGGCGGGCCCGCTGTCCAACGCCATCTTCGCGATCATGCTGGCGGTGATCTACAAGAACTTCGCGGCGCAGGGCCACGCGGTGTTCTGGCTGGGCCTGGCGTTCCTGGCGTTCCTGCAGGTCACGGCGGCGCTGCTGAACCTGCTGCCGATCCCGGGGCTGGACGGCTTCGGGATCGTCGAGCCGTACCTGCCGCGCCGCCTGGTGGACCAGGTCAGCGGGTACGGCGGCTACGCCTTCCTGGTGCTGATCGCGCTGCTGTGGATCGGGCCGATCAACCGGGGCTTCTTCCGCCTGATCTACCACGTCACGGACGCGCTGGGGATCGGCGCCGTCTCGATCGAGATGGGCCACTCGCTGTTCCTGTTCTGGCAGAGCTGACGCTAGTCCCCCGCGCCGCCCCCGCCGCCCCCGCTGTCCGCCCCGTCCGCGCCGTCCGCGCCGTCCGCGGCGGCTCCCTCGGCCTTCTCCGCGCGGGGACGGCCGGCGAGGTGCCGGACGATCCGCCGGAGCTGTTCGGCGTAGTGCTCCTGGAACTCGGGTGAATCGGGGCTGACGCCGAAGACGCGGTGGACGGCGAGCGGCAGCACGACGGGCGCGGCGACCACGGCCATCATCACGAGCATGACCGCGGCCGGGTCCAGGTCGTCGGCGAGCTCGCCCTCGGCCTGGCGCCGCACCAGCTCCGACAGGTCCTCGCGCTCGATCGGCGGTTCGCCGTCGAAGGTGCCGGTGAGGCCGCGCAGGGCGTTCAGCCGGGTGCCGCGCGGGTCGTCGAGGGCGTGCCGCAGGTAGCGGATCAGCACCTCGTCCAGCCCGATGTCCGGGTCGTTGAACCGGGCCTCGGTCTCGCGCCAGCGGCAGGAGATCTCCCGGTACAGGCCCTCCTTGCCGCCGAAGTAGTAGTTGATCAGCTGTTTGTTCACGCCGGCGCGGTCGGCGATGTCCTGCACGCGCGCCCCCGCGTAGCCCTTGGCGGCGAACTCGTCCAGGGCCGCGTCGAGGAGCAGCCGCCGGGAACGCTCGGCGTCCAGCTTGCGCTCGCCCGGGGCGGGCGCGCGCCGCGGCCGCCTCGTCTCCTCCGTCACGCCGTTCATGGTACCGCCCGGCTGACGGCGTCATACATCCGGCTGGTTGACGACTTCATCCGTTTGGTTGAAGATGGGCGCGACACCTCCGAAGAAGAGAGACCGAACGATGATCCTTGTCACCGGAGCCACCGGCAACGTCGGCCGCCACGTGGTCGGCGAGCTGCTCTGCGCGGACGTGAAGGTCCGCGCGCTGACCCGCGACCCCGCCACCGCGCGGCTGCCCGGCGAGGTGGAGGTCGCCCGCACCGGCGAGATGCCGCTGGACGGCGTCACGTCGATGTTCCTCAACCCCGCCGTGTTCTGGAACGGCCTGGGCGACCTGCTGGACCGTGCCCGCGACCACGGCGTCCGGCGCGTCGTCATGCTGTCGTCGTCGGCGGCGCTCGACGACGATCCGCGCAACGTGATCGGCGCCCACCATCTGGAGTTCGAGCGGGCGATCGAGGCGAGCGGCCTGGAGTGGACGTTCGTGCGCCCCGGCGAGTTCGCGACGAACGCGCTGGCCTGGGCGGACACGATCCGGGCGGGCGAGCCGGTGCGCGAGCCGTACGCGCGGGCCCGCACCACGCCGATCCATGAGCGCGACATCGCCGCCGTCGCCGCGCGGGCCCTGCTGTCGGACGGGCTCGTCGGCGCGAAGCCGGTGCTCAGCGGGCCCGAGGCGCTCACGTACCCGGAGATGGTCGAGATCATCGGCGCCGCGGCCGGGATCCCGGCCCGGTTCGAGGAGATCTCCCCGGAGCGGGCGCGGGAGGAGATGCTGCGCCGCCCCTACATGCGCGAGGCGATCGTGGACGCACTGCTGCGGGTGCGCGCCGAGGCGGTGGACCGCGCGCCCGAGATCTCGCCGGAGGTCGAGCGCATCACCGGACGTCCCGCCCGGACGTTCGCCGAATGGGCCGCGGACCACTTCTGACGGCCGCGCCGCACGAGGCCCCGCCCTCCGCCCGACGGCGGAGGGCGGGCCGCACGACGGCCGGGCAGGCCCCCGCCTTGCCCGGCCGTACGCCCGTCAGCCGCCCGCCGGGCCCGGCGACCCGGCAGGGCGGCGCTCCCTGTACTGCTCGCGCGCCCAGACGAACCAGTCGCGGCGCATGGCCATGAACCGTTTGCCGTACTCCAGGGTCAGCCGGCCGTTGCCGGTGAGGCCGCCCTCCTCCTCCCAGGGGACGATCTCCTCGAGCCGGGCGAGGTCGTCGAGCCGGCCGGAGAGGGCGTCGATCATCCGGTCCAGGTAGCCGAGGGCCTCCTCGGGCGCGATCTGGTCGAGGAAGAAGACCCGCAGCATCACCTCGTCGCGGCGGTTCGGCTTCGGGTCGGTCTCCACCATCCAGTGGCGCAGCTCGTCCCGGCCCGCGGCGGTGATCGCGTACTCCTTGCGGCCGCGCGGCCCCTCGGCGGACACCTCGATCAGGCCGCCGTCGGTGAGCTTGCCGAGCTCGCCGTAG
The DNA here is from genome assembly GCF_017573545.1 of Actinomadura nitritigenes. GTDB lineage: Bacteria > Actinomycetota > Actinomycetes > Streptosporangiales > Streptosporangiaceae > Spirillospora > Spirillospora nitritigenes. The sequence continues at coordinate 90,480 of NZ_JAGEOK010000008.1, read as the reverse complement.
AGCTGGCTCTGGGTCGCCTGCCAGACCGTCCCGAGCGAGATCTCGAACACCTTCATCAGGTCGTATCCGCTGGCGCCGTCCATCTCGGCGAGCAGCCCCAGCAGCGCGTGTCGCAGGCTCATTCCCCGATTGTGACACGTCTGGGTTGACATGTCGAAAGTGACACGTCTAGTTTCTGACATGTCGAAGTTGGAATGTCGCTCCCGATGAGAGGCTCGCGCCATGCTGCTCTACTACGTCCGGACCTTCCTCCCCTGGATCCTGCTCGCCGTGGTGAGCGGCTGGAACGACCGGGCCGGGGCGGCGGCCGGCCTGGCGGCGGCCCTCGTGCTCCTCGCCCAGGACCTGCGCAGGGGCCACCGCCTCGACTCGCTGATCCTCGAACTGTCGGCCACCGTCTTCATGGCGCTGCTGACCGCCCTCGCCTTCGCCGCCCCGGGCTCGTCCCTGCTGGACTACGGCGCGTCCATGGCGATCGGCTGGCTCGCGCTCACCGCCTGGGGCACGCTCCTCGCCGGACGGCCCTTCACCGAGGGCGTCGGCCGCCGCGGCGTCGGCGACGAGATCGCCGCGACGGACCTGTTCAAGCGCATCACCACGGTCATCGCGATCGTCTGGGCCATCAGCTTCACCGTCATGGCGCTCGTCCTGGCGTACGTGCAGCACGCCGCGCCGGACGGCACCGCGCTGCTCGTCGCCGTCAAGATCGCCGGATTCACCGTCCCGATCGTCTTCACCGCCCGCTACCCCGAGATCGCGCAGCAGCGGCACTTCGCCCGCCACGGCATCGACCGCGAGGCCGTCCGATGAGCCGGCCCGCGCAGGGAACGCTCAGGTGACCCCCCTCGGTCGGCTCAGCGAAGGGCAGGACATGGAGACGAAGCCGAACGCCGGCTGGCTGGAGGGCGGCCTCGCCCCGGTCCCGGACGAGATCGACGCCACCGGCCTGGAGGTCACCGGAACGCTCCCGCCCGAGCTGACCGGACGGTACTTCCGCAACGGCCCGAACCCGCTGCCGGGCCGGCCGAGCGGCCACTGGTTCACCGGGCCCGGGATGATCCACGGCGTGCGGCTGCGCGGCGGGCGCGCCGAGTGGTACCGCAACCGGTGGGTGCGGACCAAGACGTTCCTCGACGAGAGCGCCCGGTTCGCCGCGGACGACGGGACGCTGGACTTCGCGGCCGTCCCCGCCAACACCCACGTCGTCCCGCACGGCGGCAGGATCCTCGCGCTGGTCGAGATCGGCTTCCCGTACGAGATGACGCCGGAGGCCGGGACGGTCGGGCCGTGCGACTTCGGCGGGACGCTCACCACCGCGATGACGGCGCATCCCAAGCAGGATCCGGTGACCGGCGAGCTGCTGTTCTTCGGCTACGGCGTGCTCCCGCCGTACCTGACGTACCACCGGCTGTCGGCCGACGGGTCGCGGGTCGTGGAGAGCCGCGAGATCGAGGTTCCGGGCCCGTCGATGATGCACGACTTCGCGATCACCGAGCACCACGTGATCTGGCTGGACCTTCCCGTCGTGTTCGACATGGAGCTGGCGACGGGCGGCGGGGGCATGCCGTTCCGCTGGGACGACGCCTACGGCGCCCGGCTCGGCGTCATGCGGCGGGACGCGCCCGGCGACGTCCGCTGGTTCGACGTCGACCCCTGCTACGTCTTCCACGTCGGCAACGCCCACGAGGACGCCGCCGGACGGATCGCGCTGGACGGGGTCCGGTACCGGCCCGAGGACTTCGCCGCGATCTGGAAGGAGATCGGCGGCTCGGTGGACCCGGCGCGGGACCCGGCGCAGCACGCGGCGCGCTCCGAGAGCGCGCACCTGTACCGCTGGACCCTGGACCCCGCCACGGGGCGCGCCGTCGAGGAGCAGCTCGACGACCGGAACGTGGAGTTCCCGACCCACGACGACGCCCGGACCGGCCGCCGCCACCGCTTCCTCTACACGGTCGCCGGGGGCGCCGTCGTGAAGTACGACCTGCGGGACGGTTCCTCGTCCGTGCGGGAGTTCGAGGAGGACGCGTCGGTGGGCGAGGCGGTCTTCGTCCCCGCCGAGGGGGCGCGCGGGGAGGACGAGGGCTGGCTGCTGTCGATCGTCTCCGGGGCCTCCAGCGCCGAGCTCGTCGTCCTGGACGCGGCGGACCTGTCGCGGACGGCGAGCGTGCGGCTGCCCCGGCGGGTGCCGGCGGGCTTCCACGGCAGCTGGATCCCGGACGCCGGGGACACCCGGCCGCCTAGAGTGATTTACTAGCGAGTACACAAGTGCAAGTAATCACTTACCAGGCTCCTCCCGGGAGGTTCCGCATGTCCGTGGCCACGGAGAGCACCGAGACGTTCGCGTCCCTGAACCCGGCCACCGGCGAGGTCGTCGGTGAGCACCCCGTGCACGACGCCGCCGCCGTCGCGCAGGCGCTCGAGCGGGCCCGCGAGGCGGCCGGCTGGTGGCGCGCCCTCGGCTGGAAGGAGCGCCGCCTCCGCCTCCTGAACGTCAAGGGCGCGCTCACCCGCAACCTCAACCGGATGGCCGAGCTCATCCACCAGGAGACCGGCAAGCCGGTGCAGGACGCCCAGCTGGAGACGATCATGGCGATCTCCCATCTGGACTGGGCGGCCCGCAACGCGCGCAAGGTCCTCGGCCCGCGCACCGTCTACCCCGGCCTCATGGCCATCAACCAGCGCTGCGAGCTGGAGTACCAGCCGCTCGGCGTGGTCGGCGTGATCGGCCCGTGGAACTACCCGATCTTCACCCCGATGGGCTCGATCGCCTACGCGCTCGCCGCCGGCAACGCCGTGGTCTTCAAGCCGTCGGAGTTCACCCCCGGCGTCGGGCTGCTGCTGGCCGAGCTGGTCGAGGGCGTCGTCCCCGAGCACCCGGTGCTCCAGGTCGTCACCGGTCTCGGCCCGACCGGCGCCGCGCTCGCCTCGTCCCCGGACGTCGACAAGATCGCCTTCACCGGCTCCGGCCGCACCGCCAAGCGGGTGATGGCCGCCTGCGCCGAGAACCTCACCCCGATCGTCGCCGAGTGCGGCGGCAAGGACGCCTGCATCGTCGACTCCGACGCCGACCTGGACGCCGCCGCCGACGCCGCGCTGTGGGGCGCGATGTCCAACGCGGGCCAGACCTGCATCGGCGTCGAGCGGATCTACGTGCTGGACGACGTCTACGACCGCTTCCTCGGCAAGATCACCGAGAAGGCGAAGGAGCTGCGGCCCGGATTCGACCGCGAGGCCGCCTACGGCCCGATCACCATGCCGGGCCAGCTCGACATCATCGAGCGCCACATCAAGGACGCCCTCGACAAGGGCGGCACGGCCGTCGTCGGCGGCGCCGAGTCGGTCCGCAAGCCGTACGTCGAGCCGGTCGTGCTCACCGACGTGCCGGACGACTCGTCCGCCGTGTGCGAGGAGACGTTCGGGCCGACCATCACCGTCCACCGCGTCAAGGACCTGGACGAGGCGGTCGAGAAGGCCAACCGGACCAGCTACGGCCTCGCCGGGACGATCTTCTCCGGCAGCAGGTCCCGCGCGATGGACGCCGCCCGCCGGATGCGCTCCGGCATGACGTCCATCAATGCGTTCGCCGCGTTCGCGCAGGTCGCGGCGCTGCCGTTCGGCGGTGTCGGCGAGTCCGGCTTCGGCCGCATCCACGGCGCGGACGGGCTGCGCGAGTTCGCCCGCCCGAAGGCCATCACCCGGCAGCGGTTCGCCACTATGAACCTGACCTCGTTCGGCCGCACCGAGAAGGAGATGGCGCGCGTCCTCGGCCTGATCAACATGATCCACGGCCGCCGCTACAAGCGCTGAGCCAGGCCGCGGCGGCGCCCCCGGCGCGCGGGGGCGCCGCCCCGGCACGGCGGCTCAGGCGACGGTGAAGCCGCCGTCCACGGGCAGGATCGTGCCGGTCACGTAGGTCGCGCCGACGAGGTACGCGATCGCCTCGGCGACGTCCTCGGCGGTGCCGACCCGCTTGACCGCGAGCCCGCCCGCGGCCTCCGCGAACTGCGCCTCCCGGTGCTCGTCCGGCAGGAACGACCACCACGGCGTGTCCACGACGCCGGGCGCGACCGCGTTCACCCGGACCGGCGACAGCTCGGCGGCCAGCGGCGACACGATCCGCTCGATCGCGCCGTTCACCGCGGCGAGCGCCGTCGTCCCCGGCAGGGCCGCGCGGGCGGACGCCGCCGACACGAAGGTGATCGACCCGGTCGCCTTCGCGTGCTGGATCGCCGACAGGTACGGGAACAGCTTCCCGTCGAACGCGGCGCGGACGTCGGCCAGCCTCGCCTGCCCGATCGGGCCCATGCCGACGGCGCCGGGGCTGAAGGCGAGCACCAGGTGGTCGAACTCGCCGGTCCGCTCGAAGAACGCGGCGACCGCCTCCTCGTCGGTGCCGTCGACCTGTTCCGCGGTGGCGGACTTCACCGCGGCGAACTTCGCCGGGTCCCGGCCGGTGACGATCACCTCGGCGTCCCGCGCCGCCAGCAGTTCCGCGGCCGCCAGTCCGATGCCGGACGTCCCACCCATGATCACAACGCGCATTCCGCGCCTCCATTTCAAGACGTGACGTCTCGATATTAAATCGAGACGCCGCGTCTTGTAAACTGCCCGCATGGGACGGCCACGCAGCGAGACGGCACGGCGCGCGATCCTCGACGCCGCGATGGAGGTGCTCCAGGAGCACGGCTACGCCGCCCTCACCATGCAGGGCATCGCCGCCGCCGCCGGCGTCGGCAAGCAGACGATCTACCGCTGGTGGCCGTCCAAGGCCGACGTCGTCCTGGACGGCCTGGTCGAGCTCGCCGACGAGCGCATCACCGTCCCGGACACCGGCTCCCTCCCCGGCGACCTCTCCGAGTTCCTCGCCGCGACGTTCCGGCAGCGCGGCCAGCGCCCCGTCCTCATCGGCCTCATGGCCGAGGCACTCCTCGACCCGGTGTTCGCCCGCGCGTTCCGCGACCGGTTCCTGTTCGCCCGCCGCGCCGCGCTCCGCGGCATCCTCGACCGCGCCGCCGAGCGCGGCGAGATCGCCGCCGGCACCGACCCCGAGCTGCTGATGGACGTCGTCTACGGCGTGCTGTGGTACCGGCTCATGCTCGACCACGCGCCCCTGGACGAGTCCGCCGGGCGCGCCCTCACCGACCTCGTCGTGCGCGCCGTTTCCTGAGGTCGGACCCGTCCGACTAAGGCGTCCGGCACCGCCTACGCCACCCCCTAAGGCGCCTGAGCCTCAGGCGCCGGGAACTAAGGCGTCCTAAGGCGCGCGAATAGGGCGTCGTCCCGATGTGGGCCCCGGGGCCTTAGGACGAACCTTGTACATGTCGGGCCAAGAGGGCCCGGCAGGAACAAGGAGCAGGACATGTACAGCACGGACATCAGCCGGGTCATCATCGCCGACCGCGTACGCGAGCGGCAGGCCGAGGCGCGCAACGCCCGCCGCGCCCGCCTCGCCAAGGCGCTCAAGCGCTGAAGCACGACCCGTCCTGACCGACCGAACGAACGAAGACGAAGGGAGCCGACCATGATCAGCTACGAGTTCATGAAGATCGCCGGGGAGGACCGGGCGCGCAGGCTGCGGGCCGAGGCCCGGGAGGCGCGCCGCGCCCGCCTCGCCAAGGCGCTCAAGCGGTGAAGCCCGCACAGCGACCCGACCCGCCAACGCCCCCGTCACACGACGGGGGCGTTCTCCGTTCACGGGGCCCTGCCGGACCGGCCCGGTCAGCGGCCGGCGGCGCGGAGGGGGGCGCGGCCGCGGATGAGGTCGGCGGCGCGCTCGGCGATCGCGATGGTGGGGGCGTTGGTGTTGCCGCGCGGCACCGCCGGCATGACGGAGGCGTCCACGACGCGCAGGCCGTCGACGCCGCGGACCCGCAGCTCGGGGTCGCAGACCGCGTCGTCCGAGCCGCCCATCGCGCAGGTGCTCGTCGGATGGAACAGCGTCGCGCACTCGCGGCGGACGAACGCGGCGATCTCCTCGTCGTCCTGGACGCCCTCGCCCGGCGCGTACTCGCCGCCGGCCAGATGGGCGAGCGGCCCGACGGCGGCGATCTCGCGGGCCTGCCGGACGCCCGCGACCAGCACGTCCAGGTCCGCCTTCTCGGCGAGGTAGGCGGGGTCGATCAGCGGCTTGGCGTACGGGCTGGCGGACCGCAGCGTCAGCGACCCCCGGCTCGCCACGGCGATGGCCGTGACCAGCACCGACAGCAGCCGCTGGGACGGCTCGACCAGCCCCTGGTCCAGGAACGGGGTCGGCAGCACGTGGTACTGGAGGTCCGGCGCGGGCAGGCCCTCGACCGTCCGGACGAACCCGCCCGCCTCGGCGAGGTTGGACGCGTACGGCCCGCGCCCGAGGGCGGCGTGCAGCGCCAGTGAGCGGGCGTTCGCCAGCTCCCACAGCGCCTTGGTGCGCGGGGTCGCGACCATGACGTTCACGAACGGATGGTCCTGCAGGCCCTGGCCCACCGGGGAGTCGACGACCACGTCGATGCCGAGCGCGCGCAGGTGCCCGGCGGGGCCGACGCCCGACAGCATCAGCAACTGCGGGGTGTTCACCGCGCCGCCGGACAGGATCACCTCCGTCGAGGCCCGCGCCTCGACGGTCTCGCCGCGCGCCTCGTACCGGACCCCGGCCGCCCGCCCGTTCTCGATCAGGACCCGGGTGGCGAGCGCGTCGGTGACGACGGTGAGGTTGGGCCGCCGCAGCGCCGGCCGCAGGTAGCCGTCGGCGGCCGACCAGCGCCGCCCGCGCCGCTGCGTGACCTGGTAGAACCCGACGCCGTCCTGGCCGGCGCCGTTGAAGTCGGGGTTCGCGGCCAGCCCGAACGCCATCGCCGACCGCACCCACGCCTGCGTCAGCGGGTGCTTGTAGCGCAGGTCCTCGACGCGGAGGGGGCCGCCGGTCCCGTGGTACGGGGTCGCGATGCGCTGCTGGTCCTCGGCCCGGCGGAAGTAGGGCAGCAGGTCCTCGTAGCCCCAGCCGTCGCAGCCGTGGGCGTCGCGCCAGGTGTCGTAGTCGTGCCGGCTCCCGCGAATGTAGATCATCGCGTTGGTGGACGAGCTGCCGCCGAGGGTGCGCCCGCGCGGCCAGTACACCGCGCGTCCCGCGGCGTGCTCCTGCGGGACGGTCGCGTGGTCCCAGTCGTACGGGCCCTTGATCAGGCTCGCGACCGCCGCCGGAATCCGGATCTCCGGCGCGTCGTCGGGGGGGCCGGCCTCCAGCAGCAGGACCCTCGCCGACGGGTCCTGCGACAGCCGGGCGGCCAGCACGCAGCCGGCGCTGCCCGCACCGACGATCACGTAGTCGTACACGCAACGAACACTACCGAACGGTTTTCCGACGTCACCGGCCCGTCCGGGCCCGCCGGGCGGCGCCTGCCGCACCGCCCGGCGCTAGTGTGACGGCCATGGCGAAGAACAGGGAGAACCCCGTCGTCCTCTCGCGGATCTACACCCGGACCGGCGACGACGGCAGCACCGCGCTCGGCGACGCGTCCCGGACGAGCAAGACCGACCCCCGCCTGGCCGCCTACGCCGACGTGGAGGAGGCCAACGCCGCGATCGGCGTGGCCCTCGCCCTCGGCGGCCTGCCCGGCGAGCTGAGGACGCTGCTGGTGCGCGTCCAGAACGACATGTTCGACGTGGGCGCCGACCTGTGCGCGCCCGTGGTGGCCGACCCCGAGTACCCGCCGCTGCGCGTCGACCCGTCCTACATCGAGCGGCTCGAGGCGGCGTGCGACGAGCACAACGCGGACCTGCCGACGCTGCGCAGCTTCATCCTGCCCGGCGGCAGCCCCGGCGCCGCGCTGCTGCACGTGGCGCGGACGGTGACGCGGCGCGCCGAGCGGTCCGCGTGGGCCGCGCTGGAGGCGCACGGCGCCGCCCCCGTCGGCGAAACGGGCGACGACGCCCCGGACGCCGCCGACCGGGGCGTCAACCCGCTGACCGCGAAGTACCTCAACCGGCTGTCGGACCTGCTGTTCATCCTGTGCCGCGTCGCGAACGCCGAGCACGGCGACGTGCTGTGGAAGCCGGGCGGCGAGCGCTGACCCGCGCACGGCGCCGGAGGCGGTGGGGTTAGCCCCACCCCCGGGACGCCTGCCCGCCTCCTGTCGGCCCGGCCCCCCGTCCGGCAGGCTGTCGCATGACGGGGTGCACGGCGAGCGGCGGGGAGAGGCGACGTGAGGACACTGGCAGGCGCGGCGGTACTGGCCGGCTCGGCGGTGCTGGCGGGCACGGCGCTGACGGGCTGCGGGCTCAGCTTCAGCCGCCACACCGAGGACCGCACCTACACCGCGCCGGACGGCGTCGACGCGCTCAGGGTGTCGCCGGGCGACGGGTCGGTGCAGATCACCGCCTCCGACTCCCCCGGCATCACGGTCACCGAGCATCTGCGCTGGTCCAACGGGCGCAACAAGCCGCAGCCGCGGCACGAGGTCGGCGGGAGGACGCTGTCGCTGTCCGCGAAGTGCGGGCACAGCGTGATCGGCCCCAACCCGTGCCGGATCTCCTACCGGATCCAGGTGCCGCGCGCCACGGCCGTCGAGGTGGACGGCGGCTCCGGCTCGATCCGCGTCACCGGCCTGGCCGGCACGGTCAAGCTGCACGGGGACACCGGCGCCGTCACCGCGACCGACCTGCGCACGTCCTCGGCGACCCTCAGCGCGGGCTCGGGCAGCGTGCGGGTGTCGGGGCGCGCCCGCACCGCCGACCTCCGCACCGACACCGGGTCGATCACCGCGACCGGCCTGACGTCCGACCGGCTGACGGCCCGGGCCGGCAGCGGCGACGTCCGGCTGGGCGGCCGCTTCACGTCCGCCGAGGTGCGCACCGACACGGGCGCGCTGCGGGCCGACGGCCTCACCGCCGACCGGCTGGCCGTCGACACCAACGCCGGCACCGTCACGATCGGCCTGGCCGCGGCGCCGAGCAGCGTCCAGGCCACCAGCGACACCGGCGCCGTCCGGCTACGGCTGCCCGCCGACCGGCCCTACGCGATCGCGCTGTCCACCGACACCGGCGGCAAGCACGTCGACCCCGGCATCCACCAGGACTCGACGGCGCCCCGGCGCGTCACGGTCAAGACCAACGCCGGCGCCATCTCGATCAACCCCGCCTGAGCCGCCCCGCGCCCCCGCCCGCGGCGCTCACCGGACCAGGTAGGGCCCCTGCCATTCGGGACGGTACGGCGCCGCCGGCACCGCCACGAAGCGGGCCTCCCCGTTCACCGGCAGCGTGCTGGCGGCGAACCGCTGCGTCGCGTACGCGACGCCGTCCACGTTGGTGTCGAGCAGCTTGAGGTCGACGTTCTTCATCCGGTCGCACCTGGCGTGGTAGCACGGGTCGTACGCCTTGCCGGGCCTCCCGCCGTACGCCTTGGCCTCCGCCGCGGTCTTCACGCCCTCCGCGCCCGTCTCGATGCCGCCGGCCGGGATGCCCTTCGCGACGAACGGCCCGTAGTCCGACCGGCCGTCGAACGGCGCCTGCGTCACCGGCAGGTGCCGTCCGGCGAAGTAGTCCCGGAAGACCTTCTCGATCGCGCCGGACCCGGCGGGCGGGGCCGTGCCGACACGCCCGGAGTGGTCGCCGTCGTAGACGGCGCGGGTGCCGTTCGGCGAGCCGAGCATGTCGAAGTTCAGGGCCAGCGCGATCCTGCCGCGCTCGGCGGCGCGGAGCGACCGCACGTAGTGCGTGGACCCGACGAGGCCCTCCTCCTCGGCGCCCCACCAGGCGAACCGCACCCGGTTCCGCACGTCCGTGCCGCGCAGCTTGCCGATCTTCTCCGCGACGGCCAGCAGCGCCGCCGCCCCCGTCGCGTTGTCGTTGATGCCGGGGCCCGCCGGGACGCTGTCGAGGTGCGCGCCGACCAGCACGACGTTGCCCGCCCGGCCGCGCCGCGTGTCGGCGACGACGTTGCTCGCCGACCGCTTCCCGTGCACGGCGTCGGTCTTCACGCGCATCTTCAGGCCGCCCCTCTTCGCGGCCTTCGCCAGCTCGGACCCCACCTGGTACGACGGGCCCACGACCGGGATCGGCGCGAGCCTCTCCACCGTCCCGTTCACCGGGCCCTTCTCGCCCGGCTTGTTGAAGATGATCGCGGCGGCGGCGCCCGCGGCCCTCGCCTTCGCGACCTTCGTGGCGAACGCGCACGTCCCGCGCTGCATCAGCGCGATCGAGCCCTTCCGGAAGCCCGCGAAGTCGCCGCTCTCGCAGCCGCTCGTCCCCTCGCCCGACGACGGCAGGTCCACCGCCGCCACCGGGGCCGTCACCTGGCCCGCGCCCGAGTAGGCGAGCGTCAGGAAGTCCGCCGCCACCTTGTAGGACGCCTTGGACGGCGCGACGCGCGCCAGCACCGGGGCCGACCGCTCCCGCCAGTACGGGAACGTGAAGCGCTGCACCCTCGGCTTGAACCCGGCCTTCTTCAGCCGCCCCACGACGTACCGCACGGAGACCCCGAACCCCTGCCCGCCGACCGCGCGGTTCCCGCCGTTGTAGTCGGCGATCTCCTGGAACGCGGACAGGTGCCGCTGGACGTCCTTCAACGTGACCAGCTTCGCCAGATCGGGCCGCGCCTGCGCCGCCGGGGCGGGAGCGCGCGGCGTCGGCGGCGAGGGCACGGGACGGGACGGTGCCGCCTGCGCACCCGGCCCGACGGCGGCCAGCGCGCCCGGAACGGCGGCGGACAGCGCCACGGCGGCGCCGGTGAGCAGCTTGCGCACGTGCACTCCTGCGGAGACGGGAACGGAGCTCTGACCAGGGCCGATCATGAACCCGCGCCCCGCCCGCCTCAAGGATCGCCGAGGGGACCCGGCCGTATCGATACCGGCGCCTTACCCTGCGCAAGCCGACACGCCCGCAGCGACCCGGCCACGACCCCGCCACGAGCCCACACGAACCGCGTCGCACGGCCGGATCACGCAGCCCGAATCACACGGGCCGGATCAGCGGGCCGGATCACGCGGGCCGGGTCACTCCTGCGGGTGCACCTCCACCGGGAAGCCGGGCGGCGCCGCCTCCAGCCACGCCAGGAACCCGGTCAGCGCCGCCGCGCCCATCGCCAGCTCCATCACGTGCGCGCCGTCCCGCACCTCGATCACGCTCACGTCCGGCAGCAGGCCGTCCGCCTCGTCGGGCCCCGGCACCCGCCGGTTGGACACGACGAGGCCCCGGCGGTGGATCACCTGCCGGGGCCTTCTCCGGAAACCGAACACGCGGTGCCAGTGCAGCTCGTCGCCCCGGTACCGGCCGATACCGAGGCGCCACACCCCCGGAGCGGCCTCCGGGCCGGCGGTCTCCGCGGGCAGCATGCGCAGGCTGCACTCGACCGTGCCGCCGCCGCGGACGAACAGCCAGCGGCGCACGGCCATCACCACGAACACGAGCGCGGCCACCAGGACCAGCCCGGCGAGCACCCCGCCCGCGTCAAGTGCCAGGTGCCCGCCCAAGTCCCCCCGCCGTTCGCTCGCGCTGAAAACTAGACCTCTATGCCCGCCGCGCGCAGCCGCGCCCGGGCCCGCCGCTCCGGCGTCGCGTCCTCGCCGCCGGCGGACAGCGCGTCCTCCAGCGCCTGCCGCGCGTGCTGGACGTCGATCTCCTCACCGATCTCGGCCTGCTCCGCCAGGATCGCGACCTCGTCGCCCGCGACGGAGAAGAACCCGCTGCCGACCATCGCGCTGACCCGCTCGCCGCCGTCCGCCGGCTCGATGGTCACCACGCTGCCGTCCAGCAGCACGCCCAGCACCGGGGCATGGCCCGGCAGGATGCCGAGCGAGCCCTCGATGGTCTGCGCGACCACCATCTTGGCCTCGCCGGACCAGATCTCGCGCTCCGGCGAGACCAGCCCGACCTTCAGGGTTGCCACGTCTCAATCCTCCGAATACTGGAGCGGTTCCGGCGGGGCGCCCGGACGAGCGGTCCGGGCGCCCCGCCGGAGCGGACTACTTCTCCAGCTCCTTGGCCTTCTTCTCGACGTCCTCGATGCCGCCGCACATGAAGAACGCCTGCTCGGGCAGGTGGTCGTACTTGCCCTCCGCCAGCGCCTTGAACGAGGCGATCGTCTCGTCCTTCGGCACCGTCACACCGGGCTGGCCGGTGAACTGCTCGGCCACGTACATCGGGTGCGACAGGAAGCGCTCGATGCGCCGCGCCCGCTGGACGGTGACCTTGTCCTCCTCGGAGAGCTCGTCGATACCGAGGATCGCGATGATGTCCTGCAGCTCCTTGTACTTCTGCAGGATCCGGATGACCTCCTGGGCGACGGAGTAGTGCTCGTTCCCCAGGATCTGCGGGTCCATGATCCGCGAGGTGGAGTCGAGCGGGTCCACCGCCGGGAAGATGCCCTTCTCGGAGATGCTCCGCGCCAGCGTGGTCGTCGCGTCCAGGTGCGCGAACGTGGTGTGCGGCGCCGGGTCGGTGATGTCGTCGGCGGGCACGTAGATCGCCTGCATCGAGGTGATCGAGTGACCGCGCGTCGACGTGATCCGCTCCTGCAGCACGCCCATCTCGTCGGCCAGCGTCGGCTGGTACCCCACCGCGGACGGCATGCGCCCGAGCAGCGTGGAGACCTCCGAACCGGCCTGCGTGAACCGGAAGATGTTGTCGATGAAGAGCAGCACGTCCTGGTTCTGGACGTCGCGGAAGTACTCCGCCATCGTCAGCGCGCCCAGCGCGACGCGCAGCCGGGTGCCCGGCGGCTCGTCCATCTGGCCGAACACCAGGGCGGTGTCCTTGAGGACGTCCGCCTCGTCCATCTCCACCCAGAGGTCGTTGCCCTCACGGGTGCGCTCGCCGACGCCGGCGAACACCGAGGTGCCGCCGAAGTTGCGAGCGACGCGGCGGATCATCTCCTGGATGAGGACGGTCTTGCCCACACCCGCGCCGCCGAACAGGCCGATCTTGCCGCCCTTGACGTACGGGCACAGCAGGTCGATGACCTTGATGCCGGTCTCCAGCATCTCCGTCTTGGACTCCAGCTGGTCGAACGCCGGCGCCTTGCGGTGGATGCCCCAGCGCTCGTTGATCTCCAGCGAGGCGGTCGGGGTGTCCAGCGCCTCACCGAGGGCGTTCCACACGTGGCCCTTGGTGATGTCGCCGACCGGCACCGCGATGGACTGGCCGGTGTCGACCACCGGCGCGCCGCGGACCAGGCCGTCCGTCGGCTGCATCGAGATCGCCCGGACCATGTTGTCGCCCAGGTGCTGGGCGACCTCGAAGGTCAGGGTCTTCTCCTCGCCGCCCAGCGTGACCTGGACGTTCAGGGCGTTGTAGATCTCCGGGATGGCGTCGGCGGGGAACTCCACGTCGACGACCGGGCCGATGACGCGTGCGACGCGCCCGGTCGCGGTCGCCGTCTCTACCTGTGCAGTCATTATCACTCCCCGCCAGACTCGGCGAGCGCGTCAGCGCCACCGACGATCTCGCTGATTTCCTGGGTGATCGCGGCCTGCCGCGCCTGGTTCATCTGGCGCGTGTAGACCCCGAGCAGATCATTGGCATTGTCGGTCGCCGACTTCATCGCCCGCCGCACCGACGCCTGGAACGACGCCGCCGACTGCAGCAGCATGTGGAAGATGCGGCTCTCGACGTAGTTGGGCAGCAGGAGGTCGAGCGCCGCCTGCGCGGACGGCTCGAACTCGTAGGTCGGCAGGACCTGCCCGCCGCCGTCGCCCTCGGTGACCTCCAGCGGCATCAGCCGCCGGACCTGCACCTTCTGCGTCAGCATCGAGACGAACTCGGTGTAGACGACGTGGATCTCCCCGACCCCGCCCTCGGCGTCGGTCTTCAGGAAGTCCCCGGTCAGCCGACGGCCGATCCGCTCGGCGTTGGCGAAGTCGGGCCGGTCGCTGAACCCGTGCCAGGTCTCGGCGACCTCCCGGCCCCGGAACCGGTACCAGGTGATGCCCTTGTTGCCGATGACGTACGGGACCGGCTCGCGGCCCTGCTCCCGCAGCGCGGTGATCAGCGACTCGGCCTCGCGGATGACGTTGGCGTTGTAGGCGCCGCAGAAACCGCGGTCCGAGGTGATGATCAGCACCGCGCTGCGGTTGTCGGTCGGCTGCTCGTGCAGCAGCGGATGGTCGATCCCGACACGGTGGCTCACCAGCGCGGACAGGGCCTGCGTGATCCGGTCGGCGTACGGCTTGGAGGCCGCCACCGCCTGCTGGGCCTTGACGATCCGCGACGTGGCGATCATCTCCTGGGCGCGCGTGATCTTGGCGGTCGACTTGACCGTCTTGATCTGCTGCCGGAGTTGACGAAGCTGTGCGGCCATGGCCGTCAGCCCTTCTTGACGCGGGTGATCGTCTCCTGCTCGACGGCCTCGTCCTCGATCGCCTCGACGGGCTCCTCCGTGCCCAGCAGGTCGCCCTCGCTGGTCTGGAAGCCCTTCTTGAACTCCGTGATGGTGCTCTTGAGGCTGGTGAGGTCGTCGTCGGACAGCTGCCCGGTCTCCCGGATCGAGGTCAGCAGGCCCGCGTCCTCGCGCTCCACGTAGTCGAGGAACTCGCGCTCGAAGCGGCGGACGTCGGCGACCGGAACCTCGTCCAGCTCACCGGACGTGCCCGCCCACACCGAGATGACCTCCTGCTCGACCGGGAACGGCGAGCCCTGCGGCTGCTTCAGCAGCTCGACCAGGCGCGCGCCGCGCTCCAGCTGCGCGCGCGACGCCGCGTCCAGGTCCGACGCGAAGGCGGCGAACGCCTCCAGGTCGCGGAACTGCGACAGCGCCAGGCGCAGCGTGCCGGCGACCTTGCGCATCGCCTTGATCTGCGCCGAGCCGCCGACCCGGGACACCGAGATGCCGACGTTGATCGCCGGCCGGACGCCCTGGTTGAACAGGTCCGTCTCCAGGAAGCACTGCCCGTCGGTGATCGAGATGACGTTCGTCGGGATGTAGGCCGAGACGTCGTTGCCCTTGGTCTCGATGATCGGCAGACCGGTCATCGAGCCGCCGCCCAGGTCGTCCGACAGCTTCGCGCAGCGCTCCAGCAGGCGCGAGTGCAGGTAGAAGACGTCGCCGGGGTAGGCCTCGCGGCCCGGCGGGCGGCGCAGCAGCAGCGACACCGCGCGGTAGGCCTCGGCCTGCTTCGACAGGTCGTCGAACACGATCAGGACGTGCTTGCCCTGGTACATCCAGTGCTGCCCGATCGCCGACCCGGTGTAGGGGGCGATGTACTTGTAGCCCGCGGGCTCGGACGCCGGGGCCGCCACGATCGTGGTGTACTCCAGCGCGCCGGCCTCCTCCAGCGACCGCCGCACGTTGGCGATCGTGGAGCCCTTCTGGCCGACCGCCACGTACACGCAGCGGACCTGCTTGGCCGGGTCGCCCGACTCCCAGGCTTCCTTCTGGTTGATGATGGTGTCCACGCAGACCGTGGTCTTGCCGGTCTGCCGGTCACCGATGATCAGCTGGCGCTGGCCGCGGCCGATCGGGGTCATCGCGTCGATGGCCTTGATGCCGGTCTGCAGCGGCTCCTTGACGGACTGCCGCTGCACGACGGTCGGGGCCTGCAGCTCCAGCGCCCGCCGCTCGGTGCTCTCGATCGGGCCCTTGCCGTCCAGCGGGTTGCCCAGCGCGTCCACGACGCGGCCGAGGAAGCCGTCGCCGACCGGGGCCGAGAGGACCTCTCCGGTGCGGCGGACCTTCTGGCCCTCCTCGATCTTGCTGAAGTCACCCAGCACCACGGCGCCGATCTCGCGCACGTCCAGGTTCAGAGCCAGGCCACGGGTACCGTCCTCGAACTCGAGGAGTTCGTTGGCCATCGCCGAGGGCAGGCCCTCGACGTGGGCGATACCGTCGCCGGAATCGACGACGGTGCCGACCTCTTCGCGCGCGGCGGCCTCGGGCTCGTACGACTGGACGAAGCGCTCCAGCGCGTTCCGGATCTCATCCGGACGGATCGTCAGCTCCGCCATGATTCCTCTCTTGCTCCCTTTGGGGTCAGGATTTCCCGAGGGGGGGCGACCCCCCGCGCCCCCCGGTCCGACTTCGTCGGCGTCATGGCTGCCGGCGTCAGCCGGCGCCGAGCCGCCGGCGGACGTCGTCCAGCCGTCCGGCGATCGTGCCGTCGATGATCTCGTCCCCGATCTCGATCGACAGGCCGCCGATCGCCGTGGGGTCGAGCTCGATGTTCAGGTGTACTTCGTGGCCGTAGGCGGCGGCGAGCACCGCGGCGAGCCGGGTGCGCTGCGCGTCCGTCAGTACGACCGGGGTCCGGACCAGCGCTACCAGCCGCTGCCGCCGCTGGGCGACGATCCGGCCGTACTCGGCCAGCCCGCCCTCCAGGCTACGTCCTCGCGGGCGCAGCACCAGTTCCCTGATCAGCGTCAGCGTGGCCGGCTGGACCTTGCCCTCCAGCAGCGCCTCGACCAGGCCCGCCTTGCGTTCGGCGGGCAGGCCGGGGCCGGCGAGGGCGCCGCGCAGCTCGATCTCGCCCTCGAGGACCCGGGAGAAGCGGAAGAGCTCGTCCTCCAGGTCGTCGAGCCGACCGGCCGCCTCCGCCCTGGCGGACTCGGCGGTGACCGCGAGGGCCTCCACCGCGTCCGACAGCTCCGAGGGGGTGGACCAGCGCATCCGGACCACGTCGGCGACCAGCCCGAGAGCGGCCGGCGACACCTTGCCCTCCAGCAGGATCCGGACGAGCTGCGCCTTGTCGGCACCGTCCCGCGCCGGGTCGGAGACCGCCCGCCGCAGGCCGTGCTCGCGGTCGATCAGGTGCAGCACCGCGAACAGGTCGCCGCCCAGCCCGTCGAGGTCGGGGCCGGCGGAGGAGATGACGGCCTCCAGCCGCTCCTTGGCCTCGGCCAGCGACGCCCTGCTCACCGCTCCCGTGATGGTCATGATGTGATCTGCTCCTGCGTGCGGGCGCGCTCCTCGAGCTCCTCGAGGAACCGGTCGACCACCCGGCTCTGGCGGGCGCTGTCCTCAAGGGACTCGCCCACCACGCGGGAGGCCAGCTCGACCGACATCGAGCCGATCTCGGCGCGCAGCGAGGACAGCGCCTGCTGGCGCTCGGCCTCGATCTGCGCCTTGGCGGCGTCGATGATGCGGCGCGCCTCGGCCTGGGCCTGCTCCTTCATCTCGGCGATGATCTGAGCGCCCTGCTCCTCGGCCTTCTTGCGCAGCTTCGACGCCTCGATCGCGGCGTCCTTCTGCTGGGCCTTGTACTGCTCCAGCGTCTGGCGGGCCTCCTCCTGCGCCTGCTCGGCGCGCTTGAGGCCCCCCTCGATCGCGTCGGTCCGCTCCTCCAGCGTCTGCTGGATGCGCGGGGTGAGGATCTTGCCGACGACGACCAGGACGACGATGAAGGAGAAGATCCCGACGACCAGCTCGTACGGGTGCGGCATCAGAGGGTTGTTCTGCTCCGCGGCCAGCACGGACGCTGACGTGATCATGTGTGCAGCCCTCCTCGGGTCCGGCTCCTGATCAGACGCTCTTGAAGATGAACGGCGCGACCAGGCCGATCAGGGCGAGGGCCTCGGTCAGGACGAAGCCCAGCAGCATGTTGGTGCGGATCACGCCGGTCAGCTCCGGCTGGCGGGCGATCGCGTTGACGCCCTGGCCGAAGATGATGCCGATGCCGATGCCCGGGCCGATGGCCGCGAGGCCGTAACCGATCGCGGTGACGTTACCGTTCACGGCGGCGAGGACTCCCGTCATGGGTTCATTCCTTTTCTGTCGGCCGGCGGAGTGTCCGCCGGTCTGGGCTTTTCGAGGTTGTCGGTTTCGGGGCGCGCGCCGGGGGGCACTGTCCGACCCGGAGGTCTAGTGATCGGCTTCGAGACCGCTCTGGATGTACATCGCGGCCAGCAGCGCGAACAGGAACGCCTGCAGGAACTGGATCAGCAGCTCGAGGGTGGTCATCAGGATGGTGACGATCACCCCGATGATGCCGACGCCGAACCCGGCGACGGTGGGCTTCTCGAACAGGAACCAGAAGCCGACGAGGCTGAAGAACGCGAGGATCGTGTGGCCCGCGAACATGTTGGCGAAGAGCCGCACCGCGTGGGTGAACGGGGCGATGATGAAGGTCGAGAGGTACTCGATCGGCACCAGCAGGATGTAGACGGGCCAGGGCAGGCCCTTCGGCAGCATGTTGGTGAAGTACTTCGCGCCCTGGTGCCGGATGCCCAGGTAGACCTTCAGGACGTACACGAATCCCGCGAGCACGGCCGGGAAGGCGATGTGGGAGGCGATCGGGAACTGGATGACCGGGAAGACGGCCATGAAGTTCCAGACCCAGATCAGGAAGAACAGCGACATCAGCAGCGGCATCCACCGCTCGGTGTTCTTGCCGAGGAACGGCCTCGCGACCTGGTCCCGGACGAACATGTAGCCGACCTCGCCGAGGTTCTGCGCGCCCCGCGGCACCAGCTTGGGCTTGGCGAAGGCGAACCAGAAGAACACGCAGACGAGCACGGAGCCGACGACCGCGAAGAGCACCGGTTTGGTCAGCCAGCTCGGCGCGCCGTCGAAGATGGGCGGAAAGTCGAAGATCTCAGGCCCGGGGGCCTGGAACTCATCTCCACCGGAGGAGGCGAGGACCGTCAGCGCGTTCACGCGGCGTTCCCTTCATCAATGTGGTGATGTTTCACGTAGGCTTCTTCGGCGGCGGGGCCGCTCAGACGGAGTGGCGACCGTACTTGACGTAGACCAGGTAGACGGCGAGCATCACGCCGATGATCAGGCCGATCGGGATCAGCCACTGCCACCCGCTCCACCAGGCCAGCAGCCACCCGATCCCGCCCCAGATGGTCATTCCGGACAGGAGGTAGCTGGGCACGGACCAGGCGACGTCGGCGAATTCCCGCTGGCCGTCCTCCGGCCGGGGCTTCTGCTCGCTCATCGCGCTCCGGACGATAGCAGGCCATGCCTGCGGTGGTCATATTGGAGTAGTCCGCCCGGACCGTGCGAGGCGGGGTCATCACGGACTCCGGTCCAGGGCGCTTTCGGGCTCGTCAACGTAGGGCCTCCGCTGTAGGGCGACGCGGAACTCGGCGGCGATCCAGCACAGGGCCAGGGCGATCACCGCCCAGCCGAACACCGTGGTGTTCCAGAGGGAGACCCCGTCCATCGCCGTGACCAGCACCATCACCGCGAAGATCTTCACCACGTAGCTGGCCAGCGCGGCCAGCATCATCGTCTGGGCGGAGATCTTCCCGGCCCAGGAGACCGCGATCGCGCTGATGGAGAAGAAGATGAGCACCACGACGGTGGCCAGCGCCGCCGCCAGCGCGCCCTTGCCGCCCGCCGTCAGCAGGCCGATCAGGACGGCGCCCACCCCGACCGCCCCGGTCGGGATCGCGGCGCCGCGGAGCATCCGGGCGTCGGAAGGTTGCATGAGGGCTCCGGCTGGTCACGTTCAGTGGTCGTCTCTTGTTCGTGAAAGGTATCACAAGCGTCCGGAATGTCCACAATTACCCTAGAGGTAACGCCCTGCCCGGCTGGTTTCCGGGCTGCGGGCCACACTCGCACCACGGACCTTAACCCAGGTCACGGCACCCGATCCGGGGAACGGCCGGGACGCGCCGCGGGCCGCGGACCGCGGCGGACACGAGGCGTGAACACTGCGAGAGGGAGATCGCTCCGCCCGCTCTCCGCACGTTCGATCCGAATGGTATTCGACGCACCGTAGTACACCGTCCGGACCGCCGGGTGGCGCCCATCACCGCGTCCAGGCACGGTCGCGCAGCCCCAAGGCGAGGTAGAGGCGCAGGTCAGAGGCCGGACGGAGGGTCGGGCTGGGAGACCGTGCGAGAGAGCGGCGTCCCGAGAGGCGTGGATCAGACCGGCAGTTGCGGGCGGGCGGCGGGCTGCTGCCCGGTGTCGCCCGGCTCCGCCGCGGCGTTCCGCCGCCGCCCGCGCGGCCGGCCGAGCCGCAGCATCAGCACGACCCCGGCGACCGCCACCACGACCGTGACCCCGAGGGTGATCCACGCGGCGTCGAACAGCGCCAGCCCGACCAGCCCGGACGCCAGCAGCCCGACCCAGAAGTACATGATCAGCACGGCCCGGCGGGTGGAGTGGCCGAGTTGCAGCAGCCGGTGGTGCAGGTGCTGCTTGTCCGGCGAGAACGGCGACTTGCCCTGGTTCGTCCGGCGCCACACCGCCAGCAGCATGTCCATGAACGGGACCGCCGCCACGGCCGGCACCAGCAGCAGCGGCACGTACAGCGGGAACAGCCCGTTCGACAGCACCGCCGGGTCGAACTGCCCGGTCAGCAGGATGGTCGACGCGCTCAGCAGCAGCCCGATCAGCATCGAGCCGGTGTCGCCCATGAAGATCTTCGCCGGGCTGAAGTTGTGCGGCAGGAAGCCCAGGCACATCCCGAACAGCACCGCCGCGGTGAGCGTCGCCCCGCTCAGCGTGGTCATCCCGTTGGTCTTGGTCAGCAGGTAGGCGTAGCCGAACAGGCCGAGCGCGGCGATCCCGACGACCCCGGCCGCCAGCCCGTCCAGGCCGTCGATGAAGTTCACCGCGTTGATCGTCGCGACCACCACGAACACCGTCAGCGGCACCCCGTAGGCGGGCGGCAGCGACAGCGACTCGCCGTTCGGCAGCGGGATCGAGTAGATCTGGATGCCCTGCATGATGAAGATCCCGGCGGCGGCCACCTGCCCGGCGAACTTGGTGAGCGGGTCGACCTCCCACCGGTCGTCGGCGATGCCGACCAGCACGATCAGCCCGCCCGACATCAGCAGCGCCTTGCCCACGCCGATGTCGCCGGCGGCCAGCACCTTGCGCATCTCCGGCAGCCCGGACGCGACGACCAGCGCCGCCACCATCCCGCCGAACATCGCCAGCCCGCCCAGCCGGGGCGTCGGGATCACGTGCACGTCGCGGTCCCGGGGGACGGCCTGCGCGCCGAACCAGACGGCGAAGCGCCGGACGGCGGGCGTCAGCAGGTAGGCGACCAGCGCGGCGACCAGGATGGTCAGCAGGTACTCCCGCAACTCTCCCGCGCCTCCCTTCGCCGATCACCGCCGTCCGCGACCGCGCCGTCCGCGATCACCCCTGCGACATGCCCCGATTGAACGCACCGTCACCGGGCCGGGGTTCCCGACCGGGTAAGACGATCGTCGATCACGATCGGTTCGCCGTCACGACCGACCAACTCTAGACCCACCGGGCCCCATCCGCCGCATATCGCGCCGTCCCGGACGTCCTGGAGCACATCACGGCCGCTCCGGCGATCATCAGCGCGAGGCCCGCCAGCGACCGGTCCCCCAGCGAGAACGCCCACGGCCCGCGGTCCAGCACGTCGTCCGCGGCGTCCGACAGGACCAGCAGCGCGCCCACCACCGCCAGCGCCGCGCCCGCCCGGCGGTCCGGCCCCGGCCTCCGCGCCGCCAGCCCCACCGAGGCCAGCGCCAGCGCGAGCACCGCCGAGCCCGGCCACGTCCCCGCCCAGTGCGGCCGGGCGTAGTGGGGCGGCGCGACGGCGACCGCGTGCTTCGGCAGCCGGACCCGCACCGTCATCCCCTCGTGCGGGGCGAGGGCGCTCTGCATGAAGTCCACCGCGTACCGCCCGTCGCGGACGCCGAGGCAGCGCGTCGTCGCCCCCGGCGAGCCCGCCCGGCACGTCGCGTGCCGCAGCGGGACCGGCGCCTCCACCCGGACGACGGCGTCGCCGATCGGCACGTCCCAGCTCGTCCCGATCGCGTCCCAGACCAGCTCGTCGTGGTCGGCGTACGGGGTGAACGCCCAGCCCACCGCGTACTCGATCACGTACGCCTGGCGGCCGCGGACCTCGCGGTGCCGGTCCCCGACGGTGATCTGCAGGTCGTTCAGCCACCGCATCGTCCGGGCGCGGGCCGGGGCGCCCGTCGACGAGCCCGCGCTGACGTCCCGCACGTCGAACAGCCGGTTCGCACGGCGGAACGGCACCCGGCGCACGATCCCGTGCTCGCCGCCGCGGTCGAAGTCGTATGTGATCGTCTCCCGGACGCGCACCACCCCGTCGCGGCCCAGCGTGAGGACCACGTCGTAGGTCGGGATGCTCTCGCGCGGGACGGGCGCCGCCGCCGCCGCGGGCAGCAGGAAGACGACGGTCACCAGGACCACGCCCGCAGCGATCACGGGCCCCCGAACACGGCCGCGCATTCCCCGAATGGTCTCACCGTTGCCCCCGCCGTGTCGGCACAACCCGCCGCGCCCCGCCCGGCGGCCGTCCCGCCGGATGAATGAGATCTTCGTCATGATCGGCCGTCCGCGGCGCCTTGGCGCACCAGGGAAGCCCCTCCGGAACCCCCTCTGCAGCGGGGTCCGGCCCCCGCGCGTGCCGCGTCCGGACTGTTGGACGCGGGGAGGGCCGCTCCGGTTCGGTCTCACCGATCTTTTCGGCCGCCACTGGCCGTACGGTAAGAAAACCGTAAAGATGATCTTGATATCACTGCTAGGTTATCCGCCGCTAACCCGTGATTCATGAGCATGGAGGGACCAATGCGGCGATTCGCAGCCGTAGCCCTGACCGCCGGCGCACTGCTGACCGGCACCGCCCTCGCCGGCGCTCCCGCCGACGCCGCCACCACCCACAGCTGGGCGCCCTACAACTCCTACGGCAACGTGAGCGCCTGGGGCACTTACACCCGCCAGGGCGGCAGCACCTACGTCACCGGATACCTCCGGGACGGAGCGAAGAACGGCTGGACCGCCTGCGTCCGCTTCCTCTTCACCGAGGGCACCAAGAAGTACTGGTCCCGCTTCAAGATCGTCGGCTACACCTCCAGCGGCACCCAGTACAACTACGACGGCAAGGCCACCGTCAAGATCAAGACCAGCTCCTCCTACAGCTGGCACCTGTGGGTCCAGGAGTGCGGCCGCAACAAGAAGACCGGCCAGTACCTCTACGGCAAGGGCAAGAAGCTGTTCTGAGCCCCTTGCATCGCCCTCGGCGGTTGCGCACGCGATCGTTGACGCCGAGGGCGGCGCCGGCCGAGCCTCCGGACGCGTCCGTGCTCGTCGGCGGCGGCTGAACCCGGAAACGGCCGGGCAGGTTGATCCTGCCCGGCCGTTTCCGCTCGTCCGGGGTTACTCGTCCTTGGGCTTCGCGGGGGTCTCCGCGGCCTCCGGAAGGACGCTCGGAGCCGCGGCGGGCTCCGGCGCGTCGGCCGCGTCCGCAGGGGCGTCCGCGGGGGCGTCGACCTCCGCGGATTCCGCGGGTGCGGCGGTGGCCTCAGCAGGGGCGGGGGCGGGCTCAGCGGGCGCCTGGGGCGCTTCGACCGCGGGCTGCTTGGTGAGGGAGGGCTTGGACTCCACGGCGGCGGAGGAGGCCGCTGTGAGCTCCGCGGGCTCGGGGGCCTCGTCCTCCTCCGTGAGCAGCACGCCGACCACGGAACGGATCTTGTCCTCGGGGATGGCGCCGACCCGCAGGAGGCGCGGCACCGACCCCGTCAGGTCCACGATCGTGGACGGGTCGGCGTGCCCCGACCGGCCCCCGTCCAGGTACACTTGGACCGAGTCGCCGAGCATCTTCTCCGCCTCCTCGGCGGTGCGCGCGGCGGGCTCGCCCGACAGGTTCGCGCTGCTGACGGCGAGCGGCCCGGTCTCCTTGAGCACCTCCACGGCCAGCTCGTGCATCGGCATCCGGACGGCGACGGTGCCCTTGGTCTCGCCGAGGTCCCACATGAGGTTCCGGTTCGCGCGGAACACCAGCGTCAGCGCGCCCGGCCAGAACTCGTCGATGAGGTCCTGGCCGTAGGTGCCGAGATCCTCGACCAGCGCGGTCGCGGCCCGGACGGACCCGACCAGCACGGGCGGCGGCATGTCGCGGCCACGGCCCTTGGCGTCCAGCAGCGCCTGCACGGCGGCGGGCGTGAACGCGTCGGCGCCGACCCCGTACACCGTGTCGGTCGGCAGGACGACCAGCTCGCCGCGCCGGACGGCCGAGACGGCCTCGGCGATTCCACGGGTGCGCTCCATCGGCTCGGAGCAGTCATAACGTCGGCTCACGGTCGCCCGTCTTCCCATCTCGCGGCGCTCGTCCTCTGGCACGCCCCAGGATAGCCGCGCCGCGCGCGGTCCCCGCGCCGCATGCGGCTAGTCGGCGGCGAGGCGGGCGGTGACGAACCGGTCCCGGTTGGTGAGGTCGCGGCGGTTGCGGACGTCCCGCCAGCCGTTCTCCTCCGCGAAGATCCAGTACACCCCGTTGCCCTGCAGGTCGCTGTGCTCGACGGCGACGTAGCCGCCGGGGCGCAGCAGCCGGCGGGCGGTGCGCTCGACGACGCGGATCGCGTCCAGGCCGTCGTCGCCGCCGCCCCACAGCGCGTCCGCCGGGTCGTGGTCGCGGACGTCGCGGGGCACGTACTCCCATTCGCTCATCGGGATGTACGGGGGGTTGCTGACGACGAGGTCGACGGTGCCGTTCAGCTCCGGGAGGGCGGCGGCGAAGTCGTCGAGGTGCAGGCGGACCCGGCCGCGCTCGTCGAGTTCCTCGATGTTGCGGGTCGCGTGCACGAACGCCTTGGGGTCCTTCTCCACGGCGTGCACGCGCGCGCGGGGCGCCTCCAGCGCGATCGACAGGGCGATGGCGGCCGAGCCCGTCCCGAGGTCGACGACGAGGGGGTCGCGGACGTCCATGTCGCGGAGCGTCTCCAGCGCCCAGCCGACCATCACCTCGGTCTCCGGGCGCGGGACGAACACGCCGGGGCCGACCTTCAGCTCCAGGTAGCGGAAGAACGCGCGGCCCGTGATGTGCTGGAGCGGCTCGCCGGCCTCGCGGCGCGCCACGAACTCCCAGAACCGGGCGTCGAACGCGCTGTCGGGCACGGCGTGCAGCTCGGAGCGCTTCACCCCGTGCACGGCAGCGGCCAGCTCCTCGGCGTCGGCGCGCGGCGAGGCGGCCCCCGCGTCCGCGAGCCGCGCGGTGGCCCTGGCGATCTCGTCCAGCAGCAGCTTCATGCGCTCATGCCTGTGCCTCTCGAGGGGGGGACGACCCCCCACACCCCCCGGTTCGCTGCGCTCATGACTGTGCATTCTCGAGGGGGGACGACCCCCCACGCCCCCCGGTTCGCTGCGCTCATGACTGTGCTTTCTCGAGGGGGGACGACCCCCCACACCCCCCGGTTCGCTGCGCTCATGATTTTTGTGCTTCGGCCAGCCGGCGTTCCATGTCCGCGTCGACCAGCGCCTGCGTCACGTTGTGCAGATCGCCGTCGAGCACCTGGTCGAGGTTGTAGGCCTTGTAGCCGACGCGGTGGTCGGAGATCCGGTTCTCGGGATAGTTGTAGGTGCGGACCCGCTCGGACCGGTCCACGGTGCGGACCTGGCTCTTGCGCTCCGCCGCGGCGGCCGCGTCCGCCTCCTCCTGCGCCATCGCCAGCAGCCGGGACCGCAGGATCCGCAGCGCCTGCTCCTTGTTCTGGAGCTGGCTCTTCTCGTTCTGGCAGGAGACGACGACGCCGGTCGGCAGGTGCGTGATGCGGACCGCGGAGTCGGTGGTGTTGACGCTCTGCCCGCCCGGCCCGGACGAGCGGTACACGTCGATGCGCAGGTCGTTCGGGTCGATCTGGACGTCGACGTCCTCCGCCTCGGGCGTCACCAGGACGCCGACGGCGCTGGTGTGGATGCGGCCCTGCGACTCGGTCGCGGGCACCCGCTGCACCCGGTGGACGCCGCCCTCGTACTTCAGCCGCGTCCAGACGCCCTCGTCCTGCGAGCCCTTGGCCTTCACCGCGACCGTGACGTCCTTGTAGCCGCCGAGGTCGGACGGGTGGGAGTCGAGGACCTCGGTCTTCCAGCCGACCCGCTCGGCGTAGCGCAGGTACATCCGCAGCAGGTCGCCCGCGAACAGCGCCGACTCCTCGCCGCCCTCGCCCGCCTTGACCTCCAGGATCACGTCCTTGGAGTCGTTGGGGTCGCGCGGGACGAGCAGCCGCCGCAGCCGCTCCTCCAGCGCCTCCTTGCGCTTGCCGAGGTCGGCGGCCTCGGCCGCGAACGTCTCGTCCTCGCCGGCGAGCTCGCGGGCGGTGCCCAGGTCGTCCTCGGTGGACGCCAGCTCCCGGTGCGTCTCGACGATCGGCCGGAGTTCGGCGTAGCGCTTGCCGAGCCGGCGCGCCAGGGTCTGGTCGGCATGAACGGACGGGTCGGCGAGCCGCCCCTCGATGTCGGCGTATTCGCTGATGAGTTCGTCGAGATTCACGGTGTGTCCTGGCCCGTTCCGGCCCCGGGGCCGCGGCGGCCTCCGGAAGCCGACTCCGAACGGCCCGGGGACCTGGAGAGTCCCCGGGCCGTCCCTGGTCGCTGTGCGGCGCTCCGCGCCGCGCGGCTCGGCGCTACTTTCCGGCCTTCTTCTTGCCGAAGCGCTGCTCGAAGCGCGCCACCCGGCCGCCGGTGTCGAGGATCTTCTGCTTGCCCGTGTAGAACGGGTGGCAGTTCGAGCACACGTCGGCGTGGATCACGCCGTTCTCGGCGGTGCTGCGGGTCTCGAAGGTGTTGCCGCACGTGCACGTCACGGTCGTGACGACGTAGTCCGGGTGAATGTCGGGCTTCATGGGTTCTCCTCGCATGAGGCGGTCGCCGGGCGCCCCCGCTCGCACGGCCGTCCGGCGTGGTCGTTTCCACGCGACGGCGCCATGGGAGATCCGGGAGGCGTGAACCGGTACCGCAGCGGTTGCAGTCCAAGTGTGCCAGATACCCGAACGTGCCGAGGTCACCGGTCATTCCCGATCTCGGATCGGGGTCCCGCGCCCGGACCGGTTCAGCCGTCGGCGCGGCCCAGGTAGGCGAGGACGGCCATCACGCGGCGGTGCCCGCCCTGCGCGGGCTGCAGGTCGAGCTTGGCGAAGATGTTGGAGATGTGCTTCTCCACCGCGCCCTCGGTGACGACCAGGCTCTCGGCGATGGCGCCGTTGGCGCGGCCCTGCGCCATCAGCCCCAGCACCTCCCGCTCGCGCGGCGTCAGCGCCTCCAGCGGGTCGCCGGAGCGGCGCCGGCCGAGCAGCTGCCCGATCACCTCCGGGTCGATGACGGTCCCGCCGGCGGCGATCCGGCGGACCGCGTCGATGAACTCCGCGACGTCCGACACCCGCTCCTTCAGCAGGTAGCCGACGCCCTCGGCGCCGCCGCCGATCAGGTCCGTCGCGTACCGCTCCTCCACGTACTGCGACAGGACGAGGATCGGCGTGCCGGGCCGGCGCTCGCGGACGGCCAGCGCCGCGCGCAGCCCCTCGTCGGTGAACGACGGCGGCATCCGCACGTCCACGATGGCGAGGTCCGGCTCGTGCTCCTCGACGATCCCGAGCAGCCCCGGGCCGTCCCCGACCGTCGCGACCGTCTCGATCGCCGCGTCCGCGAGCAGCCGGACGAGCCCTTCGCGCAACAGCACCGAATCCTCGGCGATCACTACCCGCATGCGCCCATTATCGGGCCTCGCGGGCGGCGCCGGGCCGCGCCGCCAGGGATCGCCGGGTGGTCACCAGGTGCAGGGCAGGTCCGCCCGGATGATCGTGGGCCCGCCGGGCGGGCTGTCCACGATGAGCATCCCGTCGATGGTGGCGGCCCGGTCGGCCAGCCCGGCCAGCCCGCCCCCGGCGCGCGCCACCGCACCACCGACCCCGTTGTCGGTCACCTCGACGACGACCCAGCGGTCGTCGCGGGCGACGCGGACGGACGCGCGGGTCGCCCGCGCGTACTTGGCGATGTTGGCCAGCGCCTCGGCGACGATGAAGTAGGCGATGCTCTCGACCGCGGCCGGCGGCCGCTCCGGCAGGTCGACGGCGACCTCGACGGGCACGGGCGCCCGCCCCGCCAGCCCGGACAGCGCGGGGTCCAGGCCGCGGTCGGTGAGGATCGCCGGGTAGATGCCGCGGGCGAGGTCCCGCAGCTCGGTGATGGCCTCCCTGGTGCCGGCGTGCGCCTGCTCGATCAGCGCCCGCGCGCCCTCCGGATCGTCGTCGAGCTTCGCGCGGGCGCGGCCGATGTCCATCGCGACGGCCAGCAGCCGCTGCTGCGCGCCGTCGTGCAGGTCCCGCTCGATGCGGCGGCGCTCGAACTCCGCGGCGTCGACGCCGCGCGCCCGGCTGGCCCGCAGGTGCGCGGTCCGCTCCCGCAGCTCGAGGTTCTCCGCCTGGGACGCGCTCGGGCCGAGCATCAGCCGGGCCCACGCCGCGTGCGCGACCGCCATCCCCCGCGTCACGTACATCGCCGCCGCGAGGACGACCAGCCCCGCCGCCGACACCGGCAGCGCCTCGACCGGGTTCCCGGACCAGTACGTCACCAGCCCGAGGTTGATCTCCATGCCGCCGCCGAACAGCACGATCAGCGGCATGAACAGCAGGCTGCCCGTCAGCGCCCACACGAAGGCGGACACCACGAACTCCACCATCGCGATGGGGAACAGCAGGACGAGGTAGGCGAGGTCCTTCCAGGTGGCGGGATCGGCGGCCATCGTCCTCAGCCGGACGAACGGGTTGCGGCTCTCCGGCCGCGGCCGGTACGGGTCGGGCAGGGTGACGCCGAACGCCGCCCGCACCAGCCGGCGCTCCAGCCGCGCGCCGAACCGCCACGCCACCATCAGCAGCGCGAGCAGCGGGAACCCCACCCAGATGATCAGGGTGCCGAGCGACAGCGCCAGCCCGACGGCCAGGACGACGAACCAGCCGAGCCCGAACGCGAGGCTCACCGCCAGGTACAGCGCGGACGTCCAGGTCACGGCGGACCGGGCCATCGCCGCGGGTCGCCACGGGCCGTCCGCCACGGACGCGGCGCGGCCGCCCGCCCGCGTCGCGCCCCCACCGGGGGTCCCGGCGTGCGCCGGCGGGTCTCCCGCGCCCCCGATGTCCCTGCTCAGCTCGCCCACGTCGTCCCTCCACGCCCGTTCCAACCTACGGTGCAAGCCTGCCTTCCGGGGCGCCCGGCCACCATGGAGGTCCCCGCCGGACCGGGGTGGGGCTAACCCCACCATCGGCTTCCGGCACCGGGCGCCGGGACGCGGAACGCCCCCGCCCGGAACCCGGGCGGGGGCGTCGCGGCAGACGATCAGCGGTCGTCGGAGACCGTCGTCTTCTGCACCTGGAGCAGGAACTCGGCGTTGGACTTGGTCTCCTTCATCTTCTCGATGAGGAGCTCCAGCGCCTGCTGGGTGTCGAGGGCGTGCAGCACCCGGCGCAGCTGCCAGACGACCCGCAGCTCCTCCGGCGCCATGAGGATCTCCTCCTTGCGGGTGGACGACTGGTCGACGTCCACCGCCGGGAAGATCCGCTTGTCCGCGAGCGACCGGTTGAGCTTCAGCTCCATGTTGCCGGTGCCCTTGAACTCCTCGAAGATGACCTCGTCCATCCGGGAGCCGGTCTCGACCAGCGCGGTGGCGAGGATCGTCAGCGAGCCGCCGTTCTCGATGTTGCGGGCCGCGCCGAAGAACCGCTTGGGCGGGTACAGCGCGGTCGAGTCGACACCACCGGACAGGATGCGGCCGGACGCCGGCGCCGCCAGGTTGTAGGCCCGGCCGAGGCGGGTGATCGAGTCGAGCAGCACGACGACGTCGTGGCCCAGCTCCACCAGCCGCTTCGCGCGCTCGATCGCCAGCTCGGCGACCGTGGTGTGGTCCTCGGCGGGACGGTCGAAGGTCGAGTGGATGACCTCGCCCTTCACCGTCCGCTGCATGTCGGTGACCTCTTCCGGACGCTCGTCCACGAGGACGACCATCAGGTGGCACTCCGGGTTGTTCTTGGTGATCGCGTTGGCGATCGCCTGGAGCACCATCGTCTTGCCGGCCTTCGGCGGCGACACGATCAGCCCGCGCTGGCCCTTGCCGATCGGCGAGACCAGGTCGATGATCCGGGTGGTCAGGATGCCCGGGTCGGACTCCAGCCGCAGCCGCTCCTGCGGGTACAGCGGGGTCAGCTTGCTGAAGTCGACGCGGCCCTTGGCCTGCTCCGGCTCCATCCCGTTGACGGTGTCGAGCCGCACGAGCGCGTTGAACTTCTCGCGCCGCTCGCCCTCGCGGGCCTGCCGGACGGCGCCGGTGATGACGTCGCCCTTGCGGAGGCCGTTCTTGCGGACCTGCGCGAGCGAGACGTACACGTCGTTCGGGCCGGGCAGGTAGCCGGTGGTCCGGACGAACGCGTAGTTGTCGAGGATGTCGAGGATGCCCGCGACCGGGATCAGGACGTCGTCCTCGCTGATCACCGGCTCCTCGTAGCGCTCGCGGCCGCCGCGGCCCCGGTTGCGCTCGCGGAACCGGCGCCCGCGCCGGCTGCGGCCGCCCTCGTCGTCGTCGTGCTGGCCGCCGCCGCCCTGGCTCTGGCCGCGCTGGCGCCCGCCGCCGTCGCGGTCGCTCCGGTCACCGCGGTCACTCCGGTCGCCGCGCTCGCCGCGCTCGCCGCGCTCGCCGCGCTCGCCGCGCTCGCCGCGCTCGCCGCGCTCGCCGCGCTCGCCGCGCTCGCCGCGCTCGCCCCGGTCACCGCGCTCACCGCGCTCGCTCCGGTCGCCGCGGTCGCGGCCCTCGCCGCGCTCCCGGCCGCCGCGCTGGCGCTGCCGCCCGCTCTCGCGGCCCTCGCGGCCGTCCCGGCCGCCGTCACGCCCGGACTCGCGGCCGCCCTGGGCCTCGCCGTCCTCGGAGCCGCCGCCCTGGGCCGCGGCGGGCTCCCGGTTCTGCCGGTCGTTCTGCCGGTCGCCGCGCTCGCCCCGGCCCTCGGACGCCCCCCGGTCCTGCTTGTCGGCCGTGCGCGCGCTCTGCCGGCCGCCCTGCCGCTCGGCCTTCTCGGGCCGGCCGTCCTGCTTGTCGGCCTGCTTGTCGGCGGCGGGCTGCTCGGGCGCAGCCTCGGCGATCGCGACCTGCTCGGCCGTCTCGCGCTTCGCCGCGGCGCGGGTGCGGCGCGGGCGCTCGGCCTTGGCCGTCTCGGCCTTGCCGGCGTCCTGCGCGCCCTTGCCCGCGTCGGCCTCGCCGGCCCCGGCGGCGGCCTTGGCAGCGGCTCCCTGCTCGCCCGCCGAGCCCTGCCCCTGGCCGCCCTGCTTCTCCTGGATGGCCGCGATGAGCTGGCTCTTGCGCATCCCGGTCACACCGGTGATGCCGAGGCTGGACGCGAGTGCCTTGAGCTCGGGCAGCACCATGGCGGAGAGGCCCGTGCCGCTCCGGCGGCGCCGGGGGGCGGTGGGCTCCGCGCCGTTCTGGGCGGCGTCGGCCGCGGGTGCAGTGCTGGATGCGTCCGTAAGGAGTTCGCTGGATTCGCTCACTAAGGGTCCTTCCCAGGGAGCGGGCGTCGGCCGGCGTTCGGCCAGTCAACCCGGTAATACGGCCCGGCGGGGGCGCCGAGTCGGGCTCCGCTGATCACGATGGGGCCGGGATCGGCGATTTTCTGGGCACAGCCAGATGATGGACGGGACGGTTCGCTCGCACGTGTCCCCGCTACCGCCACGTCCGAAGTTTCGCTGGAATGCCTGACAACGGAATGTCACGGTGTCGGGGAGCCTGGTACGCGGGACCGACACGGCCGGAGGGCCGGACAGGCGACGCGCGGCTGACGAGCACGCTGCCCCGAACGGGGCATCTGGTGCGGCAATCAGCCTAACATCACCAGGGCACACTGCTATTCCCCAGAGGTCGATGTCTTCGCATTTTACCTAGGTGGATCTTGCGGGGACCCGCACCGGCCGGAGCGCCGCGACGGCCCGGGCCGCACCCGGCCCGCCCCGGCGCCGCGTCAGCTCCGGCGGCCGGGTTCACCGGGCACGACGCATGCGCCGCGGGTCGCGACGTCCAACGGGTGTTCGTGCCACCCATTACCCACTCGCGGAGCCATCGAATCAACTCGTGATGCGTTTGTGAAGGCCAGGACAGTGGGTCCTGCCCCCGAAATCACCGCGGGCACTCCGGCGGAACGCAGCCGTTCGACGAGTTCCGCGGACTCCGGCATCGCGGGGGCGCGGTAATTCTGGTGCAGCCGGTCCTCCGTCGCGTCCAGCAGCACGCCGTCGCCGAGCCCGCCCGAGAGCGCGGCGACGAGCAGCGCGGCGCGTCCGGCGTTGGCGGCGGCGTCGGCGTGCGGGACCGTCTCGGGCAGCAGCCCGCGCGCCCGCTCGGTCGCCAGGCGCTGCTCGGGCACGAACGCCACCACCTGCCTGACCTGCGGTTCCAGCCGGACGAGGCGCGCGCCGTCCGGGGTCGTCCACGCGATGGTGAGGCCGCCCGCGAGGCACGGCGCGACGTTGTCGGGATGCCCCTCGATGTCGGTCGCGAGGCGCAGCGCGGCGACGTCGTCCATGAGGTCGCCGTGCGGGTGCAGCGCGCGCGCCGCGACGATCCCCGCGACGATGGCGGCGGACGACGAGCCGAGCCCCCGGCTGTGCGGGATGCGGTTGCGGCACCGCAGCCGGACGCCCTTCGGCTGGCCGGCCGGCTGGCCGGGTCCGGCCGCGGCGAGGTCGTCCAGCACGTC
Organism: Actinomadura nitritigenes; assembly: GCF_017573545.1. Taxonomy (GTDB): domain Bacteria; phylum Actinomycetota; class Actinomycetes; order Streptosporangiales; family Streptosporangiaceae; genus Spirillospora; species Spirillospora nitritigenes. The sequence goes on along the minus strand of NZ_JAGEOK010000008.1, from coordinate 58,113 downwards.
GAAGGTCCGGCGCAGCACCTTCACGATCAGGTGCCGCTCGCCGCGGTCGGCGACCTCGGCGCCCTCGCCGTCCACCTCGATGGACACCCCGTCGCCGGTCAGCGCCACCTCGACGTCGTCGTACAGCGACAGCGCGAGGCCGAGCGAGTCGAAGCCCGGCCCCAGGTTGGCGCTCGTCGCCGGCGTCCGCACCAGGACGGACCGCTCCGGCCGGTTCCCCGGGTCGACAGGGCCCATCAGGTGAGGCCGAGCGCGGAGGCCGCCTCGTGGGCGTCGACGCGGACGACCGTCGGCGCCGGCGCGCCGGAGATCGCCCAGTCGGGGTCCTTCAGGCCGTTGCCGGTCACCGTGCAGACCACCCGCGTCCCGGGCTTCACCACGCCCTGCTCGGCGGCCTGCAGCAGGCCCGCGACGCTCGCCGCGGACGCCGGCTCCACGAACACGCCCTCTTCCCTGGCGAGCAGCCGGTAGGCGGCCAGGATCTGCCGGTCGGTGACCGAGTCGATCGCGCCGCCCGACTCGTCGCGCGCGGCGATCGCGAGGTCCCAGGACGCGGGGTTGCCGATCCGGATCGCGGTCGCGATCGTCTGCGGCTTCAGCACCGGCTCGCCCTTGACGAACGGCGCCGCGCCGCTGGCCTGGAAGCCCAGCATGCGGGGCGTCCGCGTGGCGACGCCGTCGGCGGCGTACTCCTTGTAGCCCATCCAGTACGCCGAGATGTTGCCGGCGTTGCCGACCGGCAGGCAGTGCACCTCCGGGGCGTCGCCGAGCGCGTCCACGATCTCGAACGCGGCGGTCTTCTGGCCCTGCAGCCGGTACTTGTTGACCGAGTTGACCAGCGCCACCGGATAGTCGACGGACAGCTTGCGGGCCAGCTCCAGGCAGTCGTCGAAGTTGCCGTCCACCTGCAGCAGCCGCGCGCCGTGCACCAGCGCCTGCGCCAGCTTCCCCATCGCGATCTTGCCGTTGGGGACGAGCACCGCGCACGTCATCCCGGCCCGCACCGCGTACGCGGCGGCCGACGCGGACGTGTTGCCGGTCGAGGCGCAGATGACCGCCTTGGCGCCGTCCTCGGCCGCCTTGCTGATCGCCATCGTCATCCCGCGGTCCTTGAACGAACCGGTCGGGTTGAGGCCCTCGACCTTCAGGCGCACCTCGCAGCCGGTCAGCTGGGAGATCCGGACGGCCGGCACCAGCGGCGTGCCGCCCTCCAGCAGCGTCACCACGGGCGTCGCGTCCGTCACCGGAAGCCGGTCGCGGTATTCCTCGATGAGGCCGCGCCACACGCGGGCGTTCCCGTTCACGTCAGTGTCTCCTCGGCTGACCTGCGAATGTGGACCCGGATTCTACCGGGATCTCACTCCTCGCCCTCGACGCGCATGACGCTGGCGACCTCGCGGACGCTGTCCAGCCCGCGCAGGCCCTCGACGACCGCCGACAGGGCCGCGTCCGGCGCCCGGTGCGTCACCACCACGAGCTGCGCCTCCTCGCCCAGCCCCACCTGCCGGACGGCCTGGATCGACACCTCGTGCCGGGCGAACTCCGCGGCGACGGCGGCGAGCACGCCCGCCTCGTCCGTCACGTCGAGGTGGATGTAGTAGCGCGTGACGGTCTCGCCCATCGGCAGCACCGGCAGCTTCGCGTACGTCACCTCGACCGGGCCCGGCGTCCCGCCGACCACGTTGCGCGCCACCGCGACCAGGTCGCCGAGCACCGCCGACGCCGTCGGGGCGCCGCCCGCGCCCGCGCCGTAGAACATCAGCGACCCCGCCGACTCCGCCTCGACGAACACCGCGTTGTAGGCCTCGCGGACGCTCGCCAGCGGATGCGTCCGCGGGATCATCGCCGGGTACACCCGCACCGACACCCCGCGCCCGTTCCGGCCGTCCTGCGCACCGCCGTCGGACGGCACCCGCTCGCAGATCGCGAGGAGCTTCACCACGCAGTCCATGCCCTGGGCGCCCGCCACGTCCGCCGCGGACACCTCGGTGATGCCCTCGCGGTGCACGTCCGCCGCCGTCACCGGGGTGTGGAACGCGAGCTGCGCCAGGATCGCCGCCTTCGCCGCCGCGTCGAACCCCTCCACGTCCGCCGTCGGGTCCGCCTCCGCGTACCCGAGCGACTGCGCCTCCTCCAGCGCCTCGTGGAACCCGGCTCCGGCGGAGTCCATCTGGTCGAGGATGTAGTTCGTCGTGCCGTTGACGATGCCGAGCACCCGGTGCACGTGATCGCCGACGAGCGACTCCCGCAGCGGCCGCAGCAGCGGGATCGCGCCCGCCACCGACGCCTCGTAGTACAGGTCGGCGCCGTACTCGCGGGCCGCGGCGAACAGCGTCGCCCCGTCCTCGGCCAGCAGCGCCTTGTTCGCGGTGACGACCGACTTGCCGGTCTTCATCGCCTCCAGGATCAGCGTCCGGGCCGGCTCGATCCCGCCGATCACCTCGACGACGATGTCCACGTCGTCCCGCGTGACCAGCGCCTGCGCGTCCGTCGTGACCAGCTCCGGATCGACGCCCGCGCGCACCCGCTCGGGCCGCCGCACCGCGACCCCGGCCAGCTCCAGCGGCGTCCCCACCCGCGCCGCGAGATCGTCGGCCTGCTCGCGCAGCAGCCGGACGACCTCGCTGCCGACGACGCCGCATCCCAGCAGCGCGACCCGCAGCGGGCCACGTTCGGGTTTCACGCTCCGACCTCCGCATCCGCATCCAGCCGCAGCAGGTCCTCGGCGGTCTCCCGGCGGACGATCACGCGCGACCTGCCGTCCTTCACCGCCACCACGGCGGGCTTCGGGACGTGGTTGTAGTTACTGGCCATCGATCGACAGTACGCACCGGTCGCGGCCACCGCCACCAGGTCCCCCGCCGCAATATCTTCGGGGAACCACAGGTCCCGCACGACGATGTCCCCGCTCTCGCAGTGCTTGCCGACAAGCCTACTGAGCATGGGGGACGCCTCGGACGACCGGCTGGCGAGCGCGCCGGTGTACTCCGCGCCGTACAGGGCGGTCCGCAGGTTGTCGCTCATCCCGCCGTCCACCGACACGTACGTCCGCAGCCCCTCGACGTCCTTCACCGTGCCGACCTCGTACAGCGTCACGCCGCCCGGGCCGATGATCGCCCGGCCCGGCTCCACCGTCAGCCGCGGCATCGCCAGCCCGTACGCCCGGCACTCGTGCGCCACGATCTCCCGGAGGCCGTCCGCCATCGACTTCGGGTCGTGCGGCTCCTCCCCCGGCACGTACGCGATCCCGTAGCCGCCGCCGAGGTCCAGCTCCGGCAGCTCGATCCCGTGCTCGTCGCGGATCGCCACCAGCAGCTCCGCCAGCCGGTGCGCCGCGACCTCGAAGCCGTCCACGTCGAAGATCTGCGACCCGATGTGGCTGTGCAGCCCGACCAGCTCCAGCTGCCTGAGCGCCAGCACCCGCCGGACCGCCTCCAGCGCCGCCCCGGAGCCCCGTGAGAAGCCGAACTTCTGGTCGTCGTGGGCCGTCGCGATGAACTCGTGAGTGTGCGCCTCGACGCCCGTCGTGACCCGCACCATCACCTTCGGCCGGACGCCCCGCTCCTGCGCCAGGTACCCGAGCCGCGCGATCTCCTCGAACGAGTCGACCACGATCCGCCCGACCCCGGCCTCCAGGGCCTTCTCCAGCTCCCAGGGCGCCTTGTTGCTGCCGTGCAGCGTGATCCGCTCCGTCGGGAAGCCCGCCGCCAGCGCCACGGCCAGCTCGCCGCCGCTGCACACGTCCAGCCCGAGGCCCTCCTCGTGCAGCCATCGCGCCACCGCCGTGCACAGGAACGCCTTGCCCGCGTAATGCACGTCACCATCGTGGAACGCCGCCGCGTACTCCCTCGCCCGGGACCGCACGTCCTCCTCGTCATAGACGTACAGGGGCGTCCCGTACTCCTTCGCCAGGTCCCGCACGTCGACGCCGCCGATGGTCAGCACGCCGTCCTCACGGGTCGCGCCGCGCGGCCACACGTGCGCGTCCAGGGCGTTCAGGTCCTCCGCCGGCCCCGGCGGGTGGTCCTCGGGCAGGACGTCAGCGTGCCGGGGCCCGGCAGGGTGAACTCGACTCATATCCGCTCTCTAGGGGTCTCACCGATCATCTTCAGGCCGTTGCCGAGGGCGATGCGCGCGGCCCGCGCCAGTCCGGCGCGCCCCGCGTGCACCGCCCCGGGTTTCTCGTCCCCCAGGGGCACGGCCGGGCACCGCTCATGGACGTCGTGGTACGCCCCGGCGACCCTCTCCAAGCAGAACGCCAGCGGCCCGGCGTCGCCTTCCCGCTCGGCCTGCGCGGCCCGTCCGGGCACCTCCGCGAGGGCCCCCACCAGCCGCGTCTCCGCGTCCGCGGGCTCCACCAGCGCGCCTTCACCGACCCCGAGCTCCCGCGCCCACCGCCCGGCCCAGCAGGCCCGCGCGTACGCGTACCGGACCGAGAACCCGGGGTTCTCGAACGTCCGCGGCCGGTCGGCCCACGCGAAGCGCGGGACCCGGGCCAGGCCGTAACCGGGATCCCGCAGAATGCCGTTCACCACATCCGCCGGCGGCACCTGCACCCGCACGAACCCGCGCCCGCTGACGGACCCTCCTACCCGCGCCGCGACCGCCTCCGGGCTCACCCCCAGCACCAGCGCCACGGGGCTCTCGAAGACCCCGGCGCCACGGGCGAGGACGAGCACCTCATCGGGCACCGCGACGTCCAGCCCGCCCTCGGCGACGGCAGCGCGCGCCGCCGCCACCAGGGCATCGCTCACCTCGGCCGGAGTCACTCTGGTGAGACTATCCGACCACTATCTGGACACCGCAGCGAGTTTCCGCACCGTCTGGATCAGCTGGTTCGGGTCGAACGGCTTCGTCACGTAGGCGTCCACGCCGATCTCGTGCCCGCGCCTGACGTCGTGCTCCTGCGCCCGCGCCGTGATCATCACCACCCGGATGTGCGCGGTCCCCGGGTCCTCCCGGAGCCGGACCGCCGTCACCCACCCGTCCAGCCGCGGCATCATCACGTCCAGCGTGATCACGTCCGGCCGCACCTCGACCACCTTCTCCAGGCAGTCCTGACCGTCCACAGCGGTCGAGACCTCGAACCCCTCGAGTTGCAGGTTCACGGCGATGAGCTGCCGGATCACCTCGTCGTCGTCGACGACCAGCACGCGTCCCAGGGGCTCGGTCACGGCCTTGAAGTTAGTCGACTCCACCCTGGAACGCACGGCGAACGTCCACGTACGCGTCACCCCGCCAACCCTGGTAACCTTCAACACGCGCCGCACCGCGACGCAAGGGCCCCCTTAGCTCAGGGGATAGAGCAACGGCCTCCGGAGCCGTGTGCGCAGGTTCGAATCCTGCAGGGGGCACCTCGAAACGATCAGCCAATACCCCGGTTGACCAGGTACAACACCGGTCTCCGGGGTTTCGTGTATCTGCAGCCGCGCACCAGCGAAAGCCACCGCCCGCCGCCGTTCACGGAACATAGGCGGAACGGCCCCGAGCCCATCCGCCCAAGGCCCGTCCTCGCCGTCGAGGGGCGGCGGTACTCAGGCCGCTGCGCGGCCCCGCCCCAGGCCGCCCGGAGCGTGCGACGTGGGCGCCGGTCGCCGGCGACCAGGCCGAACGGCGCATCGCGTCAGCTTCACCGGCGTCGTCCCAACCAGTCGCCGCGGGGGCCGCACCGCCGCCGGTCATTCAGCGAAGCCACCGGTGCCAAAGAACCCATGTGCACCACAACAGGGCTGCCCCGATGAGAGCCTCCAGGCACCGCACCCACCACTGCCCGTCCCCTGCCAGCGCCAAGACCAGCACCAGAACCAATCCCAGCCAGCCGAGCAGCACAACCGCTATGCGTCGAAGCACGCGAGACAGCATTCCGGGAGCTTAAACCGCGCGGGAGGGCCTCGTTCATAGCTGAGCTTGAAGGGTGCGAGGCTCCCCCGAGCCGATGCGTTGAGGATGGCGGCTACGCCGCACACCCAAGGCGGTCGCGGGGACCGGATACCACGTGACGAGAGCGCCGCGGAGACGTCCCAGACGCTATCCGGCCCAGTGGCAGCGGCTGGCCCTTGGCTCCTCGCCGTTTCCTCCTGTATCGGGCCGGATTCTCAGGTGGCGAGCGTGTCTCGGAGGTATTCGACCAGGCCACGCTCGCTTTGCTCGCGGGTAGCCCGGGGCCGGCCGCACGGGAACCACCGTGATCGGACCAGCCTGGCAACTTGCAGGAGTGCGCTGCGCAGGTCAACTCTCCAACTCGGCGTTCAATTTCGCCAACTGCGCGTCGTAGATGCTTCGCAGCCCCTTCGGAGCGAAGGTGCGCTCGAAGAACCCGCCCACACCGCCGGCTCCGTCCCAGGTCGTCCGGACCTGAACCCGCGTACCTCCGGTCACGGGCGACACGGTCCAGGTGGTGACCATTGAGGAGTTCGCGTCCTTTTCGACGAGCGTGTCGGCCGAGGGGACGCTGACCGAGAAAAGGCAGTCGCGCACCCGCTTGCTCGTGGCGGCGAGCTTCCAGTGCACCACCGTGCCCTCGCCCTGCCCGCCCTCACGCACGTCGTACTCGCTGTAATGCTCGGTCAGCATCCTCGAGCGCACGCCCCTGTAGTCGGCGAGTGCTTCGAACACCCGCTCCGGGCTCGCCTTCAACGTCTTCTCCGCGGTGACCACGACTTGTCCCATGCCTCACATCCTGCCCCACCCCTCCCTGGGACCACCGCACGCCACCCCCTGGCGTGCCGAACCTTAAGCGGGTCCAGGGCTGCATCGGAGGTCTCGTACTTGGCCCGTGGCCGACCAGCGTCCAGGTCGCTTGAGACACCTACGCTGCCGGGCCTCACGCCAGCCACCTCGCCGGAGCCAGCTCCTCCACCTGACCGGCGTCCGATACCGACGGGGCGCTCGCTCATGAGCCGACGGCATCGCTGAACGGTCGCGACTGCAAGCTGGCTATTCGCGTTGATATCGGCGCTGGCTACGTCTCGCGCCTCCTACAGCGATTACTTATGGTTGGTCGGGGGCTACAGTCAGAGAATGGAGTGAGTCAATCCGACAACCAGCCGCGAGAAGCACGGTATCCGTTGATGCGTTGATCAGCGCCCCGATACCCGATGGCCGCAACCGCCTTTTCGCCCACTCGCGAGCACTGCACGACAGGCGGCATCCCCCGCGCGCTGAACAGGTGGCCTACGGCATCGCGGTCTTGTCCAGGCTTGCTGGCATCGCAGGTCTCGCGGTCACCGGCGACAGCCGTAGTGTGACGCGAGGGGGGCGAGAAGTAACGACATTGCACTCCGGGGGGTATGACTCTAGGCGAGTTCGGGGGTATGGGAGCATCAGGTCCCGGAATTGTTCCTCTTGGCCTTGGTCGAATCCATGCGACCACATCGCCTTGTTCATTCTCGTCGCAAGCCAGCGCCCTTTCGGCGTGGCTTTTGGGCAGGTTGTGCGGATCGCCCTGGCGACCTCTGATCAGCACGGGCTCGGAGCCCTGGCGGGTGGCCGTTCGTCTCGGACACCCGCCAGCCGCGGCTCCATAGCCGGTGTCACAGCGGAGTGAAGGAATCGGTTGTCGGGGAGTTCGCGGTCGGGGCGATGAAGACTCGACCGTCGGTCAGGTTGTAGAACCAGCCGTGGACGCGCAGGCGGCCCTGGGCGAGGCCACGAGCGATCTTGGGGTAGCGGCGGAGTTTGTCCAGCTGGGCCAGGAGGTGGAGATGGCCCGGATCGACCGGGGGCTCCGTCGCCGAGGGGCGAGAACGCTTGTTGGTGCGGGTGAGCCACCACCATGTGGTGAACGCGCTGATGGACAGGCCCCCTGGCCTGAGTGTGCGGACGGCGCCGCAGTCTGAGTGGCCACAGACCACGATGTCGGTGACACCCAGGACGCCGACCGCGTACTCGATGGTGGCGGCTTCACCGGTAGGGCGGCCGGGCCGGTGCGGCGGGACGACATTGCCGACATTGCGCAGCTCGAAGAGCTGGCCCGGCTGGGCTCCGGTGAGGAAGGCAGGAGAGACGCGCGCGTCAGAACAGGCGATGAACAGCGCTTCGGGCCGTTGCGTCGCCGTGGCGTTCGGTCCGGTCCGGACGTGCGGACTCGTGGGCGGATGCGGGGTGATGGTGCGGGCATGCTTGATCAACGACTCCATGGCGGATCTCCCATGGTCGGTACGGGTTGAGGGGATCACGGGCAGGGCCGCGCCGCTCGCGAAGAGCGAGATCGCGGGCGGTTCGCCCGAGGCGCACGGGTGTCTGTCAGAGACGGAAGATCTGCAGCGATGACGGCGTCAAGGGACGTGCCGCCATCGTCCGGGCACGCCATCTCGTCAACGACGAGTGATGGACGCCAGAACCGTGTTCCAGGTCTGCGCTTGCCCCGGCCACGCAAAGATGGCAGCCCGAAGCCGCTCCGGAAGCGATCAGCTCCTCGCCGACGAGCCGTTGACGTGGTGCGATGCCGCGCTCGCATTGGCCGGCGGTGCACCAGCGGGGGTGGGCGTCCTTCCCTCCATGGGAGGCGGCGACGACTTCTTTCGCGGGGGGCGTCGGCCGTGCGGCCTGTTCGAACTGCGGGCCTGCCAGAGGCAGGCGGGCGGTCTCGTGATGTCCGTCGGGATTGGCGGCGAGATGTCCGGTCAGCAGCAGGGCGAGCACCAGCACCAGCAGGCGTGTCGTACAGGTCGGGCAGGTCGCCATCCTGGTGTCCATCCGATCCTCGGAACCCTCGTACCAAGCCACCGAATATCACTATGCGTGACCAAGCATAGCGTGTTCATTACCGAACGTCACTGCCGCTGGAGAGAAACGCGAGGGAAGACGTCCGATGCAGTGGCCGCGGCCGGGCAGGTGCGTCGTCGCGGCGCCCCTCTGGCGGCTACGGGCTCTGGTCGCCTTGCTCGAGGGCGAGACGTGCATCTGCGACTCGGCCGTTGTGGCGCGCGCGGTGTGTCGGCGGTCTTGTGCCGACCAGCGGTGGCTCGGCGGAGCGCTTCGGCCCTCATGGCGGCGGAGGTCGTCTCTGGGGCGGTCCGTATGCTCAACGACGCCGCCTCCCCTGGTGGCGATGCGCCTGGCCGCCAAGCCTCCGCTAGGCGGCCTCAAGCGGGCGGAGATCCTGTCCGCCCAGGCGACGGGCTCACTGATCCCGTCGGCTTACGAGCGATCCGCCGTTCTCACCATCCGAGCTCACCGCCCTGATCGGCGTGCTGATCAATCTCGGCGCGGCTCACCACCGGGTCCGCCCGCGCCGTCGCCTTTCTGATCGCCCTCGTACTCAAGGCCGGTATCCGCCCACGTCCTGGTCTGCGGGTATGTCCTGCGCGACGATGCGTCCGCCATCCTTCTGGTCGGCGACGGAAGCCGGCAGGGCCGGTCGCATGTGCGACCGGTCCTGCGGCTCGAGAAGGTGGCTCGCGGTGCTACTGGCCGAGGGCCCGGCGCAGCGTGCGGAACAGGTCGGTCTGGTCGGTGACGCCGACCAGGTTGGCGGCCTGAGGCCCCTGGGCCGCGATCCGGACCTGGGTGCCGGTGTGCTCCTGCGACTGGCCGACGGTGTTGGTCGCGTAGTTGATCTGCATCGGGGCGCCGTCCGCCGTGACCAGCGTCGCGCTCTGCCCCGGGCTCTTGGCCTCGATCGGGATGATCTGGCTGGTGTGGCCGTGGTCGGCGCTGACGACCACGAGGGTGTCGCGGTGGGTGCGGGCGTAGTCGAGGGCCGCCTTGACGGCCTTGTCGAACTGGGCCGTCTCACCGATCTGGCCGCACGGGTCGGCGGCGTGGTCGCGCTTGTCGATCGACGCGCCTTCGATCTGCAGGAAGAAGCCCCGCTTGGACTTCTTGGTCTGGGCGTCGAGCAGTCCGATGGCCTTTCCGGCCATGTCGCTCAGGTGCGGGCCGCTGAACGAGGCGTTGGGCGCGCACTTGGCCGGGTCGGTGCCGCCGACCTTGGCCGCGGGCCCCGTCCACTCCTGCGGCATGTTGCCGTCGGCGAACAGGCCGAGCAGCTTCTGGCCGGGCCTGGCCGAGGCCAGCCCGGAGGTGTCGGTGACGACGTTGTAGCCGGCGGCCTTGGCCTGGTCGACGACCGTCTTGCCCTTGAAGGGGCCCGCCTTGATCGTCTGCGCCCAGCGGGCCTTGCCGCCGCCCAGGTAGAAGTCGGCGCCGGTCTGCACCTGCTGCTTGGAGATGGAACCCGGACCGCCGTTGGCCTTGTCCTGCACGGGGCAGTTGGCCATGCCGGCCGGTCCCTGGCAGGAGCGGTCCGCCACGTGCGCGGCCAGCACCGCCGGTGTGGCGTCCCCCAGTTCGGCGGTCGTCACGTCACCGGTACGGAAACCCGCCTTCTTGGCGATCTCGAGGATGGTCGGGACCGGCTTGCCGTCCGGGGTGACCGAGATCGCGCCGTTGTAGGTCTTGTGGCCGGTGGCCCAGCCGGTGCCGCTGGCGGCGGAGTCGGTCACATAGTCCGGCAGCTTGGGGTTGTTCTTGTTGACGGAGTAGGTCGTGTACGCGCCCGTCAGCGGAAGGGTGTCCAGCGCCAGCCGCCCGGCCGCACCCTGGGTGTAGTTGCGGGCGATGGTGATCTCCGAATCGCCCATGCCGTCACCGATCAGCAAGATGACGTTGCGCGCCTTCCCGCCCTCGATCGCGGAGCGGACCGCACCGGTGCGATCGCCGTTCGAGGCGAAGGTGGGGGCGGCGGCAGCGCCCAGCGCCGCCAGCAGAGCGACGGCGGAGACCGCCATCCGCCGAGTCGGTCGCCACGAAGAGGTCATAGGTCGCGCTCCTCAGTAAAGATCTTCCCGATGCCGGGAGGAGACCATCAGGCCCCGGCGGACCCACGCCCCGTCGGGCGTGACGTGACGATGAAATCTCCACGAGCGCGCTTGCGACACGCCTGGTCACAGGCAAATGGGGACCGCCGAGCGCCCGCTCCTCAGCGGGATCCGCCGCCGTCACGGAGGGAACCGGCCGTGTCCGGCTGTTGAGCCTTCTGACCTGGGGTGATGTCGTCGATTGACATTATGCAGGTGATTACCTGCATAATGGGCGGCGTGAATCGGGAAGCCACTGCGATGGACGCGGCCTTCAAGGCGCTGGCCGATCCGACGCGGCGCCTGCTGCTCGACCGGCTGCGGGAGCACAACGGGCAGACGCTGGGCGAGCTGTGCGAGCGCCTGGAGATGGCGCGCCAGTCGGCGACGCAGCACCTGAACGTGCTCGTCGACGCCGGCCTCGTGACCGTGGTGCGGCGCGGCCGGCAACGGCTGCACTACCTCAACCCGGCACCGATCCACGAGATCGAGCAGCGCTGGATCGCGGGGTTCGACAGGCCGCGGCTGGAAGCGCTCAGCGCCATCCGGAATCAAGCCGAGGAGTACGCCATGACCGAGACGACCGTCTCCGTGCCGACCTACGTGTACGTCACCTACATCCGCGCGAACGCCGAGCAGGTGTGGCGCGCCCTGACCGACGCCGATCTGACCGCGCGCTACTGGGGCCACGCCAACGTCTCCGACTGGCGGCCGGGCTCCCCCTGGGAGCACCGCCGCACGGACGGGTCGGACGCCGTCGACGTCGTCGGCCGGGTGCTCGAGGCGGAGCCCCCGACCCGTCTCGTGATCACCTTCGAGGACCGCCCGGACGCCGGGCTGGAGCGGGAGCCGTCGGTGGTCACGTTCCTCGTCGAACCGCACGAGGAGATCGTCCGGCTGACCGTGACCCACGAGAACCTGCCCGACCGGGACATGCTGAACGGGATCTCGCGGGGCTGGCCCGCCGTGCTGGCCAACCTCAAGTCCCTGCTCGAGACCGGCGACGTCCTTCCGCAGGCGCCCTGGGAGATGTCCGACGCGCACGCCTGACGCCCCGCGCCCCGCGGATCCGCGATCACCAGCAGAGAAAGGACGTCCCATGGAGACCACCCGGCTCGAGGCGGCCTACCGGGCGCTGCTCGACGCCGCCGCCACCGTGGACGGGTCCGGCGGAGCGGGCGCCGTGCCGCCGCCCGGCGAGTGGACGGCCGACCAGATCCTGGCGCACGTCTCGCTCATCACGTCGACCACGATCGCGGCGGCGTCGGCGGTCGCCTCCGGCGTGCACACCGCGTACGACAACCGCATCGCGCTCGACACCTGGACCATCGACCGCGTCATCGCGCTCGCGGGCGGCGCTGCCGGGCTCCGCGACCGCGTACGGCGGCAGGCGGACGCCCTGTGCGCGCTCGGCGGGCCGGCGTTGAGCGACGCCGAACTCGACACCCCGGTGCCCACCCGGCTGCTGTCCAACGGCACCTGCCTGGTCGATCAGCCCATGCCGCTGCGCGACCTCCTCGGCGGACTCGCAGAGACGGAACTGCCCGGCCACACGCGGCAGATCCTGTCCCTCCTCACCGCGCCCGCGGGCATGAACTCCTGAGCATCGCGTCCTGTCCGAGGCGTCATCGCATCACGGCGGGCGGACGGTGCCCGAGGTTCGCCATCGGCGGCAGGTCGGCCGACCGGTGGCGGGGCACCTCGCCCGCCGTGGCTGCGCGGTGCCGATGTTCACCATGCGGCTCGGCCGGGCCGACGCGGGCGCCGCCCCGTCCCTCGCGCCACGCCTACTCGCTCTGCGGACGGTGCCGGCGGATCGTCTCGGCGACGATGCCGGCGGTCACCCGCAACGGGGCGGTGTCGTGGCCGGTGCGGCTCAGGACGAGGGCTCCCTCGAACGCGGCGAAGACGTAGGTCGCCAGGTCGTCCGCGGGTTCGATCCCCTCGGACGCGAAGCGCCGCGCCGTCGCGGCGCGCCAGCCGGCGAACACGTCGGCGCAGGCGTGGCGCAGCGGCTCGCTGGTGGTGGCCGCCTCCAGCGCGACGGTGGCGATCGGGCAGCCGTCGGCCCATCCCGACCTCTCCAGGGCCTCGGCGCTGAGCCGGAACATGTCGCGGACGGCCTCGTCCGCGCCTCCCTCGGCCCGTTCGTAGACGAGGTCGAACAGCCGCAGGTAGCGCGCGCCCGAATGGCCGACCGTCTCGATGCCGAGCTGTTCCTTCCCGCCGGGGAAGAAGTGGTAGAGCGAGCCCCACGGCGCCTCCGCCTCCGCGGTGATCTGCTTCAGCCCGGTCGCCGCGTACCCCTGCTCGCGGAACAGTTGCGCCGCCGCCTCCAGCAGCCGCGCCCGCGTGTCGGAACCCATGCCGGCAGCCTAGCCCTTGCTCTCGCTAGATCGATCTATCTAGTATCGCTCGGCATGATCCGCACCGCGCGCCACGGCGACGTCCACCTGATCACCCTCGACCGCCCCGACCGCCGCAACGCCGTCGACGGCCCCATGGCCGAGGCGCTCGCCGAAGCCGTCGGCGCCGCCGAACGCGACGACGAGGTCCGCGCCATCGTCCTCACCGGCGCCGGCGGCGCCTTCTGCGCCGGCAACGACCTCAAGGCCATGGCGGCGGGCGACTTCCCCGTCCCCACCCCGGACGGCCCGCCGCCCATGCGGGTCACCCGCACGCCTCCGGCCAAGCCCGTCGTCGCCGCCGTCGAGGGCTACTGCTTCGGCGGCGGCTTCGAACTCGCCCTCTGGGCCGACCTGCGGGTCGCGTCCGCGACCGCCGAGTTCGGCACCCTCAACCTGGCCCACGGCCTTCCGTGCCTGGACGGTGCGACCGTGCGGCTCCCCCGCCTCGTCGGCCAGGGCCGGGCGCTCGACATCCTCCTGACCGCGCGCCGCGTTCCCGCCGACCAGGCCCTCGCGTACGGCCTCGTCGACCGCCTGGTCGACGCCGGCCAGGCACTGGAGGGGGCCCTCGAACTGGCCGGTGCGGTGGCGCGCCTGCCGGTCGAGGCGCGGAACGCCGCGCGCCGCTCCGTCCTGGAGCAGTGGGCACTGCCGGAGGACGAGGCGGCCGGGAACGAAGCCCGCCTGGCCCTCGGGGCGTGAAGCTCGGAAGCGCGGGTGCCGCGACCGGTCAGCGCGCCGTCCAGATGGCGATCGCCAGGGCGGCACGGTCCTCGAAGTCGAGGGGGTCGCGGCCCGTCAGCGCCTGGATCCGGGACAGCCGGTGGCGCAGCGTGCTGGGATGCAGGGACAGCGCGCGGGCCGTCGGGCCGACCGCGCCGCCCCGGTCGAGGAACGCGCTCAGCGTCTCGACGAGCCGCCCGTCGTGCGCCTCGTCGTAGTCGGCGAGCGGACGGGCGATCTGGTCGGTGAACGGGGCGATCTGCTCCCGGTCCAGCCGTCCGAGCAGCGCCCGGAACGTGGCCAGGCCGGAGGCGTGCACGACGTCGCCGGTGCGGCGCGCCGCGTCCAGCGCGGCCCGCGCCTCCGCCAGCGACCGCGGCAGGTCGAGGAGGGGGCCGGGGGTACCGATGCCCGCCACGTCCGTCCCGGCGTACTCGTCCCCCGTGATCATCAGCGCGACGTCGTCGTCCAGGCCGAGGACGCCGGGCGCGCCGGACGCCTCGGGCGCGTCCGCGGCCGGCATCGCGACCGCGACCAGCAGGCCCGGGTCGAGCCCCGCCTCCTCGACGCGCAGTCGCAGCGCCTCCGGCGACGCCAGGCCGTGCTGGATCTCGTGCAGCAGCCGGCCGATCTCCTCCCGCTCGTCCCACTCCTCGCGGGTGGACGCGAGCCGCTCGGCGAACCACTCGGAGAAGCCGAGGAACGGGACCCCGGCCGGGACCTCGACGAGCGGCAGCCCGAGCCGCTCGCAGTGCCGGCGGAGCGCGTCCGGGACGGCCTCGGTGACGTCGCCGACGCCGTAGGCGATCGCGCCGGCGCGTCCCGCCTTCACCGACGCGGCGAACGCGGCGCACGCGTCCGCGTCCCGCAGGGCCGCCCCGACCGTCAGGACGACCTCCTGGCCCCGCAGGTAGGGGGCGGGATCGAGCAGCTCGGTCGAGTGCGCCGAGCGGATCGGCCGGTCCAGCCCGGCGGACCCGGCGACCAGCCGCAGCCGGAAGCGCGGGACCTCCAGGAGGTGCCGGACGGTGAGGCGCGGCATCGAGGGATCGCTGGTCACACCGTCACCTTCTCACCCCGGCCCGGCGGGGTGGACGGGCCGGGCTCCCGGTTCCGGCGAAGGTCACGGCAAGCCCCGCGTCCGGCAGTGCATTTGGCCAAGAATCGGCCATGACCCTTGCCACCTGGGCTAATGCCGGGTTTGCCTGGGTGCTCAGGAGATGGGGAGTGCGCATGCGTGAGCGAGTCGCGCTCGTGACCGGGGCGGCCGGCGGGATCGGCGGCGCGATGGTGCGCGAGCTGGCGGGACGCGGCTGGACGACGGCCGCGCTCGACCTGGGCCAGGCCCCGGACGCCGCCTACACGGCCGGGGTGGACGTCGCCGACCCGGCCCAGGTCACCGCGGTCGTCCGCCGGATCGAGCGGGAGATGGGTCCGATCGAGGCGGCGGTGTGCGCGGCGGGGCACTACGCGATCGTCCCGGTGTCCGACATCGCGTGGGAGGACTGGACCCGCATGCTCCGGGTCCATCTGGGCGGGCTGGTGAACGTGTGCCGGGCGGTGACGCCGGGGATGGCGGAGCGCGGGCACGGCGCCGTCGTCGGCGTCTCGGCGGGCCTCGCGCTGGGCGGCGGCGACGCGGAGGCGCACTACGCGGCGGCGAAGGGCGCGGTGATCGGGCTCGTCCGGTCGCTGGCGGCGGAGCTCGCGCCGTCCGGGGTGCGGGTGAACGCGGTCGCGCCGGGCCCCACCGACACGCCGCTGCTGCCGCCCGACTCGCCGTGGCGCCGCCCCGCCTTCGTCCAGGCCCTCCCGACGGGCCGGCTGGCGTCCGCGGAGGAGATCGCGCTCGCCGCGGCCTACCTGGTGGAGGACGGGACGTTCTGCGCCGGCGAGATCCTGTCGCCGAACGCCGGGGCGGTGATCTGATGGCCCTCGCGCTGGTCACCGGCGCCGGCGGCGTCCTCGGCGCCGCCGTCGCGCGGCGGCTGGCGTCGCGGGGGCACCTCGTCGCGCTGAACGACCGCCCGGACCGGCCCGTCGGCGAGCTCGCCGCCGAGCTGGACGGCATCGCCGCGCCCGCCGACGTGTCCGACCCCGACGCCGTCCGCGACATGGTCGAGCACATCGAGCGCCGCACCGGCGACCACATCGGGATCCTCGTCGCGAACGCCGCGTACAGCACCCTCGCCCCGTTCGCCGAGCACGACCTCGACGACTGGTGGCGGGTCGTGGACGTCAACCTCGGCGGGACGTTCGCGTGCGCGCAGGCCGTCCTGCCCGGGATGGTGGAGCGCGGCGGCGGCCGGATGGTCCTCGTCTCCTCCGAATGGGGGGTGGTCGGGCGGCCCGACGCGACGGCGCACTCGGCGTCCAAGGCGGGGATCATCGCGCTCGCCAAGTCGCTCGGCCGCGAGCTCGCCCCGCTCGGCATCGCCGTCAACGCGATCGCGCCCAGCATGGTCGGCACCCGGCTGATGGAGGTGGACGCGGCGGCCGCGGGCGTCACCGCCGAGGAGATCCGGGCCCGGTACGCGGCGCGGGTGCCGCTCGGCCGGATCGCCGCTCCGGAGGAGATCGCCGCGGCGATCGCGTTCCTGGCCGACGACCGGCTGCCCGCGCTCGTCGGGCAGATCCTGCACGTCAACGGCGGGACGACGCGTACCCGCGCGTGAATCCGCGCACCCGTCAGTCCGGGAGGGCCTCGACGGAGCGCCGGACCTGCGCCTCCAGGACGGCGAGCAGGTGCGCCGGGAGGTCGATCAGCGACCGTTCCAGCAGGCCGGGACGGTCGGCGACCGACTCGATGGCCCGGCGGCTCTCGGCCTTGGTGAGCGTCCGCCCGTCCGCCTTGCGGAGCGCGATGAGGCCCTCGCGCCAGCCGTTGCCGACCTTGCCGTGCGCGCGCGCGTGAATGTAGGCGAGGACCCGGTCGGCGGCGTCCTCCGGACGGTCGTTCCGCTCGGCCAGGACGAGCGCCATGCCGGACGACGGGGCGCCGCGCAGCATGCGCTCGACCCGGTACCCGGGGCCTACCAGCCGCCGGAACTCGCGCTGCCCCTCCGCGTCCCGCAGGAATGGCAGGTCGTTGCGGCAGACGAGCCCGACGCGCGGCGCGTTGGCGGCCAGCAGCGCCCGGACCGCCGACGCCTCGAACCCCGGATACAGGTTGATCAGCACCGTGCCGTGGCCCTGGAGCCCGCGCGGCAGCGGTGCCGCCATGAACTCGCGCAGCGGGACGCGGCGCCCGGCGGCCTTCGCGGGCCAACCGTCCCCGACCAGGAGCGGATCCTCGGCCGAGGCGAGTTCGGCGACGCGCGCGGCCGCCGCGTCGTCCAGGGCACCGGTGCCCGCCTCCACCGACTGGGCGCCGTGCGTGTACATCGCGGTGCGCGGATCCTCGGCGGCGGCGCGGACGGCCCCGGCGGTCCGCTTCGTGGGACGCAGCACGTACAGGGCGGCCGTGCTGCCGATCGCCTGCGCCCCCACGTACCGGTTGAAACCCGGCAGCATCGCCTCGTACGCCAGATGCAGCGGATTCAGCGCCTTCTGCACGGCGAGCCCGAGCGCCGGCTGCTGCTCCCCGTACCCGTACGCGACCAGCACCCGCCCGTTGCGCTGGTCCCCGAGCCCCTCCAGGCCCCGGGCGACGAACAGCCCCACGCCCTCCGGCGTGTACGGCGGATCGGTGAAGACGAGCTGGCACGATTCCCGCAGCGATGCCGGAAGGCCGAGCCGCAGGTCGGCGGCGTAGCAGCGGACGTCCCAGCCGCGCCGGGCCGCCTCGGCGTCGATGAACGCCAGCAGCCGCTCGTCGATGTCGGCCACGCTCACCCGCAGCCCCTCCGCGCCGCCCGCGGCGAACAGGCCCAGCGAGGTCAGATCATGGTCGCCGACGCACAGCACGTGCGCGCCGCGCAGGTCGAAGCCGTCCAGCATGAACCGGGCCCGCTTCAGCACGGTCTCCGGGGTCGCCGGCACGTGGTCCAGCGCCTGCACGGGAGGCGGCGCCGCGCCGACCAGCGCGTCCATCTCCGCGAGCGACGCGGGATCACGGCGGACCCGCTCCGCCCACGGGTCCGGGACCTCCACCGGCTCGCCGAACAGCTCGCGGTACTCACCGACGTACCGCCGCTCGATCCGCCGCCCGTCACCCTCGGTCTCCAGGTGCGGCCCGAGCGCCCGGAACACCGCCTCCACCGTCCGCCGCGACGTGCCCGTCCGCGACACGGCCTCCTCGACCGTGTGGAACCCGCCGTCGGCGAGCAGCCGCCCGATCCGGTCGATGCGCCGCGCGTCGATCCCGAACCCGGCCCGCAGCTCGCGGACGGCCTCCGTGGCCGCGCGCGCCGACTCGTCATCTGTCATGTGCGGGCCTGATCCGTTCCGACGGGGACGAGTGCGCACCGATCCTAGTGACGCGGCCGCGGATGCGCCCCGCACGACCGGCGTGGCACGATCCTGCCATGCCGATCGACCAGCACCTGCTCGCCGCGTTCCTGCTGACCTCGATCATCGCGATGCTCGTCCCCGGCCCGGACATGCTCTTCATCCTCGGCTGCGGCATGCGCGGCGGCCCCCGCGCCGGCCTGCTCGCCACCGCCGGCGTCGCGACCAGCGAGGCCGTCCACGTCGCCGTCGCCGCCGCGGGCCTCACCGCCCTGTTCGCCGCCGTCCCGATCGCGTTCACGACCGTCCGCCTCGTCGGCGCCGCCTACCTCGTGTTCCTGGGCGTCCAGACCATCCGCCACCGCAACGACCAGGACGACGCCCCCGCCGCCGCGCCCTCGAACCGCCGCGCCTACCTCAACGGCCTGGTGACCAATCTCCTGAACCCCAAGATGGTCACCTTCACCATCGCGTTCCTCCCCCAGTTCATCGACCCGGTAATGGGCCGGGTCTGGCTCCAGTTCGCGTGCCTCGGCGCCATTCTGATCGCCCTCGAATTCCTCGTGGACGGCACGGTCGGCGTCCTCGCCGGCCGGATAGGCGAATGGCTTCGCCGCCGCCGGACCGCCCGCCGCCGCCTCGACGTCGCGACCGGCTCCCTCTTCATCGGCCTCGGCCTCCGCCTGGCCGCCAAACCCTGACGCCGCCAGGATCCGGCCGCCCGAATGGGATCACGCCGCCCCTCCGAATTGCACCATCCCTGACGCCTGGTCAAGCCGTGTGACAGAGTCGACGGCGCGTCCGCGACGGCGCCAGGGACCAGCGGGACGGGAGCTGGAGGGGGACACCGGAATGCCGCCTGTCGATCCGAGATCGGTACCGCCCGGGGCCTACGGCAACTGGCCGGGCCTCAACCAGACCGGCGGGCTCCGCGTCGACCGCGCCCGCCTCCGAGCCATCGCCAAACGCCTCGAATCCGACCTCGAAGAACTCCTCGAAGCCACCAAGGACCTCCACCAGGCCAACGGAACCCCCGACGCGGCCTACGGCACCTGGGACGCGGCGACATCCCTCGTCCCCAGCATCGTCAGAGGCCGCGCAGTACTGGCCGACCAGCACGGACGCTTTCTCTTCGAAGCGTTGAACACCATCAAGCTGCTCCGCCGCACCGCCCAGTCTTACGACGACGCCGAGTCCGAGCTCCGACGGCGCGTCGCTGCCATCGAGAAGCAACTGCGCGAAGCCCCATGGGCGTCCAGCACACCACGTGAACCGACGAAACCCGGCAACGACTCTCCCCGGCCAGGTCCGGGGTCGTTGAAGTAGCGGAGGCCGCGATGACGGACAACATGGGCAGCGTTCCCATGCGCGCGAACGCCCCCGCCGGGTCGCCGGCCGGCTATGACCTGAAGAGCATCGAGCACTACCTGCAATCCACTGATCCTGCCGCGGTCACCGATGCAGGGCAGGCGTACCTGCGCTTCGCCAAGGCCTACGAGCGGATGACTCAAAGCCTCGCCCAGGTCGGTCACGACCTGAACGAGGCATGGCAGGGGACGGACGCCTCCGCCGCCCAGAGGAGAATGCGCGATCTCTGGACGTCGAGTCACATGATCAGCGTCACCGCGGGCGACTTCGGCACGGCGATCGAGCGTCACGGCTCCGAGTACCTGGCCTGGTACAAGAACAGCATGCCCCAGCCGAAGACGGACGCCGAGGCCCGCTCCTGGATGCAGGGGGCGAACGAACGGATCAGCGAGACCTGGACGGCACTGCCGCCCGACATCTCCACCGGTCTGTCGAGTCCCTACATAGGGCACGGCGATCCCCTGCCCACGGGCGGGTCCGGTGTTCCCGGTGCCCCGGCCGGCGCCTCAGGCGGTTCCGGTGGTGCGGGCAGCGGGCCTGCTGCATTCTCGCCTCATCATGGCGCGGTAGGCGGATCGAACGGATCGGGAGGCGAAGTACTGCCCTCGACCGGCACGGGGCATTCAAGCGGTGCACCCCTCACTGTTCCGTCCGGCCAAGAGGCGCCGGGCGGCGGGCCGCAGCTTGGTCAATCGCCGAACGGCTCGCAAGGCCCCGCGAGTGGCGTCGCGCCCGGCGGCCAGGGCACGGACCTCTCGGGGGCCAGTCCTCCCGGGTCCACAGGCGTCGGAGACACCAGCCCTCCCTCCTTGACATCGCCTGGTTCGGCACCGCCGATGACCACGCCACAGCCTTTCGACGGCGGGAAGCCCGGGCTCGGGTTCTCCGCTGGCGGCGCACTCCCTCCTCCCGGGCCCATCGGACCGGGCCTCCCAGGACGTACTGCGCTCGGCCTGCCGGGCGGCGGTTACGGACTGCCTGAAGGCGGCTCTCGTGCGGAGCCCGGAGCGCTCGACAGGAACGGCGTCATCGGCCGAGGCCGGCTGGGCCCGCCGACCGCCTCGCAGGCCGGCGCGGCCGGTGAGGGTCCCCTCGCACGTACCGGCCCGGCCGCGATGGGCCCGATGACCGGTGCAGGCGGCTCGCCTCACGGGGACCGAGAGCGCGAGCGCAAGTCCTGGTTGAGCGAGGACGCGGACGTGTGGAACGAGGACGCCCCGGTGGCGCCCCGTGTCCTCGGCTCTGAGTCCATCCGTTCTCAGGACGGCACCGGCGCGAAGAGCGGACGCGCGATCCGCACCGGCCGACCTCGCAGGGATGACGAGTGAGGCTCTTCCTCCGTCTTGCCGCGAGCACGGCGGTACCGTGCCTGATCGCGACGGCGGTTCAGCCGGCTCAGGCGGAGCCCCGGCCGCGGGAGGACGAGTGGTGGTTCTCCGCGTGGGACGTCCAGGACTCCGTCTGGCCGCTCTCGAAGGGGGCCGGCGTGACCGTCGGCCTCCTCGACTCCGGAGTCAACGCCGACCTTCCCGAGCTCTCCGGGGTCGTCCTCAAGGGCGGTGACACCGCGGGCGGAAAGACCGACGGCCGGAAGGACCTCTACACCAACGGCGGGCACGGCACCACGATGGCCGTCATGATCGCAGGCCAGGGCGGGGGCACCAGCGGCTTCGTGGGAATCGCTCCCGAAACCAAGATCCTTCCGGTCCACGTGCTGGTCAGCGACGTCCTCGACCCCGCCCAAGCGTCCCCCGACCAGCAAGCGATCGCCAATGGGATCCGCTTCGCCGTCGACAGGGGCGCCAAGGTGTTGAACCTGTCCTTGGGGTCCCCCGCACCCGGGGGGCCCGACCAGTGCTCCAGCGAGGTCCGCGACGCGGTCGCCTACGCCATCCAGCACGATGTCGTGACCGTCGCGGCATCGGGCGACAGCGGGGGCGGCGACAACCTCCCCGAGGCCCCCGCTTCCTGTCCAGGCGTGCTCGCCGTCGGCGGCATCAACTCGGACCTGCGGCCATGGACGGGGACCCAGCGGCAGCCTTACGTCGCGGTGGCGGGCCCGGCGAGCGGATCCGTCTTCGTCAGCAACACCGGCAGGCTCTACGCCAAAGCCGAAGGGACCAGCGCGTCGGCGGCGCTGGTTTCGGGGGCTGTGGCGTTGGTCCGTGCCCGTAATCCGAACATGTCCGGCCGCACCGTCGTTCAGCGGCTCCTCGCGACGGCGCTGCCGATCAACAAGCCCGTCCCGGACGAGGCGACCGGCTACGGCGCCATCCGCATCGCCCGCGCGATGGACCCTGTGAAGTATCCGGTGCCGGCGGACGCCCCCAACCCCGTCTACGACAGGTTCGACCAGTTGCAGGGAGCGGCGCACAAGGCGACGGCGGCACCCGCGGCCTCGACCACCGAGGGCCGCAAGCCGTCCGGTGGGAGCTCGCCTGTCGTCTACGCCGCCGTCGCAGGGGTGGCGGCGCTGCTCGTCGGCGGCTTGGCCTTCGTCTGGCGCCGCGCCCGCCGCCCGTCCGCGTTCTAGAGGCCGAGGCGGGTCAGATAGGTGCGGGTGGTGTCGGGGTCGCCGGTGTGGGCTCGGTAGCCGTCGGGGCGGACGAGGACGAGGGTCGGGGCGGTGATGCCGTAGGCCGCCTCCGCTTCGGGGTTCGCGGTGATCGGGACGGTGCGGACGGCGGGGCCGCAGGCGGGGGCGGGGGTGTCGAACGCCAGCAGGGTGAAGTGGGGGCCGCGGAAGGCGTCGAAGAGGGTGGTGCCGTCCGCGAGGGGGGCGTCGGGGGCGCGGGTGCCGCCGTGGGGGCCGGACGAGAGCGGGCTGTCGGGGTAGGCGAGGAGGAGCTGCTGGGTCTTCTCGCCGCGCTTGTGGGCGTCGGCCTGGCCCTCGGCGGCCTTGCGGTAGAGGGCGGTGCTGATGCCGAGGACGCCCGCGGCGACGGGCAGCCGCTCCTCCTCGTAGGTGTCGAGGAGGGACGGGGACGCGCCGGACAGGACGGCGGCGAGCTTCCAGCCGAGGTTGTAGGCGTCCTGGACGCCGGTGTTGAGGCCCTGGCCGCCGGCGGGCGAGTGGACGTGGGCGGCGTCGCCGGCGAGGAACACGCGGCCCGCGCGGAACCGCTCGGCCATGCGGATGTTGACGCGGTAGACCGACGCCCAGCCGAGGCCGGTGAGGCGGATGTCGTCGCGGCCGCTGCCGTCGGCGAGGTGCTTCTGGTAGGTGGCGAGGGTGAGGTCGGGGTCGTCGCCGGGGGCGAGGACCGAAGTGAACTGGAAGTCGGACGTTCCGGGCAGCGGGCACAGGCCCACGCCGGGGGTGCGGGTCTCCAGGTCGGCCCACATGTGCCAGTGGTCGCGGTCGAGGTCCGGCGTCCGGACGTCGCCGATGAGCATCCGCTCCTCGTCGCGGGTCTCGCCGAGGAAGGGGACGCCGAGGGCCTTGCGGACGGTGCTGCGGCCGCCGTCGGCGCCGACGAGGTAGGCGGCGCGGACGGTCGTGCCGTCGGTGAGGCGGGCGGTGACGCCGTCGTCGTCCTGCGTGAAGGCGGCGAGGCCGACGGCGTCGACGCACCCGCCGAGGGCGGTGAGGCGGTCGCGGAGGATCTCCTCGGTCCGCCACTGCGGCACCATCAGGACGTTCGGGTATGGGACGCCGGGCGTCGGCGGGACGGGCTCGTGCATGCGGCCCTCCCAGACGACGTCGGTGCCGGAGTAGGCGCGCAGCGGCGGGTAGGGGGCGCCGGCCGCGAGGACGGCGTCGATCACACCGAGGTCGTCGAGGACCTCCAGGGTGCGGGGCTGGAGGCCCTTGCCGCGGGAGCCGGCCGGGTGGCCGGGGTCGACGAGGCGGTGCGGGACGCCGCGGCGGGCGAGATCGATGGCGAGGGTGAGCCCGGTCGGGCCGGCTCCGGCGATGAGGATCATGGACGCCAGGGTGGGCGCGGTCCCTGGCACATCGCTGGCAGGGCGCTGGCAGCGGCCGTCAGTCGCGCTCGTAGCGGTAGCCGCGGCCCCGGAGGGTGGTGATGCTGCCGGGGTCGGCGCCCTGCTGGGCGAGCTTGCGGCGCAGGGCGGAGATGTGCACGTCGAGGGTCTTGGTGGGGCCGAACCAGTTGGTGTCCCAGACCTGGTCGATGAGGTCCTCGCGGGTGACGACCTCGCCGGCGCTGGACACCAGCCGGGCGAGCAGGTCGAACTCCTTCGGGCGCAGCGCGATGTCGGTGCCGGCGTAGCTGGCGCGGCGGGCGGCGAGGTCGAGGGTGAGGCGGCCGGCGGTGACGAACCGCTCGTCGGACCGTCCGGCGCTGCTGCGGCGCAGGTGGGCGCGGAGCCGGGCCATCAGCTCGGTGAGCCGGAACGGCTTGGTCAGGTAGTCGTCGGCGCCGGCGTCGAGCGCGACGACGACCTCGAACTCCTGGGTGCGGGCGGTGAGCACGACGATCACCGCGTCGCGCAGGACGGTGCGGAGCCGCCGGCAGAGGGTGACGCCCTCGATGTCGGGGAGCCCGAGGTCCAGGAGGATGAGGTCGGGGGCGCGGCGGGCCGCGCTGTCGAGGGCGTCGCCGCCGGTCGCGGCCCAGTCGGCCTCGTAGCCGTGCGCGGCGAGGGCCTCGGCGAGCTCGCTGCCGATGGCCTCGTCGTCCTCCACGACGAGCACGTAGGGTGCGGCCATGGTCCCGATGTTACGGACCGGGGCGGTCACGTGCGGGCCGGGAGGCCGGCCGTCCGGGCGCCGGGGCGCCGGGACGGGCAGAACGAGCCGCGGGTGGTGGCGGCGACGACGTCGGTGACGATGTCGACGGCCTTGCCGAGCCGCGAGCCGGGCTCGTCCGCGCAGTCCCGGTGGACGTGGACCGCGTGGCCGAGCCCGACACCGGCCAGCGCCGTGACGATCAGTACGCCGATGAGCAGCCTGCGTATGATCATGCCTCCCCCTTCCGACGCCGGCCTCAGGACGCAACCTAGTCCGGAGCGCGTCAGCGGCGGCTGTGCGGTGGGTTAGGGCGTCGCTTACCTTGCCGGGACGCGGGCGCGGGGCGGGTACGGCACGTCCGGGCTGCGGTTATCCTCCGGGCGGGAGGCGAGTGTGGACGCGGTTCCGAGGACGGCGCCGCTGCGGCGCAGGCTGCTGGTCACCATCGCGGGGATCACCGCGGTGGCGGTGCTGCTGCTGATCGTCCCGCTGGCGGTGGCGGTGCAGCGGCTGTACCGCAGCGAGGCGCAGACGAAGCTGGAGCGGGACGCGACGCGGGTCGCGGCGACGGCGCCGGACGACGAGGCGCGGCATCCGCGTCCGATCCGGCTGCCGGAGGGGCTGAACGAGCGGCTGCGGGTCGGGATCTACGGGATCGACGGGCGCCGGCTGACCGGGGAGGGCCCGCCGTACTCGCGGGCGGCGGCGCAGGCGAGCGACGGGCGGCTGCACCAGCGCGACGAGCACGGCCGGCTGGTGGTGACGGCGCCGATCCCCTCGGACGAGGGGGTGACGTCGGCGGCGCGGGTGAGCATGCCGGAGCGGGTCGTCGCGCGGCGGATCGGGCGGGCGTGGTGGGTGATGGCGGCGCTCGCGCTGCTGATCATCGGGTTGGCGGCGTTCGTGGCGCGGTACCAGTCGCGGCGGCTGGCGCGGCCGCTGGAGCGGCTGACGCTGGCGGCGCAGGCGCTCGGGGACGGCGACTTCACCGTCCGGGCGCAGTCGTCGGGGGTGCTGGAGGCGGACGAGGCGGGCCGGGCGCTGGAGGTGACGGCGCGGCGGCTCGGGTCGATGCTGGACCGGGAGCGGGCGTTCAGCGCGGACGTGTCGCACCAGCTGCGGACGCCGCTGACGGGGCTGCTGCTCGGGCTGGAGTCGGCGCTGGAGCGTCCGGGCGCGGACCTGTCGGCGGCGGTGCGGACGGCGGTGCGGCGCGGGGAGCACCTGCGCGACATCATCGACGATCTGCTGAGCCTGGCGCGGGACGCGGGGCCGAACCGGGAGCGGCTGGACGTCCCGGCGATGCTGGAGGAGTTGCGGCGGCGGCCGTCGGACGGGCGGCCGCTGGAGGTGGCGGCGCGGGGCCCGCTGCCGGAGGTGCACGCGTCGGCGTCGGCGGTGCGGCAGATCCTGGGGGTGCTGCTGGACAACGCGCAGGTGCACGGCGCCGGGCGGGTGACCGTGGAGGCGAGCGACATCGGCGGCGGCCTCGCGATCGACGTGTCGGACGAGGGGCCGGGCGTCACCGAGGCCGAGGACATCTTCGCGCGGCGGCACTCCGGCGGCGAGGGGGAGGGCGGGCACGGGATCGGCCTGGCGCTGGCGCGCGCGCTGGCGGAGGCGGAGGGCGGCCGGCTGGTGCTGCGCCGCCCGTCCCCGCCGATCTTCACGCTGCTGCTGCCGGCGTCCGAATCGGCCGCCGACGAGGGCGCCTGACCGGGACGCCGCGCCGGGACGCCGCGCCGGGCGGGCCTCACTCGGCCTTGAGGTGGACGCCGAACCAGCGGAGCGTGGCCGGGACCATCCGGCGGAACGTGCGGTAGTTGTGGCCGCCGGACGGCAGGAACAGGCTGTCGGCCCGCATCGGCGGGCGGATCCCGGCGAGGAACCGCTCGTTCTCCGGGTAGGTCTTCTCCCCCACCCGGCAGGACGCGACGAGCAGCGAGATCGGCGGCGCGGGAAGGTGCTTCTCGCGCCACAGCAGGTTGCTCTCGTTCTGCAGGTTCTTGTTGCCGTCGAACAGCTTGCCGGTGGTGAGGTCCTGGATGGTGGAGAAGTAGCCGGACAGCGACGCCGCCGCCGAGTACCGGTCGGGGTGCTTCATCGCGATCTTGGTGGCGCAGAACCCGCCGGTCGAGTCGCCCATGACGCCCCAGCCGGCGCGGCCGACGGCGACCCGGTAGTGGGCCTGCATCGCGAGCGGCACGTCGGTGGCGAAGAAGCTCTCGACCTGCGGCCCGCCGGGCACGTCCGCGCACTCGGTGTCGCGGGGCGGCGCCTCCGTCGGCCGCATCAGCACGTAGATCGCGGGCGGCACCCCGGCCCGCTCGGCCTGCCGGACGAGATCGGGGAAGCGCATCGTGTGCAGCAGCGCGCTCGGGTGCCCCGGGTAGCCGGTCAGCACGATGACCACCGGGAAGCGGGTCCGCGCGTACGCGGGCTGGTAGTACTGCGGCGGGAGCAGCACGTAGGTCTCGGCGCTCAGGCCCGTCGCCTGGCCCTGGAAGCGGTATTCCTCGGTCGCTCCGGAGACGGCCGGATCGCGTTTCGCGGCGGCGGTGCCGATCCTTTTGATCGTCGCGGTGTCGATCTGCTTCACCGGGCCGCCGGCCTTCGCCATGACGTGCTTGATCCGGGCGGGCGCGGCATTGGTCGCGAACAGGTCGTCCCATCCGGAGTAGAACTCGAAGTGCGCGTTGACCGCGACGAGCACGGCGAGCAGCGTGACGGCCTGGGTGCCGACGAGCAGGCCGATCCTGGCGGCGACGGTGACGGGTCCCGAGCGCGCGCCGCGCGGCCACCACCACACGGTGAACACGAACAGGACCGCCACCACCAGGAACAGCAGTGCGATGAATCCGCCTCCGGTGAGTCCCATGCCCTCCCCCTAAGGCAGTCCGGTCTTCGTCCGACCGCCAAGTTAGCCGCCACCGCATCAGCCGCATGACAACGCCGGGTTAGCTCCGCGTTAACCCGACTCCGGGCGGATCGGGAGGAATGCCGCCTGATCTTGACGCGAGGTATATGGGGAATTTATTTCACGCTGCTATGCTCGTGTTATCGGCGAATAGGCTGCCTTTCTCGAACACGGGCTCACGGAATTCGGCTCACGAGGCCGGGACGCCACCCGGCCCGGCCCGCGAAACCGGAAGGAAAGGCAGGCCATGGAAGAAGGACGGCCCAGCAGCACCGCGCTGTCGGCCGCGGCGGCCCGCGCCGCGCACCCGCTGGTGGACGAGCGGCCCCTCATCTTCGCCGACCCGCTGGTCGCGCGGCTGCTCGGCGGGCTCGCCGACGAGATGATCGGCTACCACCGCGGCAGCGGCGACCACATCATCCTCGCGGGCACCCGCGCGATCACCACCGTCCGCAGCCGCTACGCCGAGGCGCGGGCGGGCGCCTTCGGCCAGTACGCCGTCCTCGGCGCGGGACTCGACACCTACGCGTTCCGCGCGCCGGAGGGAAAGCGCGTCTTCGAGGCCGACCATCCCGCGACGCAGGAGTGGAAGAAGGGCCTGCTGGACGCCGCCGGGATTCCCGTCCCCGGAAACGCCGCGCTCGTTCCGGTCGATTTCGAGGAGCCGGACGGGCCCGTCCGGAAGCTGGCCGCCGCCGGGTTCGACACCGCCCGCCCGGCGCTGGTGAGCTGGCTCGGCGTCAGCTACTTCCTCACGCCCGACGCGGTCGCGGGCACCCTCGCGGAGATCGGCCGCCTGGCGCCCGGCACCGAGCTGGTGATGGACTACGCGCTGCCGCCCGGCCTGCGGGACGCCGAGGGCGACGCCTACGCCGAGGTCGCCGCGCAGGTCACGCGGGACGCGGGCGAGCCGTCCCGGTCCCGGTTCGCGCCGGACGAGGTCGACGCGCTGCTCCGGGTGCACGGCCTGGACGTCGTCGAGAACCTCACCCTGGAGCGGGCCGTCCCCCCGGAGGCGTGGCGGCGCACCGACGCCCTCCGTCCCTTCGACTACTTCCGCCTCCTCCGCGCCGTCGTCCGTTGAGCCTCGGCGAGCCGCCGTCTTCCGACCGGCATGGCGGCGGCTCGCCGCACGTCACCGCGGGGCGGGGCCGTGGAGGCGGACGGCGCTCAGGGCGAGCGCGATCTCGACCAGGTCGCGCGGGTGGGCCAGGGTCCGGCCGGTGAGCTGCTCGATCTTCCGGAGCCGGTTGAGAACGGTGTTGCGGTGGCAGAACAGCCGGTCGGCGGCGCGGGCGGCGGAGCCGTCGCAGTCCAGCCAGGCGGTGAGGGTCGCGAGCAGCACGTCCCGGAACGCGGGGTCCACGCCGGTGAGGCCGCCGAGCGCGACGTCGCCGAGCCGGCCGGCCAGCCGCGGCTGGGACAGCACCAGCGCGTCGGGGAGGCGCCGGTCGAGGCGCGCGATCTGGGAGCCGGGGCCGCGGCAGGTCCGCAGCGCCAGTTCGGCCAGCCACCGCGCCCCGCCCAGTTCGGCGAGGTTGTGCACGACGGGGCTGACGCCTGCGTGGGAGCGGGCGTAGGGGCGGACGGCGTCGACGAGGTCGTCGAGCTCCGCGGTGCCGAGCGCGACCAGCGCGACCTGCGCGTCGGCGCGCAGCCGCCAGATGAACCGCATCCCGCCGATGTCGCCGGGGCGCCGGTCCCGGCCGCCCGCGAGCTCGCCGGAGAACTCGCCGTCGAGGCCGCCCGCGAACCCGCTCTCGAACCCGCCCTCGGCGCCCAGCATCACCACCGCGTACCGGCCCGCCGCCGGCAGCCCGAGGACGGACGCGGCGGTGGCGAGCAGCCCGCCGTCGGCGCCCTGCCCGTCCAGGAGCGCGTCCACGATCGCCTGGACGCGCTCCTCGCTGCGCCGCGCCAGCGACAACTCGGTCTGGTGGTAGGCCGCGGCGGCCGCGCCGGACTGCTCGTCGATGGTGTCCCAGGTGCGGGTCGCCTGCCGGACGAGCGCCGGCACGTTGCCGGGGTCGTGCCGCCCGACGGCCTCGACGACGGCCTCCCAGAACACCCGCCCGGCGAGCCGGTAGGAGCGCAGCAGCTGGTCGAGCGGCTGCCCCTGGTGGGCGCGGCGCCGGCCGAGCCGGCGCGCCCAGTCCAGGTCGGTGCGGCCCCGGGCGGGGTCGAGGATCACCTCGAAGCCGTGCCCGAGGCCGACCCGGCAGACCTCCCACAGGTCGGCGCGCAGCTGCTCGGAGCGGTCGCCGTCGTCTCCGGAAAGGATCTCGGCGGCGAGCCGGTCGGCGAGGTCGGGCAGCCGGTCGGTCAGCCGCGCCACCGCCTTGCGCAGGACCGCCCGGTCCGCGTCCGCGCGGCCCGGGTCCCGGTCGCGGTCCTGGCGGGCGGGGTCGGGGCGGGGCGGGTCCTGGCGGGCGGGGTCGCGGCGCGGCGGCTCCCGGTGGGCGGGGTTCCCGCGGAGGGCGTCCCGGCCCCCGGCGTCCGCGCGGTCCGTGGTTCCCGACCGGCTCGCCGTCATCGCCCGCCACCTCCGGCACAACGCAGGGGGCCTCATCGTGCCACCCTGCGTACTGTGGGACCACCGATCCGGCCCCGCACTGTGCCGGCGCACAACCGCGGCCCGGTCCCGTTGCGCGGGCGCCCCGAAACAGAACGGGGCTCTGGACCGTCCGGCCGGTGCGTGCTCCTCTGCTCACCATGGGTGTGTTGTCTGGACACGATCGGCTGTACGGACGCGACCGGGAACTCCGGGTCGTCGAAGGGCTCCTCGGCCGGGCGCGCGGCGGGCACGGCGGGGCGCTGACCGTCGTCGCCGACGCGGGCATGGGCAAGACGGCCCTGCTGGACGCCGCCGAACGGACCGCCGCCGAGGGCTTCCGGGTGCTCACGGCCATCGGCGTCCCGGCCGAGGCGGACGTCCCGTACGCGGGGCTGCACCGGCTGCTGCGGCCCCTGTCGGACCTCGCCGGGGAGCTGCCGCCGGCGTTCCGGACGGCGCTGGCGCCGCTGTCCGGCGGCGACGCCCCGGCCCCGTTCGTCCTGTACTCGGCGGTCTGCGAGCTGCTGAGCATCGCCGCGCGGTCCGGGCCCGTGCTGTGCCGGGTGGACGACGCGCAGTGGCTGGACACGGTCACGCTGGAGGCCCTCGCGTTCGCGGCGCGCCGCGTCGGGGACGAGCCGCTCGCGATCGTCTTCGCCGCGCGCACACAGGCACCGCTCACCGGCATCCCGCACCTGCGGCTGCCGCCGCTGGACGAGGAGGCGAGCCTGCGGATCCTGCAGGACGCCGTCGGCGATTCCCTCGGCACCGAACTCGCGGAGGAGGTCGTCGACCTGGCGAGCGGGTGCGCGCTCGCCGTCCGGGAGCTGGCCGGCGGGCTGACCTCCGCGCAGCTGTCCGGCGGGGCCCCGCCGCCCCGCGCGCTGCCTCCCGGCAGCGTCCTGCGGACCCTGTTCCGGCGCCGCCACCTGCGGCTCCCGCCGGGCGCTCAGCGGCTCGTACTGATGGTGGCGGCGGACGAGTGGCTCGGCGCGGCGACGGTGGCGCGGGCCGCGCGGACGGCCGGGATCGGCGCGCGGGAGATCGAGGCGGCGCGCGAGTCGGGCCTGCTGCGGCTCGCCGACCACGCGGTCGCCGGGGACGACGCGGTGGTCGTGCGGGACCGGCTCGTCCGGTCGTCGCTCTGGGCGGAGGCGTCGCGGGCCGAGCGGCGGGCCGCGCACGCGCTGCTCGCGCAGGTGCTGGTGCAGGACTGGCAGCGGCCGTCGCTGATCTGGCACCGCGCGGCGCTGTCCGGCGAGGCCGACGACCGGATCGCCGACGAGCTGGCGGAGGCGGCCTCGCGGTCCCGGCGGGCGGGCCGGTACGGCGACTCGTGGCAGGCGTGGCAGCGCGCCGCGGCGCTGACGTCGGAACGCGGCGCGCGCGCGGACCGGCTGCTGGCCGCCGCCACCGACGCCTGGGCGGGCGGGCGCGCGCGCCGGGCGCGGGCCGTCCTGCGGCAGGTCCGGCCGCTGGACCAGGACGGCGCGCGCGCGGGGCTCGCCGAACTGCTGCGCGGCGGGATCGAGGCGGGATCGGGATCCCCGGCCACCGCGGTCCCCATGCTGCGGGACGCCGCCGAACGGCTCGCCGGGACCGACGGCGCGGTGGCGCTCGCGGCGCTCATGTGGGCGGCCGAGGCCGCCGACGCCGCCGGCGACCACACCGCGTACGCCGAGATCGCCGAGCGCGCCGCGCACCTGCCCGGCGTGCCGGCCACGCCCCGGACCGACCTGATGCGCGCGCACCTCGCCGGGATGGCCGCGACGTTACGCGGCCGCTACACCGAGGCGGCGCGCCTGCTCGGCCGGGCCGTCCGGCTGGGCGAGGCGCTCGCCGGCGGCTCGGCGGGCGACACCGGCACCGGCACCGACTCTGGCGACGACTCGGCCGCGCAGGCGTGGGCGGCGCTCGCCGCCCTCGCCCTCGGCGACGGCCGAGCGCGCGCGCTCGCGGCCGGGGCCGTCGCGTCCGCGCGGCTGCGGGGCGACGCGCCCGCCGAGTCGTACGCGCTGGCGACCGCGGCGCGCTGCGAGACGCTCCTCGGCCATCCGCCGGTGCCGGTCGCCGCCTGCCACGAGGGACTGCGGCTGGCGCGGGCGACCGGGCAGCACGGGCACGCCGCCGAGCAGCTCGCCGCGCTCGCGCTGGTCGCCGGGTTCAACGGCGACCGGGACGCGGCGCACCGGCACCTCGAAGCGCTCTCCGGCGGCGCGGACCGGCGCGGGCTCGCCGGGGCCGACCGGCGCGGGCTCATCCGCGCCGCCGCGTTCGGCGCCTGGGCGCCCGCCTGCCTCGACCTCGCCGCGGACCGTCCCGCCGACGCCGCCGCGCGGCTCCGGCTGCCCGGCGGCGCCGGCCTGGCGCATCCGCTCGCCCGGCTGCTCGCCGCACCGCACCTGGTGGAGGCCCTCGCGTACACCGGCCACCGGCAGCCCGCCGTCCGCGCCGCCGAGGACTTCACCCGCTGGGCGGAGGCGACGCGGACCCCGGGACGGCTCGCGCTCGCCCGCCGCTGCGCCGCCCTGCTCGCCGAATGCGACGACGAGGCCGCCGCCCACTACACCGAGGCCCTCCGGCTGCACGAGTCGGCGGGCGCGGTGTTCGAGCTGGCCCGCACCGAGCTGCTGTTCGGCGCCCGGCTCAGGCGCGGCCGCCGCCCGCGCGCCGCCCGCGAGCACCTGCGCACGGCACTGCGGATCTTCGAGCGGTACGGCGCCGTCCCGTGGACCGGCCAGGGCCGCGCGGAGCTGCGCGCGGCGGGCGACGCGGGCCCGGCCCCGGACCCGGAGACGGCTGCACCGCGCACCGCCTCCGGGCCCGGGGAGCCGCCCGCGCTGACCGGCCTCACCGCGCAGCAGGCGCACATCGCCCGGATGGTCGCCGAGGGCGCCACCAACCGCGAGATCGCGGCGCGGCTGCTGCTCAGCCCCCGGACCATCGACCACCACCTCCGCAACGTGTTCACCCGGCTCGGGATCCGGTCGCGCGTCGAGCTGGCCCGCATGATCCGCTGACCGCCCGCGAACGCCCTGCCTGCGCGAACGCCCTGCCTGCACGAACGCCCTGCCCGCACGAACGCCCTGCCCGCACGAACGCCCTGCCCGCACGAACGACCGTCCGCGCGGACGGTCGTCCGCGCGGACGCCGTCGGGCTACCGGGACGCCTCCTCGTACTCCTTGTCCTTCTCCTTGGCGCCGTCCTTCTCCTTGCCGCCGTTCTTGCCGCCGGAGCCGCCCTTGGCCTTGCGGCCGTTCCCGGACTTCTCCTCCTCCTTCAGCGCGTCCTCGTGGGTCTTGACGACCTCGCTGTCGCGGATCTCGCCGCGCCAGCCCTCCACCTCGTCCTGGCGGGTCAGGGACTGCGTCATCACGTACCGGCGGAAGTGCTTGAGCTCCAGCCGGACGCGGCGGCCCTGCGCGCGCCAGATGTTGCCGGTCCGCTCGAACAGGCCCTGCGGGTGGTACTCCAGCACCACGAGGACGCGGGTCAGGTTCGGGGCCAGCTCGTGGAAGCTGACCGTCCCGTCCACATGGCCCTTCGCGCCCTTGGAGCGCCAGACGACGTGGTCGTCCGGGACCTGCTCGACGATCGTCGCCTCCCAGGTCCGCTTGGACCAGAAGATCTTCGCCTGCCAGTTCAGCTTCTCGTCGTCCGCCTGGTCGACGCTGATGACCTTCTTCATGAAGGACGGGAATTCCTGGAACTGCGTGAACTGGTCGTAGACGAGGCGGCGCGGCGCACCGATGTCGGTGTGCTCGATGATGTTGGTGACCTTCACCTTCTTGCCGCCGCCGCCCTTGCCGCCGCCCTTCTTCAGGGCGCCGCCGACGGTGTCCTTGAGCCGGCCGAACAGGCCCTTCGCCTTGTCGGCGGGCTTCCCGGCGGTCTCCTTGGCGGTGTCCGCGGCGTTCTTCGCGGCGCTCTTCGCCGTCTTGCCGGCCGAGCCGCCCGCCGTCTCCTTCGCGGCGGAGCCGCCGCCCTCGTTCTGCTCCTGCTCCTCGGTCTCGTCGGCCCGGTCGTTCCTGCGGCCGAGCGCGCGGCTCGCCGCGACGGCGGCGCCGGCGCCGAGCAGGACGCCGCCGGTGGCGCCGAGCGCCTTGCCGCCGGGGATGCCGCTCGGCAGGTTCTGCGTGATGCGGCCGAGGCCCGACGGGCTCCGCCGGCCGACCGGCAGCCGCCGAGCGATCTGTCCGATGGGCACCGGGCCCACCCTGGTTCCGCGATTCATGGTGCGTATCCTCCGCAGGGGTTCGGTTTCGGGGGTCTGTCTCACGAGGTCCTGACGACCTCGCCCTCATGGATCTCGCCGCGCCAGCCCTCGACTCCGCCGGGGGCCGTGAGCGAGCGGGTCATGACGTGGCGGCGGAAGTGCTTGAGCTCCAGCCGGACCCGGCGGCCCTGCGCGCGCCACAGGTTGCCGGTCCGCTCGAAGAGGCCGCCGGGGCGGTACTCCAGGACGAGCAGGACGCGGGTCAGGTCGGGCGTCAGCGCGTGGAAGCTGACCGTCCCGTCCACCCGGCCCTTGGCGGCCTCGGAGCGCCAGACGATGTGCCGGTCCGGGACCTGCTCGACGATCGTCGACCGCCAGGTCCGGCTCGACCAGAAGACCCTCGCCTTCCAGTCCAGCTTCTCGTCGGACGCCTGCTCGACGCTGATCACCTTCTTCATGAAGGACGGGAAGTCCTCGAAGCGGGTCCACTGGTCGTAGACCAGCCGGCACGGCGCGCCCACGTCGATCTGCTCGACGATGGCGACCAGACCGCCGCGCCGCCCGCCGCCGAAGATCCGCTTGAGGGTCTCCTTCAGCGCCGTCCAGCCGAAGCTGAGCAGCGCACGGCCCGGGGACTTGCCGTCGGAGAGGGCCCGGGCGCCCGCCAGCGCCGCCCGGACCAGCGGCCCGCCCTGTTCCGCCTCGGCCGCCAGCCGCCGGACGGAGCGCTCCAGCCGGGCCTCGAAGCGGGCGACGACCCGGTCCGCGGCCCGGCGGCCGGCGCGGCCGGCGGCGACCGCGGCCAGCGCGCCGCCCGCACCGGCGGCGAACCCGGTCCGGAAGTTCATGTGCTCGTCACCTCGCCGTTCATTCGGGGTCGTGCGGCGGGCTACCCCCTTAAAGAACGGCAAAACAGGACGCAGGCCAGCGTTCGGCGGTCGGGGCGAGCCGCCGACTCCGGACCGTCACAGCAGGTCACAGGGCCTCCGCGCAGAGTGAGGGCACCAAAAGCGGGCGATCGGCGCCCGAAACCCGCCGACCAGACCAGTCCAGCGTGCACACCGGACCACGCCCCCCTCCGGTAACGGTTAAGCCTCTTGCGTAATGCACCCCTTGAACTGGTACGGACCAGTGTTTATCTTCATGGCCACCACGCGCGTTTGTGCTCAGTGAGCATTCGCACCGCGCACAATTCTTCATGCGCGAAAGGGAGGAGGCCGGGCGGCCGACGCCGCCCGTGGGAGGACCACGCCAAAGGGTCATGCGACGGCACGCCGCACGACCGGTCCGGGGTGGCGTGAACATGCGGGCCGAAAAACGACGCACGGACGCGCGGGAGCGTCCGCAAGTGCGAGCCGAAGAAGGCGGGACAGATGAAACGG
Source organism: Actinomadura nitritigenes (assembly GCF_017573545.1). GTDB lineage: Bacteria > Actinomycetota > Actinomycetes > Streptosporangiales > Streptosporangiaceae > Spirillospora > Spirillospora nitritigenes. The sequence continues at coordinate 22,657 of NZ_JAGEOK010000008.1, read as the reverse complement.
CACCTCATCGGCGCCATCGCCGCGGGCCTCACCGTGGCACTCGGCGTCAGCGGATGCGGCAAGGGAAGCTCGTCCGGCGGAGACGACTCCGACGGCAAGACGATCAAATTCGTCGCGGCGATCTACGACGACAACACCAAGCCGTTCTGGGACGCTCTGATCAAGGACTTCGAGGCCAAGAACTCCGGGTACAAGGTGAACCTGGAGATGGTCGACTGGACCCAGATGGACGCCAAGGTGAAGACCTACGTCCAGACCAAGCAGGTCCCCGACATCCTCAACTACAACTCGTTCTCCGACTTCGCCCGGGACGGCCTGCTCTACAAGGCGTCCGAGGTCGTGTCGCCGGCCACGCTCAGCGACTTCACCCCCACGTTCGTCGAGCAGGCCAAGTTCAACGGCGAGCAGTACACGCTGCCGTTCATCTCCAGCGCCCGGCTCATGTTCTACAACAAGGACCTCTTCAAGAAGGCCGGCATCACCGACCCGCCCAAGACCTGGGCCGACATCAAGGCCGACGCCGAGAAGGTCAAGAAGGCCGGCGCCATCGGCTACGGCCTGCCGCTCGGCCCCGAGGAGGCGCAGGCGGAGTTCTTCTCCTGGGCGATGAACGACAACGGCGGCTGGGTCGACTCGTCCGGCAAATGGGCCATCAACCAGCCCGCCAACATCGACACCCTCAACTTCCTCAAGGACCTCAACAAGTCCGGGCTGACCCAGCCGAACCCGGAGAGCACCGACCGCAAGACGGTGTTCAACCAGTTCGCCCAGGGCAAGGTCGGAATGGCGATCGGCGGCCCGTTCACCAAGGCCGGATTCATCACCCCGGCGAACCCGAACCTGAACTTCGGGGTCACCTCGCTGCCGGTGAAGAACGCGGGCTCGCAGCCCAACACGCTCGGCGTCATGGACGTCCTCGACGCCTTCAAGAAGAACGACGGCAAGAACAAGGAGGCCGTCAAGAAGTTCCTCGACTTCTTCTACCAGAAGGACAACGTCTCGCGGTTCCTCGCCAAGGAGGGCTTCCTGCCGACGACGAAGTCCGCCGGTGACGCGCTCAGCTCCGACCCGTACATGAAGCAGTTCGTGGACGCGCTGCCGACGAGCAAGTTCGCCCCCACCAGCAACCCCGCGTGGTCCGCGGTGGCGGGCGCCGTCAAGCAGAGCCTCGGCACCTCGGTCGCCGACAAGGACCCGAAGAAGGTGCTCGACGAGATCCAGCAGACCGCCGAAAAGGCGAGCTGAGTGCAGGACGTCGCCGTGAAGCGGGACGCCGGGCTCCGTCCGGCGTCCCGCGCCTCCCTGCCCAGGCGCGTCGGGCGCGCGCTGGTCCCGCTGCTGTGGCTTGGCCCGTCCATCGTGCTCATCGCCGTCGTCGTGCTGTGGCCCGTCATCGAGATGGTCCGCACGTCGCTGCTGAAGATCAGCTCGTCCGGCGTCACGCTCGGCAACCGCGGCTCGGCCAACTACACCGACCTGTTCGACGAGGACGCCCTCATCCCCGTCGTGCTGCGCACGCTGCTGTGGGTCGCGGGCATCGTCGTCGTCACGATGGTGCTGTCGCTGGCGATCGGCCAGCTGCTCAACGCCCGCTTCCCCGGCCGCCGCGTCGTCCGCTGGGCCGTCATCGTCCCGTGGGCGGCGTCGGTGCTGATGACCGCGCTGATCTGGAAGTGGATGCTGGACAACTACTCCGGCATCGTCAACCGCGTCCTGCTCGACCTGCACGTCATCGACAAGCCGGTGAACTGGCTCGGCCACCCCCACCAGGCCATGGTGTGGATGATGTGGGTCGCGGTGTTCGTGTCGCTGCCCTTCACCTCGTTCGTCATCCTCGCCGGGCTCCAGTCCATCCCGTCCGACGTGTACGAGGCGGCGCGGGTCGACGGCGCCGGCGCGTTCCGCACCTACTTCGGGATCACGCTGCCGCTGCTGCGGCCCGCCGTCCTGATCGCCTCCATCATCAACGTGATCAACGTCTTCAACTCGTTCCCGATCATCTGGGCGATGACCGCGGGCGGTCCCGGGCACGCCACCGACACCACCACCACCTTCATGTACAAGCTCGCGTTCTACGACCAGCACGTCGGCGAGTCCGCCGCGATGGCCGTCGTCAACTTCGTCCTGATCCTGGTGATGGTGCTGGTGTACCTGCGGGCCACGCGCTGGCGGGAGGAGGTCCGATGAAACGCTCTCCCGTCCGCAAGGTCGTCCTCACCGGGGTCGGCTGGCTCGTCGCGCTGATCTTCGTGGCGCCGTACCTGCAGATGTTCCTGACGTCATTGAAGACCGAGCACGAGCTGACGAAGTCGCCCGGCACCTACCTGCCCGGGGACTGGCAGTGGTCGAACTTCGTGGACGTCTGGAAGGCCGCGCCGATCTGGACCAACATGCGGGTGTCGCTCATCGTCGCCGCCGTCGCCACCGTGGTGACGCTGGCGTGCGCGATGCCCGCCGCGTACTACACCGCCCGCAACCGGTTCCGCGGGCGCGGCGCGTTCCTGCTGCTCGTCCTCGTCACCCAGATGTTCGCGCCGACCGCCCTGGTCATCGGCATCTTCCGGGAGATGGTCGCGCTCAACCTGACCGACACGCTGATGGCGCTGATCCTCGTCAACGCCGCGTTCAACCTGCCCTTCTGCGTGTGGATCCTGCACGGCTACTTCTCCAGCATCCCCAAGGAACTGGAGGAGGCCGCGTTCCTGGACGGCGCCGGACGCATCGGCGCGCTGTTCCGGGTGACGCTCCCGATCTCCGCCCCGGGAGTCATCACCGCCGTCGTCTACACGTTCATCTCCGCCTGGAACGAGTACATCGTCGCGTTGACCGTCACCGCGTCGCCCAACCGGCAGCCGCTGACCGTCGCGATCCCGTCGTTCGTCACCCAGTACCAGGCGCACTGGCAGTACCTGTTCGCCACCTCGCTGATCGCTATCGTTCCCGTCGTGATCCTCTTCGTCTTCATCGAGCGGTACCTGATCGGCGGCCTCACCGCGGGCTCGGTCAAGTGACCCTCATCGCGATCGACGTCGGCGGCACGTCGATGAAAGCCGCCCTCGTCCCCGCCCCGTCCGGCACCGCCCCGTCCGGCACCGCCGGATCCGGGGTCGGGGCGGGCGGGGAGGTGCTGCTCTCCGAGTCGTGGCCGACCGACCGCACCGACCCCGTCGGCGGCATCCTCGACTTCGCCGCCCACATGGCCGCCCGCGCCGAGGCGCTCGGCCGCCCCGCCCGCGCCGCCGGGATCGCCGTCCCCGGCATCGTCGACGAGACGTCCGGCATCGCCGTCCGCGCCGCCAACCTGGGATGGCGGGACGTGCCGCTGCGGCATCTGGCGGAGGAGCGGCTCGGCGTCCCCGTCGCCGTCGGCCATGACGTCCGCACCGGCGGCCTCGCCGAAGCCGTCCTCGGCGCCGGACGCGACGCGGGCGACTTCGTCTTCATGGCCATCGGCACCGGCATCGCCGCCGCGCTGATCCTGAACGGCACCACCTACCCGGGCGTCTCCGGATGGAGCGGCGAGGTCGGGCACATCGTCGTGCGGCCCGGCGGCGAGGACTGCGCCTGCGGCAACAAGGGCTGCCTCGAGACCTACGCCTCCGCCGCGTCCATCGCACGCCGCTACACCACCGGCCACGCCGCCGTCCCCGCCGCACACAGCACGTCGAACGGCGCAGGGGGCACCGCCGTGGACGCCGCGACGAGCACCGCCGCCGGCAGCACGATGGTCAACGCACCCGGCACCCCAGCCAGCGCGGCATTCAACGCGACGGGCAGCGCGCCAGGCAGTGCGGCAGGCAGTGCGGCAGGCAGTGCGGCAGGCAGTGCGGCAGGCAGTGCGGCAGGCAGTGCGGCAGGCAGTGCGGCAGGCAGTGCGGCAGGCAGTGCGGCAGGCAGTGCGGCAGGCAACGCGCCAGACAGCGCGGCGAGCAACGCGCCAGACAGCACTGTCGGCGACGCCAGTAGCACGGTGGGCAGCACGACAGGCAGCGCAGTCAGCGAAGCCGGTAGCACGATGGGTAGCGCGGCAGGCAGCGCGGTGGGCGTCGCCAGCAGCACGACAGGCAGCGGCGGTGCAGGCGGCAGCGAGGTCCACGGCGCGAGGCTTGGCGAGGCAGACGGCACGGCACCCGGCGACGAAGGCGGCCCAGGCACCATCCGCGCGGAGGACGTGATCGCGCGGGCCGGCACCGACGACCTCGCCGCCCGAATCTGGTCCGAGGCCCTCGACTGCCTGGCCGACAGCCTCGCCGCCACCACACTGCTCCTAGACCCAGGGCTGTTCGTCCTGGGCGGCGGCCTAGCCCAAGCGGGGCCGCTGCTACTCGAGCCGCTTCAGTCGCGGCTCGCCGAGCGCCTCCTCTTCCGTACCGCTCCCCCGCTGGCCGTCACGCGACTCGGGGACCGCGCCGCCGTCCACGGCGCCGCCCTCCTCGCCGCCCGACTCCTCTGACCCCGCCCGGACATGGCTGACCTACCTCCCAGGTGGGTAGCCTTCCGAGGCGTCGCACCTTCAGCCCGGCCAACTCCGGGGTGGTCGATCCCCCCGAACGGTCGGCCTCCTCGGAGTTGGTCATCGCGAGCTGACAGCCGACCTCACCGCCCACACCCCTAGCCCGGCGCGACGATCACCAACATCCCGAGTGCGGCATCTGACATCCGTCCGGCACTTCCTCGTTGATGTCTTCGTGGGTCGCCGCAGTCGCGGAACGGACTCAGCAGTCGCCGACTCCTGGAGCAGCGGGCGTTTCCGCCGAACTCAACTTTCCAGCGAAGCCCACCTCCGGCGCACCCGACCACTCGGCCGAGACCTCCCGATGCGGGCAACCTCCTGGCGCTACAGGCTTCTCGGCGAAGCTGCAGCAGCGCCGTCACGGCTCGGCCAATCGACCTCTCCGGCGAGGCCCACGACATGGCAACCAGTGCGGCCGGATCGCCGGTGCGGGCGGCCGGCTAGCCGTGGCGGATGCGCCGCAGGGCGTCAAGGAACTGCCAGCGAGGGGGAAGCGGATGACGCGCGGTGTCGACTTATTCAGATGGCTCATTAACTCGGCCGAGACTTGATACTGGCCGGGATCCCAGGGTCTTCAAGTGCGGTCATCGATGTTACTGCGGCCATCCGTCAGCGGGCTTGACACTTGCAGATCACGCGGCGTTCTAGCGACCACCGAGAATGGGTGTTCGGGTGGTGGGGTGGCGCTGGCGTACGGGGCCGCCCCTCCAAAGTCAAGGGCGCCTTCGGCGTCGCTTCGCGATGGACTTCGTCCACCCTTGACTTCGGAGCCTCTGCGGCCCCTGAGGCAGCGTTAGGGGCAGGCTCCGCCTGCCCCGCCCCGGGTCGCGCCACCCCACCACCCCCTTCCGTAAGGGGCCAAGTCCCTCCAGGAAGGCGCCCCAAAGGGCCCGCTGTTTTTCCCGCCGAAAAATACCGAACAGAATGTGCCGTGAACAGCCATAAATGTTGGTCACACAGGGTACCATTTACGTATGCAATCAGTGACGGTCGAGTTTGAGGCCGCGTCCACTATGGAACTGGTGAACGCGCTCTCAACCATCGCCACTGAACTCGCCTCGCGAGAAGCCCCGGAATCGGCGGCCGCGTGCCTGGAACTCACCGAAACCCTCGTGGCAGCCTCCGATATGCAAGAAAGCGCGCTCGCCGCTTTCATCGGCCGAGTCGACGCCACCAAAGAGCAGGCCCGGTGGGGATATCCCTCCACCCAAGCATGGCTGCGGTCCCGGCTGGGCATGCGCGACAACCGGGTGAAGGAGCGCCTCACTCTCGCCCGGCAGCGGCATCGCCTGCCCGAGGTCTGCGCCCAGCTCTCCTCCGGACACCTGTCCCACGGCTACGCCATCACGGTCGCTGACTCGGTCTCGCGCCTGGACGACACCGACTGTGCCAAGGCGGAGGCGACCCTGCTCGGCTTCGTCGACCAGGGCTTCTCGGCGGGGAAGGTCGCTGCGTTCGGGCGCCGCATCCGTGACCTCATCGCCGACCGCGACGACACCGAAGACGCCCCCGACCAGGACACCAAACGCGGCTACGACAAGTCGTGGCTCACGACCACGCGTTCGCTGGACGGCGGCCGGTATGTGAAGGGGTGGCTGAACCCCGAAGACGCTGCGATCTGGGACGGCACTCTGGCTCCGCTGGCCAAGCCGGCCGGGCCTGATGACCGCCGCGACCTCCCCGAACGCACCGCAGCGGCACTGTCCAGCGTGCTGTCGGGTGGCCATAAGGCATCCAAGGTCACCGTGATCTGCGACCTGGACACCCTCACCGGAGGCAACACCCCGGCCCGCCTCACCGACGGCACTCCGATCCCCGCCGCCCAGGCCCGCCGCATCGCACTGGCCGCCGGAGTCTCACCCCTGCTCCTCGGGCGCGGGAACACCCCGCTCTACCTGGGATATCGGGAACGGTTCGCCTCCGCAGCGCAGCGGCAGGTGCTTGAGACGCTCTACTCCTCTTGTGCGGTACGCGGATGCGAAGTGCCCGGGACACTGTGCGAAGTGGACCACGTGCACGGGTGGGCGCTCGGGCGATCGCCGACCGACATCGATCAGCTCGCGCTCACCTGCGGGTGGCACAACCGGTTCAAGCACACCAACCCCGACCAGATCCAGATCACCGAAGATCACGACGGGCGTTACGTCTACCGGCTACTCCCACCAGCCGACGCCAGAGGACCCACGACCGGGACCGGACCACCGGGCAACATCGGCCCACCCGACAACCCCGCCCTCGACTGGGCCGCATAACGATCACGTCCGATGCCACACAGGCAGCGTCGCTGTCGCCCTCTGGTGGGGTTTGGGTGCCGGGCGGGTAGCGTCGGCGGCATGATCAAGTGTTGGCTCGTGCGGGCGTTCGTTAACGCCGCAGGTGAGCATGGCAATCCTGCGTTGGTCGTGGTGGAGCCGGAGGCAAGCTCGGTCACTGCCGGGGAGCGCCAGGAGTTGGCGACGCGGCTGGGTGTCCCTGCCACCGTGTTCGTCGTGGATGCGGCGGCGGGGCGGGTCAGCATTCACAGCAACTACGGGCAGTCGATCCGGTTCGGCGGGCACCCTCTTCTGGCCACTGTGGAGGCTCTGCACAGGATCGGGCGGGCGCCGGAGGAGCTGATCCCTGAGGCCGGGCCGGTGCCGTGCCGCAGGGACGCCGACGGGACGGTGTGGCTCACGGCGCCGGCGCGGTGGTCGAAGCCGTGGCGGCACTACCAGATGAGCAGCGCCGCCGAGATCGACGCGCTCACCGGCCTGCCCGACGGCGAGGACTTCACGCAGGTGTGGGCCTGGGAGGACCAGAAGGCCGGGCGGGTGCGGGCGCGGCTGTGGGCGCCTCGTATCGGGAAGGGCGAGGACGAGGCGTGCGGCAGCGCCTCCATGCTGCTGACCCAGAAACTCGATCGTGGCCTGGAAGTTCTGCACGGCCGCCACCGTGCCGTCATCCGCACGCGGCCCGTGGATGATGTCCGCGTGGAATTGGGCGGGCGTTGTGCGGTCGAATCGCCTGGGAGTGATGTCCGCGCCGCACTCGACGAGCTTTACGCAATGGCATAGAGCCTGCTCGGTCACGGAAGGGGGTGGTGGGGTGGCGCGACCCGGGGCGGGGCAGGCGGAGCCTGCCCCTAACGCTGCCTCAGGGGCCGCAGAGGCTCCAAAGTCAAGGGTGGACGAAGTCCATCGCGAAGCGACGCCGAAGGCGCCCTTGACTTTGGAGGGGCGGCCCCGTACGCCAGCGCCACCCCACCACCCGAACACCCATCCCCCGTATCACTAGAACTTCCCCGTACCACTAGAACTTTCCCGTATCGCTAGAACGCCCCGCTAAGACCTCATGCGGCCCTGAATAGGGCCCTCGGATGCCCTTCGGGTAGAGCGTCCCAAGACGCTTCCGATGAGTTAGCGTGCGGCGGGTGGATCTCTTCGAACGGTCGTGGACGGCGCTGCTCGCGGCGGTCGCGGGACTTTCCGACGAGGACTTCGAGCGGCCGTCGGGCTGCGCCGGGTGGCTTGTGCGGGACCTCGCGTGCCATCTGGTCATCGACGCCCAGGACGTCCTGATCACCCTGGTCACGCCCGCCGTGACGGAGCCGACCGCGGACGCGGTGTCCTACTGGGACGTCGGCGACGAGCCTCCGACCGGTGACGACCCGCTCGACGCGCTGATCCCGCGGCTCGCCGCCGCGTACGGCGAGCCGCGGTGGCTGAAGTTCCATCTCGACGACGTCGGGTCGGCGGCGGGGCGCGCCGCGGGGCTCGCCGACCGCGCGGCGCGGGTGAGCACGCAGGAGAAGGTGCTGACGGTCGGGGACTTCCTGTCCGCGTACGTCCTCGAATGGACCCTGCATCACCTCGACCTGGTCGCGCATCTGCCGCCCGTTGCGGGGCCTTCGGCGGAGGCGCTCGCGGCGGCCAGGGCGTTGCTCGAGGGGATCGCCGGGGCGGCGTTCCCCGGTTCGTTCTCCGACACGGACGCGCTCCTGGTCGGTACGGGGCGGCGGGCGGCGACCGGGGCGGAGCGGGCCGCGCTGGGCGGTCTGGCCGCGCGGGTTCCGCTCATCCTCGGCTGAGCCGCGCCGGACGGCGCCGTCCGCTCAGCGCGAGGTGAACGCCTCGGTGGTGCGGCCGGGGCTGACGAAGGCGAAGACGGAGTGCGGGTCGTAGCCGGAGAACAGCAGCCGGATGATCACGATGGCCATCGCCTCCAGGTTGCGGGCCTGGCGGAGGTCGCCCGCGTCCAGGGGCTCGGCGCCGAGGTCGGTGATCAGGGTGCGGGCGGCGGCCTTGCCCTCTTCGGCGCCCGCGTACGGGACGGCGAGGGGGCGTCCGTCGAAGGCGGGCGGGTCCATCGCCCACACGGACGCCTGCGCCTGGTTGAACGCCTTGACGACGTGGGCGCCGGGCGCGAGGCGGGCGATCTCCTCGGCCATGGACGTGCCGTCCTGGTAGGTGACCTGCGAGAAGTCGGTGACGTCGACGGCATTGCCGCAGTCGATCACCGGCTTGCCGGCGAGGGCGCCGCCGGCGGCGGCGATGGTCTCCTCGAGTCCCTCGCGGCGGACGGCGACGAGGACGGCGTCGCCGAACTCGGCGGCCTCGCGGAGGGTGCCCGCGCGGGCGCCGATGCGTGCGGCGAGGGCGGCGGCCTTCTCGGGGGTGCGGCCGCCGATCAGCACGTCGTGTCCGGCGCGGACCCAGCCCGCGGCGAGGGACTCGGTCATCATTCCCGCGCCGAGCACACCGATCTTCATGATGCCTCCCAAGGTCCTTTCGGGGTCTGCGAAGGAATGTAGGAGGCCGTGGGGAACCTGGTGGTTCCCTAAGCCGGGCGGGCGGCGAGCAGCGCGTCGGTGTTCTCCTCCGCCCAGCGGGACAGGGCGCAGACGGGGACGAGCAGGCTGCGTCCGAGGTCGGTGAGGCGGTACTCGGTGCCGGGCGGGGCGGTGCGCAGCTCGCGGCGCTCGACGAGGCCGTTGTCGGTGAGGCGGCGCAGCGTCTGGGTGAGCATCTTGTTGCTGATCCCGCCGATCTTCCCGCGGAGCTCGCCGTACCGGGCGGGGCCGCGGCCGAGGGCGATGATCACGACCACGGACCACGTGTCGGAGATCAGCGCGAGGGTGGTGCGGGCGGGACAGTCGGCGAGGAACACGTCGTAGGCGACCACGCCCCGCAGGCTACGCCTTCGCGGCGGGGCGGCGGGCGCGGGCGAGGAGCGCGGCGGCGGGGCCGGTGGGGTCGGCGCCGGTCCGCCAGACGGCGCGCAGGGACCGTTCCACCGTCATCCCGGCGATCTCGACCGCGGTGAGGGTGCCGGCGGCGAGATCGGCGGCGACCACGAGCTCGCTGATCAGCGCGGGACCGGCGCCGGCGACGACCGCGTTGCGCACGGCGGTGCTCGACCCGAACTCCAGCAGCGGCGGGACGGGCCGCAGGCCGTGCGCGGCGAACGCCTGCGCGGCGGCCTCCCGGGTGCCGGAGCCCGCCTCCCGGGTGATCAGCGGGGTGCCGGCGACCTCCGCCGGGTCGACGGGGCGGCGGCGCCGCGTCCAGCGGTGGCCGGGCGGCGCGACGAGGACGAGCCGGTCCCCCGCGACGGCGCGGGAGCGGAGCCCGGACGGGCGGCCGGGCGACTCGATGAAGCCGAGGTCGATCTCACCGTGCCGGGCGAGTTCGCAGACCCGCGAGGAGTTGGTGACCTGGAGGCCGACGTGCAGGCCGGGGTCGGCGCGGCGGAGGTCGCCGATCCACGCGGGCAGCAGGTACTCGGCGACGGTGAGGCTGGCCGCGACGGTCAGCTGCGCGGTGCGGGCGCGGTGCAGGGCGGCGGCGCCGTCGGTGAGGGCGGTGAGGTCGTCGAGGACGCGGCGGGCCCATCCGGTGACGAGGGCGCCGTCGGCGGTGAGGGCGGAGCCGCGTCGGGTGCGGTCGAGGAGGCGCAGCCCGAGCCGGCGCTCCAGCCGGGACAGCCGCTTGCTGGCCGAGGGCTGGCTGATGCCGAGCTCGGCGGCCGCGGCGGTGAGGCTGCCCTGGTCGGCGACGTGCACGAGCAGCTGGAGCGATTCCACGTCCGGGGGTTGTGCCATGCCCCCAGGTTATGACGTGAGGTCGGATCGGCCGCTTCCGGCGCGGTCCCGGGTCCCCGAGGGTCGGACCCATGAGCACAGTGGAGGCGGTGCGGGCGGAGCGGGTCCGGTCGTGGACGAGGCGGACGGGCCCTGGGGTCGCGGTGGCGGCGGCGGGCGCGGCCGCGGCGATGGTGATCAACGGGTGGGTGCCGGCGCTGAGCGCGCTGACGGTGGCGGTGCTGCTCGGCGTGCTGGTCGGAGGCGCGCTGCCCGAGGCCACCGCGTACGGACTGCAGTGGGCGACGCGCAAGTTCCTGCGGATCGGTGTGGTGCTGCTCGGCCTCCAGCTCAGCGTGGCCGAGGTGCTGCGGCTCGGGCCGGGCATGCTGGCGGTGGTGCTGGTCACGGTCCTGGCGGGGTTCGCGGGGACGCTGGCGCTCGGCCGGCTGGTCGGGGTGCCGAAGGGGCTGGCGCTGATGGTGGCGACGGGGTTCTCGATCTGCGGGGCGTCGGCGATCGTGGCGATGGACAGCGTCGCGCGCAGCCGGAAGGAGGACGTCGCGACGGGCGTGACGCTCGTGACGATCTACGGCAGCGCGGCGATCGCGGTCGTCCCGTTCCTCGGGACGCACGTGTTCGGGCTGAGCCGGGAGTCGCTCGGCATGTGGGCGGGGCTGAGCGTCCACGAGGTCGCGCAGGTCGTGGCGGCCGCGTCCCCGGCCGGTGCGGCCGCGGTCGGGACGGCGGTGATCGTGAAGCTGACCCGGGTCGTGCTGCTCGCGCCGATGGTCGCGGGGATGGGCGTGGTCGAGCGGCGCGCCGGCGTCCACGCGGACGGGAGGCGCCCGCCGATCGTGCCGCTGTTCGTCGTCGGGTTCCTGGTGATGCTGGCGCTGCGCAGCACCGGCATGGTCCCGGGCCCGGTGCTGGCGGGCGCCAAGGACGTCTCGACCGTGCTGCTGGCCGCCGCGATGTTCGGCCTGGGGTCGGCGGTGCGCGTCAAGGAGCTGGTGCGGACGGGCCGGCGCGGGCTCGTCCTCGGCGCCCTGTCGACCCTGCTCGTCGGCACGGTCGCGCTGACCGCGCTCACCCTGATCCCCCGCTGACCGCGGGCCGTCACCGCATGACCGTGGTGAGCACGGTCAGCGCCGACTCCTTGCGCAAGCGTCGGCGAGGCGGGCCCGGAACGAGGACCGCGCGCCGGCCCGACGGAAGCGAGATCTCACGGCTTCGGACCTTCTTCACGTTTCCCGGCACTGTGATCATCGTCGGTGAAACGCCCCATGGAACGGTCCCACAACCGGAGGATGCCTCGGTGACCCAGACCATCAGGACCATCCCGTTGCGCACGATCGCTCCCGTCTTCCTGCGCGACCCGCTGGCCGCGGTCGAGCGCATCGGCGCCGAGTCGGGAGGGGAGGTGGTGCGGATCAACCTGGGCGGCGTCCGCCCCTTGCTGGTCACTCGGCCCGACGATCCTGATCCGCAACAAGGGCAACTACGTGCGCGAGGGATGGCTGTGGCGCCCGCTCAGCCGGCTCATCGGAGATCCGTCCGGTGCCGACGAGCTGTGGTGGACCAAGCGCGAGGTGTTCGCGCGGCTGGTGTCGGGCCCCAGCATCCGCGACTTCGCCGACGAGATGGCCGCGACCATCTCGACCGCCGTGGCGGAGATGGCGGCACGCGGCCGCGACGGCAGAGCACTGGACGCCGGCGAGGAGATGGCCCGTATCGTCTACCGCGCGATCACCCGGGTCCTGATCGGTAACAAGATCACCGATGAGCAGGCCGACCGGCTCGGCGCCGCGCTCCGAACCACCTCGGCCTCGATGCGGCCGCGGCTGATGTTCCCTTTCGTCCCCAACGCGGTGCCCTTCGCCGGCGACCGCCGCTTCCGGCGTTCCGTGGCCGGTATCGACGAGATGGTGTTCCCCATCGTCGATCGGGCCCGGCGCCGGGGCCCGGACGGGCGCGACATCGTCTCGCGGCTGCTGGAGGCCCGGACCTCCGACGGGCGCGGATTCACCCGCCAGGAGCTACGGGACGGCATGGTGTCCCTCTTCGTCGCCGGCACCGAGACGACCACCATCGCGATGACCTTCCTATGGACGGTGCTGCGCCTCTATCCCCCGGGCTGGATGCTCCCGCGCAAGGTGGTCGACGACGACGTGATCGGCGGGGCGCCGGTCAAGGCCGGCGGTCTGATCGTGATGAGCCCCTACCTGACCAACCGGCTGCCCGAACTCTGGGACCGGCCTGAGGAGTTCGCCCCGTCCCGCCACGACCCGGGCGCGCAGCAGCCGGCCTTCTCCTACCTGACCTTCGGCGGAGGACCGCACGCGTGTGTCGGCAAGCCGTTCTTCCTGGCAGAGGTCCAGCTCATCATCGCTGCCGTGCTCAGTACGCTGCACGTCACCGTGCTGGGGGCGCCATCGGCTCGACCGCAGCTCGGCCTGACACTGCGGCCCCGTGAGCGCACGATGCTCAGGCTCATCCCTAGGACGGCGACAGGTGGTGATGGCCGCGTCTCCGGTGATGGCTGACGTGTGAGCGGGTCCGGCTCGTTCGTCGCAAGCCGGGCAAGGGCTACGACCTGTCGTTGTCGTCCTAGTCGTCGATGGCGGCGTAGGCGGTGGTCCAGAAGTCCTGGAAGTGGCGCGGCGGCTCCGGGGAGGTCATGGCGCGCTGGGTGAAGACGATGCCGATCATGTCCTCGCCGGGGTCGGCGTAGGCGGACGTGCCGAGGCCGCCCGTCCAGCCGAACCGGCCGGGGCGGACGAACAGGTCCTCGCGGCGGCCGTCGACGGCGAGGCCGAAGCCCCAGCCGCCCGAGCCGAGGAACACCCCGCTGCCCGCCTTCTGCTCCGGCGTCAGCCGGTCGGTCGTCATCAGCTCGACGGACGGGCGGGACAGCAGCCGCCCGCCCGGACACCGGCCGCCGTCCAGGAGCATCCGCAGGAACGCGCAGTGGTCGTCGACGGTGGACAGGAGGCCGGGGCCGCCGCTGCCGGCGGGGAAGACCGGCGGGCGGTCGTAGGCGCCGTCGCGCGGGTCGGCGCGGCGGACGAGCGCGCCGGTGGCGGGGTCGGAGGTGTAGGACGCGGCGAGCCGCCCCGTCCGCCCGGCGGGCACGGTGAAGCCGGTGTCGCGCATCCCGAGCGGCTCGAAGATCCGTTCGCGGAGGAACTCCTCGAACGGGCGCCCGGTCGCGCGGGCGATCAGCACGCCGGCCACGTCGGCGCCGGTGTTGTAGAGCCAGCCGGCGCCCGGCTGGTGCGCCAGCGGCAGCGCGCCGAGCCGCTTCAGCCACTCGTCGGGGCCGCAGGGCGGGCCGTCCGGGCCGTTGTCGACGCCGGTGTCGAGCATCGCCCGCATGATCGGGGGCGGGCCTTCCGGGGTGAACGTGACGCCGTAGCCGAGCGTGAAGGTGAGCGCGTCGCGCAGGGTGATCGGCCGCTCGGCGGGGACGGTGTCGTCGAGCGGGCCGTCGAGGCGGCGCAGGACGCGCCGGTCGGCGAGCTCGGGGAGCAGGTCGTGCAGCGGGTCGTCCAGGCGGAGCCGGCACTCCTCGACGAGGATCATCGCGGCGGCCGCGGTGACCGCCTTGGTCAGCGAGGCGATCCGGAAGAGGGTGTCGCGCCGCATGGGGGCGTCGCCGCCGGCTTCGAGGGCGCCCGCCTCGATCACGTGCGTGCGCCCGCGCCGCTGGACGAGCGCGACGAACCCGGGCAACTCACCGCGGTCGACGAAGCCGGTCATCACCCGGCGCATCCGGTCCAGCCCCGCGGGCGACAGCCCGCCGTCGTCGCTCATCGTCGCTCCTCATGGTCGGCTCTTGCGGGTATGACCGTCCCGCGGCCCGTAACTCATCGGTCCCGGGCCGGGTTCAGGCGACGGGTTCGAGGGGCGGACGGGTGTCGAACTGCGTCTCGTACAGGTCGGCGTAGCGGCCGCCGGCGGCGAGGAGCTCGTCGTGCGTGCCCCGCTCGACGATCCGGCCCTCCTCGACGACCAGGATCTGGTCGGCGGCGCGGACGGTGGACAGCCGGTGCGCGATCACCACGGCGGTGCGGCCGTCGAGCGCCTCGGCCAGCGCCTCCTGGACGGCGGCCTCGGACGTGGAGTCCAGGTGGGCGGTCGCCTCGTCGAGGATGACGACGCGCTGCCGCGCCAGCAGCAGGCGGGCGATCGTGAGCCGCTGCCGCTCGCCGCCCGACAGCCGGTAGCCGCGCTCGCCGACGATCGTGTCGAGGCCGTCCGGCAGCCCCTCGATCAGGGCGTCGAGGCGGGCGCGGCGCAGCACGTCCCACAGCTCGTCCTCGGACGCCTCGGGGCGGGCCAGCAGCAGGTTGTCGCGGATCGACTCGTGGAACAGGTGGCCGTCCTGCGTGACCATCCCGAGCGTCGCGCGGATCGAGGCGAACGACAGGTCGCGGACGTCCACGCCGCCGAGCCGGACGGTGCCGGAGTCGGCGTCGTACAGGCGCGGCAGCAGCTGCGCGATCGTGGACTTGCCGGCGCCGGACGAGCCGACGAGCGCGACCATCTGCCCGGGCTCCGCGCGGAACGACACGTCGTGCAGGACGTCGACGCCGCCGCGCGTGTCGAGCGCCGCGACCGCTTCGAGGGAGGCGAGGGACACCTTGTCGGCGGCGGGGTAGCCGAACGTGACGCCGTCGAACTCGACCGCGACGGGGCCGTCCGGGACGGTGCGCGGCTCGGGCCTCTCGGCGACCAGCGGGCGCAGGTCGAGCACCTCGAAGACGCGCTCGAAGCTGACCAGCGCGCTCATCACCTCGACGCGGGAGCCGGCGAGCGCGGTCAGCGGCGCGTACAGCCGGGTGAGCAGCAGCGCGAGGGAGACGACGGCGCCGGCGTCGAGGTGGCCGCGCAGCGACATCCAGCCGCCGAGGCCGTAGACCAGCGCGAGGGCGAGGGCGGACACCATGGTCAGCGCGGTGATGAACACGTGCTGCACCATCGCGGTGCGGACGCCGATGTCGCGGACGCGGCGGGCGCGCGCGGCGAACTCGGCGGACTCGCGGTCCGGCCGGCCGAACAGCTTGACCAGGGTGGCGCCGGGCGCGGAGAACCGCTCGGTCATCTGGGTGCTCATCGCGGCGTCGTGCAGGGCCGCCTCGCGCCTCAGCCCGGCGAGGCGGGTGCCCATCCGGCGGGCGGGCAGCACGAAGACCGGCAGGAGCAGCAGCGCCAGCAGCGTCACCTGCCAGGAGATGCCGACCATGACGGCGAACGTCAGCAGCAGCGTCACGAGGTTGCTGACCACGCCGGACAGCGTGTCGCTGAACGCGCGCTGCGCGCCGATCACGTCGTTGTTGAGCCGGCTGACCAGCGCGCCGGTGCGGGTCCGGGTGAAGAACGCGATCGGCATCCGCTGGACGTGGTCGAAGACGGCGGTGCGCAGGTCGAGGATGAGCCCCTCGCCGATGCGGGCCGACAGCCACCGGTTGGCGAGGCCGAGCCCGCCCTCCGCGACGGCCAGCACGGCGATCAGCACGGCCAGCCCGACCACGGTGGACGCGGCCGACCGGTCGACGATCGCGTTCACCACCCGTCCGGCGAGCACGGGGGTGGCGACGGCGAGCATCGCCAGCAGGACGCTGAACAGCAGGAACGCGGCCAGCGGGCGGCGGTGGGGGCGGGCGAAGGCGGCGATCCGGCGCAGCGTCGCCTTCGAGACCGGCCGGCGGTCGTCCTGGGCGTTCATGGCGTGGTGCAGCGACGTCCACGCGGTGACTTCCATGTCCATTCGGGCGGTCCTCAGTCGTCGGCGGCTCGGGAGCCCCATCCTCGAACCTCAACGATCGTTGAGGTCAAGTCGTCGGCGAGCGCCATCGTCGCGCGCGGGTACGACAATCCGGTGTCGATCACCGATAATCCGAGTGATCGGCAACGGAGGGGGCGCAACGTGGGGACCGACACCGGCATCGCCGACGGCATCGACGTCGGGAAGGCGCGGGCGGACACGCCGGGGTGCGCGCGGGTGGCGCACCTGAACAACGCGGGCGCGGCGCTGCCGCCGGCGCCCGTGATCGAGGCGGTCGCGGAGCACTTCGCGCTGGAGACGACGATCGGCGGCTACGAGGCGGCGGAACTGAGGGCGGACGCCGTCGAGCACTTCTACGGCGCGGTCGCCGGGCTGATCGGCGCGCGCGCGGACGAGATCGCCTACGTGGAGAACGCCACGCGCGCCTGGGACCTGGCCTTCTACGCGATCCCGTTCGCGGAGGGCGACCGCATCCTCACCACCACCAGCGAGTACTCCAGCAACGCGATCGCCTACCAGCAGGTCGCGGCGGCCAAGGGCGCCCGCGTCGAGGTGATCCCCGACGACGCGAACGGCACCCTGGCCCTGGACGCGCTGGAGGCGGAGCTGGCCAAGGGGGGCGTCCGGCTCGTCTCGCTCAACCACATCCCGACCTACAACGGGCTGGTCAACCCGGCCACGGAGGTCGGCCGGCTGTGCCGCGAGCACGGCGTCCTCTACCTGCTGGACGCGTGCCAGTCCGTCGGGCACCTCGCCGTGGACGTCGCCGAGATCGGCTGCGACATGCTGTCCGGGACGGGCCGCAAGTACCTGCGCGGGCCGCGCGGCACCGGCTTCCTGTACGTCCGGCGGGAGATCGCCCGGACGCTGGAGCCGCCGTTCCTCGACCTGACCGCCGCCGAGTGGAGGGCGCCCGACGGCTACGAGATCCGGGACGACGCGCGCCGCTTCGAGACGTGGGAGCGGTACGTCGCCGGGCAGATCGGGCTCGCCGTCGCCGCCGACTACGCCTCCGCGCTCGGCGCCGCCGCCATCGAGGAGCGCGTCACGGGCCTCGCCGCGGCACTGCGGCGGATGCTGGCCGACCGGCCAGGGATCACCGTCCTCGACCGGGGCGAGCGGCCGTCCGGGATCGTCACCTTCACCGTGGACGGCCATGACGCCGCCGCGGTCAAGGTGGCGGCGCGGGGCCGGGACGTCAACGTCAGCGTCGCCCAGCCGAGGACGCACGGGTACGACCCGCACGGCCTCGACGCGGCCGTGCGGGCGTCCGTGCACTACTACAACAACGAAGAGGACCTGGACCGCCTGGTCGCGGCCCTCCCCTAGCCCGCCGGGCGGGTCGTCAGAAGGTGGAGCGGGCGGCGCTGATGTCGGCGAGCGCCGAGGCGGAGTCCTTCTCGATCGCCAGGTCGCCGATGGAGACGATGCCGACGGGACGCCCGTCCTCCAGGACGGGCAGCCGCCGCACGGCCCGCTCCCGCATGATCTGCGCGGCCTTGTCGAGCGAGTCGTCCGGCCCGATGGTCGCGGTGACGCTGCTGGCGAGCCCGCCGATGGCGGCCTTGGCCGGGTCGCCGCCGGCGGCGAGCCCGCGGATCACCAGGTCCCGGTCGGTGACCACGCCCAGCAGGTCGTCGCCCTCGGCGACCAGCACGGCGCCGATCTCCTCGTCGCGCATCGCCCGCGCCACCGTGACGATGTCGAGGTCCGGGGACACCGACGTCGGGGAGCCGGTCATGATGTCGCGGATCTTCCTGGCCATTGCACACACCCCTCGAGGCTCGTGGGAGTACTGCTGGGAGCATTGGGACGATTCCGGCTCTACCCGACAAATTGGCTGCCACTCATCGCGGTGCGGACCGCCGGCTCCGGGAGCCGGCGCTACCCCCTGAACGGCGCGAACACCGTCCGGGCCGCCGCCGGGACCCACGCCAGCCGGTTCGGATCGTCCGGCGCGGGACGCACCGGAACCGTCGCGTAGCGGACCCGCCCGGGAGACAGGTCCTTCAGGCTCCCCGCGAGCGACTCCATCGCCTTCAGATCGAGGCCCGGCGACGTCCTCACCGACCCGGCCGCCGCCGCGAGGAACCGCGCGAACCGCACCGGGTTCCTCAGCTGCTCGCCGTGCGCCGCGTCCAGCAGCGCCGCCATGAACCTCTGCTGCCGCCGGACCCGCGCCAGGTCCGACCCATCGTCCAGGCCCCGGCGGGCCCGCACGTAGTCCAGCGCCCGCCGCCCGTCCAGGCGCTGCCGCCCCGGCGGCACCAGCACCCGCCCCGACGGGTCGGTGACCGCGTCCGGCACGGTGTACTCGACCCCGCCGAGCGCGTCCACCATCGTCTCGAACCCGGAGAACTCGATCACGATCGTGCCGTCGATCCGGACGGACGCCGCGTCCTCGACGGCCTTCCCCACGCACGAGGCGCCGCCGTAGGAGAAGACCGCGCCGATCATCGTGCGACGCGCGGGGAACTTCCGTCCCCCGGGCCCCTCGCACGCCGGAACGTCCATCAGCGAGTCCCGGGGGATGCTCACCACCGTCCCGGCCTTGCGGTCGGCGGGCAGGTGCACCATCACCACCGTGTCCGCCCGCGCCGGCCCCCCCGCGCGGCGGTCGGACCCCAGCACGAGGACGTTCAGCGCCTTCCCCGTGATCGCGGACGAGTCCGGCGCGACCGGCCGCGCACCGCGCCCGTGCAGCACGCACGCCGGCACCAGGATCGCCGCCGCCGTCACCGCCGCCACCAGGCCGAGCAGCGTCCAGCGCCCCCCGGGCAGCCGGGACCGGCGGCGGTCCCGCGCCGCGTCCAGCAGCCGCCCCCGCTGCCGCGCCAGCGCCGGCGGCGGCTCGCCCCCCAGTTCGCGCCCGAGGTCGCGGAGCAGTTCCAGGTCGTCCACGGTCACTCCTCCTCGTCCATCGGGTTGGTGTCGCCGAGCGCCGCGCGCACCTTGCGCCGCGCCCGGTTCAGGCGGGACCGGACCGTGCCGACCGGTATGCCGAGGGCCCGCGCCACCTCCTCGTACGCCAGGTCGCCCCACGCCACGAGCAGCAGCACGTCCAGGTCCCGGCGCGGCAGCCCGGCCAGCGCCTCGGCGAGCGCGGGACGCGACGCCCACGCCGTCACCCCGGCCGCGACCCGCTCCGCCGGGCCCTCGACCGGCCCGTCCACCGGGCTGCGGCGCAGCGCCCGGTACCGGGCCGCCTCCGAACGGTGGTGCCGCGCGACGAGCTTCGTCGCGATCCCGAACAGCCACGGCCGCGCGTCCCGCTGCGCGAGGTCGTAGCGGTGCCGCTTGCCGAACGCGGCCAGGAACGTCTCCCCGACGACGTCCTCGGCCGCCTCCGGGCCGAGCCGGCGCGACACGTACCGGTAGAGCATGGCGGAGTAGCGGTCGAACAGCGCTGCGAACGCCTCGGGATCGTCGAACGACCGCCCGATCAGATCGGCGTCGCACGCCGGGACCTCGGGCGGCGCGGTCATCTCGGACACCATGGCATGCGGACCGGCCTTCTCGTCGGGGACAGTGTCAGCGGTGTATCTCCGCAACCCCGCCACCGGGTTCACGGGCGTCATCGGAGCCCCGGGACAGCGGCCCGCCGCACCTTCGAAGATCACTGATGCATAACAGCCCGAACCTCGTCGCTAAAGTGGACATCTTTCAAGGTGCACGGGGGATCCACGGCGAAGGACCACCCCCCGCCCGCATGCATGATCATCGAGCTTGGAGGGGCAGGCCCGTGAACGACGTCCCGCAGGATCCGGAGCCCGCCGAGCGCCCGGAGGACGCCGAGCACGAGCCGGGCCGGACGGCCACCGCCGAGTTCCGCATCCCGGCGCCCGCCCCGGCGAAGAACGCCTCGCTGACCAGGCCCGACATCCGGCGCCCGGCAGGGCCCGCCGGGGGCGCACCGCCCGCGGCGGACGAGCCCGAACCGTCCGGCGAGGAGCCCGGCGAGGAGCCGGACGAGGCTTCCGCGGGCGAGGAGGCGGACACGACCGCCTCGCAGGAGGACGAAGCCCCCGACGAGACGCCCGAGCAGGACGCGCCGCGGGAGACGGACGCGGAGCCTGAGAGCGCGGAAGCGACGGCGGAGGTAGAGGCGGAGGCGGCAGAGGAGCGTCCCGAGAGGCCGCAGGAGTCGCAGGAACCCGCGGACGCGCAAGAAGAAGAGCCCGAGGCGGGCACCGCGCAGACCGACCTGGAGGAGCACGCCGAGCCGGCCGAAGCAGCGCCGGACGCGGGCCCCGGCCGTGACCAGGACCCGCCTCCCGCGCCGCCGGAGGACGCCGAGCCCGCGCAGGACGCCGAGGACGAGGACGAGCCGGCGCCGAGCGCCGAACCACCCGGGACCGCCGAGCCGGAGACGTCCTGGAACGACGAGCCCGAGACGTCCTGGAAGGACGAACCGGAAACGTCCTGGCAGGAAGAGCCGGACGGATCCTGGCAGGAAGAGCCGGACGGGTCCTGGGAGGACGAGCCGGACGAGCCGGAAGCGCCCGCGGCGTCCGAGGAGAGCGAGGCGCCGGACTCGGAGGAGCACGAGCGGCCGCGGGGCCCGGAGGCGCCGCCGTCACCGGCGGACTCGCCTGCCGCGGTGACGCGGGTCGAGCGGCTGCCGGCTCCCTGGCAGGTCCCCGCGCCGGAAGCGCCGGCGGCACCGCCTTCGGAGGAACGGCCGCGCGAACAGGGCTGGTGGGAGTCTCCGCGCCAGAGTTCCGGCCCGGTGGTGTGGGACGCGCCGCGGCAGGCGCCCGCGGGCGGGTTCCGGCCCGAGTCCGTCCGGTGGGACGCGGCGCCGGGCGCGGCACACCAGGGCGCGGCACCCCACGGCACGGCACCCCACACCGCTGCGCCGCAGGCCGGGGCGCCGCAGGGCGCGGCGGTGCCGGTGCGGCCCGTGCAGAGCGGGCCGTGGGAGGTCGCCGTACCGCAGGCACCCGCTCCGGCCCCGCCCGTGGCCGAGGCGGGGAAGCGCCCGAAGCGCCGGGGGTTGATGATCGTCCTCGTCGCGGCGCTGGTGCTGGTCGTGGGCGTGGTGGCCGGGCAGCTCATCCGGCCCGTTCCGGATCCGACGGTGAAGCTGAGCCTCGCGTCCGGCCACGTGTTCCCGGGTGCGGCGCCCGCGCTGCCGTGGCCGGCGGTGGGCCAGTCGACGGTGTACGTGGACGGGCTGGGGACGATGGGGTCGTCCGGCGGGTCCGCGCCGACGCCGACGGCGAGCGTCGCGAAGGTGATGACGGCGTTCGTCTACCTGCGCGACCATCCGCTGGCGACGGGCCAGTCCGGGCCGGTGCTGGCGGTGTCGCCGCAGGGGGTGGCGGAGATCCCGGCGCGCAAGAGGCGCGGGGAGTCGCTGCTCGGCATCACGGCGGGGCAGCGGCTGACCGAGCGCAAGGCCCTGGAGGCGCTGCTGATCATCTCGGCGAACGACCTGGCGCACGAGCTGGCGCGCTGGGACTCGGGCGGCGACCAGCCGTTCGTCGCGAAGATGAACGCGGCGGCGCGGGAGCTCGGGATGACCGGCACCCGCTACACCGACCCGAGCGGCTACGACTCGGGGACGGTCAGCACCGCCGAGGACCAGGTGAAGCTGCTGCGGGCGGCGATGAAGGTGCCGGCGTTCACCGAGATCGTGAACCGGCGGGCGTACGTGCCGGACGACGGGAGCCCGGCGCGGCCGGGCGGCAACGTCCTGGTCGGGCAGTACGGGGTGGTCGGCGGGAAGACCGGCTACACCGACGCGGCCGGCGGGAACTACGTGTTCGCCGCGCGCCGGAAGGTCGGCGGCGTGCCGACGCTGATCCTGGGCGCGGTGATGGCGCAGAAGTCGCCGAGCGCGCAGGGGGCCGTGGCGGCGGCCGGGCGGCTCATCCAGGCGGTGGAGGGCTCGATGACGGCGGCGACCCTGGCGCCGAAGGGCGCCAGGGTCGGGACGGTCGACGACGGGCTCGGCGGGTCGACGCCGCTGCGCGCCGCGTCCGCGGTGACGGTCGTCGGGTGGCCGGGGCTCCGGGTCTCGGTCGGGATCCAGGGCGACCCGCCGCACCAGGGCGCCGCCGGCGAGCGGGTCGGCCAGGTGACGGCGGGCGCCGCGCGGGTGCCGCTGGTGCTGGGGTCGGCGCTGGACGAGCCGTCGTACCTGAAGCGCCTGATCCGGGTGAACTAGCTGTTCTGTCTATGGAGGTTGGGGACGCGGCTGGCGGGTGGTTGGCCGTCGAGTGCGGTGTGGCCGCGGTGGTGATTGTAGGTGTGCAGCCATTGCGGGAGTGCTCGGCGGCGTTCGGCTTCG
>NZ_JAGEOK010000089.1 GCF_017573545.1 Actinomadura nitritigenes | reverse complement strand
ACTGGCCGCGGACCGGGTCGTAGGTCCAGTTGGAGGATTCGGTGTCGACGAAGATGATCCGGGCTTCGGGGTATTTGTCGTCGGTGTCGTTCCACATGTAGAAGTCACCGAACGGCCCGTCCGGATCCGTCCGCGACGCCTGGAACCACGGATGCTGATCCGAGGTGTGGTTCATCACCAGATCCGCTATCACCCTGATACCGCGGGCGTGCGCCTCCTCGATCAGTTCCACGAAGTCGCCGAGCTCTCCGAAATCCGGAAGGATCTCGGTGTAGTTCGCGATGTCGTAGCCGCCGTCCTTCAGCGGTGACTGGTAGATCGGCAGGAGCCAGAGGCAGTCGACGCCGAGCCATTCCAGGTGGTCGAGCCTGGAGATCAGGCCGCGCAGGTCTCCGTAACCGTCGTTGTTGGAGTCGGCGAATCCGCGCACCGACACCTCGTAGAACACCGCCGTCCTGAACCAGTGCGGGGTGTGCGGAGCGTCCTCGGCGAAGGTGTCCGGGATGGCCCCCGCCGCCGGCGCGGCCCGCTCCGCGCCGATCCCGCCCCGCGCGAGGCCGCGATCGGCCTCCGGGTCGGCGACCTGGCCGGACGTCCTGCAGGTGAAGTACTTCGACTGGGCGTGCATGGACCATCCCGGAGTGTCGGCGACATCTAGATCAGCAATTCCCGCGCTCCGTCGCGAGGGCGTGCGCGACAGGCAACCATCCGTAAAAATCTCAGTACTCTCCGTGGTCGCGGCATCGCTCCCGGGCCGCGGCGGACCGCGTGCCCGAACGGACGCGGGACTTGCCGCGCGGCAGGCGTTTCATGCCCGGACCTTTAGCGTCGGCGCCGTTTCCGTTACAGACGCCGGGTAGGTCCCATCCAAGCTCGGAGCCTGCCGCGCGGGCGGCTGCCGACCCGCCCGGACGGGCGATCTTCTCGTCTCGTCCAGACCGATCGGAGGGACAGTGGAGCGCTGGGAGATGTCGCCATCGGTCGCACCGACGCGCGATGACCTCGTGGCGCGGCTGCGCGTTCGCTTCGCCGACATTCCGGCCGAGAACGTGCGCCGTTGCGTGGACGACCTGTGGTGCTGCTGCACCCATCTCGGGATGCGGCCCGACCCCTGGACCATCGAGCGCCTCGCGGCGTCCCGGCTCACGGGCGTCGTCCGCGGCGCGCGGCCGCCGTATCCGGACGGCGAGCGGGCCCCGGTGCCGCCGGGCCGCGCCGCCGCGTCCGCCCCCGCGACGCCGCCCACCGGCGGGCCCGCCCCGGCCCGCGCCGCCGCGCGTACCCCGATCGGGATGTGACAGATGAAGGACACCACCGTGCCGGGCCTGCGGACGGACACCCGGCAAGGGTTCCTCGTGCTGCGGCTGCCCGCGCAGGTCAGCTGGCACAACTACGCCGGGATCAGGGAGGGGGTCTGCCGGGCGCTGGCGGTGGCCGCCGGCGACCTCGCCCCCGACCGCCCGGCCCGCCCCGTCGCGGGCCGGCCCCGCAAGGGCGTCGTCGTCGACTTCGGCGACTCGGTCCTGCTGGACGCGTCCGGGCTGGTGCTCCTGGCCCGCACCGAGACCCGCGCGCAGCTGCTCGGCTGCCCGCTGCGGGCCGTGGTGCCCGCGACGGCCGCGCCCGTGCGGCGCGCGCTGCACCTCACCGGCCTGTCGAGCCTCGTCCCGGTGTTCGAGGACGTCGCGCAGGCGACCGCGGCGCCGGTGGTGCCCGGCGAGACCGCGACCGTCGACACCGGGCACGTGCTGGACGCCATCCGGGCCCTGCACCCCGCCGACGCCGGCCTCGCGCCGACGCCGTCCGCCGCGCCGCCCGACCTGCTGATCACCACGGCCGAGGCGGGCGACGGCGACCACACCGTGGTGCACCTGTCCGGGGTCCTCGACCCCGTCACCGTCCGGCGCCTCGGCGAGACGCTGACCTCGCTCGTCGAGGGCGACCTGCGGCACCTGATGGTGCGGATGGGCGACCGGCTCGGGGTGCGCTGCGACCCGCTGCCGGTGCTGCTCGGCATCCGCTGGCGGGTCGCCGCCGAGGGCGGCTGCCTGTCGCTGCCCGGCCTGCCCGCTCGGCTCCGCGAGATCATCGACCGCGAGGGGCTCGGCTCGGTGTTCACCGCCTGCCGGCCCGTCGAGGGCCGGGCGCTCGGAGCGGAACCGGCCTGACCGGCCGCCTTCCCGTCACCACGGCATCGGGTCCGCCATGGCGGGACCGATGCGAGCGGGCCGCCACGTTCCTTCGCTCAGCTCCCGCCCGGCCGCAGCCGATTCCGCGCGGCCCGCAGGGAGTCGCGGACGGGGCGGCCCGGCCGGCCGGTCCGCGCGCCGGATGGGCGGGACGGGGCCGACGGAGCGGCCGACGGAGCGGGCGGTGCGGCGGACGAGGCGGCGGGCGCGCGGCCGTTCTCGGGATGCGGGCGTTCCTCGTCCCGCCGGATCGTGAAGACGTGCGCGGGACGCACGTGCGGATCGAGCCGGACGTAGTTCGCCTTCCGCCACGTGTACGTCGCGTCGTCCAGTTGGTCGACGACGGTGAACGACCGGTCGGGGTCGTCGGGGAGGCCGAGTGCGGTGAGATCGAGGTGGACCGTCGCCTCGCGCGGCTGGTGCGGATTGAGGTTGACGACCGCCAGCACGACGTCATCGCCGTGCCGCTTGGAGAAGGCCAGCAGCTCGGGCCGGTCGACGTGGTGGAAGTGCAGGTTCCGCAGCCTCTGCAGGGCCGGATGCAGTTTCCGGAGGGTGTTGAGCCGGGTGATGAGGGGGGCGATGGTGGTGTCGTCGCGGTCGGCGGCTTCCCAGTCGCGGGGGCGGTACTGGTATTTCTCGGAGTCGCGGTATTCCTCGCTGCCGGGGCGGACGGGGGTGTTCTCGCAGAGTTCGTAGCCGGAGTAGACGCCCCAGGTGGGGGAGAGCA
>NZ_JAGEOK010000088.1 GCF_017573545.1 Actinomadura nitritigenes | reverse complement strand
AACTCAACCGTCGTCCGGATGGCGTGCGATTAGCGTGCGATTAACGGCGGTCACCAGGGGTCAAGAGCGGTCGCTTGAGGACCAAGGGTTGCGCAGGTCAGGGCACGGATCGGGGGTGATCTCGCAGATTTGCAAGCCGGGTGTCAGGGGTTCGAATCCCCTAGGCTCCACCAGCGAAAACGCCCCCATCCGACTCCCGGACGGGGGCGTTCGGGCCATTAGCGGGCCATTAGGCCACCGGCACCAGCGCACCGGCCGCCCCGTCGTCCCCCTCTCAGTTCGTCCGTCGCGATGCCCTCGCCGTCCCGATCTTCGCCCTGCCCGTCCCGGACGCTGCGGACGTCGACTTGCGGATTCGCGCAGGTCGGTGGGCACGGCTCGTAGCGGAGTGCTTCGGCCATGCGGTCGATGTGCTGACGCTGCGCGGGCGTCTCCGCTTCATGGCATTCGGCGACGCCTTTGGGGAGGTAGCCGATGCACCGCCGCGAGTCGGCCAGGACGACTTGTGCGTCGATCTGGTGGCCGAACCGCACGACGCGTAGGGATTCGGCGTCCTCGTCCAGGCCGATCGCATCCAGTCCTCATCCCAGGTGGGGAGTACCTCGCCGGTCTTGGGCGGAGGTATCGGCTGATTTAACGGCTCCTTGGCAGCCACGGCACATTCGACCGGCGTCGGTGGAGGCTCCTCAGCCTTCGCCGATTTCAGTGGGATACCGGGCCTCGTCCAGATCCTCAGCCAGGTCAGCCAAGGTGATCCCGGGATTCAGCGTGCTGATCACACGTTCGGT
The DNA here is from genome assembly GCF_017573545.1 of Actinomadura nitritigenes. GTDB lineage: Bacteria > Actinomycetota > Actinomycetes > Streptosporangiales > Streptosporangiaceae > Spirillospora > Spirillospora nitritigenes. The sequence goes on along the minus strand of NZ_JAGEOK010000088.1, from coordinate 2,309 downwards.
CAATGGGCGCAGCGAATAGATGTGACGCACCGCCTCCAGATCGACCGAGACCTGGTAATAGTCCTCGGCGAAGCGCTGGAACGTCTCAGGGACAGGATCGGTGAGCAGCCCGAAGAGGCGGGCCGCTCCATCGGCATCGTTCTCACCGTCGGGGTAGTCGATCTCACCCACGTGCCAGCGGTCATCGTCGGTCCCGCGCCACAGACACGCGGTGACCAAAGGCAGTCCGGTCTCGTCGCAGAAAGCCGGCTCCTGGACACACGACCCGAAAACCCCTGGAACCGAGTCCAGGACCCCCGGCCAAGGTCCCTCGTTCACATACGGGCTCATCACCGACTCGTGAGCGAACCCGCGGACATAGGCACCAGCCGCCGAGAAGACGATCGAGTACTCATCCCCCGAGCCGTTCCTCATCGAGGCCATCTCCTCCTCCGGTGACCAGTCCGCAGAGAAGGAGTAATACCGGCTCTCCCATACGGGGCTCAAAATCGCCTCCAGCACGGCCACCGACCGGCATAGATCCCGCAGCCGATCGATGTCGGGCAGCGATCGAGCCACCTCATGAGCAGTCACAAACAACATCTAACCGGATAACGAGCACCCGGAAGCCCTCCGCCGCCTCAGCAGCCAACCGCAGGCTGGATTCCACCCACTTGACCTCCACGGACGGAGCCCATCGCCTGGCCACGGCGTGAGGATGGAGCATTGCTGAATTTAGCTGTTTCAAATCGAGGGGCGGCGGCGGTCAGGCCGCTGCGTGGCCTCGCGGCAGGCCGCCTGGGGCGTGCGGCGGGGGCGCCGGTCACCGGACGACCGCGCCGGGCCGCGCATCGCGCCACGCTCGCCGGCCCGCGCCAACCGACCACCATCGGGACCGCGCCGCCACTTATGCCCTGACACCGAACTTGTGCGGTCGCGGATACGCGCCTCCGGTGGGGGCTCTGACTCCGGGAAGCGCAGGGCGCGCCCGTGACGGTCTTCGATGGTTTGGGGTGCCTGAGCTTCCCGTCCGCCGTCCCGATCGGAGATCTACCGAACCAGGGTCAGGGGGCGAAGGTCGTTCGTCCGCTGGGGCGCTCCACCTTCCCCCGGACCCTGGCCCGGCAGCGCGGAGAACGGGACGACGGCAGACGGTCTGTGTGCCGGCCAGTCTGACCATGACTGGCCTGAAATATGCTGTACGGAACCCGGAAATCGAAACTGTAACCGGATCACTGATGTCTTTAAGTAAACGACCTAGTGATCGTTGTAGAAGTGGTACTTGGTGTAAGACGTGCAGTTCACGTCTGCCTGGTCGCCGTCGTTGTATTCACGACAGACCTGTATATAGTAGGTCCGATTTTCGGCTAGATTGTAGCCTGTGGATGCCTTTTCGTAACTGCAGTGTCCATCATTGTACCAGTCGGTGAACCATGACACCTGGCTTAGATTATCGGTCGGTCCGGTCCAGATGTATACCTTGGCATGCAGTTTATCTGACTCTGTGTCGCATAGCTTGATGATGTCATCGTGTTCTTCGACGTACACCGTAGCGCCGTACGGAGAAGAGTCCGTGGAATGCCATGGACCGTGATCCCAGTCGATGGCGGACGCAGGTGAAATTGTGGGAAGGGTCGCCATCAGTCCCATGGTGGCTAGCGCAAACACGCGCTTCGGGAGTGAACTGAACTTCACTTTGCCTCCTGTGTGTGCTTGGTGGCAACCTTCAGGTCATCGCTGAGCCTGCGTTTTCGATGGTTGGGTCCATCCGCGCAGGCTGGTGTACGTATGGCTGCTAAAGGAGACCGTCCGGCCATGGGCGTCGACGGCAACCCGATCAGGTTGAGATTCTGGTCCGGCCGCCAGCAGATCGACCAGAACACCGCCCATTGCGCTGCGATCAATCTGTCCTCCGATACCCAGATGTTCTTGACGGCCGCAACAGCGGAGCGACGTCGCTGCGAACGGGAACTTGCGGTCGTTTGTGGGCAGATCATCGAGGAGGCTCAGGTCAGCGGGTTGCCAGGTCGGGCGGTGGGTTCGTGAGCGGGTCGGCTGTCAGGGGTTCGAATCCCCTAGGCTCCACCCACCGGGAAGCCCAAGGACGCGCAGGCTGGCCTGCCGCGGCCGTCCACCGCAGGGGTGCGCTGCCGCCTATGATTGGTCCGTCGCATTGAAGGTGACTGTGACCATTCCCGTGGAACTTAGAGCGTGTCTCATGTGGGGAGTTGTGTGAGCTTCTTGTAGCAGGTGATGGCTGCGGCGAGGACGAGGAAGGCGTTGAACAGGTGGCCGTGGCGTTCGTAGCGGACGGTTAGGCGCCGGTAGCC
>NZ_JAGEOK010000087.1 GCF_017573545.1 Actinomadura nitritigenes | reverse complement strand
GACACCGGGGAGGCTGCGTGACACAGCTCTCCCTCGACGGGTCGGACGCCCCTGCGGCCGAGGAGACCGGTTCGGGGGCGGTGGTCAAGACGCTGCCGCCGCTGGCGCGTGAGGTCCTGCAAGCGGTCGCGATCGAACACGGCGTGTGCATCCGGCCCGTCCCCATGCGGCGGGTCAACCTGACCACGGGCGAATCCGAAGTGGTCTACGTCCCGTGCAACCACACCCTTGCCTCGGTCTGCCCTCCCTGCGCCGAACGCAAGCGCAAGCTTCGCGCCGTCCAGTGCAACCAGGGCTGGCACCTGGCCGAGGAACCGGTCATCACGCGCGCCGATCCCGACGAGCAACAGCGCTCGCTGATGGAGCTTCGGGCACGGGCACAGACCGAACGCGACCACGCGGCCGAGACCGGCTCATCGCACGGGGAAGGCGTCGAGTTCTGGGACGGGCTCCTGCGCGAACTCGATGTCGAGATCGAACGCTCCGGCGTGCGCGGCGCCCTCAAGACCGGCGAGGATGCCAAAGGCCGGCGGACCCGCTCCACCCGGCGGCGGCAGGACGCGCCCGACCTTCCCCGCCGTCCGGTCGACTCCCGCACGGTCGGCAAGGTGTTCCGGGGCCGCGATGGGAAGACGTTCCGGCCGTCCATCTTCCTGACCCTGACCTTGGACTCCTACGGGCGGGTGCGCTCGGACGGTACCCCGGTCGACCCGGCCACCTACGACTACAAGCGGGCCGCTCGCGATGCGCTGCACTTCTCCAAGCTGGTCGACCGGTTCGTGCAGAACCTGCGGCGCTTCGTCGGCTACGACGTCCAGTACTTCGCGACCGTCGAGCCGCAACGGCGGTTGGCGCCGCACCTGCACATGGCGATCCGCGGGACCATCTCCCGCGCAGAACTGCGCCAGGTCGTCGCGGCCACGTATCACCAAGTCTGGTGGCCCTCGACCGATCGCGTCGTCTACTCCGGTGACCGGCTCCCCGTCTGGGACGACGCTGCGGGCGAGAACGGCGGCTACCTCGACCCCACCACCGGTGAAGTCCTCCCCACCTGGGATGACGCCCTGGACGCGATCGGCCTGGACGACGACGCCGAACCCCTGCACGTGATGCGGTTCGGCCGTCAGATCGACGCACAAGGCGTCATGGCCGATTCCGACCAGTCCCGGCGGCTGATCGGCTACCTGACCAAGTACCTGGTCAAGGGCGTGGCCGAGTGCCACGAAGCCGGGACCGAAGCGCAGCGCGAACACGTCGACCGGATGGCCGAGACGCTCCGCTTCGAGCCGTGCTCTCCGACGTGCGCGAACTGGCTGCGCTACGGCGTCCAGCCCAAGAACGCCCGGCGGGGGATGACTCCGGGGTTCTGCAAGGGCAAGGCACACCGCCGCGAACACCTCGGCTACGGCGGCCGTCGCGTCCTGGTCTCCCGCAAGTGGTCGGGCAAGACGCTCGCCGATCACAAGGCCGACCGAAAGGCGTGGGTCCTGGCTCGGCTGGCTGAGGCCGGAATCCCCGTGCTCAACCCGGCCGACCCCAACGCCGTCCATGTCTGGGAACGCGCCGGACCCGGTGACCCCGACGTCAAGCCGACCGAGCAACGGCTCATGCACATGATCAACGAGCGCGTCACGCGCCGCGCTCAACTCGACCAAGCGACCCAGAACGACACCCCAGAACTTTCGGCAACTCGGGAGGCAGCGTGACCAGAGGGACGGTCGGTCCTTCGAACTCCTCGGCTGATCGGCTTCTGACCGTGGCTGAGGCGGCCGAATACCTCAACACCTCGCAGCGGTTCCCGCGTCGGCTCATCGCCGAACGGCGCATCCGCTTCGTCAAGCTCGGGCGGTTCGTCCGCATCCCCGAGTCCGCGCTTCGCGAGTTCATCGCGGCTGGACTGGTCGAGCCCATGACCGCGTCCGACGTCTGGAAGGCTGCGTAATGGCGAACAAGGAGGGGCATCGCCGCTTCGGCTGGGTGCGCAAGCTGCCCTCGGGGCGGTATCAGGCGAGCTACCTGGGGCCTGATGGCAAGCGTCGGAACGCGCCGGAGACGTACCAGCGCAAGAGCGACGCTGAACGGTTTCTCTCGCTGGTCGAAGTGCAGATGATGCAAGGGCAGTGGATCGACCCTGAGCGCGCGAAGGTCAAGCTCGGCGTCTACGCCGCGAAGTGGATCAAAGAGCGGCCTGGTTTGCGGCCTCGTACCGTCGAGTTGTACGAACGGCTCTTGCGGAACCAGATCGGTCCGCATCTGGGCGCCGTCTCGGTCGGCGACATCAAGACGAGCATGGTGCGGGAATGGCGGACGGCTCTCCTGGACTCTGGTGTTTCGGCAAGCGTGACCGCAAAGGCGTATCGGCTGCTGCGGGCGGTCCTCATGACCGCGACCGATGAAGACGGGATGCTCGCGCGCAACCCGTGCCGGATCAAGGGCGCTGGTGACGAGTCACCGGAAGAACGCCCGGTGCTCACGCTGGCGCAGGTCTTCGAGCTGGCCGAGCTGCTCGGCCGTCATCCTGTCGGCAACATCCGCAAGATGCCGTCCGGAGAGTTCCAGCTCCGATACCGGCTGGTGGAGGGCGGGACGCGTGCCTTCCCTCAGTACCTCCCGGACCGTCAGGCGGCCGAGCGCGTGTTGTGGAACCTCGCCGTAGAGGGATACGCGGCCGTCGAGCATGACGACCGATACCGCGCGCTGGTGCTCCTGGCGACCTTCGCGAGTCTCCGTTGGGGTGAGGCTGTGGCGCTGGTCCGACGGGATATCGACCTGGGGGCCGGCGCCGTGTCCGTCCGGCGGCAGTACCTCGAACTCGATACTGGGGACCTGGTGATCGGGCCTCCCAAGTCTCGGGCGGGCAAGCGCACCGTGAGCTTCCCGGCGGGCATCGTCCCGTTGATCCGGGAACACCTTCGGACGCACGTCGCCGAGGATGCGTCAGCGCTGGTCTTCGCGGGGCCGAACGGCGGGGTCCTGCGGCGGGGCAACTTCCGGCGGGCGTCCCGGTGGGCTCTGGCCGTGGAAACGCTCGGGCTTCCGAACCTGCACTTTCACGACCTTCGACACACGGGCAATACCCTTGCGGCGCAGAGCGGGGCGAGCCTGCGTGACCTCATGGATCGCATGGGGCATGACAGCGTGCGGGCGGCGATGATCTATCAGCACGCCACCTCTGAGGCGGGCCGTGCGATCGCCGATGCGCTCAACGACAAGATCAAGGCGGAGCGGGGCGGCGACGATGACGAGGATGACGGCGGCCTCGGTGGCGTGCTCGTCCCGGTGGCCTAATCGCACGCTAATCGCACGAACGCCCCCGTCCGGGAGTCGGATGGGGGCGTTTCTGCTGGTGGAGCCTAGGGGATTCGAACCCCTGACACCCGGCTTGCAAA
>NZ_JAGEOK010000086.1 GCF_017573545.1 Actinomadura nitritigenes | reverse complement strand
GGCCGTCGCCGCGCTCAAGTCCTGGCGTCTTCTGCGCAGGCTCCGCTGTTCACCGGCCCGAACCACGGGTCTCGTCCAGGCTGTCCTCTGCCTCCATCTGGCCAGCTCAGACTGATGCTGGAAAAGGTTCAATGCCCTGACTCGCCGGGCTGGACCTGAAGGACGACGACTGCACAGCGCGGTTCGCAGCGACAGCCGCCGAAGAACTGCCCGCCGACCCGTCGACCGGCAGTCCGCGGCGGTCGCCGCGGCAGCCGCCCTCGATGATCTGCCTGTTCCAGGAACCCGGGCGCCGGCCGGCGTACGCGGCTGTGCTGAGCATGCCGGGCCGGGGCACCTGCTGAACCTGCCTTCGGCGGGCCTGGAACTGGCCGGACTCGAGCTCTGGTCCGACGCGGAACTGATCGACGCCGTGTCGGACACGGCCGAGCATGCCGGATGCCTGGCCCGGGCGGGCCTTGGCGCCCCGGCAGAGATGGCCGAACGCTGGACGCACGCGAGCTGGCCGCCCTTCGCCGAACTCCGCTGGGCCGTGGCCAAGCATGCCTCCAGCGAAAGGATCAGGCAGCAGGGAGCACAGCGCCCCGCCAAGGGCGGCTAGCACCGCAGCCCTCCGCCCTTGGCGGGGCGCTGCGGCGCTGCTTTCCCAGAGTCGTCTGTCGGCGCGCGCCCGACCCCGCAGCGCCCTCCTCGCCTCCGACTTCGCGCTAACCGCCCGCCTGGATCGGTTCATCGCCGGGGCGGCCCGTGGGCTATTGGTCGAAGCGGCGGACGGGAAGCCCGCTCAGCGCCGCCGCGGCGGCGGCCATCTCCTCGGCGGTCCGGTCGAGGGCCTGGTCGGCCACCGCCATCGGGCCGCCGTACGCCTTCAGCGAGGCGCGGGCGCGCCGGGCCGTGGACGGGCGCATCGACGTGATCAGCCCGTGCGGATCGGCGGCGACGAACACCACGACCTTGGGCTTCCTGCCTCCGGTCGCCCAGGTCGGGTTGCGGAAGGGCATGATGCGGATCTCGGTGAACGCGGTCCACGGCAGCAGCAGGCCGGCGGACCGGAAGGCCAGTCCGTCCGCCCGCAGGTGGACGAAAGGACGGCCGTTCGTTTGCCGGAGCCCGGCCGCGATCAATGAGACGAGAAGGAAAGCGAGCAGGCACCCGACGACCAGGCCGAGCAGCGGATCCAGGGACGCCGCGCCCGCAGTGCACAGCGTGAACAGCCCCGCGGTGATCGCGTACGCCCGCCACACCGCGCGGCGAACGGCCCGGACGGCGAGTTCCGGCGCCTCCCCGGCGGCGAAGGGAGCGGCCGGGAGCGGGTCACTGCGCTCGGTGACCCACAGCGCCGCCGCATGGAGGCTTTCCAACCGGTGCAGGGCGAGCCTACGGCGCCGTGACCACCAGGTCATCAACACGCCGGCGGGCAGCGCCCCGGCGAAGAAGAGCAGTGGGGAATGCCCCTTGGGGGCGGCTGCGGCGACGGCGAGTCCCAGGCCGACGGCCCAGGGGAGCAGCACCGGCAACAGTGGCAGTGTTTGCCGCAGGCGGGATCGGCCCAGCATCGTCCGCGCGTAGCCGACGGCGATCACGGCGGTGGTGGGGTCGGGGTGGGGACGATCACCGCGCATGAGCTCCCGCCGCACCCCGCGGTCGAGCTCCCGCCAGGCGTCCAGAGCCGCGCGGCCGTGCGGGACGGGCGGTGCGGCGAACATCGGTTGCATCCGCGGAAGTGTAAGACCCACGAAGCCCCGACCGGGGAGCCACTGCCTGCTGATCAGCACGCACTTCGAACGCTCCGGTACTTGCTCACCCGGCTGCGGGGCCGCCCCACCTGTGCGGCGGGTGCTCGTCCAGACGGGGAACGCGGACGTACTGAAGCCTTCGATGGTCGCTCGCTCCAAAGGCAGCGAAGTTCCGCCTGGCCTCGGTGAGGCTGAGACCACGGTTAGGACCGCCGCGGCTCTCGTCGGCGTCGTGGTCGTCCTGGCCGTCATCTTCCCAAAAGCACACGGGGCAGATCTCGAAGTAGCCACGCCGCTCAAGCGTCAGATACCCGCAACACGGACACGCGTACGGCTCGCCTCTCGGCGGCCGATGCACGTTGACGAACACACAAGTGATTGTCGCGTTCCGAGCGGGCCGGCGACTCGGGCTATGCCCTTCACACCAGAACAGGTCGCCTCCGGGACCGGTGACATCCGGGGGCGTTCGGTGGCGTCTCGCTGCACCTGGGGGATCTTGGATATGCGAACGACCCCTGACCGTTTGCGCTGGTCAGAGGCCGTTTCGCATGGTGTGGCGGGTGCAGGGTTCGAACCTGCGTAGGCTAAGCCGACGGATTTACAGCCCGTCATGGATCTTGGCACTCCTCCCCCGCTGACCTGCGCGGACGCTCGGCCGGTTACCTCGACACCGTTGGCACATTCCGCGCATTTTCCGGATCTTGGTCTTCAGGGCACCGGCCTGATCAGCGGTAGCGTGGAAGCCGACGTCCATCGATTGTCCAGGCGTAGTTACAACCGCTGCCGTCTGGGAGCCATTCAGTGCAACCAAGAAAGTCGCCGTGGATCGGTGAACTCCTAACCCTGATTCGACCGTAACCACACCGACAGGTCATACCGGCAGCTACACGTCGTCCCCTCGAACCAGCGCTACGACGGCCCCGGATCCGGCTTCGGCCTGCCTGACCTCGGGCCGCCCGGTCGGGATTCGCCTGCTTCGCCAGCCACCAGAGAACACAGATCGATATGCCAAGGGCAAGGACGGAGTGCAGCCAAGTCACGCCCCCATCCTGTGATCGCCAAGCGAACCCAGCAACTCGGTTTCAGCCATCGCAGCGCCTGCCTGATCATCCCGTGTGCCGCCGCCCGCTGCTGTTGATGTCACAGTGCTGTCACTGCTGGTCGGCACTCGTTTCACCAGGGCAAACACTGGGGGCTGGCTGTCCGATGCGCCGTCCTCAGCCGTATGCGCCACAAGAATGATCACAAATACTCCAAGTGGTAAGCCCGACCGGCGGCCTTCGCGGACCATGCGCGCCAGTGCCTGGCTCTGCGCCTGGCAGCTCCGTGAGGCTCATGGATGGCCGCCGTTCCAGTCCAGCCCACCACTGGAAGCCAGCCAACGGAGTGCCACACGTCGTGGGCAGTGACCACGGCGGCGGCGCGGCCCCCCGCGGCGGCCGGTCGGGGTGTGGCCGGCGGACGCGACGCGATGCGCGGCCCGGCGCGGCCGTCCGGTGACCGGCGCCCACGCCGCACGCTCCGGGCGGCGAGGCGCGGGGCCGCGCAGCGGCCTGAGCGCCGCCGCCCCTTGATCCAAAACAGCCCAATTCGGCAGCTGATCCCTTGTATCGTCTGCGGTCGCTGCATGCGCCACTGTCGGGGACCATCGAGACTGGCCAGTCACGGCCATGATCCCGCGTGCGTCTTGCCAGGCGGCCTCGTCATCTCAAAACTTGAGAGACGCTCCGCATAAGAGCGTGTCTCACGTGGATCCGACCGCCGGTGTGCGGCATGATTTGGGGGCATGTCGTCGGATCTTGCGCTGCGGCTGGTGCCGGACGAGTTGTGGGCGATTGTTGAGCCGTTGATTCCGGGGT
>NZ_JAGEOK010000085.1 GCF_017573545.1 Actinomadura nitritigenes | reverse complement strand
GACCGCCGCCACCGAAGGCGTCGTGAACGTCATCAACGACCTCGACTACCAGCACGACGACACCCACCCCACCGCCTACCCGAGAGCGTGACACGCGATGCCCGACCAGATGAACGGCGCGGCCGTCGCCGGGGTCCGGTGTCCCGGCCTTCAGGCGTCCTGGCGTCCTCGCGCCCTGGCGTCCGGAAAGAAAGATCAAAGCTAGGCGAACCATTGCCGCCGCCCCGCGCATCGGCTCCCGGACTCCGGCAAGACTGACGACACCGGAACCGCGGGGGTCGGGAGGCTGTCATCCTGGAGCGGACGTGCCGGGCCCTGCGGGGCTCGGGCCGCGCGATCTCGCAGGCCAGGCTGCGTCACACGAAGATTCAGTTCCAGGTGACGCTGGTGGCCGTCGCGACCGCCGTGCTGCTGTCCACGGCGCTGTACGCGGCGCTCCTGTGGATCATGCACGGGCAGGAGCGGACCGACCAGATCCAGCGCCTGGCGCACCAGGGCCGCACCGTCGTGGCGGCGGCCGACGCCGGGCGGCTCGCCGCATATCCCTTCCCGTCCTCGCGGGCGCTCCAGCAGGTGGTCGACCAGAACGGCCGCATCGTCGCCGCCACGCCCGGGATGCTCGGCCGCCCGCCGGTCTCGGTCGCGCGGCCGAACCCGGTGGACGACCGCCTGGCCACCCGCGCCTGCGGCATCGACGCGCCGGGCGGCTCCTGCTTCGCCATCGTGGAGTTCCGCGTCAGGAACGACTCGCAGACGCTGTACGTGCTCACCCTGGAGCCGGAGACGGCGCTCATCGCGCGCCCCGTCCCCGCCATCGTCCTGGGCTTCCTCATCCCCCTCAGCGCCGCCCTCGCGGGCTGGGGCGCCTGGGCCACCGCGAGCCGCGCACTGCGGCCGGCCGCGGCGATCCGCCGCGAGCTGGACGAGATCACCGCCACCGACCTCGGGCGGCGGGTGCCGGTGGAAGTCCGCGACGACGAGGTCACCAGGCTCGCCAGGAGCATCAACGCGACGCTCGACCGGCTCGAGCGGGCCGTCGCGCGGCAGCGGGCGTTCGTCTCCGACGTCTCCCACGAGCTGCGCAGCCCCCTGGCGGGCCTGCGCGTGGAACTCGAGCTCGCGCTGACCGAGCCCGACGGCGCCGATCTGCACCACGCCCTGGAGGCGATGCTGAGCAAGAGCGACCGCGTCGCGGAGGTCGTGGCCGATCTGCTGGCGCTGGCGCGCCTGGACGCCGGCAAGGACTTCCCGCGCGAGGAGGTCGATCTGGCCGAGGCGGTCGACCAGGAGATCCGGCGCCGCCCGCGCCGCGCCCGCTTCGAGCTCGTCCACGAGGGCCCGGTCAGGGTGGTCGGCGGCCCCAGCGAGCTGGCCCGGCTGCTCACCAACCTCATCGACAACGCCGACCGGCACGCCGAGCGATCGGTCACGGTGCGCGTCCACCGCGACCCCGCCACCGCGACCCGGCCCGCCACGGCGGTGGTCGAGGTCGTCGACGACGGGATCGGCGTCGCGGCCGAGGACCGCGAGCGGGTCTTCGAGCGGTTCACCCGGCTCGCCGACGGCCGGCACCGCGACGCGGGCGGCACCGGCCTCGGCCTCGCCATCTCCCGGGACATCGCCGAGGCGCACCACGGCACGCTGACCGTCACCGGGCGCCTCGACGACCGTCCCGGGGCCCGGTTCGTCCTGCGCCTGCCCGCCGCCGAAGCATCCCCGGGCGAGGGCCGCTGAGCTTCCTGGGGACGGTCGGAGACCTGGCTTGCGGGAGCGTCAGGCGTGCTGGGGCGTGCGGGCGGCCCCGACGGCCCGCGCAGGTGCTCCTCCTGCTGCTCGCCGGGCGGCGAGGTCCGAATGATGCGGCGATGCCAGCGCACCGGGTGGCCCGCCCCCGTCGCCGGCCTGCTCGCGCGCCAGGGAAAGGTGGAACCTTGACCGGGCACGCCGAAGGGGCGCTCACCGGAGTGAGCGCCCTCTCGGATTCCGCTTCGGTCACTTGAGAACCGGGAGGCGCTTGACCAGGGGGACCTTGGCCCACCAGCGGCCGAGGCCGAGGGTGTCGCCCGCGCTGACCAGAGCCAGGCCGACGATCAGCAGCGCGTAGACCAGGTGGTCGTCCATGAAGAGGTTGTTCTCCGGGGGCAGCACCGCCGACCACATCATGACCAGCAGCGCCGCGCCGCCCGCGGCGGCGATCCGCATGCCGATGCCCAGGATCAGCGCCGCACCGACGCCGCCGAGGCCGATCATGAACAGCCAGTCGGCCCAGGCCGCACCGGCGATGTCGTGGTAGAACCCGGCGAACGGGCCCTTGGGCGAGAACTTCAGGAACCCCTCGGTGGGGCTGCCGCCCTTGGTCCACGCCTTGGCTGCGGGGGTCTCGTGGCCCAGCCCGAACAGCTTGTCCAGGAACGCCCACAGGAAGACCCACCCCAGGGCCAGCCGCGCGACCGCCCAGACGTACCGGGCCGCGGCCGACTCGGTGAGCGGCTTGGGGGTCACGACCCGCACCAGCGGACGGTGCCCGTGCCGGGTGTTCATCTTGTGCTCGGAGACCGTCATCGCGTCTCACCTTCCGTCGCATCGCCTTTTCTCTTGCCACCACGAACTCAACTCCACGGCGAACGCGCGCTGTAGGTCCGTTAGGCGCATCGTCAGGGGGACCTAGGTCCCCTCGTCCGGTTCTTTATGCGCCCGCAATGCGTCCGTTCTCGGGCCGGACGTCCCTGCCCTCGCGCATGGGCGCCGTCCTAGCCTCGCAGGGAAGGTTCTGATCTGGAGGACGGTATGGAACTGGCGAGGATTGAGCGGACGATGGATCGAAGGCGTCGCAGTTGCGGTTTCGACAGGAACGATTTGCGGCGCGGAATGGACCGGTGGCAGTGGTTCATCGGATTGCTGCTGCTGACGGCCGGTATCGCCGTCGCTTCCGTCGCGGCCGTTCATGTGAGCCGCGCCGTTTACGATTCGGGCGTGCGGGCCGAACGCCGCGAGGCGGCTGTTCTGCATGCGACCGAGGCGACGGTCGTGAAGGTCGACGAGACCCGCTCGAACCGAGGGGTGAAGGTGTCCTGGATCGCTCCGGACGGTTCTCGCCGGACCGGCGCGTATGAGACCTGGCGCGGAGCGTCCGTGGGCGATCACGTTCGGGTCTGGGCCGGCCCTGAGGGCGTCCGGGAGGACCCCCCGCGGCCGCACGCGCGGACGATCGGTGACACCGCCTCCTACGCCGTGGGCACGGTGGCCGCGACCGCCGCGGTCTTCTGCGGCGCCTACCAGCTCGTGCGGCGCCGCTTCGACCGGATCCGGTACAGGCGCTGGGACGCCGCGTGGGCCGATCTGGACCGGCACCGCATCGGGCCGTGAACGCTCAGCCGTCGTTGAGTGGGACGCGCCAGGCCAGGATGGTGCCGCCGCCGGGCCGCCCGCGGGTGGTGCAGGACCCCCCGCACGCCTCGGCGCGCTCGGTCATGTTGCGCAGACCGCTGCGGCGGCCGCCCTCGGGAATGCCCACACCATCGTCCTCCACCCGCAGCATCAACTCGTCGCCGACATCGATGGCGACCGCGGCCTCACCCGCCCGCGCATGCCGCGCCACGTTCGACAGAGCCTCCCGCACGA
>NZ_JAGEOK010000084.1 GCF_017573545.1 Actinomadura nitritigenes | reverse complement strand
GCCCAGCTCAAGTCATGGCGAATCCTACGGAAGCTGCGCTGCTGCCCCCACCGCGCCGGCCGCATCGCCAAGGCCATCCATACCCTGCAACTCCGCGAAACCGCAGCACGCTGAAAAAGGCTCACTGGTTCACCTGGTCGCGGGCGGCCGGATGCCGATTCACGCTCGGCTCGATGACCAAGGTCAAGCCCCGACTCTCCGTCCATGAACTGCGGCCGAGGGAGGGCTGAAGAGCGCCCGCTCTCTCCGGAGGCCACCCGACCGGCCCGGCGGGAGATGACCGATGTGCTCGGATCAAGTCGAGGGCACAGGACCGTTCCTAGAGGGGTCGGAAGGGTGACGACCACCGGAATCGGGTCGGAGCCGCGCGCCGATGTGCCGCCAGGCCGGCGATGGGGAACAGTCCATGAACAGCCTCTGGGACCACGGTCAGCGCCGCAGCAGCACGGACCCCATCGCGGCTATCCAGGGCGGCCTTCAACGTGTCCTACGGGGTGCGGCCGTCTCCTTCAGATACCCCCGCTGTCCCACCTGTCGGGCGGTGGCGGTGCTCAGCGCCGTGGTGACTTCTTTGAGGTGTTCCCGGGGGAAGTGGAGTTGTGCCCAGCAGGAAGGGACCACGGTGTCGCCGTCGGCGGCGAGGTAGACGAAGACGTCCCAGGCATCGGCGCGGGTCCACCGGTTGAGCCGCTCGCGCGTTTTCGGCAGGGCTCTCAAGAGGAGGTCGAGCATGGTGCGCGCGTCGTCGGCGGGCATCTTCAGCCAGGCTTGGCCGGCGTAGAAGTCGGCGTGCCGTCGCCGCCCTGGCCCCGTCGCCAAGCCGTGGCCGCACCGGATCGAGGCCCCCAGGTCCTGGCAGCATCCGGCGGTGCTCAGACCCAACGTCCACAGGGCGCGGACCAGTGGGATCATGTCGAGGTCGATGTCCACCTCGTCACCTGCTGGGGTGGCCAGGCGCCGGGAGGGGTGGATGTTGGCTAGGTCAGGCATTGCTCGGCCTCCGTGAGGTGCCGGCGAACGACGCGTTGGATAGCCTCGTCGGCTTCGGGGTCAGGCATCCAGTGCACTCTTTGCCGCAGGTACCACTCGCAGATCCAGACGCGGTGCCAGCCGCCCGCCCACACCTCAGCGGGCAGGCCCCCACGCTCCGCGGCCGCACTTTCAGGGCCGCCGGCGGCGATGTAGGCGCCGATCATCTCCGCGATGGCGGTGACGTCGAGCGGTAGCGGGGTGTCGCGCCAGGACGCCAGATCCAGCAGGCCCGGGCCGGTGAACGCCCGCGCCCAGTCCAGGATGCGAGCCAGTGCGTCGCGGCGGCGCTCGACGGGCGGTCGTTCATCATGGATGGCCCGCCTGGCACCGGCAAGAGCCAGACCATCGCCAACATGATCGCGGCGCTCATGCACAAGGGCCGCAGCGTCCTGTTCGTCAGCGAGAAGGCCGCCGCGCTGGATGTGGTCCGCAACCGCCTGTGTCCAGGACGAGGGGCGTCAGCTCGGGAGGCTGAAGTTCGTCGATCCTGTCGGTGTCGAGGGGATCGAAGTACAGCGCGTCCTCGGGCAGGTGCGAGGCTTCGCCGAGCCCGATGGCCTGAACGAGGGGATGGGCCAGGATCTGGTCCTCGTGGTCGAGCAGGTCCCGGTACATCGCCTCCTTGTGGGAGCGGAACGTCGCGAGCACGACGTCCTCGTTGACCTCCCAGTCCGGATGGCCGGCGACGGCGGTCCGCACGGCGGAGAGGGTGCCGAGAAGGTCCTTCATGCTGTCGGGGTCGGGCCAGTCGACGCCGAGTTGCCCCATCTTGACGGCCAGCGCCGGGTTGGGAACGGCGTCCTCGCTCTGCTCGATGATCAGCCTGAACAGACCGGGGCCGAGGCGGTCGAGCCGCACCGGGACGAGCAGCAGCGGCGCCAGGCTGAAGCCCTCCGCACCCGGCTCGCGCCATTTGAGAAAGGCCACACCGAGTTGGAGCGTCCACAAGCCGGTGTCGTTGAACACCTGATTGGAGTCGCGATAGAGCTTGCGGAGCGACGCGTCGAGGGAGACCCGGGTGGTCTTCTGCGTGACGATCCCACCGGCGTCCACAAGGTCGGCCAGACCCTCGCCGTCCCCCTCGTCCTCGGGAAGCTCGGCGAACCGCAGGCCCGAGTCCAGATCGACGAGCAGCGGACCGGCCAGCGGGGATCGGATCTCCAGTGTGGCCGTGCGCGTGGGCCGGAAGTTCAGCAGCCGGTTCCGGCCGGTGAGATCGATCAGGTCGTCGCGCCATCTGCCCAGTACGTTCCGCAACAGGGCGCGTGGCTGCTCATCCATCACTGAGCCCCAAACCTAACTCCCCTTCTGGCAGGACCCGGGCCGGTAAAGTCCCAGCCAGCAGCAGGAGCGATTCTGACACGTTGATTCCTAAGTTGACGGGGCCGATTGCGGACGGCAAACGGTGGGACGCCTTGGTCAGTCGGCCGGTTGACCTCTGCGGCGCATCGGCCAGGCAGCCGTGAGCTCAATCGACCATAAGTCGAAGTGCCTGATCAAGGTAGCCAGTCGTTCTGCGCACCTAGTTCCGATGCGTCAAGCCTCCACCCCACATGAACACCCGCTAGCTGCGCGGACTTGTGATGGCCGGGTGTGGCCCCTCGCACCCGGTGGGTCTCGGCCAGCAGGCTCATCGACATACATTGGCGTCGCGTGTGCGAGTGATCGCCCTCCGTATTTCCACGGGGTCCGAGGCTTTCACTGCTCCCTCTGCACACGTGAGGTACTACCAACCAAGGAGCCGAAGAAGTGCAGCAGATGTCCAAGGGCGCCAACATCGACCTGTCCAGCCTTACCGCCGCAACCGGGCCTTTGACGGTGGCGCTGAGCTGGATCGATCCTTCGGGTGAAGGTGAAGCCGATGTCTCGGTGCTCTTGGCCGGCAGCGACGGCAAGGTCGGTAGCGACGCCGACTTCGTCTTCTACAACCAGCCCACGACCGCTGATGAATCAGTGCGGCTGCTGGGCAAATCCCCCACTGCCACAGGGAGCGAGGATCGTATCCTCGTCGACCTCGGCGCTCTGCGGCCCGATGTACAGCGCGTGGTCATCGCCGCCAGCCGCTACGCCGAAGCGACGTTCGGCGCCTTGAACGAGCTGTGCCTGACGATCTCCGACAGCACCGGAGCCGAACTTCTGGCCTTCCCCATCAAAGACGCCGACAGCGAGACCGCGTTCATCTTCGGAGAGCTCTACCGCCGAGACGACAGCTGGAAATTTCGCGCCATCGGCCAAGGCTACGCATCCGGACTCGCCGGGCTGGCCGCCGACTTCGGCATCAGCGTCGACGACAGCGAAGAGCAGCAACCCGAGCCGGCACCCGCTCAACCGGCGGATCCGCCCACCGCCGACGGGCCGGACACCATCGCCGACCGTGCAGCCCCAGAAGCCACCCTCATTGAGAGCAAGCGTCCACAGCGTGTCCGGACCGCCAAGAAGAAGGTCACGGCCCCCAAAGCAGTAAAGGTCAGCCTGGCTGAGCACCCCTCCTGGCAGCATGCACGACTGTTCCCGGTCACCGGACTGCGCAACGACCAGGAACGCGAAGCACGCGCCACAGCCACTCTGCTGGCAGTGATGGCCCAAGTCCCCGAGTTCGGCCGCCGCCTGACCGCACGGTTTAACGCCCCGGCGGGCACCATCCAGACCTTCGCCGAGGCGAGCTTCAAGCACGGCGAGGGCAAGGTCCGGCCCGACGGGGTGCTGCGTGTCGCTCGAGCGGGCAGGATCTGGACCGCTCTCATCGAAACCAAGACCGGCGGCAACCCCCTCAAAGCCGACCAGGTCGAGGCCTATCTGCAAGTCGCGGCCCGGCACGGCTACGAAACCGTGATCACTTTGTCCAACGACCTGGCCCTGACCAACGAGCACCCCCTCCAGGTCGATAAACGGCTGCTGCGCAAGGTCGCGCTGCGCCACCTGTCCTGGGCCGAGGTCGCCCACGAAGCCGACATGCTCTGTCACCACGACGGCGTGGCCAACCCCGTCCACGCCTGGCTGCTCAGCGAACTGCTGCACTACCTGCGCCAAGACAATGCAGGCTGCCAAGGCTTCCGCGACATGGGCGCCGCCTGGGTCCCGGTCCGCAACGCCGTCACCACCAGCACCCTGCGCCTGGGCGACCGCCGCGCCATGCACGTCGCCGAAAGCTGGGAGAAACTCCTACGCCAACTGTGCCTGCGCCTCAGCGGCCAGACCGGCCAGACCATCGCCCCCGTCCTACGCAAACGACGCGACGGCGACGCATCCGTCCGCCGCCTGCAGACCGTCACCTCGCTCGTCGAGACCGGACGCATGAGCGCCGAAATACGGATCCCCAACGCCGGCGGCCCCGTCCTCCTCGAAGCCGACCTGCGCACCGGTCAGATCGAAACCACCGTCGAGATCCCCGCCGCCGCACGCGCACGCTCCCTCACACGCGTCCAATGGCTCCTGCGCCAACTCGCCCAAGCCCCACCCGAACTGCGCATCGAAGCACTCACCGCCGGGCACAACACCGGCCCATGCGACCTGCTGAAGAACCTCATCGCCGAACCCGGCCTCCTCGTCCCCGACGACGCCGAGCAGATCACCTCATTTCGGCTGACCCTGTCCTCCAACATGGGCACCAAACGAGGAACCGAAGAGACCGGCTTCGTCCGCAGCATCGACCTGGCCATGGACCGCTTCTACCAGGAGATCCTGCTCGTACTGAAACCCGACACCACCCAATGAGTTTCCTGCCTTCCACCTGGTCAGAAACCCACCGACAGGTGGTCCGGCACGGAACCGTGCCGGACCACCAAGACCGGCTGGTTACTCACCGACGACGTGGAGCGGCAGGAGTCCACACGCGGCGACACCTGTGGAACCTCGCCCCAGGTCGAGGCGGCAGAGGAGTCGCACTTTGGTTGGCTCGACAAAGAACTCGTCGACTTTATGGTGGCCGGAGAAATGCCAAGGACGTAACGCTCTACATGATGAAATGGCGGGCGCGTTCCACAACACCGAAAGGGTACATCCTTACTGCGGGAACATTCCCCGTGCGGCTACGAGGTAGCGTTCCACCGGTCACGCGGCACAGCGACCGGGCCAATTGAGAACAACGATCTGAGCCTCCAGCATCGCTCAAGCAGTCCGGTCAGAGCGAGTTTTAGAGCGTGTCTCACGTGGATCCGACCGCCGGTGTGCGGCATGATTTGGGGGCATGTCGTCGGATCTTGCGCTGCGGCTGGTGCCGGACGAGTTGTGGGCGATTGTTGAGCCGTTGATTCCGGGG
>NZ_JAGEOK010000083.1 GCF_017573545.1 Actinomadura nitritigenes | reverse complement strand
TGGTGGGGACGGGACGTTGTGAGAGACCAACCGTCCTACCAGGGGCTTCTTGACGTCCGGCACCGCCCACGCCGCCCGCGATCATGCTGTGATCAGCCCACACCGAACTGCCGCTGAAAAAGGCTCATTGATCTCAATGGCCGTGAGTGCTCGCACGGAACCTCGGTGAACCGGCCGTCCCTGGCGTAGGGACCGCCCAATCGGTTCGTTCACGGGAGCGGACACAGCGTTCGACGAGGTCGTTGCGGGCTTGCGGCGAAACCGGTCGCACGGTTCGCCGGGTGCGGGGCCGGTCACGGTCAAGCGGGTTCTTGACCGTGCGGCGATCGTTGCTTTGGCGGAGACTGGGCAGGTAGCCGGGCGAGAAGCGGGGTGCGCGGGATCCTGTCGCTGGACTGTCACCGCCCCTGATCATGGTGTGGCTCCGGTATTGGGCGAGTGGAATGTCGGGTGCATCTGGCGATGTCTTTGGCGAATTCGGGGCGCTCCCTGAAGGCGCGGCCCCGGCCTCTCCGCCGTTTGCACGGCCGGGTTCGTCGGTCTCTTCTCTTACGTCCATGCAAGTGGGCTGCGGACGAGGCACGTCCCGCCACCAGAACGCGGTCGCTCGCCGCGCCGGACGGGAAGGGCCTCGGGTGTACCCGAGCCCCATGGCGTCGGTACCCAAAGACGTGAGGGAGGCGTGACATGACTCAGCAGCGCGCGGTGAGGTGGTTCGACGACCTGTCGGCGCGGGACGTCGGGATGGTCGGCGGTAAGAACGCCTCCCTTGGCGAGATGATCGGGACGTTGTCGGCGCAGGGCATCCGGGTGCCGGGAGGGTTCGCCACCACCGCCGACGCGTACTGGGAGTTTCTGGACGCCAACGACATGCGGGGCCGTGTCCGCAAACAACTGGCGGCTCTTCGGCAGGGAGCTGAACTGTCAGAGGTGGCCCGGACGATCCGCGCCATGTTCGCCGACGCCGAGTTCCCGCCGCACATCGCCCGCGCCATCGCCGACGCCTACGCGGATCTCGCGACCGGCCTGGGCCGGGCGGACCCGGATGTGGCGGTGCGCAGCAGCGCCACGGCCGAGGATCTGCCGGAGGCCAGTTTCGCCGGGCAGCAGGAGACCTTCCTCAATATCACCGGCCGGGAGCGGCTGCTGGAGGCGTGCAAGCGCTGCTACGCGTCCTTGTTCACCGACCGGGCGATCAGCTACCGGGAGAACAACGGCTTCGACCACCTGAAGGTGGCTCTGTCGGTCGGGGTGCAGCAGATGGTCCGCTCCGACCGGGCCGGTGCGGGGGTGATGTTCTCCATCGACACCGACAGCGGATTCCCGAAGGTCGTGCTCATCAACGCGTCGTGGGGCCTGGGCGAGTCCGTCGTGGCGGGGAAGGTCGATCCGGACGAGTACATGGTCTTCAAACCGCTGCTCGACCAAGCCGCCAACCCGGTGATCTCCAAGACCGCGGGAGGCAAGCAATCCAAGATCGTCTACGGGACCGCCGCGGAGGAGCCCACGCGGACGCTGGAGACCAGCGACGACGAGCGAGTCGGCCTCGTCCTGCGGGACGAGGAGATCGTGCAGCTCGCCCGATGGGCGACGATCATCGAGGACCACTACGGCTGCCCGATGGACATCGAGTGGGCCAAGGACGGCGAGACGGGCGAGATGTACATCGTCCAGGCCCGCCCCGAGACCGTCCAGGCCCGCAAGCAGGCGTCCACACTGCGCTCCTACCGGCTACGCGAGCGCGGGGAACGCCTGGTGGACGGCCTGGCCATCGGTGACGCCATCGCCACCGGCAAGGTCTGCAACCTGCGCAGCACGGCCGAGATCGACCGGTTCACCGACGGCGCCGTGCTCGTCACCGGCGCGACCGACCCGGACTGGGAGCCGATCATGAAGCGCGCGGCGGCCATCGTCACCGACCATGGCGGCCGCACGTCCCATGCGGCGATCGTGAGCCGGGAACTGGGCGTGGCCGCCATCGTGGGCACCGGCGACGCCACGAGCGTGCTGACCGACGGGCAGGAGATCACGGTCTCCTGCGCCGAGGGCGAGCAGGCCCACGTCTACCGGGGTGTTCTCGACTACGACGAGCGCGAGCTCGATCTCTCGGAGATCCCCGCCACCGCGACCGGGGTGATGCTCAATCTCGCCAACCCGGCGGCGGCCTTCCGGTGGTGGAGGCTGCCGGCCGCCGGTGTCGGCCTGGCCCGGATGGAGTTCGTGATCAACAATCACATCAAGATCCACCCGATGGCCCTGATCCGTCCCGACGAGGTCGAGGACGCCGACGCCCGACGGCGTATCGCCGAGCTCACCCGGGGCCACGAGGACGGGACCGAGTTCTTCGTCCAGCGGCTGGCCTACGGGATCGGCCGTATCGCCGCGGCCTGGTGGCCCCGGCCGGTCATCGTGCGGATGAGCGACTTCAAAACGAACGAGTACGCCCGGCTCATCGGCGGGGCGGCATTCGAACCGGCGGAGGAGAACCCGATGATCGGCTGGCGCGGCGCCAGCCGCTACTACAGCGAGGACTACCGGGCCGGATTCGGCCTGGAATGCCGCGCCATCCGCCGCGTCCGGGACGAGATGGGTCTGACCAACACCATCGTGATGATCCCGTTCTGCCGCACCCTGGCCGAGGCCGACCACGTCCTGGCCACGCTCGACGACCACGGCCTGCGCCGGGGCGACAACGGACTCGAGATCTACGTCATGGTGGAGATACCCTCCAACGTCCTGCTCGCCGCCGAGTTCGCTCAGCGGTTCGACGGGTTCTCCATCGGCAGCAACGACCTCACCCAACTCACCCTCGGTGTCGACCGCGACTCCGAACGGCTGGCGCCGCTGTTCGACGAGCGCGACCCCGCGGTCACGCGCAGCATCGAGACCGTGATCGGCGTAGCGCGAGACACAGGCCGCAAGGTCGGGTTGTGCGGGCAACGCCCCAGCGACGATCCGGAGTTCGCACGGCTGCTGGTGCGCGCGGGCATCGACACCATCTCGGTGGCACCAGACAGTTTCCTCGTGGTGAAGGACAATGTCGCGGCGGCCGAGCGGGAAGCAGATCACCCCTAGCGCTATACCGCCCCGTGACGCTGCGGCAAGAGCACCGAACGGCCGGTTGCCGGGGCGGAATCGCGGGCGATCTCAACGCGGAAGCTCGCCTCGCCCGTGGATGTGCCGATGACGAATCACACCAGATCGAAAGCGTCGGTGCTGGAATCCACCAGTCTCCCGCCACGGTCGAAGACGATCGCGCCGGCCTCCGCCAGGGTCGCGCGTGAGGCGCGGTAATGATGGGCGCACAAGTGGATGTCGACCGGGGCTGGGCGCTCCTCGGAGACCGGCATCATCGTCACGACGACCGGCTTGGCCAGGCAGCAGCAGGCCTGGCGCGCCAGCGCGGGAGCCTTGGGCGCCCTTACCTCATCGGCGGGTGGCGTACTGCGTGAGAGGTTGCGCGCTTTGGCTGACCTGGTGAGGTGTGGAAAGTCGGTGTTCACGATGCCTCCTACTGATCATCGAGCGCAAGGAAGGCCCTGCGCCCAGGGTGATGGCGCTGTTCGGGGGCTGAGTCCCGTGCCGACCATTCCGCCTTCGAGCGGTGCTGCCGCTCCGGTCGGTGGCATGTCTCGTCGCCATTACCGGGTTGCCGTGGCGTGTCATTCGGTGACGGTGATCCGCTTGGCCTCGCGCTTGGCGGGACCAGGTGAAGGAGCCGTAGTCGAGCTCCGACCGGTACGCAGCGCACCGCCGGACTCGCGACGCTCCAGCGCGGACATGTGTGCCTCCTGGTAATGGGTTCCGATTCCATGGTTTCTCCGACGCCGTCCCGTCCCCATGGCCGTCGGTCACGTCGAGACGGGACCAAAGTCCATCGCGAGTGTGCAGAGGGGGGCGGGGCGTCTGGTGCGGGCCCAGGTGGACCCGTGGCAGCGGATGCCCCTGGCCGCCCGTCTGTCCGCCTCGTCCGACCTGCTGCGTCCCAGCTCCCCGTGCCGAGCGCTCAGCGCAGCGGAAAGGCTCACCGCCCGGACTCTCCGCACGCTCGTCCTTCATCGCAAAGCCCGCCAGGAGCTGCATCCAGAAGGCCGCCGACAGGTAGTGCTCTTCGCCGGTGCGGCGCCAGGCGGCCCCGCCGGCCAGGGCCGGAAGACAGCCGACGGCCGAGCGTTGATCAAGCTGTGCACGCTCTGGCGTTCGCCTGGTTCCCGATGAGCTGTGGAAGTTGTATGAGCTGGGAGGACCCCCCGCGCCGACCCTTCCGCAGGGCGGTGGGCGCCGCCGCGCGGGCGGCAGTGCCGCAACCGGCCCGCCAACAACCAAAGCTTCGCGTGGCCGTCTGCGATCCCGCTCCGGACGTGACGGACCCCGCTCTCGTCCGGGGACGGGAGCGGGGTCCGATGATGGGGGGATCCGGGGGTCTGGGGGTGTCTGGGGGGTGTTCGGGTGGGGGTCGCCCTGGCGGGCCGGTTATCCGAGGGGCTTGGGGGTGCCCTTGGTGCCGGCGCCGTGGCCCCAGGACAGGACTTGGTACTTGACGCCCTTGAGGTGGCCGGCGGAGGTGCCGGTGTCGTACTTGCTGGTGGGCTTCTTGCCGTCGACCAGGTGGCGGAAGGTGTAGGTGTCCAGGTCGAGCATGACGCCGCGGTGGGAGGGTTCGCCGGGTCCGCGGTCGCCGACGAAGCCGGTGACGCTGCGGCCCTGGTAGGTGACCTTGACCTTGGTGTTCATGGGCCAGCTGGGGCTGGCGAACATGCCCTTTTGCATGGGCTTTCCGCTGGCGGGGGCGCCGGTGTCGCCGTTGACGCCCGAGCCGTCGTCCCAGAAGTAGGACGCGGTGGTGCTGCCCGACAGGACGGCGCGGGTCTTGGCCGCGGTCTTCTTGCCGGCCTTGCCGGTCTTGCCGGTGGTGTGGCCGGTGGTGTGGTGCCCGGTCGTCTGCTGGGAGGTGGCGGTGTGCGCCATCGGCTTGTCCGCCGGGGCGCCGTGGGCGCTCTCGACCGCCACGCCCGCGACCAGCATGCCCGCAAGGGCGGTACCGGTCAGGGCGGTCAGGGCGGTGTCGATGGCTCGCTGCTGCATGTTCATCCTTCGCTCGGTGGTCCCTGCGCCGGTCACGCCCGGGGGCGTGGGGTCACGCCCGGGGGCGTGGGGTCACGCCCGGGGGCGTGGGGTCACGCCCGGTTCGGGCATGGCGGGTCCGGCGCACGGCACGTGGACGTGATCGCGCGGGGGATGGAAAAGAAGAGCGGGGGGAGCACCGCTGGGCGGGTGCGGGGGGGGAAGGGGGCCGCTGTGCGGCCCCGGCTCACCGGTACTGCGGGTAGCCGTAGCCGGCGACGGTGGAGGTGTCGCGGACCTTCTGCTTCACCGCGTTGCCGGTGTTGCCCTCGATGGTGGAGATGGTGCCGTCGTGGTTGTCCTTGACGACGATGCC
>NZ_JAGEOK010000082.1 GCF_017573545.1 Actinomadura nitritigenes | reverse complement strand
CTGGTGCAACGCCGGCCACCCGCCGCCGCTGCTGATCACCCAGGACGGCGGCACGACCTTCCTCGACGAGCACGGAATGCTGCTCGGCAGCCCCGGCCTCGACGACGGCCGCCCCGACGGCGCCCGCCATCTGCCGCCGCTGTCGACGCTCCTGCTCTACACCGACGGCCTCATCGAAGCCCGCGGCACCGACCTCACCGACAGCCTCACCGGCCTACGCCACCACAGCTCCCACCTCGCCCGGCTTCCCCTCCCCGACCTGTGCGACCAGCTCCTCGAACACATGGAACCCAACGGCGAGGACGACGTCGCCATCCTCGCCCTCCGCGTTCCCGGGGCGACCGCCGGAGCCCCGCACACGGGACCGGACGCGCCTACAGAGGCTCGCTGACCCACCGCCATCCGCCGTCCACACGCCGCGCGCTGATCAACTGCGCGCTGCCGGAGTCCGCCACCTCGGCGATCATCCGGATCAGCTCGCGGTGGAAGTCGGCAGGCGGGTGACCGCCTCCCGACGCGCCCTCCAGCAAGGTCACGCTGACCCTCGCCTCATCGCGCAACTGCACGGTCAATCGCCCGGTCCTGTCCAGGCGCAGAATCACGATCGCATCGGCACGGACCAGATCGCCGTCAGCAGCCGAGATCCACACCTCGGGCATGGTCCCGCTCATGAACCTCACCTCCCCGGGGCCCCAGAAACACTGCCCCACCACCTCAACATACGGGCTTCCGTCCGGCCCACAGCGGCGCCATCCCCAACCCTCCCCGTCCCCGCGCCGTACGCGGCACAGATCGAGGTCGACCCTTTCTTCCAACGCACCGTCGACCAGCAGATCCACAGGGCGCGGTGAGCTGGTGGACCCGCGCGCCTACAGTGGCCGGCATGGGTCTTTACACTCCTGCGGGCAAGGATCTGTCGGCAGCCGTGTGGGCGACTCTGGACGCCGCCGGTATCAAGGGCCTGGACGTCGCCGAGGCCGCGCAGTGGCCCGACACCTTCGATGGCGGGTTCCGGCTGAGCGGCCAGGGCGACAAGGTGGAGGTCTTTTACTCGGTGGACGCCGAATACGCCCGAGCTCACCCGGACGCGCAGCACGACCGGATCGCCGCGGTGATGCTCAGCGCGATCGCCGACGTCCTGCTCGCCGCGGGGTTCGGTTTCAGCGCGCAACGGGACGCCCACATCACCGGTGATGGCACCAACCGGTACGGCCCGGTCCTGCTCGTCCGCTCCCGCACCACCGCGGCTTCCTGACGCCCCGCCGCCCGGACCTGTCACAACCCTTTCAACACCGGCGTCTCCTGCTGTCGGGCCCGGCCCCTTCAACGCTTCGGGTGCATCTCGTTCACCGCGGCCCGGTGGAGTGGGGCGTCACCTCAAAGGCCACCTGCCGCATCATCTTGTGGAGACAAGGAAGGTGTGCAAGCCCGGCGAACGGTCCTTGGCGTCCAGGTTGCTCCAGCGGTGAGCAGCGCGCCGGGCGAACGAGGGAGGACCGCGCATGCAC
The DNA here is from genome assembly GCF_017573545.1 of Actinomadura nitritigenes. Taxonomy (GTDB): domain Bacteria; phylum Actinomycetota; class Actinomycetes; order Streptosporangiales; family Streptosporangiaceae; genus Spirillospora; species Spirillospora nitritigenes. Next base: position 4,291 of record NZ_JAGEOK010000082.1, on the reverse strand, counting down.
GGCGGCGTCAGCGAATCGGCTCACAAGTCGGCCCAGGACCGGCACGGCGATCGTGCCCGCAAGGACGCCTGGTTCGCGCACAGGCAGGCCGATACGTGCTTGCGGTTCGAGGTCGACGGTCCGGGCCGGGCGATGTTCATCGACGTCGGTCCCGGACCGGAGCCGTACTGGCTGCCCCGCGGAGAGGCCGTCCCGTACTACCACACGCTGAAGATCCTGGTCCGTTGTGACGGTGACCTGTCGCGGATTCAAGCGGCGGCCCGCGCATGCCGGCGGCGGGCGTCCGGGATGTCGGCCCAGGGCGCCAGATCCTGGCTTCGCGCGGCCGAGTTGTGCGAGCAGACGATCGAGGAGTACCTCGACAGCGGCGCCGCCACCGACACCAGGACCCGCCGCAAACTGATGATCCGGGCTCGGTTCCTGGTCTCGCACTGGGGCACGGGCTGGTTGATGAGCCGCCACGAATGCGAGGCCGCGCTGAACGGCCTCAACCGGGCGCTGGCCGCAGCCGACGCCACCCACTCCGACGCAGACGGCCCCGACGCCGCCGATGTGCAGGCCGGTGTCGGCGAGTGAACCGTCCCAGCGGCGATGCCGTCACCGCGCGGCCACGGAGCGACCCCATGCGTACGACCGCACCAGCGGATCGCCGAAAATCTGTGGTGATCGAGGTAGATATTCGCGGCGGGGTGGGGTAGTGTTCCTGTCATCGAAAAGGAACAAGTCCAGCAGACGTGGCAGAGGACGAACTGCCCGCAAGGATGGATGACGCGGGCCGGACGTGCCGGGGTCAACGCAGTGGAAGGGACTCCGGCAGCCGGCCTCGCGCACGGCGGCCAACGAGCCGTCGGCAGCACGAAGGCAAGTGACAACAACGCAGGAAACACCGGTAGAGAGAACACGGAAGGAGGATCTCGGCACCATCGGGATCGCCCGTCGCAGGCAGTTTCAGTCACGCCGCACGGGTACCGCAGCCCCACGGATTGGACGGTGGTTGACGGTCACGCATCCGCGATCCCCGCGCCCATGCCGGAACAGGCCGGCGCGGAAGACCCCCGGCCTCAGCGCCGGATAGATGGTGTTGTACCTCATGGCCCCGGCGCCGTCATTGGGCGCCGGGGCCTCGTCGTTCGCCCCGCCCGGATCCGGCACCGACACCCGGCGCACATGCACCCCCGACGAACACTACGGAAGGTTCTGTGAAAGCACCCCAGCCGGTTCAGCCCGGTACCCGACCAGCACACCGTGACCCGCGCCCCGCCGAGCCCCGTCCGGCGCAGAGCACCGCCGACCCCGAGATCGACAGCGAGCTCGAAGACAAGCTTGACGATGAGGACTACCCGGCGTACAGCATGGGCCGGGCCGCCGAGATCCTCGGCGTCACCCCCGGGTTCCTGCGCGGCCTGGACGCCGCGAAACTGTTCGTCCCGCAACGCTCGGCCGGCGGGCACCGCCGCTACTCCCGCTACCAGCTGCGCCTCGCGCACCGCGCCCGCGATCTGGTCGACCAGGGCACCGCCCTGGAGGCGGCCTGCCGCATCATCATCCTGGAAGACCAGCTGGCCGAAGCCCAGCGCATCAACGCCCAACTCCAGGCACGCCTCGACCAGAACCCCGCCCAGGAAACTGGAAGGGGCTGACCTCGGCGGATTCCGCTGATCTGGTGTAGGGTCGGGATCAATGGTTGTAGTCGAGTTTGCGAACGTGGAAACGCCCGCGGATTTCTTCCGGCGGGCGTTTTGTCTTTTGGGGGCGACTCCAGGCGGGCGTACGGCCAGCAGCCCGGACCACGCGGCCGCGTGGTCCGTCGCCCAAAGGGAGGACACCAAATGACTCAGGGAACCGTGAAGTGGTTCAACGCCGACAAGGGGTTCGGGTTCATCGCCCCCGATGACGGCACCGCCGACATCTTCGTCCATCAGTCCGTGATCGACAGCGACGGCTACCGCACCCTGGAAGAGGACCAGAAGGTGGAGTTCACCTCCATCCGCGGCCCCAAGGGCATGCAGGCCGACCTGGTCCGCGCGCTCTGACAACGCGCACCAAGAACAGACCGCCGACGGGCAGGACCGCGCAAGCGGCCCTGCCCGTCGGCGCGACCAGGGCGAGAACCCCGGATCGCACCGATCACTCAGGACGATGTGTCCGAGCCCACCTGAGCGAACGACATGGCTCCTCCTCGACGGTGATGATCTCGGGCGGCTCCCCCAGGGCGAGCCTTGAGAGGACAGCCGCGTTATGGCGAAAGTCGGCCGCGTAGGCGGGCGGTGGCCTGGCAGGGGGTGTCGTCCGGCCGATCGAGGTGGCCGCACCTGCATAGGGTGCCTGCATAGGGTGTGGCTACACCCTTGCAGTGAGAGGCAACGGCCCCAATGAGGCTCGAGCTCACCAACTATGAGGCCCTGTACGGCTGGGGCGTCGTCAACAACAGTGCCGCTTGGCACGCTCAGCGCAACCGCAAGCCCTCTGCGGCCGAGCAGGCGGTCGGGGACATCCTCTTCGCGGCTTACGACTGCCGGACCAGCACCACGACCACGGTCGAGCTCAGCGACGACGAGCGCGCCGGCCTCGCCGAGTTGGTCAGCGAACACATCGCGGCGTGGGTGAAGCGCGGCCAGGAGAACGCCGCAGCACCTCACCTGCGCTCACTGGTCGTGAAGCTGGGCGGCTGACATGCCCGCACCGCGCAGTCCAACGACCAAAGTTCCGCCTCACCGACGATGTCCTGCCCACTCCCGCGTGCGCGGGGCCGCCCGTGCGGGCTCCCCCTCCCGCCCATCCGGTTCCACGACCTGCGCCACGGCGCGGCGACGCTGAGCCTGCTCGGCAAGGTCGACATGAAGGTGATCAGTGCGACGCTCGGTCATCGTTCACCGCGGACACCTACGCCTCGGTCCTGCCCGAGGTGGCCAAGGCCGCGCTGAGGCGGTGGCCGCGGTGGTGCCGCTGCGACGTGATGGCCACACCATGGCCACACCGGTCACCAAAAACGCCCCCGCCGAGATCGTCTCACTCGGCGGAGGCGCTGGTAGTGGCGGAGGATCGGGGATTTGAACCCCGGATGGGCGGTAAACCCAAACCGCATTAGCAGTCCCATCATCCGCGTGACCGGAGATCATCCATGGTGATCGGAAATCCCATATCTGCAGCTCAGAGCACCACAAGGTAAAAGGGGGTCCGGTCCGTTCCTTGCCGGTCCGGACCCCCATCGGACCCCCATCGGCCCCCCCAAATGCCCCCTGGTGTCCCGAGCGCTGAGCGCGATCCTCGAGGTGGACGCATCCTCCGCAGAGAGCGAATGCTGTGAACCTTCGCAGGGGCGACGAGGGCACGGACGATCCCCGCGCGCGCGGGGATCGTCCCGGCGCTGTTGCGTTCCCTGCTCGAGGCCGTGCCGCGGGAAGATCTTGACGATTTTCCTAGGAGCGGGTGAGGCGCGCGGACACATCCACAACGGCGCTCATCCGGCTGCATTGTCTGCGGTGCGAGCCCGCCACCGCTTCGATGCCTTCTACCAGTGCGCGCGGATCTTCGTGTTCACGACCTGATGCCCGAGGACGGCGCTCCGCCTATCAGGTGGGGCCGGCCCGGCCGGTGGTCCCCGGTCGGCGTCGAGCGTCGGCATACGACGGCGTGACGGCTGAACGCCGAGGTTCCGGACTGTGATGACGGGGTCCGTTCAGCGGACACCGGTTCGGCTGGCATTGAGGGAATCCGCGCCGGCGTCGGAGGTCCCGATATACCGGTGCCGGTCGACGCGACGGCGGGTCACGGCGGTTTCGGTCCGAGCATGTAGGCCGGACCGGCGACGACGTGCAGTAGGGGCTCCCTACCAGCATCTACTTTCTGACGCAGATAGCCGATGTACAGCTCGAGGGCGTGGGAGTGGGGCCCGAAGTCATAGAACCAGATCTGTTCGAAGATCTCGGTGGCGCTGATCACGCGGCCAGGGTTGTGCATGAGGAATCGGAGGAGAGCGAACTCCTCGGAGTTGAGTTCCAGGAGCTGATCTCCGCGCCAGACCGTGCGCTGCTTCTCGTCCATCACCAGATCTGACACCGCGAGGCGCCGGGTGGCTGGGACGAGACCGTCGTCCGGCTGGTCGATGCTCAGGTGCTGCAGCATGGCCTGCAAGCGCACGATGATGTCCTCGAGCGCCACAGGCTTAGAGCGTGTCTCATGTGGGGAGTTGTGTGAGCTTCTTGTAGCAGGTGATGGCTGCGGCGAGGACGAGGAAGGCGTTGAACAGGTGGCCGTGGCGTTCGTAGCGGACGGTCAGGCGCCGGTAGCC
>NZ_JAGEOK010000081.1 GCF_017573545.1 Actinomadura nitritigenes | reverse complement strand
CCCAGCTCAAGTCATGGCGAATCCTACGGAAGCTGCGCTGCTGCCCCCACCGCGCCGGCCGCATCGCCAAGGCCATCCATACCCTGCAACTCCGCGAAACCGCAGCACGCTGAAAAAGGCTCACTGATGCTGGTCGGTCGGCCTTTTCGCCGGCCGGGTTTCAGCGGGGGCGTGAGGCGATGGCGGTGACCCATGCTTGAGCGAACATCGCGCTTGGGCTGGTGGCCCAGCCACGGAGCCGGCGAGCGTGGGCGGTCTGTCCTGCGGTGTCGAGTTGGAGCGCGAGATAGTCGGCGATGCGGGACGGGTCGGCATGGCGTTCGTAGTGGACGTCGAGGTGGCATTGCTCGAATCCCACATCGAGCAGGTAATCCCTGAGTTTGTGGCCGACGAAGGGGTCTCCGCCGTTGGCTTGCTGCAAGTTCGTGTAGGCGGCGACGGCGTCGTCGCAGGGTGGGCTCAGCAGAAAGCCGCCCCAGTCGGGGCTGCAGAGGCCGACTGTGCCGCCGGGGCGCAGTACCCGCCGTATCTCGGCCATGGCCTGGGCCGGGTGGGCGAGGTGTTCCATCAGGGCGTGGGAGAAGACGCGGTCGACCGATCTGTCGTCCAGCGGGATGTCGTAGCAGGATCCCTGCCGGAAGCGGATGTTGGTGAGGCCTCTCCGGTGCGCGAGTGCGCGTGCGCTGGAGAGTTGGGAAGCCTGCTGGTCGAGTCCGAGTACCTGTCCCGGCGCGACGGCGGCGGCCAGATCGGCGGTGATGGTGCCGGGCCCGCATCCCAGGTCCAGCAAGGTCGTTCCCGGGGTGAGGTGCGGCAGGAAGAACCGCGCGTGCGTCGCGGCTCTTCTGGCGGCCATGAATTCGATGGCGGAGGTGTCGTGGCCGGGTGTGTAGCGTTCGGTTCCGGGTGTGCCGGTCATCGTGCGACGGCCTCCTTGGCGCGCGCGTCGATCAGGCCTGAGCAGATGGCCAAGGCCAGCCCGGTGGCGGCTAGTACCGCGCCGATCGCGTTGGGGCCGGTGTAGCCGAAGCCGGCTCTGATCACCATGCCGCCGAGGAAGGCGCCGAGCGCGTTGGCGATGTTGAACGCCGACAGGTTGAGTGCGGAGGCGAGGGTGGGGGCGCCTGCGGCCTTGTCCAGGATGCGCATCTGCAGTGCCGGGACGGTCGCGAACCCGAACAGCCCCAGCAGGAACAAGGTGCAGGCGGCGAGGGCCTTGCTGTGCGCCGTCATCACGAACATGCTCAGCACGATGGTCAGCCCGGCCAGGAACACATACAGGCTCGGCATGAGTCGCCGCCCGGCGTAGCGGCCCGCCACCAGGTTGCCGGCGGCCATGCCCAGCCCGAAAACGACCAGCAGCGCCGTCATGCTGGATCCGCTGAAGCCCGCCACCGTGGTCATCATCGGCGTGACATAGGTGAAGGAGGCGAAGACGCCACCGAAGCCCGCCGTCGTCACGCCCATCGCGAGCCAGACCTGGGGCCGCCGCAGCGTCGCCAGTTGCGAACGCAGTCCCGTCTCGTCCTCGGGCCGCAGCCGGCGTGGGACCAACGCGGCGATGCCGACCATCGACAGAACGCCCAGTGCCCCGATCGCCCAGAACGTGGCCCGCCAGCCCGCGGCCTCCCCCAGCCAGGTCACCAGCGGCACTCCGGCCACGTTGGCCATGGTGAACCCGCCGAACATCACCGACATCGCGCTTGCACGCCGTTCCGGCGGAACGAGTTGCGCCGCGACCACCGACCCGACGCCGAACAGTGCCCCCTGGGGCACGCCCGCGACCACCCTGGCCGTCAGCAGCAGGCCATAGCCGGGGGCGACCGCCGACAAGGCGCTGCCCGCCGCCAGCAGCGTCGCGATCATCATCAGCGTCGTGCGGCGAGGCAGTCTGGCCGAGGCGGCGGTGAGCAGCGGTGCCCCGACGATCACACCAGCGGCGTACCCGGTGATCAGGCCCCCCGCGTCCGGGATGGACACCCCGACCCCGTGGGCGACCTGCGGCAGCAGCCCCATGATGGCGAACTCCGAGGTCCCCACCCCGAACGCCGTGAGGGCCAGGGCGAACAAAGCCAGCGGCATGGCACCGTACTCCTCCTCCAAGGGGAAATGTCGATGTCCAGCCTGATCGGCGAGCCGCCGAGGGCGTGAGTGGCTGAAACGCCACCGTGAGATAGATTTCCGCCATGATGCGTGTGGGGATACTGGTCACCGAGCACGCCCGCGTGTTCGACTACGCCGTGGCCACCGAGGTCTGGGGGCTCGACCGGACCGCCCGCGGCGTCCCGCGGTTCGAACTGCGCACCTGCGGGCCGCACGGCTCCACGGTCGGCATGAACCCGGGCGTGACCTGCGTACCCGATCACGGTCTGGACGGCCTGGACGAGTGCGATCTGGTCATCGTTCCCGGCGTTCAGCACCCCACAGAGCCCGTCCATCCGCACGTTCTGGGCGCACTGCGCGCTGCCCACGCACGCGGCGCCACCGTGGCGTCCCTGTGCTCGGGTGCGTTCCTGCTCGCTGCCGCCGGCCTCCTGGACGGCCGCCGCGCCACCGCCCACTGGCTGGACGCCGAGGAACTCGCCCGGCGCCACCCCGACGTGATGGTGGACCCGAACGTCCTGTTCGTCGGGGACGGCGCGATATGGACCTCGGCGGGTGTGGCCGCGGGCATCGACCTGTGCCTGCACCTGGTCCGCCGCGACCACGGCGCAGCCGTCGCGGCCGAGATCGCGCGCACCATGGTCACCGCACCGTTCCGGCCCGGCGGACAGGCACAGTTCATCACCCGCCCCATCCCCGCCGTTCGGGGGCAGACCGACAACCTGTCGGAGCTACGCGAACGGGTCCTCAACGACCTGGCCCACCCGTGGACCGTCGCGCACATGGCGGACCTGGCCCGCATGTCCGAGCGCAGTTTCGCCCGCCGCTTCGTCCAGGCCACCGGCGACACCCCGCTGCAGTGGCTCCTGACCCAGCGCGTCCTGGCCGCCCAACACCTCCTGGAAGTCAGCGACCTGCCCATCACCGCCATCGCCCGCCGCTGCGGCTTCGGCACTCCCCTCACCCTGCGCCACCACTTCACCCGCCACGTCGGCCTGCCACCCCGCGACTACCGCCAGGCCTTCAGCCACACCAACGGCCGCTAACGTCCTCGTGCATGGTTGTGGTGGCGGCCGGACCGGCTGCGGCCACGCTGATCCATCTGCGGCACGGTGTGGCCCATGACGTGCAGGGCTGTTGGTTCGGCGTGAGTCGATCCACCATCACCCGAGGCAGCACCCAGGCCCTCCGGTCGGGGCTGGTCGAGCTTCTGGCCGCGGGTCCGCCGGTGCAGATCCTGGCCGCCGCCGGCAACCAGGACCTGGGCGCCGAGACCGCCGGTCAGGTGGTGACGCCGCCGCACCGCAAGTTCCGCGACGCCCCGGCCTGGAACGAGGAGCTCCACGCCGACCGGCGCCATGCCCATTCCGTCCAGCGGATTCGGGTCGACCACGGCATCGCCCACCCGCAGAACCGGCGCACGACCATGCACGAGGACGTTAGGGGATCCAACGGCCGTTGCTGATCGGTGACGGCCCGAGGAGCAAGGTCCGTTTGTTGATCGTCGTGGGGGGCGGGTGGTATCTGTTGTGTCGGTGCGATTCCAAGGTGCGGCGGTGACAGCCCGCCGGTCCCGCCGGCCGCGGCGGGACGACTCGGTGTGATTCCGGGCCACGCGGTGATACCCCGCCACCTCTCGGGCCGCTGGTAGCGGCCCCTGGTTGCTCGCGCGGTCAGGACCGTCCTGCCGCTGCCGAGAGGTGGTATCGCATGTTCACCGGACGTGTTGCGCAGGTCGGCACGGTGGAGGCCGTCGACCAGGCCCGTATCGCGGTCAGCGCCTCGAAGGTCGCCGCGGGCAGGCCCCGGACGATCTGCCTGAACGGTGTCGGGCTCGGCGTGGTCGGGTCCGGACGGGATTCCGGGGTGCTGGAGGCCGAGCTGTCGGGTGAGACTCGGCGCCGTACGACCCTGGACCGGATCCGGGTCGGCACGCGGGTCAACGTGGAGGCGCCGCTGGCGCTGGGCGATCCGCTGGCCGGTCATCTGGTGCAGGGGAACGTGGACGCCGTGGGCAAGATCGTGCGTGTCGACGACGAGGCGACGGCGCGGCGGTTGTGGATCAAGCCGCCGGAGCGTTTCCTGCCGCTGGTGGTCCCCAAGGTGCAGATCGCGGTCGACGGCGTCAGCCTGACCGTCGCCGAGGCGTCCCGCGACCGGTTCTCGGTGGTGCTCGTCCCGGTGACCTTGCAGCTCACCGCGTTGTCGGACCTGGCGGTGGGCGATCGGGTGAACCTGGAGCCCGACCTGGTCACCCGGCTGGTGCGGCGCCGGCCGTCCGGCTCGCACCGCGCGGTTACCGAGGCGGTGTCGGCGCTCGGGTGGGCGGGCCGGGTGGAAGGCGGCCACGGCGTGCAGAAGGCGGTGGCGCAGCTGGCGGCCGGGGGAGGCGTGGTCGTCTGGGACCCCGACCGGGAGGGGGAGGGGGATGTGGTGTTCGCGGGGGCGCGCCTGCGTCCGGAGGCGTTCACGTTCCTGCTCACCCAGGTCTGCGGCCACCCGACCGTGCCGTGCGCGCCCGAGGTCTTGGAACGGCTGGAGCTCCCACCGGTTCCCGGGCCGGGCGACCGGCACGGCACCCGGCCGCACATCCCGGTGGACCTGGCGGCCGGCACCGGCACCGGGGTGTCGGCGGCCGAGCGCGCCGCGACCGTGCGGCGCCTGGCCGACCAGGACTCCGCCCCGGCCGACTTCCTGCGGCCGGGGCATGTGTTCCCGCTGGCCGCACGTCCCGGCGGCCTGGCCGAACGCGCCGGGCACACCGAGGCGACCGTTGCGATGTGCGAGGCGGCCGGTCTTCCGCCGGTCGGAGTCTGCTGCGAGGTCATGAACCCCGACGGAACCATGGCCAAGGCCGCCGATCTCGAAGTCGCCGCGCTCCGCTGGGGTCTGCCCCTCCTCGACGTCAACGACCTCAGAAAACACCTGTGACCACCGCAGGCCGCGACCTGGACGGCAAACGCCCGCTTCTCTGACGGCCGCCACGAGCCTTCGGTGCAGGAATGAATGAAGCCATCGAATCCCTGCCATGAAGCGGATGCTCCCTGCAGTGCCGGTGCGCTCGCCCGCTTCCTGGCCGGAGCGGGAGCGGCGCACGCCCTGGCGGGGGACTCGCCGGAACGGACGCTGGCGCCGACCGCTCCGCATCCCAGGGCCGCGCACGTACGGCCGACCTGACGCCCTTCGCGCCGCCAGCCTGCTACGTCGCTCCAGTCGTCAACAGCCTTGCCCGATGCCACATAGCCGACTACACGGGACTCGCCCGAAGAGCCGCGCACTAGAGACCGGACGGACCGTTCGTCTTCTCGGTCGGGTTCCTTAAGAGATGGGAGTAGGCATGGAAGACCAGACGCAAGAGCAACAAGCAAGACCCGAGGTGCAGGCGCGCATCAGAGCCAGCTTCGATCAGCAGGGACTGATGCGGCACCTCGGTGCCCGTATCACGCACATCGCACCGGGAATCGTGCACATCGTGCTTCCCCGCAGGCCAGAAGTCACCCAGCAGCACGGCTACATCCATGCGGGAGCCACCAGTGCAATCGCGGACACCGCAGGCGGCTACGCGGCGTTCACCCTGTTTCCCGATCACACAGCGGTGCTGACGGTGGAGTACAAGATCAACCTTCTGTCCCCTGCCGTGGGTGATCACCTCCACGCCATAGGGACAGTGCAAAAGACGGGACGAACCCTGACGGTGTGCCAACTGGAAGTGTTCGGTGTTCAAGACGAGCAACGGTCGCTCGTCGCGACAGGTCAACAGACACTGAGCCTTTTTCAGCGTGCTGCGGTTTCGCGGAGTTGCAGGGTATGGATGGCCTTGGCGATGCGGCCGGCGCGGTGGGGGCAGCAGCGCAGCTTCCGTAGGATTCGCCATGACTTGAGCTGG
>NZ_JAGEOK010000080.1 GCF_017573545.1 Actinomadura nitritigenes | reverse complement strand
TGCGGACCTTGCCTGGTCACCTGGTTCCGGCGGTGTTCGTGGAGTTGGCGTCGCTGCCGCGCACGGCGAATGGGAAGGTCGACCGGAAGGCGTTGCCCGCTCCGGATCCGGCACGTGGTGAGGTGGCCGGTTCGGGGGTGGGGCGCACGCCTGTCGAGGAGGTGCTGGCGGGGGTGTGGGCCCAGGTTCTGGGTCTGGAGCGTGTCGGGGTCGATGACGACTTTTTCGAGCTGGGCGGGCATTCGCTGCTGGCCACACGGGTGGTGTCCCGGATCCGGGGTGTGCTGGGCGTCGAGGTGCCGCTGTCGGAGCTGTTCGACCATCCGACGGTGGCGGGGCTTGCGGCCGTGGTGGCGGGGGTGTCGCCGGGCGGGTCCGCACCACCGATCGTGCCGGTGGACCGGCGCGGGCGGCGGTTGCCGTTGTCGTTCGCGCAGCAGCGCCTGTGGTTCCTCGACCAACTCGAACCCGGCTCAGTGGACTACAACGCCCTCGTCGTCATGCGGCTGGCGGGCACGGTCGACGCGGCCGCGCTTCGGGCCGCGCTCACCGCGCTGGTCGAACGCCACGAGGTGCTGCGGACGCGCCTGGTCGCCGACGAGGAAGGCATTCCTTTCCAGGCCATCGATCCTCCGGCGGAGGTACACCTGCCGATCCTCGACGTGAGCGGTGCGGCCGACCCGCTGCACGAGGCCCGGACCAAGGTGGCCGAGGACCTCTCCGAACCGTTCGACTTGGCGGTGGGGCCGTTGCTGCGGGCTCGGCTGTTCGTGCTGGCTGCGGATGATCATGTGTTGGGTCTGTGTGTGCATCATGTGGTGTCGGATGAGTGGTCGGCGGGTGTGCTGCGGGATGAGCTGTCGGCTCTGTACGAGGCGTTCTGTCGTGGTGAGCGGTCTCCGTTGGCGCCGTTGCCGGTGCAGTACGCCGATTACGCGGTGTGGCAGCGGGAGTGGCTGCGCGGTGAGGTGCTGGAAGGCCAGCTCGGGTACTGGCGGGATCGGCTGGACGGGCTGCCCGTGCTGGAACTGCCCACCGACCGGCCTCGTCCCGCGGCGCAGTCCTCGGCGGGCTCGGCGGTCGGCTTCGAGGTTCCCGCCGACGTCACCGCACGGCTGCGCGCGCTGAGCGGGGAGTCCGGCGCGACGATGTTCATGACGTTGCTGGCCGCGTTCACGGTGCTTCTCGGCCGGTACGCCGACCAGGACGACGTGGTGGTCGGGACGCCGATCGCGGGCCGCAACCGGGCCGAGACCGAGGGCCTGATCGGGTTCTTCGTCAACACGCTGGTGATGCGGACCGACCTGTCGGGCGACCCCACGTTCGGTGAACTGCTGGACCGGGTGCGCCAAGGCGCACTGGGAGCCTACGCCCACCAGGACCTCCCGTTCGAGCAGCTCGTCGACGCCCTCCAACCCGACCGCGACCGATCCCGCCACCCGCTCTTCCAGGTGATGTTCGACTACGGTCAGGGCGCCCGGCCTGCCGATCCCGGTTTCGACGTGCCGCGGCGGACCACGCTCTTCGACTTGACCCTGGTGCTGGAGGACCACGCCGGGGGCGGCCTGGCCGGAGCGATCGAGTTCGCCCGGGACCTCTACGACGAACGCACCGCCGCGCGGCTGGCGGGCCATCTTGTCACGCTGCTGACCGCGATCGCCGCCGAGCCCGGCCGTCCGGTGTCCGAACTGGACCTCCTGGACGCCGCGGAGACCCGCCGGGTGGTCGCCGACTTCAACGTCACCGGCGCCCCGCCGCCCGCCGCCCGGACCGTGCACGAGCTCATCGCCCGCCGTGCCGCCGCGCACGGCTCGCAGCCGGCCGTCGTCTTCGGCGGCGACGCGCTGACCTACGCGGAGCTCGAACGGCGCGCGGACGGTCTCGCGAGCCGCCTGCGCGGACTCGGCGTCGGCCCCGAGACGGTCGTCGGGCTGCACCTGTCGCGCGGCCTGGACCTGGTCTCCGCGGTCCTGGCGGTCTGGAAGGCGGGCGGCGCGTACCTGCCGCTCGACCCCGAGTACCCGGCGGAACGGCTCACGTTCATGCTCGCCGACAGCGACGTCCACCTGCTGATCACCGACTCGGCGGCGCCGGACGGCTGGGACGGGCCGACGATCACCCCGGAGGGCGCGGGCCCTGCCGTGGACGGCCCGGCCGCCGCGCCGTGCGCGCCGGGCCAGCTCGCCGCGGTCATCTACACCTCGGGTTCGACCGGGCTGCCGAAGGGCGTGCTGATCGACCACGCCGCCCTGCTCGCCGTCTACGGCGCCTGGTCCGCCGCGTTCCTGCCCGAGGGCACGCGCCACCGGTGGCTGTCGATGGCCAGCGCCGGCTTCGACGTCTTCACCGGCGATCTGGTGCGGGCGCTCGGCAGCGGCGGGACCCTGGTGCTCGCGCCGTCCCGCCTGCAGGCCTCGGTGGCCGACCTGGCCGATGCGGTGGCCGCGCACGAGGTGAACGCCTTTGAGTTGGCCCCCCGGTTCGTGGACGAGCTGGTCGAGCACGTCGAGCGCACCGGCCGGTCCCTGCCGTCCCTGCGGCTGCTGCTCGTGACCACCGACACCTGGCGCCGCTCCTCAGCCGCACGGGCGCGGAAGGCGTTCGGGCCGGCCGTCACACTGCGGACCGCCTTCGGGATCACCGAGGCCACGGTCGACTCCACGTCCAGCGACCTCGCCGCGCTCGATGCCGCCGCCGACGGTGCCACCCCGATCGGCGGGCCCCTGGCGGGGACCCGCGTCTACGTCCTGGACCGGCACATGGCCCCGGTGCCGGTCGGCGTCCCCGGCGAGCTGTTCATCGCCGGAGCCGGCCTCGCGCGCGGTTACGCCGGGCGGCCGGAGCTGACCGCGGGGCGGTTCCTGCCCGATCCGTTCCGCGGGGACGGCGGGCGGCTGTACCGCAGCGGCGACCGGGTGCGCTGGCTCCCGGACGGCGAGCTGGAGTTCCTCGGCCGCGTCGACCACCAGGTCAAGGTGCGCGGCTTCCGGATCGAGCCCGGCGAGGTCGAGGCGGCCCTCACCGCCCACCCGGCCGTCGCCGCGGCCGCGGTCGCCGCGCGGGGCCGGAACGGTGACGTGCGGCTGGTCGGCTACGTGGTACCCGGCGATGCCGGGCCCCCGCCATCGGCGTCCGAATTGCGGGCGTTCCTGCGGCGGACGCTCCCGGACCACATGGTCCCGGGCGCCTTCGTCGACCTGGCCGCGCTGCCCGTCACGCCCAACGGCAAGGTCGACCGGACCGCGCTGCCCGCGCCGGACGGAGCACGGCCCGACCTCGGCACCGGGTTCGTCGTGCCGCGTACCCCCACCGAGGAGGCCGTCGCCGCCATCTGGGCCGGGGTGCTCGGCGTGGAACGCGTCGGCGTGCACGACGACTTCTTCGACCTGGGCGGCCACTCGCTGCTCGCCACCCAGGTCCTCGCCCGGCTGCACACCGCGTTCGGGGTGCGGCTCGGCCTGATCGCCCTGTTCGACCGGCCCACCGTCGCCGCGCTCGGCGAGGCCGTCGAGGAACGGCTGCTGGAGGAGATCGAGAGGATGTCGGACGAAGAGGCGACGCGCGCACTGGGCCTGCTCGACCTGCCCGCGGGGACCGACGAGGACGGAGCGACCCGGTGACCATCTCCGCCGAAGACCTGATCAGCGACCTGGAAGGCCGCGGCGTACGGCTGTACCTGAACGACGGCCGGCTCCGGGTCGTCGCCCCGGTCGACGCCCTCACCGACGACCACAAGCGCGATGTCGCCGACCTCCGCGAGGAGATCATCGGGCTGCTGAAGGGGCGCGCGGGGCCGCCGCCGATCGAGCGGGCGGAGCACGCCGGGCCGCCGCCGCTGTCATTCGCCCAGCAGCGCCTGTGGTTCCTGGACCGGCTCGAACCGGGGTCGGCCGAGTACGTCATGCCGCTCGTCCTGCCGCTGCACGGACCACTGGACGTGCCCGCACTCACCGCCGCCCTGGAAGCGATCACGGCACGGCACGACGTGCTGCGGACGACCCTGGTCACCGGCGCGGACGGCGTGCCCCACCAGCACGTCGAGCCGCCCGGCCGCCGCCCGGTACTGGAGTTCCGCGATCTGAGCGGGCGGCCGGACCCGGTCGCCGCGACGCGGGAACTGGTCGACGCCGACGAGGTGACCCCGTTCGACCTCGCGGAGGGCCCGCTGCTGCGCGCCCGCCTGATCAAGGTCGGCCCGGACGACCACGTGCTCAGTCTCTGCATGCACCACGCGGTGTCGGACGACTGGTCGATCCAGGTGCTGCGGCATGAGCTGACCGTCCTGTACGAGGCGTTCTCCCGTGGCGAGCCGTCACCGTTGCCGCCGCTCCCGCTGCAGTACGCCGACTTCGCGGTGTGGCAGCGGCAGTGGCTGCGCGGAGCCGTGCTCGACGCCGAGCTGGCTCATTGGCGGCGCATCCTCGCGGGGGCCCGGCCGCTGGAACTGCCCACCGACCGGCCCCGCCCGGCCGTCCGCTCGTCCGACGGCGACGCGGTCGAGTTCGAGGTCTCCGCGGAGACCGTGTCGCGGCTGCGCGCGCTGAGCAGGGGATCCGGCGCCACCATGTTCATGACGCTGCTGTCGGCGTTCGCGGTCGTGCTCGGGAAGTTCGCCGGGCAGGACGACGTCGTCGTGGGGACCCCGGTCGCCAACCGCGACCGCGCCGAGCTCGAGGGCCTGATCGGCTGCTTCGTCAACACCCTCGTGCTGCGCCTGGACCTGGCGGGCGACCCGGCGCTGGCCGACGTGATGGCGCGCGCCCGGACGACCTCGCTGGACGCGTTCGCCCACCAGCACGTGCCGTTCGAGCAGCTCGTCGACGCGCTCGCCGCCGACCGCGACCGGTCGCGCACACCGCTGTTCCAGGTGCTCTTCAACTACGACCAGCTCGACGCCGAGCCGGGCGCGCACGAGGGCGGGCTCGACGCCGGGGCGGCGAACCCGGCGGTCAGGATCAGTGCGAAGTTCGACCTGACGCTCTTCCTCGTCGAACGGGACGAGGACATCACCGGCTCGATCGAGTACAGCACCCAGCTGTTCGACCGGACGACCGTGGAACGGTTCGCCCGCTGCCTGGTGACCGTGCTGGAACTGTTGGCCACCGAACCGGCGCTGCCGCTGTCGCAGGTGTCGCTGCTGGACGCCGCCGAGCGGGAACGGACGCTGGGGGAGTGGGCGGGCACCGGCGGTGCCCTCCCCCGCTCGGTGGACCCGCACCTGCCGGCCGCCGCGCCGCCCGAGGCCGTCGCCGTGGTGTCGGCCGGCACGACGCTCTCGTACGGGGAGCTGCGTGAACGCGCGGGGCGGCTCGCGGGGCATCTGCGCGACCTCGGTGTGGGCGCGGAGACCGTGGTGGGCGTGTGCCTGCCCCGGGGGGTGGACGTGGTGGTGACGCTGCTGGCGGTGTGGCAGGCCGGTGGCGCCTATCTGCCGCTGGATCCCGGGCTTCCGGTGGACCGGCTGGCGTTCATGCTGGCCGACAGCGGCGCATCGGTGGTCGTGGGCACCGCCGACTCGGTCGGCGGCCTGCCGGTGGGCCGGGCACGGCTGGTGACGCTGGACGATCCCGCCACCGCAGCGCTGTCGGCGGCGGCCCGGCCGCCCGCGCCAGAGCCGCTCGATCCCGGCCGCCTGGCGTACGTCATCTACACCTCGGGCTCGACGGGACGACCCAAGGGCGTCCAGGTGACCCACGGTGGACTGGCGGCCTATCTGGACGGCGTGATCGACCGCCTCGGCCTCGGCGCCGGTTCGTATGCGATGGTTCAGTCGGCGGTGACGGATTTCGGTAACACGGTGCTGTTCGGTGCGCTGCGCACGGGCGGGACCCTGCACCTGATCGACGCCGAGATCGCTGCCGATCCGGCGGCTTTGCGCGGCTACCTGCGGGCGCATCCGGTCGATTTTCTGAAGATTGTGCCGTCGCATCTGGCTGCGTTGGCGGGTGGTGGGGGGTTGTCGGAGTTGTTGCCGGCGCGTGTGCTTGTTTTGGGTGGGGAGGCGGCTTCGGCGGGTTTGGTGGATGCGGTGCTGGG
>NZ_JAGEOK010000007.1 GCF_017573545.1 Actinomadura nitritigenes | reverse complement strand
AGGGTGAGATGTGATGCCGAGCCGTTTTAGGTGAAGTGAGTGATCCCATGCTGCCGAGAAAAGCCTCTAGCGAGTGTACCGGCGGCCCGTACCCTAAACCGACTCAGGTGGTCAGGTAGAGAATACCAAGGCGATCGGGTGAACTGTGGTTAAGGAACTCGGCAAATTGCCCCCGTAACTTTGGGAGAAGGGGGACCATGCTTGGTGAACGCCCTTGCGGTGGGAGCTGGGTGTGGTCGCAGAGGCCAGGGGGAAGCGACTGTTTACTAAAAACACAGGTCCGTGCGAAGTCGTAAGACGCTGTATACGGACTGACGCCTGCCCGGTGCCGGAACGTTAAGAGGACCGGTTAGACTTTCGGGTCGAAGCTGAGAATCTAAGCGCCGGTAAACGGCGGTGGTAACTATAACCATCCTAAGGTAGCGAAATTCCTTGTCGGGTAAGTTCCGACCTGCACGAATGGCGTAACGACTTCCCCGCTGTCTCAACCACAGGCCCGGTGAAATTGCAGTACGAGTAAAGATGCTCGTTTCGCGCAGCAGGACGGAAAGACCCCGGGACCTTCACTACAGCTTGGCATTGGCGTTTGGAACGGTTTGTGTAGGATAGGTGGGAGACTGTGAAGCCCGCACGCCAGTGTGGGTGGAGTCATTGGTGAAATACCACTCTGGTCGTTTTGAGCGTCTAACCCGCGCCCGTGTATCCGGGTGGGGGACAGTGCCTGGTGGGTAGTTTAACTGGGGCGGTTGCCTCCCAAAGAGTAACGGAGGCGCCCAAAGGTTCCCTCAGCCTGGTTGGCAATCAGGTGGCGAGTGCAAGGGCACAAGGGAGCTTGACTGTGAGACGGACGTGTCGAGCAGGTGCGAAAGCAGGGCCTAGTGATCCGGCACCTACGTGTGGAAGTGGTGTCGCTCAACGGCTAAAAGGTACCCCGGGGATAACAGGCTGATCTTCCCCAAGAGTCCATATCGACGGGATGGTTTGGCACCTCGATGTCGGCTCGTCGCATCCTGGGGCTGGAGTAGGTCCCAAGGGTTGGGCTGTTCGCCCATTAAAGCGGCACGCGAGCTGGGTTTAGAACGTCGCGAGACAGTTCGGTCCCTATCCGCTGCGCGCGTAGGAGAATTGAGAGGGTCTGTCCCTAGTACGAGAGGACCGGGACGGACGAACCTCTGGTGTGCCAGTTGTCCCGCCAGGGGCACGGCTGGTTGGCTACGTTCGGTCGGGATAACCGCTGAAAGCATCTAAGCGGGAAGCCTTCCTCGAGATGAGTTCTCCCTCCCCATTTCGGTGGGGGTAAGGCTCCCAATAGACGATTGGGTTGATAGGCCGGGTATGGAAGCACGGTAACGTGTGGAGTTGACCGGTACTAATAGGCCGAGTGGCTTGAACACACTGAACGTTCAATTCGAATCGCTGTTGTGTGGTGTTCGCGTCCCTGTGTGGTTCCCAGAAAACAATCCGGGAACCCGTTTGTTAAGTGAATATGTTGCCTGAGCCGGCTGCTCGGGACGTCGAGTTTGCCCACCCCGTTGGGGTGGTGCGTGAGGCGTTCGGTGGTTATGGCGGAGGGGAAACACCCGGTCCCATTCCGAACCCGGAAGTTAAGCCCTTCAGCGCCGATGGTACTGCATGGGAGACTGTGTGGGAGAGTAGGACACCGCCGGACATTTTTTAGGAAGGCCCCGCCGTTACGGCGGGGCCTTCCGCATTTCTGGGGTCAGTCCCAGTGGCCTGCCGCGGCGGCCTCCGCGACATAGGCCTCGAACGGCTTGGGCGGCCGGCCGAGGGCCTGGTCGACGCCGTCGGACACCGCCGCCTCCCGGTCGTCGCGGATGTTCGCGAGGAGGCCGGCGAGCATCCGGGCGGCCTCCGCGTGGACGCCGTTCGAGGTCAGCCGTTCGGCGAAGACCTCCGGGGTGACGTCGACGTGGCGGACCGTGCGCCCGATGGCCTTGCCGATGATCTCGGCGGCCTCGGCGAAGCCGATCGCACGCGGTCCGGTGAGCTGGTAGGTCCGGCCGTTGTGCCGGTCGTCGGTGAGCGCGTCCGCCGCTACCTCGGCGATGTCCTCTGCATCGATGAACGGGGTGCGGCCGTCCCCGGTCGGCACGGCCAGGGTGCCGCTGAGGACCCACGGCTTCCAGAACGCCTCGCTGAAGTTCTGCGCGAACCAGCCGGGCCGCAGGATCGTCCAGCCGACACCGGATTCGCGCACGGCCCGCTCGGCGGACTTGAGGGGGTGGTCGTCGGTGGCGTCGCCCACCCCGTGGGCGGAGAGCAGGACGAGGCGCCGCACGCCGGCGGAAGCCGCCTCGGCCACGAATGCCGGGATGCGCGCGTCGCGGTCCGGGACCGGCTGGAGGACGGGCTCCAGGAGGTAGACGGCGGTGGCGCCGTCGAGGGCCACCGGCCAGGTCGCCGGGTCGCCGAGGTCGACGTTCACGTCGCTTCCCGTGCGGGACGCGGTGCGAACGGAATGCCCGGCGGCGCGCAGCCGCCGGACGATGCGGCGTCCGGTCTTCCCGGTGGCGCCGAGGATGAGTGTGGTGTCCATGGCCACTACGCAACCGCATGACCCGTAAGACGATCCATGAGAGAACGTCTCAGATACCTTTGTCATCGTCTAGCGTGATACGGCATGGACGTCCTGAGCGATCTGCTGCACCGGGCGCGCGCGGGTGATGCGCTGGTCAGGCAGCTGGTCCAGCGCCCGCCGTGGGCGCTGACCTTCGCCGATGCGGCTGCGCTCACGGTCGTGGCCACGCTCGGCGGCCACGCGGCGGTCCGGCTCGACGAGCCCGGCGCGGCGCCGGTGCGCCTCGCCGCGGGCGACATCGCCCTCATCACCGCGGCCGGCGAGTACACGATCGCGGACGACCCGTCCACTCCCGCCCAGGTCGTGATCCGGCAGGGGAAGAAGTACCGGGCCGACAGCGGCGATCCGGTCGCGGGCGCGGAGTGGAGCCTCGCTCCCCGCACCTACGGTGACGGGCTGCCCGGTGCCACCGTCATGCTTCGCGGCGCCTACGAGCTGCACGGCGACGTGGGCGGGCGGATCCTCCAGATGCTTCCCGTGGTGGCGGTCGTCCCCGCCGGGCCCCGGACGCGGGGCGCGCTCGACCTGCTCGCCGCCGAGGTCGGCCGCGACGAACCCGGCCAGGACGCCGTCCTGCACCGGCTGCTGGACCTGGTGCTCGTCCTGGCGCTTCGGGCCTGGTGCGCGCGCCCGGAGTCGGAGCTGCCGTCCTGGTACGGGGCGCTGGCGGATCCGGCGGTCGGTGACGCGCTGCGCCTGCTGCACGAGGACCCGGCGCGACGCTGGACCGTCGCCGCGCTCGCCGCCGAGGCCGGGATGTCCCGCGCGTCGTTCGCGGCGCGCTTCACCGGGCTGGTGGGCGAGCCTCCGCTCACTTACCTCACCGGATGGCGGATGACCCTGGCGGCCGACCTGCTGCGCGACACTGACGCGACGGTCGCCGCCGTAGGGCGCGAGGTCGGCTACGAGGACGCGTTCGCCTTCAGCGTGGCCTTCAAGCGTGCCCGGGGCGTCAGTCCGTCCCGCTGGCGGCGCGGGACGGACTGACCCCGTCGCCTTCTCCGGGGCGGGGAGTCAGGTGAGGACGTTGAAGGTCGTCTCGGCGCTGTCGCGGTTCTTGTAAAGGTCCCAGGCCGCGTCGGCGAGGACGTCCGGGTCGAGCGTCCCGACCGTGAGGCCGCCGAGCCGGTCCGCCTCCGCGAGGAACATGCGATGGATGTCGCCGCGCTCGATGAGGCCGCCGATGGTGAGGGTGCCCGCGTACACGCCGCGGCCGGCCAGTTCGGCGTTCAGGGTGATCGCGTAGTTGCGGAGGGCGGCGGACGAGATCGCCAGGTTCCCGATCGCCGGCAGCGGGACGACCGAGCTGAGGCCGCCGGCGAACAGCAGCCCGCCGTCTCCGCGCTCCAGCATGCCGGGCAGCACCGCGCGGACCGTGTCGACGGCCGGGTACACCCAGCTCATCGCCTCCTGGGCGGCGGGGACGTCCGTCTCGGTGATGGGCACCGGGCGGGCGGCCGGGTCGGCCGCGCCGGGACCGTAGTAGACGACGTCGATGGCGCCATGCCGCGCGGTGATCGCGTCGAGGGCGCGGAGCAGCCCGTCGCGGTCGCGGATGTCCGCCGGATGGGACGTCGCCTCGATGCCGGCGGACGCCAGCGACGCGATGTAGCCCGCGTGGCGTGAGGCGTTGCGGGAGATGAGGGCGATCGCGTGCCCTTCGCGGCCGAACCGGTGGGCGATCGACATGCCGAGCCCGGGGCCGACACCGATGACGACGGTCGTCGCGGTCATGGTCGGGACCTCCAAGAAGTTGAGGAGCTCCTCAAGTTAGTTGAAAGTCGAGGGTTTCCTCAACTTCGTAGGATGGCGGCATGTTCAGGAGCAGGCCGGTGCGGGCCGACGCCGCGCGGAACCGCGAGAAGCTGGTGGCGGCCGGGGCGCAGGTGTTCGGGGACCGCGGTCTCGACGCGCCGCTGGAGGAGGTCGCGCGCCGCGCCGGGGTCAGCATCGGCACGCTCTACAACCACTTCCCCGCGCGGCAGGACCTCTTCGACGCGATCTTCCCCGTCCGGCTGGCCGAGCTCGACCGGCTCGCCGCTGCGGCGCTGGACGACCCCGATCCCTGGTCGGGGTTCGCCGCCTTCCTCGAAGGGATCGTCGCGCTCCAGGCGGAGGACCGGGGGCTCAACGACGTGCTCGCGCGCCGCTTCCCGCTCGCGTCCGAGCTGAGCGAGGCCTGCCGTCGCGGATTCGAGCACCTGGCCGCGATCACCGAGCGGGCCAAGGGGGCCGGGCAGCTGCGGGGCGACTTCGAGGTCACGGACCTGGTGCCGCTGATGTGGGCGATGTCCCAGATCATCCGGGAGTCGGGAGACGCGAAGCCCGCCGTCTGGCGCCGGTTCCTGGCGGTCCACCTCGACGGGCTCCGCGCGGGCGCGGCGCACCCGCTGCCCGTCCCCGCGCTGTCCCCGGAGGAGATGGCCGAGGTCATGGGCGGCGGCTGATCAGCGCGCCCGCTCCAGCGCTGTCAGGAGCTCCTGGACGGCATCGAGCTCGTCCTCGCCGAAGACGCGGACGCCTTCGCGGCGCAGGAGGGCCGTCGTCACGCCCGTTCCGGGGGCGGACACGCCCGAGAACGTCCCGTCGTACACGCGGCCGCTGCCGCACGACGGGCTGCCCTCCTTCAGGAGCGCGATGCGGGCGCCGGCGCGCTCGGCGGCGGCCAGCGCGAGGCGGGCGCCACGCAGGAACGCGGCGGTCACGTCGGTGCCGGTAGTGGTGACGACCCGCGCGGTGCCGTCGAGCACGGCGCCCCCGTCGCCCCCGACGATCTCGGCGGGCGGCCGGGGGACGGGCAGGCCGCCCGACACCTCGGGGCAGAACGGCACGAGCCGGCCTTCCGCACGCCACCGCTCGAAGAGGCCGCCGCCCACGGGCTTGGCGGCCCCGTCGTAACGGACGGGCCGTCCCACGAGGCAGGAACTGACCAGTATGCGCTCCACGCCTTTCAGCCTATGCGGGGCGCCGAGCCACTGGCTGCTGCCCGGCGGCGTCGTGGCCGCCGCCGCGGTACCGCCCGAAGACGCCCGCGCGCGGGATGGGCGCGCGCGGGCGGGCGGGGCGGCTACTTGGCGATGCGGCTGACGGCGATCTGCGCGACGCGCACGGCGGCGGCCGGGTTCAGGCGGACGCCGCGCCAGGCGAGGCGGCCGTGGGCGGGGGCGACGATGAGCGCCTGGTTCTTGGCCACGCCCTTCATGATGTCGCGGGCCAGCTTCTCGGCCGTGTAGAGGCGCGGCGACGCCTTCGCGATGTCGCCGGTCGCGTTGCCGCTCAGCTGCGTCTCGGGCAGGTCGGGGTTGACGTTGTGCAGCAGCGGGGTGTCGACGAAGCTCGGGCAGACCACGCTGACCTTGACGCCGCGCCCGGCGGCCTCGGCGCGCAGGCCGAGCGACAGGCCGACCACGGCGTGCTTGGTGGCGGTGTACGGGATGCCGATCGGCATCGGGACGAGCCCGGCGAGCGAGGCGGTGTTGACGATGTGCCCGCGGCCCTGCTCCAGCATGATCGGGTACGCGGCGTGCACGCCGTGCACGACGCCCTTGAGGTTGATGTCGATCGCGCGGTTCCAGTGGTCGAGGGTGAGCTCCTCGGCCAGCCCGCCGATCGCGATGCCGGCGTTGTTGAACACCAGGTCGAGCCGGCCGTTCTCGGCCTTCACGCGCTTGTAGAGGTCGATGACGGCCTCGGCGTCGGTGACGTCGAGGGGGGCGGCGGACGCCTTGCCCTTGCCGAGGGTGTTCAGCCTGTCCGCGACGGCCGCGGCGCCGTCGGCGTTGATGTCGCTGACCACGACGGTGTCGCCGCGCGCCACCAGGGACGTGGCGATCGCACGGCCGATGCCGGATGCGCCTCCGGTCACGATCGCGATGCTCATTCTGCGCGCTCCGCTCGATGCTCGGTGCCGGCGCGGGCCCGCCCCGGGCGTGCCGGGGGCGGTGCGTGCGCCGGTACCGCGGGTCCGGGCCCGAGGGGGAGTGGGCCCGGCCCGCGGCGTCTAATTGGATGTTCTGTTCAATTGCCGGGATTCTACGGGGTGGGGCGGCCTGGCCGACACTCACCCGGCTACGGAACGGGGACCGCCGGTTCGCCGTCGCGCCCCTCCACCGTGAAGTCGCGCGGGTCGAGGCGGCGCGTCCGCAGCCAGTAGCTCACCGTCGACGCGGGCCAGGCGGCCCGGTTGACGCCGTTGCGGTCCAGGTACCAGCTGTCGCAGCCGCCGGCCACCCAGACGGCGCCCTCCGACGTGCGCTGCACCCAGGCGTTGAACCGGTCCTGCACGGACGGCTTCACCGAGACCCGCGCCCCGCCCGCCGCGTCCAGCATCGCCAGGCACTGCAGGACGTAGCGGACCTGCGCCTCGATGATGAAGATCATCGAGTTGTGGCCGAGGCCGGAGTTCGGGCCGAGCAGCAGGAACAGGTTCGGGAAGCCCTTCACGGCGACGCCGAGATGCGCCTCGATGCCGTCCCTCCAGGCGTCCTGGATCTTCAGCCCGTTCCGGCCCGTGATCCGCGCGTTCTCGAACGCGTCGGTGACGTGGAACCCGGTGCCGAAGATGATCGCGTCGACCTCGTGCTCCCGGCCGTCACGCGTGACGATCGAGTGCTCGCGGACCTCGGCGATCTCCTCCGTGGTCAGCTCCACGTTGGGCCGCATCAGCGCCGGGTAGTAGTCGCTGGACACCAGCGTCCGCTTGCAGCCCATCGTGTAGTCGGGCGTGAGCCTGCGGCGCAACTCCCGGTCGGGCACCTGGCGGGCGAGGTGCCACTGCGCGATCGAGCTCGCGGCCTTGAGCAGGCGCGGGTTCTTGAACCCGAGGACGAAGCTCTCCTGCAGCAGGTAGATCCCGTTGCGGTAGCCGCGCCGGAACCCCGGGACGCGCCGGAACAGCGCCTTCTCCAGCCCGGTCACCCTGCGATCGGGCTTCGGCATGATCCACGGCGGCGTCCGCTGGAACACCGTCAGCGACCCGGCCCTCTTCGCGATCTGCGGGACGAACTGGATCGCCGACGCGCCCGTCCCGACCACCGCGACGCGCTTGCCGGCCAGGTCGTAGGAGTGGTCCCACTCGGCGGAGTGGAACGTCGTGCCCTCGAACGACGCGAGGCCGGGCAGGTCGGGAACGTTCGGCTGGTGGAGCGGGCCCATGCCCGCCGCGAGCGCCCGACCCCGGACGACCTCGCCGGGCTCGGCGCCCGCGCCCTCGATCGACAGCTGCCAGGTGTCGGTGGCGTCGTCGTACTCGGCGGCGGTGACCTCGGTGCCGAACCGGATGTGCTGCTCCAACTCGTACTTGCCGACGATGTCCTTGATGTACCGCAGCAGCTCACCCTGCTTCGGGAACATCCGGGACCAGTCGTTCTTCGGCTCGAACGAGTAGGAGTACAGCAGCGACATGATGTCGCAGGCGCAGCCGGGATAGGTGTTCTCCCGCCAGGTGCCGCCGACCTCGTCCGCCTTCTCCAGGATGACGAAGTCGTGCACGCCGGCCTTCTTCAGCCCGATCGCCATGCCGAGGCCGGAGAAGCCGGTCCCGATGACGACGACCTTGTACGGCCCGCCGGGCCCCGCCGCCGGCGTCACCACGGCGCTCCGACGCGCGGCGGGACCCTCCGGCCCCGCCGCGCGGGTGCCGTTCGCCTCGGCCATCGCTCAGGCGGCCTTGGGCTCGTCGACGGGACGCCGCGTCCCCGGCCGGTCCCAGATGCCGAACGCCTTCCAGACCCGCTTGTTCACCGGGTCGACCACGCCGAGCTCGGCCATCAGGTCGCGGATCTTGCCGACCGAGTTGGCGATCTCCGCCTGCGAGGCGGGGCTCTTGTAGGCCTGCCGGACGACGTCCTTGGGGATGTTGAAGTGCCGCACCATCGGCCCGGGCGGGGACAGCATGATCCGCGCCATCACACCGAGCACGATGGGGGTCGCGAAGCCGAGGATCCGGCGGCGCACCGGGTTCATCGTCGGGATCCGGTGCTTGAGGTAGTGGCGGGCGAAGGAGATGTGCCGCGCCTCCTCCGCGATGTGGATCTTCATGATCGTCTCTTCGAGCGGGTGCTTGATGTGCCCGCCCTTGAGGGACTTGCGCTGCACGTAGTCGATCGGGTCCTCGCCGCCCAGCACGAACACGAAGAACATCTCCGTGCTGACGAGCGGGATCCACGGCGCGGCCTGCGCGATGAGGCTGAGCGAGCGCGGCATGCCGCGGATCGGCATCTTCGTCCGGTTCACGAACTCCTGGAACATCATCCCGTGGTGACATTCCTCGGTCGTCTCGTGGTAGACGTACCGGAACTCCGGCCGGCCGTTCGGCAGCCGGTAGGCGTAGTTCAGCAGCCCGCGCTTGAGCAGGTTCTCGAACTGCAGGCCGATCTTCATGGCGGTGGCGACCCGCCACAGCCCGATCTGCGCCTGGATCTCCGGCGGCTGCGACCGGTACCACTCGGTCTCGCCGAGCCGGTCGAACTGCGGCAGCACCCAGCGCGGGTCGTTCTTGTCGACGACGAAGTCGGGGTCGTCCCACGGGATGTCGGCGTAGGCCTCCCAGTGCTTGTCGACCGACGCCTTGTTCAGGCGGTCGACGACGCCGAGATACGACTTCCTGTCCTTGACCTGCTCGCGGACCTCGTCGGCGAGTTCGGTGGGGGCTTTCGGCATGTGAGGCGCTCCCTCGGGGGTGTGCGGCCTGCGGGGGCCGGGGGTGACTCTGGTGGGCGGCTAGGAGGCGCCCGCGGCGGTGGTCGCGGGCCGTTGCGGTGGCGCGCCGCCGGTCTCGCCGTCCGGCGCCGGCTCCGGTGCGGGTTCCGGTGCGGGGGCGGAGGCGGGCGCGACGTCGGGGGCGGGGCCGCCGGGCTCCGGGACGATCAGCCGGGCGATGTCCTTCACCTGGCGGAGCACCGCGGCCTGGTGGCCGCGGGCGTCGTGGTCGAGGGCGTTCTGGATCGACAGCCCGACGAACATCGCGAACAGGCCGCGCAGCATCGTGTCGGTGAAGTCGGGCGGCAGCGTGTTCGCGGGGAACAGCTTCTCGAAGGTCTCGGCGATGGTCTGCAGGATCCGCTCGTTCAGGTCGACGCAGAGCGGGCGCAGCTCCTCGTCGGTGCGGGCCGCCACCGCCAGCTCCATCAGGGCCTTGGCGGGCCGGCCGCGGAAGACCTCCCAGAGCAGGTCGAGCGCGCCGGTGACGTCGCGGCGCTCCTTCGGCAGCACCGCGAACGCCGTCTCGTACGCCATGCGCTGAGCCTCCAGCAGGTGCTCCAGCGCCGCCGCGACCAGGATCATCTTGGTCGGGTAGTGGTGCTGCTGCGCCCCGCGCGAGACGCCCGCGCGGCGGGCCACCTCGGTGGTGGAGGTGCCGGACCAGCCGAGGTCCACCAGGCACTCCATGGTGGCCTCGAGGAGCCGGGCCTGGGTGCGCGACCGGCGTTCCTCCTGGGTCCGGCGCGTTCCGCCGCTGTGGCGGCGGCGCCGCCGGCTGCTCACTGACACGCCTCCGACGGTACGAGCACACTTACAAGCAAGCAAGCCTGCTTGTATATTGCCCGCATCACAATTGGACAACGCGTCTTATTGATCTCCGGCGGTGCGTACCCCCGGCGGGGTAGCCGGTCCGGCTCCGCTGCCGCCCCCGTCGTACGCGCGGGCGCGCCGGTGCCGCCTGCGGGGTAGGCGCGGTGCCTCTCCCAGCCGGACGACGCGGGCCGTACCGGCGCGTGACGATCCCGGCCATGGGAAACGCGGCAGAGGCAAGACGAACCATCGGCGAGGCGGACGCGGCCACGGGCGGCGCCCGCACGGAACGGCTCACCAAGGTCTACGGGGCCGGCGACATGGCGGTGCGCGCGCTCGACGAGGTGAGCGTGGCGTTCCCCGCCGGGCGCTTCACCGCCATCATGGGCCCGTCCGGCGCCGGCAAATCGACCCTGATGCACTGCGTGGCGGGCCTGGAGGACGCCACGTCCGGGAGGGTCTACGTGGGCGACGAGGAGCTCGGGTCGCTCTCGGACCGGCGCCTGACGCGGCTGCGGCGCGAACGCATCGGGTTCGTGTTCCAGGCGTTCAACCTGCTCCCGACGCTCACCGCGAAGGACAACATCGTCCTGCCGATGACGCTGGCCGGCACCCGTCCCGACCGGGAATGGCTGGACACCGTGGTGCGGGTACTGCGGCTGGGGCAGCGGCTCAACCACAAGCCGTCGGAACTGTCCGGCGGGCAGCAGCAGAGGGTGGCGCTGGCGCGCGCGCTGGTCACCCGTCCGCAGATCGTGTTCGCCGACGAACCGACCGGCAACCTCGACTCGCGTACGGGCGCCGAGGTGCTCGACCTGCTCCGCGGCGCCGTCGACGACCTTGGCCAGACGGTCGCGATGGTCACCCACGACCCGGTTGCGGCCGGCTACGCCGACGCGGTCGTGTTCCTCGCCGACGGGCGCGTCGTCGACGTGATGGACGAGCCCACGGCCGACCGGGTCCTCGACCGGATGCGCGGGCTGGGGGACCGGTCATGACCGGGCTCGTCTTCAAGGAGCTGTGGGGACGCAAGCGCCGCATGGTCGGCTCGCTGGTCGCGGTGTTCCTCGGCGTCACGTTCCTCACCGGCACGCTGGTGCTCGGCGACACGCTCGCGTCCAGCATCGACGGCTACTTCTCCGGTGCGTACGGCAGGAGCGACGTCAGCGTCCGCAACGCCACCAAGGTGAGCGACGCGCCGTGGGGCGCGCGGGGCCAGATCGACGCGTCCGTGCTGGGGAAGGTGCGCGCGGTGGCCGGCGTCGCGAACGCCGAACCCGTCATCCAGGGCTCCGGGCAGCTGCTCGCCAAGGACGGCACGACGATCCCGTCCCGCGGCCCGAGGACCGCCGGGAACTGGCTGAACGACCCGAAGCTCAACCCCTACCGGCTCGCCGAGGGACGCGCGCCGCGCGCGCCGGACGAGGTCGTCATCAACAAGATGTTCGCCGACGAGGGCAAGCTGAAGGTCGGCGACCGCACGGCCGTCCTCACGCCCGAGCGCGTCCCCGTGACGGTCGTCGGGATCAGCAAGTTCGGCTCCGAGGACGCGTTCGGCGAGACGTCGTTCACCGCGTTCAGCCTGGAGGGCGCGCAGCGGTACGTCGCGAAGACGCCCGGCCGCATCAGCGGCGTCGCGATCCGCGCGTCCGGCGGGGTGAGCCAGGACGAGCTGGCCGCGCGCGTCCGTCCGGTGCTGCCCGCCGGGACCGAGGCCGTCACCAACCGCGCGCAGGTCGACGAGGGCATGACCGCCGTGCAGGACGGCTTCCTGAGGACGTTCCGGATCGTGCTCGGCGCGTTCGGCGGCGTGGCCCTGTTCGTCGCGGCGTTCAGCATCCACAACACGTTCGCGATCACGATGGCGCAGCGGACCCGCGAGTCGGCGCTGCTGCGCGCCCTCGGCGCCGGCCGCCGCCAGGTGCTGACCGTCGCCGGGATCGAGGCGCTGGTGATCGGCGGCGCCGCGACCCTCGCCGGGCTCGCCGGCGGGTTCGGCTTCGCCGCGCTGCTCCGGCTGCTGTTCACGACCTTCCGGATCGGGATCGCGATGGAGGGGCTCACCGTCTCCGCGACGACGCCGCTGGTCGCGGTCCCGGCCGGGCTGCTGGTGACGCTCGTCGCGGCGCTCGGGCCCGCGCTGCGGGCGTCCCGCGTGCGGCCCCTGGCGGCGCTGCGCGAGGTCGCGGCGGAACCGTCCCGGCCGTCCGACACCCGCCTGATCGTCGGCGGGGTGTTCGCGGCGGTCGCCGCCGGCACGGTCGTGCTGGGCGCGACCGGCGGGCAGGTGGCGATGGCCGCCTCCGGCGCGGTCCTCGGCCTGGTCGCGATGGTCGTGCTCGGGCCCGCCGTGGCGCGCCCGGCGGCCGCCGTCGCCGGCGCCCCGGCCGCGCGGCTGCGCGGCGTGCCCGCCGCGCTGGCCCGCGGCAACGCCGCGCGCAGCCCGCGCCGCACCGCCGGCGCCGCGACCGCGCTGATGATCGGCGTCGGCGTCGTCACCCTGCTCACGGTGTTCGTCGGCTCGCTCCGCGCGTCCCTGGAGGACGGCGTCGCCGGGTCGTTCAAGGGCCCGCTCGTCGTGGACGGCGGCGGCAACGAGACCGGCGGCTTCGCCCCGCGGCTCGTCGACGAGGCGGGCCGGCTGCCGCAGGTGCGCGGCGTCGCCGGGCTCGGCACCGGCGGCATGCGGGTCGGCGGCCGCGTCGCGACCGTGTCCGTCGGCGACCCGTCCGCGCTGCGCCGGGTCCTCGACCTGGACGTCTCGCAGGGGTCGCTCGCCGGCCCCGGCACCTTCGCGGTCTCCAAGAAGATCGCCGACGACCGCGGCTGGCACGCCGGTTCCCGCGTCGGCCTCACCTTCGCCGACGGCACCTCCCAGCAGGTCGACGTGGGCGCCGTGTACGACCGGACCGACCTGACCGGCGACTACCTCGTGCCCTGGACGATCTGGGACGCCCACACCAAGCAGCCACTCGTGACCAGGGCGTTCGTCGACCTGAAGCCCGGCGCGTCCGTCGCGTCGGCGCGGCGCGCCCTCACCGCGCTCGCCGAGCCGTACGGGGCGCCCGAGGTCGAGACCCGCGACGCGTTCGTCAAGGCGCAGACGTCCGACATGAACGGGTTCATCGCCGTCGTCTACGGGATGCTCGCCCTCGCGATCATCATCGCGCTGCTCGGCATCGCCAACACCCTGTCGCTGTCGGTGCACGAGCGGACCCGCGAGCTCGGCCTGCTGCGCGCCGTCGGCGCGACCCGGGCGCAGATCCGCTCGATGGTGCGGTGGGAGTCGCTGATCGTCGCGCTTTTCGGCACCGCCGGCGGGCTCGGCCTCGGCGTGTTCCTCGGCTGGGGGCTCGGTGCCGCGCTCGGGGACCCGTTCGCCGCCCCGCCCCTCCAGCTGGCGGTGATCGCGCTGGTCGGAGCCGTGGCGGGGGCGCTCGCCGCGATCAGGCCCGCCCGCCGCGCCGCCCGCCGGGCGATCCTCGCCGCGGTCGCCGCGCCGTGAATCCCGTCCCGGCGACCGCTCCGCAGGCCCTGCGGAGCGGGCGCCCGGGCGGATTCCGCGACCCCGGCGCGGATATTGTGTGTCCATGCAGGTCAACCAGTCGGGCAAGCTGACCAACGTCTGTTACGACATCCGCGGGCCGGTGCTGAAGCGCGCCAAGCAGCTGGAGGCCGAGGGCCACAAGATCCTCAAGCTGCACATCGGCAACCCCGCCCCCTTCGGGTTCGAGGCTCCGCCGGAGCTGCTCCAGGACATGATCCGCAACCTTCCGGAGGCGCACGGATACAGCGACTCCAAGGGCATCCTCCCCGCCCGCCGCGCCATCGTGCAGCGGTTCGAGGACAACGGCGTGACCGGCCTGGACGTCGAGGACGTCTACCTCGGCAACGGCGTGTCCGAGCTGATCGTGATGACCCTGCAGGCGCTGCTCAACGACGGCGACGAGGTGCTGATCCCGGCGCCCGACTACCCGCTGTGGACGGCGTCGGTGTCGCTGTGCGGCGGCACCCCCGTCCACTACCTGTGCGACGAGGCCGCCGACTGGGCGCCGAGCCTGTCCGACATCGAGGCCAAGATCGGCGACCGCACCCGCGCGATCGTGCTGATCAACCCGAACAACCCGACCGGCGCGGTGTACCCGCGCGAGGTGCTCACCCAGATCGTCGAGATCGCCCGCCGCCGCAACCTGATCGTCTTCGCGGACGAGATCTACGACCGGATCCTCTACGACGACGCCGTGCACGTCCCGATCGCCTCGCTCGCGCCCGACCTGCTGTGCCTGACCTTCGGCGGGCTGTCGAAGAACTACCGGGTCGCCGGGTTCCGGTCCGGCTGGGTCGTGCTGTCCGGGCCGAAGCAGCACGCCGAGTCCTACATCGAGGGCCTGGACATCCTCGCCAACATGCGGCTGTGCCCCAACGTCCCCGGCCAGCACGCGATCCAGGCCGCGCTCGGCGGCTACCAGAGCATCGACGACCTCGTCCTGCCCGCCGGCCGGCTCGGCGAGCAGCGCGACCGCGCGTGGAAGCTGCTCAACGACCTGCCCGGCGTCAGCTGCGTCCGGCCCAAGGGCGCGCTCTACGTGTTCCCGCGGCTCGACCCCGAGATGTACCCGATCGAGGACGACATGCGCTTCGCCCTCGACCTGCTCGAACAGCAGAAGATCCTCGTCGTGCAGGGCACCGGGTTCAACTGGCCGTCCACCGACCACTTCCGCGTCGTCACGCTGCAGTACGCCGACGACCTCGAAGAGGCCGTCGGCCGCATCGGCGAATTCCTCGGCGACTACCGCCGCTGACGGGCCGTCACGACCCGGACGCGGCGGCGTCGAGGCGCCGCAGCGCGCCGCGCACCACGTCCGGGTCGGTCGTCGCCCAGAACGGCGGCAGCGAGTTCTTCAGGAAGCCGCCGTAGCGCGCCGTCGCCAGCCGAGGGTCGAGCACGGCGACCACGCCGCGGTCGTCCATCGACCGCAGCAGCCGTCCCGCGCCCTGCGCCAGCAGCAGCGCCGCGTGCGTCGCGGAGACCGCCATGAAGCCGTTGCCGCCGCGCGCCGCCACCGCCCGCGCGCGCGCCGACGACACCGGGTCGTCCGGGCGCGGGAACGGGATGCGGTCCATGATGACGAGCTGGAGGGACGGGCCGGGGACGTCCACGCCCTGCCACAGCGACAGCGTCCCGAACAGGCACGTCCGCTCGTCCTCCGCGAACTGCTTGACCAGCAGGGACGTCGAGTCCTCGCCCTGGCACAGCAGCGGGTGCGACAGGTGGTCCTTCAGCTCGTCGGCGGCCTGCCGGGCGGCCCGCATCGAGGAGAACAGACCGAGCGTCCGGCCGCCCGCCGCCTCGATCAGCTCGGTGATCTCCGTCAGGTACGCGTCGGCGAGGCCGTCCCGTCCGGGCTGCGGCAGGTGCCGCGCCACGTACAGGATGCCGGACTTCGGATGGTCGAACGGCGACCCGACGTCCAGGCCCGACCAGGCGATCTCCTTGCCGTCCTTCTCCCCGTCCGCGCCGTCCCCGCCGTCGGTGGCGGTCTGCGCGAGGCCCTCGGCGGCCGTCTTCGCGTCCTTCGACGCGTTCTCGCCGAGCGGCGGCAGCCCCCACTGCCGCGCCAGCGGCTCGAACGACCCGCCCAGCGTGAGCGTCGCCGACGTCAGGACGGCCGTGCGCTGCTCGAACAGCGTCGACCGGAGCAGGCCCCCGACCCCGATCGGCGCGACGTGCAGCGCCGGCGGGCGCTTCGGGCGCCCGTCCTGGACGAACGGCTTCTCCAGCCACACCACGTCGAACCGCTGCGACATCTCGGGCTGGAACGACTCCAGCATCCGCACCGCGGTGTCGTGCAGCTCCTCCAGGGACGACCGCGCCGCCTTGCGGGCCGCCATGTCACCGGGGTCGGCGTCCTTCTTCTCCGGCCCGATCGCCGTGACGCAGGCGTGCAGGGCGTCGCGCGTGGCCGCGAGCGTCGTGCCCAGCGCGGAGGGCAGCACGTCCATGCGCCCCGCGGGCAGATCCTCCAGCAGGACGGCGAGCCCCTCCGCGGACTCCCTGAGCCGGTCGGCGACGCCCTCCTCGACCAGCCGCCCGCAGCGCCGCGCCGCGATCTCCACGCCGGCCGCGCTCAGGTCCCCCGTCGCGACGGACGTCACCCGGTCGACCAGCTCGTGCGCCTCGTCGACGATCACCACGTCGTGCTCCGGCAGGACCTGGAACTCCTCCAGCGCGTCGATCGCCAGGAGCGCGTGGTTGGTGACCACGATGTGCGCCTCGCCCGCCTCGGCGCGCGCCAGCTCGGCGAAGCACTCCGTCCCCTGCGGGCAGCGCTGCGCGCCCAGGCACTCCTTCGCGGTGACCGCCACCTGCCGCCACGCCTGCTCGCTCACCCCGGGGACCAGCTCGTCCCGGTCGCCGGTCGTGGTCTCCTCGGCCCACTCGTTCAGCCGCTTGACCTGGCGTCCCAGCGTGGACAGCTGCTGCGGGTCGAACAGCCCCGCGCCGCCCTCGTCGTCGTCCGGCGCGCCCGTCTGCACCCGGTGCAGGCACAGGTAGTTGCGCCGGCCCTTGAGGATCGCGAACTTCAGCTCCCGGCCGAGCAGCGGGTTCAGCGCCTCGGCCAGCCGTGGCAGGTCGCGGTCGACGAGCTGGCGCTGCAGCGCGATCGTGGCGGTCGACACCACCACGGTGGTCTGCTTCTCGACCGCGTACCGGATCGCCGGGACGAGGTAGGCCAGCGACTTGCCGGTTCCGGTGCCCGCCTGCGCCGCGACGTGCTCGCCCGACGCGATGGCCTTCTCCACCGCGCCGGCCATCTCCACCTGACCGGGGCGCTCGGCGCCCCCGACGGCCTCGACGGCGGCGGCCAGCAGGGTCGGCATGTCCGGAATCTGGGTGTCGCTGTCGGTCAGCAGATCAGGGGCGGGCACGTCGCCCAACGCTACAGCCCGCGGCGGACACCCGCGTCCGGTCGCGCGGACGAGCCCCGCACGACCAGCTGGTCATCTCTACGGCGGACCCGCCCTGGCCGCGCAGGGCCTGCACCGGGTTCGCGCCGGGCTCGCACCGGGCCCGCCCTAGCTCGTACCGGGCCCGCGGAGGGACCGCCCTGGCCCGTACCGGGCCCGCGGAGGGCCCGTCCTGGCCCGCGCAGGGGCCGCGCCGGCCTGTGCCGAGGCCGTGCGGGATCATCATCGACCTGTGCAGGGTCCGGTTAACGCCCTTTGCGGCGGGTCGGCCAAGATAGGGGCCGTGTCTGCTGAAAGAGAAGTCCTGACCTGGGAGTTGTTCGGCACCGCCGGACGTGAGCTGGCCCAGGAGATCGCCGCCAGCGGTTACCGGCCCGACCTGATCCTGTCCATCGCCCGCGGCGGGCTGTTCGTCGCCGGCTCCCTCGGCTACGCGCTGGACGTCAAGAACCTGCACGTCATGAACGTCGAGTTCTACACCGGCGTCGACCAGCGCCTCGACCTGCCGGTGATGCTCCCGCCCGTGCCGAACGCCGTCGACCTGTCCGGCGCCAAGGTCCTGGTCGCCGACGACGTCGCCGACACCGGCGCGACGCTCAAGCTCGTCCGGGACTTCTGCGCCGACCACGTCGCCGACGTCCGCTGCGCCGTCGTCTACGAGAAGCCGCACTCCACCGTCAAGTGCGAGTACGTCTGGCGGCACACCGACCGCTGGATCAACTTCCCCTGGTCGACCGAGCCGCCCGTCGTCGACCGGCCCCAGCAGGTCCTCGACGCCTGAAGTTATCCACATTTTCGGCGGCTCCTTCGCTCCGCCGGGCGCGGCTGCCAGTGTCGAGTACATGACAGCACTGGTCATCCGCTCCGCTCAGGACGCCATCTCCGCCGTTCCCTACCTGCTGGGGTTCCACCCGTCCCGCAGCCTCGTCGTCATCGGCTACGACGGCCCGCACGGAACCTGCGCGGTCCGGCTCGACTTACCGGTTCCCGCCGGGGCCGGCGAACGCGTCGCCGGGCTGCTCTCCGGCAACGGGTTCCGCAAGGCGCTCCTGCTCGGCTACGGGCCGGCGGACGAGGTCGAGGGCTCCGCCGGCTCCACGGCCGCCGCCCTCACCGCCGCCGGCCTGGACGTCCTGGAGTCCGTCCGCGTCTGCGACGGCCGGTGGTGGTCCCTCACCTGCACCGACGCCTGCTGCCCCGCCGAAGGCACGCCCTACGACATCTCCAGCAGCCTCATCGCCGCGCAGGCCACCCTCGCCGGGCACGTCGCGCTCGCCGACCGCGACGAACTCGTCCGGTCCGTCCAGCCCGTCGAGGGCCTCGCCCGCGAGTCCATGCGCCGCGCCACCGAACGGGCCGAGAGACGCTTCCTGCGCTGGGCCCGGGAGCCCGGGCCCCGGTTCCGTTCGCGCACCACCGAGGAGGGCCTCGACCACGTCCCCCGCGTCCTCGCCCGGGCCCGCGAAGGCACCCGTCCCACCGACGACGACGTCGCCCGGCTCGGCTTCCTCCTCACCGACCTGCGCGTCCGCGACGAGGCGTGGATCCGCATCGACGAGGACGCGCCCGCCGCCGACATCTCCTTCTGGCGCGACGTCCTCCGCCGCGTCGAACCGCACTACGTCCCGGCGCCCGCGTCCCTCCTGGCGTTCGCCGCCTACTCCGCGGGCGACGGCGGCCTGGCCAACGTCGCCCTGGAACGCGCTCTGGAGGCCGACCCCGCGTACTCCATGGCCGTCCTGCTCCGCAGCCTCATCGATGCCGGCATACCTCCCGCCCAGGCCCGCATAGGCATGACGCCCGGCCAACTGGCAGCCGCCTACCACGACGAACCAACACAAGAGGCCAGCTGACCCCTGCCTCCGCTCTTCACCACGCGCGTGGGCGCGGCCGGTGTTGCGCGGGGGCGCCGGGTCGGGTTACTTAGGAGCATTAGGGAGTTGCTTTGACGACATAGGCAAGTGAGGGGGCCGATGGCGCGGGCCGGGCTGAGCGCCGAGCGCCTGACGCGGGCGGCGGCGGAGCTGGCGGACGAGGTCGGCTTCGAGAACGTGACGGTGTCCGCGCTCGCGCGCAGGTTCGGCGTCAAGGACGCGAGCCTGTACTCGCACGTCAAGAACGTCCAGGACCTCAGGGCGCGGGTGGCGGTGCTGGCCCTCGCCGAGCTCGCGGACAGGGCCGCCGACGCGCTCGCTGGCCGCGCGGGCAAGGACGCTCTGGTGGCGTTCGCGGGCGCCTACCGGGCGTACGCGAAGGAGCATCCGGGGCGGTACACCGCGGCGCGGCTCCGGCTCGACCCCGAGACGGCGGCCGCCAGCGCCGCGGGCCGGCACGCGGAGATGATGCGGGCGCTCCTGCGCGGCTACGACCTGGCGGAGCCCGACCAGACGGACGCCGTGCGGCTGCTGGGCAGCGTGTTCCACGGGTACGTGAGCCTGGAGGAGGCGGGCGGGTTCGACCACTCGCGCGCGGCGCGCGACGTCGACGCGTCCTGGCACCGGACCCTGGACGCCGTCGACGCCCTCCTCCGCAACTGGCCCCCCGCCTGACGCCTCGCCCCCAAGGTCTTGCCCCCGAAGGTCTCAGCGGAGGGCGCCTCAGAGCCGACCGTCTCGGGCTCAGGGCGTCTCGGGACCGGGCGCCTTGAGCCCGGGTGTCTGGGCGCTCGTGGTCTAGCGGCTGGGGTCTCAGTGCCGGGCGTCTCGGGGCCGGGTGTCTCGGGCTCGGGTATGTGAGCGCTAGGGGTCTTAGCGGCTGAGGTCTCCGGGCCGGGCATCTCCGGCAGGGCGCCTCCGGGGCCGGGTGCCTTGGGCTCGGGTGTGTGGGCGGTGGTGGTCTTAGCCGCCGAGGTCTCAGCGGTGGGCGTCTCGGGGCCGGGCGTCTGGGGCGGGGGAGGTTCGAGCGCCGGGATTTCAGTGCCGGAGGTACGAGCGCCGGTGGATTGCGGGCTGGAGGTTTGCGCGCTCGGGTCTTGGGGCGGAAGTCACCGGGGCGGACGGCTTGGCCGGAGAGCTCGGGGCGGGGGGTTCAGGGGCGGACGGCTTGGCCGGGGGTGCCGGGGTCGATGCGGCGGTCGCGGTTGCGCTCATTCCAGGCGCGCATCCGCGGCGGGTAGCCGACGATCTGGACGTCGTAGGCGGGGACGCCGAGGTCGCGGGCGACCTTGCCGATGACCTTCGGGGAGCCGACGCGGCGGCGGGTCCACTCGCCGTCGTGGGCGACCGCGACCGCGGTGGTGTCGGTGGCGAAGGTCTCCGGCTCGATGTAGAACTCGACGCCCCGGCGGTCGCGCGCGAAGGAGATCAGCGCCTCGATGTCGGCGGCCGTGGCCTCGCGGTCGAGCTTGGTCACCGTCTCTCCGCGGTGCCGGCGGATGCCGAAGCGGTCCCGGAACCTCATCGCCTGTCCTGTCGTCGGGGGGCCCCGGAGGGGGAACGGGACCTGTCGGGTGTCTGCGGACAACGAACGCGCGGCGCGGCCGGGTTCCCGACACAGCGGCGGCGTCCCCGGCGAGCCGGGCACAGCACCCTAGACTGGCCGGGCCTGGGAGATCAACAGCGGGGGGTGTTGATGGACGGGCCGATCGTGGTCCGGCGGGCGGCCGCCGCCGTGCTCGCGGCCACCGTGTGCGGGGCGCTGAGCACCCTGGGCCCGGGGCCGCGGCGGGTGGGGCTCGCCGCGGCGTCCGCGCCGGCCGCGGGGACCGGGCACGCCGGCCGCGAGAGCGCGGCGCGCGGTCCCGCGCCGCCCGCCGAACCGGCGCGGGTGGACTGCCGGCGGGCCAAGTGCGTGGCGCTGACCTTCGACGACGGGCCCGCCGAGAGCACGGGCAGGCTGCTGGACATCCTCGCCGCGCACCATGTGCGGGCGACGTTCTTCATCGTCGGGCAGCAGGCCGCCAAGTTCCCCGAGCTGGTGCGGCGCGAGCACGAGGCGGGGCACCAGATCGCCGACCACAGCTACACGCACGCCGACCTCGGCCGGGCGTCCACGAAGAAGATCATGTCGGAACTGACCCGGACGCAGGAGGCGATCCGGCGGGCGTCCGGGGTCACGCCGACCATGCTGCGGCCGCCGTACGGGTCGCTGTCGAAGCGGCTGACCGGCATCGCCGCGCGGATGGGGATGGCGCAGGTGCTCTGGACGGTCGACCCGCTCGACTGGGAGCACCGGGACACGGCGTACGTCGAGCGGCGCGTGCTGAAGGCGGTCAGGCCCGGCTACATCGTGCTGATGCACGACATCCATCCGACGACCGTGGAGGCCATCCCGATGATCATCGAGAGGCTGGCGGCGCAGGGGTACTCGTTCGTGACGGTGCCGGACCTGTTCGGCGGCACGCTCACCCCCGGGAAGGAGTACCTCCGGCTCGACTCAGGGGATCGTCAGGGTCTTCCCTGATGCCCCGCGGCGGGCGCGCCGCCGAGCATGGAGGCATGGACAGCAGTGACGCGGTGGGGCGGTTGCGGGTCTCCGACGCCGAGCGGGACGAGGTCGTCCGGCGGCTCCAGGACGCGTACGCCGAGGGCAGGCTCGACCACGACGAGTTCGACATGCGCGCGCATCTGGCGATGACGGCGAAGACGCGCGACGACCTGACGGCGGTCACCCGGGATCTGGAGCCGGTGCGGGGGCGCGCGGGCCACGGCCTGGAACTCGCGGAGCCGACGGGGGAGGACCGGATGCTGGCCGCGGTGGCGCACGCGGTCGCGGTGCCGACGCTGTTCGTGGGCCCGCTGGTGCTGATGCTGGTGAGCGGCAAGCGTTCGGAGTACATCCGGCGGCAGGCGATGGAGGCGCTGAACCTCCAGGTGACGCTGCTGCTGATCACGATCGTGACGTTCGGCGTCGGGGGAGCGCTGTACGCGGTGACATGGATCCTGTCGGCGATCGCGGCGGTGTTCGCGCTCGCCGGGCGCGGTTTCCGCTACCCGTGGATTCTGCGGCTGGTGAAGTAGCGGCCCGCGGACGGCCCGAACGGGTTTGTCGGCGTGCGGGGCCGGGGAAAGGTCAACGTTGGCCGCCCCGCCGGCGGCCTGCCCCGAGGAACCGGACCGCACATGATCATGGCCGTGGCTTTATTCCCCTCCCTACCTGTGATGACCCTAACGTCCGGGTTATGTGGACGGTACATGGGATCATGGATTAACTATGCAAGGGAGGGGTAGATGACGGAGCTTGCGCTCAAGGGCGATCA
Organism: Actinomadura nitritigenes; assembly: GCF_017573545.1. Taxonomy (GTDB): domain Bacteria; phylum Actinomycetota; class Actinomycetes; order Streptosporangiales; family Streptosporangiaceae; genus Spirillospora; species Spirillospora nitritigenes. The sequence goes on along the minus strand of NZ_JAGEOK010000007.1, from coordinate 349,204 downwards.
CCAGCGGGCGGTGGAGGCGCTCAGGCGATCGTACGAGGCGATCCCGGCCGGCACGCCGGTGCGGCTGGCGAAGAAGACCTCGAACCTGTTCCGGTGGCGCGACCCCTCGGCGGCCCCGGGGCTGGACGTGTCCGGTTTCGACCGGGTGCTGAGCGTCGACGCGGACGAGCGGACCGCGCAGGTCCAGGGGATGACCACCTACGAGGACCTGGTCGACGCGACCCTTCCGCACGGACTGATGCCGACGGTCGTCCCGCAGCTGAAGACGATCACGCTGGGCGGGGCGGTGACGGGGCTCGGCATCGAGTCGACGTCCTTCCGGGACGGCCTCCCGCACGAGGGCGTCCTCGAGCTGGAGATGCTGACCGGCGACGGCCGGATCGTCACCGCGACGCGCGACAACGAGCACGCCGACCTGTTCTACGGCTTCCCGAACTCCTACGGGACGCTCGGCTACTCGCTGCGGCTGAAGATCGAGCTGCGGCCGGTGCGGCCGTACGTCCGGCTGCGGCACCTGCGGTTCGGGGACGCGGCGGAGCTCGCGAAGGCGATGGGCGAGATCACCGAGTCCGGGGTGTACGAGGGCGAGACCGTCGACTTCGTGGACGGCACGGTCTTCGGCCCGGACGAGCAGTACATCACGCTCGGCTTCTTCGCCGACGACGCCCCCTACACCTCCGACTACACCGGCCAGGGGATCTACTACCGGTCGATCCAGGAGCGCTCGGTCGACTTCCTGACGGTGCGCGACTACATCTGGCGCTGGGACACCGACTGGTTCTGGTGCTCGGGCGCGTTCGGCGTGCAGAACCCGACCGTCCGGCGGCTGTGGCCCGACAAGTACAAGCGGTCCGACGTGTACCGCAAGATGGTCGCCTACGACCGGCGCTACCAGCTCCTCGCGCGCGTGGAGCGGTGGCGCGGGCTGCGCCCGCGCGAGGACGTCATCCAGGACATCGAGGTGCCCGTCGAGCGGCTGCCGGAGTTCCTGGAGTTCTTCCACGGCAAGGTCGGGATGAGCCCGATCTGGCTGTGCCCGCTGCGCGCGAAGGAGCAGTGGCCGCTGTACCCGCTGGAGGTCGGCCGCCCGTACGTGAACGTCGGCTTCTGGGGGACGGTCCGGCTGCCTCCGGGGCAGATCCCCGAATACCACAACCGGCTGATCGAGCGCCAGGTCGCCAAGCTTGACGGCCACAAGTCCCTGTACTCGACCGCTTTTTACAGCAGGGACGAGTTCTGGCGGTACTACGACGGGGAGACCTACCGGCGGCTCAAGGGGGAGTACGACCCCGGCGAGCGGCTGCTGGACCTCTACGACAAGTGCGTGCGCGGACGCTGACCGGCGTCCGCGGTTTCGGGGGGTGGGCCCCGGAGAGGCCGGCGGTCGACCACCGTCGTCCCGTCCGGGGCGAAGAGACAGGAGGATCAAGATGACGCTGGCCAGGGTCTTCGAGCAGCTCGCCGGGGCTGAGGCGCCAGTGGAGTTCACGGCGTACGACGGTTCGCGGTCGGGCGTGCCCGGCGCGCCCATCCGGTTCGACGTGCGCTCGCCCTACGCGGTGTCCTACCTGGTGCACTCGCCGGGGGCGCTGGGGCTGGCCCGCGCGTACGTCACCGGCATGATCGACGTCGACGGCGACATGATCGAGGCGCTGACGACGATGCAGCAGGCGCTCAGTGACGTGACGCCGCGCGACAAGCTGCGGATCGTGGGCGGGGTGCTGGGGGACCCGCTGCTGCGCGCGGCGATGTCGCGCCGGCTGGACCCGCCGCCGCAGGAGGCCCCCTTCAGCCGCATCCCGTCGTGGCTGCGGCACTCCAAGCGGCGCGACGCGAAGGCGATCTCGCACCACTACGACGTGTCCAACACGTTCTACGAGTGGGTGCTCGGGCCGTCCATGGCCTACACCTGCGCCTGCTTCCCCGAGGAGCACTCGACGCTCGAGGAGGCGCAGTTCCACAAGCACGACCTGGTGGCCAAGAAGATCGGGCTGAAGCCGGGGATGCGGCTGCTGGACGTGGGCTGCGGCTGGGGCGGCATGGTGATGCACGCCGCCAAGGAGTACGGCGTGAAGGCGCTCGGCGTGACGCTGTCGAAGCAGCAGGCCGAGTGGGCGCAGAAGGCCATCGCGGACCGGGGCCTGTCGGACCTGGCGGAGGTCCGGCACATGGACTACCGGGACGTGACGGAGACGGGCTTCGACGCGGTCAGCTCCATCGGGCTGACCGAGCACATCGGCAAGGCGAACCTGCCGTCGTACTTCTCGTTCCTGTACGGGAAGCTGAAGCGCGGCGGGCGGATGCTGAACCACACCATCACCCGCCCGGACAACCTGGCGCCTCCGCGCAAGGAGAACGGGTTCATCAACCGGTACGTGTTCCCGGACGGTGAGCTGGAGGGCCCGGGCTACGTCCAGCAGCAGATGAACGACGCGGGCTTCGAGATCCGGCACCAGGAGAACCTGCGCGAGCACTACGCGCGGACGCTCACGGGCTGGTGCCGGAACCTGGACGAGCACTGGGACGAGGCCGTCGCCGAGGTCGGCGAGGGCACCGCCCGGGTGTGGCGCGTGTACATGGCGGGCTGCGTGCTCGGCTTCAACCAGAACTGGATCCAGCTGCACCAGACCCTCGGTGTGAAGCTCGACGAGGACGGCAACAGCCACATGCCGCTGCGCCCCGACTGGGGCGCGTGACGACGCCAGGGCTCCCGCGAATCGGCGGCGACGGGCCGGCCGGGTCATCCGGCCGGCCCGTCGCCGTCCTCAGCCGCCGATGGCGGCGTCCAGCCGGGCGAGCCAGGCGTCGACGGGGCCGAAGGTGAGCAGTCCGCTGCCCGCGCCCGCGAGCTCCCCGGCGGCGGGCAGGAGGCGGTCGCGGACGCGCCGCAGGGCGGGCCGGTCGCCGAGCCGCAGGGCGGCCGCGGCCTCCAGGCAGCACGTCGCCTCGTACATCAGGTCGGCGGGCGGCTCCGGCAGGGCGTGCAGCGCCGCTCCGGCCTCGCCGTCCCGCCCGGCGTCCAGCCGGGCGAGCGGCTCGGCCCACGGGCGGTACGGGCCCCAGCCGTCGTCCAGGTCGACCTCGAACGGGTCGCCGTGGGCCGGGTCGCGGTCATCGAGCGGGCGGGCGCCGATCAGGCGGGCGCTGAGCAGCGCGAGCGGGAGCAGCCCGTCGGACAGGCCGGGCATTCCGGCCCCGTCGAGGGTCTCCGCCGCCGCCCGGTAGGCCGCCTCCGTCTCCGTGTGCGGAGCCCGTCCCGACGCGGCCAGGCGCAGGGCCTCGTACCACCGCGTGAACACGCCGACGAGCGGGCGCTCGTGGCGTTCGGCGAGCCCGCCGGCGGCGGCCGCGTGGCCGTCGGCCGCCGCGAAGTCGCCGAGCGCGGAGCGCGCCTGGAGCCGGATGAGGTGGCCGAGGACCTCGAAGGACGCCAGCCCGTGCCGGGCCGACAGGCCGACCAGCTCGGCGCCGATCGCGTCGCGGCGCGGGGCGAGCCCGGCCCGCGTGCACGACTGCATGAACGCGCCGTTGAGCGCGAACGCCAGCACCGCCGGATCGTCCAGGTCGCGGGCCGTCGCCTCGGCCTCGGCGGCGGCCTCCGGTCCCCGCGGCGACCGGGTGCCGCGCATCTCCAGCGCGATGGTGGCGAGCAGCCGCGCCCGCGTCGCGTCGTGCGCGGGGCCCGCAGGGAGCCGGGGCAGGACGCGCTCGGCCGCCGCGACGATCCGCTGAGCGCTCTCCGGGTCGTCGCTGCGCGTCCAGATCGCCGGGACGTCGTAGGCGCCGATCACCCGGGCGGTCAGCTCCGGGTCGCCGAACTCCTCCGCCGCGGCGACGGCCGCCGGCCGGTGCTCGCGGGCGGCCTCAAGCCCGCCGCCCCCGCTCAGCGCCAGGTCGCGCAGCAGGCCGACCGTCGACTCCAGCCGCGCGCGGGCCCCCGCCCCGACCGTCCGGTCGTAGTCGGCCGCCGCGCGCGTCCACAGCCGCGCCGCCGCCGACTCCGGCTCTACGAGACGGTCCAGCTCCGGGGCCTGCGCGAGCACGTCCGCCTCCATCCGCCGCAGCTCCGGGCCGGGGTCGAGGCCGAGCTGCCCGGCGAGGATGTCCCGGGCCCGGCGCAGCACCGCCAGCGCGTCGGCCTGCCGGCCCGCCCGGTACAGGGCGAGCGCCAGGAGCCGCCAGCCCGACTCGCGCCACGGATGCTCGCCGACGTGCGCGTCGAGGTCCGGGACCGTCTCGGCGGCCAGCCCGGCGTCCAGCCGCGCCTGCGCCCGCTGCTCCACCGCGTGCAGCCGCAGCTCGGCCAGCCGGGAACGCTCCGCCCGCGCCCAGGGCTCGTCGGCGAAGTCGGCGTAGGCGGGGCCCCGCCACCGGCCCAGCGCCTCGTCCAGCAGGGCCTGCGCGCGGCCGAGCGGAAGATCGGCCGCGCCGGACACGGCCTTCTCGAACGACCAGGCGTCCACCTGGCCGGGCTCGGCGCGCAGGGCGTACCCGGGGCCCTCGGTGACCAGCAGCCGGGACGGGGTGCGCGGCGGCCGGTCCGGCTCCAGCGCCCGGCGCAGCGCGGCCACGAACGTCCGGACCGCGCCGACCGCGCCCTCCGGCGGGACGTCCCACAGATCGTCGACGAGCAGCCCGACCGGGACGACCCGCCGCCGCGCGACGATCAGCCGGGCCAGGACCGCCCGGTGCCGCGGCCCCTTCAGCGCGATCGGCTCGCCCGCGGCGTCCCAGGCCGTCACCGGCCCCAGCACCCCGAACACGACCCCCACCGGCCCGCCCCTTCCCAGGAACTCCCTCGGTCCTCACGCTAGCGCGCTGACCGGATGCTCATTCGCGCCCGGCAACCTGGGGACATCGGTTCGAACGAGAGAAGGACGACTTCATGACCACGACCATCAGCGGTTTCGACTACCGGCGCGTGCCCGTCGCCGACGGCGTGTCCCTGAACGCGGCGGTCGGCGGCTCGGGCAGCCCGATCGTGCTGCTGCACGGGTTCCCGCAGACGCACCTGATGTGGCGGCACGTCGCCGCCGACCTCGCCGCGGACCACACCGTGATCTGCCCGGACCTGCGCGGATACGGCGCGAGCGACAAGCCGGAGGAGGACGGCCCGGACACCTACTCCAAGCGCACCATGGCGGCCGACATCGTCGCCCTCGCCCGCGCGCTCGGGCACGAGCGCTTCGCGCTGGCCGGGCACGACCGGGGCGCCCTGGTCGCCTTCCGCGCCGGCCTGGACCACCCCGACACGATCACGCACCTGGCCTGCCTGGACGTGCTGCCCACCTTGGAGATGTGGGACGCGATGCACGGGGTGAGCGCCGCCGTCGGCTTCCACCTCTACCTGATGGCGCAGCCGCCCGGCCTGCCCGAGCAGATGATCGCCGCGACCGCCGACGCGTTCTTCGGCCACTTCCTCGACGTCTGGGGCGCGGGGCCGGAGGCGATCCCCGCCGACGTCCGCGCCGCCTACCTGGACGCCTGCCGCGCCGCCGTCCCGTCGATCGTCGCGGACTACCGCGCGTCCGCCGGCATCGACGTGACCCACGACCAGGCCGACCGCGACGCCGGCAACCGGCTGCGGATGCCGGTCACCGTCCTGCAGCAGGACTGGGGCGCCGCGCTCGGCTTCGACGCGCGGGCGCTGTGGTCGCAGTGGGCGCCCGACCTGGTGCACGGGACGGTCGACCACGGCCACTTCATGGCCGAGCAGGCGCCCGCCGAGATCGCCAAGACCCTGCGCGACCTGGTCGGCCGCTGAACCGCCGGCCGGCGCCGGTGAAGGAGCCCGTGCCCTGGGGGCGGGAGGGCCGCCCCCCAGGCGGGTCCGGGGGTCAGGCGGACAGCCAGTCGAGGATGCGGCGGTTGACGTCGTCGGGGCGGTCCAGTTGGAGGAAGTGGCCGCCGCCGGGGACGAGTTCGGCGCGCGAGCCGGCGGGGAGCCCCGCCAGGACGCCGCTGAGATCGTCCCCGGGGGCGACGATGTCGGGTCCCAGGCAGCCGTCTTCGGCGCCGTGCAGGTACAGGACGGGGCGCACGCCGATCGAGGTGGCCGCCTCCTGCTCGGCCGCATAGCGTTCGATGTGGCGCGACGAGTCGAGCATGGCGCGGTAGTAGCCGAGTGCGGCCGACAGGTTGTCCGGGGTGGCGAGGCACTCCATGACGTGGTCGACGTCCTCGGCGGCGTAGCCGGTGTCCTGGGGGGACCAGTCGCGCCACAGGCCCTCGATGAAGGCGCGGTCCACGGCGGCCTCCGCCAGGGGCGTCTGGAACACGAAGATGTAGAACGAGCGCTTGAGCTGCTCGTAGTCGAAGAAGGCCGTCGCCATGACCGAGATGGGCGGGACGGACATGGCGACGGCCTTGCGCCAGCGGTCGGGGGCCGCCGCGGCGGCGCCGTAGGCGGCGAAGGCGCCCCAGTCGTGCCCGATGACGATGGCGTCGGAGCCGCCGCCGAACGCCTCGTGCAGCGCGTTGGCGTCGGCGGCGAGGGCGCCGCCCTGGTAGGCGCCGTCCTCGGGCACGGACGTGGGCGCGTACCCGCGCATGAAGGGCGCGACCGCGCGGTGGCCCGCGGCGGCGAGTTCGGGGAGCAGGTGCCGCCAGGTGTGCGCCGAGTCCGGGAAGCCGTGCAGGCACAGCGCGAGCGGGCCGCTCTCGGGCCCCGCCGCGAGGTAGCCGAATTCCAGGCCGTTCGCCTTGACCGAACCGGTCGTGATGTCGCCCATGCGCTGTTCGCCTCCTTGATCCCGGGGCGACGCTACCCGGCCGGTGTCCGGCGGTTCGGCCGGGGGCTGAGGCCAGGTGACCGCATCGCTACGGATACATGTGTCTGAATACGTGTTTACATCGGATTTCGTCGTCGCTTAGCATCGTCACAACTGGATCGCTCGCATCTGCGTGCGTCCTCGGGTCGTAGCAAGGGAAGCGTGATGACGGAGCCGGACGTGACCAGCCAGCAGAACGAACCGATGCAGAGGGCGGCCCGCGACCACCTGTGGATGCACTTCGCGCGGCACTCGGCGTCCCAGGACGGCGGCGAGATCCCGATGATCGTCCGGGGCGAGGGCCCCTACGTCTACGACGCGGCGGGCCGGCGCTACCTTGACGGGCTGTCCGGGCTGTTCACCGTCCAGGCGGGGCACGGGCGCGAGGAGCTCGCGCAGGCCGCCGCCAAGCAGGCCGCCGAGCTGGCCTACTTCCCGATCTGGTCGTACGCCCACCCCAAGGCCGTCGAGCTGGCCGAGCGGCTCGCCGGGCTCGCGCCCGAGGGCCTGGACCGGGTGTTCTTCACCACCGGCGGCGGCGACGCCGTGGAGAGCGCCTGGAAGCTCGCCAAGCAGTACTTCAAGCTGACCGGCAAGCCCGCCAAGCACAAGGTGATCAGCCGCGCGGTCGCGTACCACGGCACGCCGCACGGCGCGCTGTCGCTGACCGGCCTCCCCGGCCTGAAGGCGCCGTTCGAGCCGCTGGTGCCGAGCGCGTTCCGGGTGCCGAACACCAACATCTACCGGGCGCCCGAGCACGGCGGCGACCCGGAGGCGTTCGGCCGCTGGGCCGCGGACCGGATTGAGGAGGCCATCGAGTTCGAGGGCGCCGAGACGGTCGCGGCGGTGTTCCTGGAGCCGGTGCAGAACGCGGGCGGCTGCTTCCCGCCGCCGCCCGGCTACTTCGAGCGCGTCCGCGAGATCTGCGACCGGCACGACGTGCTGCTGGTGTCGGACGAGGTGATCTGCGCGTTCGGCCGGCTCGGCACGATGTTCGGCGCGCAGCGGTTCGGCTACACGCCCGACATCATCACCTTCGCCAAGGGCGTGACGTCGGGGTACGCGCCGCTCGGCGGGATGCTCGTCGCCGACCGGCTGTTCGAGCCGTTCCGGCACGGCACCACGATGTTCGCGCACGGCTACACCTTCGGCGGACACCCGGTGTCGGCGGCGGTGGCGCTGGCGAACCTCGACCTGTTCGAGCGCGAGGACCTGCTCGGCCACGTCATGCGCAACCGCGACGCGTTCCGGGCGACGCTGGAGCGGCTGCGCGACCTGCCGATCGTCGGGGACGTGCGCGGCGACGGCTACTTCTACGGCATCGAGCTGGTGAAGGACCGGGACACGCGGGAGACCTTCGACGAGGAGGAGTCGGAGCGGCTGCTGCGCGGGTTCCTCGACAAGGCGCTGTACGAGGCGGGCCTGTACTGCCGCGCCGACGACCGCGGCGACCCGGTCGTCCAGCTGGCGCCGCCGCTGACCTGCGACCAGTCGCACTTCGACGAGATCGAGCAAATCCTGCGCTCGGTGCTGACGGAGGCGTGGGCGCGGCTGTGACCCGTCCGGACGCGCCCTCCCCGCGCCCGTGCCCGGGGGCGGGGAGGGCGCGTCCGGAGGCGGAACGATCCACCTCGAACGTGCGGAACCGCCCCGGAGCCGTCCGGAACGGTCTAGGCTCGGACCGCGGTGTGACGCGGGTCACCGCGCCGTCCGGTGTCGGTCGCGCACTTTACTTTGAGACAGTGCATGTAAACCGAATCACGTTCGGACGAGGTGATAGCACGTGCTCAAGGTCGAGGACATCAACCTGACGGACTGGGAGTTCTGGCGCCGCCCGCACGACCAGCGGCACGAGGCGTTCAAGACGCTCCGGTGGCATCCCGAACTCGTCAAGTTCGAGGAGCCCGACATCATCATCGCGCCGCAGGGGCCGGGGTACTACGCCCTCACCCGGCACGCCGACGTCGTCGAGGCGTCCCGCCGCCCGCAGGACTTCTGCTCGGGCCGCGGCGCGATCAGCATCCCGGACATGCCGGGCGACATGCACGAGTACTTCGGCTCGATGATCAGCATGGACGACCCCCGGCACGCCAAGATCCGCCGGATCGTGTCCCGGGCGTTCTCGCCGCGGATGATCCAGCGGTTCGAGGACCGCGTCGAGGCGGTCGCCGCCGAGATCGTCGGGAGCGTCGCCGCGGGCGGCGGCAGCGGCGACTTCGTCGCGGACGTGGCCGCCCGGCTGCCCCTGAAGATCATCTGCGACATGATGGGCATCGCGGAGGACCAGTACCAGACCGTCCTCGACGCGACCAACGTCATCCTCGCCGGGAACGACGCCGAGTTCGTCCCCGCCGGCGACCCCGAGCAGCTCGCCCTCGCGCTGCTGAACGCGGGCGAGACGCTGCGCGGCCTGGTCGAGGAGCTCGGCAGGCAGCGCCGCGTCGACCCCACCGACGACCTCACGTCCGCGCTGGTCAACGCCAACATCGACGGCGAGTCGCTGACCGACCAGGAGCTGGGCTCGTTCTTCATCCTGCTCGTCGTCGCCGGGAACGAGACGACCCGCAACGCGATCGCGCACGGGCTCGACCTGCTCACCCGCAACCCCGACCAGCGCGCCCTGCTCACCGAGGACTTCGAGGGCCGGATCGCGGGCGCCGTCGAGGAGATCGTCCGGTACGTGTCGCCGGTCATCTGGATGCGCCGCACCGCGACCCGCGACACCACGCTGAACGGCCACGAGATCAAGGAGGGCGACAAGCTCGTCCTCTACTACTGGTCGGCGAACCGGGACGAGTCGGTCTTCACCGACCCGGAGAGGTTCGACATCCTGCGCGATCCCAACCCGCACGTCGGGTTCGGCGGACCCGGCCCGCACTTCTGCCTCGGCGCCCACCTCGCGCGGCGGGAGATCACCGTGATGTTCCGCGAGCTGCTCGCCAAGGTCCCCGCGATCAAGGCCGGGGAGCCCGACCGGCTGGAGTCCAACTTCATCAACGGGATCAAGCGACTGCCGTACACGATCTGACCGGAGCCGCGCCCGGCGGACCCGCCGGGCGCTTCGGCGGCTTTGTCCAGGATCACGGCAACCGATGGTCGACGGCTCGGTGAACGTTGCGTGGCGCCCGGCCGGCCCGGGGCCCGGCCCGGTTAACGTGCGAAGAAGCCCTGTTCCGCACGTTCCGGGAGCGCCCGTGCCCGAGACCGACCCGACCGCCGAGCCGCGCGTGGCCCGGGAACGGGGCGACCGGCTCGCCGCCGACAACGCGGCCGTCCGGCTGCGGCTCGCCGAGCTGGAGCGCGAGCGGGCCGACCGGGACGAGCAGATCGGGCGGCTGATCGGCGCGCTCAACGAGGCGGCCCGGCGGATCGGCGACCTCGACCGCCGCCGGGCCCTCGCCGAGCACCGCGCCGAGCGGGCCGAGTGGGAGACCGAGGCGCTGCGGACGCGGCGCTGGTCGCGGCTCGGGCCGGCGCTGACCGCGCTGCGCGGCCACCCGGCGGCGCCGGGCTCGTACCAGCGCGTCCGGGAGGCGCTGCGCCCCCTGCCACCGCCGCCCGCGCCCCCCGGGGAGCCCGCGCGGACCCGCCGTCCCGACGTCCTCGTGGCCGAGACCGAGCCGATCGAGGTGACACCGCCCGCGGCGCCGGACGGCCCGGTGAACCGGCCCGGCCTCGTCGCGGCCGTCGTCCTCGGCCCCGTCCTGGAGGCGAACCTCCGCTACGAGTGGACGCAGGTCACCGCGTCCGGCGGCTGGCGGGAGGCGTTCGAGGAGCGGCGGCCGGGGCTGCTGCTCGTGGAGTCGGTCCCGACGGCCCTGCCCGTCGCGGAGATGGCGGAGTGGTGCCGGGAGCACGGCGTCCCGACCGCCTACTGGGACACCGGCGCCGGTCTCGGCGACGACGCCGGGCACTTCGACCACGTCTTCACCGTGGACGCGGCGGCGGTGCCGGAGCACCGGCGGAGCCTCGGCCACGACCGCGTCCACCACCTGCCGTTCGCCGCGCAGCCCCGCCTGCACAACCCGACGCGCGTCCAGGACCACGGCCGCTACCCGCTGCTGTACGAGGGGGAGTACGACCAGGCCGCGGAACCGCTCATCGCGCCCGCGCCCCGGCTCGGCGCCCACTTCTTCGCCACCGGCTTCCCCCGCCTGTACCGGCAGCGGGTGGCGCCCCCGCGCCCGTACGCGGAGGCCATCGCGATCCGCAAGCGGTTCCGCGTGCTCATCGCGCCCGCCCCCCGCCTGGCGTTCGAGGCGGCGGCGGAGGGCGTCCCCGTCATCCACCACCGGGCGGACGCGAGCCCGCTGTTCGGCCCGGCGGCGGAGGACACCAAGGCGGCCCAGCGCAGCCTGCGCGCGCTCCTGCGGGCCCCGGAGCTACGCGACCGGCAGGCGCATCTGGCGCTGCGCCGCGTGCACGCCCGGCACACCTACCGGCATCGGGTCGACTCCCTTCTGGAACGCCTCGGCGCCGGGCCCGCGCCCGCGCCGCCGCCGACGGTGTCGCTCGTGCTGTCCACGTGCCGGGCCGAGCAGATCGCCTCCTCGATCGAGCAGATCGCGGCGCAGACCTGGCGGCCCCTGCAGCTCGTGCTCATCCTGCACCGCCTCGACGTCGACCCCCGGGACGTGGAGAAGCGGGCGATCGCCGCGGGGATCGACGACGTCGTCGTCCGCGGTGCCGACGCGTCGCTGTCCCTGGGGGAGTGCCTCAACCTCGGCATAGAGGCCGCCGACGGCGCGTACATCGGCAAGATCGACGACGACGAGCTGTACGGGCCGCACTACGTGTCCGACCTGGTTCCCGCCTTCTCCTACACGGACGCCGGCGTCGTCGGGAAGCTCGCCCACTACGCGCTGCTGGAGTCCATGAACGCGACCGTGCTGCGCTACCCCGAGCACGAGCACCGCTATGTGGACGTGGTGCGCGGCGGGGCGCTGCTGGGCGACAGCGACCTGATGCGCACGTACCGGTTCGCCGACCGAGGATGCGGCGAGGACACCGACCTGTTCCGGCGGCTGCGCGCGGACGGGGTCCGGGTGTACGCGGCCGACCGGTTCTCGTTCGTCACCGTCCGGCACGCGGACGCCACCCGCCACACCTGGCGGCCCACCGACCTCGAACTCCTCGACTCCGGCAGGCTGGTGTTCTACGGCCTGCCCAAGGAGCACATCCTTTTCTGACCCACCCTTACCAGGGCACCGGGCCGTCCTCGGCGACGAACGCGCCGTTCGCGGCGCCGCCGGTCGCCGCCGCGGCGATCACGGCCGCGCCCTGGGCCGGGGTGCGGGGGCCGGTGTGCCCGTTCAGGTCCGTGGCGCAGTATCCGGGCGCGGCCGCGACCACGGTGACCGGGGTGCCGGCCAATTCCTTGGCGTAGGCGACCGTGACCGCGTTCAGCGCCGACTTGGACGCGTTGTAGGGAAGCAGGTTGACGCGGTTCACGGGGGCCGACGGGTCGCTGTGCAGCGTCAGCGAGCCGAGTTCGCTGGAGACGTTGACGATGCGGCCGGCGGGGGAGCGGCGCAGCAGCGGGAGCATCGCGTTGGTGACGGCGACGACGCCGAACACGTTCGTCTCGAACGTCTCCCGGACCTGCGCGACCGCCGTCCGGCTCGGCGGGGTGGAGCGGCCGAGGTCGGAGGCGTCCGTCGAGGTGATCCCGGCGTTGTTGACGAGGATGTCCAGCCGTCCGTGCTCGGCGCCGATCCGGTCGGCCGCGGCCGTGACGGTGGCCTCGTCGGTGACGTCGATGCGGACGAACCGCGCGTCGATGCCCTCGCCGGCCAGTTCTGCCGCGGCCTTCTCCCCGAGTTCCTCGGAACGCGCGCCGATCAGCACCGTCCTGCCGCCGGAGCCGAGGATGCGCGCCGTCTCGAATCCGATTCCCTTGTTGGCGCCGGTGATGAGCGCGATCTGTGCAGTGGTCATGTCCTCAGCTTGTTACCGCTGGGCGCGCGCGAGGAGAGACCGCTCGAAGCTGGGATCGGCGATACCACCCTCCGCGTGGCGGCCCCTCGGCGGCATCGGCCATGCTGGAACGTATGGACAGGCAGGAGTTGGCCGCGTTCCTACGCTCGCGCCGGGCCCGCGTACGGCCCGAGGACGTCGGGCTGAAGGCGGGAACGCGGCGGCGGACGCCGGGCCTGCGCCGCGAGGAGGTTGCCCAACTGGCCGGCATGTCGGTGGACTACTACATCCGGCTGGAACAGGGGCGAGGCCCACGTCCGTCCAGGCAGATCCTCGCCGCGCTGGCGCGCGCGCTGAGGCTCACCGATGACGAGCGCGGCCACCTCTACCACCTGGCGGGCGAGGCGCCGGAACTTCCGGCCGGACCGTCCCGGGACGTCCCGCCCGGCATCCTGCACCTGCTGGAACGGCTCGACGACACGCCCGCCTACGTGCTGAACGCCCGCCACGACATCCTCGCCTGGAACCCGCTGGCCGCGGCGCTGATGACGGACTTCGCCGCACTGCCGCCCAAGGACCGCAACGTGATCCGGTGGCTGTTCACCGGCCCGGTCGCCGACCGGTACGACACCGACGAGTACGTGGCGGAACTGGCGGGCGACTCGGTCGCGGACCTGCGCGCCGCCGCCGGCCGCTACCCGGGCGACGCCGGCATCGCCGAGCTGGTGGCCGAGGTGTCCGCGCGCAGCCCGCTGTTCGCCCGCCTGTGGGACTCGGGCGAGGTCGGCATCAGGCGCAGCAGCCGCAAACGCATGATCCATCCGGTGGTCGGGCCGCTGGAGCTGCACTGCGACGTCCTGTACGTGCCGGAACGCGACCAGCGCGTGGTCCTCTACACCACCACGCCCGGCACGCCGTCGCACGAAGCCCTCAAGACGCTGCGCGAGGCCGGCAGGGACGCGCTCGCCGCACGCTGAACCGCCGCGCGCCGGGCCCCGGCCTGGCGCGCGAGCGGGTCACCAGGGGACGGGCCGGCCCGGCTCGTCCGAGCCGCCCTGGAAGGCGCCGTTCGGGCCGTCCTCGTCGAGCGTCGCCAGCAGCACGACCTCCGCCGCGCCCTGCACCGGCGTGCGGAACCCGCTGTTCGCGTTCAGGTCGGTGGCGCAGTAGCCGGGGTTGGCGAGGTTCACCTTGATCGCGGTGTCCGCCAGCTCCTTGGCGTAGGCGATCGTGACGGCGTTCAGCGCCGTCTTCGACGAGTTGTACGCCAGCAGGTTGAACGGGAAGAACGGGCTGGACGGATCGGTCAGCAGCGTCAGCGAGCCGAGTTCGCTGGAGACGTTGACGATGCGGCCGGCGGGGGAGCGGCGCAGCAGGGGCAGCATCGCGTTGGTGACGGCGACGACCCCGAACACGTTGGTCTCGTAGGTCTCGCGCAGCCCGCCGAGCGAGGTCTCGCTCGGCGGACCGTACGCGGAGGCCGGCGAGATGCCGGCGTTGTTCACCAGGACGTCGAGCCGCCCGTGCTCCTCGTCGATCCGTCTTGCGGCGGCTTCGACGCTCGCCGTGCCGGTGACGTCGATGCGGACGAAGCGGGCGTCGATGCCCTCGCCGGCCAGGACGGCCGCGGCCTTCTCGCCGAGTTCGGGGTTGCGGGCGCCGATTAGCACGGTCATGCCCTTCTCGCCGAGGAGGCGGGCGGTCTCCAAGCCGATCCCCTTGTTGGCTCCGGTGATGAGAGCGATCTGCGTGGTGTTCATGGGGCCACGCTGTCGGCGGTGGGTGCGCGGTGGGAGAGACCGCTCGAAGCTGGGATCGGCGATACCACCTTGGGGACGGCCGTCCGTCCGTTCCGTCCGCCATGCTGGGAGGCATGAACAGGAAGGCGACGGCCGCGTTCCTGCGTTCCCGCCGCGCGCGCGTGCAGCCTGCGGACGTCGGGCTGCAGGCCGGGACGCGCCGGAGGACGCCGGGCCTGCGCCGGGAAGAGGTCGCCCGCCTCGCAGGCATGTCGGTGGACTACTACATCCGGCTGGAACAGGGGCGCGGCCCGAGGCCGTCCAGGCAGATCCTCTCGGCGCTGGCGCGCGCGCTGAGGCTCTCCGACGACGAGCGCAGCCACCTGTACAACCTCGCCGGTGAACAGCTCGGCCCGCCGCCGGGACCTCCTCAGGAAGTGCCCGCGGGCATCCTGCATCTGCTGGAACGGCTCGACGACACACCCGCCTACGTCCTGGACGCCAAATACGACGTCCTCGCCTGGAACGACATGGCGGCGGCGCTCATCGTCGACTTCTCGAAGATCGCGCCGGGCGAACGCAACCTCGTGCGGGCGTTCTTCCTCCACCCCGACGCCTGCCTCATCGAGGACGACGGCGAATACGGGAGGTTCGCCCAGCAGAGCGTCGCCGATCTGCGGGCGGCGTCCGGGCGCTATCCGCACAACCCAGGGATCAAGGCGCTCGTCGGCGAGCTGATGGACGAGAGCGAACTGTTCCGCCGGCTATGGGACCGGCACCAGATCGAGGTGCGGCGCGGCAGCACGAAACGCATGCGGCACCCGGTCGTCGGCGACCTCGAAGTGTTCTGCGACGTCCTCGTCGTCCCGGACCGGGACCAGAAGGTCGTCCTCTACACCGCCGCGCCCGGCACCCCGTCGCACGAGGCGCTGAAACTGCTCCGCGTCATCGGCACCCAGGACCTCACCCCCCGCTGACGTGCGGCGAGTCGCGGTCATGAGCCGCCTCATGACCGCGGCCCGCCGCACGCCGGCGCGTCCGGCTAGCGGAGCTCGCGCTTGAGGATCTTGCCGGTGGCGGTCATCGGGAGCTCGTCGCGGAACTCCACGATCCGGGGGTACTTGTAGTTGGCGAACTGCTCCCTGCCCCACGCGACCAGCTCGTCCTCGGTGACCGTGGCGCCCGGCTTGCGGATCACGTACGCCTTGACCTCCTCGCCGTGGCTCGGGTGCGGGACGCCCACCACGGCGGCCAGCGAGACGTCCGGATGGGCCATCAGGACCTCCTCCAGCTCCCGCGGGTACACGTTGTAACCGCCCCGGATGATCATGTCCTTGGAGCGGTCGATGATGTAGTAGTAGCCGTCCTCGTCGCGGCGGGCGACGTCACCGGTGCGGAACCAGCCGTCCCTGATCGCCTCGGCGGTCGCGTCGGGCCGGTTGTAGTAGCCCTTCATGATGTTGTGGCCGCGCACGGCGATCTCGCCCGGCCCCTCGCCCTCGACGTCCTTCCACTCGTCGTTGACGAGCTTCATCTCCACGCCCCAGACCGGCAGCCCGATCGAGCCCGGCCTGGTCGGCCGGTCCGGCCGGTTGAACGAGCAGACCGGGGAGGTCTCCGACAGCCCGTAGCCCTCCAGGACGTTCATCCCGAACTTCTCCCGGACGCCCTTGATGACCTCCATGGGCAGCGCCGCGCCGCCCGACACCGCGACCCGCAGGTTCTCCCGGATCGTCGCGATGTCCTCGGCGGAGGTGTCGTCGCTCAGCAGCGCCCAGTACATGGTCGGGACGCCGGCGAAGATGTTCACCTTCTCCTTCACCATCAGCGCGACCGCCTCCTTGGCGTCGAACCGCGGCTGCATGACGAGCGTCCCGCGCCGGTAGAGCCCGACGTTCATCACGCACGTCTGCCCGAAGATGTGGAACAGCGGCAGCGTCACCAGCGACGTGTCGTGCAGCGTCCGCGCGAACAGCGTGTCGTCGACCATCGCGTTCATCAGCAGGTTGCCGTGCGTGAGCTCGGCGCCCTTCGGCTGCCCGGTCGTCCCGCTGGTGTAGATGATCACCGCGGTGTCGGTGCCCTCGGTCCGCTCGGTGTCGAACGCGTCCGGCTGCCCGGCGAGCGCCGCCCAGAACAGCTCGGCGCCCTCGATCGGCGACTCGGTCGCGGCGGGGTTCGCCGGCAGCAGGAAGAAGTGCTCGCAGCCCTCGGCCTGCTCGAACCCGGCGTGGCCGGTCTCGCCGAGCGGCAGCTGCGGCGTCCCCTCGAAGCAGAAGAACGCCTTCGCCTCGGAGTCGGTCAGGTGGTAGGCGATCTCGCGCGGCTTGAGCAGCACGTTCAGCGGGACGACCACCGCGCCGGCCTTGAGCGCCCCGAAGTACACCATCGGGAAGTACGGCAGGTTCGGGCTGGACAGCGCCACCTTGTCGCCGGGGCGGACGCCGCGCGACCGCAGCAGGTTCGCGACCTGGTTCGCGACCGCGTCGACGAAGGAGTACGAGAGCCGCAGGTCGCCGAAGACCACGGCGTCGCGGTCGGGGGTCTCCCTGGCGGCGTCCTCCAGCAGCACGGACAGGTTGAGCATGGCACTCCTCGCGCGGAACGGTGACCGGCCGGTTGGTTACCGAGGAGTCTATGACCAGGTGGCCAGGTGGCCAGGTGGGGCGCGGGGGTCTCCCCACCCGGCCGCCTGGGGCGGGCGCCTGGAGCGGGGGCGGCCCGCCGGGGGGGTGGTCGGTCACGGCCGTCCGGCCGCCGCAGAGATCAGCCGAAGTCCACGTCCGAGCACTGATAGAAGGCGTTGCCGGTGTCGGCGATGTCCCACACGGCGAGGATCATGTGCCGGCCGCGCTTGGCGGGCAGCGTGCCGCTGTGGGCGACGTCGTACGGCGGCCGCGTCCCGCCGTAGTCCACCTGGAGGAAGGGCGCCGGGTCGAGCTGCGCCCGGGTGAGCGGCCGGGCGGGGTCCCAGCCGTCCCTGGTGATGAAGTAGCGGAACGAGGTGGTGGCGTGGGCGGCGGTCAGGTGCCAGGTGAAGGTGTACGGCCCGCTGGACACCCTCGTGGCGGGCCAGGTGCCGCCGCGCGGGTCGTCGAGCGGGGCCCAGCGGCTGTCGCCGGCCGCGCAGATCGTCCCGTCGGCGGGACCGGACTGGGGGAAGCCCTTGGGGCCCTCCGTGCTCTGCGGCTCCCACTGGATGGGGCCGCAGTTCGTCACCGCGCCCTGCTTGCACAGCAGCGCCCGGCTGGGCGGGTCGCTGGTGTAGCCGTGGGCGAGCGCGGGGGCCGCGACCAGGACCGAGGCGCCGACGCCCGCGGCGGCGGCGACGGCGAGGCTGGTCCTGCGGGGCGTGCGGAATCGGCGGGGCATACGCGATCCTCCTTGGCGGGGGCGGGTCGGAGTCGGCAGCCGCTCACGAGGCGGGCGGGTGGGAGCGCCCGTCCGTCTTCTAATAGGAAACTTTCCTTTTTGGAGGATCGGTGATCCCGCGCCGCGCGTCAAGCCCCTCCCGCGCGCCGGATCCGGGCCCGCCGCCCGGCCGCCCGCGCCCGCCGACCCCCCGCGTGAAGGCTTGCGGTTGCGCTACTCTTGATGTATGTCGGCCAGGCTGCTCCTTCAACGACCACGTTGACGCATCGACGTCGACGTGGCGGCCCCTCCTTCGCGAGGGGTCGTTTCATGTGACGGACGGCCCGTTGGCCCTGTGACCCCAGATGGAGACCGGAGCGGAAGCGTGAGCAGCGACGAGCAGTACGACCCACGGGCGGTTCAGGACAAGTGGCAGGCCCGCTGGGCGGAGCTCGACCCCTTCACGGCCGAGGACAAGGACGACGGCCGCGAGCGGCGCTACGCGCTGGACATGTTCCCCTACCCCAGCGGTGACCTGCACATGGGCCACGCCGAGGCGTTCGCCATCGGCGACGTCGTGGCCCGTTACTGGTTCCAGCGCGGCCACAACGTCCTGCACCCCATCGGCTGGGACTCCTTCGGCCTGCCCGCCGAGAACGCCGCGATCAAGCGCGACTCGCACCCCGCCGAGTGGACCTACGCCAACATCGAGACGCAGGCCGCCTCGTTCCACCGGTACGCACCGTCCTTCGACTGGACGCGCCGCCTGCACACCTCCGACCCCGAGTACTACAAGTGGACGCAGTGGCTGTTCCTGCGCTTCTACGAGCGGGGCCTGGCCTACCGCAAGGGCGGCCACGTCAACTGGTGCCCGAAGGACCAGACCGTCCTGGCCAACGAGCAGGTCGTCGGCGGGCACTGCGAGCGGTGCGGCGCGCTGGTCGAGAAGCGCGTGCTGACCCAGTGGTACTTCAAGATCACCGACTACGCGGACCGGCTGCTGGACGACATGGCGCAGCTGGAGGGCAAGTGGCCCGAGCGCGTCCTGCTGATGCAGCGCAACTGGATCGGCCGCTCGACCGGCGCCGACGTCGACTTCGTGATCGAGGGCCGGGACGAGCCCGTCACCGTCTACACCACCCGTCCCGACACCCTGTTCGGCGCCACCTTCATGGTCGTCGCCGCCGACGCCGCGCTGGCCGAGGAGATCTGCCACCCCGACCAGCGGGCCGCGTTCGAGGCCTACCGCGAGGAGGTCTCCCGGGAGAGCGAGATCGAGCGGCTGTCCACCGAGCGCGAGAAGACCGGCGTGTTCCTGGGCCGCTACGCGGTCAACCCGGTCAACGGCGAGCGGCTGCCGGTCTGGGCGTCGGACTACGTGCTGGCCGAGTACGGGCACGGCGCGATCATGGCGGTCCCCGCGCACGACCAGCGCGACCTGGACTTCGCGCTGAAGTTCGGGCTGCCCGTCCGCGTCGTCGTGGAGACCGGGCTGCCCGACCCCGCCGAGACCGGCATGGCCACCCCCGGCGACGGCCGGCTGGTCAACTCCGGCCCGATCGACGGGCTGGCCAAGGGCGACGCCATCCCCCGCATCATCGAGGTGCTGGACGAGCGCGGAACCGGACGCGCCTCCGTCAACTTCCGGCTGCGCGACTGGCTGGTGTCCCGGCAGCGGTTCTGGGGCTGCCCGATCCCGATCGTGCACTGCGCGGCGTGCGGCGAGGTCCCCGTCCCCGACGAGCAGCTGCCCGTCCGGCTGCCGGACAACCTGCGCGGCGCCGACCTGGCGCCCAAGGGCACCTCGCCGCTGGCAGCCGCGTCCGACTGGGTCAACGTCGAGTGCCCCAAGTGCGGCGGCGCGGCCAAGCGCGACACCGACACCATGGACACCTTCGTCGACTCGTCCTGGTACTACTTCCGGTACTGCTCGCCGGGCTACGAGGGCGGCCCGTTCGACGTCGAGCAGGTCCGCCGGTGGATGCCGGTCGACCAGTACACCGGCGGCGTCGAGCACGCCATCCTGCACCTGCTGTACAGCCGGTTCTTCACCAAGGTCCTGTACGACATGGGCATGGTCGACTTCACCGAGCCGTTCACCCGGCTGCTGAACCAGGGCCAGGTGATCCTGAACGGCAGCGGGATGTCGAAGTCGACCGGCAACCTGGTCGACCTGGGCGACCAGATCGCCGAGTTCGGCGTGGACGTCGTCCGGCTGGCGATGCTGTTCTCCGGCCCGCCCGAGGACGACATCGACTGGGCCGACGTGTCCCCGCACGGCATGTCGAAGTTCCTGACCCGGGTGCACCGCATCGCCGCCGAGGTCTCCTCCGCGCCCGGCGCGGACCCGGCGTCCGGCGACACCGAGTTGCGCCGCGCCACCGCCCGCACCGTCGACGAGGCCACGAAGATGGTCGAGACGCAGCGGTTCAACGTGGCGATCGCGCGGATCATGGAGCTGGTCACCGCGACCCGCCGGGCGATCGACTCCGGACCCGGCGCCGCCGACCCGGCCGTCCGCGAGGCCGCCGAGGCGATCGCGGTCCTGCTGTCGCTGTTCGCCCCCTACACCGCCGACGAGGCGTGGGAGCTGCTGGGACGCACCGCGCCGGTGATCCGCGCGGGCTGGCCGCAGGCCGACCCGGCGCTGCTGGTGGAGGAGTCGGTGACCTGCGTCGTGCAGATCGCCGGCAAGGTCCGCGACCGGCTGGAGGTGCCGCCCGGCATCGCCGGCGAGGAGCTGGAGCGGCTGGCGCTGGCCTCCGCCAAGGTCCAGGACGCGCTGGGCGGCGCGGAGATCGCCAAGATCATCGTCCGCGCCCCCAAGATCGTGAACATCGTCCCGAAGCGCTAGCGGACGGGGCGGCACGCAGAGGCGGCCGCGGGGATCGTCTCCCGCGGCCGCCTCTCAGCGTCGCCACCGCGCCCGCGCGGGGCCGCGTTCGCCCCCGTGGGGGCGGCGCGCTACATCTTGCGCAGGACCGCCACGACGCGCCCGAGGACGGACGCCTCGTCGCCGGGGATCGGCTCGTAGGCGGAGTTCTGCGGCATCAGCCAGATGTGGCCGTCCTTGCGCTTGAACGTCTTCACCGTCGCCTCGCCGTCGATCATGGCGGCGACGATGTCGCCCTGCTCGGCGACCGGCTGCTGGCGGACCACGACCCAGTCACCGTCCGCGATCGCCGCCTCGATCATCGAGTCGCCGGTGACCTTCAGCAGGAAGTGGGTGCCCTCGCCGACGAGCTGCTTGGGCAGCGTGAAGACGTCCTCCACGGCCTCCTCGGCCAGGATCGGGCCGCCGGCGGCGATCCGGCCGACGAGCGGGACGTAGGCCGGCGCGGGCCGCGTCGCGGTCTGCTGGCCGCCCACCGCCTCGTAGGAGTCGGGCTCGGTGCGGACCGGCGTCGCGCCGGGGACCCGCACCTCGACCGCGCGCGGGCGGTTCGGGTCGCGCCGCAGGTACCCCTTGCGCTGCAGGGCCCGGAGCTGGTGCGACACGCTGGAGGTGCTGGTCAGGCCGACCGCCTCGCCGATCTCGCGCATCGAGGGCGGGTACCCCCGGCGCTGGACGGAGTCGCGGATCACCTCCAGCACCATGCGCTGCCGCTGGGTCAGGCCCGTCTCGTCCTTGGGCCCGTCGGGCAGCTCCCGGACCTTGCTCATCGCTCGTCGCCTCCCGGGCGCCTCGATCCGTCACTCCTTGTCATGAACGCTATCGCGTCCGGACGAAATGATCAAACAATTGTTCGAAGATGTGCTCGCGTTTCGCCGGTGTGCTGCGATACAACATCGTACAGGCGTTCGATCGAAAATTCATTCGAAGTCGAGGAGGGTGGAGATGCCCGATTCGCCGTCCGGTGAACGCGTCCCGCTGCGACTCACCCGCCGCGGGCGCGCGGTGCTGGTCGCCTTCGCCGCCGCCGTCACGCTCGCCGCCCTCTGGCTGGACGGCGGCACCGGCGCCTTCGCGGGCGGCCGCGCCGACCACCACGGGCGTTCCGGGCGCGTCCGGACCGCCGTCGTCGAGCCCGGCGACACCCTCTGGGGCATCGCCGCCGCCGCCGACCCCGGTGCCGACCCGCGCGTGACCGTGCAGCGGATCATCGACCTCAACGGGATGGGCGGCGACCCCACCGTACAGCCGGGCCAGCGGCTCGTCCTGCCCGGCTGACCCCTTCCGGCCGGCCTCCCCGGACGCTCCGCGGCGACACGCCCGGGGCCGGAATCCGATCGTCCGACGTGAGCTGGATCTACGCGGCGGATGTGACGCGGGTCTACTCCCGAGGCCCCGGATCAGGTTGCGTAGCCCTGCGCCGAGCCGTACGGTTGACCACAACATCTAGTAGTCACACCGATGTAAGTCACCTATATATGGCGGGTCGTCGGTGTGACTCGTTTCCGTCAGGGGAGGGATAGCGCGTGCACTGCCCGTTCTGCCGCAACCCTGACACCAAAGTGATCGACAGCCGCGCCACCGATGACGGCAGCGCCATTCGGCGCCGCCGCGCGTGTGCGGAATGCGGCAAGCGATTCACCACGCAGGAGAATGTGCTCGTGATGGTGGCCAAGCGCAGCGGGGTCACCGAGCCGTTCTCCCGGGAAAAGATCATCGCCGGGGTGCGCAGGGCCTGCCAGGGCCGCCCGGTGGACGAGGATGCGCTCGCGAAGCTGGGGCAGCGGGTCGAAGAGGCGATCAGATCGTCCGGATCCGCGGAAATCCCCTCGCACGAGGTCGGCCTCGCGATCCTGGGGCCCCTTCGTGAACTCGACGAGGTCGCCTATCTGCGATTCGCCTCGGTCTACCGGAGCTTCGAGTCGCTGGACGACTTCGCCAAGGAGATCGAGGCACTGCGGAAGGCCGGTTCCTCGGGGGAGCCCGGCCCGCCCCGGTAGGGGCGGTTCCGGATATACGAGAAGCACATTGTTAAGGAGCCTCCGCACGGGCATGGCCCGGGCGGCGGCGGAGTTGTTCCTGTACAGGGCCCGGCGGGAGGGCCCGGGAGGGGGAAGGCATGACGGAGACGGTCAGCGGCCCGGCACGGCGCGGCAAGGGGGGCCGCAAGGGGCTGAAGGTGGAGCGGATCTTCACCACGCCCGGCGTCCACCCCTACGACGAGCTGCGCTGGGAACGCCGCGACGTCGTCATGACCAACTGGCGCGACGGCTCGGTCAACTTCGAGCAGCGCGGTGTGGAGTTCCCCGACTTCTGGTCGCTGAACGCGGTCAACATCGTCACGTCCAAGTACTTCCGCGGCGCCGTCGGCACCCCGCAGCGCGAGTGGAGCCTCAAGCAGCTCGTCGACCGCGTCGTCGGCGTGTACGTCCGGACCGGCCTCGAGAACGGCTACTTCGCCTCCGAGCAGGACGCCGAGGTCTTCGAGCACGAGCTGAAGTACGCGCTGGTCCACCAGCTGTTCAGCTTCAACTCGCCGGTCTGGTTCAACGTCGGCACGAGGTCGCCGCAGCAGGTGTCGGCCTGCTTCATCCTGTCCGTGGACGACACGATGGAGTCGATCCTGGACTGGTACAAGGAAGAGGGCGTGATCTTCAAGGGCGGCTCGGGGGCCGGCCTGAACCTGTCCCGCATCCGCTCCAGCAAGGAGCTGCTGTCCTCCGGCGGCACCGCCAGCGGCCCCGTGTCGTTCATGCGCGGCGCCGACGCGTCCGCCGGGACGATCAAGTCGGGCGGCGCCACCCGCCGCGCCGCCAAGATGGTCGTGCTGGACGTCGACCACCCCGACGTCGCCGAGTTCATCGAGACCAAGGCGCGCGAGGAGAACAAGATCCGCGCGCTGCGGGACGCCGGGTTCGACATGGACCTCGGCGGCAAGGACATCGGCAGCGTCCAGTACCAGAACGCCAACAACTCCGTCCGCGTCTCCGACGAGTTCATGCACGCCGTCGAGTCCGACGGCGAGTTCGGGCTGCGCGCCCGGATGACCGGCGAGATCGTCGAGACGGTCAAGGCCAAGGAGCTGTTCCGGCTCATGGCCCAGGCCGCCTGGGAGTGCGCCGACCCCGGCATCCAGTACGACGACACGATCAACGACTGGCACACCAACCCCGAGTCGGGCCGGATCACCGCGTCCAACCCGTGCTCGGAGTACATGTCGCTGGACAACTCGTCCTGCAACCTCGCCAGCATCAACCTGCTGAAGTTCCTCACCGACGAGGGGACCTTCGACGTCGCGAAGTTCGTCAAGCTCACCGAGCTGATCATCACGGCGATGGACATCTCCATCACCTTCGCCGACTTCCCGACCGAGAAGATCGCGCAGACCACCCGCGACTACCGGCAGCTCGGCATCGGCTACGCCAACCTGGGCGCGCTGCTGATGGCGACCGGCCACGCCTACGACTCCGAGGGCGGCCGGTCCCTCGCCGCGGCCATCACCTCGCTGATGACCGGCGTCGCCTACCGCCGCTCCGCCGAGATCGCCGGCGTCGTCGGCCCGTACGAGGGCTACGCCCGCAACGCCGAGGGCCACAAGCGGGTCATGCGCAAGCACGCCGCCGCCAACGACGACATCCGCACCCTCGACGACATGGACAAGGCGATCCACGCCGCCGCCGCCAAGCAGTGGCAGGAGTGCCTGAAGGCGGGCGAGAAGCACGGCTACCGCAACGCGCAGGCGTCGCTGCTGGCCCCGACCGGCACCATCGGCCTGATGATGGACTGCGACACCACCGGCATCGAGCCGGACCTCGCGCTGATGAAGTTCAAGAAGCTCGTCGGCGGCGGCTCGATGCAGATCGTCAACCAGACGGTGCCGCGCGCCCTGCGCAAGCTCGGCTACCAGCAGGAGCAGATCGAGGCGATCGTCGAGTACATCGGCGAGAACGGCCACGTCGTGGACGCGCCCGGCCTGCGCCCCGAGCACTACGAGGTGTTCGACTGCGCGATGGGCGAGCGGGCGATCAGCCCGATGGGGCACGTCCGGATGATGGCGGCGACGCAGCCGTTCCTGTCCGGGGCGATCTCCAAGACCGTCAACATGCCGGAGCAGGCCACCGTCGAGGACATCGAGAAGGTGTACTTCGAGGGCTGGCGGCTCGGCCTGAAGGCCCTGGCGATCTACCGCGACAACTGCAAGGTCGGCCAGCCGCTGTCGGCCGCCGGCAAGAAGGAGGAGCCCAAGGCCGAGGGCGCCCCGGTCGACGCCGGGTCGGCGGCGCCGCGCCCCGTCCGCAAGCGGCTGCCGAAGCAGCGGCCCGCCACCGTCACCCGCTTCTCCGTCGCGGGCGCCGAGGGCTACATGACGGCCTCGTCCTACCCGGACGACGGTCTCGGCGAGGTGTTCCTCAAGCTCGGCAAGCAGGGCTCCACCCTCGCCGGCGTGATGGACGCGTTCTCCATGGCGATCTCCATCAGCCTCCAGTACGGCGTGCCGCTGGAGACCTGGGTGGAGAAGTTCACCAACATGCGGTTCGAGCCCGCCGGGATGACCGACGACCCCGACATCCGCATGGCCACCTCGGTGATGGACTACATCTTCCGCCGCCTGGCGCTGGACCACCTGCCCTACGAGGAGCGCGCGGGCCTCGGCATCTTCACCGCCGAGGAGCGCGCGATGCAGGCCAACGGCGAGGACCCGGCCACCCTCCACGCCGAGGACGAGATCGAGCACGAGACGCTCGCCCAGTCGGCGGAGATCACCCGTCCGGCGGCCCCGGCGCCCGCGCCCGAGGCGCGCTCGTCGATGGAGGTCATCGAAAGCCGGCAGGGCCGCACCGCCGACGCGCCGCTCTGCCTCACCTGCGGCACGAAGATGCGCCCGGCGGGCAGCTGCTACGTCTGCGAAGGCTGCGGCTCCACCAGCGGCTGCAGCTGATCCGGGATAGAGCCGCAGGGCACGCGGCGTCCGGCGCTCGGATGCCTTAGGCGCTGGTCACGGGCGGTGGCGGGACATGTCGTCCCGCCACCGCCCGACCTGTGTGCCCGGACCGCCCGGCGGCTCAGCCCGTGGCCCGGACCCGGCGGACGTCGTCGTCCGGGCGGTCCCCGTCGAGCCGCGCCACGAGCCGCAGCTCCTCCTCGGCGGTGCTCTCGATGTGCCGCATCGCCACCCGCAGCAGCCACGGGGCCATGACCGAGGTCACGATCGCGATGAGCACCACCACGGTGTACGCGGCGGTGTTGAGCACGCCGAGCCGGAGCCCGACCATCGCGACGATGACCTCGACGACCCCGCGCGCGTTCATCCCCGCGCCGAGGGCGAGCGCCTCCCAGCGGTTCAGCCGGCCCATCCGGGCGCCCAGGTAGGCCCCGGCGAACTTGCCGAAGACCGCGATGAGGAGCAGCGCCGCCGCCGACCCCAGGACCACCGGGCGGGCGAGCGCCCCCAGGTCGATCCGCAGGCCGGCCGTCGCGAAGTAGACCGGTGCCAGGAACGCCAGCGTGAACGTGCGCAGCGGGGCGATCCGCCGCAGGTCGACGGCCCCGCTGGAGCCGATGACGATGCCCGCGACGAAGGCACCGAAGACCGACTCCAGGCCCATGGCCTGCGTTGCCGCCGCCCCGAGCAGGACCAGCACCGCCGTCCCGGCGATGACCGGCATGGGGTCGGAGAGCCGGGCGAGCGGCCGCAGCGTCAGCCGGGCCAGCGGCATGCCCGGCAGCGCCGCGAAGAGCACCACCACCAGCAGCCAGCCGGCGGAGCGGGCGATGGTCCCGGTGGTGACGCCGGACGCCGCCATCGCGGAGACCACCGAGAGCATGAACCAGCCGAAGGCGTCGTCGATCGTGCCCGAGGCCAGCGTGAGCTGGCCGACGTTGCGGTGCAGCAGGTCCATGTCCGCCAGCGTCTTGGCGATCACGGGGATGGCGCTGACGCACATCGCCACCCCCACGAACAGCGGGAACACCGCGGAGTCGCCGTGCTCGGCGCGCAGCGCGCCGGGCAGCAGCAGCCCCGCCGCGATGCCGAGGCCGAAGGGGACGGCCAGTCCGGTCCCGCTGACCCACAGCGCGGTCCGGCGCTGCCGGCGCAGGAACCGGAAGTCCAGCTCGGTTCCGGTGACGCCGACGAGCAGGAGGACCCCCACCTGCCCGACGGCGTCCAGCATGTGCGTCGGTTCCGGCCGGTGCGGCAGCAGCCAGGCCGAGAGGTCCGGCGCGACCCGCTGGAGGACCGAGGGGCCGAGGAGCACGCCCGCGCACAGTTCGCCGACGATCGCCGGCATGCCGAGCCGCCTCGCCAGCAGGCCGAGCAGGAGGGCGAGCAGGCCGAGCGTCCCGACCTGGAGGAGGAGGACCAGCAGGGAGTGGGCGGGCATCGGGGGGACGGGCGCCGCGAGCACGCGAGCCTCCAGGGTGCGGGGACCGGGCGGGGACAGTCAGGCGTTCCGCTTCGGCTCGTGCACCCGGCCGTCCTGGCCAGAAGGTAAGGCGGTTCTTCGGACCCGCTCTAATGAGTCGCTGGTGAACGGGTAAACGCGCACCTTCCAGGCCCCCTTCTCCTGGCCCGCGGTGTCAGGCGCCGGGCCTGGGACGCAGGTTGCGGTAGCCGGGGTGCACGTCGGGGCGCAGGCCCTGCTGGTCGGCCATGCGGCGGAGGAGGACGAGGAGCCGGTCGTGCTCCTCGTCCGTGAGGGCCTCGCAGAGCAGCCGCTCGTGCTCCATCCCCGCCTGGGCGAGTTCGCCGAGCAGGGTCTCGCCCTTCCCGGTGAGGTGCAACGCGTAGACGCGGCGGTCGGCCGGGTTCCTGCGGCGTTCGATGAGGCCGCGTTCCTCCAGCTCGTCGGCGAACGGGACGAACCGGCTCGGTGGCATGCCGAGGTCGTCGGCGAGCTCGCGCTGGCTGCGGCCGGGGCGGGCGGCCAGCATGCGCAGCAGCCCGGCCTGCGCGGGGGTCAGGTCGAGGCCGGTGATCCGTTCGGCGAACAGCCCGGCCGCGTGCGCCCCGAGCTGGGCCAGCAGGAAGGCGACGCCGGGCCGGGGCATGGGTGCGCTCGCGGTCATGGCGACATCGTAGCCGCTTGACGATCGTTCCATTTTGTAATCATTATCAGACGTATACGGTTCGTTGAGAGGAGAGACCCATGAACACGCAGACCACACCGCGGCCCGCTGGATCCGGGCGCCGCCCGCAGGCGGGCCCGCCGCTGCTGCTGCCCGTCCTCGCCTTCACCGCGCTGACCGTCGCCTACGTGGTGGCGAACCGGGCGACGCCGCATCCGGACGCGTCCGGCGCCGAGGTGCTGCGGTACGCCCGGGACCACGGGACCGCCGTCAAGGCCGGGACCTTCCTGCTGCTCGGGTCGGCGTTCCCGCTCACGGTCGCCGCCGCCGCGTTCTACCGGCGGCTGCGCGCGCTGGGCATCACGGCGCCGGGCTCGGCGATCACCCTGGCCGGCGGGGTCCTCGCGTCCGGCATGCTCGCGCTCAGCGCCATGTTCGGCTGGGCCGGAGGGCGGCTCCCCGCGGACGCGAGCCCGGCGCTCGCGCGGGCGCTGGCCGACCTGTCGTTCCTGTCCGGCGGCCCCGCCTACGCCGCGACGTTCGCCCTGCTCGTCGCGGGCCTGTCGGTGACGGGCCTGCTCGCCGGGCTGCTGCCGCGGCCGGTGGCCTGGATCGGGCTGGCGATCGCCCTCACCGGCATGGTCGGGACGCTGACCCTGGTCGGCTCCGGCTTCGCCTTCCTCGTCCCGGTCGTCCGCTTCGGCGGGCTGCTGTGGCTGATCGCCGCCACCGCGCTGATGCCCCGCACCCGCCACGAGGTGCGGGCCCGCGACGGGGTCGCGGCGGCGTGAACGTGCGATTCCCGCGTCCGGCGCGGGATCGAGCCGGGAAACCGGCGGCGGACGAGTCCGCCGCCGGTTTTCCATTGGTGCCGTCAGCCGGTCCGGAAACTGCCGGTCGGGGACACGTGCGCGCCGTACCCAGGGGAAATGAAGGTGAACGGCGGCGGGACGGGGACGGCGCAGAACGGGTCCGAGTAGAACAGCAGCCGGGCCGTGCCGTAGTTGGCGACCACGTGCGCCCCCGGCGGGAAGGATTGGCAGCTCGACGAGGCCGGATATTCCTTCAGCCGGGTGCCGGCCCAGGAGACCTGCCCGCCCTCGGTGACGAAGACGATGATCCTGCCTTCCGGCTGCGCGGCCCGATCCCGCGCCTCGGCGGCGGGGGCCGCCGACGCGGCCAGGACCGCGGCCGTGAGCGCGGTGGCGACGGTGGCGATGCGTGAGGGGAGGGGCATACCGCTCCTTGCGAGTCGGGTGGGGAACGCCGCGATGATGCCCGGCCCTTGCCGCCGCATAACGATGAGCAAGTTCCTTGTCACCGTTCGTGGTCAATGTCGGCGAGCCATTGGCCTCTGACGTGCGGTTACCTTGTGATCGACAATTTCGGTCACGGATCGTCATTGACCGGTGACGATAAGTCAATTAGCTTGACTCGCTGTCAGGAAGGCCGGTCCCCGGCCGCCTGAACCGCCTCCCGCGTGTGCACTGGAAAGGGCTCTGACCTGCAATGTTGCATACTCTCATCGTCGGGATGGGCAGGGCGGGTCAGGGCCTGCACCTGCCCTCGCTGGCCAAGGTGCGCGCCGCCGCGCCCGGGCTGCTGGCCCGGGGGCCGGTCGTCGCCTTCGACCCGCTCCGCCCGCCGGGCGACGTCCCCGGCATGATGCGGGCGGAGTCGCTGGAGGAGGCGGCCCGGTGCCGCCCGCCCGCGCGGACCGTGGCGCACCTGTGCACGCCGCCGCAGGCCCGCGGCGCGCTGCTGGACCGGCTGGCCCGGCTCGGCTACCGCAAGATCATCGTGGAGAAGCCGCTAGCCCTGGACCTGCCCGGGCTGGCGGAGGTGGCCCGGATCCGGCGCCGCTGGGAGCTGGACGTCACGGTCGCCACGCACTGGATCGACAGCGCCCTCACCCGGCGGCTCCGGGCGGCGGTGGCGTCCGGCGAGTTCGGCGCGCTGCGGCGGATCCGCGTGGTCCAGAACAAGCCGCGGTTCACCCGCAGCATCGCGGCCCGCGACCATCCGACCGCGTTCGACGTCGAACTGCCGCACGCGCTCGCCGTCGTGCTCAGCCTCGCCGGGGGCGCGCGGATCGCCGACGCGTCCTGGGACGACCTGGTCCTCGGACGGACACGGGTGCCGCGCCTCGGCCGCGCCCGGCTGCGGCTGGAGCACGCCTCCGGCGTCCGCACCGAGATCGACTCGGACCTGACCTCCCCGGTCCGCGAGCGCAGCATCACCCTGCACTTCGACCAGGCCGTCCTCGTCGGCCACTACCCGTGCAGCGACGCCGACCACACCGCCCAGCTGCGCACCGTCCGCCCCGGCGAGGAGGCGACCCGGACAGTGTTCACCGACGACGCGTTCCCGGCGTTCCTGCGCGGCGCGTACGTCCGCTACGCGCGGCCGGCGACCTCGATGCACCGGACGCTCCCGGTGCAGGTCGACGCGGTCCGGCTGCTCACCGAGGCCAAGCGGCTGTGCGCCGAGTCCGGCGGCCTGCAGGAGGGGGCCCGCGATGCCGGCGCGATCCGCTGAGGGCCCGCCGGACGGGATCCGGCTCGCCGGCATCGGCGACGAGGCCGCGCCCGCCCTCGCGGACCAGATCGGCGCCGTGGCGGAGCTCGGCTGGAACCGGCTGGAGCTGCGCACGATCGGCGGCACGCCCGTCGCGCGGCTGGACGAGCGGGCGTTCCGCCGGGCGGCCGAGCGGCTCGCGGCGGCGGGGACGGACGTGGCGGCGGTCGCGTCCAAGATCGGCGACTGGTCGCGGCCGGTCACCGGCGACTTCGCGCTCGACCTCGACGAGCTGGAGATCCTCGCCCGCCGCTGCACCGTCCTCGGCACCCGGCTGGTGCGGATCATGTCGTACCCGTCCGGCGGCCTGGACGACGCGGAGTGGGGCCGCCGCGCCCGCGAGCGGCTGCGCGAGCTGGCCCGGCGCGCCGAGGACCACGGGCTCGTCCTGGCGCACGAGAACTGCGCCGGATGGGCGGGCGGCCGCGCCGACCGGATGCTGGACCTGGTCACCGGCATCGGCGGCCCGGCGCTGCGGCTGCTGTTCGACATCGGCAACGGCGTCGCCCACGGGTACCCGCCGCTGCCGATGCTGCGCGAGATCCTCCCGTACGTGGTGCACGTCCACGTCAAGGACGCGCGCGTCGGGAAGGACGGCGAGGTCGCCTTCGTGCCGCCCGGGGCCGGGCAGGCGGACGTCGCCGAGTGCCTGCGGTCGCTGCTGCGGAACGGGTACGGCGGTGTGCTGTCGATCGAGCCGCATCTCGCGCTGCGCCCCCACCTCGGCTCGGGCTCGGGCGACCCGGCCGCGTTCGTCGCCTACGGGCGGGCCCTCGAGGGCCTGATCGCCGGGCTCGGCGTCGCCGGAGGCGGGCGGTGACCGCGGCCGTCCTCCCCGCACCGCTCGGTCCCGGCGACCGCGACCTCCTCCTCCGGCTCCTCCGCCTGCCCACCGCCGGGCCGCTGGAGCCGGACGCGCCGCCGCCGAGGCTGGCCGAGGCCCAGGTCGCCTACCGGCGACACGCGGCCCGGATCGGGCTGCGGGTCGTCCGGCACGCCCCGGCCGGGCCCGCCGACCTGGACGGCGGCCCGGTTCCTGCGGCGGTCCGCGCGGCCGCGGCACGTCCCGGGTTCCTCGCCTGCCAGCCCAGCCTCGTGCTCCGCCTCGGGCCGGACGACCTCCCCGCCGACCGCACGGTGATGTTCAACGTGCACCTGGACACCGTCGCGGGGCGGCAGCCGGTCGCGTTCGACGGCGACCGCTTCCACGGGCGCGGCGCGATCGACGCCAAGGGCCCCGCCGTGGCGCTGCTCGCCGGGATCCGCGCCGCGCGCGCGGAACGTCCGGCCCTGGGCCGCGACGTCGGCGTGCTCGTGCAGGCCGTCGCGGGGGAGGAGGGCGGGGCGATGGGCGTCTTCGGCACCCGGCCCCTCGTCCGGCGCGGCTACACCGGACGCCTGAACGTCTTCTGCGAACCGACCGGCGGTCGGTACCTGACCCGCAGCACCGCCGCGATGACCGCGCGCATCGTCGTGGACGGAGACGACGCCGTCGACGACCGGCCGGGCCACGGCCACAACGCCAGCGTCCTGCTGGGCTTCCTGGCGCAGCATCTCGGCAACGCGCTAGGTTCCTCGGTGCCGGACGCGACCGTGTGCGTCGCCGGCCTGCACACCGGCACCCGGCACAACAAGGTGTACGGCGGCGGCTCCCTGCTGCTCAACCTCGCCTACGGCTCCCCGGAGGCCGCGCGCCGCCTGGAACGGCGCCTGCGGGACGCGCTGAGCGAGGGGCTGACGGAGTTCGCGTTCGCCTTCGCGGGCACGCCGCTGTTCGGCCGGACCGCCGCCGACGCCCGCGCCGTCACCCGGCTCGAATGGCTCAAGCGCGGGCTGCCCGTGCTCGACGACCGCGACGCCTGGGGCCACGCGCTGCTGCGCGACCGCGCCGGCGTCGCGCCCTGGCCGTCCGGCGAACCCGCCTTCACCTGCGACGCGATCTGGATGTCGCAGGTCCCGGGTGCCTGCACCGTCGTGCTCGGCCCCGGGGATCTCGCCGCCAACAACGCCCACGCCGACGGGGAGTTCGCCGGCGCGGGCCAGCTCGCGGACTTCGCCGCCACCGTCTCCCGCGTCCTCACCGCCTTCACCGACGACCTGAATGGATCACCGTGACCACGACCTCGCCGTTCCGGCGCCCCTCGCCCGTCCCCGACCGGCCGGACGATCCCGGCACCGCCCGGCGGACGGCCGCCCCGTCCGTCCGGGCGGCCTATACCGACCTGCTCGACTTCGCCGTGGCGGTGTTCCGGCGCCAGGGACTGCCGTCCGCGCGGGCGGACGCGGCGGCGCGCGCGCTGTGCTACGGCGACCTCACCGGCATGACGTCCCACGGCCTGACCAACCTCACCCGCCTCTACCTGCCGCTGTTCGAGGACGGACGGGTCGACCCCGGCGCCGAACCGCGGCCGGTCGCCGACCGCGGGGCGTCGGTGCTGCTGGACGCCCGGCGCGCGCTGGGCCTGTGGGCGGCGGAGGCCGCCATGGACCTCGCCGTCGAGCGCGCCGCCACCTTCGGGATCGGCATGGTGGCGGTGCGCGGGGCCACCCACTTCGGCTGCGCCGGGCACCACGCGCTGCGCGCGGTGCAGCACGCCATGATCGGCCTGGTCGCCGCCAACTGCGGCGGGCAGCGGATCGCGCGGCCGCCCGGCGGCGCGGTGGCGATGCTGGGCACGAACCCGCTGAGCGTCGCCGCGCCCGCCGGCCCGCATCCGCCGTTCGTGCTGGACATGAGCACGACCGCCGCCCCCACGGGCCGGGTCCGGCAGGCCGCCCGCGAAGGGCGGCCGCTCCCCGCCGGGGTGCTGCGCGACGACGGCGGCACCCCGGTCACCGACCCGTCCGCCTTCGACGAGGGGCGGGCGCACCTGATGTGGCTCGGCGGCGAGGCCGGGCAGTACAAGGGGTTCGGGCTCGGCATCGCGGTGGAGGTCCTCGCCGCGGTCGTGTCCGGCGCCGCGCTGGGCGCGCATCCGGACGCGCTCGACGGCGACGGCGGCCCCACCGGCCGCGACGACGGCATCGGGTTCCTCACCGCCGCGATCGCCCCGGACGCGCTCCGCACAGGCGCCGCCCTCGACGCGGGCACGCTGTTCGGCGCCCTGCTCGGCTGCCCGCCCTCCGACCCCTCCGAACCCGTCCGGTATCCCGGCTGGCACGAGCACCGCCGCGCCCAGGAGCGCCTGCGCACCGGCGTCCCGCTGAGCGAGGACCTCTACCGGGAACTGCGCCGCACCGCGGCGCGCCTCGACGTCCCCGCCCCCGCGGCGCTGGAGCGGGCATGACCGCGCCGCTGCGGGTCGCCGTCATCGGCCTCGGCGTCATCTCCCGCTTCTACCTCGCGGCGCTGCGCGACTCGCCCTCCATGCGGCTGGCCGCCGTCTGCGACAGCGACCCCGCCAAACCGGCCGCCTGCCCCGTGCCCGGCTACACCGACCATGTCCGGCTGCTCGACGAGGAGCGTCCAGACGCCGTGGTGGTCACCGTGCCGAACGACGTGCACCTGCGGGTGTGCGCCGACGCGCTGGAGCGGGACGTCGCCGTCTGCGTGGAGAAGCCCCTGGCGCTGGACGTCGCGCAGGGGGACGCGTTGCGGCGGCTGGCCGACCGGCGGAACGTCCCGCTGTTCACCGCCTTCCACCGTCGCTACAACGCGGCGGTCGCGCGGCTGCGGGAGCAGTGCGCCGGCTCCCGGATCACCGAGGTGACCGTCCGCTACCTGGAGCGCATCGAGGAGCACGCCGGCGACGACGGCTGGTATCTCGACCCGGGCCGCTGCGGCGGCGGATGCGTCGCCGACAACGGCCCCAACGCGTTCGACCTGCTGCGCCTGCTGCTCGGGCCCGCCGACACGGCGCCCGAGGTGGTGGCCGCCCGGATCGAGCGGGACGCCCGCGGTACCGACCGGCGCGCCGACGTCCGGCTGCGGAGCCGGACGGCCGCCGCGCGGATCCTGCTCGACTGGTCGTATTCCGGCGAGCGCAAGGACGTCGAGGTGCGCCTCGCCGACGGGCGCACGCTCCACGCCGACATGCTCGACGGCCATCCCGGCTTCAAGGGCTCCCTGTGGCACGAGTACGTGGGCGTGCTGCGGGACTTCGACCGGCGCGTCCGGGCGCCCCGGACGCCCGACGGCGGCCTCGCGGCGCTCCGGTTCGTCCGGGCCGCCTACCACCTCGCGGAGACCCGGATCGCCGAGTGCCGCGCGCCCGCCGCGGCCGCTCCGCCGCAGGCCGGGACGGGGACGGGGAGCGGTGCGCGGACCGGAGGCGACGGATGAACCCGCTCGAGGACGGGCCGAAGAGCGCGGTCGCCGCGACGCTCGTCAAGGTCCTGGCGCACCGCCGGACGGACCGGGGCATGCGGCTGGAGCCGTTCGCCAGCCGCTGCGTCCGCGCCGGTGAGGTGCACGAGCTGGTGGCCACCGACCACGGTGAGACCGCGGCCGGCGCGCGCATCGACCGCGTCGCGTTCCTCGGGTTCGCCGAGATCAGCGCGGGGGGCGTGCTCGACCGCGGCGACGAACTGTGGATCGCCGGGCGGCGCATCGGCGTCCTGCTCGGCTTCGACGGCTGCCACCTGCCCAACCACTACAACGTGCTGGTCCGCGCCGAGCCGGCGCGCAGCGGGACCGAGCTCGGCCTGGCGCCGGGCGAGCGGCTGGCGTTCTGCCAGGGCGCCGCGCCCCACTGAGAATCGGCCGAAAAAACAGCCGGCGCCCGAAATGGAAGGGCCGGGCAATTCGGCGTGCCCGGAAGGCGGTCCATTCCCGTGACGCGACATTCGTCGGGAAGACATCAATCCCTTACCTGCGGCGCATGTTCCGGCGGCAATGGGCGCGGGCAGGGTTAACGACGCGAAGCGGAATCCGGCCCACCACGGCGGATACGCGGAGTTTCGCTCGTCCACCCGGTTCACCGAATGGTGCAGGAGGAGAACGAAATGGTCATGGCCACCACCCAGTCCAATCGGCTCGAAGAGCGGTTCCGGCTGTGGGACCGCAACGGCAACGGCGTCATCGAGCGGTCCGACTTCGAGCGCGAGGCCGACGACATCATCGCCCGGCTCGGCGCCCAGGGCACCCCGGAGGCCGACGAGCTCCGGCGGACCTACCTCGGCATGTTCGACAAGCTGTCGGAGGCGGCCGGCTCCCCGCGGATGACCCGCGGGGAGTTCCTGAGCGCCGCGGAACAGGAGATCATCAGCAAGGGCGACGCCGGGTTCTCCGCCGTGGTGCGGCCGACCATCGAGGCCATCGTCGGCATCCTGGACCGCGACGGCGACGGCGAGGTGTCGCCGCCGGAGATGCACGGCTGGTTCGCCGCCATCGGCCTGGACGGAGAGGTCGCCGACCGCGCCTTCCGCGAGCTGGACACCGACAACAGCGGACGGCTGTCGGTGGACGAGCTGGTCGACGCGGTCCGCGACTACCACCTCGGCCGCAACGACATCCCGCTGCTCGGCCGCTGACCCGGATCACCAGGAAAGAGCGCCGTCCGGGAGGTTCCGCCGCCATTCGGCCCGCGGGGCCGGACCGCGGGCCGGCAATTCCTCCCGGACGGCCCCGCCGCCCTCTCACCTCCGTGTAGGAAATCGTGCAGACAACACCGCCGGCAGCCCCTTGTGCCGTCCCGTCGGCCTCCATTCCCTTCTTCGACCAGGCCGCGAGTTTCCAGAAGCACTGGGAAGGGATCAGAAAGCACCTCGATGACGTCCTGGACAACGGCAAGTTCTCGCACGGCGCGAAGGTCGCCGAACTGGAGGTCCGGCTCGCGGCGTGGACCGGGGCGGGCCATGTCGTGGCCGTCAACTCCGGCACGGACGCGCTGATCCTGCTGCTGCGCGCCGCGGGGCTGGAGCCGGGCGACGAGGTGATCGTCCCCGCCTACTCGTTCATCGCCACGGCCAGTGCCGTGGTCCTCGCCGGCGGCGTCCCGGTCTTCGCCGACATCGAGGAGCACGGCACCGGCCTCGACCCGGGCGCCGCGGACGCCGCGGTCACCGCCCGCACCTCGATGATCATGCCGGTGCACCTGTTCGACCGCATGGCGGACCTGCGCGGGCTGGGCGCGGTGGCGCGGCGCCGCGGCCTGGCGATCGTGGAGGACAGTGCCGAGGCGATCGGCATGCGGATGGACGGCGTCCACGCCGGGCTGCACGGCGCCGGCGGGGTGCTGTCGTTCTTCCCCGCGAAGACGCTCGGCGGCATCGGGGACGGCGGCGCGGTGCTCACCGACGAGGAGTCCGTCGCCGAGACCGCCCGGATGCTCCGCCACCACGGGCGCGGCGGCCGCACGATCGACAACTTCCCCGGCATCTCCAACGCCACGGTCGTCCCGGGACGCAACAGCAAGATGGACGACGTCCAGGCGGCCGTCCTGCAGGCCAAGCTCACCACCCTCGACGCCGACATCGCGCGCCGCGCGGAGCTGGCCGGACGCTACGACGCGCGGCTGCGCGGGGTGCCCGGCGTCCGCGGCGTTCCCGGCTCGCTCCCACCGCGCCCGGGAAGCGACCGCGTCCCGTACGTCCACCTCCTGCAGGTCGAGGACCGCGACGCCCTCGCCGCGCACCTGGCCGGCCGGGGGATCGGGACGGAGATCTACTATCCGGTCCCGCTGCACCTCCAGCCGTGCTTCGCGCATCTCGGCCACCGGCCCGGCGACTTCCCGCGCGCGGAGGCCGCGTGCGCGGGCGCCATCGCCGTCCCGCTCTATCCCGACCTGTCCGACGAGCAGGTGGACCGCGTCTGCGACGAGATCGAGCGCTTCTACGCGGGGAGGCCGCGATGACCGCCCCGCCCGTCGCGACGATCCCGTTCTTCTCGCCGGACCTGTTCGAGGAGGACCGCGACGCGCTGCTCCGCATCGTCCACGCCGTCGGGACCGGCCGGGACCAGAGGTTCATCCTCGGCGAGCGGACCGCGCGGCTCGAACGCGCGCTCGCCGCCCGGATCGGCGCCGGCGGCGTCGTCGCCTGCTCCAGCGGCACGTCCGCGCTCACCCTGGTGCTGGCCGCGATGGACGTCGGTCCCGGCGACGAGGTCGTCGTCCCGGCGTTCGGGTGCGCGCCGCTGGCCGCCACCGTCATCGACGCCGGCGCCCGGCCCGTGTTCGCCGACATCGACCCGGTCCGGCTCACCGTCGACCCGGCCGCCGCGGAGCCGCTGATCACGCCGCGCACCCGGGTGCTGCTGGCCGCCCACATGTTCTCGGTGATGGCGGACATGCCCGCGTTCCGGGCGCTGGCCGACCGGCGCGGGGTCCGCCTGATCGAGGACTCGGCGCTCGCCCAGGGCGGGAGGCTGCGGGGCCGCCCGGCGGGCCGCTGGG
This sequence comes from Actinomadura nitritigenes, assembly GCF_017573545.1. Classification (GTDB taxonomy): domain Bacteria; phylum Actinomycetota; class Actinomycetes; order Streptosporangiales; family Streptosporangiaceae; genus Spirillospora; species Spirillospora nitritigenes. The sequence continues at coordinate 311,556 of NZ_JAGEOK010000007.1, read as the reverse complement.
GGGACGCGGGGCTCTACTCCTTCGTGCAGGTGAAGACGTTCGGCATGCCCGGGGAGGGCGGCGTGGTCATCACCGACGACGCCGGCCTCGCCGCGGACGTGCGGATGCTCCGCAACCACGGCCAGGACGGCGTCCATCGCTTCGTCCACCACCGGATCGGCCACAACAGCCGCTTCGACGAGGTGATGGCCGCGTTCCAGCTGCACCGGCTGGCCGGCCTGGACGACCGGCTCGCCCGCCGCGCGGAGATCTCCGCCTACTACTCGCGCCGCTTCGCGCCGCTCGCGGAGCGCGGCCTGACCGCGCCGCCGGAGGGCGGGGACGGCCGCTTCCCCTACGTGTACACCGTCCTCACCGACGACAGGGACGCGCTGGACGCCCATCTGGCCGCGCACGGCGTCACCGCGCACGTCTACTACCCGCGCCCGCTGCCGGCCCAGCCCGCGTTCGCGCCCTACGCGCGGCCGGGCGGGTCGTGGCCGAACGCCGAGTCCGCCGCGCGGCGCACCCTCTCGCTGCCGCTGTATCCGAACCTGACCGACGCGCAGGTGGAGCACATCGCCGACACCGTCTGCGCGTTCACCGACGTCCACAGGGGGACGAGATGAGCACGGCGGGCCAGACGAACCAGCGGACCGCACTCCGGCGACCCGTCGCCACCGGGCACGGCGACCTCGCCGCCTACGCCCGCCTGGCCAAGCTCGACATCTACGACTACTACCTGGGACTCCTGGTCGTGTGGACGCTGCTGGCGTCCGGCGTCCGCTGGAAGCCGCAGACGTTCGGGCTGCTCGCGCTGGTCCTCCTCGCGGAGGTGGTCGTGGTGGCCGCCATGGTGGGGTTCGACGACGTCACCGGGTACCGCGACGGCAGCGACGCGGCCAACTACGGGTCCGACGCCGCGCGGCGCCGGCTGGCCCGCAAGCCCCTCGTCGCCGGGACGCTCACCGAGGCGCAGGCGCTGCGGTTCTCGTGGGCGGCCACCGCGATCGGTTCGGCCCTCTGGGCCGCGGTGGTCGCCGCCGCGCCGCACCGTCCGGTGTGGGCGGTCGTGCTGGCGGCCCTGTGCGTGGCGGCGTCCGTGCAGTACTCGTGGGGGCTGAAGATCAGCTACCGCGGGTTCCAGGAGCTGTTCCTCATCGGCCTCGGCGTCGGCTGGACGCTGGTGCCGTACGCGCTGCTGACCGGCGGGGCGAGCGGCTTCGTCGTCGTGCAGGCGGTGCTGTTCGGGTCCGGGCCGATGCTGTTCGGGCTGTACTCCAACACCAACGACGCCGACGGCGACCGCGCCGCCGGGCGCATCACCGTCGCCACCCTCGTCTCCGCGCCGGCGCACCGGGTGTTCGTCGCCGCGATGACCGGAGCGCAACTCGCGCTCATCGCCGGATCGGCGGCGGCGGGCGCCGCACCGTGGTGGTTCCCCGTCGCCATGCTCCCGCTCGTCGGGATGCGGCTGGCGCACCTGGTGATCGGCTTCCGCGGCGACATCCTGCGCGCGCGCCGGATCGCCATCCACGCCCACCGCGTCACGGTGGTCCTGCTGGTCGTCGCCGACCTGACCGCCGGGGCACTGGCATGACGGCCGGGCGGCCCGCGCTGGACGTCGCCGTGGTGGGCGCGGGCCCCGCCGGGCTCGCGACCGCGTACGCGCTCGCGGAGGCCGGGTGCACCGTCCGGGTCCTGGAGGCCGCCGGCGCCGTCGGCGGGCGGACGCGGACGGTCCGCGAGCACGGCTGCCTGATCGACACCGGCGCCGAGATGTTCCCGGGCCGCGCCGGCTACCCCGCGACCTGGCGGCTCATCACCGCGCTCGGCCTGGACCGCGATCCCGCGGCCGTGCCGAACGTCCGCGACGCCCTGGCGGTGTGGCGGGACGGCCGCCCTCGCCCGCACGCCGGCCGGCCCCTGGGCCTGCTGACCGGAGCGGGCCTCGGGCCGCGGGCACGGGTCGACCTGCTCCGGCTCCGGTCGCGGCTGGCCCGGCTGGTGCGGCTCGGCGACCTCGACCCCACCCGTCCCGAGGTCTCCTCGCTCGGCGCGGACACCGTCGCGGACCTCGTCCGCCCCTACCACCGGGACGTGTCCGAGCACCTCATCGGCCCGCTCGTCAGCGGCTTCTTCGGCTGGGACCCCGGACGCTCGGCCGCCGCGCCGCTCGCCGCCCATCTGGCCACGTGCGGCAGCTCCGCGTCCTGGCACACCTACCGCGACGGCATGGACACCCTGGCCCGCGCCCTCGCCGACCGCCTGGACGTCAGCACCGGCCATCCCGTCACCCGCGTGACCCAGCAGGGCGACGTGGTCCGGCTGGAATCCCCGCGCGGTGACGTCGCCGCGCGCGCGGCGGTGCTGGCCGTGCCCGCTCCCGTCGCGGCGCGCCTGTACGCCGACGAGCGCCCCGCCGTACGGGCCTTCCTGGACGACTGCGGTTACACGGCGATGCTGCGCGTCAGCCTCGTCCTGGACGCGCCGCTGGCGCCCGGCGGTCCGCGGTCCGGCTTCGCCACGCTGATCCCCGCCGCCGACGACCCGCTGCTCGGCGTCGTCACCGCCGACCACCACAAGCATCCCGGGCGGGCGCCCGCCGGCGGCGGGCTGGTGTCGCTCATCGCCTCGCCGCTCGGCTGCGCCGACCTCTTCGGGCTGCCGGACGGGACGGTCGCGGAGCGGCTGGTCGCGCGAGGCGAGCGCTTCGTCCCCGGCCTGGCGGCGCACGTCGTCCACGCCCGCGTGCACCGGTTCGAGCACGGGCTGCCCGAGGCGACGCCGCGCGCGCTGGGGCTGCGCGGCGCGTTCGCCCGGCGCCCGGTCTCGGCGGTCGAGTACGCGGGCGACTGGGTGATGCTGCGCCCGTGCAGCGAGGGCGCCGTCGCGTCCGCCGCGCTCGCCGCCGAACGGGTCCTGGCCTGCCTCGCGGCGCGCTCGGGTCCGCCGAGGGCGGATCCCGGCGGCGGGCCCGCCCGCCCGGCGGCCCTGAGCCGGACCGCGCGGCCCCGCACCGCGGCCGAGTTCCGGACCGCGGGCGATTCCCGTCCCGACGACCAGAGGTGAGGCGATGGCGCCCTTCAGCAGACGGATCGAGCTGGGCACGCTGTTCGAGGACGTGGCCGAGCGCGGCCGCGCCACGACCGTGCACCTCAGCCGGCCCCTGGACATCGCCCCCGGGCTGGGCACCGCCCTCGACCCTCCGGCGGCGGCGCGGCTCGTCCTGGACGCCGCGGGATGGTTCGCCGCGGCCGGAGCCGTGCCCGGCGACCGCGTCGCGATCGTCAAGCGCAACCACTGGGACCTGGTGCTGCTGTGCTGCGCCGCGTCCCGGATCGGCGCGGTGCCCGTGCCGCTGTCGGCGCACCTCGACCCGGACGTCCTGGAGATCCTGCTCAAACGGCTGGATCCGGCGCTGCTCGTCGCCGACTCCGCGCGGGCCGCGGACGGCGCGCTGACCTGCCTGGCCTCCCGGACGCTGCTGCTCGACGGCGATACGGGAGGCGCGGGGGGAGGCGGGACCGTGCTGTCGCTCGACGACGTCCGCGGCCACACCGCCCCGGCGGCCCGGCGCCCGCTGGTCGACGACCCGCTCGTCATCCTGCACACGTCCGGGACCACCGGGGTGCCCAAGCTCGTCGTGCACTCCACGCACACCCTGCTGAGGCGCCTGGCCGGCTTCGAGGCGCACCGCTGGCCCGTGCTCGCCAGCCGTCCCGGCGACGTGGTGGCGGGCGCCTTCTCCTTCGCCCACGGCCGCGCGCTGGCCTGGACCGCGAGCGTGATGGCGCTCGGCCCCGAGAAGCTGCTGGTGGTGTCCGGCTCCGGCTGGGACGAGGCCCGGCCCCTCCTGGAGCGGTACCGGCCGACCACCGTGGAGGCCCAGCCGTCGACGTACGTGCGTTGGCGCCCCCATGTCCGGGCGCAGGACGGGCTGGCGCGGACCGGCGCGTTCGACCGCGTCCGCCTGTACATCAGCACCTTCGACGCCGTCCACCCGCCGACGGTGCGGACGTTCCTCAACGCCACCCGCCGTCCGCGGCCGATCTGGCTGCAGGGCTGGGGGCAGAGTGAGACGGGCCCGCTCACCTTCCGCTTCCTCACCCGCCGCGCCCTGCGGGCCGAGCGCGAGCGGCACCCGACGACCCGCGACCTCGGCCGTCCCGTTCCGGGGCGCAGCCGGCTGCGCGTCGTCGACCGGGACACCCTGCGCCCGGTGCCGCGCGGCACCCCCGGCCTGCTGGTGTGCGCCACGAAGGCCCTGTGCCTGGACTACGTCGGCGAGCCGCAGCGGTACCGGCGCAAGCTCGCGGGCAAGTGGTTCGTGACCGGGGACGTCGGCGTCCTCACCCGTGGAGGGCGCCTGCTGCTCCTGGACCGTGAGGCCGACGTCCTGCCGGAGGGCAGCTGCGTCGAGCTGGAGGACGTGCTCGAAGACCGGTTGCCCGGCGTCGCGGAATGCGTCGTCCTGGGTGTGCCCGGCGGCCGCTGCGTGCCCGTCCTCGTCACCGAGGACGGGCGGCTGGACCCGGCCCTGTGGCGGGAGGCGACCGCCGACCTGCCCGAATTCGCCGACCCGGTCGTCGTGCCGTGGGACCGGATACCGCGGACCGGGACCGGCAAGGTCCGGCGCGCGGCCCTGCGCGAGCGTCTCGGCGTGACCCCCGAGACCTACGGGACGGGGAAATGGACGTGAGAGCTGCCGCGTGCCGCGTCGAGGCGCCTGCGTCCCGTCCGCTGGACGGGACGGTCGTGCGCGCGTCCGGCGACTCGGTCGCGGTGCGCGTCGCCGCGTCCCGGCTGCGGGCGCTCGGCTGCGCGATCAGGACCGGTGGCGCGCCGCTCCCGCCGGACGCACCCGCCGGCCTGCTGCGCGTCGAGCGCGCACCGTGGATCTCCGGCGGCCACGCGCTGCCCGAGTGCCGCATCGGCTGGTCCGGGCCCGTGGCGGTGCCGATGGCCGGTGAGCGCGACGTGCAGGCCGCCTGCGGCATCATGCACGTGCACGGGCGCGCCACGGGCGGACCGCGCGCCCTGCGCGTCGACTACGCCTCGGTGTGCGCGGGCGTCCTCGCGGCCCAGGCCGTCACGGCGGGGATGCTGGCCCTGCTGCGGGGCGGGACGGCCGTGCGCGCGGCGACGTCCGTCGCCCAGGCGGCGGCGCTCGCCCTCACCCAGTACGTCGCCGTCGCCACCACCGACCCCGGCTCCGGCTCCTCCCGGCCGGAGCCGGGCGCGGAGCGGACGCCGCCGTTCCGCTCGGCCGGCGGCGTCCGCTTCGAGATCGAGACCTTCCGGGCCGAGAGCTGGCTGCGCTTCTGGACCGGCCTGGGCGCCGAACGCTCCGCGATCGCCGCGGGCTGGCCGCCGTTCCAGCAGCGCTTCGCCACCGCGACCTGCACACTCCCCCCTGGGTTGCAGGCCGTTGCGGCGGCGTGGGACTACCCGGCGGTGCGCCGCGCCGCCCAGGCCGCCGGCGTCGGCATCGTGGCGGTGAGCGACGCCGGGACCCCGCTCCCGCCGCCGCCCGCCTCCCCATGGCGGCTCCGCCCCCTCCCCACCGCGCAGGCCACCGAGGAGGCACCCGCACCGGACGGACGGCCGCGGACCGGGGACGGCCCGCTCGCCGGGATCCGGGTCGTCGAGTCCGCCAACCGGGTCCAAGGACCGCTCTCCGGGCACGTGCTCGGCCTTCTCGGCGCCGACGTCGTCCGCCTCGAACCGCCCGGCGGCGACCCGATGCGCGGCGTCCCGCCGATGGCGGGCGAGGTCTCCGCCCGGTTCCTCGCGCTCAACCGCGGCAAGGGCGCCGTCGAGGCGGACCTGAAGTCGCGGGCGGGCCGCGAGACGGCGCTGCGGCTCGCCGCCTCGTCGGACGTGTTCCTGCAGAACTGGGCGCCGGGCCGCGCCGCCCGGTTCGCACTGGACGCCGCGGACCTGGTCGCCGTGCAGCCCCGTCTCGTCTACGCGTACGCGGGCGGCTGGGCCGAGGTCCTTCCCGCGCCGCAGCCGATGGGAACCGACTACCTGGTCCAGGCGCACACCGGCGTCGCGGCGCTGCTGTCGCCGCCGGGCCGCCCTCCCGCGCCGACGCTGATGACGATCACCGACGTGCTCGGTGCGCTCATCAGCGCGGAAGGCGTCGTCGCGGGCCTCCTCGGCGCCGGCCGGACCGGTGCGGGCGTGCGGGTCGAGACCGCCCTGGCGGACGCCGGCCGCCTGCTGCGCGACACGCACGAGGTCGGCGACCGTACCGCCGACGCGACGGCACCGGTCGTGTCCGACCTCGCCGCGATGGCCGCCGACCCCGCGTACGCCGCCCTCTTCGAGACCGATGGAGCCGCCGTCTACAGCCGCGCCCCGTGGACGTTCACGCGGCCTTCCGACCACCGCAGGGAGGAACCATGAGAACCGCCGCATCTCCGGTCTGGACGTCGGCCAACGGCGTCACGCTGACCGACCGGGTGCCCGCCGCGACGCGAGCCGCCTGGACCGCGGCCGGGGCGTGCCCCGGCCGGGACCTGTACACCCTGTTCCGCGAGCACGTCCGGGCCTCGCCCGAAGCCGAGGCCGTCGTCGACGACGCGGGCGCGCTCACCTACGCCGCGCTCGACGCCCGCGTCCGCCGCGCCGCGGCCGCACTGCACGCCGCGGGCCGCGGCAGCACCGACATCATCGCCGTCCTGCAGCCCAACGGACGCGACGCGGTCGTCGCCGAACTGGCCGTCGCGGCGATCGGCGCCGTCGCCCTGCCGATCCCTCACACGCACGGGCCGGGCGGCGTCGCCGGCCTGATCCGGCGGTCCCGCGCCGCCGCGCTCATCGCGGCGGCGGACGCGATGCCGCCGATCGAGACCGCGTCCGGCCTGCAACTCTGGGCTCCGGGCACCCCGCCGCGCGCGGACGTCCGTTCGCTGGACGAAGCCGATGCCGGGCAGACCGGCGCGTGGCGGCCCGCCCGTGTCCACGCGGAGGCACCGGCCCGCATCCTCGTCTCCTCCGGGTCGGAGTCGGAGCCGAAGATGGTGGCCTACTCCCACAACGCCATGGCGGGCGGCCGGGGCAACTACGTCGGGGCCCTGCGGCGCGGCGCCGAACGGATGCGCGCGCTGGTCCTGGTGTCCCTGGCCTCGTCGTACGGGTCGCTCGGGACGTCGGCGATCCTCGCCCGCCACGGCGGCACCCTGGTGCTGCTGCCGCGCTTCGACGCCGCCGCCGCGCTCCGGGCCGTCGAGCGGCACCGCCCCACCCACCTGTTCGGCGTCCCCACGATGCTCTGGCGCATGGCCGAACACGAGGCCGGCGCGGACGTCTCGTCGCTGCGCGCCGTCGTCTCCAGCGCCGGGCCCGTGCACCAGCACGTCAGGGACGCGTGCGTCCGCCGGTTCGGCATGCCGCCCATCAACATCTACGGCTCCAGCGACGGCGTGAACTGCCACACCGGCCGCGACCCGCACCGCTGGGAACCCGGGCTGGCCGGCGTGCCCGACCCCGCCGTGGCCCGGATCGGCATCCGCGATCCGCGAGGACGGCCGCTGCGGCCCGGCGAGGCGGGGGAGATCTGGGCGCTCGGCCCGATGACCCCGCTCTGCTACGTCGCGGCGCCGGACCTCGACGACCGGTACCGCGCCCCCGGCGGCTGGGTCCGCACCGGCGACCTCGGCAGCCTGGACGCCGACGGGACGCTGCGGGTGCTCGACCGCCTCAAGCGCACCGTGATCCGCGGCGGCGTCAGCCTCTTCCCGGCGCAGGTCGAACGCGCGCTCATCTCCCACCCCGACATCACCGACGCGCACTGCGTGCCCGTGGACGACCTGGACCTGGGCGAACGCCTGTGCGCCTGCGTGGCCCCGCGCGCGGGGGCCCGGCCGCCGTCCCCCGCCGCCATGCTCGCCTACCTGGCCGAACGCGGCGTCGACCGGCGCCAGCTGCCCGAACGCTTCCTGGTCCTCCCGGAGCTGCCGGTCGGCCCCACCGGCAAGGTGAGCGTCAGCGCCCTCACCCGCATCGCCGCCGAATCGGCCGTCCCCGCGGACGCCGCGCAGGCGCCGGCGCGCCCGGACGGGAGGGCCGGCCGGTGAGCCGGGTCGCGGCTCCACCGCCGTCCCGCGTCTTCGGCGACCGCGACGACCACAACAGCGAGCAGCACCGCCTGCTGAGCCTCGCCTACGACCCCTTCACGTTCGAACGGCTCGCCCGGACGGGCGTCGGGCCGGGATGGCGATGCCTGGAGGCCGGCGCGGGCAACGGCACCGTGGCGGTGTGGCTGGCGCGGCGGGTGGCCCCGACCGGCGCGGTCACGGCCACCGACGTCCGTCCTTCCGGTGTTCCGGCCGCTCCGGGGCTCGACGTCGTCCGGCACGACATCGTCCGCGACCCGCTTCCGGAAGGCGAGTTCGACCTCGTCCACGCCCGGCTCCTGCTGAGGCTGCTGCCCGAACGCCGCGCGGTGCTGGACCGGCTCGTCCGCGCGCTCAAACCCGGCGGTGTCCTGCAGATCGACGAGTTCGACGCCACCTGCGCCCCGTCCCTGCGGGCCCCCGACCTCGCCGGACACGAGCTGTACCGGACGCTCATGACGACCAAGAACCGGCTGATGGCCGGGCGGGGCGTCGACATCGCCTGGGGACGCGAAGCGGCCGGCGCCATGCGCCGCGCCGGGCTCGTCGACATCTCGTCCCGGCGCCGCCTGGAGCTCTGGACCGCGCGGTCGCCGGGGCTGCGGCTGCTCGCCCACCACACCCGCCACCTGCGCGACGAGTTCGTCCGCGCGGGGATGACCGACCGGCAGCTGGCCGACGTGCGCGCGCTTCTGTCCCACCCCGATTTCCGCGCCGGCTCGTACGCGTTCCATTCGGTGCAGGGCCGCCGGCCCGGGGAGGCGGCATGACCGCGCCGCGTCTCGACGTCCACGCGGCCGCTCCGGACGTCCACGCCGCGATGGCCGGGGTCGACGCCGCCGCGAGCGGGCCGCTCGGACCGGCGCTGGCCGAACTCGTCCGCATCCGCGTCTCGCAGATCAACGGCTGCGCCCTGTGCCTGTCCATCCACACGCGGGCGGCGGAGGCGGCGGGGGAGGGCCCCGACCGCCTCCAGGCCCTGGCGTCCTGGCGTGGGAGCTCCCTGTTCACCGGCCCCGAACGCGCGGCCTTCGGTCTCGCCGAGGCCATGACGTTGATCAGCGACGCCGGAGTGCCCGACGGGGTCCTCGCCGCCGCCCGCGAGCACTTCGACGAGACGCGGCTGACGCACCTGGTCTGGACGATCGCCGCCATCAACGCCTGGAACCGCGTCGGCATCGCCGCGTCCCCGCCGGCCTGACCGCCGCCGGGATCCCGGGTTGCATGCACTGCATCCATTGCATACATTGCATGCGTGCAGCAGACCGATGTGGTGTACCGGCGGCTCCGCGACCTGATCGTCGCGGGGCGGTACATGCCGGGCGAGCGGCTCACCGAGCTGTCGGTGAGCGCCGCGCTGGAGGTGAGCCGGACGCCGGTCCGGGAGGCCCTCCGCCGGCTGGAGGGCGACGGGCTCGTCGAGGGGACGGGGCGTGGCGTGGTGGTCAACGCGCTGACCCCCGAGCGGCTCGGCCACGCCTACGAGGTGCGCGCGGCGCTGGAGGCGCTCACCGCCGAGCTCGCCGCCGACCGGCAGCGGGCGGGGCGGGTCCCGCCCGCCGACCTGGACGACCTCGAGCGGCACGCGGTGCTGCTCGAGGAGGTCACGGCGGCCGGCGACCTCGACCGGGCGATCGGCCTGAACCGGGGGTTCCACCGGGGGATCGCGGAGATGGCCGGCAACCCGATCGCGCTGGAGACCCTCGACCGGCTGTGGGACCAGATCATCGTCTCGACGCGCGACTCGCTCGCCGCCCCGGACCGCCCGGACACGGTGGCGGACGAGCACCGCCGGCTGCTGCGCGCGATCGCCCAGGGCGACCGGGAGCTCGCCGGCCGCATCGCGGGCGACCACGCCCGCGCCACCAGGGCGACGCTCACCTGAGACGCCTGCCAGGCGGACGTCCGGACGACCAGAGGAGGACCTGCGATGCCGAAGACCCATCACTACGAGGTGACGGTGACCTGGACGGGCGACACCGGATCCGGGACCAGCTCCTACCGCTCCTACGAGCGGGCCCACGACGTGGAGGCCGAGGGGAAGGCGCCGATCGCGGGCAGTTCGGACCCCTCGTTCCGCGGCGACCCGTCCCGCTGGAACCCGGAGGAGCTGCTCGTCGCGGCGCTCTCGCAGTGCCACATGCTGTCGTTCCTCGGGCTCTGCGCGGGCGCGGGGATCGCCGTCACCGGCTACGTCGACCGCCCCCACGGGACGATGATCGAGACGCCGGACGGCGGCGGCCGGTTCGAGGAGGTCGTCCTGCGCCCCGAGGTGACCCTCGCGGACCCGGCGCGGGCCGACGAGGCCGCCCGGTTGCACGCCCGGGCCCACGAGGTGTGCTTCATCGCGAGCTCGGTGAACTTCCCGGTCCGGCACGAAGCCGAGATGACGGCGGTCTGACCGCGCCTTAGGGTGAGATGCTGGCGTGATGATGGGATCACGCCAGCTCGAGTACTTCAGGGCGGTCGCGCGGGAACTGCACTTCACCCGCGCCGCGGAGACGCTGCGGGTGGCGCAGCCGGCGCTGTCCCAGCAGATCCGCAAGCTCGAACGGCACCTCGGCGTCGACCTGTTCGACCGCAACAACCACCGCGTGGAGCTCACTCCGGCCGGGGCGGCGCTCCTCGAACACGCGGAACGCATCCTCTCCGACATCGCGGCGGTGGAGGAGGAGATGCAGGGCTGGGCCGCAGGGACGCGAGGCCGCATCCGGCTGGGCGTCGCGCGCGGGCTGACGGCGCGGCTGGCCCGCCTGCTGGCCGCGTTCTCCGCCGAGTTCCCCATGGTCGACGTCGAACTGCGGGAGACCAACACCGAGGAGATGGTCGCCGGCCTGCACGGCGGGCGGCTCGACGCGGCGACCGTCGTCCGGCTGCCTCCGCAGGAGGCGGGCCGCCGGGTCGCCTCGCTGCCGCTGGGCGAGGAGCCGCTCGTCCTCATCACGGCGGAGTCGGCGCCGCTGGCCGGCCGCTACCGGGTGCCCGTGTCGGCGCTGGACGGCATCGATCTCGCCTGCTTCTCGCCGGGGTCGACGATCCGGGAGATCGTGCTGTCGGCCCTCGCCGAGGCGGGGGCGGCGGCGCGGATCCGGCTCGAGACCCGCGAGTACAGCACGGCCCGCGCCATGGCGAGCGTGGGCCTCGCCGCGGCCGTCGTCCCCCGCTCGGTCGCGGAGGAGCCGGGGCTCCCGGTCGCCGTCGTCCGGCTGGATCCGGAGCCGACCTGGGCGCCGTCGCTGGCGTGGCCGGCGGGCCGCAGGCCGGGCCCGGCGCTGTCGGCGCTCATCGCCTTCATGCGGGACCACCCGGAGCTCGCGTCCGTCGGTTCATAAGTCAGATGTCTCACCAGCAGCTGATTCATGTCTTGGACATCTGACCCGCCGCCGCGCGACGATCAACGTGTTCCCGCACAGCGCGGGGGTTACCGGGAAGTGGAGCGGAACGATGGACCGTGACGAGCGTGGGCGCAGGGCGTACGAGGGCCTAATGGGCGTACGGGCCGAGGAGGCCTTCGACGACGTGCGCCGGATTTCTTCGCAGATGTACGAGACCGTGCTCGACGGGGCGTTCGGCGGGCCGCTGGCGCGGGCCGAGCTGAGCCGCCGGGACCGGGAGATCGCGAGCACGGCGATCGTGGCGTCCATCGGCGGCGCCGACCGGCGCCTGGCCAGCCACGTGCGCGCCGCGCTGCACCAGGGCGTCGCCCCCCACGAACTGCTCGCACTTGCAGAGCACATTGCGGTCTACGCGGGCTTCCCGCGCGCGCTGAACGCGTTGGACGTGGTGCAAGAGGTGCTGCAGGAGGCGGGCGTCCCGAACCAGCCGGAGCTCCACCGCGTCAAGCTGGCCGACCACGAGACCGTGGTCGCGCAGAAGGGCGACCACGGCCCCGCAGTGATCCTGTCGCATTCCCTCGGCGTGGACTGGCGGATGTGGGAGCCCGTCATGGAACGCCTGTCGCGGGGCCGCCGCGTCTTCGCCTACGACTTCCGCGGCCACGGCGCGGCGGCCGGCGCGCCCCGCCCGTTCTCCATGGACGACCTCGCCCGCGACATGGGCGGCGTCCTCGACGCGTTCGGCGTGGACCGCGCGAGCGTGGTCGGGCTGTCCATGGGAGGCGGCATCGCGCAGACGTTCGCGGTCCACTCGCCCGAGCGGATCGAGTCCCTGGCGCTCCTCGCCACCACCGACCACCCGTTCCCCTCATTCGAGGGGCGGGCGCGCTCCGGAGAGGTCGACGGCATGGAGGCGCAGATCGTCCCGACGCTGACGCGCTGGTTCACCGCCCCGGCCCTCGCCACGAACGAATGGGGCGTGCAGTACGCCCGGGAGCTCATCCGGCGCTTCGACCCCGCCGACTGGGCCGCCGCCTGGCGCGCCTTCAAGGACGTCGACGTCCAGGGCAAGCTCGCCGCGCTCGACGCGCCGACCCTGGTCTTGGTGGGGGAGGAGGACTACTCCACCACGCCGGAGATCATGTCGGGCGTCGCCGAGCGCATCCCCGGCTCGACGTACCAGGTGCTGCCGGGGACGCCGCACATGCAGACGCTGGAGAAGCCCGACCTGGTCGCCGACGCCCTCGACCGCTTCCTCCCGGCCGACCGCTAGGGCCCACGCGCGGAGCCGCCCCGGAGGGGCGGCTTCTCGCATGCTCACCCGCGCGGGTGAGGCGAATGGTCCTCGCGGGGGAGGCGGCGGCCGGGCGCCCGCCGGAAGGCTCGCCACCATGGACACGGGTTGGACGCACAGGTGAGCGGCACTGCGGCACCGGTCGAGACGGAACGGATCGGCGCCGGATGGTCGGCGATGCGCGTGGCGGGCGGCTACGGGGCCGCCCTGTCGCTGTCGCTCTACCTCCTGGTGAAGGTCGTGTGGGTGGTGGCGGCGCTGCTCGGGCACACGCCGTCATCCTTCAGCGACGGCGACTGGATCGTGCTGAACGCGGTCACCGTCGCCATGTCGGTGGTGGGCGTCGTTCTGGGACTGGTCCTCGCGCAGCGCTGGGGGCGCCGCGTCCCGGCACCGCCACTGGTCTTCTTCGCCTGGACCGCTGCGGGTTTCCTCATCCCGATGATCCCCTACATGATCGCGAGCGCGTTCCTGGGAGGGGATTCGGACGGCGGCTCCGGCGGCTCCGACGGTGGGGACGCCATGCCGTCATGGGAGGTGGTCTTCATCACCATCGGATTCGCGGGCATGGCCCTCGGGCTGGCCCTGGCGCTCCCCGTCTACCTGCGCGAGAGGTGGCCGGCCGCCTTCCTCGGGCGGGTCGGCGACCGCGCGCCCGCGCGGCTCGGCCGGACCCGTCTGCGAGCCTTGTACCTCCTGGTCGCGGTACCGGTCCTCCTGTGGACGTACTGGACGGCGGGCGGCACGCTCGGTCTCGCGCACCGCGACGTGATGGACGTCAACGGGCGGCTGCTCCTCGGCAACTCCGCGCTCTGGGCGGTCATGGGCACCGTGGCGATCCGCGTCGCCGCCACGGGCCGCCCGAGAATGCCCCTGTGGATCCCCATGGCGGTGGCCTTCACGTCGTCGGGATCGCTGTTCGCATGGGCGGCGTGGAAGCTCCCGTGGGCGCTCATCAGGCCCGGCGGTTACACGGCCGCCGAGTATCCGGCCGTCTCCGTCGTCGAGTACGGGCTGAGCATCGCCGCCGGATGCGTCATGCTGGCCGCCCTGCTCAAGGCCGTAAGGTCGCGCGAGGGTGAACTCCGATGACCCCCCGCGGCACGGACCCCGGCAACCAACCCCCTGCGCCCCGACCCCAACCAGCCCCTGTGCCCCGGCCCCCACCAGCCCCCTGCGCCCTTGCCCCGACCGGCCCCTGCGCCCCGGCGCCAATCGGCCCGAGGTGCTCGGCCCGCGGTGCCCGGCTGCCGCGACGCTGCGGTGCGGGACTCCCGGCAGGTCCCGGCTCCCGTGAGCCGTCAGCGGCCGGCTCTCACCGGCCCGCGGTGCCAGGCTCCTGCGAGCCGTCAACGGCCGGCCTGGATGATCGGTGTCAGCAGGAGATCGAGGCGGTCATCGGTGCGGCCAGGGCGCAGCCGGTGCCCGTGTGCGAGGGTGGCGAGGCCGTGCAGCGCCCCCCAGGTCACCTCCGCGAGCGTCTCTACGTCCCGCTCGCCCGCGAGCGGCTCCAGCGCGGCCACGAACTCCCCGAAGGCGTCCCGCAGCGGCTCGGGCGACTCGCCGGTGCCGAACGTCACGTCGATCCGCTGGACGAACATCGCGTCGTACAGGGCAGGCCGCTCCCGGGCGAACTCCAGGTACGCCGCGGCCACCGCGCGCAGGGCGCTCTCCGGGGCCGATCTCGCCGTCCGCGCCTCCCGCAGGAGGTCGGCCAGCTCGCCGAACCCGTCCAGCGCCACCGCCGCGACGATGGCGTCCTTGCCCTTGAAATGGCTGTAGAGGACGGGCTGGCTGTACTCGACGCGCTCGGCCAGCCGCCGGGTGGTCACCGACTCCCAGCCCTCGGCTTCGGCCATCTCCCGGGCCGCCCTGATGATCAGCCGGTGACGTTCTGCTCGCTCGCGCTCTCGGCGTTCCTGTACGGACACGGCTCGAATCCTAGCATCGCTAGACTAGCGAGCAGTACTAAAGCTAGCTGGAATCGGAAGCCTAGCGATGCTAGGAGCCGGTGGTCATCGCACGCGGCCCCGCGGCTTGAGGGGCACGTCCGGAAGCGCCGGCGCCGGGATCGGGGGCCCGTGGTAGCCGTGCACCACGCCGAACCCGTCTCCGGACGTCCAGTCCTCGCGCGCCCGGCGGATCTCGTCGCCGGACCGTGCGACGAAGTTCCACCACATGACGAGCTTCTCCGCGAACGGCTCGCCGCCCAGCAGCACGAGCCCGCTCGCCCCGTCGGCGCGCAGCCGCAGCTCCCGGCGGCCGGACCCGAGGTACACCATCGAGCCCGGCTCGGTCAGCACCCCGTCCACCTCGGTGACGCCCGACATCGTCAGCGCCGCGTACTCGAAGTCCGGCTGAACGGGCAGGCGGACGTCCGCCCCGTCCGCCAAGGCGATGTCCGCACCGACGATGGGAGTGAAGACCGTCCCGGGTGAGGCGGCCCCGTCGAACTCGCCGAGGATCACCGTCCCGCTGAACCCGGGCCCGGTCACCACGGGCAGGTCGCCGTGATGTTCGAACGCCGGGTCGGTGCGGCGGTGCGCGTCCGGCAGGGCCACCCACAGTTGCGCCCCGTGCAGGAGGCGCGCGTGCTCGCGCGGGGACTCCTCCGAGTGCGCGATGGCCCGCCCCGCCGTCATCAGCCCCAGCTCTCGCGGCCGGACCGTCTGCAGGCTCCCCAGGCTGTCGCGGTGCAGCACCTCGCCCTCGTGCAGCCAGCTCACCGTCTGCAGCCCGATGTGCGGATGCGGCGGCACCTGCATGCCGGGCTGGTCGGCGATGTCGTCGGGGCCGTAGTGGTCGACGAAGCACCAGGCGCCCACCATCCGCCGCCCCAGGCTCGGCAGCAGCCGCCGGACGAACGTGCTCTCGCCCAGCGGTACCCTCCGCGGCGGCAACACCTCGTGCACCGGGCCCCCGGGAACGTCCTCCCGGCCCCCGCACGCGACGGCCTTGGGCTGAACATCAAGATTGCTCACGGCACCGACCCCCTCCTCCGGGACACCGTATGCAACGCCCCAGGCGAGCCCCCGACCGGGATCGCTAAAGGCCGCTCCCCATCCGCCGGTGGCCGCGCTCGCCGGTCGGCGGTGGCGGTGGTCTCGGGGGCGCTGGAAGTGGTGCCCCCCGTCCGCCCGTGGTGGTTCTCGGGGTTGCTGGAGGTGATGCTGCGGGCGCGGAATCGGCGGCGGCGCGCCGGGGTTGGAATCAACGTGATGCACGGTGAGTACAAGGTCCCCGGCGGCAAACTCGTGGTCGCCGACCTCGACGTGGTGGACGGCCTGCTGCGCCGTCCCAGGATCAGCGGCGACTTCTTCATGGAGCCCGACGAGGCGCTCGAGGCCATCAACGCCGCACTGGACGGGCTGCCCGCAGGGCTGGAGGCCAGGGAGATCGGCGCCCGCGTCCAAGGGGGGCTGCCGGCCGGGACCGTGATGCTGGGCGTCACCGCCGAGGCCGTGGGGATCGCGGTGCGGCGGGCCATCACCCACGCGTCGGACTGGCGCGACCACGAGTGGCGGCTGATCCACGAGCCCCCGCAGGAGCCCGCGCTGCACATGGCGCTCGACCAGGTCCTCGCGGAGGAGGTCGGCGCGGGCCGCCGCCCGCCGACGCTGCGGGTGTGGGAATGGGCGTCGCCGGCCGTCGTGATCGGCAGCTTCCAGTCGCTCCGCAACGAGGTCGACGCCGAGGAGGCCGGGCGGTACGGGGTCGAGGTGGTGCGGCGCATCAGCGGCGGCGGTGCCATGTTCGTCGAGCCCGGCAACACGATCACCTACTCGCTGTACGCGCCGGGGTCCCTCGTGGCGGGCATGTCGTTCGCGGAGAGCTACGCGTTCCTCGACGACTGGGTGCTGGGCGCCCTCGCCGAACTCGGGATCCGCGCCTGGTACCAGCCGCTCAACGACATCACCTCCGACGAGGGCAAGATCGCGGGCGCGGCGCAGAAGCGCCTGGCCGGCGGCGCCGTGCTGCACCACGTCACGATGTCCTACGACATCGACGCGGCGAAGATGCTGCGGGTGCTGCGGATCGGCCGGGAGAAGCTGTCCGACAAGGGCATCGCCAGCGCGGCCAAGCGCGTCGACCCGCTCCGGCGGCAGACCGGCCTGCCCCGCGAGCAGATCATCGACCGGATGATCGCGCACTTCCGGAGCAGGTACGGCCTGGTCGCGGACGGGCTGACCGACGACGAGCTGCGCCTCGCGGACAAGTACGCCGCCGACAAGTTCACCACTCCCGAGTGGACCGCGCGCGTCCCCTGACGGTGGTGCACGGTCTGGCGTTCGCGGTATGAGGGCGCCGGTGCGGCGGGGCGGGCGGGCGTTCAGGGCTGCGGCACCTCCTGCCGCGTCCCGGTCTCGGCGGACAGGCGGACGGCGTCGAGGAGCCGGTGCACGTGCAGTCCCGTGTCGAAGTCGGGGACGGTCCGGCCGCCCGTCCGGAGGTCGTCGGCGAAGCGGGCATAGAACTGCGCCACGTTGAGGACCTCGACGTCGCGCGCCGGCTCCGGGACCCACAGGTACTCGTCCGGGACGGGCAGGTCCTCCCGAGGTGATCCGTGCCCTCGGGAGCCGCGGAGCGCCAGGGCGCCGATCTGGACGCCGGCCGCGGCGCCGGGACCGGGGGAGACGAGCGCGAGGTCGCCGTCCGTGCCCGCGAATTCGATCCGGGTGCGGGCCGCGGTGACCTTGGCGTCGTGGACGTGCACGGAGGCGGTGGCGCCGCCGGCGAGGACGGCGGCGACGGCGATCTGGTCGGGGCTGGTGACCGCGACGGTGTCGCGCGTGCCGGCCACCCGGTACTCCGTCCGCTGCACGGCCAGCTCCGCCGAGAGGGCCGTGATGTTCCCGGCCATGTACTCCAGGGCGTCGAGGGTGTGGCCCGCGCCGACCTCGAGCGTCCCGGCCCCGTTGGACGGGTCGAGCGTGTAGGCGGCGAAGCCCGGGATCTCACCCGCGGCGCCCTTGCCGCGCGCCGCGTACACGTTCACGGAGGTCACCCGGCCCACGTATCCGTCGGCCACGAGGTCCCGCGCGTACCGGACGGCCGGGGAGAAGCGCGCCTGGAGGCCGACCGCATGCCGTACGCCGGTGCTGTTCGCGAGGCCGACGAGGTTCTCGGCCTCCGCGGTGGTGAGCGCCAGGGGCCATTCGCAGTAGACGTGCTTGCCCGCGCCGAGGGCCGCGCGGACCAGTGCGTCGTGGGCCGGCACCTTGACGGTGATCGCCACCAGGTCGACGTCGGGGTGCGCGGCGAGTTCGGCGGCGTCGGTGAAGGCGTGCGGGACGCCGAACCGGTCGGCCGCCGCACGGGCGCTGGCGGTCCGGGTGGTGCCGACGGCCGTGATCTCGTAGTCCGGCAGGGCGCGGAGCGCGGGGATGTGCGCCCGCGCGGCCCAGCCCCAGTCGGGGTTCGCCCCGACGATTCCCACCCGGATCCTGCCGTCCGCCATGTCGCATTCCTCCCGATAACCGGACCATCGCCGTCCGCTTGCCGGGAAGCGTAGCGCAACCGGACGGGCTTCGTCCACTTAAATGGAGGGATGAAGTCCGGTTGCCGAGGGCGGGTGTTCTGGCCGGGGCGGCGGAACTCCGCGGTCGTGTCGTGCGTCCACCTCACATGCAGGTCGCCGTGCCGTGCGTCTGCCCGTAGGTTGTCGACGTCGGTTGAGGACGAGGAGCGTTATGTCCATGCAGAAGGGCGCCAACACCGCGGTGCCGGTCTCCGCGGTGCGCGTCGAGGTCGGTTGGCAGGGCGGCCCGGGGGTGCCGGACGCCGACGCGTCCGCGCTGCTGCTGACCGAGTCCGGCCGGGTGCGCTCGGACGGCGACTTCGTCTTCTACAACCAGCCGGCGCACGCGTCCGGCGCGGTGCGGTACGAGGGGAAGCGGCCCGGGGCCGTCGTCGTGGACGCCTTGACGGCCGACCTCGACCGGGTCGAGCCGGGCGTGGAGAAGATCGTGATCGCGGCGTCCGCCGACGGGGGGACGTTCGGCCAGTTCCAGGGGCTGTACGTGCGGGTCGTGGACGCGTCGGGCGGCGCCGAGATCGCGCGCTTCGACAGTCAGGGCGCCACGAGCGAGACCGCGTTCGTGCTCGGCGAGCTGTACCGGCGCCAGGGCGCGTGGAAGTTCCGCGCGGTCGGGCAGGGATACGACACCGGGCTCGCGGGCCTGGCCACCGACTTCGGGATCAGCGTCGACGACCCCGGCCAAGGGGCCGCCCCGCCGCCTCCTCAGGCGTCCGCTCCGCCGCAGGCCCCGCCGCCTCCGCAGGCACCTCCCGCCCCGCAGGCGCCACCGGAGCAGTACGCGCCGCCCGGCGGCCAGTACATGCCGCCTCCGCCCGGCCAGTACGCACCGCCGCCTCCCGGACCAGGCCAGTACGCCCCGCCTCCAGCGCCCGGCCAGTACGCGCCGCCGCCCCCCGGCGGCCAGTACATGCCGCCGCCACCCGGGCAGTACGCGCCTCCGCCCGGCCCTGGATACGCGCCTCCCCAGGGGCCGCCTCCGCAGGGACCGCCTCCCCAGGCGCCGCCTCCGCAGGCGCCCGCGCCGGAGGGCGGGAAGATCTCCCTGACCAAGAACAAGCCGACGGTGTCGCTCACCAAGCACGGCGCCACCTCCGGCAACATGCGGGTCAACCTCAACTGGACCGCGCGCGAGGGCGTCGCCAAGGGACGGCTCGGGAAGCGCCGCCGCGGCGTCGACCTGGACCTCGACCTGTGCTGCCTCTGGGAACTGCAGAGCGGCCGCAGGGGGATCATCCACGCGCTCGGCGACATGGGCGCGCTGGACCGCCCGCCGTTCATCAAGCTCGACGCCGACGACCGCACCGGCGCGATAGAGACCGGCGAGAACCTCACCATCAACCTGGACCACACCGCCGACTTCAAGCGGATCCTGGTGTTCGCCGAGATCTACGACGGCGCGGACGACTTCCGCGGCCTGGACGCGATCGCCACACTGTTCCCGGTGAACGCGCCGCCGATCGAGATGCGCATGGACGACTGCGTGGACGGCTCCCGCGACGCCGTGCTCGCGCTCATCGAGAACATCGGCGGGGAACTGGTCGTGCGGCGCGAGGGCCGGTTCGTGCCGCCGCCGCCGGGCCGTCCCCGCTGGGGCAAGATGTCGGTCGACGAGGCCTACGGCTGGAACCTGGAATGGGTGGCCGCACGCGGCAAGGACTGAAGCCCGGCAGCGGCGCGGCGAGGGCCGCGCCGCTCGCGGTCCGCCGGTGAACCGCCGGGGCCGGCCTGCGGCCGTTGGCGGTTCGCGGTGGTCACACGTGTCAGGTCTTGAGGGCGTCGGCGAGCTTCTTGTCGCGGGCGACCCGTACCAGCGCGGCGCTCAGCCGCGCCAGGTCCTTCTCCGGGACCTTGGAGGCGAGCTTGCCGGCGTCGGTGGGCAGCCCCACCCGCTCCGCGCCCTTCTTGACCTGCGAGTCGACATAGGGGCGCAGCCAGGGCCACATCGCCTGGGCCTCCCGGCAGAAGATGTCGACTCCCGTGGGCCCGATGCCGGGGAACTCCCGGAGCAGCTCGGCGGCCTTGTGCGGATCGCGTCCCGCCTCTATGGCGAGCTTGCGCAGGTCCCCCTTGTACTTGTCCTGGACTATCTCCGCCATGTTCCCGAGCCGCGTCGCGGTGCTCTCGTCATAGCGGACGTAGTGGCCGCGCCCCAGCGCGTCCACGCGTTCCTGCCAGGTCAGTTTCGCCATGCCGCGCGGCGTCCCGCCGCCCGCCTCGAACAGCTCCCGCGCGGCCGCGAGCGCGATGTCCGACGAGATGCGGGCGCTCAGCAGGTTCGCCATGACGAGCAGCTTGAACAGCGCCGCGGGCTGGTCCTTCAGCGGGATCCCGGCCTCCTCCGCGAACGTCTCGCCGGACTCGCGCAGCAGCTTCTTGATGACGGCGTCCATGGCTTGCACCTCCCGTAGACCGACGCGTACCCGGGCTGAGGGGGATGACTCATGCGCCCGCGGAAGCGCCCTCACAGGAGGCTGAGCTGCCCCTCCCCGGCCAGCGGGTCGCGGTGCTTCTTCAGGTGCCGCCACCGGGGCAGGTCGTCGAGGTAGGACCAGGAGAGCCGGTGGTGCGGGGTGGGCCCGGACTCCTCCAGGGCCCGCTGGTGGACGGGCGAGGGGTATCCGGCGCTGTCGGCGAACCCGTAGCCCGGGTGCTCGTGCTCCAGGTCCGCCATCAGGCCGTCCCGGTGGACCTTCGCCAGGACGGACGCCGCCGCGACCGTCACCGACCGCTGGTCCGCCTTGATCTCGCAGCGCACGCGCCAGGGGCGGCGCAGGAAGTCGTGCTTGCCGTCCAGGATCACCACGTCCGGCGGGTGCGGCAGCGCCTCCAGGGCGCGGACGGCGGCGCGCCGCAGCGCCTCGGTCATGCCGACCTCGTCGATCTCCTCCGGTGCGGACGCGCCGATGGCGTGCCCGGCGAGCCACCCCGGCAGCACCTCGGCGAACGACGCGCGGTGCGCGGCCGTGAGCAGCTTGGAGTCGGTCAGCGCGACGGTCCGGTCACCGCGCCCGCGCAGCACCGGCGGCGCGGTGAGGTCGGTCATCGCGGCGCACACCACGACGGGGCCCGCCCAGGCGCCGCGGCCGACCTCGTCCACGCCCGCGATCCTGACCGGTCGGTCGCCGCCGGCGAGCGCGTCCCGCAGCTCCCGCTCGATCTCGTAGCCCGCGGCGCGCGAGGCGTCCCCGTGCGCCGGGGGAGCGGGATCGAGGCCGGGCAGCGCGTCGGCCGTGCCGGTGGAAGGGGCGTCCTCAGGGACGTGTTCGGTGGTCACAGCCAGCCATTGTGGCGGGCCGTCCCCACCGCCTCGATGCGATTGCGCGCACCCGTCTTGCCGATCGCCGAGGACAGGTAGTTGCGGACGGTGCTCTCCGACAGGTGCAGGCGCCCGGCGATGTCGGCGATGGTCGCGCCGTCGGACGCGGCGGTCAGCACGTCCCGCTCCCGCTCGGTCAGCGGGTTCGGCCCGACCGACAGCGCGGCGGTCGCCAGGGCGGGGTCGACGACCTGCTCCCCGGCCAGGACGCGCCGCAGCGCGGCGACGAGGTCCTCGATCGGGCCGTCCTTCACCAGGAAGCCGCTCGCGCCCGCCTCCATCGCCCGCCGCAGGTAGCCGGGACGGCCGAACGTGGTGACGATGAGGACCTTGCAGCCCGGCAGTTCGCGGCGCAGGTCGGCCGCCACGTCGAGACCGCTGCGGCCCGGCATCTCGATGTCGAGCACCGCCACGTCCGGGCGCGTCCGCAGGGCCTCCTCGAGCACCCGCGCGCCGTCGCCGACCTGTGCGACGACCTCCAGGTCCTCTTCGAGTCCCAGCAGCAGCGCGAGCGCGCCGCGCATCATGCCCTGGTCCTCGGCGAGCAGAACTTTGATCACGGGCTTCCTCCCGGCCTCATTCTCCACCGGCGCCGCGGCCCGCCGTCCGGCTTGCGGGGCGGCCCCTGATCCGCTGGTCCGCATCGGCGGTGTCCCTCAGATCGGCACGGTCGCCGTCAGCAGGAACCCGCCGCCGGGCGCCGCTCCCGTGCGGAGGGTGCCGCCGGCGGCCTCCATCCGTTCCGCCAGGCCCCGCAGGCCGTGCCCGCCGGGGCCCAGCGAGAGCGCCGGGGCCTCCGGGCGGGACCGCGGGCCGTCACCGCCGTCATGGCCGGTGGTCGCGTGCGCGGCGCCGACCGCTTCGGCTGCGGCGTGCCGGCCAGGGCCGGCTCCGTCGTCGCTGATCTCCACGGTCGCATTGCCGCCGTCATTGCGGATCGTGATGGCGCAGCTCCGGGCGCCGCTGTGCCGGATCACGTTCGTGACGCCCTCCCGCACCGCCCAGCCGAGCAGCGCGTCCGGTTCCGGCGGCAGCGGCGGCCCGGCCCGGCGGACGGCGGCGTCCACGCCGGAGTCAGCCAGCGCGGTGACCGCCGCGTCGAGCTCCTCGGCGAGGCCGCGGCCGCGGTAGCCGGAGACCGCCTGGCGCACCTCGCCGAGGGCCTGCCGCCCGACCTTCTCGATGTCGGCGGCCTGCTCGGCGGCCACCGCGGGATCGCGCTCGGCGACCAGCCGGACGGCCTGCGCCTTCACGACCATGACCGACAGCGTGTGGCCGAGCAGGTCGTGCAGGTCCCTGGAGAAGCGCAGCCGTTCCTGCTCGACGGCCGCTTCCGCCAGTTCCTCGCGCGCCGCGCGGAGCATGCCGATGACGGTGAACAGGCGCAGCACGACCGCCGTCACCAGCGCGGCGGTGACCACGCCGTACCAGCTGCCGAGGATGGTCTGCGCGTCCTCCCCGGCGGCCGCGGAGACGAGGATGCACAGCGCCGAGACGCCTCCGATGCCGATGAGCATCGGCAGTTCGGGGCCCTTCGTCTGGCGCGGCATGTGCCCGACGACGATGCCGGTGGCCAGCCCCAGCAGCGGCCACATCGTGAACCACCGGTGATGGAAGCCGGCGGTGGCGGCGGACGCCAGACCCGCCTCCACGAGCAGCAGGCCCACCGGCACCTTGATCGGCACCCGCCCGTCGAACGCGGTGCGGGCCACGGCGACGTGCACGGCCGCGAACGCGAGCAGCGCGAGGACGGCCAGCCACACGGGGTGCGACCGGCCCTCGACGATGTCGCGCAGCGGCCACAGCAGGATGATCAGCCAGAAGACGAACGCGCCGCCCTCGGGGCCGTTGCGGTCCAGCTTGTCCAGGTCCAGGTCGGGCGTCCGCCGGGGCGGGGCGTCCTTCCAGAGCCTCACCCGGTGCTCTCCTCGCTCACGCGCAAACGGTACGCGGGTGGGGACGCTCACGCCGAACGCGCCGAGCGCCTGTAGCCGTACACGGCGACCGCGGCGAACAGGACCGCCCATCCGGCGAGCACCAGTACCCCCGTAAGGGACGGGGCGGCGCCGTCGGTCACGCGCCAGGACAGCTCCCCATAGCGGTTGATGGGAGTGGCGGTGGCGAGGCGCTCCAACCAGCCGGGGAACGTCGAGATGGGGACCCACAGGCCGCCGAGCAGGGACAGGCCCATGTAGCAGACGAGCCCCGCCATCTGCGCCTGCTGGCCCGTGAGCAGATAGCCGAGGCCGATGGCGAGCACGGCGATCGGCGCGATGCCCGCCCACAGCAGCATCAGTACGGCGGCCCACTGCCCGGCGCCGAGCGACACCCCGTTGACCAGGGCTCCGGCCAGGCACACCGACAGGATCGGCGGGAGGGTGACGACCATGGCGCACAGCGTCCGGCCGACGACGACGTCCAGCGGCCGTAGCGGCAGGAGGCGGAGCTGCCGGATCCAGCCGATCGGCTTGTCCTCGGCTATGGCGACGCCACTGCCCATGACCGCGCCGATGGCGCCGAAGCCGGCCATGCCCACCATCGAGTACACAGCACCGCCCTTCCCGGACTCACCGGTCAGGTCCAGCGAGGTGAACACCAGGTACATGGTCAGCGGCGAGATCAGGCTCATCACCAGGTAGCCGGGATCGCGCAGGAGACGCACCATCTCCAGCCGGACATAGTGCACGATCACCGTGAGCCTCCTTCGGCGCGCGCGCCGTGTGCATGGGTCAGGGTGAGGAACGCCTCCTCCAGCCTGGCGCCCGTCACCTCCAGGTTCCGGACGAGGCCGGCCTCGGCGAGCGCCAGGACGGTCGCGTCGGAGTCGGTGGTGTGGAGCCTGGCCCGGCCGCCGCCGACCTCGCTGCTGAGGACGCCCGGCAGGACGTCCAGGGACGGTGCGCGGCCCGGCAGGTCGAAGCTGACCGTGCGGCCCGGCACGCGCCGCTTGATGCCCTCGCTCGTGCCGTCGGCGACGACCCGTCCGCGGTCCATGACGACGATGCGGTCCGCATGGTCGTCGACCTCCTCCAGGTAGTGCGTGGAGAACAGCACCGTGCCGCCCCCGTCCGCGTACCCCCGGATGGCCGCCCACAGTTCCCGCCGTGCCTCGATGTCGAGACCTGTGGTGGGCTCATCCAGCACGACGAGGTCGGGCGCGCCCGCCATCGCGATCGCGAACCTCACCCGCTGCGCCTGCCCGCCCGACAACCGGTCGGCCTTCCGCCCGGCCAGTTCCGTGATCCGCGCCGTCTCCATCAACTCGCTCAGGGCGGGCACTGCGGCGGCGCGCCCGACCGCCCTGGCCTTCCTGGCATAGGCGAGCCGGACGAAACCGAGCAGTTCCCGCACGGTGACCCCGCCGATCAGCCTGCCGCTCTGCGGCATCGCTCCGACGCGGCCGGCCCGCACGGCCTGCTCAGGGGTCGTGCCCAGGAGCGCGACCGTCCCGGAGTCCGGTTGCAGCAGGCCGAGGAGCATGCCGATGGCGGTCGACTTGCCGGCGCCGTTCGGCCCGAGGAGCGCCACGGACGTCGCCCGGTCGATCCGCAGGTCGAGGCCGTCCACCGCCCGCACGGTCCCGTAGCTCCTGGTGACGCCGGCGAACACCACCGCGCTCGCCGCTTCCGTCGTCTGGACTGTCATGTCCGTGACGCTACGGACCGCGCCATGGCCGGCCGCAGAGCCGAACCTCTGGTTCTTCGCAGGACAAATGTCCTGGTCTCGCGGCGGCGCGAACAGGACCTCCGACCGGGCGGCCTCCGCCGGAGTCAATGAACGCGGCGCGGGGAGTCCCGTTCGAGCCTGTCCTGCGCTTTACTCGCTTATTGATGGCTTTGTTTGGCAGGTCCCGCTCCCGCCCGGCGAAGGACGCCGCGGCGCGGGATCTCTTCGAGCGCCTGCGGTGGCGCTACTTCCAGATCCCTGCGGGGCTGCGCTTCCTCGGCGGGGTCCTGCTGGTCGCGCTCGTGCTGTCGGCCGTGGTCGTCGCGGGCGGGCCGGTCCTCGGCACGGCGGCGTTCGCGGTCATCCTCCTCATCGTCGTCCACCTGACGCTCCGCTCGCCCACCGGGATGGCGGTGGTCGCGGTCGTCGCGTCATGGCTGGCGCTGTCGGTGCCGCTGGGCCGGCTGTACCCGGACGGCGGGCACCCGCCCTACCTGGTCCCGGAACTGCTGCTCGCGCTGCTGGCCCTGCCGGTGGCGTTCATGGCCTTCCGCCTGCGCGGCTACGCGCCCTGGCGGACGGCGCTTCTCGCGCTCGGCGCGGCGGGGGTGGCGACCGCGGCGAGCGCGCATCCGCTTCCGCAGGCGAGCGTCCTGCCGGGATGGGCCGCGGCCTTCGCGGTGCTCGCCTACCGCTGGGACCAGGCGCGGCGGGCGGTTCCGGCCGAGGCGTACGAGACCGGCTGGGTGCAGGAACAGGCAACCCCGAAGGGGGACGCGACGGTGGGATCTCGGCGGAACCCCTCCGGCCCGGAGAAGCGCGACCGGCCCGACCGGCGTGATACCGGCGGGTCCGCACGCCCCTCATCCGGCGCCTCGCGCGACGACGCGGCCGGTTCGTCCTCCGGAGCCCCGGCGGCCATGCAAGCGGCCCAGCGGCCGCGTGCGGCGGCTCAGGCGGCCGAAGCCGCCGGTGCCGGGGAGGCCGCGGCGACCGGTGGCGCCGGCGGGACAGACGAACCGGGCATCTCCGTCGCGGACGCCCTCGCCGAGCTCGAGGCCATGATCGGGCTGGAGCCGGTCAAGCGGCAGGTGCGCTCCATCGCCGCGTCCATCGAGGCCGCGCACATGCGCGCCGCCGCCGGCGTCCCCACGGAGAAGCCCATGCGGCACTTCGTGTTCGTGGGGCCGCCCGGCACCGGCAAGACCACCGTCGCGCGCGTCCTCGCGAAGATCTTCTACGCGTTCGGGCTGCTGCCCCGGCAGACGGTGGTGGAGGCCCACCGCGCCGACCTCGTCGGGGAGTTCCTCGGCGCCACCGCCATCAAGACCAACCGGCTCATCGACTCCGCCCTGGGCGGGCTGCTCTTCATCGACGAGGCGTACGCGCTCGTCAACTCCGCCGAGGGACAGCCCGACCGGTTCGGCGACGAGGCCGTGCAGGCTCTCCTCAAGCGGGCCGAGGACGACCGCGACAACCTGGTGATAATCCTCGCTGGATACGACGCGCAGATGGAGGAGTTCCTCGGCTCCAACCCCGGTCTCGCGTCCCGCTTCGGCACCCGCGTGCACTTCCCGTCGTACCGGCCCGCCGAACTCCTCCGGATCGCCGAGTACCACACGGGCCTCCGCGAGGACCGGCTCTCGCCCGGCGCACGCGACCGGCTGGCCGCCCGGTTCGAGGAGGTCGAGCGCCGCGGCATCGTCGACGAACTGGGGAACGGACGGTTCGTCCGCACGCTCACCGAGGCGGCGGCGCGCGCGCGTGACGTACGGGTCGTCGACGCCGTCGCGTCGTCCGGCGAACCGGCCGCGCCGAGCGCGGACGACCTCGTCACCCTGCTCGAAGAGGACGTCGAGACGGCCTTCGCCGAGGTGACCGAGCGGTACCGCGGCTACGCCGAGACGCCGACGCTGGACGAGGCGCTCGGCTCGCTGGACGCGATGATCGGGCTCGAACCGGTGAAGCGGCAGGTCCGGGAGATCGCCGCACAGCTGCAAGTGGCGCGGATGCGCCGCGAGCAGGGGCTCGTCGCCCGGCCGCCGACGCGGCACTTCGTGTTCACCGGCCCGCCGGGGACGGGCAAGACGACGGTCGCGCGGGTCCTCGGCCGGATCTTCGCGGCGTTCGGGCTGCTCGTGCGGCCGGAGGTGGTCGAGGCGCAGCGGGCCGACCTCGTGGGCGAGCACCTCGGCGCGACCGCCCTGAAGACGAACAAGGTCGTCGACTCGGCGCTCGGCGGCGTGCTGTTCGTCGACGAGGCGTACGCGCTGACCAACCCGGGCTACTCGGGCGGTGACGCGTTCGGCGCCGAGGCGGTGCAGGTCCTGCTGAAGCGCGCCGAGGACGACAGGGACCGCCTCGTGGTCGTCCTCGCCGGATACGAGGCCGACATGGACCGCTTCCTCGCATCCAACCCGGGGCTTGCGTCGCGCTTCGACGTCCGCGTGGAGTTCCCCTCCTACGGTCCCGACGAGCTGCTGCGCATAGCCCAGCTCATAGCCGAGCAGGGCGGCGACCAGTGGGAGGAGCGCGCCCTCGACGACCTCGCGCTGGTCTTCCAGCACGTCTGCGGGACGGGCCGCATCGACGAGCTCGGCAACGGGCGTTTCGCGCGGTCCCTGTACGAGAAGGCGTGCGCGTGCCGGGCGCTGCGGGCGGCCGGGCTCGGATCCGCAGCGACCGCCGCCGACCTGACCCTGCTGACGGCCGACGACGTGCGCGACGCTTTCGCCGACCTCAGCCACCGCCTGGCCTGAGCCGCTCCGGGCGATGATGTCGGTGGGCCGGTGTCTAATCGGGTGATGACCTCGGTTACGTGGGCGCAGGTGCTGGCCTGGCGGATGCGGCGGCAGTTCATCGATGTTCCCGGCGACGTCTCCACCGTCGACATCGCGCGGCGCCTGGCGGGCGTGCAGGCGCAGGTCCCCTCCGCCGCCGAGCTCGCCGTGGCGGTCCGTCAGGCGACGCTCAGGCGCGGTGAGGTGGCGAGCGCGGTCCTGGACGACAGGACGCTCGTCAAGACGTGGGCCATGCGCGGCACGCTGCACCTGCTTCCGGCGGACGAGGTCGCCGCCTACCTCGTGCTGTGCGCGGCCGTCCGCAACTGGGAGAAGGCCACCTGGCAACGGAACTTCGGCGCGACCCCCGCCGATCTGGAGGCGATCGCCGGAGCCGCCGCCGAAGCGCTCGCGGGCGGGGGCGCGCTCACGCGCGAGGAGCTGACCACCGCGGTGGTGGAGGAGACGGGCTCGCGGCACCTCGCGGAGGTGCTGGGCTCCGGGTGGGGCACGCTCCTCAAGCCGCTGGCCTGGTGGGGCGTCCTCTGTTACGGGCCGCCGCAGGGAACGCGGGTCACGTTCACGGCACCGGAGCATTGGCTGCCCGCCTGGAAGGGGCTGCCAATGCTCCGGGACGAGGCGGCCCGTACTGTCGTCCACTCCTACCTCGGTGCGCACGGCCCCGCCACACCTGAGATGTTCGACAACTGGCTCATGCGCAAGGGCAACCGGAAGAAGGACGTGAAGGGCTGGTTCGACGCCGCAGCGGACGGGCTTTCCACGATCGAGGTCGAGGGCGTGCCCATGCGCGTGCTGGAGGAGCACCGCGACGAACTGGTGGACACCGCACCGGCCACGTCGGTACGGCTCCTGGGCGCGTTCGACCAGTACGTCCTGGGCGCGGGAACCAGCGCCCTCTACCTGATCCCGGCGGAGCGGCGCGCCGAGGTGAGCCGTACGGGCGGCTGGATCTCGCCGGTCGTCCTGCACGAGGGACGCGTCGCCGGAGTGTGGGAGGCCAAGGACGGGAACCCGGCCGTGACGGCGTTCGAAGACCTCCCGGCCGGGCCTCTCGAAGCCGAGCGAGACCGCCTGGGGCGGCTCCTGGCCTGACCTCCGGCGGCATGCCGGCCGCGCGGAACGCGGGACACCCCGGCGTGACGCGGCCACCGGCCGCCCGCATAAGGTGCCTTCCGTGGACGAGCGGGACCAGCCGGTCGAATACCGGCAGAAGCGTTACCAGCCGCCGGAAGGCGCGACCGAGCTGCTGCTGATCCGGCACGGCGCCTCCGCACCGGCCCGCCCGGACGCGCCGTTCCCGCTGGTGGACGGTCAGGGCGATCCCGAGCTGGCGCCGGAGGGCCGCGAGCAGGCCGACCGGGTCGCCGAGCGGCTCGCGTCGACCCGGCTGGACGCCCTCTACGTGACTCCGCTGCGCAGGACCGCGCAGACCGCGGCGCCGCTGGCGCGCAAGCTCGGCATCGAGCCGCGCGTCGAGCCCGCCCTGCGCGAGGTGCATCTCGGCGAGTGGGAGGGCGGCCTGTTCCGCAAGATGGTCGCCGAGAACGACCCGATCGCCCAGCGCATGGTCGCGGAGGAGCGCTGGGACGTCATCCCCGGCGCGGAGTCCGACGAGGCGTTCGCCGCCCGCGTGCGGGAGGGCCTCGGCCGGGTCGCCGCCGCTCATCCCGGCGGGCGCGTGGCGGTGTTCACCCATGGCGGCGTCATCGGGCAGGCGCTCGCGGCCGCCACCGGGTCCCGGCCGTTCGCGTTCCTCACCCCCGACAACGGGTCGATCTCCGTGCTGGTGTGGAGGGACGGCCTGTCGTCGATCCGCGGGTTCAACGACGTTTCGCATCTGGACTGGTCCGCGCCCGCGCCGCTGTCCTGACCGGAAGCGCCCGTCCTGACCGGGGCGGCCGTCCTGAGGGGCGGCGTCAGGCCCGGAACCGGACGCGCTGCCCCGGACGCAGCTGCGCCGCGTACGGCACCGACGCCGCGGCGAGCACCGCGACGACCGGGTAGCCGCCGGTCGTCGGATGGTCGGCCAGGAAGATAATGGGCAGGCCGCTGGGCGGCACCTGGACCGAGCCGGTGGCCATGCCCTCGCTGCCCAGTTCCCCGCCGCGCGACCGCGCCAGCGGCGGCCCGTCGAGCCGGACGCCCACCCGGTTGCTGTCCGGTGACACCTGGTAAGGCGCCGACGTCAGCGTCGCGATCGCGTCCTCGGTGAACCAGTCGGCGCGCGGGCCGGGCAGGACGCGCAGGACCGGCGTCTCCGGCATGCGCGGGGCCGGAGCCACGTCGACGGTGATGGCGTCCAGGTTCGCCCCCGGCCCTACAGGAAGCCGGGCGCCGGGCGGCAGCGGCGCGGGCCCGAGACCGGACAGCAGGTCGGTCGACCTGCTGCCGAGCACGCTGTCGACCGTTATGCCGCCGCGCACGGCGAGGTAACTGCGCAGGCCGTGCGCGGGCGTGCCCAGTTCCAGTACGCCTCCCCGCCGTACATGGCACGGCGCGTTCGTCCCGTGCGCGCGGCCGTCGATGCCCACCGGCAAGGGTGCGCCCGTGACGGCGACCCAGGCGCCCTCGTGGAAGCGCACGGAGCCGCCGCCGAAGGTGAACTCCACGCACGCCGCGCCCTCCGGGTTGCCGACGAGCCGGTTCGCGAGGCGCAGGGCGCGCTCGTCGGCCGCGCCCGAACGCGGCACGCCGAGGTGGGCGAGGCCGGGCCTGCCGAGATCCTGGACGGTCGCCAGCGGGCCGGGCCGGACGACCTCGATCAAGAAGGCTCCTCCGGGACGAACCGGACGCGCGTCCCCGGCCGCAGCAGGGACGGCGGTTCGCGCGTCACGTCCCACAACGGCAGCCCGCTCCTGCCGAGGAGCCGCCAGCCGCCCGGCGACCGGGACGGGTAGACGGCCGCGTACCGTCCCGCGATCGCCACCGATCCCGCCGGGACCGCGGTGCGCGGCGACGCCCGGCGCGCCACGTGCAGCGCCGGGTCCAGGCCCGTCAGGTAGCCGAAGCCGGGCGAGAAGCCCAGGTAGGCGACCGTGTACGCGCCGGACGCGTGCCTGCGGACGACCTCCTCGCGCGAGAGCCCGGTGAGGTGCGCCACCTCGTCGAGGTCCTCCCCGTCGTAGACGACGGGGATCTCGACCGGCTCTGCGTCGCCCTCCGCGTCGGCGGGCAGCGGCAGGTGCGGCAGGCGGGCCGCGAGGCGGTCGAGATCGGCGGACGGGTCGGCCACCACCAGGACGGTCTGCTCGCCGGGGACGACGTCCACGACACCGGGCCAGGACGCCTCGCGCAGCGCCGCGTTCAGCCGGTGGGCCGTCGCCAGGTCGCCGGTCTCCACGAGCAGGGCCGCGTCACCGGCCCGCAGGACCCTCACGCGAACGGCTCCAGCGCGACGCCCGCGCCGGACAGCGCGGACCGGACCGACTGCGCGAGCGCCACCGCGCCCGGTGTGTCACCGTGCACGCAGATGGAACGCGCCTTGAGCGAGACCTCGGTGCCGTCCACCGCGACGACCGTTCCCTCCACCGCCATCCGCACCGCCCTCTGCACGACGGCGTCCGCGTCGTGCACCACGGCGCCGGGCTCACGGCGCGACACCAGCCCGCCGGACGGCGTGTAGGCGCGATCGGCGAAGCATTCGGCCACCACCGTCAGCCCTTGGGCGACCTCGTGCACGGCCGACCCGGGAAGCGTCAGCAGCGGCAGCGTCGCGTCGTAGGCGCGCACCGCCTCCGCGACCGCAGCGGCCTGCACGGCATCGCGGGAGATGCGGTTGTACAGCGCGCCATGGGGCTTCACATAGCTCACACGGCCGCCCTCCGCGCGCGCGATGCCGTCCAGAGCGGCGATCTGGTAGAGGACCTCGGCGGTGAGCTCCGGCGGCGCCACGTCCATCTCGCGGCGGCCGAACCCCGCGAGGTCCCGGTAGGAGACCTGGGCTCCGATGGCCACGCCGCGCTCCGCCGCCGCGGCGCACACCCGCCGCATGATGAGCGGATCGCCGGCATGGAACCCGCACGCCACGTTCGCGCTCGTGATGACGTCGAGCAACGCGAGGTCGTCGCCCAGCTCCCAGATGCCGAACCCCTCGCCGAGATCGGCGTTGATGTCGATGACCGCCATGCCCAAGACCTACCACCGATCACCAGGCCTGCCAGGGCCGGGCCGACCTCAGACCGACTCCTCGCGCACGTCCTCGACCTCGTGCTTGGACGCCCACGCCTGGTAGACGCCGCGGTCGAACAGTTCCAGCCCGAGGCTCTCGGCCACCGGCGCCTTGCCGCCGGTGTACTCCACCCGCAGCCACCCCTGGTGCTCGCCGAGCACCACGAACGGTTCGCCGCGCCACGTGCAGTACGTGCTGACGTACCGGACGTCCTCGACCTCCGAGGCCGGCACCACCTGGACGAACCGGCCCGGGCCGATCTGCCGGAACCCGTCGGCGTGCTCGCCCATGTAGAGCCGCACCTCGTCGCCGTCCGGGCTGGCCTCGTACTCGGTGCCGCGCCAGCGCGCGAAGAAGCCGTGCCGGATCCTCATCCCCGCCCTCCCGGGAGCCTGACGAGCCAGCGGCGCAGGTCGGCGTCGTACGCCGCGACCAGCGACTCCCGCCCGGCCGCGTCGAGCCGGTACAGCTCGGCGCCGTGCGGCAGGCGCTGGCTCTCGATCTTGAACTCGGGGACGGCGGGGCCGTCGCCGGGCGCGTACCCCGAGCCGGGGAACGGCGCCTTCTCGATCACCCAGCCGCCCGGGATGATCCCCATGCTCCACTCGTCGATGCCGCCCAGCGGCCGCCGGAACAGCGACGGCTTCACCGCGGGCCACCGCACCACGAAGATCTCCTCGTCGCCGGGCGAGAACGGCGACCCCTCGTACACGAGGCCGAGGCCGCGGATCAGGGCGGCGGGCGTGTTCAGCTCCGCCACGTCCTGGAGCCGGTGCACGTACCCCGCGACGAGGTCGTAACCGCCCTCCAGGTAGTGCTGCACATGCTCGCGGCGGAGGACCTTCTGCATGACCACGGTCTCGGCCGCGGCGTCCATGGAGTCGGCGCTTTCCGGAGCCGCGTCGCCGTTCGGGACGGTCTCGCGTGGAACATCGCCCACCGACGGTGGCGCGTCCTGGGGCGTGGCGGTGGGACGCGTCGGTCCTGGTGGATCCAGCGGGACCTGGTTCGGCGTCGTCTCGCGCGGGGCCATGGGCTCTACGCGGTCGAACGCCGGGGCCTGCGGCGGCGGGCCTTGGACGAGGGGCTCCTCGCGCGTGCGCGCGGAGGCGGCAGGCGGCTGGAACCGGGACGCGGTCGGCGTCTCCCCGGGCGGAACGGCGGCGCCACGGGGACCGGAGGGCCGGGGGATGTCCCGCGCCGTGCGCTGCGGACCGGGGGACACGCCTTGCGGACCGAAGGGCGCGGGCTGCGGGGTGGTGAGGCGGGCCGCATGCGATCCGTGCGGGACGTTCGGCTCCTGCGAGGCGGCCGCGGGCGCAGGGGCCGTGTGCGGGGCGCCGTGCAGCGGTGGAACCGGAAGCCCCTGAGGATCGGCCGGCGTCTCCCGCGCGGCCGCAGCCGCGGGACGCGGCGCGGGCTCGGGCCGCGGGGCCGCCTCAGGACGTTCGCGCCGGCGGGGGAGCGGGGCAGGATCGGCGCCCGGCTGTGAGGGCGCCTGTGCGGCCGCGGGAGGGCTCTGGGGTGCAGTGGGCTCGGCGTGCGGGCGAGCGGGCGCCTGCGGCGTCCTGGCGGCGGTCCGGGAGGCTCCCGCGTCCGGTTGCCGGCGTCGCCGCGCCGCCGTCCGGGGCGCCCGCGTCGATCGTCCGGCCACCCGGACGTCGGACGGGTCCGGGGGCGCCGGGCGGGTGCGAGGTTCCTCCGGGACGGGCTCGAACAGGGCGTTCGCGTCCAGGTACGAGGCGCTGGGCAGCCCCGGGTCGATCGCGAGCTGCCAGTCCGGGTGCGGCCAGTTCCGGGACAGCTCCGACAGTGTCGCCTCACGGTGGTGGACGGCCTGCCCCTGCAGCGACCGGTCCATCGCCTCGGGCGAGGTGAACGCCAGGACGAACGTCCCGTCGCCGAACTGCGCCGTGGCGAACCGGTGCTCGGCGGTGGGGTCGCCGGCCGCGGGCAGGTACAGGGTGGCGCGCGCGAGCAGGCGCAGGTACGCCTGCTGGTCGCCGCGCTCGCGCGCCTCGGCGAGCGCGATCTCCAGGGCGGTGCCGGACGGGCGCTCCGCGCGGGGCGCGTCCTGCGCGGCGGGACGGCTCTCGGACTCTGGTACGGCCAGCGGGATGCCCAGGCCGGGAAGGGCCAGCGGCCCGCCCTCCGGCCCCGTCTTGCTCGCCTGGTAGACGAGCCTCAGCGGGGAGTCGATCCGGTAGACGTCGCGGAAGGCGCCGACCATCTGGCCCGCGAGCATCGCGGCGCACTCCAGCAGTTCGGCGGACGCGCGGCTGCCGCGCTCACGCCAGGTGTAGCGGTTCCACCAGTTCCGCCGCTCCTCGCCGTCGGGCGGCTCCCAACCGAGGGTGGTGAGGCGCCGCTCCTGACGGGGCGCGAGCGGACGGGGCAGGAACGCGCTGCCGACCGCCTCGGCGTCCAGCCCGCCTTCGATCCGCATGGCCTGCACGTACGGCAGTCCACTGGGCCCCTGCACGATGAGGAACGACCTGACGGGGAGCCGTGACAGCTCGAGGGTCAGCCGCTTGTCGAAGTCGTTCCAGTCCACTCGGGGGTCCACTCTCGCGTCCGGGGGTGGGATTGCCGTACTCGACGGTAGCCGAACCCTCCGTCACTCGGCCCGGGGAGCCGGTACGGCGTCGGCCCGCGCCGGGCTCCAGACGCCGCCGACGGCGTCGTAGACCGCGACGGGGAACTCATCGTGGTCTCCGGCGGAGCGCCACAGGCGGGTGCCGTGGGGCGGCTGCATCGGAATGCCTGAGGGCGGTTGCACCATGAGGGGTTGCGCCACGGGGGGCGGCGTCACGGGCTGCCCCCCGGCCGGCTGGACGTCGGGCTGCTGCACCTCGGGCTGCTGCTGCGTCGCGGACGGCTGCTGCGTCTCGTGCTGCACGTGGGGCCGCATGTCGGGCTGCGGCGTTCCGACCTGCTGCGTCTCAGGCTGCGGTGCTCCAGATGGCGTTGCCGGAGGCCGTGGCGCCAGAGGCCGCGGTGCCTCAGGCAGCACTGGTTCAGGCAGCACTGCTTCCGGCTGCACTGGTTCGGGCTGCACTGCCGCAGGTCGAACTGCTTCAGGTCGAACTGCTTCAGGCTGCGGTGCTTCATGTTGGGGTGCGCTGGGCTGGTGCGCGTCGGGTTGCGGCGTCGCGGGCTGCTGCGTTTCGGCGGGCCGGTGCGTTCCGGTGGTCTCGCCGTCGGCGGGCGTCCCGTCCGTGGGGGCGCCCAGGGGCGCGGCCACGGACGGCTCGGGCGCGTGCTCCGGGGCCGGGGTCTCCGGCTTGGCCCTGCCCAGGTCCGGTGTACCGGCTTCCAGCGCCGCCCTCAACTCCTCCGCCGTGTAGGGGTCGATCGCGGTACCGGAGTCGTCGTGGAAGTCGTCGGTTCCCGCCAGTCCGTTGACGCCGTGGATCCCGTTGAGGGAGGGCAGCCCGTTCTGCAGGGGCGAGCCGTTGGCGGCGGGCGATCCGTTGACGCCTTGGGACGGCCCCGGGACGCCGGGGAACCCGGGCATGCCCGACCCGTTGACCGCGGGGGGAGGGCCGCCCGCGACGGCGCCGGGCCCGGACAGCGCGCCGGGATCGACCGTTCCGTACGGGTTGGGGGCCTCCGGTGCGCCCGACGGCGTCTCCCGCTGGGCGGCCTCCAGGCGGCCGAGCGCGGACGCGTCGAGCAGGACCTCGCTCGGCAGGCCGGGGTTGACGGCGAGCTGCCAGGACGGGTCCGGCCAGCCGGCCGCCAGGAGGGCGAACGACGTGCGCCGGTAGAGCGGATGCTGGTCGCCCGTGCGGGCCAGCGCGCCGGGGGACGTGTACAGCGTGACGTAGGTGCCGGTGCCGATCGTGATGGTCGGCAGCTCGGCGCGGTCGGGATTCTCCACCGCGTGCGCCGTGGCGGGGAGCACCAGGTCGGCGCCCGCCAGCAGGGTGAAGTAGGTGGCGTGGTCGCCGCGCTCCTTGGCCTCGGCCAGGCGCGGTTCGAGGAGGTCGGCGTCGCTGCCGGGGACCCCGGGCGGAGGCAGCGGCATGGGCGGGCCGGCGGGCGGCGGGCCGGGCGCGGGGCGCGCGCTCTCCGGCGCGGGCTCCGGCGGGGGGATCGCGGCCGACGAGCGGCGCTTGCTGACGCGCGACGGGTCGGCGGTCTCGATGCCGAAGTCGAGCAGCTCGATCAGGCCGTTGCCGTGCCGGTGGAAGGACTCGTACACCAGGTCGGAGGGGCGCCGGACGCCCTGGACGTCGCGCAGCGCGGTGACCATCACGTCGGCCAGCCGCGAGTAGTCGCCGCCGGCGACCGACCGCATCCCGCCGGGCGTGCCGGCCTCGGGCAGCTCGGTCCACCAGTTGCGGGGCGCGGGGTCGGCGGGCGGGCGCCAGCCCGCCTCGCTCATGACCTCCTCGTCGGCCGGCGTGAGCAGCAGCGGGCCGTCGAGGAAGTTGTTGCTGACCGCCTCCGCGTAGAGCCGGTCGGGCTCGCGCATCGCCTGGACGTAGTGCCGGCTCTCGTCGCGTTCGCGCACGATGAGGATGGTGTCCCGGTCGAGACCCGCCAGTTCACGGCCCAGCCGGCGGGCGAACTCGGACCACTCCAACAAGATCACTCCCTACGACCGGGGGCGGCCCCGGGCCCCCGCGAGACCATGCCCGGGATCCGATGATTGTCGCCGGGGACGCCGCGCGCAAACCAGGAGTTCACTCGGGCGGAGGTTCGTGACGCAGCACACGCAGCGCCTCCCGGAGGGCGTCCGCGTCGTCGCCGCAGCGATCGAGGACGCCGATGAGTCTGTGCAGGATCTCGTGGCGTTCGTAGCCGATGTCGAGCAGTGCCTGCGCGGTCTCCCACAGCTGCGGCGGATCGCCCCGCCACAGCCGGTCGCTGAGCCTCTCGTGCGCGTCGAGGTGCTCCTCGTCCGCGCCCGGGTGCTCGAATTCGAGGATCACGCGCCGGTCGTCGGGGTCGGACGGGTCGAGCGTCGACAGGTCGACGGAGCCGTGCCGCCCGGAGCGCCGGTGGGTGCCGGACAGGAACGGCAGCGCGAACGCCCGCCGGGGGAGCGCCTCCAGCTCCCCGTCCGGGAGGAGGCGGGCGACGAGGTCCCGGTCGAGGCCGAAGGCGGACGGGTCGCGGTACGCCTCGGCGAACTTCGCCGTGGCGTCCCATACCGCGTCCAGCGTCGCCCTGACGCCCTCGTCGGGGAGGCCGGTGCGCTTGCCGGCCCATCGCACCCAGGCGGCCAGCACGTGCGGTACGGCCTCCTGTTCCGCGGGGGACAGGAGCACCTTGCGCGGCAGCCAGTCGAGCAGGAACATCTCGCATTTGATCGGGCTGACCCGCAGCGGCCGCCCGAAATCGTGCGTGCAGCCGTAGGCGATGATGCGGTCCACGCAGCGGCTGGCGGCCGACAGGTCCGAGAGCCCTTCCGCCTCGTCCGACGCGAGGAACCGCGCGGCGATCGTGGCGCGGCGGTCGCGCCCGTACACCGGCGGCTGCGGCAGGCGCCCTCCCGGCGGGAGGATCCCTATGCGCGCGCGCACGAAGGCGTGGTACGAGCCGAAGTTGTCGTTGATCGGCGGGTCGACCGTGTCGTTGGTGAGGGCGAGGGCGCTCTGCAGGAGCGCCTTGGTGTCGCGCGGGTCCAGTTGCTCGAACCGCATCAGGGCGTTGTCGCGGCCCTCGCGGCGGCAGTGGTCGAGGAGCTTGTCGACCTGGGACGACACCCACGCGTCCCGGACCATCCCGCAGGCCGGGGGGCGCGCGGCGCGCGGCGCCGGCGGCGCCGCCGAGGGGAACGGCGCGTCGGCGTACTGGACGGCCCCGGCCTTATTCCGGTCCACTAGGACGACCAGGGCGTGCCGTTCGGCTCCCCCGTAGGTGTACGTGCAGACGATGGAGTCCTGGTCGCCGTACACGTCGCGCGACACGAAGCACTCGTCCGGCGTGACCATGCCCACGCGGTCGGCCCATCCGGGACGGGCGACGCCCCGCTCCATCAACTCCAGCGCGGCGCGTTCGGCCTTGGCGGCCTGCCGCGGAGTGCCCAGGTAGGCCATCCCGGTGAGCAGCGCCAGCGCCGCCGGGGTCGCGGCGCGCGCCGCGTGGTCGACCAGCGCCTCGCCGATGACCACCTCGACGTCTCCGGCGGACACCCGGTGTCCCCACCAGGACCCCAGGATCTCGCTGACGATCAGCTCCGCGTCCAGCGGGCTGCGCACGGCCAGCAGCTCGCGGGCGTGCCGCAGCATCCCGTCGAAGATCTCGGAGACCTCGCCGGGCGGGGCCGTGCCGTCCCGCGCCGGATCCCCGGAGGAGGGGCGGCGGCTGCGAGGACTCACGCGCCTAGTTTCTCAGATCCCGCGGTGTCGCGTGTGCGTATGGCGCGGTACCGGCGGGAGGTTCGGGCGCGTGAGCGGGCGGAGTCGGGAACGGGGCCCGTGGGAGGCTGCTCAGCCGTCCACCCCGGTCCCCTGCGTCCGCCCTGAGGGCGGCTCGGATTTCAGCATGCCGACGAGGTGTTCGCGCGCCATGCGCTCCACGCGCGCGGGCGTCGGGTCGAGCCCCAGGTGGGCCATGCACGCCTGGACGTCGGCGACGCACTGGTGCACCGCGTCCGGGGAGAAGTGCGAGAACTCGTCGGTGAGGCGCCGCGTGAGCGCGTCGCGGGTCTCGCTCCGGTGATCGGCCAGTGCAGGCATCTGCGTACACCTCCGCGCACAGGGTTCCGGCGGGCGGGGACGCCGCCGGTCGAGACGAAGTGCGCGGCCCCGGTTTAGGGATGTCCGCCCGAACCTCGCCTCGATGTCTCATTCCAGCGCGTTCGCCGGGAGAGTCAAGACATGCCGGGCGGTCGTTTCGTAAATTCCGGATCACCTTTTCCGCACGCGCCGGTGGCCGCCTCTCCGGATCCGCCGCCGGATGGGCCGTCCGGCGGCCGGGCGGCGATCCGTTGGACGGCGTCCACCCAGCCCGGATGGTGCCTCGCGGCCCAGCCGCGGTCGACCCGGCCGGTGAGCATCCCGCCGAGCGCCCCCGGGTCGCGGAGCGCCTCCCAGAGGTGCCCGACCACGACGATGAGGATGATGACGAAGAGCCAGTCGTGCACGAAGGTGGCGCCGGTGCGCCAGCGGTCGGGCCACGGGCCGGGGAACGTCAGCACCTCGCCGGTGCCGAGCATGACGAGGATCGCGCCCGCCGTGAACGCCGCGTTCAGCTTCTGGCCGGCGTTGAACTTGCCCACCGGCAGGATGCCCCTGCCTCGCCGTACGGCTCTGCGGTCGCCGCGCTTGAGCCACTCCCAGTCATGCGGTGCGAACCTGTTGAGGTGGCCTAGGTCGGTCCTGAACGCTCTGGAGGCGAGTCCTAGGACGATGGGGGCCG
Organism: Actinomadura nitritigenes; assembly: GCF_017573545.1. GTDB lineage: Bacteria > Actinomycetota > Actinomycetes > Streptosporangiales > Streptosporangiaceae > Spirillospora > Spirillospora nitritigenes. The sequence continues at coordinate 271,958 of NZ_JAGEOK010000007.1, read as the reverse complement.
GCAGCGCGAAACCGCACCACACGTGGACGGTCTTGACCAGCTCGCGGTGCCCCACCAGCGTGGACAGTGCGGGCAGGTAGAGCATCCCCGCGGTGGCCAGGCACACCAGCATCAACAGCGCGGTCACATGATGGATCGACCGTTCGGCCCGCGTGAACCGGAGCAGCCTGGTGGACGCCGCTGGCTCGTGGCGGACCACGTCATGTGGGTGCATCGTCACGTCCGTTCGACCGGCCGACCCAGGCGTCCACGTCGTAGCCGAGGTCCTCCCAGTAGCCCTGCTTGACCTTGTCGGTGAGCTCGATGCCGCCGAGCCACTTCAGTGACTTGTAGCCGTACATGGGGGCGACATAGAGCCGGGTGGGGCCGCCGTGGTCGTGGGAGACCGGCTTCCCGTCCATCTGGGTCGCGACCATGACGTCGCGGCGCCGCGCCTGGTCCAGCGTCAGCGACTCGGTGTAGACGCCGTCGAACGACGTGAATCTGACGGCTCTGGCCCGCGGCGACACCCCCACCGCGTCCAGGAGGTCGGGGAGGGCGACGCCCGCCCAGCGGACGTTCGGCACCCGCCACCCGGTCACACACTGGAAATCCTTGTCGAGCATGGTCTGCGGCAGGCGCGCCAGGTCGGCCATGGTGAACGCCTGGGGCTTGTCCACCAGCCCGCCTACGGTCACCCGGTGGGTGGCGATGCTGTGCCGCTTCACGCTTCCGGTGACGGAGTAGTAGCGGAAGCCTCCGGCGGCCGGAAGAACGTCCTGGATGCCGCCCACCGGCGCCAAGGCTCGGTTCACCTTCTGTTGCAGGGATGCACCTACGGCGACCCCAGCGGCGCCAAGGCCGAGCATCCCGAGCACGACCCGCCGTCCTACGGGGGTGCCCTCTGCCGGATCCTCGTTCACGCCTCCATTCGAGCACCGTGACCTGCGGGCCGCCAGGGTTCCGCCGGTGCTCGTAAGACTTCCGACAGATTCGCCGCGCCGGTCCGTGACCGCTGCGGCGGGTTCCGGCGCCCGGCGGGCTCGCCCTTGGCGGCGGTCCTAAGCTGACCCCATGGCCACGAAGGTTCAACTGGCGCAGCGGCCCGAGGCGGACGAACTGCTGGGCCGCAGCCCCCTCGCCGCATTGGTCGGGATGCTGCTCGACCAGCAGATCCCGATGGAATGGGCGTTCTCGGGTCCTTACACGATCGCTCAGCGACTCGGAACGGACGATCTCGACGCGCACGAGATCGCCGCCTGCGATCCGGAGCGGTTCGCCGCGCTGTTGTCGGAGAAGCCGGCCGTGCACCGCTATCCCGGCTCGATGGCCAAGAGGGTGCAGCAGTTGTGTCGGTACCTCGTGGAGAACTACGACGGGGACGCCGAGAACGTGTGGAAGGACGCGGACGGCGGCAAGGAGCTGTTCAAGCGACTGAACGGGCTGCCCGGCTTCGGCAAGCAGAAGGCGCAGATCTTCCTCGCGCTGCTGGGCAAGCAGTACGGGGTCCGGCCGGAGGGCTGGCGGGAGGCGGCCGGCGCGTACGGCGAGGAGGGCTCCCACCGGTCGGTCGCCGACATCACCGGCCCGGAGTCGCTGGCGAAGGTCCGCGCCTTCAAGCAGGAGATGAAGGCGGCCGCCAAGGCCGGAAAGTAGGGCCTCCGGGTAAGGAGGCGCCGATCTCTAAAATAGTCTTTACCGTATTTTTGTAGGCTAAATCGGACGGAAGGTGCGCGAGGCGGTCCCGGGCCGGAACTCGCCGAACCGGCGGGGTTGGCCGCCCATGAAGCTCCGGGCGCCGTAACATCGCCTACTCGCCCTCCTCATGGGCCGCCACCGGCGGCTCGTGGAGAAGGCGTCCGAATCCCGCGCCATCGCATGGAAGCGCAGACGACGTTGTCCATCAGGGCTTCCGTACGCGGCGAACCATCGGGATGATGAATACCTGACTCCGACGGTGTTGTGATGGAGGCGGGAGCGCTAGCCTGCTCCCATTCACTCATAGTGATGAAAACTTGCCGCGCGGTACGGGACCCTCTGGGGCGGAGGTGTTGTCCATGAGCACCGAGACGTCCGTTCCCCAACCCCGCGTCTCAGGGGTGGAGGGGCAGCCCATGGATGCGTCCGACTCCGCGCTGTACGCGACCCTGCTGAAGGAAGCCCCTGGCGGGCTGGCGTTCTTCGACGGCGACCTGTGCTGCCGGAAGGCCAACGACGCGCTCGCGGCCCTGCTCCGCGTGCCCGTCCGCGACCTGCAGCAGCGGCGCCCCGCGGAGGTGCTGCCCGAGGCCCTGGCGAGCGCGTTCGAGTCGGCGCTGCGCACGGTGCTCGCCGAGGACCGCCCGCTGAGCGACCTCGACCTCGTCGTCCCTCCCGCGCCGTCCGGACGGGCCGACGACTCCCGGGCGGTCGCCACGGCGACCGAGGAGCGCATCCTGGCCTGCACGTGGCTGCCCGCCCGCGGACCCGGCGGCGAGCGCCTCGGCGCCGTCCTGACCGCCCTGGACGTGACCGAGCGGCGCCGCGCCGAGGAGGTCATCCGGCGCAAGGAGCAGCGCTACCGCTCGCTCGTGGAGGCCAGCGCCCAGGTCGTGTGGGTGGCCGCGCCCGACGGCGCCGTCATCGACGACGCGCCGGAATGGCGCGCGATCACCGGCCAGGCGCCCGACGACTACGCCGCCGGCGGCTGGATGGCCGTGGTGCACCCGGAGGACCGCCCGCGCATCGAGGCGGCGTGGCGCGAGTGCGTCGCGGAGAACCAGGTCTTCGAGACCAACTACCGGATCCGCACCAAGAGCGGCACCTACCGGCACTTCGACGTGCGGGCCGTGCCGATCCGGCAGGGCGACGCGGTCATCGAGTGGGTCGGCGCCAACACCGACGTCACGGGCCAGCGCGAGGCCGAGGAGATGCGCGGCCGGCTGACCGAGCAGCTGTCCGCGGCGGCGCTGCGCACCGCGCGGCTCCAGCAGGCCACCTCCATGCTCGCCGAGGCTCTGACCGTCTCCCAGGTCGTCCAGGTCATCACCGAGGTCGGACGGTCCGCCATCGGCGCCGACTACTCGGCCGTGGCGCTGCTGGACGACGACAAGCTGCGGCTGAGCATCGTCGCCCCGTCCCAGCCCGGCGCCGAGACCGAGGGGCGGCCGCCCGCCCGCGACGACATCAAGGTCGCCGACCAGACCGTCATGTCGGTGGCGGTGCGCGAGAGCCGGCCGTTCCTGGCCGAGCATCCCGACAGCCTCCGCCTCCAGCTCGGCCGCGACGAGAAGGAGCTGTTCGCCCAGCACCCCGAGGAGCGTGCCTGGGTCGGGCTGCCGCTGCTGGCGGCGGGCGCCCCGATCGGCGCGCTGCGCTTCTCCTTCACCCGTCCCAGGGAGATCACCGAGGAGGAGCGGGTCTTCCTGGAGGCCCTCGCCGGGCAGTGCGCCCTGGCGGTGGAGCGCGCGCTGCTGTTCGAGCGCGAGCACAGGACCGCCGAGGAACTCCAGCGCAGCCTGCTGCCCAGCGACCTCCCCCAGCTCCCCGGGATGGTGCTGGCGGCCCGGTACAACCCGGCCACCCGCCACGTCCAGGTCGGCGGCGACTGGTACGACGTGTTCCGCCTCCCCGACGACCGGCTCGCGGTCGCGGTGGGCGACGTCATGGGCAAGGGCGTGCTCGCCGCGGCCGGAATGGGACGCGTCCGCAACGCGCTGCGCGCGCTCGCGCTGAACGACCCGCGGCCCGCGGCGGTGCTCGCCGGCCTCGACCGGCTGTTCAGCGCCACCGAGGACGAGGAGCAGTTCACCACGGTCGCCTACGCGGTCATCGACCCGGAGACCGGACGCGGCGCCTTCAGCAACGCCGGGCACCCGCCACCCCTGCTGATCTCCCCGGACACCCCCGCGCGCCTGAGCACGCAGGAGCCCGGCACGCCGCTCGGCTGGCCGAGCCAGCGGCAGCAGACAAGTTTTTCCATCGAGACCGGCAACACTGTGGTCTTCTATTCCGATGGACTTGTGGAGAACCGTAGGCGTGGGGTGGACGCCGGGCTGGAGGAACTCGTGGCGACGGCCGCGGACGCCCCACCTGAAGTGGTAGGAGATCCTGAAAGACTCGTCGACTTCCTGGTCGATCGGATGCTTGCCGGGTACGAGCAGGTAGACGATGTGACCGTGCTTGCGCTGCACGTCCCGCCCAAGTCCAGGTGAAACCGGGGTGAAGCCCGCCGGAGACGGAGAGAAGTCGGTCCCGTCCGTACGAAGGACCGTCCGTCGCCCTCTAAGGTGGAGTGTTACCGGGTAGGACATCAGGGTGGAATGCGCAGCAGTGCCAGAATGCTTGACCCAGTCAGAGCGGGTACGCTGCGGTCCGCACCGGAGGTCCGCCGTGTGTGGTCCCACCCAGTGTGAGGCCGGGCCCGTCAGGGCACTTGGGTCAACCAAGCCACACGTTCGTTCGAGAGGTATTTGTGTCGCCTGCTAGCTCGACCTCGAAAGCGTCAGATCTGCACGATCACGTCATCGCGCAACTGATCGAGCGTGGACGGTCCCAGGGTTACCTCGAAGCCGACGACGTACGCCGTACGTTCGAGGAGGCCGACATCCCCGTGTCGAAGGCCTCCAGCATTCTGCGGAGCCTCAGCAAGGAGGGTGTGACCGTCGTGGTGAGCGCTGCCGATTCCGCGGCGCCCAAGCGTTCGCGCAAGCGCGCGGCGCCGCCGGCGCGTAGGCCCAGGACCGCTGCTGCCGCGAAGGAGCAGCCCGACACGGTGACCGCGGTCGTCGCCGACGACGCGGCGCCCGAGGAGCCCGCGCCGCGCCGGGAGGCCCCGCGGCCCGCGGCGCCCAAGCCCGCTCCGCCGAAGTCGGCCAAGGCCAAGCCGAAGAAGGCCGCGCCCGCCAAGAAGGCCGCCGCGCAGCCCGCCGCCAAGGCGGCCGCCCCGGCCAAGAAGGCCGCCGACGACCCCGAGCTCGAGGACGACGTGGACGTCGACCTCGACGAGGACCTGAACGACCTCGAGGTCGACCTCGAAGAGGACGCGCCCGAGGTCGAGGAGGCGCCGGAGACCGACGAGGAGGAGGCCCCGGCCGTCTCCGCGGAGAAGGCTCCGGCCGGCAAGAAGCCCGGTGACGCCCCCACCGAGGAGGAGGGCTTCACCCTCGGCGACGACGACGAGGACGCGCCCGCCCAGCAGATCGCCGCGGCCGGCGCCACCGCCGACCCGGTCAAGGACTACCTCAAGCAGATCGGCAAGGTCCCGCTGCTCAACGCCGAGCAGGAGGTCGAGCTCGCCAAGCGGATCGAGGCCGGCCTGTTCGCCGAGGAGCGGCTCGCCTCCGACGGCCCCGCGCTGTCGGAGGAGGACCTCGAGGACTTCGAGTGGATCGCCGAGGACGGCCGCCGCGCCAAGAACCACCTGCTGGAGGCCAACCTCCGGCTGGTGGTCTCGCTGGCCAAGCGCTACACCGGCCGCGGCATGCTGTTCCTGGACCTGATCCAGGAGGGCAACCTCGGCCTGATCCGCGCGGTCGAGAAGTTCGACTACACCAAGGGCTACAAGTTCTCCACGTACGCCACCTGGTGGATCCGGCAGGCGATCACCCGCGCGATGGCCGACCAGGCCCGCACCATCCGCATCCCGGTGCACATGGTCGAGGTCATCAACAAGCTGGCCCGCGTGCAGCGCCAGATGCTCCAGGACCTGGGCCGCGAGCCCACCCCGGAGGAGCTGGCCAAGGAGCTCGACATGACCCCGGAGAAGGTCGTCGAGGTGCAGAAGTACGGCCGCGAGCCGATCTCGCTGCACACTCCGCTCGGTGAGGACGGCGACAGCGAGTTCGGCGACCTGATCGAGGACTCCGAGGCGATCGTCCCGGCCGACGCGGTCAGCTTCACGCTGCTGCAGGAGCAGCTCCACTCGGTGCTCGACACGCTCAGCGAGCGCGAGGCGGGCGTGGTGTCGATGCGGTTCGGGCTGACCGACGGCCAGCCGAAGACGCTGGACGAGATCGGCAAGGTGTACGGGGTGACCCGGGAGCGCATCCGGCAGATCGAGTCCAAGACCATGTCGAAGCTGCGCCACCCGTCCCGCTCGCAGGTGCTGCGGGACTACCTCGACTGACACATTTCGCTTACCCGAAGGCCCCCGCCCGCTGGGCGGGGGCCTTCGGGTACGTGCCGTGGCCGGCGCCCTTCCGGGGTCCGGTCAGGACGTGAGGATCACGTCGAGGTCGGTGCCGTTCAGCTCTGCGGTGTAGCCGAGCCCGGCGACGGCCTTCAGCAGCTCCTCGGGCGTGGCGGGGTCGGCGCCGGCCTCCAGCAGGTCGTGGGCGATCGCCCCGCGGGTCGCCTTCGCCATGTGGCTGACGACCGTCCGCTTGGGGACCCCGTCGGTGACCGTCTCGCGGAACACGCGGACCGCCACGGCCGGCTGAGGGGCCTTCCAGGCCGCCGCGTACGGCCCGGAGCGCATGTCGACGATCAGCCCGGACGGCCGGAGGGCCTTCGTCATCGCAGGCTTCCAGAACGTCCCCAGACGGCCGAGGGGCGGGAGCGACACCGACATGGACAACCGGTACGGCGGGACGCGGTCGGTGAGCCGCAGCGCGCCCCACAGGCCCGAGAAGACCACGACGCGCTCGGCGGCGGCCTCCGGGTCCAGGCTCGGCAGGTCGAGGTTGTCGTAGAGGACGCCGGTGTAGAGCCGCGCCGCGGGCAGCGCGGGCGCCTCGTTCAGCGCCTTGTTGCGCGCCAGGGCCTCGTCGACCTGCCCCGCCGGCAGGCCGAGCGCCTCGGGCGCGTCCCTGCGGCGGCACGCCCTGGTCAGGGCGGTGATGACCCGCTTGCGCGCCGCGGTGAGCTCCGGGAAGCTCAGCGAGGCCAGGTCGAGGGGCGGTCCGTCGCCCTCGGTAGCCTTCTTCTCCGACGGCGGCAGCAGGATGTGCACGATCCCCCCGAAAGCGGTGTTCTTCAATGACTCGGTCTGTGACGGTCCCCGGGCCGCAAGACCTGGACGGACTCGTGGCCGCGGCGTGGCCGGCGCGGTCCGTCCAGGATATTGGCGGGTGGCTGCTGCGCCACGCCGACGGCGTCACCAAGCGCGCCAACTCCGTCCTGCCCTTGGACGCTCCCCAGGACCTGGACGCCGCGCTCGCGCGCGCGGAGCTCTTCTACGGGGAGCGCGGGCTGCCGGCGGTGTTCTCGCTGAGTGAGAGAGCGCGGCCCGAGGGCCTCGACGCGGTCCTGGAGGCGCGGGGCTACGAGATCGTCGACCCCACGCTCGCCATGGCGGCGCCCATCGCGGGCCCGTACGAGCGGGACGGCGTGGAGATCGCGAGCGAGCCGTCCCCCGGCTGGCTGGACGTGTGGTGGGCCGTGGACGGCCGGTACGACCACCAGCTGCCCGTCGCGACGGAGATCCTCACCGGCGTACCGGCCGGATACGCGTCCCTGGACGGCGTCGCCGTCGGACGGGGCGTGCCGCAGGGGGAGTGGCTCGGGATCTACGCGATGGCGGTGGCGCCGGAGGCGCGCCGGCGCGGGCTGGGACGGCGGGTCCTGCGCGCGCTGCTCGGCTGGGGCCGGGAGCAGGGGTGCGAGCGGGCGTACCTGGTGGTGGTCGAGCGGAACGCCGCGGCGCGCGCGATGTACGCGGCCGAGGGGTTCACCGAATCCGGCGGATACCACTATCGCGTGAAGACGATCAGCACCGGCTGAGAAGAACGGCGAACGCGTCCGCCCGGATCACCGGACGCTCGACGATCCGGCACTCAACGTGATGAATTGATCACTCTCTGAATCCATTTCGCCATGCCCCGTGATGGGGGCCGATGGGGGTGGCGACTGAAATGCGAACGGCGGCCACCGTCTCCGGTGGCCGCCGCCGCGGGTGTGCTATTCGATCCCTACCGCTCATCTTCCGAAGCGGCAGCCGGGGTTTCGGTCAGCCTGTCGGTCTCATCCTGAATGTCGGCCCCGTTGGCGCGCAGGGCCTCCGCGTACTTACGCCCGTGGTGGGCGCAGAACAGAAGGTCGCCGCCGCCTACAAGGACCGCACGGACGTAGGCCTGGGCGCCGCAGCGGTCGCACCGGTCGGCGACGGTCAGCGGCTTGGTCGGGGCAAGGGCTCCAGTCACGGCACCTTCCTCATGCTCGGGGTCGGTACTTAGGACAACATCTAACCCGACGTGGACGTTCCCAACCTGTTTCTTCGTACGCCCACAGCGGAATGGCTCGATTAGTGACCGAGGTCACACCCTTCCGCCATGGCGGATTGTCACGCGCTGTCCCAGCGGAACAGGCGCATGGCGACGAGCCCGCCCACCACCGCGAAACCGAGCAGGATTCCCATCTGCGGCAGCGCGGACATCGGGCCCAGTCCGCGGCCCATCACGTTCAGCATCCCGGTGTTCAGGTACCGCAGCGGGAAGATGTACGCCAGCGTCCGCATCCACGTGGGCGAGGCGTCCAGCGGGAAGAACGAGCCGCCCAGGAACGCCATCGGCAGCACCACCAGCTGCGTCACGGCCTGCGCCGTCTCCTGGGTCTTCGCCCAGGCGCCGATCACCATCCCGATCGCCAGGAAGGCCAGCACCCCCGACATCACCATCGGGACGGCCATCCACCAGTAGTGGCCGAGTTTCAGGCCGAAGAACGGCAGCTGCGCGACCGCCACGAACAGGGCGAACTGCACCAGCGCCACGGCCAGGCTCACGGCGACGCGCGCGGCGAACACCGTGGGGATCGGCGCCGGCGACAGCTGGAGGCGGCGCAGGATGCCCTTCGTGCGCCACGTCACGAGCGTCTGGGAGGCCCCGAACACGCCGGCCGACGCCAGCGCCCAGCCCAGCAGGCTCGGCGTGAAGAACTGGATGGCCTTCAGCGAATCGTCCTCGACCTGCTGCGAGGCCACCTGGTAGGCGGGCGGCTTGCCGGTCGCCGCCTGGTTCGCGCCCTGGACGATCGAGTTCATCAGGCCCTGCACGGTCCCCGACTTCACCTGGTCGGCCGCCGAGTAGTGCACGACCAGCCGGTTCCCCTGCTGCTCCACCGCCGCGTCGGCATCGCCCTTGGTGACCTTGTGCAGCGCGTCGTGCCGGTCCGAGGTCCTGGTCACCTTCATGGTCTTGCCGAGGTCGGCCGACCTGTCCGCCAGCGCCTGGTCCAGGATCGGCACCCGGCCGATCTCCTGCACCTTCACCTTGGAGGTGCTCTGGTGGCCGAACACGCCGCCGAAGATCACCAGGAACATCAGCGGGAACAGCACGGTGAAGAACAGCGCGCCCCGGTCCCGCCGGAAGCCCAGGAACATCGCCCGGGACAGGCTCTTGAAACTCTCGAGTGTGCTCACGCCCTGTACTCCCGTCCGGTGAGCTCCAGAAAGACGTCCTCGAGGGTCGCGCCGCGGATCTGCACCCCGTCCAGCGCGTCCTTCGCGGCCATGGCCGCCACCACCGCCGAGGGGTCCCGGGTGGAGATGATCAGCGAGACGCCGTCGTCCTCGACGTCGTCGGCGCCCGGCAGGGCGCGGGCGTCCGCCGCGTCCAGCAGGCCGCTGGCGATGCTGATCCGGGCGGGCGCGTCCAGGCCGCGCACCAGCACCGCGGGCGGGCCGAGCTCGAGGATCCGGCCCGCGTCCATGATCGCGACGCGGTCGCAGAGCGCCTCCGCCTCGTCCATGTAGTGGGTGGTGAGGACGATGGTGCGGCCCTCGGTGTTGATGGTGCTCAGCACGTCCCAGAGGTTGCGCCTGGCCTGCGGGTCCAGCGCGGCGGTCGGCTCGTCCAGGAAGACCAGCTCCGGGTCGTGCACGAGCGCGCAGGCGATCGACAGGCGCTGGGCCTGCCCGCCCGACAGCTTCTCCACCCGCACGTCCGCCTTGTCGGCGAGGCCCACGGTCTCCAGCATCGCGTCGGCCTTCCGCGCCGGGACGCCGTAGAGCGACCCGAACGTCTGGAGCTGCTCGCGCGCGGTGAGCCGCTCGAAGAACGACGACGCCTGCAGTTGCACGCCGATCCGGGGCAGCAGCCGGGGGTTGCGCGGCCACGGGGGGAGGCCGAGGACGGAGACCGCGCCCTCGTCGGCCTCGCGGAGCCCCTCGACGATCTCCAGGGTCGTCGTCTTGCCGGCCCCGTTGGGCCCGAGGATCCCGAAGAACTCGCCCTCGGCGACGGAGAACGTCACCCCGTCGACGGCGTTGACGTCCCCGTAGCGCTTGCGGAGCCCGCTGACCTCGATCGTTTCTGCCATGACCAGGACATTAGGGAAACCGTGCGACGCCGTGCACCCACCTATAGGTGGACGTTGCGGTACTCCACCCTGGGTTGGGCGGGAACCGCCCGGACGGGACGGGAACGCCCGCGGGACCGCTGCCGAGGAGGCGCCCGGACGCACGCGGCGGCGAGCCTTTCGAACGTTTGTCGGTGCCCGGGGGTACCCTCGTGCCGAATGTCCTACCCCCGAGGAGCACACGCAGTTGACCGCCGCGACCGCCGAAGCGATGACCGATGACCCGCACGGCTACTCCGCCCGGCACCTCTCGGTGCTGGAGGGGCTGGAGGCCGTGCGGAAGCGACCCGGAATGTACATCGGGTCGACCGACAGCCGTGGCCTGGCGCACTGCCTGTGGGAGATCGTCGACAACAGCGTCGACGAGGCCCTGGCCGGGTACTGCACGCACATCAGCGTGACGCTGCACGCCGACGGGTCGTTCGAGGTGGGCGACAACGGTCGCGGCATCCCGGTCGACCTGGAGCCCAAGACGGGCCTGCCCGGCGTCGAGCTGGTGATGACCCGGCTGCACGCGGGCGGCAAGTTCGGCGGGGTGTCCTACACCGCCTCCGGCGGCCTGCACGGCGTCGGCGCGTCCGTGGTGAACGCCCTGTCGGCCCGGATGGACGTGGAGGTCGACCGCGAGGGCCACACCCACGCGATCAGCTTCCGGCGCGGGCTGCCGGGCGAGTTCGCCGACGAGGGCCGCCCGAACGCGCGGTTCAAGAAGAAGTCGGGCCTGCGGCAGATCCGCAAGGTCGCCAGGAAGGTCACGGGCTGCCGCGTCCGGTTCTGGCCCGACATGCAGATCTTCCTCGCGGACGCGACGGTCGAGCAGTCCCTCGTGCTGGACCGGATGCGCCAGACCGCGTTCCTCATCCCGGGCCTGACCATCGACGTCCGCGACGAGCGCGGCGAGGAGGTCGTCGAGGAGACGTTCCGCTTCGACGGCGGCATCAGCGAGTACTGCACCTACCTGGCCAAGGACGCCGCCCTCATCGAGGTGCTGCGGCTGCAGGGCCGCGGGCACTTCACCGAGACCGTCCCGGTGCTGGACGAGCAGGGCCACCTGACCCCCACCGACGTCGAGCGCGACCTGGAGGTCGACGTCGCGCTGCGCTGGGGCACCGGCTACGACACCACCACCCGGTCGTTCGTGAACGTGATCGCCACCCCGAAGGGCGGCACCCACGTGCGCGGGTTCGACCGGGCGGTGCTCAAGGTCGTCAACGAGCAGCTGCGCGCCACGAAGCTGCTGAAGAACGGCGACGAGGACGTCATCAAGGAGGACGTCCTGGAGGGCCTGACCGCCGTGGTGACGGTCCGGCTGCCCGAGCCGCAGTTCGAGGGGCAGACCAAGGAGATCCTCGGCACCTCGGCGGCCACCCGGATCGTCTCGCAGGTGGTCACGCGGGAGCTGAAGGCGGTCTTCGAGAACCCGCCGCGCGGCCAGAAGCAGCCGCTGCGCGCCGTGCTGGAGAAGGTCGCGGGGGCGGCCAAGACCCGGATCGCGGCCCGCACGCAGCGCGACAACCAGCGCCGCAAGAACGCGCTGGAGAACTCGGCGCTGCCGGCGAAGCTGGTCGACTGCCGCAACGCCGACGACCGCAGCGAGCTGTTCATCGTCGAGGGCGACTCGGCGCTCGGCACCGCGAAGCTGGCCCGCGACTCCGAGTTCCAGGCGCTGCTGCCGATCCGCGGCAAGATCCTCAACGTGCAGAAGGCGTCCGTCGCGGACATGCTGAAGAACGCCGAGTGCGCGGCGATCATCCAGGTGATCGGGGCCGGGTCGGGCCGCACGTTCGACATCGACGCCGCCCGCTACGGGCGGATCATCCTGATGGCGGACGCCGACGTCGACGGCTCGCACATCCGCACCCTGCTGCTGACGCTGCTGTTCCGCTACATGCGGCCGATGCTGGAGGCGGGCCGGGTGTTCACGGCGGTCCCGCCGCTGCACCGGATCGAGCTGGTCAAGCCCAAGAAGGGCCAGGACAAGTACGTCTACTGCTACAGCGACGGCGAGCTGACCCGCAAGCTGGTGGAGTTCGAGCGCAAGGGGCAGCGCTGGAAGGAGCCCGTCCAGCGCTACAAGGGCCTCGGCGAGATGGACGCCGACCAGCTGGCCGAGACGACGATGGACCCGCGCCACCGGATCCTGCGCCGGATCCGGGTTGAGGACGCCGACGAGGCGGCGAAGATCTTCGATCTGCTGATGGGCAGCGAGGTGGCGCCGCGCCGCGAGTTCATCACGGCCGGCGCGTCCGAGCTGGACACCGAGCGCATCGACATGTAGCCGTGCCACCGGGGGTGGTGCGGGTGCCACCCCCGGCCGGGGCGCGCTGCGGCGCGCCGTGCGCGGGGCCGGGGCCGCCAGGTCGTGCACGGCCCCGGGGAGGGGCGCGTCAGCCGCTGATGTGCAGGTTGCGCAGCTGCTGGATCGGGTCCTGCGCCGCCTTGCGCTGCACGGAGGCCGTGGGCCACGGGGCGTACGGCGCGAGCGCGAGGTAGGTGTCGAAGGACGCGGCGTTGTTGCCCGACGCGGAGGGCAGCCCGGCCTTCCAGTCGATCACCGGTCCGAACAGCCCGCAGCCGTCGGTCTTCGGCACCGCGAAGGTGTTGTCGGCCGCCGGGGTGTGCAGGATCGGCGGGTGGCTGAACGGGTCGGCCGGGTCGCCCTCGTCGACCACGCTGATCTGGCCGAGGTCGACGCCGAGGTTGAGCTTGAGCGGGTCCTTTCTTGAGCCGATCGAGCAGCCCTTCCCGACCGCGTCGTTGATGATCTTGATCTTCATCTCCAGGCCCGCGTTCGGGAGGTTGAAGCTGAAGCCGCCGGTGTACTTCGGCTGCACCTGCACCTTGTTGAACGGCAGGTCGTCGAGGCCGGGGACGTTCAGGCCGAGCAGCCCGAGCACGCCGCCGGGGACGGTCATCGGCTTGCCGGTCAGCGTGACGCTGGTGAACTCCGAATTGGACGAGCTGTCGGCCTGGACCGACTGGACGGTGATCCGCATCGGCTGGGTGATGGTCTGGCTGAGCCCGCCGAGCTTCATGGAGCCGCCGGTGACCACCATCTGCATGCACAGGCCGAGCGTCGGGTCGATGCCGGCGGGCAGCGGCGGGCAGTCCTTGGCGAAGTCGAACGTCGGGACGCCGGGGGCCGGCGCCTCGGTGGCCGTCGCGGGGGCCTGGGGGGACGCCTGGGCCGGTGCGGCGACCGCGCCGAGCGCCAGGGTGAGGGGCGCCGCCACAGCGGCGGCGCGGAGGAAGGATTTCACGGGTTCTGGACGCGCCTTTCGTTGGTGCGCGCGGACGCTGTTGGAGCGATCCACGCACGGGTGGTACCCGATTCAAAAACGTGAACGTTTCTCGAAGCAAGATCGCACAGCTGACCGGATTCGGCCAGCTTCCACTGGCGGTGTTCGCCCGGTGAGCCGCCGCTCACGGAGGGTTCTCCACCCGCCGGTGGAGACCCCGAAGTCCAGCCGCGCGCCGATCCCCGGTTCGGCCGCCCCGCCCTACCGTCGAACCCATGAACACCGCCGACAACGTGCTCATCGCGCTCGCCGTCCTCGGGCTGGTCCTCTACCGGCAACTGCGCGCCCGGCCGGTCGGCGAGCGGCAGCTCTACACCGTCCCGGCCGTCCTCGCCGTGATCGGCCTGGCGCAGGGCGGCCTGCTCGACGCCGCGCATCCCGCGCTCAGCGCCGCGCTCCTCGCCGGGGAGGCCGTCGCCGCCGTCGCGTTCGGCGCGCTGCGGGCCGTGACCGTCCGGCTGTGGCGCGAGAGCGACGGCGGGCTGTGGCGGCGCGGCACCGGCTGGACCGTCGCGGCCTGGCTCGTGTCGATCCTGAGCCGGGTCGGGTTCATCGCCGCCGGGCACGCGCTCGGCCTCAAGCTCGGCTCGAATCTCTTCCTGCTCTTCCTCGCGCTGACCCTGATCGTCCAGAACCTGCTGGTGGTGTGGCGTGGACGGCGGGTCACCGGGACCGCACCGGCTAGCGTCGCATCGTGAGGTTCGGACCCTTCACCCTCGAGGACCGGCTCCTCCGGACGGTCGCGATCACGATCGCGCTGATCTGGGGAGCCGTGGCCTACCTCCGCGGGCTCCTGCACTCCACCCCGGCACCGGCCCTGCAGGGCACGGGCCTCGCGGTGATCCTCCTCAACACCGCGACGTTCGTCCTCCTGGGCGTCGGCCTGTGGATGGGGCGCGCGAAGCGCTCCCGCCTCCGCTGGGCCGGGAACGCGCTCCTCCTGACCGCGATGGGGACCTCGCTCTCGCTGTACGCCATCGCCCCGCACGGCGGCGGCGGGTACTTCTTCTCGCTGGCCGCCATGTGGGCCCTGATGATGCGGACGAAGGTGCGCTGGGGCCTCGCCCTCGGCGGTGCCACCGTGATCGTCGTGGCCGCGCTGGGGGAGGCCTACGGCCGCGGCCCGGACTACGGGCTGCTGGCCGCGTTCATCGGCCTGACCCTCGGCGCCCTCGCGAGCCGGCAGAACGTCCTCGCGCAGGAGGCCACCCGCCGCGCCGAGGCGGCCAACGCGGTGCTGGCCGAGCGGTCGCACATCGCGCGCGAGATCCACGACATCCTCGCCCACTCGCTGTCGGCGCAGATCGTGCACCTGGAGGGGGCGCGCCTGCTGCTGTCGCGGGACGGCGACCGGGTCCAGGCACTCGACCGGGTCGAGCGCGCGCGCAACCTCGCCAAGTCCGGCCTGGAGGAGACCAGGCGCGCGCTGGCGACGCTGCGCGGCGAGATCCCCGAGCCGAAGGAGGTCATCGCGGAGCTGGCGGAGGAGTTCTACGCCAGCACGGGCCGCCCCTGCGACGTCCAGGTGACCGGTGTTCCGCGCGAGCTGCCCCCGCAGGCGGGACTCGCCGTCGTGCGGACCGCCCAGGAGGCGCTCACCAACGTCCGCAAGCACGCGCCCGGCGCCCGCGCGCGCATCACGCTGCGCTATCTCGGTGACGCCGTCGGGCTGGAGGTGGCCGACACCGGCGCGACCGAGCCGGTCCTGGAGATCGAGGGCGGCGGCTACGGGCTGGTCGGCATGCGGGAGCGCGCGGAGCTGATCGGTGGGACCCTGGAGACCGGGCCGGAGGGCAGGGGATTCCGCGTCGCCCTCCGGGTGCCGGCGTGACGCGGGACGGGCACGGGACGAGGCACGGTGAGCGACGAGACGAGGATCCTGGTCGTCGACGACCAGACGGTGGTGCGGGAGGGCCTGGTCCTGCTGCTGGAACTGCTGCCGGGCATCGATGTGGCCGGGTCGGCGGGCGACGGCGAGCAGGCCGTCGCCATGGTCGCCGAACTGCGGCCCGACGTGGTGCTCATGGACCTGCGGATGCCGCGGGTGGACGGGGTGGAGGCGACCCGGCGGATCAAGCAGGCGCACCCGGAGGTCGAGGTCGTCGTGCTGACCACCTACGCCGACGACGAGTCGATCTTCGCGGCGCTGCGCGCCGGCGCCCGCGGGTACCTCACCAAGGACGCCGGCGCCGACGAGATCGCCCGCGCGGTCGCCGCGGTGCGCGGCGGCGCGGCGCAGCTCGACCCGGCGATCCAGCGCCGGCTGGTCGAGGCGGTCGCCGCCGACCAGCGGCCCGTCCGCACCGCCCGCGGCGAGCTGCCCGACGGGCTGACCCGGCGCGAGGCGGAGGTGCTCGCGCTGATCGCGCAGGGCCGGTCGAACACCGAGATCGCCGGCGACCTGTTCATCAGCGAGGCGACGGTGAAGACCCACATCAACAACCTGTTCGCCAAGGCCGGGCTGCGGGACCGCGCGCAGGCCGTCACCTACGCCTTCCGGCACGGCCTGGCCGGGTCCTAGGCACCGCCGCCGGCCCGGGACGATCAATCGGTCAGCGGGCGGCAAGACCTCGGTCAAGGCGCCCGCCCGCCGGCGGCGCCGTCCGCAGCATGGGAGGTCCCGGACACCGGAAGGACCTCGCGTGCACCGAACCGTGATGATCGCGGAGTACCTGCGCCCGTACGCGCAGTGGCGGATCGCCCGCCCCGACCCCGCCGACGACTGCCGCAACGCCCGCGCCGCGATCGGCCTCATCGACGCGGCCGCCTACGTGGCCCAGCTGGACGACTGCGACCGCGTGATCGTCCGGATGGCCGTCGCCGGCTGCTTCGCCAAGGGGCGCTTCGACCCCGGCCCCGAGGGCGAGGCGCTCGTCCGCCACTGGCACTACGACGAGGCCGTCGGCGGCGCCGCCGACCTCCTCGAGGGCCTGGCCGCGTGCGCCGAGCGCGCCGCGTCCGACGAGCACGCCGGGCGCGCGGCCGCCTTCAGCCTGCACTAGCCTTCGCCCCGCACCGGGGCCCCGGCGAGCGGGGGCCGCAGCACCGGGCCCGGCGAGCGGGGCGCCGCCGCACCGAGGCCCCGGAGGGCGGGGCGCCGCCGCAGCGGGCGCGCGGCGAAGGCCAAGCAGGCGCTTGGTAGCCTCGGTCGCATGCCGACCCAGGAACAGATGAAGAGCGCGCTCCAGGCCTACGTCGACGGCTTCAACTCCGGCGACCCCGCTGCCGTCACCGCCCTGTTCGCCGACGGCGCCGTCGTGGTCGACCCGGTCGGCGACCCGCCGATGGAGGGCCGCGCCGCGATCGAGGAGTTCTACGGCAACGCCGTGGCCGCCGGTGCGAAGCTCTCGCTCGACGGCCCCGTCCGCGGCTCGCATGGCGACCGCGCCGCGATGGCCTTCACCGTGCACGTCACCGGCATGCGCATTCGCGTCATCGACGTCATGACCTTCGGCGCCGACGGCAAGATCGTCCGCATGGAGGCGCACTGGGGGCCCGACGACATCGAGCATTGATCATTTCGCCCGTGCGATGGTCCGGGATCTGACAGGATCCGGGGCGACGTTCATGATCCAATTGAACGCCTCCCGAAAGGATCCCCATGGTCGCCATCACGTCCGTGCCGCGCGTCGCCGCCGCCGTGGCCCTGACCGTGGCCGCGCCGTTGGCCGCCGTCGTCGCCGCGGGCTCCCCGGCCTCCGCCGACCCGAGCCACTGCCCGATCACCTACCACTGGAAGGGGCACGGGAACATCTCCAGCACGCTCTGGGTCGACTCCAACCCGTGCTCCCGCCCGTCCCGCATCAGGATCTCCTGCCAGACGATGGTCTACGCCCACACCGTGCGAGGCAAGACCGTGACGAAGGGCGCCAGCAAGGCCGTCTGCAACGTGGCCACGCTCGAGTCGCCCGCGGGCCCGGCCTTCTTCGAGTACAAGGTCGGCGGGAAGTGGTGGTCCCGCAAGGTCTCCAAGGGCTCGACGACCTTCTACAGCTGACCGGGAACTCGCCGGCCGCCTGTCCGCGCAGACGAGCGCGGCCGTCGTCGGCGTGGCGGTCACGTCGCCGATGCCGCGCTCGATGCGCCGGACGTAGGGCAGAGTGGTCGGAGGGGGAACCGAGGAGGCCGGATGTCCGCACGTCCCGTGCTGTACGTGATCGCCTGCGGCGGGCGCCCCGCCGCGGAGCTGCCGGCGTTCGTCGAGCGGCTCCTCGGCGACGGCTGGACGGTGTGCGTCGTCGCGACGCCGTCCGGCACGAAGTTCGTCGACGCCGCGCGGCTGTCCGAGATGACGGGCCTCCCCGTCCGCTCGGACTACAAGCGGCCCGAGGAGCCCGACGTCCTGCCGCCCGCCGACGCGTTCGCCGTCGTCCCGGCGACGTTCAACACCGTCAACAAGTGGGTGCACGGCATCAGCGACACGCTGGCGCTCGGCCTGCTCAACGAGGCCCTCGGGCTGGGCCGCCCGATCGTCGCCGCGCCGTGGCCCAACGCGGCGCTCGCCCGCCATCCGGCCTTCCCACGCAGCATCGCCGAGCTCCGCGCCTGGGGCGTCACCGTCCTCATCGACCCGGACCGCCTCCCGAACCCCGACTCGGACGAACCGAGCGGCGCGACGTTCCCCTGGACGGACCTGCACGACCACCTGCGCTCGCTCCACGCCGGTCTGACAAAGGGATGACCCGGGCGACGGGTCCGGCCGAAACCCGTCCCGACCCGGCGCATGCCCCGCCCGCCGGTACGAACCAGCAGGCCAGAGGCCCTTCGTTGCGGGACGGCCCGGCGTAACGGGGCGCAACCGGTCCCGACACCCCGGAGAAACATCCCGTTCCTAGCTTCTGCGGTGCCCGCCGCCCCGCTAGGAAAGGAGCCGGGTTTGGACCTGGCCGAGAACCCGCAGATGGAGGACTACTCCCTGCGGTACACGCCCAGTGCGTTCCGCACGTGGTCGCCGTGGATGGTGTTCCTGAGCTGCCTGGTGGGGTTGTCCGCCATGGCGGGATACGCGCTGGACGCCGCGTTCGTCAACGAGTTCGGCTTCGGCAGCTCGCTGCTGGGGTTCGCCGTCGCGAGCGTGGTCACGCTGCCGCTGACCATCGTCATCGCGTTCGCCATCACCCGCAGGCACATCGACATCGACCTGCTCACCCGCGGCTCCGGGTTCGGCTACCTGGGCTCCACGGTGACCTCGCTGGTCTACGCGACCTACACGCTGATCTTCCTCGCCTACGAGGGCGCGATCATGGCGCAGGCGGTGACCGCGCTGACCCACGTCGACGTTCACGTCTCGTACGTGATCGTCTCCGTCGTCATGGTGCCGCTGACGCTCTACGGGATGACCTTCAGCTCGAAGTTCCAGGCGTGGACGTGGCCGCTGTGGATCCTGCTGATCGGCTTCGCCCTGGCCATCGCGGCGACCTCCCCGTCCGCCGGCCACCACATGGTCCACCCGGTCACCGCGCACGGCGCGGCGGCCGTCGGCGGCCTCACCCTGACCGCCGTGTTCACCATCGCCGCCGCGCAGCTGTCGTTCGCGGTGCAGATCGGTGAACAGGGTGACTACCTGCGGCTGATGCCCGACCCAAAGGGCGCGGCGGGGCGCCGCAGATGGCGGCTGGCGGTGCTGATGGGCGGCCCGGGCCTGTCCCTGTTCGCCGTCGTCATCTTCTTCGCGTCCACGCTGCTCGTCGGCTACGCCGGCACCGAGACGACGCCCGACCACGTCGCGGTCCCCGTCGACCTGTTCACGGTCGTGTACGAGCGCGCGGTCGGCGACCACACGGTGGCGCTCGTCCTCGCGGGCCTCCTGGTGCTGCTCTCGCAAATCAAGATCAACATCATGAACACCTACTCGGGCTCGCTGTCGTGGTCGAACTTCTTCTCCCGGCTGCTGCACCGGCACCCCGGCCGCGCGGTGTGGGTGATCCTCCAGGTCGCGCTCGCGCTGGTCCTCATGGAGATCGACATCTTCGCCCACATCGTCACCGTGCTGGCCTGGTACGCCAACATCGGCATCGCCTGGATCGCCGCCATGGCGTCCGACCTGGTGATCAACAAGCGGTGGCTGAAGCTCAGCCCGTCCGAGGTGGAGTTCCGCCGCGCCCACCTGTACAACGTGAACCCGGTCGGCTTCGGCTCGATGGTCGCCGCCGCGGCCGTCTCGATCGTCGCCTACTACGGCGCGTTCGGCTCCACGGCCGCCGACCTGTCGCCCTTCATCGCCTTCGTCCTCGCACTGGCGCTGCCGCCCCTCGTCGCGGTGCTCACCCGGGGCCGCTGGTACATCGCGCGGACGAGCGTCTTCCCCGACGGCGCCACCGAACTGCCCTGCGCGGTGTGCAGCGGGTCCTATGACGTCGCGGACATGGCCACCTGCCCGTTCCACCAGGGGCACATCTGCTCGCTGTGCTGCTCCACCGAGGGCTCCTGCCGGGACGCCTGCAAGCCCAGCGCGTGGCGCCCGCCCAAGGGGCCCGTCCTGCTCGGCATGCCCGGCACGGCGCCGGCCCCGTCCGTCCCCACGTCCCTCGAACAGGCCCCGGAGGCACTCCGATGACCGACGTCCTCATCGTCGTCGACATGCAGAACGGGTTCGTCCACCCCGACGGATCGCTCCCCACCCTCGGCATGGCCCTCGCCGACACGGACCGGGCCGTACGGCAGTGCGCCGCCGCGGTGGCCGCCGCCCGCGACGCGGGGACACCGGTGGTCTTCACCCGCCACGTCTACCGGCCCGGCCGCGCCGACGAGGGCGCCAACCTGGGCGGCGCCCACCCGGCGCTGGCCGAGATCTCCGCGCTGGCCCTGGGCAGCTGGGACGCGGAGGTCGCCGACGAACTGGGCTGCGGCCCCGACGACCTGGTGGTGGACAAGGCCCGCTTCGACGCCTTCCTGTGGACGTCCCTCGACCCGCTCCTGCGCGGGCTCGACGCCGATCGCCTTCTCGTCTGCGGCGTCGTCACCAACGTCTGCGTGGAGTCCACCGTCCGGGCCGCCTACATGCGCGACTACCGCGTCACGGTGCTCGGCGACGCCTGCGCGGCCCTCACCCCGCGCCTCCACGAGATCGGCCTGGAGGTGATGCGCGACTGCGGCTTCGCCACCGTCACCACCGTGACCGAAGCCCTCGCCCCCGTCCCAGCCGCCTGACCACCGCACGTCGACGTGAGCCGGGCCCGCGGTCTGCAGGCCCGGCTCGCCGTCAGGTCTCGTCGGTGTCCGTGTCCGTGTCGGCGTCGGCGTCCGTGTCGGCTTCGGTGTCCGGCGGAACGGGGCCGATGGGGCCGCTGATCGACACGAGGCGGGTGCTCAGCCTCTCGCCCGACCCGTCGCGGCGGCCGAGCGTCACGTTCAGCGTCGCGGGCTTGCCGTTCGCACCGGCGGCGCGCAGCGGCGTCGGCGCCGCCCACGCCTGGAGCAGCACGTCCTCGCCCTTCAGGAACCGGTGCGCCCGGACACCGCCGGTCGCGCGGCCCTTGGCGGGGAAGTCCGCGAAGTCGGCCAGCTTGATCGCGCCCGTCTGGGTGCCGGGCAGCGCCGACGACGACCCGGAGACCGTGATCACCCGGGCCTCGCGGCCGGGGTCGAGCGCGCCGAACCACAGCACCTGGGCGCCGGCGCCCAGCTTGATGCCGGCCATGCCGCCGGCGGCGCGGCCCTGCGGCCGCACGTTGGACGCGGCGAAGTGCAGTAGCTGCGCGTCGGTGGTGATGAAGACGAGGTGCTGGTCCTCCGACAGCAGCTGGACGGCGCCGACGACCCGGTCGCCCTCCTTGAGCCCGATGACCTCGAACTCGTCGCGGTTGGCGGGGAAGTCGGGGACGACCCGCTTGACCACGCCCTGGGCCGTGCCGAGAGCGAGCCCGCCGCCCTCCTCCGACAGCGCCGCCACGCCCACGACCGTCTCGTCCGGTTCCAGGTCGACGTACTCGGTCACCGGCGCGCCGCCCGCCAGGGACGGCGGCGTCGCCGACGGCGGCAGCGTCGGCAGGTCGAGGACGTCGACGCGGATCATCCGCCCGAGCGAGGTCACCGCGCCGACCTGGCCGCGGGCCGTCGCCGGAACGACCGAGATCAGCACGTCGTGGGGGGCGCGCGGGCCGCTGTCCGGCAGCGGCTCGGGGCCGTGCGTGCGCGCCATCAGCCCGGTGGACGACAGCAGGACCGTGCACGGGTCGTCCGCGACCTCCAGCGGCACGGCCGCCGCGGCGGTGTGGCCGGAGGACTCCAGCAGGATCGTCCGGCGCGGGGTGGTGTACTCGGAGGCGACCTCGCCGAGCTCCTTCGACACCAGGCCGCGCAGCTTCCGCTCCGACTCCAGGATCGCGGTCAGCTTCGCGATCTCCTTGGCGAGCTGCTCCTTCTCCTTCTCCAGCTCGAGCCGG
Organism: Actinomadura nitritigenes; assembly: GCF_017573545.1. Lineage (GTDB taxonomy): Bacteria > Actinomycetota > Actinomycetes > Streptosporangiales > Streptosporangiaceae > Spirillospora > Spirillospora nitritigenes. Next base: position 250,024 of record NZ_JAGEOK010000007.1, on the reverse strand, counting down.
TCGTAGCGGGTGAGGCGGCGCAGCGGGGTGTCCAGGATGTACTGGGCCTGGATCTCCGACAGCTCGAAGATCTGCATCAGCCGCTGCTTGGCCTGCCCGGCGTCGTCGCTCTGCCGGATGACCTGGATGACCTCGTCGATGTTGAGCAGCGCGACCAGCAGGCCGTCGACGAGGTGGAGGCGGTCCTCGCGCTTCTTGCGGCGGAACATCGACCGGCGCCGCACGACCTCGATGCGGTGGTCGACGTACACCTGGAGCAGTTCGCGCAGGCCGAGCGTGCGCGGCCGGCCGTCGACGAGCGCGACGTTGTTGATGCCGAAGGTCTCCTCCATCGGCGTGAGCCGGTAGAGGTCCTGCAGGACGGCCTCGGGGTTGAAGCCGTTCTTGATCTCGATGACCAGGCGCAGGCCGACGTTGCGGTCGGTGAGGTCCTTCAGGTCGGCGATGCCCTGGATCTTCTTGGCGTTGACCAGTTCCTTGATCTTGGCCTTGACGCGCTCCGGGCCCACCGCGTACGGCAGCTCGCTGACCACGATTCCCTTGCGGCGGGGCGTGACGTTCTCGATGGTCGTGGTGGCGCGGGTGCGGAACGTCCCGCGGCCCTTCTCGTAGGCGTCGCGGATGCCGTCCAAGCCGACGATCATGCCCCCGGTGGGCAGGTCGGGACCGGGGACGAAGCGCATCAGGTCGTCGAGCGTGGCGTCGGGGTGGTCGATGAGGTGCCGGGCCGCCGCGACCACCTCGCCGAGGTTGTGCGGGGCCATGTTGGTGGCCATCCCGACGGCGATCCCGGACGCGCCGTTCACCAGCAGGTTCGGGAACGCGGCGGGCAGCACCTCCGGCTCCTGCTCCTGGCCGTCGTAGTTCGGCCGGAAGTCGACGGTGTCCTCGTCGATGGAGGCGACCATCATCAGCGCCTCGCGGGACATGCGGGCCTCGGTGTACCGCATGGCGGCGGGCAGGTCGTCGCCGCCGAGCGAGCCGAAGTTGCCGTGCCCGTCGACCAGCGGCATCCGCATCGCCCAGGGCTGGGCCATCCGCACCATCGCGTCGTAGATCGCGCTGTCGCCGTGCGGGTGCAGCTTGCCCATGACCTCGCCGACGACGCGCGCGCACTTGACGTGCCCGCGGTCGGGGCGCAGCCCCATCTCGTTCATCGAGTACAGGATCCGCCGCTGGACGGGCTTCAGCCCGTCGCGGGCGTCAGGGAGCGCCCGCTGGTAGATCACCGAGTAGGCGTACTCGAGGTAGCTGCCGCGCATCTCCTCGGAGACGTCGACGTCGACGATGTTCTCCTCGAAGTCCGGCGGCGGGGGAGGGGCTTGGGATCCGCGTCGTGCCATGCCCCACATTGTGGCCGGTCCCGCCGACATCTTTCGCCCGCCCCACCGGATGGGCCGCGGATCTGATCCCGGCGCCGGCGCGGCGCGCGATCCGGTCAGCGGTCGTGGCAGATTGGTCCCGGACGGTTTCTCGCCCGCGGCCGGGCCCCGGCCGCGTCCCCCGCGGAGGTATCCGATGAGCGCGCTGGCCGACTTTCAGAACTCGATCTACCTGCAGGGACTCGGTGACGTGCGGCCGTCGCTGCCGACCGACCTGACGAGGCTGGAGGGGCTCGCCGAGGGCGTCCTGTCGGCGCAGGCGTTCGGGTACGTGGCGGGATCGGCGGGCAGCGAGGCGACCGCGCGGGCCAACCGGGACGCGTTCGACCGGTGGCGGATCGTCCCGAGGTTCCTGCGGGACGTGGCGCACCGCGACCTGTCGGTGGAGGTCCTCGGCACCGCGATGCCCTCGCCGGTCCTGCTTGCGCCGATCGGCGTGCAGTCGATCTTCCACCCGGACGGGGAGCTCGCCACCGCGCGCGCGGCGGGGGCCGAGGGGCTCACCATGGTGCTCAGCACCGCGTCGTCCCACTCCATCGAGGAGGTCGCGGAGGCCAACGGCGAGGGGGCGCCGCGCTGGTACCAGCTCTACTGGCCGAAGGACCGGGAGCTGGCCGTCAGCTTCCTGGAGCGGGCCAGGGCGGCGGGCTACACGGCGCTCGTCGTCACGCTCGACACGTTCACGCTGGCGTGGCGGCCCCGCGACCTGGACCAGGCGTACCTGCCGTTCCTGCGCGGCATCGGGGTCGCCAACTACTTCAGCGACCCCGTCTTCCAGAAGGCGGTCGGCGGGCCCGTCACCGAGGCCAACCGCGACACCGCGCTCCTGCACTGGGTCGCCAACTTCGGCAACCCGTCGCTGACCTGGGACGACCTGGTCTTCCTGCGGGACCACTGGGACGGGCCGATCGCGCTGAAGGGCGTCCAGCACCCCGACGACGCCCGCCGCGCGGTGGACGCGGGGATGGACGGCGTGATCGTGTCGAACCACGGCGGGCGGCAGGTCGACGGCGCCATCGCGTCGCTGGACGCGCTGCCCGGCGTGGTCGACGCCGTCCGCGACCAGGCCACCGTGCTGTTCGACAGCGGGATCCGCACCGGATCGGACGTCGCGAAGGCGCTCGCTCTGGGCGCCAAGGCGGTGCTGCTCGCGCGCCCCTACGCCTACGGGCTGGCGCTCGGCGGGCAGACGGGGGTGCAGCACGTCCTGCGCTGCATCCAGGCCGAGTTGGAGCTGACCATGGCGCTGTCCGGCGTCACCCGGCCGGACGAGCTCTCTCCGGAGACTCTGGTTCGCGCTTAGGGTCCGGTGGCGGCGGGGCGTAGATCGCGTGTATGCGGGCCAGTCCCGCGTCTATGGCATGCGCGGCGTCGCCTTCGTCCGCAGCGAGCGGCCGGTAGGGCGTGCCGTCGTCCCTTCCGGCCACTGCGCGCCGTACGGCGGCCACGTTGGTGCGCAGACCTTTGACGCCGTGCTCAAGGGCGCGGACGTGGGGCACGGTCTCGCGTAGGACGTCGATGACGTCGGCCGGGTGGGGCCGCGCGCGTGTGACGAACCGGTGGAGCCGGAGCGGTCCGTAGACGGTGTCCATGTCGGCGACGGAGTGTTCGAAACGGGCGCGGGCGTGTGGCTCGCCCTTCAGGACGTCGGTGAGGGCTGCCAAGGACTCGGATACGCGGCGGTGCAGAACGTCCCTGGTGCGGAACGGCAGGACGGACCACGCCGCGCCGGAGCCGATGGCGGCGCCGACGAGGATCGCTTCGAGGCGCGTATGCAGCAGGGGGACGGCGGACTGGCCGAGGTACCCGTACAGCAGCGACAGCGCGGCTGTGACCCCGCCGGCCCAGTACGCGTAGCTCCGCTGGCGCAGCCACGCCGCCAGGCCCAGAACGACGAAGATGAGCACGACCGCGTCGGGGTCCCGGGGCGCGAACAGGCCGGACACCAGGGCGGCCAAGGCCGTCCCCCCGGCTGCGCCGAGCGCGCGCAGGAGACCCTTGTGGAGGGCGTCGCCGCGTCCGCGCGCCCCATTGCACACGATGAACGCCGTGAGGACGACCCACGGCCAGTGATCCGGGAACAGCAGGTGCCCCGCGGCGAACGCGGCACAGAGGGCCACTCCCATCTGCGCCGCCATGCGGGTGCTGGCGGGCAGCCGCTTGCCGGCAGCCGCGGGAGCCGGAGCCTCCACGTGGCCGGCGCGCCAGGGGCGCTCCACGGCGACCTGGACGACCGTCACCCAGGAGTAGGCGATGAGCGCCACCACCGGCGCCCACAGCAGGGCCGTCGAAGGCGCGCCGGGCCCGCCGTGAGGGATGACGAGCAGCGCGATCGCTGGGAGCATCATCAGCGTGCCGGCCTTGGTGAAGCGCGGCCCGAAGCGGCGGATCCAGACCCCGGACGCGACGAGCGCGGCGAACGCGGCGTCCCCGGCGAGCGCGTCGTCGCGCATGAGGGTGCCGAGGCCGACCGACGCGAGCGCGACGGTGGGCAGGACGGCGAACCCGATCAGGCGGTCGGAGGGACGGGCCCCGCGATGCGCCCTGGAGAGGGTGACGGCCAGCACGACGGCCTGCATGACGACGTCGGCGTGCAGGTGCGCCGCGCGCTCCAGCAGCAGCGCCGACCCGAAGGACGCCAGGACGGCGGCCATCGTGGCGGCCGCGACGGCGACCGGCGCCCTCGCGGCGCCGAGTGTCCGGACCGTGCCCGCGGTCATGGCCCACCTCCCGAGAATTAGTAAGGGATAGCGTAGCATTATGGCGAGCGATCGGCCCGAGGTGCCGAGGGAAGCGGTGGTGGAGATCCGCCGCGGGGTGATGCGGATGGCGCGCCGGATGCGCGCCTCCCGCTCCCCGGACGCGCTGAGCAGCAACAAGCTGGTCGTGCTCGGGCACCTGGCCCGCAGCGGCCCCAGCTCGGCGGGCGAGGTGGCGGCCGCCGAGAAGCAGCGGCCGCAGTCGCTGACCAGGGTCTTCGCCGAGCTGGAGGAGTCGGGGCTGATCTTCCGTGCGCGCGACGAGCGGGACCGCAGGCAGGCCGTGCTGACCATCACCCCGGCCGGGATCGAAGCGCTCAGGCGCGATCTGGACGAGCGCGACGCCTGGCTCGCCGGGGCGCTCGGCGAGCTGGGCGAGACCGAGCTCGGGGTGCTGCGGCTGGCCGCCCGGCTGATGGACCGGCTGACCGAATAGTTCGTCGACGCTTACTATTTTGGGAGCGATGATTCCCGGGTAAGGAGACGCGCATGCGCTGGCCTGATCACGCCATCTGGTGGCACGTCTACCCGCTCGGCTTCACGGGCGCCGAACGCGCTGCCCTTCCGCCCGGCGCCCCGCCCGAGCACCGGCTGGAGCGGATCGCGGGATGGCTCGACCACCTGGTGGCGCTCGGCTGCAACGGACTCGCCCTTGGGCCCGTGTTCGCGTCCGAGACCCACGGCTACGACACCGTCGACCACTTCCGCGTCGACCCGCGCCTCGGCGACGAGGACGACCTGCTGCGGCTCGTCGAGGCGGCGTCGGGCCGGGGCGTCCGGGTCCTCCTCGACGGGGTGTTCAACCATGTCGGCCGGAGCTTCCCGCGCTTCGCCGACGTCCAGGCGCGGGGCGGGGCGTCGCCGTACGCGGGGTGGTTCGTCCCCGACGGCGACGGCGACTTCCGCACGTTCGAGGGCCACCACAAGCTCGTGGCCCTCCACCATGACGAGCCGGCGGTCGCCGACTACACCGTCGAGGTCATGAGCCATTGGCTGGAGCGCGGCGTCGACGGATGGCGGCTGGACGCCGCGTACGCCGTCCCGGCGGAGTTCTGGCGGACGGTGACCGACCGCGTCCGCGCGCGCTTCCCCGACGCATGGCTCCTGGGCGAGGTCATCCACGGCGACTATGCGGGCTTCGTGGAACGCAGCGGACTGGACTCCGTCACCCAGTACGAACTATGGAAGGCCATCTGGAGCTCGCTGAACGACCGCAACTTCTTCGAACTGGCCCATGCGCTCACCCGCCACGACGGGATGCTCGACACGTTCGTCCCGCAGACCTTCGTCGGCAACCACGACGTGACGCGCATCGCCAGCCGCCTCGACGACGAGCGCCACCTCGCCCACGCGCTCGTCGTCCTCCTCACCACCGCCGGTGTCCCGTCCATCTACGCCGGTGACGAGTTCGCCTTCCACGGCATCAAAGAGGAACGCGAAGGCGGCGACGACGCCATACGTCCCGCCTTCCCGGCGCGCCCTGACGAAACGCCCGGTCACGGTGCTCCCCACCATCGCCTCCACCAGGACCTCATCGGCGTGAGGCGCCGCCACCCCTGGCTCGTCCGTGCGCACACGAAGGTCGCCACCTTGACCAATACGGCGTTCTCCTACACAGTGGGGCAGGGCGATGAGCGTCTGGGCGTCGTCCTCAACCTGGCCGACGAGCCCGCCAAGGCCGACCTCCCCGCCGCCGGATGGACCCGCATTGCCGGAGACGCCGACTTCCACGGCGAAGGCGCCCTGATACCTCCGTACGGCTGGGCCATCGCCCACCCATGACAGATGTCATGGCCGGCCCCTGCGAACCTCATGGTCCCTACCTGACGTCCGTGACTGCACGCGGAGATCGTCCGTCGGCAGCATGGAACCCATGAAGGCACACGTGATCGAGGTACGCGACCTGCAGCTGAACGAGGCCGTGCGAGACGTCTCGTTCACCGTGGCGAAGGGCGAGGTGTACGCGCTGCTCGGCCGGTACGGATCGGGCAAGACCACCCTGCTGGAGATGCTCGCCGGCCTGCGGCGCCCGACCGGCGGGACGGTCCGCGTCCGCGGCGCCGACCCCTACACCGACCGCGACGCCGCCCGGTCCGGCACCGTCTGGCGCGACGGCGGCCTGTTCCCGGGGCTGACCGTGGCCGAGATCATCGACACCTGGCGGCGCTGGACCCTCGACCCGGTCACCCGCGACGAGGCGCTGCGCCTCGCCCGCCTCACCGGCCACGCCGACGTCCCGTTCGAGCGGCTCGACCCCGGCCGCCGGCGCCTGCTCGACCTCGCGCTCGCCCTCATCGGCCGCTCCGACGTGCTCTTCCTCGACGAGCCCACCGCCGGGCTCGACGAGGCCGCCGCCCGCGAGGTCTGGTCCGTCCTGCTCCTGCTGGCCGTACACGGCAGCACCGTCGTGATCACCACCCGCGACACCGGTGAGGCGTGCCGCGCCGACCGGGTCGGCGTTCTCGACGACGGCCGCCTCGTCACCGGACGCGCCTCCGCCCGGCTCGGCACCGCCGCCCGGCGGCACGCCCCGCACGCCGCCTGACCGGCGCCGGAAGCGTGGACGACGGCGGCCGGACCCCGCTCCTGCGCGCGCTCGGCGGGATCGTCCCCGCACACCGGTCCAGGCGGCGCCCTGCCCCCTTGACACCCGCATACTCTGGGCGCGTGCAGCCGAGGATCCCGCGCCCCACCGTCATCGCCGCGATCATCGTGGGGATGACGGCGGTCACCCTGGCCGGGTTCCTCCTGCCCGCGCTCTGGTACGAGGTCTTCGACCGCCACGACCCCGCACGCGTCGCGTTCTCCGCCGCCGGCGTCGCCACCGCTTTCGCGCTCTACGCCCGGATGCTGTGGCTCAACATGATGCGCCGCACCGCCCCAGGCCACCGCTTCGGGCTTGCGGCGATCGCCGCGATCTGCTGGACGCTGCCGCTGCTCGGCGTCGGCCATGGCTGGGGCAACGCCCTCCTCGTCCCCGCCGGGCTCATCGCCGTCGTCCTGCCGCTCCCCCAGGCGATCCCGGTGGCGGCGGCCGCGGCCGTCCTCACCCCCGTGTACGGCGTCGTCCTGGGCCTGCCCGCCTTGAGCGTCCTCTACGAGATGGTCGGCGTGCCGCTCGCCGCCTTCTCCGGATACGTACAGGTATGGCTGTTCCACGTCGTCCAGGAACTGCGGGAGGCACGCGCCGAGGTGGCCCGGTCCGCCGTGGGGGAGGAGCGCCTCCGCTTCGCCCGCGACCTGCACGACGTCCTCGGCCACAGCCTCCAGGCCGTGGCGCTCCGCGCGGAGGTCGCCGAACGCTACCTCGACCGCGACCCCGGCCGCGTCCGCAAGGAGCTCACCGAGATCCAGACGATGGCGCGCGACTCCGTCCGCGACGTCCGCGAGGTCGTCCGCGGCTACCGGGCCACGTCCCTGCGCACCGAGCTGGACGGGATGTCCGCCGTCCTGCGCGCCGCCGGCATCCGCTGCGACCGGCCCGAGGTGACCCCCGAGCTCCCCGCCCACGTCCACGAACCGCTCGGCTGGGTCGCCCGGGAGGCCGCCACCAACGTGCTCCGGCACTCCAGCGCCACCTGGTGCGAGATCACCGTGCGCGCCGACGGCGACCGCGTCCACGTCGAGATCGTCAACGACGGCGCGCCGCGGCGGGCCGCGGGCGACTCCGGCAGCGGCCTGACCGGCCTCGCCGAGCGGATCGCCGCCGCCGGCGGCCGCTTCAGCGCCGGACCGTCCGGCGACGGGACCTTCCGGGTGACCGCCGCGGTCCCGGCGGCCCCCGCACCGAGGGGAGAGGCATGATCCGCGTCCTGCTGGCCGACGACCACCTGCTGATCAGGGAGGCCCTCGTCCTGCTGCTGGAGACCGAGGACGGCATCGAGGTCGCCGCCGACGTCGGCCGCGGCGACGAGGCCGTCGACCGTGCCCTCGCCCTCCGGCCCGACGTCGCCGTCCTCGATATCGACATGCCGGGCCTCGACGGCCTCGCCGCCGCCGAACGCCTCTCCCGCGACCTGCCCGGCTGCCGCCTGGTGATCGTCACCGCGCACGGCCGGCCCGGCAACCTGCGCCGCGCGATGGCCGCCGGCGTCCGCGGCTTCCTCGGCAAGGACGCCCCGGGCGCCCAGCTCGCCGAGGTCATCCGCCAGGTCGCCGCCGGCGCCCGCTACATCGACCCGCAGCTCGCCGCCGACGCCCTCGCCGCCGAGGAGTGCCCCCTCACCCCCCGCGAGCTCGACACCCTGCGCGCCGCCGCCGACGGCGCCCCCGTCTCTCGGATCGCTCGCGCGCTCGGGCTGTCCGAGGGCACCGTCCGCAACTACCTGTCCGCCGCCGTCACCAAGCTCGGCGTCCACAACCGCCACGCCGCCGTCAACGCGGCCCGGGACCTCGGCTGGCTCTGACTCCCGCACAGCGATCCACGGGGGCAGGCGTTGGGTGGTAGGCGGCGACCTTGAGGGCCGGCGTTGGGGCCAGGCCGCGGGGTCGGCTCGGAGGCCGATCAGCTGTTCAGGACGCCGGGGACCGGGTCAGCGGCGGGCCAGGAGGAGGGAGCCCCGCTTGGTCACCGGGAGCGGGGTGGGGAGGTGCGACGCCGCCTCGGCGGCCTGGAGGCGGGGGACGCGCCGGGCGATCAGGTAGTCGCGGATCGCGGCCCGGTCGGGCAGCGTGATCAGCGGGGCGTCCCAGCGCTCCACCTCCACCTCGCCGAACACCTCGCAGACCCGCGCCGGCGCCTCCTCGGCGTCGAAGGCGGACGGCTCGGGACGCCAGATCGGCGCCAGCTCCGGGCTGTCGGTCCGGCAGATCGCCGAGACCAGCAGGGTCCCGCCCGGTGCCAGCACCCGCCGCGCCTCGCGCAGGGCGACGTGCGGTTCGTCCAGGTGGTACAGCAGGTTCACCGCCACGGCCGCGTCGAAGGCGCCGTCGCGGAACGGCAGGCGCAGCGCGTCCGCCCGCACGCGCGGCGCGGGATGGGCGCGCAGGAGCGCCGCGGACGCGTCCAGGCCCACGAACCGGAACCGCGGCGAGTCGGGGAGGACGCGGCGGAGCGCGCCCTCCCCGCAGCCGATGTCCAGCACCCGGGAGGCCCCCGCCGCCATCAGCTTGGCGGCGATGTGGTCGTGCAGGCTCCGCGCCCCGATCAGGTACTGCCGGGTGACCCGCGCGGCGAGGCGGAAACGCTCCGGGTCTTCGTCGTGATCGGGGGTCAGGGCCATATGGTGAGTCTGCCCACCGGGGCCTCGGGGATGCCTCGTCAGGCGGTGGTGCCGCCGTCGACGACCATGTCGTGGCCCACCAGGTAGGCCGACTCGTCGGAGGCCAGCCACAGGACGGCGTCGGCCACCTCCGACGGGTCGCTCGGCCGTCCCGCCGGGATGGCCGACTTCAGCCGCGCGTCGCGCTCCGCCCTGGTCTCGCCGGGACGCAGCGACATCGGGGTGTCGCTCGCGCCGGGGCTGACCGCGTTGACGCGCACCCCGTCGGCGATGTGGTCGATGGCCGCGGAGCGGGTCAGGATGCTGACGCCCGCCTTCGACGCGGCGTACGCGGCCATCCCCGGCCTGCGCCCGTGCACTCCGATGTTGGACGCGATGTTCACGATCGTGCCGCCGCCGTGCGCGCGCATGTGGGCGATCTCGTGCTTCATCGACAGGAACACGCCCGTCAGGTTCACGTCGATGACCGTGCGCCAGGCGTCGTCGTCGAGGTCGGCGACGGGACCGACGGGGCCGAGCGTTCCGGCGTTGTTGACCGCGACGTGCAGGCCGCCGTGGCGGCCGGTGACCGCGGCGACCATGGCCGCGGCGTCACCGGGGACGGTCAGGTCGGCGACCACGTGGTCGGCGCGCCCGCCGCCCGCCTGGATCTCCTCGACGGCCTGGACGAGGGCCTTCTCGTCGCGTCCGGACAGGACCACGGTGGCGCCCTCCTCGGCGAAGGCGCGGGCGGTGACCCGGCCGATCGCGCCGGCGCCGCCGGTGACCAGGACGACCCGGTCGGTGAAGCGGTTCCTCATGGCATCTCCAATTCCAGAATGATCGGTCTCGAATAAGGGCAGAGGCTCGGACGGGGCAGGGGTGTCGACCTGCACAGGCAGGTCGGTCGTGCGGGTCGGCGGCGTCAGCGCGCCCGCGTGCGGGGCGCCGGCTCCTGTGCGTGGCGGCGTCGAGATCGCCGAGGCGCCTGCGGGGCGATCAGGCGAAGAGGGCCTGGGCCTGGCGGGCGGCGTCGCGGATCCGGGCCTCCTCCGCCGGGGCCCGGCCCAGGACGCGCATGCCCTGGAAGATCACCAGCAGCAGCCGGGCGAGGCCGCGCGGATCGGCGCCGCCGGGCAGCTCGCCCTGCGCGCGGGCGCGGGTCAGCGCCGACGTCAGGGTCGCCTCGAGGAAGTTCCAGCTGGACTCCACCAGGCGCGCCGCCTCGGCGTCCCGGGCGGCCAGCTCGACCGCCGTGTTCACCACCAGGCAGCCGAGGCGCGGGCGATCCCGGCCCGCCTCATCGGCGTACCGGTCGATCAGCGCGCGGACGGCGGGCAGGACCGGGCCGGGCTGCGACAGCGCCTCGGCGATCTTCGGATCGGTCGTCTCGAGATAGCGCTCGAGCGCCCGCAGGAACAGCTCGTGCTTGCCGCCGAACGTCGCGTAGACGCTCGCGCGGGCGATGCCGAGATGCTCGACGAGGTCGGCCATGGAGGTCGCCTCGTACCCCCGCTCCCAGAACAGCTCCAGCGCGCGCCGCAGCGCCGCGTCCGGATCGAACTCCTTGGTCCGCGCCATGGGTCGACGGTACGGCTATCGAGAACGATCGGTCAAATATCAGGCGTCCGAGGGTGCCGGGACGGCGGGACGGTCGAGGTCCAGCGTGTCCAGCACCGAGCCGTCCGCCGCGAGCGCCTCGACCACGGGACCGCGCCGGGCGCCCCACACCACGACGATGTGCCCGTGCGGCGGGACGTGGAGGAACCGCTTGCCCACCCGGACCCGCGTCACCTCGGCCGAGGCCCGCAGCCGCGCCTCGTTCACCCACTTCGCGCCCCACGGCAGCAGCCGGTTGGCGTTCCGGACCGTCCGTCCCGTGCCGTACTTGTACAGGTAGCGGCCCATCTCACCGGACGAGCGGCGCACCAGGGGTTCGTAGGGCGCCGAACCGCCGCCCCCGCCGAGGCCCATCCACTCGCCGTCCCGCCGGTGGAACGTTCTGCCCTCGATGAACGGGTCGACGCCGCTCCCGCCCCACTGGTGGAGGAACGTGACAACGGCGACGTCGCCGTCCATGTCGAGGCCGAGCGGAAGGAAGTCCCGTTCCTCGTCGAAGGTGTCGGGGGCGGGATCGGGCATGCCGTCCCGAAGGAGCCGCAGGCACTCCTCATGCACCTCGTGGTCGTTCATGTTCGGGGACCTCTGATCGTGCAGGCAGGGGTAGGGGCCCTCCCGCGAGAGGGCCCCGACGTTCGACTCACTCTAGAGGTCCGGCTCGTCTGGTTTCACCCGTCTGGCGTACTCCCGTCGATGCTTTGCCATCTGTCCTTCATCGCCCTGTCGCCCGCATCTTCGGCGCCCGCTCCGTCCCCGTATCCACCGAGGTCGGAGCCCTTCGACCCGTTCGTCTCGGTACTCCCGCACATTCCGCGCACTCTCGAACACAGCCCCTTCTCTTTCGTGTCCAGCCGCACTGCCCCCACGCCCCATCCCTTCTCCGGGGCGCCGCCGCGTGGGTCTTGCCACAGCCCCGCTGCGCGTACCCGAACGCGCTCTCCCGGCCATACCTCAGCGCGCCTGCTCATCGCTCTTGCACACGCGAAGCGCTCTCGCAGCGTCACCCGTCCGCAGGCGCCGACCCTCGTCGCTTCCGACGGACTGGAGGGCCGTCGGCTGGCCGTCCTCGATCCCACTGGGCTGAAACGCTGCGGGCGGCCATCGACGGCCCCGCCGGCCAGGGCCGTCGGCCCCACTGGACTGGAAGGGCCCCGGATGGCCAACGTCCGTTCTTGCGGCCTGAACGGACACAGGGCGGTCTATGCCGGTTTCGCTCGGCTGACAGGCGCCGGGCGGTCGCTGTTGGTTGCGCCGGGCTCCAAGGCCACTGGTTGGCCGTCGACGGTTCCGCTGGTCTGAAAGGCCGCTGGGGGGCCACCGTCGTTCCTAGTGTCTGGACGGGCGTCGAGCGGTTCTCGTCGGTCCCAGCGGGCCGGACGACCGCCGGCTGATCGTCATCGATCCCGCTGGGCTCAAGCGCTACCGGGTGGTCGTCGATGGTCTCGCTGGGCTGGACGGCCGGGCGGTCGTCCCCGCGCTGAACGGCGGCCGGGTGCTCGCCGCCCATCGTTGCGGACTGAACGGGCGCCGGGCGGGCGTTGTCGGTTGCGGTGTGCTGGACGGGCGTCGGGCGGGCGTTGCCGGTTCCGCTCGGCGGGGCGGGCGTTGAGTGGTCCTGGTCGGTTCCTGCGGGCTGGACGGGCGTCGGATGGGCGTTGTCGGTTGCGGTGTGCTGGGCGTGTGCCGGGGCGGGGCGCAGAGAGCGGACGGCGAGGGCCGCGCAGGCGCATGCGAGCGGCAGTTCCAGCCCGGCGGCCAACGCCACGGCCAGGGCGCGATCTGCGCCGGGGGCGGAGGTCAGGACGTCGAACCACGCGTCCATGGCCAGGAGGGCGCCGGTGGCGGCGGCGGGCAGGCCGTGCCGGGGGTCGCGCCGCGCCAGCAGTACGCCGGTGCCGAGGAGCCCGGCGCCGATCAGCGCGTCCAGCCCGATCCAGGCCATCGGCCAGTTCGACACCTGGGTGGTGGACGGCAGAGTGCGGGCGAGGACGAACATCCACGGCACCATCACCGCGCCGCCGGCGGCGAGGCCCAGGCCGATCCAGCGCTCCCACGGGCCGAGCGTCCCGCGACGGGACGAGGCGGCACGGGAGGCGGTCCGCCGGAGCCGGGGCCGAGGACGGGGAAGGGGCCGGGGGCGGCGGCCGGGGACGGGGAACGGGACGGTGTTCGCGACCATGACTGGACTCCCTGGTGATCTCGCACCGCTGACCGGGTGCAAGATCAAGCCTGACCGCGGACGGGCTCACGATCAGTAGCGCGCATATCCGACCGGGGGTGGTACCAGGTTCACCTTCGTCCCGGATGCTCGTTTCATGGCGATGCCCCAACTGGGGCAATACGGTTGCGTCCATGGCATCCATCTCTCCGGCCCGGCGTGCCCTGGCGCACGCTCCGTGGTCGCCGGCGGCGTGGCGCGACACCACGTTCGTCGCCTCGGGGGTGCCGCTGCAGTTCGCCGGCTGGGTCGTCCTGTGCTCGGTCTGGCCGTTCTGGGCGCCGGTGAACCTGACGCAGATCCTCCTGGTGCTGGCCGCGTCGTGCGCGCTGACGCTGCTTGCGCTGCGGCCGCTGACGCGCTGGCAGCGGGAACGCTGCTGGGCGATGCTGGGGCTGCACATCCCGCCCATGCCGGGCTTCGACGAGGAGCGCGCATGGAGAGTGCTGCGCGGGCTCCGCAGGCCGGAGGTGTGGCGAGTGCTGCGGTACCACCTGGTCGTCGGGCCGATGCTGGCGTTCGGGGGGCTGGCCGCGATCGCCGCGTGGGCCGGCGGGGCGATCCTCGCGTCCTCCGGCGCGTACACCTGGGCGCTGCCCGGAACGAGCCCGCTGAGCTCGGTGGACAAGGCGCACGCCGTCCGCGTCGGGATCCTGTCGGTCGTCGGGGTCCTGCTGCTGATCGCGGCGCCGTGGGTCGCCGCCGGGGTCCGGAGCCTGGACGCGCGGGCGGCGGCCGCGCTGCTCGGGCCCGACCGGGCCGCCGAGCTGGAGCGCCAGGTCGAGGACCTGGCCGAGAAGCGCGCCAGCGTCGTGGACGCCGCCGACCTCGAACGCCGCCGCATCGAGCGCGACCTGCACGACGGCGCGCAGCAGCGGCTCGTCTCGCTCGCGCTGAACCTCGGACTGGCCCGCGAGACCCTCACCGGCGTGCCCGACGACGCCATGCGGGTGATCGTCGAGGCGCACGAGGAGGCCAAGGAGGCGCTGACCGAACTGCGCAACCTGATCCGCGGGCTGCACCCGGCGGTGCTGGAGGACCTGGGGCTGGACGCCGCGCTGTCCGGCGTCGCGGCACGGGTGCCGCTGGAGGTCCGGCTGCGCGTCCAGGTGGAGCCGCGGGCCTCGTCCACCGTGGAGGCGGTCGCGTACTTCGTCGTGTCCGAGGCGCTCACCAACGTCGTCAAGCACGCCAAGGCGACCGCGGTGGACGTCGCGGTGATCCGGGAGGGCGAGCGGCTGCGCGTGACCGTCGCCGACGACGGCGTGGGCGGCGCGGACCCGGCCGGGGGGACGGGCCTGACCGGGCTCGGGCGCCGGGTCAGGTCGGTGGACGGCACCTTCCGGATCACCAGCCCCGCCGGGGGGCCGACGACCATCACCGTGGAGTTGCCGTGCGCATTGTGATCGCCGAGGACTCGGTCCTGCTGCGAGCCGGGCTGATCAAGCTGCTGGAGACCTCCGGTTTCGAGGTGGCGGCGGCGGTCGGCGAGGCGGAGGGCCTGCTGGCGGCCGTGCGCGAGCACCGCCCGGACGCCGCGATCGTCGACGTGCGGATGCCGCCGGGCTTCACCGACGAGGGCGTGCGCGCCGCGCTGGTGATGCGGCGGGAGGCGCCGGAGGTCGCCGTCCTGCTGCTGTCGGCGTACGTCGAGGAGCGGTACGCGGCGGACCTGCTGTCGATCAGCACCAGCGGCATCGGGTACCTGCTGAAGGACCGGGTCGCGGACGTGTCGGTGTTCCTCGACGCGCTGCGCCGGGTGGCCGCCGGCGGCACCGCGCTGGACCCGGAGGTCGTCTCGCAGCTGCTCCTGCGCCGTCATCGCGACCCCCTCGACCGGCTGACTCCGCGCGAGAAGGAGGTCCTGGCGCTGATGGCGGAGGGCCGTTCGAACGCGGGGATCGCCGCCGCCCTCGTGGTGAGCGAGAGCGCCGTCGCCAAGCACATCAACAACATCTTCGCCAAGCTCGACCTCCCGCACGCCGAGGGCGACCACCGCCGCGTGCTGGCCGTGCTGCGCTTTCTGGACGGGGAGACATGACCGCCACCGGGACCGGCGCCGCCGCGCCGGACGCCGACTCGCCCCACGCGGGCCCGCCGCACGCCGCCGGGGACCGGCCGCGGCGCCGCGGCGTGTGGATCTTCCTCGCGGCCGCCACCGCCGCCGTCGTGGTCGTTCCCATCTGCCTGGCGATGGGCGGGCGGGCGATGCGGCGGAGCGCGGAGTACGTCACCCCGTACCATCACGCGATCAAGGAGCTCCGAGTCGAGGCCGGGAGCGCCGAGGTGTCGATCGGGACGGGCCCGGCGGGCCGGGCGCGCGTCTTCAAGCGGCTGAGGTGGGTGCTGCGGAAGCCGGTCGTGACGGAGTCGCTCCATGGCGACGTGCTGTCCATCGCCACGTGGTGTCCCGGCGACGTCGCGCTCTACGGCGGCTGGGAATGCGGCGTCGACCTCGACGTTCAGGTTCCGGCCGGCGTGCGCGTCTCGGCGGCGTCGGGCTCGGGGGAGATCACCGTGCGCGGCGTGAACGGCGACATGGACCTGCGCACCGGGTCGGGTGAGATCAGCGTGGTCGGCTCGCGGGGCGCGCTGCGGGCGCGGGCCGGTTCGGGGACGATCCGCGGCACCCGGCTGGCCTCGGCCGACACGGAGGCGATGGTGGGCTCGGGGGAAGTCGACCTGCGCTACGCCGAGCCGCCGCGGACCGTGGACCTGTCGGCCCATGCGGGCTCGGTGAAGGTCATCGTGCCGGTGGGCTCGCATTACCGGGTCCAGGGCTGGACCGGCTCGGGTGATACGCATCTCAACCGGGCGCTCGTCGACGACAGGTCGGACCGGTCGATCTCGATCCGCAGCGGCTCGGGCTCGTCGTATCTCGACTACTACGACGACTGACCCGGTTCCCGCGACGCCGCAGGATGAGCGCCTCTCCGGGCGTCCGGCGGACGGCGGACGGGTGCGCGGCGGCGGCCCGCCGCGCCCGGGTCCCCGGCCTGCCGTGAGCGCGTTGCGGGCCGCTGACCGGCGCGTTCGCGGCCCTGGCGCGATTTGCGTCATTTGTCGTTGGTTGGTTGACTGCCGGCATGAGCCTCGTACGCCCGTGCCGTGAGCGCGGCCCGCTGAACGCGCGGGCCATGCGGCGTACGTGCTGCCGGCGAATGTGTGACCGCTGAGGGCCCCCGCCTGAGCCTCGCGCCCCGAAGCGAGCGAACTCCGAGACCCGAGTCGCGCATGAACTTCCAACGCCATCTGCTGAGCCACGCCCCGTATCCCCCCGGTCGGACCTGACCGGCCGCGCGCCCGATCGAGCGCGAGGCCGCCTCCACCGGACCCGGCCTGCAGGGCCGGACCCGCTGAGGACATCGTCGGGCGGCCGTCCCGGACGTGGAAGTGAAACCGCGTTCTGTGGATAACCGCCGGCGCCGGCCGTCCGATCCCCGCCGGGCCCGGCTCCCGCACGACCGGACGCCGCGGCACCTGATCAGGTGCGTACCAGAGCTGCCCCGTCCACCCCCGCACCGCCCCCGACCAGGGGCGGCGCCCGTCCGCACGGATGATTCTCTGTGATTCAGATCGAAAAACTCAGGAAGGTGCACCGCGCCCGCGGGCGCGAGGTGACCGCCGTCGACGGCGTCGACCTGACCGTCCGCGAAGGCGAGGTCTTCGGCGTGCTCGGCCCGAGCGGCGCCGGCAAGAGCACCCTGCTGCGCTGCGTCAACCTGCTGGACCGCCCGGACGGGGGCCGCGTCGTGATCGGCGGGCGCGACCTGCTCGCGCTGCGGGGCGCCGAGCTGCGCCGCGCCCGGCAGGGCATCGGCATGATCCACCAGCACTTCGGCCTGCTCGGCAGCCGCACGGTGGCCGGCAACGTCGCGTTCCCGCTGGAGGTCATGGGCGTCCCCCGGCGCGAGCGCGCCGAGCGGGTCGCCGAGCTGCTCGACCTGGTCGGCCTCACCGGGCACGCGAAGGCCTACCCGGCGCAGATCTCCGGCGGGCAGAAGCAGCGCGTCGGCATCGCGCGGGCCCTCGCCGGGCGCCCGAAGGTGCTGCTGTCCGACGAGGCGACCTCCGCGCTCGACCCGGAGACCACCGCGTCGATCCTGGAGTTGCTGCGCGACCTGAACCGCCGCCTCGGCCTCACCGTCCTGCTGATCACGCACGAGATGGACGTCGTCAAGCGCATCTGCGACTCGGCCGCGGTGATGCGCGAGGGCCGGTTCACCGAGTCCGGGCCGGTGACCGAGCTGCTGGCGCGTCCCGGGTCCGAGCTGGCGCGCGGGCTGTTCCCGCTGCCGCCCGCCGAACCGCGCGACGGCACGACGCTCGTCGAGGTCACTTTCGTGGGCGGCGCGACGGACCAGCCGTTCGTTTCGGCGCTGGCCCGCAAGTACGCGCTGGACGTCAACATCCTCGGCGGCGCCGTCGAGACGGTCGGCGGCGAGCGGGTCGGCCGGCTGCAGCTCGAGCTGCCGGGCGACCCGTCGGTGAACGCCGCGCAACTGGCGTTCCTGCGCGAGTCCGGCCTCGCCGTCGAGGTACGGACGCGCACCACCACCACTGCGGCGCCGCCCGCAGGCCCGCAGGCGCCCGCCGGTCCGCCCGCGCCCGCCGCCCCGACCACCACCGCGCCCGCCGAGGAGGACGCCCGATGAGCTGGGACGAGGTCATGCCGCTGCTGTGGCCGGCCACCCGGGAGACCCTCTACATGACCGGGGTCGCGACGCTGTTCACCGCCGTTCTCGGGCTGCTGTTCGGCGTGCTGCTGGTGGTCACCGAGCGGGGCGGGCTGCTGCCCGCCCCGCCGGTCAACAGGGTCCTCGGCGTGGTCGTGAACATCGGCCGGTCGCTGCCGTTCCTGATCCTGATGGTGGCGATCATCCCGTTCACCCGGATCGTCGTCGGCACGAGCATCGGCAACGCCGCCGCGATCGTCCCGCTGACCGTCGGCGCCATCCCGTTCTACGCCCGGCTCGTCGAGATCGCACTGCGCGAGGTCGACCCCGGCGTGGTCGCCGCGGCGGACGCCATGGGCGCGACCCGCCGCGAGATCGTCGGCAAGGTGCTGCTGCGCGAGGCCCGGCCGGGCCTGGTGTCCGGGCTGACCGTGACCGTGATCGCGCTGATCGGCTACACCGCCATGGCCGGCACGGTCGGCGGCGGCGGGCTCGGCAACCTCGCCGTCACCTACGGCTACGAGCGCTTCGAGACGAAGGTCATGGTCGCGACCGTGCTGCTGCTCGTCGTCCTCGTCCTGATCATCCAGGCGGTCGGGGACCTCGTCGCCCGCCGCCTCTCCCACAAGTGACACCGCTCTCACCGCACAGAAAGGCACTCTTCGTGCTTCGCAAGTTCACCATCGCGCTCGCCTCCGTCGGCCTGGTCGCGGGCCTCGCGGCCTGCGGCTCCTCGGGCGCGTCCGACGATCCGGACGCCCCGCTGAAGGTCGCGGTCAACCCCGTCCCGCACGGCGACATTCTGAAGTACGTCAAGGACAACCTGGCGGCCAAGGCCGGGCTGAAGCTGGACATCGTGACCTTCGACGACTACCAGCAGCCCAACACCGCGCTGAAGGAGAAGCAGGTCACCGCCAACTACTTCCAGCACGTGCCCTTCATGGAGGAGTACGAGAAGAAGGCCGGGACCAAGCTGACGTTCGTCGCGCCCGTGCACCTGGAGCCGCTCGGCCTGTACTCCAGCAAGGTGAAGAGCCTGCAGGCGATCCCGCAGAACGCGACCGTGGCGGTGCCGAACGACCCGGCGAACGAGGGGCGCTCGCTGAAGCTGCTCGCCGACAACGGTCTGCTGACGCTGAAGGCGGGCGCGCCCACGAGCGCCACGGAGAAGGACGTCGCGAGCAACCCCAAGCACCTGAAGTTCAAGCCGCTGAAGGCCGCGCAGCTGCCGCGCTCGCTCGACGACGTGGACGCCGCGGTCATCAACGGCAACTACGCGCTGGAGGCGAACCTGTCGCCGGTCAAGGACGCCCTCGTCGCGGAGAAGCCGGAGGGCAACCCCTACGCCAACGGCATCGTCACGCTGCCGGAGAACGCGAACGACCCGCGCGTGAAGAAGCTCGTCCAGCTTCTGCGGGGCCCCGAGGTGCGCAAGTACGTGCAGGACAAGTACAAGGGCTCGGTGCTGATGGCGTCCTGAGCGGCTCCGGAGCGCCCGGGGGGCGGCGGTGCGCCGGAATCGCCGCGGTTTGTCCGTCGGTCCTGATAGGACATGGTGCCGACGATCTTCCGAAAGGGACCCATGGGCGTTCATCAGCATCTAGAGGAGTACGCCGGACTTCCGGTGGCCACCTTCGACTGCGAGACGGGGGTGGAGGACGAGGACGACGAGGACGGCGCGACCGGCGGGCAGGAGACCGACGAGGCTCTCCCGCCCGCCGGCGAGGCCGCCTGGTACGTCGGGACGATGTTCGACGAGGAGCCGTTCTCCGACACGTTCGCGCGGTTCCTGGAGGCGGTCGACACCACCGAGGTGACGGCCCTCATCGTCGGCTACTGGGGCGCGTCCTACGACGAGAGTAAGTCCGACCCGGTGGCGCTGCTGACCGAGAACGCCGCGGCCTTCCCGAGGCTGACGTCGCTCTTCCTCGGCGACATCACCGGTGAGGAGTCGGAGATCTCCTGGATCGAGCACGGCGACATCTCGCCGCTGTTCGCCGCGTTCCCGGAGCTGGAGCGCTTCGAGATCCGCGGCGCGCAGGGCCTCTCCCTGTCCCCGATCAAGAGCACGCACCTGCGCGTGCTGCGGTTCGAGTCGGGCGGCCTCCCGGCGCGGGTCGTCCAGGCCGTGGGGGCGAGCGAGCTGCCGAACCTGGAGCACCTCGACCTGTGGCTGGGGGAGGACGACTACGGCGGTGACGCGACCGTCGCGGACCTGGCGCCGCTGCTGTCGGGCGAGCGGCTGCCCGCCCTGCGGCACCTCGGCCTGGAGGACAGCCAGATCCAGGACGAGATCGCCGCGGCGGTTGCGGGCGCGCCCGTCGTGGCGCGGCTGGAGTCCCTGAGCCTGGCGATGGGCATCCTCACCGACCAGGGCGCGGAGGCGCTGCTTTCGGGGCAGCCCCTCACCCACCTGCGCAAGCTGGACCTGCACCACCACTTCCTGTCCGACGCCATGGTCGAGCGGGTCAAGGCCGCGTTCCCCGGGGTCAAGGTCGACCTGAGCGAGCAGGAGAAGCCGGACGGCGAGTGGCGCTACATCGCGGTGTCGGAGTGAACGTTCGCTCAGCGGTGGGCCGATGAGGTTCGTCGTGGTCGGGACGCCGGGCGACCGGCGTCCCGCGCTGTTCGCGCAGGCATGCCGGTCCTGCGGACTGCCCGAGCCGCGGCTCATCGCCTGGACGGACGTGCTGCGCGGCGCCGACGTCGTCCTCGCTCCGGGCGACGTACTGCGCATCGACTCCCCCGGGGAGGACCCGGCGGCGGACGCGCTCTTGCGCGGCCCCGGCGACCCGTCCCGTGTGGGTGGGGGCGCGCGCTGGTACTCGACCTTCGTTGCGGCGCTCGACCGTCTCCAGGACGCCGCCGCGCGCGCGGGCGCACGGCTTCTCGGCGACGTCGAGGAGATCGCGGTCATGTTCGACAAACGGCGGTCGCACGCGCGGATGGCGGAGGACGGCGTGCCGGTTCCACAGGCTCTCCCACCGGTGCGCTCCTACGAGGAGCTGCGCGCGCACATGGACGAGCTGGGGGAGCGGAGGGTCTTCGTCAAGCCGGCGCACGGTTCGTCGGCGGCGGGTGTGGTCGCCTTGCAGACGGCACCGGGCGGTCGCGTAAGGGCCGACACCTCGACCGCCATGAGCGGGGGCGGCCTGTTCAACTCGTTGCGGGTGCGCGCGTACGAGACGGAGAAGGATGTCGCGGCGCTCATCGACGCGCTCGCGCCCGACGGGCTGCATGTCGAGCGGTGGCTGCCCAAGGCGTCGCTCGGCGGGCGCGTGTTCGATCTGAGGGTCGTCGTCATCGGAGGCACGCCTACGCATGTCGTCGCACGGACCAGCCGCAACCCCATGACCAACCTGCATCTCGGTGGAACGAGGGGCGATGCGGTGGCGGTCCGGCGCGCGCTCGGGCCGGACGGATGGCGGCGGGCGCTCGACGTGTGCGCGCGGGCGGCCGCCTGCTTCCCGCGAAGTCCGATGGTGGGAGTGGACCTGCTCGTACTCCGGGGCATGAGGCGCTTCGCCGTGTGCGAGGTCAACGCCTTCGGCGATCTGATCCCCGGGCTCACGGGTCTGACCGGCGGCCCGGCCGAGGGACTGGACACCTACACTGCCCAGGTCAGAGCCGCTTTGCCGGAGATCGCCCCCGTATGTACGACATGAACGAGGTCATCGGCAGCCACGACGTGCTGCTGGTGACGCTCGACACGCTGCGCTACGACGTGGCAGCCGAACTGGCGGCCGCCGGCGAGACGCCCACCCTGGCCTCGTTGCTGCCCGGCGGCCGCTGGGAGCGCCGCCACACACCCGGCAGCTTCACCTACGCCGCCCACACCGCGATGCTGGCCGGATTCCTGCCCACGCCCGCGTCCCCGGGCCCCCACCCGCGGCTGTTCGCGGGGGCGTTCCCGGGCAGCGAGACGACCGGCACCGGAACATGGACGTTCGACGCCGCCGACCTGCCCACCGGGCTCGCGTCCGCCGGTTACCACACGGTGTGCGTCGGCGGCGTCGGTTTCTTCAACAAGCGCACACCGCTCGGCTCCGCGCTGCCGTCGCTCTTCGCCGAGAGCCATTGGGAACCCGGGTTCGGAGTGACGGATCCGGCCTCGCTGCCCAACCAGCTCGACCGGATCGCCGACGTCATGGCGAGGCTGCCTGCCGATCGTCGTCTGTTCCTGCTCTTGAACGTCGCGTCCTTGCACCAGCCCAACTGGTTCTACCTGGACGGCGGTACGCGCGCGCACGGGGACACCCGCGCCAGTCACGCCTCCGCCCTCCGCCATGTCGACGCTCATATAGGGCGCTTGTTCGACCTGATGCGCCGTCCGTGTTTCGTCATCGTCTGCTCCGACCACGGAACGGCGTACGGGGAGGACGGCCACACCGGTCACCGCATCGGCCACGAAGTCGTGTGGACCGTTCCGTACGGGGAGTTCGTTCTATCGTGACCACCACCGGGCCGTACCAGGCGTACGTATACGCCTACCCGCACAAGACCGCCTACCGCCCGCTGACGCCGCAACCCGCACTGCGAAAGGTGTGGGCGGGGGAACCGCTGGATGCGCTCTTCCTCTACATGCATGTGCCGTTCTGCGAGATGCGGTGCGGCTTCTGCAACCTCTTCACGCGGACGGGAGCCCCCGAAGAGCTGACCGGCGCCTACCTGGACGCCCTCGACCGTCAAGCGACCGCCGTACTGGAAGCGCTGGGGGGCGGTGCGTCGTTCGCCACCGCGGCCTTCGGCGGCGGAACGCCCACCTACTTCACCGCGGCGGAACTGGAACGGCTCTGCGGCATCGCCGGCAGGTTCCCCGGATTCGGCGAGATCCCGCTCGGCGTGGAGACGTCCCCGGCGACCGCGACCACCGACCGGCTGACCGTCCTCGCCGAACGCGGCACCACCCGGGTGTCCATCGGGGTGCAGAGCTTCATCGACGAGGAGGCCCGCGCCGCAGTCCGCCCGCAGAAGCGCGCGGAGGTCGAGGCGGCTCTCGACCGGATCCGCGCCGTGGGCTTCCCGACGCTCAACATCGACCTCATCTACGGCATCGACGGGCAGACGCCCGCCACATGGCTCCATTCCTTGAACGCCGCACTGGAATGGCGTCCCGAGGAGCTCTACCTCTACCCGCTCTATGTCCGCCCCCTGACCGGACTGGGGCGCCGCGCGCAGGACTGGGACGACCAGCGCCTCGCCCTTTACCGGCTCGGCCGTGACCATCTCCTGGGCGAAGGCTATGAGCAGGTCTCGATGCGCATGTTCCGGTTGCCGAACGGCGCGACCGGCGGCACCGAATACTGCTGCCAGACCGACGGGATGGTCGGCCTGGGATCAGGAGCGCGCTCGTACACAGCCGGCATGCACTACTCGTTCGAGTACGCGGTCGAGCAGCGGCACGTCCGTTCCATCATCGACGGCTACGTCCGTGAAGACGACTTCACCACCGCGCGCGTCGGATTCGAACTGGACGAGGGGGAGCGGCGCCGCCGCCATCTCCTCCAGTCGCTCCTTCAGGCCGGCGGGCTCGACCGGGACTCCTACAAGGCCCGCTTCGGCACCGACCCGTGCGCCGACTTCGCCGCGGAACTGGCGCCGTTCGACGACCTCGGCTGGCTGGAGACCACGGAGACGGTCCTGAGACTCACGCCCGAGGGGCTCGCCCATTCCGACGCGATCGGGCCAGGGCTCTTCTCCCGGCGCGTCACGGAACTGATGGCCTCCTATGAGGCGCGCTGATGCGGCACCTCACGATCCTCTATCGGGGCCCGCTCGCCAGCTGTGATTACGACTGCCCCTACTGCCCGTTCGCCAAGCGGCGCGATACGCCGGAACAGCTGCGTGCGGACCGTGCGGCCCTCGAACGCTTCACCGCGTGGGTGGCCGGGCAGGAGCACCGCGTGTCCGTCCTCTTCACGCCGTGGGGGGAGGGGCTCGTCAGGTCCTGGTACCGGCGGGCGCTGACGGAACTGAGCCACCTGCCGCACGTCGAGCGGGTCGCGATCCAGACGAACCTCAGCCACCGCGTGTCGTGGACGTCCGAGGCGGACTTGTCCAAGCTCGCCCTCTGGGCGACGTACCACCCCGGCCAGGTCTCCTACGACCGCTTCCTGGACAAGTGCCGAGAGCTGACCGACCGCGGCGTCCGCCACAGCGTCGGAATCGTCGGGGAGCCCGGCCACCTGGAGGCGGCGCGCCGCCTCCGCGCCGAACTTCCGCCCGGCACCTACCTCTGGGTCAACGCGGCCGAGGGGCGCGCCTACAGCGACGAGGAGGCCGCCGCGTGGACGGCGCTCGATCCGCTGTTCCCGGTCAGCCGGCACCCGCACGCCAGCCGCGGGCTCGCCTGCCGTACGGGTGAGACCGTCGTGTCGGTCGACGGCGAGGGGACGGTCCGCCGCTGCCACTTCGTGCCGGCCGTCCTGGGCAACCTCTACGACGGCTCGTTCCGCGACGCCCTCGTCCCGCGCCCTTGCCCGCTGGACACGTGCGACTGTCACATCGGTTACGTCCACCTCAAGCCGCTCGGTCTCTACGACACCTTCGCCGGCGGCGTCCTCGAACGCATCCCCGCCCTGCTCGGCGATATGTAGCCGCGAGGTGACCCACCCCTGCGACCTGCCCCGGCGCTGTCCGATCGCGGACGGGACGGGCGTTCGCGGACGCCTTGCAAATCTCCGTCCGTGCCGCCACTCTGTGGATGGTCCCGCATGGTCACTAAACGGAGCTGAATGACTGCGAACAGTGAACGACTCAGGCGGTGGTCGAGCCGCGCGGACGGTCATGACATGGGGAGCGGTTCCCGTGCACGACCGCCCTGGAGGGCGCATGCTGGCGATAGCAGGCGACCGTTAGGCGATGCCGTGGACTACTTCGAACGCCCCCACTTCCTCCTCGCGCTGAAGCCGGCGGACACGTCGGTGCGCACGGCGCGCGACGTCGTCCGCGCCGCGCTGGAGGGCTGGGACCGCCCGGACGCCACGGGCGACGTCGAACTCATCACCAGTGAACTCGTCACCAACGCGATCCGTCACGCCAGCACCGTCACCCTGGTGCTGTACCTGCCGGACGACAAGACGGCCATGGTGGAGGTGTGGGACGACAACCCCGAGGGACCCGTCGAGCCCGCGCACGACCTGCAGGCCGAAAGCGGCCGAGGGCTCTTCCTCGTCGGCGCCCTGTCCCGCTCCTGGGGCTGGCGGCCCACCGGTGAGGGCAAGGTGACCTGGGCCCAGGCCGCGACAACGTGATCGCTCGACGGACCGGGCGGGCGGGAGCGGGCGGGCGCCCCTTGGTGACAGGGGAAGTGCTACCAAGGGGCTCCCGCCACGAGGACGGACGGCGCGGGCCCGCCGGAGGCCGTCCAGAGGTCAGGTCTGCTTCTGCGGGCGGTAGTCGGCCTCGTCGACGCCGAACGTCCACGCGACCCCCGCGCGCGCGGTGCGCGTGGACGGCGGGACCCGCAGGTAGTAGGTGCGGTGCGTGCCGTCCGGTTCGGGCGTGGAGTTGACCACCTCGACCATGACGACGGGCTCGTCCCCGGGCAGGTCGATGGACCACAGCACGCCGGTCTCGTCCTGGTGCAGGGGCCGCGCGCCCGTCTCCGCCAGGTACCGGTCGTAGCCGAAGATCTCCAGCATCACCCGGCGCAGCTCCGCGTTCTCCTCGGCGGAGATGCGGTCGGCCGTGAGGCCGGTGAGGGAGGCCACGAAATCCGGCGGGATCGGCATGCCCCGCCAGGCGTGCAGCGAGAAGCCGTCGGGGTAGGCGAGGGCCGGGCCGTCTCCGCGGTGCAGCCGCCCCGGTTCGTCGCGGTGCAGCTCGCAGGGGCGCTCCGACATGATGGCCAGCCGTTCGTAGGGCCACCACCAGCCGGACGAGCGGGCCGCCTCCGCCAGGCCCGCCAAAGGCCCGTCCAACCGGCCCACCGACTCGAACAGCGCCAGCCACGGCGCGTCGTGCTGGCCGAGGACGGCGTCGAGCGTCGCGGCGCGCAGGATGCTCTCGGCCGCGTTCTCCTCTGGTGTCGGCATCGGGTCGCCCGCCCTGGCCGACCGGCTCCGCGCCTGCTCGCCGATGGCGCCCCGCACCCGGGTGACCAGCGACTGGACCTGGTTCCAGAGGAGCCCGCCGGTCTCGGCCCACGTCCGCGGCCACTGCTCCGGCCCCTGTTCGGAGCAGGCCGCCGTCCGCTCGGCCTCCCATGGACGGGTCCGCACGTCCGCCAGGACGCTCGCCCCCGCGGTGCCTTCGCCGAGGTCGGCGCGGGCCCGGTCGCACAGGTCGTCCAGCCCGGCCTTGCGCAACGCCGCCTCATGGCCGCCCAGTACGGCGGCCGCGACGGCCCCGCGCGCGGGGGAGGGCACCCACACGAACCGTTCGGGAGCGGCCAGGCCGGCGTCCGCGTAGGCGGCGGCCACGCCCGCCTCCGCTCGCGCCCGGTCGGCCGGATCGGCGCGGAAGGCGTCCGCCTGCCAGTCGCCGACCACGTAGTGCGGCTCGCGCCGCGTCTCGGTGACCATCGAAGCCGCCCCTCAGTCCGCCACGACCCGGACGGAGCCCGGCACGTACTCGCGTTGCCGGATCACCTTGTACCAGCCCTTGGGCAGGGTTATCGCCGCGTGCTCCTCGTGCACGAGCCGGCCGCCGGACGGCAGGTGCAGGTGGTCGGGCGCGAGCGGGTCGGGGACCCGCAGCAGCGAACCGGGCGCCGTGAGCGCGTGCGCGTGGCCGGTGGCCTCGCCCAGCGCCAGCACCATGCGCCCCCGGCCGTCCCTCGGGGACGGGGGCAGGTCCCGCACGGATTGCGGAACCTCCGCCTCCGGCACGGGCAGGATCAGGATGTCTCCCTGTCGGTACATGCCGCGAAGGTAACGTCCGCCACCGACAGTTTCGGGGGTCGGGAAGGCCGTGCTGTCAGAAGCCCCGCGTCCGGCGCGCCGCCGGACGCGTCCAGCGTCCCCCCGCGGTGAGCCCGACGTGCTGGAACGCGCGCACGAGTTCGCCACCGAGGTTGACGCCGGCGCCGAGCGCGAGGGCCACGGACAGGGCGCCGATGAGGCTCAGCACTCCGGACTGCGGGGAACCGGTGTTCAGCTCGACCATGCCGCGGTAGAGCGCCGTCCCCGGCAGCAGGGGCCCGATGGCCGGCACGACGTACGGCATCACGGGCGCGCCGTGGCGACGGGCCAGCCAGTTCGCCAGCACGCCCACGACGATCGCCGCCATCGCCGAGGCCAAGACAGGCGGAACGTTCCATCCCCGGAGCAGCACGTAGATCGTCCAGATCAGCGCGCCGCCGAGGGCGGACGCCAGGAGCACGTCCCGCGGCGCCGCCAGCGACACCGCGAACGTCACCGACACGGCGGCGGCCGCCATCAGCTGGACGGGCTTCAGCGTCACTGGGGCCGTGGGCAGGTGGCTCACGTCGATCGGCACGTTCACGTTCACCGCGACGTACACCACCGCGCCGAGACCCGCGACGATGGCCGCGATCATGAAGAAGACCTCCAGCCCGCGCGCGGCCGCGCTGACGAGGTCGCCGGTGATGCCGTCCTGGATGCTGGCCACGAGGGGCCGCCCGGGCAGCAGGGCGAGGATCGCGCCGGTGACGATGGTCGAGGCGTGCTGCGGGTTGCCCGCCGCGACCACGATGGCCGCGGCGGCGGCGCCGATGGCGGCGGCCACCGTCAGCTGGAAGAACTCCGCGATGCCGCGGCGGGCGAGGGCGGCGGCCGTCCGGTCGCCCAGCAGGGTGGCGACGAACGCCGTTCCCGCGACCAGGAAACCGCCGCCCGACAGGACACTGGCCGAGGCGGCGATCAGCCCCAGCGACGCCACGATGAGCCACGGCGGGTACGGGCCCCGCCCCCGCTTCATCTCCGCGAGCAGCTTGTGGGCCTCGTCCAGTTCCAGCATCCCGATGGACGCCTCCTGGACGAGGGCGTGCAGTTTGGTGAGGCGCCAGTAGGCGGGCGTGCGGCGCCGGATGGCCCGCGATCCCGTCACCGGAGGCGCGCCCTTACCGGGGTGGGACGACACCAGGATGCTGGTGAGCGTCACCTGGACCTCGCAGCGGGGGAGCTCGTAGGCGACCGCGAGGCCCAGCATGGCCTCGTTCACGCGCTCGGTGGTCTCGCCGCTGGCCAGGAGGAGCTCGCCGACGCGAAGGACGAGATCCACCGCGCGCGGGTCGACGACCTCGCTCGGCTCGTCCTCGAGGGGTTCCGGCGGTGACCCGTCCCACAGGACATGCCACGTCCGCCGCAAGCGTTCCGCCGCGCCCATCCCCCGCAGGTGTCCTTCCGCCATGAAACCGATCTTCAAGGCAGGCTACCCATGGCACCACCGACCGTCACCGCCGGGTCGGCGCACGGTTATCCACAGAACGAGGTTCTGGTGCGAGTGCTCGGCCGCCGCTGGTACCAAAGGGGGCATGAGCACTCCCGACGGACTCCGCGACGACGCCGAGCGGTGCCTGCGCGCCCTCGCCGGCGAGCACGCCAGGCTCCGCGACGACCAGTGGACGGCCATCCGCACCCTCGTCGTCGACCGGCGCCGCGCCCTCGTCGTGCAGCGCACCGGGTGGGGCAAGTCCGCCGTCTACTTCGTGGCGACGCGGCTGCTGCGCGAGCGCGGCGCCGGCCCCACCGTGATCGTCTCACCGCTGCTGGCGCTGATGCGCAACCAGATCGAGGCCGCCGACCGGGCCGGCATCCACGCCCGCACGATCAACTCCGCCAACACCGAGGACTGGCAGCGGATCTTCGCCGAGGTCGAGGCCGGCGAGGTCGACGTCCTGCTGGTCAGCCCCGAACGGCTCAACAACCCCGACTTCCGCGACCTGGTCCTGCCGCGGCTCGCCGCCGGCGCCGGGCTCGTCGTGGTCGACGAGGCGCACTGCATCTCCGACTGGGGGCACGACTTCCGTCCCGACTACCGCCGGCTGCGCACCCTGCTCGCCGAGCTCCCGCCGGGCATCCCCGTCCTCGCCACCACCGCCACCGCCAACGCCCGCGTCACCCAGGACGTCGCCGAGCAGCTCGCCGGCGACGACGCCCTCGTGCTGCGGGGGCCGCTGGAGCGCGACTCGCTCCGCCTCGCGGTCGTCTCCGTGCCCACCGCCGAGCAGCGCATCGCGTGGCTCGGCGAGCACCTGGCGTCGCTGCCGGGATCGGGCATCATCTACACCCTCACCATCGCCGCCGCCCACGAGATCACCGGCTACCTCCGCGACCGGGGCCACGAGGTCGCGGTCTACACCGGCCAGACCGAGCCGGCCGAGCGGCTCCAGGCCGAACAGGACCTCCAGGGCAACCGGCTGAAGGCCCTCGTCGCCACCAGCGCCCTCGGGATGGGCTTCGACAAGCCCGACCTCGGCTTCATCGTGCACGTCGGCGCGCCGCAGTCCCCGGTCGCCTACTACCAGCAGATCGGGCGCGCCGGGCGCGGCGTCGACCGCGCCGAGGTGATCCTGCTGCCCGGCCGCGAGGACCGCGAGATCTGGGCCTACTTCGCCAGCCTCGCGTTCCCGCCGGAACCCGTGGTCCGCGCCACCCTCGACGTCCTCGACGCCGCCGACCGCCCCCTGTCGACCGGCGCGCTGGAACCGCGGGTCGACCTGAGCCGCAACCGCCTGGAGATGATGCTGAAGGTCCTCGACGTCGACGGCGCGGTCCGCCGCGTCAAGGGCGGCTGGACGTCCACCGGTCTCCCGTGGGCCTACGACCGTGAGCGCTATGAGCGCGTCACGGCGGAACGCCGCCGCGAGCAGCAGGCGATGCTCGACTACATCACGACGGGCGCCTGCCGCGAGGAGTTCCTCCGCCGGCAGCTGGACGACCCCGCCGCGGCGCCGTGCGGGCGCTGCGACAACTGCACCGGCGAGCACTGGCCCGCCGATGTCACCGACGAGGGGACCACCCGTGCCCGCGACCGCCTGCACCGGCCCGGCGTCGACATCGCCCCGCGCCGCATGTGGCCCACCGGCGTCAAGGACGACCTCGGCGTCTCCGGCCGCATCAGACCGGATCTGCAGGCGGAGACGGGACGCGCCCTCGGCCGCCTCACCGACATCGGCTGGGGCAACCGGCTCCGCGAGCTGTTCGCCGCCGGCGACACCGACGTCCCCGCCGACATGGTGGACGCCGTCGTCAAGGTCCTCGCCGCGTGGGACTGGGCCGCCCGCCCCGCCGGCGTCGTCACGATCGGCTCGCGCTCCCGGCCCCGCCTCGTCGGCACCTTCGGCCGGCGCATCGCGGAGATCGGCCGCCTGCCCTACCTGGGCGACCTGGTCCCCGTGGGCGAGCCCGTCCCGCGCCGGCACAACAGCGCCCAGCGCCTCCGCTCGGTCTGGAACTCGCTGGCGCTGCCCGAGCCCGTCGCCGTCGCCGCGAAGGAGGCGGCCGGCCCCCTGCTCCTGATCGACGACCGGATCGAGACCGGATGGACCATGACCGTCGCCACCCGCCTGCTGAGAGAAGCGGGCGCCCAGGCGATCCTCCCGCTCACCCTGGCCACCCCCAACTGACCCGCCCTCCGGGCAGAGAGCCATGGCGGGCGCCGCCCGCCATGGCACCGGCGGGCGGCGCCTCAGGGGATCAGCACGATCTTCCCCGCTCCGCCCTTCTCCACCCGCTCGTGCGCCTGCGCGGCCTGGTCGAGCGCCATGCCGTGAGGCGCGGGCGGGGTGATCCGCCCCTGCACCGCCGCCTCCAGCAGCGTGCGCAGCACCTCCGCCGTCTGGTCCTCCGGGCCGCCGGACAGGAACGGCACGCCCAGGTCGAAGGCGGCGGGGTCGGCGATCGTCACCACGCGGTCCACGCCGCCGCGCAGGGCGATCGCGTCCGGGAGCGCCCCGTGCCCGGCCGCGTCCAGCACCGCGTCCACCCCCTGCGGTGCCAACTCGCGAACGCGGTCGGCCAGGCCGGGGCCGTAGGTGGTGGCGGTCGCCCCCAACGCCCGCACCCGGTCCAGGTTCGCCGCGCCCGCCGTGCCGATGACGGTGAGGCCGTCGGCAACGGCGATCTGCGTCGCGAGGGCGCCCACGGCGCCGGACGCACCGTTGATCAGCAGGGTCTCCCCGCGGTCGATCTTGAGCGCGCGCAGCGAGCGCACCGCCGCCTCGCCCGCCACGGGCAGCACCGCCGCCTGCTCCCAGGTCAGGGCGTCCGGCTTCGCCGCGTAGACGGACATCAGCGCGTACTCGGCGTAGCCGCCGCCGACCGGCCACCCCGCGACGGCGTCGCCCACCGCCGCGTCCGCGACCCCGTCCCCCACGGCGTCCACGACGCCGGAGACCTCGAAGCCGAGGGCACGGGGCGCCGCGAGCGACTCGCCGCCCGACATGATCCCCGAACGCAGCTTGACGTCGATCGGGTTCACCCCGGCGGCGCGGACGGCCACCCGCACCTGTCCGGGCCCGGGCTCGGGCCGTTCGGTCTCCACCACCTCCAAGACGGATGGGGCACCGTACTCGGCGAATATGACAGCACGCATGACGGCTCTCTCCTTCGGTCGTGTGCGGGCGCCCGGTCCGGGCGCTCACCGCCGGCGTAGGTGGCAAGCCGGACGACGCGCGCTCTGTTCCCCCGCAACCCCGAACGTCCCACCCGACCCGCCAACGAAACCAACCCCCTATCCACGCCCCCACCCTCGACCCCGCCACGGACGCCCACCTTCGACGCCGACCCTCGACGCCCGCCACGGACCCTCACCTTCGACGTTGACCTTCGGCGGACGCTTCGGCGCCGACCCTTGGCGCTCGCCACGGACGTTCACTTTCGACGGGCGCCCCTGAGGTCGCCCCTCGCCCCCGCCTCGGCTGGCGCCTTTTGACGCCGACCTTCGCCCCCCGGCCCTCGTCCCCGCCCCGGAGCCCACTTCCGGCGGGCGCTTCGGCGGCGCCCCTTGGCGTCGGCTCTTGACGCCCGCCCTTGGTGTCGACCCTTGACGCCCGCCACGGACATTCAGCTTCGACGGGCGCACTAGTCGTCGCCCCTCGGCTGGCGCCTTCGGCGGGTGCCTGTGGTGCCGACCTGCGCCGTCGACCCGCGGCGCCGTCGACCCGCGAAGCCGACCCTCTACGCCCATTTTCGGCGGGCGCTTCGGCGCCGCCCCTTGACGTCGGCTCTCGACGCCCGCCCTTGGGGCCGCGCCTCTCCCCTCGCCACGGATGCCCGCCTTCGGGCGCTCTTGACGCCGGCTCTCTACGCCCGCCCTCGCTCCACGTCCTCCGCCACGGACGCGTGCCCTCGATGCCCACCTTGGCTGGTGTCCTGGGTAGGCGCCGTCGATGGGCGCCGCTCCAGGGGGAGGCTGGGGGAGTGCTTCTCAGCCGGGCGCGCCTGCCGGGATCTGGCCTACGGCGAACCCTTGCGCCAGGAGGGGCAGGGCGCTGTTCAAGGAGTACCTGTTCGGGGCGGTGAGGCGGGTGGTCGTTCTCTTGGTCGGCCGGGCCCGCGGGTGAGGCGGGGAGCGGCCCGGCCATGACCGCGAGGACGCCGCCCGCGCGCCCCTGTAGGCGCGGGCGGAGATGGTGGACCGGCCCGTGCGCGCGGCCCCGCGCACGGACCGGCGACCGGTCCGGGCGCCGCGGCGGAGAAGAGCCGCGGCGAACCGGGGTCGATGCGGCCTCTAGGGGTGGACCCCGAGGCCTCGGCGGCCGCCGCCCGATGGGCGGGGCCGGTGGCTGCGCCGCCCGGCGGGCTCGTCCCGCACTCCCGAGTACACGAGCCGGTCGCCCGGATGCTGCGGGGCGGCCGAGGGCAGCACCGGGACGGCGATCTTCTCCGGCGGCTCGCCGTCGGTCGACGGGACGGAGGGCGCGGGGGCGGTCGGCGTCACGGATCTGCTTCCTCGGGTACGGGTGGCAACGGGAGAAAGTGTTCTAGAGGTTAGAAAACCCTGTCCAGCTGTTTGAGAGAACATCTTGAGATAAGTTCAGCGGGAAATGTCATCATTTCCCGCTCAGATGAACGGACGGCCATTTCGGCGGGACGAAGGAGGCAGGTAGTAGTGTCCCTCCCCGTGTCATCGACCCTCGACGCGCTCCTCGACTGCCCGCCCGGTCTGCTGGATGCCACGTTCGACCAGCTCCGCACGCTGCTGGTGGTGCACGAGACGGGGTCCGCGCTGCGCGCCGCCCGGGCGCTCGGGCGGGAGCAGTCCAGCGTCCAGAAGCAGCTCGACACGTTGAACCGCAACAGCCAGGCGCTGTGCGGGGAGGTGCTGACCGTCCGGCAGGGGCGCGGGAAGGACTTCCTGTTCACGCCGACCGGCGAGACGACGGTGGAGCTGGCGCGGACGACGATCGAGAACTGGCTGGAGTCGATCCACTGGAGCCGCCGCCGCCTGGGCCGGATGCTGACGGTCGGCACCACCGAGTTCACGCTGCCGATCGTGTCGCGGGCCTGGGCGCGGGTGTCCGAGGAGTTCCGCCAGCGCGAGGTCGAGTTCAAGGTGGCGCACGTCCGCACGAAGGACCTGTGGTCCCGGCTGGAGACGAAGCAGGTCGACCTGGTGTGCGGCAGCATCGTCAGCACGCCGGAGGGCGACGAGCGGCTGAAGGAGTACGAGGTCATCGAGTACGCGCGCGGGCAGGCGCTGCTGCTCACCAACCTGCCGGAGAGCGAACTGCCCGACGGACCGGTCCGCACGAGCCGGCTGGGCCGCGTGCCGCTGGTGCTGCCGCCCGCCGGCCTGGTCGCCGATCTGCTGGCCACCTGGTACGGGCCCGCGTTCCGGGACCGGCTGAACGTCGTTGCTGACATCGACGACGTGCACTACGGACTGTCCCTGCTGCGCTCCGGCTTCGTCCGCGGCTGCATGATCGTCACCGGTTCGATCGGGCGCGGGATGGCGGGCCGCGACGACCCGGACGCCGTCCCGCTGCGCGCCATCGGACTGCACGACGACCTGGAACCGAAGGCCGAGCTGATGACCGGCGCCTTCGTCCGCCGGGCCGACCTGGAGCGCTACGACGCCGGCCATCCGCTGAACCGCCTCTGGGCCGCCGTCCACGAGGACGTCCGCACCTACACCCCCCTGGCCTGACCCGCCAAGCCGATCGAGCGAGGGTGCGGAGGGCCGGGCGGGCGAGGGTGCGGGGAGGTGGTTGGACAAGGGCGCGGAGGAGTAGAGCCCAGCCATCGCCACGGGCGGGCACGCGGAGCGAGTGCAGCGAGCGGAGCAGGCATGCCCGACGGCGGACAGGCTGTTATGCCGCGGAGCGCTAGCGGAGCGGAAACAGCCTGCCAGCCGCGACGGGGGTTCCACGAGGTCGCCCCTGGATCAACAGGGCGCCCCCTTGGCCAACACCCTTACTTGATCTGGTTGTCGACCACGTCGAGGGACGGGCGGGCGCCGAGGTGCTGGGTGGCCTGGGCGGCGAGACGGCAGCCGGCGGTGAGGGCGTCGGCGGGCTGCTTGCCGTCCAGCCAGGGCGGCAGGAACCCGGCGATGAACGCGTCGCCGGCGCCGGTGCCGTCGACGACCTTCTCGACCGGTTCGGCGGCGACGGTGACGGGTTCGGGGCGGCCGTTGGTGTACCAGAGGGCCCCGTCGGCGCCGACCTTGATGACGACCTGCGGGTACCAGGCGGTGAGCACCTTGGCGGCGGCGGCCGGGTTCTCGCGGCCGGTGAGGATCTCGGCCTCCTTGCCGGTGACCACCAGGAGACGGGCGCCCTGCGTCCACTCCAGGAACGGCTCGGCGCCCATCCGCTTGAGCGGGGAGGACGAGCCGCCGTCGACCGACACCGACATCTGCGCCTGGCGGGCGAGTTCGAGGGTGTGGATGGCGGCCTTGCGCGAGCCCTCGTTGATCAGCGAGTACCCGGACATGTGCAGGTGGGTGCCCTGCGAGAACAGGTCCTTGCAGCGCTCGATGTCCTCGGGGAGGAGGGCCGCGTTGGCGCCCGGGTCGGACAGCATGGTGCGGTCGCCCTTGTGGGTGACCATGACCACGCAGGTGCCCGTGGGGCGCTCCTGGTCCATGACGAGGCGGGCGTCGACGCCGTACCCCATCAGCTCCATGTCCCGGTTGCGGCCCGCGATGTCGGAGCCTCGGCGGCCGACGAAGGCGACCTCGATCCCCTCCAGGGCGAGCCAGGACGCGACGTTGGCGCCCGATCCTCCCCCATGGGTCGTCACGGCGGCGGGCGTGTCACTGCCCTTCGCCAAAGGGTACGCGGCACGAGCCACGGTGTCTGTCATGAGATCGCCGACCACGACCACGCGCGTCATGGAGTCATCACCTCGATCAACACGGCCCGCGCGAGCGGCTTCAGGGCGTGGAACGACGGTAACAGCTCTTGGCCCCCGATTAGGTCTCGAACGCGCAGCGAAACCCGGGAACCCTGGTTTTTCCCTCAGCGTGCCGCCGGCGCCGCGTGCCTTACGCTCGGTACGTGACCGAGGGTTATCCGGACCAGTGGGAGGCCGACGTCGTCCTGAGCGACGGCGGGACGGCGCATCTGCGGCCCATCCGGAGCGAGGACGCCGATCTCCTGCGGGTCTTCTACGCGCGGCTGTCGCCGGAGACGATCTACTACCGCTTCTTCTCGCCGCGCCCCTACCTCACGGACCGTGAGGTCGAGCACTTCACGGGAGTGGACTACGACCGGCGTGTCGCGCTGATCGCCACGATCGGCGAGGAGATGGTGGCGGTCGTCCGGT
The DNA here is from genome assembly GCF_017573545.1 of Actinomadura nitritigenes. Lineage (GTDB taxonomy): Bacteria > Actinomycetota > Actinomycetes > Streptosporangiales > Streptosporangiaceae > Spirillospora > Spirillospora nitritigenes. Next base: position 214,490 of record NZ_JAGEOK010000007.1, on the reverse strand, counting down.
ACGACCTGCTGAACGACCGGCCGGAGACGGCGGAGGTCGCGTTCCTGGTGGAGGACGCCCATCAGGGGCGGGGGCTGGGCGCGGTGCTGCTGGAGCACATCGCGGCGGCGGCGCGGGAGCGGGGCGTGCGCCGGTTCGTGGCGAGCGTGCTGCCGGACAACCGGCGGATGACGCGGGTGTTCCGCGAGGCGGGCTACCGGGCGGAGCAGCGGTTCGAGGAGGGCGTGATCGAGCTCGTCCTGGACCTGGAGCCGACGGAGACGTCGGTGGAGGTGATGGCGGCGCGCGAGCACCGGGCGGAGTCGCGGTCGATCCAGCGGCTGCTGTTCCCCTCGTCGGTCGCGGTGGTCGGTGCGAGCCGCGCGGAGCACAGCGTGGGGCAGACCGTCCTGCGGAACCTGCTGAGCGGGGACTTCACCGGGCCGGTGTACCCGGTGCATCCGACGGCGACGGCGGTGGCTGGTGTGCGGGCCTACGCGTCCGTGCTGGACATTCCCGACGACGTGGACCTCGCGGTCGTCGCGGTGCGGGCGGACGCGGTCCGCGAGGTCGTGGAGCAGTGCGCGGGGAAGGGCGTGCGCGGCCTGGTCGTCGTGTCGTCGGGGTTCGGCGAGACGGGTCCGGAGGGGCGTGCGGACCAGGAGGAGCTGGTGCGGCTGGCCCGCGCCTACGGGATGCGGGTGGTCGGCCCGAACTGCCTGGGCATCGCCAACACGGACCCGGAGGTGCGGCTGAACGCGACGCTGGCGCCGACGATGCCGGGCCGGGGCCCGGTGGGCTTCTTCTCCCAGTCGGGCGCCCTCGGCATCGCGATCCTGCAGCGGACGGCGGAGCGCGGCCTCGGCCTGTCGACCTTCGTGTCGGCGGGGAACCGGGCGGACGTGTCCGGCAACGACCTGATGCAGTACTGGGAGGAGGACCCGGCGACCAAGGCCGTGCTGCTCTATCTGGAGTCGCTGGGGAACCCGCGCAAGTTCGCGCGGCTGGCGCGCAGGCTGGGCCGCCGCAAGCCGATCGTGGCGGTGAAGAGCGGCCGCAGCACGCAGGGCGTCCCGATCGGGCACGCGGCGCGCGCGCTGACGCTTCCCGACCACGCGGTGAGCGCGCTGTTCCAGCAGGCCGGCCTGATCCGGGTGGAGGACCTGGCGGAGCTGTTCGACGTGGCGCAGCTGCTGGCCTACCAGCCGCTCCCGTCGGGCGACCGGATCGCGATCATCGACAACTCCGACTCGCTGGGGCTGCTGGCGCAGGACGCGGCGGCCGCGCTGGGCCTGGAGGTCCGCCCGCGGGTCGACCTGGGGCCCCGCGCGGACGCCGACGACTACGAGGCGGCGCTGGCGGAGGCGCTGGCCGACGATTCCGTGGACGCGATCGTGGCGCTGTTCACCCCGCCCACGATCGGCGGGTACGACGTGCGCGTCCCGGAGAAGATCCTGCGGCTGGCGGCGGGCGGCAGCAAGCCGATCGTGGCGACCTACCTGGGGTCGGAGGGCATGCCGGCCGATCTGCGGATCACCGGCCCGGACGGGACGGCGGCGGAGGGCTCGGTGCCGTCCTATGCCGCGCCGGAGGACGCCGTCCGCGCGCTGGCCTACGTGGTCCGGTACGCGCAGTGGCGGCGGACGCCGGCGGGCCGCGTGCCGGAGTTGGAGGGGATCGACCGCAAGCGCGCGCGGGCGCTGGTCGAGGACTGGCTCGGGACGGGCGATCCGGTGAAGGCCACGCCGGAGCAGGCCGCCGAGCTGCTCGGCTGCTACGGCATCGAGGTCTCGGGGGACGCGGCCGGCGGGGGAGTGCCGACGCGGGTCGTGACCATGGAGGACCCGTCGTTCGGCGCCGTCGTCTCCTTCGGCCTGGCCGACGAGACCGCGGCCCTCCTCGACGACCGCGCCTACCGTCTGGGGCCCCTCACCGACGTGGAGGCCGCGGAGCTGATCCGGGCGATCCGGACGGCGCCGCTGCTGCTCGGCCATCGCGGCGCGCAGCCGGTGGACGTCGCGGCCCTGGAGGAGCTGCTGCTGCGGGTGTCCCGACTCGGGTACGACCTGCCGGAGGTGGCGCGGCTCGAACTGGACCCGGTCATGGCGGACGTGTCCGGCGTCGCGGTGCGCGGCGTCGCTCTCCGCCTGGAACGTCCGCTGGGTCCGCGCACGGAGCTGGGCCCTCGGCGCCTCCGGCAGTTCTAGGGCCGGCCGGGAGGCGGCGGCGGGCTGGGCGCCGGGGTCGGCGGGATCGGGTCGGGCTCGGGGCCGGGCGGGACCGGGTCGGGGTCCGGCGCCGGCGGCGTGGGCTGCGGCGCGGGACCCGGCGGGGTCGGCTCCGGTGGCGGGCCGGGCGGGACCGGGTCGGGCGCGGGCCCCGGCGGGATGGGCCCCGGCGGCCGGGGCGGGGGGCCCGGCATCGGGCCGGGCGGCGGCTCGGTCGGCGGGACCAGCGGTTCCGGCGCGGGGGTGGGGTCCGGTGTCGGCGGGGGCACCGGCTGCGGGGTCGGCAGCGGCTCTTTCTCGTCCATATGCTCCCCGTACCCGCGTGCCCGGCGGGTACCCGTGCGGCCCGCGCCGCGGGGCCGTGCCGGTGATCTCCCGCCGCGCCGGGCATGTGCGCGTCCCGCCCCGGACAGGGCAGGATAGGGGCATGAGGGAAACCCGAGCGACCGCGCATGGTTTGCGCACGGCGATCGAGCGCAGCGGCTACTACCCGGCCCTGGTCGCGGACGCGGTCGAGTCGGCCATAGGGGACGACCGCGTCGTCGCGTACGTCGTGCACCACGAGGCGACGTTCGATCCCGCGATGGAGGTCCGGCGGCACGTGACCGTGCTGGTGCTGTCCGCGAGCCGGCTGCTGGTGTGCCACACCGACGAGCACCCGCCCGGCGAGGGCATGGAGCGCCCGCACGCGTCCACCACCACGGAGGCGGTGAAGCTGGAGCGCGTCCAGTCGGTCGCGGTGACGCGGGTCGTCCCGGACCCGGCCTCCTACGTGCCCGGGGTGCCGCCGACGGAGGTCGTGCTGACGATCGGGTGGGGCGCCATCGCGCACATCGACCTGGAGCCCGCGACCTGCGGCGACGAGAACTGCGAGGCCGACCACGGCTACACCGGCAGCGTCACCGCCGACGACCTGTCCCTGCGGGTGAGCGAGGCCGCCGACGGCGCCGACGCCGTCGCGCAGGTGCTGGCCTTCGCCGAGGAGCTGTCCGCGGCGACCGCGCGGTGAGCGGCCGGTGAGCGGGGCGCCGGCGCCGCCCGTGCCGCGGTACGGGACGGGCGCGCTCGCCGACGTCCCGGTCTCGGTGCTGGCCGCGCTGGGCGTCCCGGACGCGGCGAACGCGCTCGGCCTGCCCGCGCTGCCGCGCGCCTGCGTGCTGCTGATCGACGGGCTCGGCTGGGAGCAGCTCCGCGCCCACCCGGACGAGGCGCCGTACCTGACGGCGATGGGCGGCGGGCCGATCACCGCGGGGTTCCCCGCCACGACCGTCACCAGCCTCGGGTCGCTCGGCACCGGCCTGCCGCCCGGCGGGCACGGCCTGCTGGGCGTGCAGGTCGCGATCCCGGGCACGGGACGGCTGCTGAACTGCCTGCGCTGGCGGGACGACTCGGTCGACCCGGAGCGCTTCCAGCCCGCGCCGACGATCTACCAGCGGGCGGCGGCGGCGGGCGTCGCGGCCGCCTACGTGTCCCTCGGCCTGTACCGGAACTCGCCGCTCAGCCGGGCCACGACCCGCGGCGCCGACTACGTCGCGGCGGACAGCCTGGGCCAGCTCGTCGGGCGGGCCGAGCGGGCGCTGCGGCGCGGCGACCGGTCCTTCGTGACCGTCTACCATCCGGATCTCGACTCGACCGGCCACAGGTTCGGGGTGGGGTCCGCCGAGTGGCGGCACCAGCTGCGGTTCGTCGATGTCCTCGTGCAGGAGCTCGCCGGCGTCCTGCCGCCGGGCTCGGCGCTGTACGTGACCGCCGACCACGGCATGGTGGACCCGGTGGAACGGATCGACGCCGACACCGTTCCCGAACTGGGCGAGGGCGTGGCACTGCTCGGCGGCGACGCGCGCAGCCGGTACGTGTACAGCGAACCGGGCGCCCATGACGACGTCCTCGCCGCGTGGACGGCGCTGGTCGGCGACCGGGCGTGGGTCGTGCCGCGCGAGAAGGCGGTGGCGGACGGCTGGTTCGGCCCGCTCGCCCCGGGGATGGCCGAGCGGATCGGCGACGTGATCGCGGTGCCGCACGGGGGCCTGGCGATCGTGGCGTCCGAGCGCGAGCCCTGGCTGAACCGGATGGTCGGCATGCACGGCTCGCTCGTCGCGGCCGAGCAGATCGTCCCGCTGCTGACGGCGACCCGTCCCTGACCGCGCCGCCGTCCCGCCGCCCGCCCCCCGGCCCCTGTTCCGGTCCTGACCTGCGCTGTCGCGGAATGCGCGCGCACGGCGTGTCCCGGGGCCGGTGGTGCGTAGGCTGCCGGTCGTGACGAACCGCGCCGAGCCCCTCCTCAATCCGGGCGACGAAGGTCAAACTGGCGATGTGCACCCTCTCATCGAAGTGCCCGCGCTGGACCGGCTGCTCCGGCGGCAGACCCCCCTGGTCCTGCTGGACGTGCGTTGGCATCTGGCAGGGCCGCCGGGAATCGACTCCTACCGCAAGGGCCACCTCCCCGGAGCCGTGTTCGTCGACCTGGACCGCGACGTGGCCGGGCCGCCCGGTCCGGCCGGGCGCCATCCGCTGCCCCCGTCCGGTGACTTCGAGGCCGCGATGCGCCGCACCGGCGTGTCCGGGGACCGGCTCGTCGTCGTCTACGACGACGCCGACTCCACGGCCGCCGCGCGCGTCTGGTGGTCGCTGCGCTACTTCGGCCACGACAGGGTCCGCGTGCTGAACGGCGGCTACCGGGCCTGGACGGAGGCGGGCCACCCGGTCACCACCGAGGAGCCGGACGTCAAGCCGGGCGACTTCTTCGCGCGTCCGGGCCGGCTGCCCGTGCTGGACGCGGAGGGGGCCGGGGCGCTGGCGACCGCCGGGGTGCTGCTGGACGCCCGCGCCGCCGAGCGGTACCGCGGCGAGGCCGAGCCCGTCGACCCGGTCGCCGGGCACATCCCGGGCGCGCGGAACGCTCCGACGTCCGGGAACGTCGGCGTGGACGGCCGGTTCCTGCCGCCGGAGCTGCTGCGCGAGCGGTTCGCGAAGCTCGGCGCGACCGACGCACTGGACGTCGGCGCCTACTGCGGCTCCGGGGTGACCGCGGCGCACGAGATCCTGGCGCTCCACCTCGCGGGGATACCCGCGGCCCTCTATGTCGGGTCCTGGTCGAACTGGGTCGCCGATCCCGCCAACCCCGTCGCGACGGGCGATTCCTGACGTGACGGCCCGTGGCCGCCGGTAGGTTCCGGCGGCCACGGGCCGGTCTCATCCCGAACCGAAGCAGAGGAAGCCCGCCGCGCCGGGCAGGCGCGGCACGCCGGCGAGCGCGCGGGCTGGCGGCAGTCCCGACGCCAGCCCGGCGTGGAGCGCCGCCATGAACTCCGGTGTCGTGGCGTCCCGGACGGGCGCGACGCTGGCGATCACCGTGGCGGCGCCGAGGGCGAGCAGCACGCCCGCCATCCCGACGGCGGCGTCGCCCTCGTCGGAGCGGCCGATGTCGCAGGCCGACAGCACGACCAGGCGCGGCGGCGCCGCGAGCGCGTCCAGGTCGTGGACGGTCAGCGGGCCGTCGGCGAGCCGCAGCCGCGAGAACAGCGCGTTGCCCTCGCGGAACTCGCCGTGGGCGGCGATGTGGGCGAGCGCGGCGCCGTCCAGCGCGTCGCGGACGGGTTCGGCGCGCGCGTCCGGGCCGTCCAGGACGAGCGCGCCGGGGTGGACGCGGCGCAGCGCGGCGATCTCGCGTCCGGCGTGGGCGAGGCCGGGGCCCGCGACCAGGACGGTGCGGCCGCCGGGCGGACGGTCCGCGCGGGCGCGCAGCCAGGCCGCGGCCGACGGGACGACCGTGAACGGGCGTCCCGCGAGCGACGGCAGCACCGCCCAGGGCAGGCCGTGCAGCGGACCGGCCGGGGCGATCACCAGGTCGCGGTCGCCCGCGTCGGCCCGGACCGGTGCCAGCAGGAGCCGGTCGAGCCGTTCGGCGGACTCGGCGGCGGCGGTGAGCGCGGCGGGGTCGTCCGCGCCCGCGAGCCGGCCCAGCGCGTAGCGGATCAGGCCCGCCTCGCGGGCGGCGGCGTCGTGGTCGCCGAGCCGGTGCCTGCGGGTCCGGCCGCCGGCGACGGTCACCGCGTGCAGCTCGCCGCCGACGGCGACCAGCTCGATGAGGGCGCGGTCGCCGAGCGCGGCGGCGATCTCGGCGGGCTCGGGGGCCTCCGGTCCGGGCGGCCCGCCGGGGCGGCGGCGGGTGTGCGCGCTGACCTTCGCCTCCAGGGCCGCCAGGTCGGCGGCGAGCACGGACGGGACGCCGCCGCTCGCCGCGTCGCAGGTGTGCGCGGCGCTGAGCGCCCGCAGCGCCGCCAGCGCCCCCGCCCGCTCGGGGTCGGCGGGCGGCCGCAGCCGCCCCGGGCGGGCGATGGCGCGCCGCCGCTCCTCCAGGTCCAGCAGCTCCGCGGCGGACCCGGCGAGGCCGAGCCCGAGCGCGGCCAGCTCCCCGGCGAGGCCCGCCGCGCGGGCCCGCAGGTCCAGCGCGCCGAACGCCTCCGCGTGCCGGGCGGCCGCCTCCAGCCCGGCGCGGACGGCGCCGACCGCGCCCGGGACGTCGCCGCGCGCCGAGCATGCCAGCGCGGTCGCGTGCCGGGCGGCGATCCGGACCGCCGCGGGACCGTCCGTGCCGTCGACGTCCGCCAGCAGGTGCGCGGACGGCCTGCCGAGGGCCATCGCGACCCGCGCGGCGATGACGCGGGTCTCGGCGGCGGGCCCGGCCCAGCCGCCGTCGCCGAGCAGGCCCGCCGCCGCGGCGGCGTCCGCCAGCAGCGCGCCGGACCGCTCGCCGGACTCCCAGCGCGCCTTGACCAGCACGTGCTCGGCGAGCGGGATCCAGCCGGGGCGCTCCTGCCCGGCGAACGCGTCCCGCGCCCGCGCGGCGCTCTCGGCGGCGCGTCCGGGATCGCCGTCCGCGAGTTCCGCGTGTGCGCGGAGCAGGAGGGCGTCCGCGACGTCGCACCTGTAGCCGTGTGCCTCCGCCGCCGCCAGGGCCGCGTCGAGGAGGGGCCGCGCCTCCCGCGGCAGGCCCGCCACGATGAGGGTCTCCGCTTGGTCCAGGCGGCACTGCGCCAGCCGCTCCCCGGCCAGGAGGGGCTCGGCCTCCGCGTACAGCCGCAGGGCGCGCGGGACGTCCCCGCGCCGCGACACCGCGAACGCCAGGTTCCCCTTGGCCATCGCCGTCTGGTGCCGCAGCCCGGCGGCCTCGCCGACCGCGACGGCCTCCGCCAGGGCCTCCTCGGCGCCGCCGAAGTCGCCGCGCATCGCCCGCGCGAGCCCGATGTTGGTCAGCAGCCCGTTGAGCGCCGCCCGGTCGTGCCCCCGCCGCAGTCCCGCGAGCGCGCGCTCAGCGACGTCGTGCGCCTCCGCGACGCGTCCCGCGCGGGCAAGGGCGCAGGCCTTGTTGGCGGCCAGCCGGTCCGCATCCTCACCGCGCAGGACGGTTTCCGCCTCCTCCGCGTGGGCCAGCGCCCCGGTGAGATCCCCGCGGGCCGTCAGAAGACCGACGAGGTTCATCCGGACCTTCGCGGCGGTGTACGGGTCGGGGCGCGCGTCACCGGTCCACGCGTCGTCCGCGAACACCGGCCACGCGTCGTCCGCGAACACCGGCCAGCCGTCGTCCTCGGGCGCCGCGCCGGCCGTCTCGCGCCCGGTCGCCAGGTCGAGCGCCCGGTACAGGAGGTCCAGCCCTTCCTCCAGGCGCCCCAGCTCCTTGCACGCCAGGCCCGCGATCCGCAACGCGAGGATGTCGTCGCCCCGCTCCAGCAGCGCCGTCGCGCGGGCGTGCGCGGTCGCCGGGTCGATCGCCGCCAGCCACAGCAGGGCCCGCTCGTCCTCGCCGCTCACACGCGGACCCAGCTGGTGACGACCGACGAGCCGTCCGGCAGCCGGAACAGCAGGCTGACCAGCCCCTCCGGCACGTGCGGAAGGCAGAACATCCCGCCCGGCCCGGTGCGCCCGGCCGGCCGCCCCGCCGGATCGCCGCCCTGCCGGACGACGATCTCGGCGCTCGCCGGCGGGACGAGCCGTCCGGTGATCTCGCGGTGCCGCCCGTCCTCGGTGACCTCGATCTCCACCGCCGACCGGGGGCATCCGAACGCCAGCGACCGCCCCGAACCGCCGCGCACGCCCGCCGCCGGACGCACGGCGCCGTCCCGGCGCAGCTCCGCCAGCTCCGCCGCCGGCGTCCGCCACGCGAGCGCCGAACGCGCCGCCGCGAGCACGCCCTCCGGCACCGGGTCGAGGACGTCGAACGCGGCCCGCGCCCCCGCCATCAGCTCCTCGTCGTTCACGGGACGAGCCTCCGCAGCGCGGCCAGGCAGCGGGCCCGCGTCGGGCCGACGCTGCCGACCGGGACGCCCAGCGCCGCCGCGAGCTCGGCGTAGCTGGCCGCCTGCGCGAACAGCCGCAGCAGCGTCCGGCAGCGGCGGGGGAGCGCCTCCAGCGCGGCGCCGACGCGGCCCAGCCGCTCGCGGGCGGCCGCCACCTCGTCCGGGCCGGACGCGTGCCGGGCGCCGAGCGCGAGCGGCGGCAGGTCGCGGGCCCGCCGCCGCACGAGGGCCCTGCACTCGTTGCGCGCCGTCGTCGCCAGCCAGCAGCCGGTCGCGGACGGGTCGTCGAGCGCGTCGATCCGCTCCACCAGCCTCAGCCAGGACGTCTGCACCACATCGCTCGCGTCCGCGTCGCCGAGCCCGTGCGCGCGGGCGATCGACCACAGCAGCCCGCTGTACCGCTCGACGAGCCGCGCCCACGCGGCATCGTCGCCCTCCCGAGCCCGCACCACCAGTGCGCTCGTGTCGTCGTCCTGCAAAGTCGCCAAGGGGGCTCCCGCCACGTCGTCCGCCGGCATCGGGAGATCACCTTAAGTGCGATCACGGCGACGCTCCGTGCGCGGTTACCGCTTCGCCATCGGACCGTGCTCAAGAACTGATGAGTACGCCGAGATCCGGGAGGGTGACGTGGCGCGCCGGATCGAGGACCCGGTCGGCGGCCGACGGCGCGTCCAGCCCCTCCTGCGCGGCGAGCCCCGCGATCCGCCCGGCCACGGCGGGCGCCGCGAACGACGTCCCGCTCCACGTCGCGTACCCCTCGAACCGGTCCGCGTCGACGCCTCCCGAGGGGGCGCGCGGGCCGTCGAACCACACGTGCGTGCTCGCGACGTCCACTCCCGGCGCGCACGCGTCGACCCACCAGCCGTAGTTGGAGAACCAGGCCCGGTCGTCCCCGTCGAGCGCCGCAACCCCGATGACGGGCTTCATCGCGGCCGGCCAGAACGGGCGCTCGCTCGCGGTGTTCCCCGCGCACGCCACCACGACCGTCCGGCGGCCGAGCGCGCTGATCGCCCTCGCCAGCACCGGCGACGGACGGTCGTCGTAGGTGTGGCAGCCGAGCGAGATGTTCACCACGTCCGCGCGTCCCCAGGCCGCGAGCCGGGCGAGCGCGCGGATGACGTCCAGTTCGTCGCCGACGCCGTCCCCGCCGATGACGCGCAGCGCGCGCAGCGCCGCCGTCGGCGCGTGCCGCAGCACCACGCCCGCGATGAACGTGCCGTGCCCCGCCTGCGCGTCCAGTTCGAGGTCGAGGTCGGCGTCGAGCACCTCCGCCGCCTCGTCGCGCTGCTCGCGGAACCACGCGGTGTCCTCGTACCAGGGGTGCGGCGACAGCCCCGTGTCGAGGATCGCGACCGTCACGTCCCGGCGCGCGCCCGCCGCGACCGGCGCGGGCAGCGGCGCCGCCGGACGCGGCCGGTCGGCCGGGCCGCTCCACCACATCGGCTGGCCGTGGACGAGATGGTTCGGCGACACGCTCAGCGTCCGATGGCGGCCACCGCCGGACAGCTGCGCGGACAGCTCGCACACGTCCACCTTCGCCGACGGCCGCAGCCGCAGCCGGGTCGCGCCCGGCCCGTCCTCCCGCGCGTCGCACCAGCGCCGCACCAGGTCCTGCGCGGGACCCGCGTCCCGCCCGGAGACGAGGACCTGGTCGCGGCGCACCAGCGCCCGCCGCCCCGGCACCGGCTCCACCATCACCGCGTCACGGTGCCGCGCCAGCAACCGGACCAGCCGCGCCTCCTGGTCGAGCATCGCATCCCCTCCCGTGCCCACGGATCCGGCACTCATCGTGCCGGAACGGGGACCGTAAGTGACCGCCGAACGCGCCGAAACGGCGGCGCGGCCGCCCGGCGAGGGCCTACGCTTGGCGGCCGGGACCGGTGAACGGTGCGCATCCCGTGGTCAAGCGTTCGGCAAACGGTGAAGTCACGGTGGTGCGACCCGGGCCGATGATGCACAATGAGGGACGCGGACGCCGTCTTGGGACGTACGAGGCCGTAGGGGAAGACGAGCCTCGGTACAGATCCAGGAGGTCCGGTGACCGCACGTGGCGTTTTCTACGTCCACTCCGCGCCACCTGCGCTGAGCCCGCACATCGAGTGGGCCGCCGCAGGTGTTCTCGGCGTGCCCGTTTCCCTTGAGTGGGCTGATCAGGCGGCCGCGCCGGGGACGCTGCGCGCCGAGCTTCATTGGGAGGGCAGGCCGGGCACCGCGGCAGGGATCACCTCGGCCCTGCGCAACTGGAAGCTGGTGCGGTTCGAGGCCACCGAGGACCCGACGCCCGGCAGCGACGGCGTCCGCTACAGCTTCACCCCGACCCTCGGGGTGTTCAGCGGCGTCATCGGGGCCAACGGCGACATCATGGTGCCCGAGGACCGGCTCCGCGCGGTCATGGCCAACGCCGCCGTCGGCAAGACGAACCTGGAGCACGAGCTGGAGCGGCTCCTCGGCACCCCGTGGGACAACGAGCTGGAGCCCTTCCGCCGCGCCGGCGACGGAGCTCCCGTGCGCTGGCTCCACGCGGCTGTTTGAGGCAACCCCGGCCAAAGGGCCTCGCCTGGCGGCTCGGCCCTTGACCGGTCTTGGGCGAGCGCGAACTCGCTTCGCGAGCTTCCCGGTGGGGGCTCGCCTCCGGCATCGCCCCCACCGGTCAGATAACGCGCTCGCGTGATGGCCGAGGTCGTTGCCGGACTCGTAAAACAGCATGCGAAACGGCCCGGCGGGTCCGAGAGTCGGACTCGCCGGGCCGTTGCCGTGCGCGGTCAGAGAGCGCGTTCGAAGGCGACCGAGACGTTGTGGCCGCCGAAGCCGAACGAGTTGTTGAGCGCCGCGGCGGGCCCGTCCGCGAGCTTGCGCGGCTCGTCCCGCACGATGTCCAGGTCGACCTCGTCGTCGAGGTCCTCCAGGTTGGCGACCGCCGGGACGAGGCCGTCCCGCAGCGCCAGGATCGTGAACACCGACTCCAGCGCGCCCGCGCCGCCCAGCAGGTGCCCGGTCATCGACTTGGTCGCGGTGATGGCCACCTTGGCGGCGGCCTCCTCACCGAGGCCCGCCTTGATGGAGTTCAGCTCGGCGACGTCGCCGGACGGGGTCGAGGTGGCGTGCGCGTTGATGTGCACGATGTCCTCGGGCCGCAGCCCGGCGTCGGCGAGCGCCCGCTGCATCGCCTTGGCCTGACCGCCGCCGCTCGGGTCCGGCAGCACGATGTCGTAGGCGTCGTTGGAGTAGCCGCAGCCCGCGGCGACGCCCTGCACGCGGGCGCCGCGGGCGCGGGCGTGCTCCTCCGACTCCAGGATGATCATGGCGGCGCCCTCGCCGAGCACGAAGCCGTCGCGGTTCTTGTCGTACGGCCGGGACGCGCGCGCCGGCTCGTCGTTGCGGGTCGACATCGCGCGCATGCGGCCGAACGAGGCCATCTGCAGCGGGTGGATGCACGACTCGGTGCCGCCGCAGATGACGACGTCCGCGCGGCCCGCGCGGATCATGTCGATGGCGTAGCCGACGGCCTCGCCGCTGGACGCGCACGCGCTGACCAGGGCGTGCGAGCCGGCGGTCGCGCCGAACTCGATGCCGACGTGCCCGGACGCGCCGTTCGGCATCAGCATCGGCACGGTGAACGGCGACACCCGCGACCAGCCCTGCTCGCGGAACACGTCGTAGCTGTTCAGCGCGGTGTGCAGGCCGCCGATGCCGCTGGAGACGACGACGCCCAGCCGGTCGCCGTCGACGACGAAGCCGCCGGGCACGCCGGCGGGCTCCTCGTTGCGCATGGTCTTGTTGCTGACGGCCGGGGCGAAGCCGGCGTCGGTCCACGCCTCGCGCGCCGCGATCAGCGCGATCGCCTGGCTGCGGTCCAGCCGGCGCAGCGACTGCTTCGGCATGACCTCGGCCGGGTCCACCTTCAGCGTGGCGGCGAAACGGACCGGCAGATCCTCGACGCCCTCCCAGTCCAGGCTGCGGATCCCGGACTCTCCGGCGAGCAGGGCGGACCAGGTCGACGGCAGGTCTCCGCCGAGAGGAGTCGTTGCACCGAGACCGGTCACCACGACTCTGGTCTGGCTCTTGCTCATAGATGCTCCTTGCGGACTGGAGGGGGGAGTGGAGGCAGGGCGCGCCCGGCCCGGGGCGCCGTCGGGGCCCGTGCGGACCCGTCCGGGCGGCCCGGCGGCGCGCCCTCCCTGCGGCCGGTCCGCGCGCAGCGCGGCCCGGCCACCGGCCGGAACTAGCTCTGGAGCTTCTGGACGAAGTTGATGACGTCCTGGACGCTCTTCAGGTTGCGCAGCTCGTCGTCGGGGATCTCGACGCCGAAGCGGTCCTGCGCGGCCACCGCGATCTCCACCATCGACAGCGAGTCGATGTCGAGGTCGTCGATGAAGTTCTTCTCCGGGGTGACCTCGGACTTGTCGATGCCGACGATCTCGTCGATGATCTCGGCGAGGCCGTCCAGGATCTGCTGCTCGGTGGCGACTGCCATGGTTCTGCTATCTCCTTCGATGGGTTGGTCCAGAGCCTGCGGGCAGGCGTGACGGCCTACGGGATCTGGATGACTTGGGCAGCGTAGGACAGTCCGGCGCCGAACCCCACCAGGAGGGCGGGGGCGCCGGACGGCACGTCGCCGCGTTCGATCATGCGGGACAGGGCCAGCGGGATGGAGGCCCCCGAGGTGTTGCCGGAGTGCACGATGTCGTCGGCCACCACGGCGTTGGTGGCCTTCATCTTCCGGGCGATGGCCTGGATGATCCGCAGGTTGGCCTGGTGCGGGACGACGGCGGCGAGGTCGCCGGGGGCGATACCGGCGCGCTCGCACGCCTCCAGCGCGACCGGCGCGATGGCGGTGGTGGCCCAGCGGAACACCGCCTGCCCCTCCTGCCGGATGAACGAGTGCCGGTCGTCAATGATGATCTTGTCGTAGTTGTCGCCGGCGCTGCCCCACACGACCGGGCCGATGCCCGGCGACTCGCTGCCGGTGACGACCGCGGCGCCCGCCCCGTCGGCGAAGATGATGCTGGTGGAGCGGTCGGTCCAGTCGATCCACTGGGACATCTTCTCGGACCCGATCACCAGCACGTTGCGGGCGCTGCCGGCGCGGACGGCGGCGCTGGCGGTGCCGAGCGCGTAGCAGAACCCGGCGCAGGCGGCGTTCAGGTCGAAGGCGCCGGGGGCGTCGATGCCGAGCCGGTGCGCGACCTGCGGCGCGTGGCCGGGCATCGGCGACTCCGCCGAGCAGGTCGCGAGGATCACCAGGTCGATGTCGGACGGGTCGAGGCCGCTGTTCGCGAGGGCCTTGCCGCCCGCGTGCACGCCGAGCTCGACGATGCCCTCGTCGTCGCCGGCGATCCGCCGCTCCTGGATGCCGACGCGGGTGCGGATCCACTCGTCGTTGGTGTCGACGGTCTTCGACAGCTCGTCGTTGGTGACGATCCGGGCCGGGCGGTAGTCGCCGAACGCGAGGATGCGGGCGCCCGCGGCCGCCTCGGGGATGCGCAGCCCGGTCATGCCGCGTCCGCCTTGATCAGCTCGCGGGCCTTGTCCAGGTCCGCGGGGGTCTTGAGGGCCACCAGCTCGATGCCCTTCAGCTCGCGCCGGGCGAGCCCGACCAGCGTCCCGGCCGGGGGCAGCTCGATGATCCCGGTGACGCCGATCTCCCGCATGGTGGCCATGCACGCGTCCCAGCGGACGGGGGCGCTGACCTGCTCGACGAGGCGCCCGACGAAGTCGCGGCCGGACGCGACGACGGCGCCGTCGCGGTTCTGCAGCAGCTTCGTGCGGGGGTCGGCGACGGGGGCGCCGGGGGCCAGGCGGCGGAGGGTGTCGACGGCGGGGGCCATGTGGGCGGTGTGGAAGGCGCCGGCGACCGACAGCGCCCGCAGCCGCGCGCCGGCGGGCGGCTCGTCGGCGAACGCCGTGAGCTGCTCCGTCGTCCCGGCGGCGACGACCTGGCCGGCGCCGTTGACGTTGGCGGGGGTGAGGCCGTGCTTGTCGATGGCGGCGAGCACCTCCTCGGCGTCGCCGCCGAGCACGGCCGTCATGCCGGTCTCGGTGACGGCGGCGGCCTCGGCCATCGCGCGGCCCCGCTCCCGGACGAGCACCAGCGCGGCCTCGGGGGTCAGCACCCCGGCGATCGCCGCGGCGGCGAGCTCGCCGACGCTGTGCCCCGCGACGGCGCCGGGAGCGGCGTCCTCGTAGAGCACCTCGTGGGCGGCGAGCGCGGCGGCGACCAGCAGCGGCTGCGCCACGGCGGTGTCGCGGATCTCCTCGGCGTCGGCGGTCGTCCCGTACCTGACCAGGTCCAGCCCGGTGACGGCCGACCACCAGGCGAGACGGTCGGCGACTCCGGGTATCTCTAGCCATGGCTGCAAGAAGCCGGGGGTCTGGGCGCCCTGGCCGGGCGATGCGAGGAGTATCACGGCGTCCAGCCTTTCGCGAACGCCCCTTCCCTCACGATGCCGATCGCGACGAAGTTTGGTCCAGGCCCTTTGTACGACCTCTACAAGCGCCCTAGGCGCGGGGCGGGCGCGCGGCGAACCGGCCCAGGACCAGGGCGATGCGGAGCGTGAACGCGTTGCGCCCGTCGGTCGGCGCGAGGCCCGTGAGCTCGGTGACGCGACGCAGCCGGTAACGTACCGTGTTCGGGTGCACGAACAGCAGCCGGGCGGTCGCCTCCAGTGACGAACCCTGCTCCAGGTAGGTGGTGAGCGTGTCCAGCAGCGGCGCGCCCGCGGCGAGCATCGGGTTGTAGACACCCTCCACCAGGTACCGGCGGGCCTCGGCGTCGCCGTCGAGCGCCCGCTCGGGCAGCAGCTCGGTCGCCGGGACGGGGCGCGGCGCGTCCGGCCAGCCCGCGGCGGCGCGCAGCCCGGCGACCGCGGCCTGCGCGGACTTGGTCGAGTCGTACAGGTCGCCGACCTTCGGGCCGACCACGACGGGCCCCGGCCCGCACTTGGCGGCGATCGGGCGGGCCGCCTCCATCGGGTCGGCGTCGCCGCCCACCACCACGATGACGCGGTGGCCGTGCACGCCGGCCAGCACGTCGGCGCGGGCGCGCCGGGCGGCCAGCTGCATCTGGTCGATGGTGACCTCGGGCTCCTCGTCCTCCGGGGTGTACCCGGCGATCACCGTGACGGGCTTGGACGTCCAGCCGAGCGCCGCCGCCCAGGAGTGCATGCCGTCGTCGACCTCGCCGCGCAGCACCGCGTTGACGACGAGGGCCTCCAGGCGGGCGTCCCAGGCGGCGCGGGTCTCGGCGGCGCGCGCGTACACCTGCGCCGCGCCGAACGCCACGTCCCGGGTGTAGCGCAGGATGGCCTCGCGGAGCTGGGCCTCGCCGCCGGGCGCGGCCAGCTCGTCCAGCCGGGTCTCCACCACCTCGATGATCACGCGGATCATGTCGATGGTGTGGTGCAGCTTGATGGACCGCAGCAGTTCGCGGGGCGCGGTGCCGAACACCTCGCCGGCGATGGCGGGCCGGGTCCGCTCGTTGCTCTTGAACCACTCCACGAACGCGGCGATGCCCGCCTGCGCGACCAGCCCGATCCAGGAGCGCTGGTCCGGCGGCATCCGCCGGAACCAGGGAAGCTGCTCCTCCATGCTGGTCAGCGCCGCGGTGCCGAACGTCCCCATCGCCTTCTCCAGGCGCTGGGTGGTCTGCTCGCGGATCTCGGCCTCGCTTGCGGTGTCCACCTCCTTAGGGTGCCACCGAACGGGCGATGTTCCGTCCCTGAGCGCGGAACGGGCTTCAGCCGCGGACGACGGCGGGGGCGTCGCCGAGGGCGATCTCGGTGAGGTTGCGCAGCGGGATCGAGTCCGGCGAGAGGTAGTCGCTGTGGCCGCCGGAGCCCGCGGCGAACACCCGGGCGCCGAAGCCGCGGGAGACCGGGTCGGGCCCGAGCCCGAGGCCGAGGATGCGGACGTGCGGGACGTCCTCCATCCAGTCTGTCGCGCCGCGTCCGGCCCAGACGCGGGCGGTGCGGGTCAGGCCGGCGGCGGACCACGCGGTCGTGCCGGGGCTGCCGTACAGCGCGATGTCGGTGACCTGCCGCCACGCGTCGGCCCTGCCGTGGCCGTGGTGGTTGAGGGCCGCGCGGCCGCACACGACCGAGCCGTAGCTGTGGCAGAGCAGCGCGACGCGGGCGGAGGGGTTCGCCCGGCGCATCCCGGCGAGGAAGTCCAGCAGCTCGCCCGCGCCCTCGTCGGCGCGCTGGTCCGTCAGGACGTCTCCGCTGAAGGTCCTGGGGGCGGCGTAGCCGAGCCACGCCACGACGGCCAGGCCCGGATCGGCGGTGAGCGAGCGCGCCCGGGAGTAGACGGCCCGCGCCCCGCCGCCGGGCGTGGACCACGGCTTGCCGCCCCGCCGGTCGAAGGCGGTCAGCGTCGTGTCGGCGCCCGGGACGAGAACCGCGATCCGCCGCGCGTGCGCGAGGTCGCCGACGACCTCGATGGCCTGCCCGCGCCCGCGCGGGTCGAAGTAGAGGAACCGGCGGTCCGGTGCCAGGAACGCGGCGAGCGCGCGCGCCCGCGTCCCGTCACCGACGTTGCGCGCCGTCCGCAGCGCCTGCTCGATCGACCGGCGCTCGGTCGCGTACCGGACGTCCAGGGTCGACGGCGCCATCGACGGGACGGGGGCGGGGGGCGCGTACGGGTCGGCGTGGCCGGTCCCGGCGGTGGTGAGCATGAGGGCCGAGATGGAAACGACGCAGGCCAGCGCCCGTCGCAGCCGTCGGGCGCGCCTCGGGGTCGTCTTGCGTGGCGGCGGCATCTTCGGCCTTTCTACCATCCGGGGCCGGTGGGGGATTCCGGCCGGGCACCCCCCATGGGGAGGCGCGTGGTGAGACGCGCGGGCCCGCCGCCGGGTTCGCGCGGCCGCCGTCCGGGCGTGGCGAGGGCCGCTCGAAGCGGTGCGCGAGCGCGTGGAGAACCGCCAGCGCGAGCGCGAACACCGGCAGCCAGAGCAGCCGCTCCGCCGGCCAGGACGGCCGGTCGGGCGCGGTGTGCAGTCCGGCCAGGCTACCCACGGCGAGGAGCGCCCCGACCGTGGTGATCATCAGGGCGGTCTGGTGCCAGAGGAAGACGGTCATCGCCGAGCGGTTGGCCGCCGCGACGCACGCGCCCGCCCGGGGACGGCGCGTCCAGGCGGTGAGCGGGCCGTGCAGCAGCAGCGCGAGGCCGGTCTGGGCGAGGCCGAAGGCGACCGCGGCGAGCGTCGGCGGGCTCAGGTTGGACACCGGTTCGCCCGGCACGCCGACCATGCTCGCCGGATAGCCCGCGAAGACCACCAGCAGCGCCGTCGCGGCGGCGCCGCCCGCCAGCAGGACGATCCCGGTGCGGCGGGAGCGCAGTGCGCCGTGCGCCCATCCGGCGCCGAGGTAGAACGGCAGGAGCCAGCCCGTCAGCACGGTCGCCCAGCCGGTCCATCCGGGCGCGCCGAGGCCGAACCGGCCGAGGTCGATCGCCGCGGTCGCGGCGACGAGCAGGACCGCGCCCCACGGCCCGAGCCGCCGCCAGGCCGCGACGACCAGCGGGGCCAGCGCGGTCAGCACCGCGTAGACGCCGAGGAACCACAGCGGGCTGAGGACCAGCCCGATCAGGGTGGCCAGCGAGCCGCCCGGGAATCCGGCCGCCCGCAGCCCGGCGGCGACGGGGACCCAGGCCGCCGCGAGCACGGGCAGTGGGCGCGCAAGCCGCGCCAGGCGCCGCCGCAGCCGGACGTCCCACGGCTCGCCGGGCCGCAGCCCTTTCGCCGCCGCGGAGCCGCCGACCAGGAAGAACACCGCGAGCGTCTGCAACGCCCAGGTCAGCGGCGCCAGCCCCGGCATCGCCTCCAGCGGGCTGGCGACGTGCAGGTCGCGGCCGTCGCCGGACGCGACGAGGGCCGTCACCAGCCAGTGGCCGAGCACGACGCCGAGGATCGCGAAGGCGCGCAGCGCGTCCACCCCGCCGTCGCGCCCGTCGCCGTGCGCGGCCGGGCGGGCCGTCACCGGGTCACCTCCGCGTCCCGGCCGAGCGCGATGAGCGCGAGGTTGCGGAGCGCGACGGTCCCGGGCTTGAGGTACGCGCTGTGCGGGCCCGTCCCGGCGTCGAAGCGCCGCGCGCCGAACCCGGGCGAGACGGGGTCCGCGCCGAAGCCGACGCCGACGAAGCTGACCTTCGGCACGTACCGCATCCAGTCGCCGGTGGCGCGGCCCGCCCAGACCCGCGCGGACGTGCCGAGGTCGGACGCCCGGTGCGCGGCGACGCCGGGGCTGCCGAACAGGGCGATGTCGTCCACCGGCGCGGCGCCCAGGTGGCGGGCGGCCTTCCCGCACACCACGGACCCGTAGCTGTGGCACAGCAGCGCGATCCGGGCGCGCCCGTTGACGCGGTGGACGCCGGTGAGGAACCGGCCGAGCGCGCGGGCGCCCGCCGCGGCGCGGCCGCCGGTCAGCACCTCGGGGCTGAGCGTGCGCGGCGGCCGGTAGCCGAGCCAGGCGACCACGGCGATCCGCTCGGCGGGCGCGCCGGCGCGCACCTGCCGGTACAGGGCGCGGCTGCCGCCGCCGACGAACTTCGGCGAGTCGAAGTTGGCGAGCGTCGTGTCGGCGCCCGGCACCACGACGGCGATCCGGTCGGCGGCGGCGAGGTCGCCGATGACCTCGACGGCCTGGCCGCGGCCGCGCGCGTCGAACGACAGGAACCGGCGGCCCGGCGCGAGGAACGCCGACAGGGCCCGCGCCCGGTCGTGGTCGCGGACGCGCCGCGCCGTCGCCCATGCGCGGGCGATCTCCGCGCCCGCCGCCTGGTAGCGGACGTCCAGCGTCGCGGGTGCCAGGGCCGGGAGCCGCGCCGGACCCGCGTACGCCTCGGTGCGTCCGGCGGCAGCGGTGGTCGAGGCCGTCACCGTCAGCACGGCGGCCGCCGCGACCGCCCTGGTGCGCCGGCCGGGGGCCGGGTGCCCGCTGCTCATCCGACGTCCTCCCTGGTCAGTGGTGAAGCACTGACCAGGACGTTAGGAACCGGACGCCGCCGCGCGGATCACCCGGTGGTGCCGTCCTTCGGCTGCGACCCCGGTATGAGGGGCGATACCTCGGCGGGCGGCCCGCCGGGCGCGCCGCCGTACCGCCGCGGGACGTCAGTCGCCGGGCCGGACCAGCCCGACCTCGTAGGCGTACACGATCGCCTGCGGCCGGTCGCGGAGCCCGAGCTTCATCAGGATGCGCCCGAAGTGCGTCTTGACGGTCTGCTCGGCGACGACCAGCTTCCCGGCGATCTCGCCGTTGGACAGGCCGCGCGCCACCAGCGCGAGCACCTCGGTCTCCCGCTCGGTCAGCTCCGCCAGCCGCTTGCGGGACGGTGCGCGCGGCCCGCCCAGCCGGGAGAACTCGGCGATCAGCCGCCGGGTGATCGACGGGGACAGGAGCGCGTCGCCCGCCGCGACGATCCGGACGGCGTCGGCGAGCTCGGCGGCCGACGCGTCCTTCAGCAGGAATCCGCTGGCTCCGGCGCGCAGCGCCTCGTAGACGTAGTCGTCCAGGTCGAAGGTGGTCAGCATCAGCACCTTCGGCGCCTCGCCGCCCCCGCCGTCCCCGCCGCGGCCGTCGAGGAGCCGCCGGGTCGCCTCCAGGCCGTCCATGACGGGCATCCGCACGTCCATCAGGACGACGTCGGGCCGCAGCTCGGCGACGCGACGCAGCCCCTCCTCGCCGTTCACCGCCTCCCCGACGACCTCGATGTCGGGCTGGGCGTTCAGCAGCACCCCGAACCCGGTGCGGACCATGCCCTGGTCGTCGACGATCACCACGCGGACGGTCACGTCCCGGCCCGCGCCTTCACCGGAAGGGTGGCGTTCACGGCGAATCCTCCGTCCGCGGTGGGCTGGGCAGACACCTCGCCGCCCAGCATGGCCGCCCGTTCGCGCATCCCCATCAGCCCGTGGCCGGTGCCCTCCGTGGCCGGGAGGTGGGCCGGGGCCGGCCGGCCGGGGCCGGAACCCGTGGGGACGTGGCCGTCGCCGGGCGGGCCGTTGGCGACGCCGAGCCGCAGTATGCCGTCCTCCCGGAGCGCCGCGACCGCCACCCTCGATCCGGGCGAGTGCCGCATCGCGTTGCTCAGCGCCTCCTGCAGGATCCGGTACGCGGTGAGCCCGACGCCCGGCGGCAGCCCGGCCAGGTCGCCGGCGAGCCGCGTCGAGACGGTCAGCCCGGCGCCGCGGGCGTGCGCGACCAGCTCGTCCAGCCGTTCCAGGCTCGGCTGCGGCGCGGTCTCGGCGCCGTCCTCGGAGCGCAGCACGCCGAGGATGCGGCGCATCTCGGTGAGCGCGTCGAGCGCGGTCGCGCGGATCTCCGACAGGTCGCGGCGGGTCTCGTCGGGGACGGCGTCGACCTTGTACGGCGCGGCCTCCGCCTGGATCGCGATCATCGACATGTGGTGCGCCACCACGTCGTGCAGCTCCCGCGCGATCCGCTGCCGCTCGGTCAGCACCGCCTCCGCGGCCTGGTGGCGCTTCTCCTGCTCGATCAGCTCGCGGCGCTGCTCGGCCAGCTGCATCCGCGAGGTGGCGCGCAGCCGGACGGCGTACCCGACGACCAGGGCGAGCAGCAGCACGACGGTCGCGCCGCCCGCGGTCGAGGCGTCCTTGACCCACACTCCGGCCAGCGACAGCAGGCCCACGCCGATGGTGATGTCCCGCGAGCACCGCACCGCGACCGTGTACAGGCACGCGATCGCGGCGAACGTCCCCGCCGGGAGGTACGGGACGGTCAGCCACTGGCCGGCCGGTATGACGGCCATCGCCGCGAAGACGAGCCGCCACGCCCCGAGCGGATGCCGGTCGCGCAGCGCCAGCGGCAGCGTCACCGCGATCGACGCGACCAGCCGCACGAGCGCGTCGACGTGCACGCCGGGCCGATCCGGCTGCGGCGTCGCGAGCAGCGAGTTCGTCCCGGCGGCCAGCGCGATGGCCAGGCCGACGCCGACGACGTTGACGACGAGCCCGTACGGCAGCCGCCCGATCCCGACGAGCCGCGTCCAGCGCAGCGGGGCGGGCCACGGCCGGTCCGGCGGGACAGGGTCGGCCTGGCCGGTGAAGGCCGCGGCGAGGACGCCGCTCAGCAGGGTGTTCGGCGCCGAGGGCACGCCGTCGTCGTTCTGCGCGGCCATGAGCCAAGGCTAGAGACACCGCACCCGGATCCGTATGCCACCACGGTGCCACGTGCGCGTCATACCTGGGTACCGTGCAGGGCGTGGAGCCCGTCGAAGCGCTGCGGCGCATCGCGTTCCTGCTGGAGCGCGCGCATGAGCCGACCTACCGCGTCCGGGCCTTCCGCAAGGCCGCCGATCTGGTCGGGGCGACGGCCCCGGACGCGCTGCGGGACCGGGCGCGCGACGGCACGCTGACCGATCTGCCCGGCATCGGGAAGGTCACCGCCCTGGTGATCGAGGAGGCGCTGCGCGGCGAGACCCCCGTCTACCTGCGCCGGCTGGAGGCCACGGAGGGCGAGCCGCTCGACGAGGCGACCGCCGCGCTGCGCTCGGCCCTGCGCGGCGACCTGCACACCCACAGCGACTGGTCGGACGGCGGTTCGCCGATCCGGGAGATGGCCGAGACGGCCCGTTCGCTGGGCCACGAGTACCTCGCCCTGACCGACCACTCGCCGCGCCTGACCGTCGCGAACGGCCTGTCCGCCGACCGCCTCCGCCGGCAGCTGGACGTCGTCGCCGAGCTGAACGAGGAGCTCGCGCCGTTCCGGATCCTCACCGGCATCGAGGTCGACATCCTCGACGACGGCGCCCTCGACCAGGATCCGGACCTCCTCGACCGGCTGGACGTCGTCGTCGCGAGCGTCCACTCCAAGCTCCGCATGGACCGGGTCGCCATGACGAAGCGGATGGTCGCGGCGGTCGCGGACCCGCGCGTGAACGTGCTCGGGCACTGCACCGGACGGATCGTGAAGGCGGGCGGGAAGCGCGGCGGGCTGCGCCCCGAGTCGGAGTTCGACGCGGCGCTGGTCTTCGACGCCTGCGCCGCCTACGACGTCGCCGTGGAGATCAACTCGCGTCCGGAGCGGCTCGATCCGCCGAAGCGGCTGCTCCGCCTCGCCGTCGAGGCCGGGTGCCGCTTCTCGATCGACTCCGACGCGCACGCGCCGGGCCAGCTCGACTGGCAGCACTTCGGCTGCGAGCGCGCCGCCCGCTGCGCCGTCCCCGCCGACCGGGTCGTCAACACCCTGCCCGCCGGCGCCCTCCTCGCCTGGTCCCGCGGCGCCTGATCCGAGGGCGGGCGCGCCGGTCCCGGGCGCGAGCGAACCTGGCCTCGCCGGTCGGACGGGTGCACGGGAGGCACTATAACTTTGATCATGAAGTTTCCGTACTCCTGCGCACTGGTGCTGGCCGCGTGCGCTCTGGCGGCCGGGTGTGGCGGCGGGTCGTCGTCCTCGGCGAAGGAGAAGCCGGCGGCCGAGGAGGCGCCGAGCGGCCACCCGGTCTCGGCGCCCGACCCCGCGACCACGGCGTCCCCGGTCATCAGGCCCTCGCCGCGCGACGGCGCCCCGCTGATCGAGGAGCTGAAGTACGACCTGCGCGAGCGGACCGTGAAGATGGCGGGGGCGCCGGGCCGCACGAGCGCCGCGTGCGACCGGCCGTCGGTCGCGGCGGCCAAGGGCTCGAAGGTCACCTGCACGGTCACCTACGAGGGCGTCAAGGTGACCTGGCCCGTGACGATCCAGGGACCGTCCATGGGCGGCCTGACGCTCTCCTACCAGGCCGAGCCCAGCGTCGGCATCGTGACGGCGAAGGGCGCCGCCGCCGACTTCTGGGCCAACAACCACGACTCGGGCACCGACCTCCGCTGCGACGACATGCCCGCGGTCAAGCAGGTGCCGCTCGGGCAGAAGACCGGCTACCGGTGCAGCTACCTGACCAAGTCCTCGATCGACGGCAAGCCGCTGCGGGTCCCGATGGACCTGATCGTGCGCTCCACCGGCCCGTACTTCCGCGCCTGACGGAGCCCGGCCCTACGAGCCCGGCCTACGAGGCGGACTCCAGGGAGCACGTGTTGACGAGGTCCCCGGTCGCCGGGCGAGGCAGGGTCGCGCTCTTGGGCGGGGACTGGTGCTTCGCCGTCCAGGCCTCCAGGGCCGTGAACGCGCTGCGCATGCACGGCAGCAGCGGCCGGAGCCTGTCGGGGTAGGTGTCGTAGAGGCCGTCGACGTGGTTGGCGGCCTCTACGCGGTAGTACCGATAGAGCGCCGAGCCGCGCGCGCGGACCATCCTGGCGTAGACGTCCGAGTCGGTGCCGATCGGCAGGAGCGAGTCGTAGGTGCCCTGCAGGGTGATGAGGGGCTTGCGGACGCGCCCGGTGAGGGCGACGCGGGCCACCGCCTTGTGGACGGAGCGGGGCCGCGCGGCGTAGTTGTAGTCGGCCTCCTCGCCCGTGTAGCCCGGGTCGAACTCCTTGCGGTAGATGGTCTGGGTGAGGCCCCAGTACACCTGGTCGTGGAACGGCCACAGGAACTCCGAGCCCGGCGCCAGACCGGCGTCGAGGAGCGCCTTGTGGGCGGACGGGTCGCCGGTGGCCGCGTACGACGGGTACGCGCGCAGGATCGACGGCAGGTACGTGAACAGGTTCGGGCCGTCCGCGCGCCACAGGGTGCCTTCGGCGTCGATGCCGCCGTCGTACAGCTCGGGGTGGTTCTCCAGCTGCCAGCGGACGAGGTAGCCGCCGTTGGAGATGCCCGCGGCGTACGTGCGGCGCGGTGAACTCCCGTAGTGGCGGGCCACGACCTTCTTGGCGGCGCGGGTGAGCTGGGTCAGCCGGTCGTTCCATTCGACCACCGCGTCGCCGGGGCGCTTCCCGTCCTGGTAGAACCCGGTGCCGCTGTTGCCCTTGTCGGTGGCGGCGTAGGCGTAGCCCTTCGCGAGTGCCCAGTCGGAGATGGTGAAGTCGTTGGCGTACTGGCGGCGGTTGCCGGGCGAGCCGGCGACGACGAGGCCGCCCGTCCAGTGCTCCGGGAGCCGGATGACGAACTGGGAGTCGTGGTTCCAGCCGTTGTTCGTGTTGAACGTCGAGGTGTCCGGGAAGTAGCCGTCGATCTGGACGCCCGGAACGTGCGCGGGGTTCTTCGTCGCGGTGGACTGCAGGCCCGCCCAGTCGGCGGGGACGGTGTGCCCCGACGCGACCGTCCCCGCGGTGGTGAGGTCGTCGAGGCAGGCCGCGACCTGCTTCTCCGCGCCCGGGACCGGCACGCCCGGCGCGCACGCAGGGTCCTGGGCGGGGCCCTGGGCCTGCGCCGGGACGGCGGCGGTGAGGGCGGCGGCGGTGAGGGCGGTGCCGGTGAGAGCGGTGGCGGTCAGGAGGCTGCGGACTTTCGGCATCCCGGCTCCTTCGACGGGTCCCCGGTGCGGGGACGGGTGCCGTCATGGTGGTGAGCGCCCGCGAGCGCGGCCACGTGCGCGGCCCACATATCCGGGCGCGGCGGCATGTGCCGGCGGCGGTGACCTGCACGTGATGTGGCTCACGCCCGTATCGGACGGCCGGAATGTGGGTGCACCTCACATGGTCCGGTCTCCGGGCGGGATTTAGCGTTCCCGGTCACGGCGACCCGGTGTGGTCCGGGTCACCCTGAGGAACGAGGAGGGCGCATGGCCGGTCCCGATCCGGGGGCCCCGGTTCTGGCGGCGCGCGGCCTGGTCAGGGAGTTCCGCGGCTTCCGGGCCGTGGACGGCGTCGACCTGGACGTCGCCGAGGGCTCGGTGCACGCGCTGGTCGGGCCGAACGGCGCGGGCAAGACGACGCTGTTCAACCTGCTCACCGGCTTCCTGAAGCCGACGGCGGGCAGCGTGCGGCTCGGCCCGCACGAGCTGGCCGGCCGCCGCCCCGAGCACGTCGCGCGGCTCGGCCTGGCCCGGTCGTTCCAGATCACCAGCCTGTTCGCCGAGCTCACCCCGCTCCAGCACGTCGAGCTGGCGCTGGCCGGCCGGACCGGGCTCGGCTGGCGGTTCTGGCGGTCCGACAAGGCGCTCGGGCGCTTCTCCCGCCGCGCCGCGGAGCTGCTCGAGCAGGTCGGCCTGGACGGGCACGGCGCGACGCCCGCGGGCGCCCTCGCCTACGGCCGCAAACGCGCGCTGGAGTTGGCGCTCGCGCTCGCGCTGGAGCCGAAGGTGCTGCTGCTCGACGAGCCGACCGCCGGGATGGGCGTGGAGGACGTCGACCGCACCGTACGGCTCATCCAGCGGGTGCGCGAGGCCGGCGACGGGACGCTGACCGTCGTGATGGTGGAGCACAACATGAGCGTCGTCTCCAGCCTCGCCGACCGCGTCACCGTGCTCCAGCAGGGCCGGGTGCTCGTCGAGGGCCCGTACGCCGAGATCCGCCACGACCCTCGCGTGGTCACCGCCTACCTCGGAGACTCCGATGCTGCGCATTGACGGACTGTCGGCCTGGTACGGCGAGGCGCAGGCGCTGCGCGACGTGTCGCTGCACGTCGACGAGGGCGAGATCGTCACGCTGGTCGGCCGCAACGGCGCGGGCAAGACGACCCTCCTGCGCTGCCTCATGGGCCTCCACAAGGACGCCAAGGGGACGATCGAGTTCCTCGGCGAGGACATCACCGCCCTCGGCCCGCACAAGAGGGCCCGCCGCGGGCTCGGCTACGTCCCGGACGACCGCGGTGTCTTCGCGACGCTCTCCGTGGAGGAGAACCTCACCCTCCCGCCCGTCGCGCGATCGGACGAGGCCCACGAGCCGTGGCCGCTGGAGCGGGTGTACGAGACGTTCCCGCGGCTGCGGGAGCGGCGCCGGTTCCCCGGGACGAAGCTGTCGGGCGGCGAGCAGCAGATGCTCGCGCTGGCCCGGGTGCTGCGGACCGGCGCCCGGCTGCTGCTGTGCGACGAGCCCACCGAGGGCCTGTCGCCGCTGATCGTCCAGCAGATCGGCGCCATCCTGCGCGAGGTCAAGGCCGCCGGCGTCACCGTCCTGCTCATCGAGCAGAACGTGCACTTCGCCGCGACCGTGGCCGACCGCCACCACCTGCTCGCGGAGGGCCGCGTCGTGGAGTCGCTGGACAACGACGAGGTCCTCGCCCGCGAGGGCGAACTTCTCGAATACCTCGGAATCTAGCCGGTGCGCCGGAGCCCCGGCGCCACCTCGAAATCTCAGAACCACCTCGGAACACAGCAGGGAGAACCCCGATGACACTTGTGCGACGTTCGGCGGCGCTCGCCACCGCCGGAGCGCTGCTGGCCGGCTGCGCGGGCGGACCCGGCGGGGGCGGGGGGAAGATCAGCGACGGCAAGGTCGTCCTCGCCGTCCTCACCGACGAGTCCGGCGTCTACGCCGACCTGTCGGGCAAGAACGCCGTCGAGGCGGTGAAGATGGCGGTCGCCGACTACAAGGCGAAGTACGGCGACAAGGCCGTCGCGAAGAAGATCGAGGTGGTGGACGCCGACCACCAGAACAAGCCCGACATCGCGAACTCCAAGGCCCAGGAGCTGTACGACCGGCAGAAGGCCGACCTGATCGTGGACGTGCCGACCTCGTCGGCCGCGCTCGCCGTCGCGACCGTCGCCAAGAACAAGAAGAAGCTGTTCATCGACGTCGGCGCCGCGTCCACCGCGCTGGAAGGCCAGCAGTGCAACAAGTACACCTTCCACTACGGCTACAACAGCTACATGCTGGCCCACGGGACCGGTAGCGAGGTCACCAAGGACGGCTCGAAGAACTGGTACATCGTCTACCCGGACTACGCGTTCGGGCAGGACATGCAGAAGACGTTCACCGCGGCGGTGAAGGAGTCCGGCGGCACCGTCGTCAAGTCCGACCCGACGCCGTTCCCGAACGACAACTTCTCGACGTTCCTGCTGAAGGCGCCCGGGATGAAGCCGAAGCCGCAGGTGCTCGGCGCCATGCAGGCGGGCGGCGACCTCGTCAACCTCGTGAAGCAGTACAACGAGTACAAGCTGCGGGACAAGGGCGTCGGGCTCGCGACGGGCCTGATGTTCATCACCGACATCCACTCGCTCGGCCCGGACGCGCTGGCCGGGACGCGCTTCACCGACTTCTGGTACTGGAACGCCAACCAGGGCAACCGCGCCTGGGCGGACAAGTTCCAGGCCAAGACGGGCAAGCGCCCGACGGCCGTGCACGCCGCCGACTACTCCGCGGCGCTGCAGTACCTGGAGGCCGTGCAGCGCGGCGGCACCGACAAGTCCGACGGCGTGGTGAAGCAGCTGGAGGGCCACCAGGTCAACGACGTGTTCACCGCCACCGGGACCATCCGGGCGCAGGACCACCTGCTCGTCCACGACGCCTACATCGCGCAGGTGAAGCCGGGTTCCGAGGTCAAGGAGCCGTGGGACTACGAGAAGATCCTCAAGACGATCCCGGCGGCGCAGGCGTTCCAGCAGCCCGACGCCGCCTGCAAGCTGTAGGGCGGGCCCGGCGTGCTGCAACAGGCGTTCAACGGGCTGGTGGGCGGGGCGTTCTACGCCCTGCTCGCCCTCGGCCTGGCCGTCATCTTCGGGATGCTCGGCGTGGTCAACTTCGCGCACGGCGCGTTCTACATGCTGGGCGCGTTCGGCTCCTACGTCCTGCTCGACTCGTGGGGCGTGAACTTCTGGGTCGCGCTGCCGCTCGTCCCGGTCGTGCTGGGCGCGGCCGGGACGGTGCTGGAGCGGCTGTTCATCCGCCGCCTGGCGCCGCTCGACCCGCTCTACAACTTCCTGTTCACCTTCGGTCTCGCGCTGATCCTGCAGGACCTCGTCAAGCGGGAGTACGGGGTGCAGTCGCAGCCGTACCCGCGCCCCTCCGCGCTGGGCGGGTCCGTGAACCTCGGCCTGTTCACCTACCCGGCCTACCAGGTGTTCGTGCTGGCGGTGTCGGTCGTGGTGTGCGGGGCGGTGTGGGTCGTGCTGACCCGGACCCGCGTCGGCATGATCGTCCGGGCGGCGACCGAGCGGCCCGAGCTGACCCGCGCGCTCGGCATCGACGTGGCCCGCTGGGTGACGCCGGTGTTCGGGTTCGGCGTCGCGCTCGCCGGGTTCGCCGGCGTGCTCGCCGCGCCGATGCGCGCGGTGAACCCGCTGATGGGCTCCGACCTGATCATCACGGTGTTCGCCGTGGTGGTGATCGGCGGGCTCGGCTCGGTGTTCGGGTCGGTCGCCGCCGGGTTCGCGGTCGGGATCGTCTCGGCGCTCGGCAACTACTACGTGCCGTCCCTGTCGCAGACGCTGGTGTTCATCCTGATGGCGGCCGTGCTGCTGTGGCGCCCGGCGGGACTGTTCGGCCGCGAGGAGGCGCTCTAGATGGTTCTGTCGAGGCTCGCCGGACGGCCCGTCCTGCTGATCATCGGGCTGGCCGCGGCGCTCGTGCTGCCGTGGTTCGTGTACCCGCCGGTCGCGATGGACATCGCCTGCTGGGCGCTGTTCGCCGCCGCCGTGGACCTGCTGCTCGGGTTCACCGGGCTGCTGTCGTTCGGGCACGCCGCGTTCTGGGGGTCCGCCGCCTACGTGACGGGCCTGATCGCGGTGCACTCCGGGCTGCCGTTCCCCGTCGCCGTCCTCGGCGGCGCGGCGTTCTCCGCGGTGCTCGCCGTCCCGATCGGGTTCCTGTCCATCCGGCTGCGCGGCATCTACTTCGCGATGGTCACCCTCGCCTTCGCGCAGATGGTGTACTTCGTCGCGAACCAGTGGCGGGACGTGACGGGCGGGGAGAACGGCCTGCAGGGCATCCCGAGGGACTTCTTCGGCGTCGACCTGTCCGACCCGTTCTTCTTCTACTACGCGGGACTGCCGTTCGTCCTGGTCGGCATGTTCGTCGCGTGGCGGATCGTCCGGTCGCCGTTCGGCCGCGTGCTGGTGTCCATCCGCGACAACCCGGCGCGTGCGCGCGCGCTGGGCTACAGCATCGACCGCTACAAGCTGCTGGTGTTCGTCCTGTCGGCGGCACTGTCCGGGCTGGGCGGCGGCCTGTTCGCCATCGGCCACGGCTTCGCGTCCCTGGACGGCGTCTACTGGACGACGTCCGGGCAGGCCGTGATGATGGTCGTCCTCGGCGGCATCGGCACCCTGTGGGGAGGCGCGATCGGCGCCGCGCTGATCGTGGAGCTGAACGACTACCTCGCCACGGCCGGCTTCCAGGAGACCGGGATCATCACCGGCGCGATCTTCATCGTGGTGGTCCTGGTGTTCCGGCGCGGTGTCTGGGGCACCGCCCAGACCCTCCTCGCCAGGCGCACCGCCCGCCGCCGACCGGCCGACCAGGCCCAGTCCAAGGTGTCCGCCCCCGTCTGAGCCCGCCTCAACGACGGCGCGCGGCGTGTACCCCGAGGGAGGCGCGCCGCGCGGCCGGGCGGGGGCGCCGGGGACGGCGTCCGGCCCGCCCGGACAGCACGGCCGGTATCACCGCAGCCAGCACCACGGCCGCGGCGACGGCGGGTGCGGCGCGCAGCCGCCCGGCGTTCACCAGGGCGCCTCCGAGGGCGGAGCCCGCGGTGATGCCGATGTTGAACGCCGCGATGTTGAGGGTGGCGGCGAGGGTGCTCGCCGGACCCGCGATGGCCACCACCCGGCTCTGGAGCGTGGGCACCAGCGCGAATCCGGCGACGCCCCAGCAGACCAGCAGGACGACCATGAGGGGCCTGCTGCCGCCGCCGGCCCCGACGAGGGCGAGGACGGCGGCCAGCGCCACCAGCGCGACCGGGAGGGCGCCGGTCGGGTGGCGGTCGCCGGCCCTCCCGCCCAGCAGGCCGCCGGCGGCCGAGGCCACTCCGAAGAGCAGCAGCAGGGCGGTGACCGTGCCCGCGCCGAACCCGCTCACCCGCTGTAGATAGGGGGAGATGAAGGTGTACGGCACGAAGATCGCCCCCCAGCCGAGCACCGTGGTGGCCAGGGCGAGCGCGAGCGCACCCGGCGCCGAACGCGGCGCCCCGGCGCCCGTGCCGGCCGCCGGGGCCGGACGCTCCCGGGGCAGCAGGCGGTACAGCGCGAGCCCGGCGGCGGCCGAGAGGACCGCGACCGCCGCGAACGGCGCCCGCCAGGACAGCTGCTGTCCGAGCAGGGTCCCGCCGGGGACGCCGATCACGGTGGCCACGCTGAGCCCGGTGAACATCAGTGCGATCGCCCGCCCGCGCCTGGCCGCGGGGACCGCGGCCCCCGCGACGACCGTGCCGGTGCCGAAGAACGCGCCGTGCGCGGACGCCGTGACCAGCCGGGCGACCAGCAGCACGGTGAAGTCGGGCGCCGCGGCCATCACCAGGTGCCCGGCGCAGAACAGCGTCATCAGGCCGATCAGCGTGGTGCGCGGCGGCAGCCGCCGGGCCGCCAGGGCGAGCAGCGGCCCGCCGATCGCGACCCCGGCGGCGTAGCCGGTCACCAGGTAGCCCGCGGTGGGCACGGAGACGGAGAGTTCGCCGGCCAGCGTCGGCAGCATTCCGACGACGACGAACTCGGTGGTGGCGATGGCGAACGCCGCCAGGGCGAGGGCGTACAGGACGAGTGGCATCAGCGGTCGACGCCCATCTGCGCGAGCAGGGTCTGGTTGTCCTCGATGTGCCAGTCCCGGACGATCCTGTCGGCGCCCACCTGCTGGATGTCGATGGCGTTGAAGTCGACCTTCTGGCCCTCGCCCCGCACGCCGTCGAAGGTGCCGGTGAAGTGGCCGCGGAAGACCAGCCGGGCGGTGATCTTGTCGCCGGTGACCAGGACGTCGGCGAGCTCGCAGGTCAGGTCGGGGACGGCGGCGCGGAACCCCTTCGAGGCGAACACCGGCCCCGCGGGGCCCTGCGGGCGCCCGGCGGGCAGGGTCTCGTCCCTGAACTCCGGGTCGACCGCGGCGTCGAGGTACTCCTGCCGGCCGGTGTTCCAGAAGGTGTACAGCCGCTGGGCCAGGTGGACCTCGAGCCGGGCGCGCTCTTCGCCGATCGAGCGGTCGACGGTGAGCGCCCCGGGCTTCACCAGGTCCGGCGACGGGTCGACGAGCCGCCACGGCCAGCCGTGCGGCTCTGCGGGCCGGTGCTGCTCACCGTGGCCATGGCCGCGGGGCTCGCCCCGTTCGGAGGCGGCGGCGATCCCGCCGGCGAGGGAGGCCCCCACGGCGAACGCGGCGACGAGCGCGGCGGCAGAGGCGGCATTGCGGAAACGCATGGTGGTTCTCCTTGGATCGTCGGGTGTCAGGCGAGACGGCCGCCGCCGTCGACGTGCAGCACGGTCCCGGTGACGTAGGGGTTGTCGATGGCGTAGAGGACCGCCTTGATCAGGTCGTCCGGGCTGCCCACCCGGCGGGCCGGGTTGCGCTCGGCGACGCCCCGCAGGAACGCGTCCTTGCCCGGGCCGAGGCCGTCCCAGGAGCCGGTGTCGACGATGCCGGGCGAGACCGCGTTGACCCGCACGGGGGCGATCTCCACCGCGAGCGCCTGGACCAGGAAGGCCAGCGCGCCGTTGGTCGTCGCCATCACGGTCCGCGCCGGGGCGGGACGCCAGGCGGCCACGCCGGAGAAGAAGGTGAACGAGCCGCCCTCGGCGACCTGACCGGCCAGGTGCTTGGCGAGCAGCAGCGGTCCGATCACCTTCGCCGCGAACGCCCGCTGCACGTCGGCGAGGTCGAGTTCCGCGAGCGGCCCGTTGGCGGGCATCGCGGCGGTGGAGACCAGGTGGTCGAAGCGGCCCGCGCCGGCCGCGAGCGCGGCGACCGACCGTTCGTCGGCGAGGTCGACCGGGATCACCTCGGCCGGGCCGGGCAGCTCCCTGGCGGCCCTGTCCAGCTTGCGGACGTCGGGTCCGGCCAGGACCAGTTCGGCGGCGGAGGCGGCGCCCGCGAGCAGGCGGCCGGTATGCGAGCCGGCGCCCACGACGACGAGCCGCCGGCCGCCGAGAGCCGGGCTGTGAAGGATGGACATGGGGAGAGCTCCTCTGTGGTCGGGGTCGGCCGGGAGGCACCGTCCTGCGCCTCTCCGCCCGCTCCCCAACTCTCGCCTGACCAGCACCGATTAGTCCAAGGCTTGTTTTCTACCGCAGCGATAGAATCTGTTCATGGCAACGCTGCGGCAGCTCGAATACCTCGTCACCGTGGTCGACACCGGCTCGTTCACCCGGGCCGCGGAACAGCTGCACGTCACGCAGCCCGCGCTGTCCCACCAGGTCAGGGCCCTGGAGACCGCCCTGGGCGGCCCGCTGCTCGAACGTCTCCCGCGTGCCGTCCGGCTCACCCCCCTGGGCCGCGCGGTGCTGCCGCACGCCCGCGCCGCGCTCGCCGAGGCCGCCCGGCTGGACGCCGTGGCCCGCCGCTCCGCGGGGCTGGACGAGGGCGAGCTGGAGGTCGCCGTGGTCTACTCCGTCAGCCTCGGCGTCCTCCCGCCGGTCCTGCGCACCTGGCGCCGGGGGCACCCTCGGGTCCGGATCCGGCTCCGCGAGTACCCGCACACCGACGACCTGCAGGCCGCGATGGCCGCAGGCCGGGCGGACCTCGCCGTCGGCCCCGCACCGACCGGCTGGGAGGGGCCCGTCCGCGAACTGGGCGTCGAGGAGTTCGCCATCGTGCTGCCCGCCGATGACCCCCTCGCCGCGAGCCCGGACGGCACCCTCGCCCTTGGCGAGCTCGCCGACCGCGCGTGGGTGCACTACTCCCCGGGGAACGGCCTGGCCGACCTGGTCGACCGCGCCTGGGCGGAGGCGGGTCTCCGGCCGCGGATCGCGGTCCGCGCCGAGCAGACCTCCGCCGCGCTCCTGCTGGCCGCCGGCCTCGGCCCCGCCCTGGTGCCCGCGAACATCATCCCGCCCGACTTCGACGGTGCCGCGCTCCGCCCGGACCCTCCGATCCAGCGCACGCTGACCGCCTATACCCGCACCCGGCCCGACCGTCTGACCACGGCCTTCACCGATCTCCTGGCCCGCCAGGCCCAGGTGGTCCCGCCGCACTTCCCGGCGGGCCGTCCTCCTGCGGGCCCTACGGCGGCGCCCTGACCGGGTCCGGGCGGGGCGTCAGCGGGAGAGGCGGTGGAGGCGGAGGGCCAGCTGGAGTTCCAGGGCGCGTTCGGGGGACTGCCAGTCGTCGCCGAGGAGGCGGGAGATGCGCTCCAGGCGCTGGCTGACGGTGTTGACGTGGATGTGCAGGCGCTCCGCCGTCCGGGACAGGCTGCCGCCGGTGCCGAAGTAGGCGTCGAGCGTCTGCACGAGCGCCGTGCCGCGCCGCTCGTCGTAGCCGAGGACGGGCCCGAGCGTGCCGCCGAGGAAGCCGGGGACGTCCCGTCCGTCGCCGATGAGCAGGCCGACGAAGCCCAGCTCGGACGCGCCGGCGCCGTCGCCGTGGCGGCCGAGGGCGAGCAGCGCGTCCGCGCAGCGCCGCGCCTCCAGGTGCGCCTCCGCGATCTCGGACGGCCCGCGCACCGGGCCCGCCGCGCCGACGGTCGCGGGGCGGCCGAGGGAGGCGCCGAGCTCCTTGGCGACGCGGCGGGCCAGGTCGCCCGCGCGCTCGCCGGGCAGCAGCAGGACGATCTCGTCGCCGCGCGCGGCGGCCAGGCCGTGCTCGACCGCCGCGAACGACGACGCCCAGAACGCGGCGCGCTGCCGGTGGTCGTGCGACTCGCACCGGGCGCACAGCAGCACGTGCGGCGCGTTCAGGTCGACGTTCACCCGCCGGGCCCGGACGACCAGGGTCTCCGCGTCCGTGTGCCGGTCCGACAGGAGGTCGTCGAGCAGCTCGCCCCGGACGCGGCCCTCCGCCTCGGTGACGCTCCGCTGGAACAGCACCAGCAGCGCGGTCACGAGCGCGGCCCGCTCCAGGATGCGCTGGTCGGCGCCGGACACCTCGTCGGCGGTGCGCAGCACCAGCGTGCCGAGCATCTCGTCGCCGGTCGTCACCGAGGCGATCCACAGGTCCCCGCGCCGCACGGTGCGCCCCTGCGCGCGCGCCGAGTGCGCCGACGCCATCACGCCGGACAGCTCCTCGTCGCTCAGGGCCGCCGACTCGCTCCCGGTCGTGGCCAGGTGCCGGCCGTCCGCGTCCAGGACGTGCAGGGTCCCGCCCAGCAGCTCGGTGACGACGGCCCCGACGTCCTCGACGCCGCCGCCGCGGACGACCACCGCCGTCATCCGGTCGTGCGCGCGCGCCGCCTGCTCGACGGCCTCGCTGCGCGCCTTGATGACGTCGTTGGCGGCGCTCAGCTCCTCCAGCGCCGTCTGCGTCTCCTCCAGGAGGCGGGCGTTGTCGATCGCGACGGCCGCGTGCGCCGCCAGCGACCCCAGCAGCGCGACCTCCTCCTGGTCGAACGGGCGCTCGCTGCGGTTCGCCGCCGTCAGCACCCCGATCACGCGGCTGCCCAGCCGCATCGGCACGCCGAGGATCGCGACGATGCCCTCCTCGGCCACCGCCGAGTCGATGAACCCGCGGTGCCGGAACTGCTCGTCGCCGAGGTAGTGCGCGCTCGTGTACGGCATCGCCG
Organism: Actinomadura nitritigenes; assembly: GCF_017573545.1. Taxonomy (GTDB): domain Bacteria; phylum Actinomycetota; class Actinomycetes; order Streptosporangiales; family Streptosporangiaceae; genus Spirillospora; species Spirillospora nitritigenes. Next base: position 179,585 of record NZ_JAGEOK010000007.1, on the reverse strand, counting down.
TCTGCGCGACGAGGCCCACCAGCCCGGTCCCCATCGGCAGCCGCAGCCGCCGGAACGCCGCCGACACCGACCCGTCGGTGACCCGCATGTAGGTCTCGCCGTGCTCGTCGTCGTTCAGCGTCAGGTAGGCGATGTCGGCGTTCAGCAGCCGCCGGGCGCGCCGCGTGATCGCCTCCAGCACCGCGTCGAGGTCGCGGAGCCCGGCGAGGTCGCCGGCGGTGTCGAACAGCGCCGCCAGCTCCGCCTCCCGCCGGGCGTGCCGCCGCATGATCGACCGGACCCGCAGCGCGGCGAGCTTCGCCGCCTCCAGCTCCGCCAGCACGGTCGCCGAGGCGCCCTGCGCCCGCGCCTGCACGAGCGGCCCCTCGAACTCGACGGGGGACGCCTCGCGCGCGAGGAGTTCGAGGAAGACACCGCAGGTCATACGGGCCATTGTCAATGAGCCGTCCAGCCGCCGTCGAGGGCGAGGGACGCGCCGGTCACCATCGACGCGGCCGGGGAGCACAGGTAGCCGACCAGCGAGGCCACCTCGTCCGGCTCGATCAGCCGCTTCACCGCCGAGTGCTCCAGCATGACGCGCTCGACGACCTCGTCCGGTGCCATGCCGTGCGCGCGCGCCTGGTCGGCTATCTGGTTCTCCACCAGCGGCGTGCGCACGTACGACGGGTTGACGCAGTTGGACGTCACCCCGTGCGGGGCGCCCTCCAGCGCGATCACCTTGGACAGCCCTTCGAGCCCGTGCTTGGCCGTCACGTACGCCGCCTTGAACGGCGAGGCCCGCAGCCCGTGCACGGACGAGATGTTGACGATCCGCCCCCAGCCCCGCTCGTACATCCCGGGAAGCGCCTCCCGGACGAGCCGGAACGGGGCCTCCACCATCAGCCGCTGGATCCGCGCGAACATCTCCGGGGGGAACTCGTGGACCGGCGCCACATGCTGGACGCCCGCGTTGTTGACCAGGACGTCGACGTCCGCGGCGATGCCGTCCAGCGCGTCCATGTCGGAGAGGTCGGCGAGCAGGGGGATCCCGCCGATCTCGTCCGCCGCCGCGTGCGCCGCGTCGCCGTCCACGTCCGCCACCACCACGCGGGCGCCCGCCCCGGCCAGCAGGCGGGCGCAGGCGCGGCCGATGCCGCTCGCGCCGCCGGTGACCAGGGCCCGTTTCCCCGACAGGTCCAGCGCTTCGGAGGCCCAAGCGGTGGGCCGGGGTGTCACGCTCGTCATGCGCAGAACCTATGAAGAGCCGCCACGGGCTCCCATGTGGTCCCGTCACACAATCCCGTGACGAACGGTATGGACGGGCCTTACAGCAGTCCGTTCCACATCTGCTCGACGACGAGCGACCACCAGCGGTCCTCACCGTGGAAGGCGGCCGGGTCGACGGCGGCCAGCTGCTCCTGGATCCGCTCCACCATCGCGCCGGCTGCGTACGGGTCGAGCCCTCGCATCCGCTGCCGCCCCCGTGCGAGCAGGGCCAGCGAGCGTGCGAGCTGCGAGGGGCCGGTGTTGACGAACCGGGTCGCCCCGGTGATCGGGTCGACGGCCCACACCCGGCCGATGATGTGCGGCGGGCCCTCCGTCATCACGCACAGGAAGCAGTGTCCGTCGCCGCCGAGGCTGACGAGGACGTCCACGGTGGCCAGCGAGTTGTCCGGCAAGGGGCTGCGCCGGGTCCGCAGCTGCTCGGCGAGGGGCTTGGCGGTCCACGCGTGGAAGATGTGCGGCACCTTCGCCGGCAGGCCCGCCGCCGCGAGCGTCGCCGCCGGCCCCGCCGGGACGCCGAGGCGCTCCAGCTCGTCCGGCCGGTGGCGGTGGACGCCGTCCGGGCCGAACGCGGACGCCAGGACCCGGCCGAGCTGCGCGTCGTCCAGCGGGGGAGCCGCCGCCCCGTCCGGCACCGGGACGGGCGACGCCGCGGGCGGGGCGGGCTGCCCGACCAGCTGCGCCATCATCGCAGCCTGCTGGGCGTTCGCCGCGATGGCCGCGGCCCGCTCCCGCTTGGTCTTCCCGTAGGGCCGCCCGAACGAGACGTCGGCGTGCGGGAAGGCGAAGTCGCGCAGCAGCACGTCGCAGTAGCAGCCGGGCAGGCGGCACGGCTCGATCTCCGAGTACACCGCGGACACGCTCTCGGCGGGCACGCCGAGCCGCTGCAGTTCCTCCCACGCCTGCCAGAACGGGGTCGGGAGCCCCGGTCCGGACACCTTCGCGAGGTAGGTCTCCTCGCCGCTCGCGTCCCGGTAGGTGATCGTGAGGGTGTTCCCCGCCCCCACAGCGGGCCGTCCCCGGCCCTCCTCGGCGGCGCCGGCCTGTGCGGCCTGCCCGTGGCTCCCGTCGTACATCCCCGTGCCGCCCCTTCGCCGCGTCCGTGCTCGTCATCGATCTTGCAGAGAGGCTAGCGTTGGGCGCGGCATCCGCTGACCGGCGAGAGGGTTCCGATGGCCGAGATCACGCACCGCTTCGTCGACTCCCGGAGCGGCCTGCGGATGCACGTCGCCGAGGCGGGCGAGGGTCCGCTCGTCCTGCTCCTGCACGGCTTCCCCGAGTGCTGGTACTCCTGGCGTCACCAGCTCACCGCCCTCGCGGACGCCGGGTTCCACGCCGTCGCCCCCGACCAGCGCGGCTACGCCAGGACGGGCGGCCCCGCGGACCCCGCCGCCTACTCGATCCTGCACCTGGTGGGCGACGCCGTCGGCCTGATCGAGGCCCTCGGCGGCGACCGTGCCGTCGTCGTCGGGCACGACTGGGGCGCCCCCGTCGCGTGGCACACCGCGCAGATGCGCCCCGACAAGGTCCGCGGCGTCGTCGGCATGTCGGTGCCGTACCGCCCGCGCAGCTCCAGGCCGCCGGTCGCCTCGATGCGGCGGATGTTCGGCGACGGCTTCTACATGGTCCGCTTCCAGGAGCCGGACGCCCCGGAGGCCGAGTTCGACCGCGACCGCGCCGCCGCGTTCCGCCGGATGCTGTACGCCGCGTCCGGCGACGGTCCCGGCACGGCGCTGATCGCGCCCGAGGGCGGCGGGGTCCTGGACGCCTGCCCCGAGCCGGAGAAGCTCCCCGGCTGGCTCACCGCCGAGGACATCGCCGCCTACGTGGCCGAGTACGCCGACAGCGGCTTCACCGGGCCGATCAACTGGTACCGCAACCTCGACCGCAACTGGGACCTCACCGCCGCCTGGCACCGCGCCCCGATCAGCCCGCCCGCCCTCTACATCGCCGGCGACCGGGACCTCGTCGCGACCGGCGCCATGCACGCGGTCGAGCACCTGTCCGACTTCGTGCCGAACCTCCGCGAGACCGTCTGGCTGCCCGGATGCGGCCACTGGACGCAGCAGGAGCGCCCCGCCGAGGTCAACGACGCCCTGATCGCCTTCCTCCGCGACCTCTGACGGCGCGCCCTTGGAAGGCGTGCCCTCGGAAGGCGTGCCCCCGGACGGTGGCGCGCAGCGGCCGCCGATTGCCGGACCCGGGGCGTACGGCCGGCGCGCACGGCTGCACGTCCCCGGCAAGGCGGCCGGCGGCGAGTACCTGGCCTTCGGGCGTCAGGGCTGGGTGAACGAGATCGGAGGCGTCCCCCCTGACGAGACGGCGGCGGGCCCGCACGACGGAAGGCGTGCGGGCCCGTGGTCGCGGTCAGCCGGTGTAGTTCGGCATCTTGGGGATGGCCTTGCCGGGGGGCAGGGTGGGGGCCGTGGACGGGGACGGGGCCGGAGCGCCGGGTGGAGTGCTCGGGGCCGGAGCGCGGGGCGGAGCGGTCGGGGTGGGGGAGGCCGCTGGGGTGCTCGGCCTGGGGGTGGTGGTGGCCTCGGCGGCGGCCATACCGGTGCCGGCCAGGCCGACGCCCAGCGCGACGGCCGCGATGAGTGACTTCAGTCGCATCGATGGTCCTTTCGGTGGTGTTCTCATGCCTTGACGACGACAGGCGTGCCGATCGCCAGGTTCTTGGCCATCCAGGTGATGTCGTCATTGCTGACCCGCACGCAGCCGTGGCTGGCCTTGCCGCCCAGCGCCGACGCCTTGTTCGTGCCGTGGACGGCGAGCTGCCCCGGGCCGCCGGCGAACGTCTTCAGCGTCGGCGAGAACCCGCTCAGGCCGAAGGCGTAGGCGCCGTAGCCGCCGTTGGGGTTCGGCGGTTCGACCAGCTCGGTGAAATAGAAGCGGCCCGCCGGGGTCGGGGTGCCGCCCTCGCCGGTGGCGACCTTGCCGGTGCGCAGCACCTTGTCGCCGTCGAAGACGGTGAACGTGAACGCCTTCGGGTCGATCTCCACGCGGCGGGACGTGGACGACAGCCCGACGTCGGACGCCTTGACCCAGCCGGTGCTGCCGTTGGGCCGGACCGGCAGCAGCACCTTGAGCCAGTCGCCGTCCTTGGCCTCGACCAGGAAGACCCGGGTGGCGCCCATCGCGTTGGGGCTGGACAGCGTCTTCCAGACCGCGCCGTCGCCCTTCTGCTTGTGCACGGCGATCCGGCCGCCGCGCACGGTCGCTATCTCGGCACGCTGCCGCCCTGACTGCTGCGGCTCGGCGGCGGCCGCCGGCCGGCCCGCGCCGGACGGGCCGGCACCCGATCCGCCGTCGTCCGACGAGCCGCAGCCGGCCAGCCCGGCGATCAGGCCGGCGGCCAGCAGGGTGCCGGTGTGGATCTTGACTTGGCGCATGCCGCGAGATGCTGGCCGAGGAGTGTGAAGAACCTGTGAGGCCGGTGTGATGATCCCGTGGTGCCGGTCGAGGTTTGACTACGCTCACGAGCCATGTGCGCGAATGTCCTGGTCGCGGAGGACGACACCAAGCAGGCGGAGCTGCTGCGCCGCTATCTCCGGCGCGAGGGGCACTCGGTGGTCGTCGTCCACGACGGGCGCGCCGCGCTCGACGAGGCTCGTGCGCGCCGCCCCGACCTCGTGCTCCTCGACGTGATGATGCCGGAGGTCGACGGCCTCGACGTGTGCCGCGGTCTGCGCGCCGAGTCCGACGTCCCGGTGCTCATGCTGACCGCCCGCTCGACCGAGGACGACCTGCTGCGCGGCCTCGACCTCGGCGCCGACGACTACGTCACCAAGCCGTACAGCCCGCGCGAGCTGATGGCCCGGGTGCGCACGCTGCTGCGGCGCACCGGGCGGGGAAGCGGCGAGCCGGTGTACCGGGTCGGCGGCATCACGGTGGACCCCGAACGGCACACGGTCCTCGCGGACGGGCGCGAGGTCGAGTGCACGCCCGCCCAGTTCCGCATCCTGGAGGCGCTGGCCGCGCGGCCCGGCCGGGTCCTCACCCGGGCGCAGCTCCTCGAGCACCTGCACGGCTTCGACCGCTTCATCACCGAGCGCACGGTCGATGTGCACGTGAAGAACCTGCGCAAGAAGATCGAGCCGGAGCCGCGGCGGCCGGTCCGGCTGTGCACCGTGTACGGCGTCGGGTACAAGCTGGTCGGCGACCGTGCGCCATAGCCTGCTCGTCCGGCTGGTCGCCAGCTCGGTGCTGATCGCGGTGTGCTCGATCGTGGCGACCGCGTGGCTGGCGGCGCGCAGCACGTCCGGCGAGATCCGGCAGCGGCAGGGGCGGACGCTGGCCCGCGACGCCCGGATCAACGACGCGCTGCTCGGTTACGCGGCGAGCCACCCGCGCTGGGACGGCGTCGAGGAGACCGTGCGCGGGCTGGCCCGGGAGAGCGGCCAGCGGGTCGCGCTGGCGACCGAGGGCGGCGCGCGGATCGCGGACTCGGCGGCCGGGCGTCCGCCGCTGCCGGCGCGCCCCTCCGCTGTCGTCGACCCGCTCGCCGTCGACGTCTCGCTGGGCCCGGGTGCGGCCACCGACCGGATCGACGCGCGTGCGGCCGGGCCGTTCCGGTTGCCGGACGCCGAGCGGGTACGGCTGCGCAGGGAGGTCGGCGCGCAGGCCGCGTGCCTGCGCCGCGAGGGCCAGCGCGCCGAGGTCGTCGCCGGGCCCGGCGGCCGCCCGTACCTCCGCCGCGAGGGCGGCCCGGCACCGGCCCCGACCCGCCCGGGCGCACCCGTCGGCGCGCCTTCCGGATACGCCCCCTCCCCACCGCGAGCGGCGCTCGATCGACCGTCCGGTGGCGGAGCGGTCAGGCTCGTCGGCGTGGTCCTGACGCCGGGCGCGCTCTCACCGACGCTGAAACCTTCCCCGCCACCGACCTGGCCGGTGGAGGAGTCGCAGCGGCCGACGGCCACGCCCAGCACCCCGGCCACCGCGCCCGCCTCGCCGACCGGCGCACCCGGCGGGAGGCCGGCGGACCGGCCCAGCCCGGTGCCGGAGCCCTCGGCGCCGCCCGAGTCGTGCTCGCCGGACGCACCCGGTCCGACCGCCACCGAGAAGCGCGCGCTCGACCAGCTCGCCGCTCTCGTCCGGCGGTGCCGCGGAGGCCGGGTCGACGTGTGGCTGGACGAGTCCGGCACTCCGGCCGCTCCGGCGTCGGCCGCCGAGTGCCTGGCCACCGCGCGCCGCACCCAGCTGAAGCCGTACGTCGCGCCTGCCGCGCTGCTCTACATCGGCTCGTCGGACGACCGCGCGCCGGTCATCGACCCGTACGGCATCGCCGGGGTCACCGCTGTGATCCTCGTGCTGGCGGTCGGGGTCAGCGTCCTCGTCGCCACCCGGCTGGCGCGGCCGGTGCGGGCGGTCACCGCGGCGGCCCGGCGGATGCGGGCCGGCGACGGCTCGGCGCGGGTCACGGTGCGCGCCAAGGGCGAGGTCGGCGAGCTGGGCACCGCGTTCAACGAGATGTCCGAGCACCTGGACCGGCTGGAGCGGCAACGCAGGGCGATGGTCAGCGACGTGTCGCACGAGCTGCGCACGCCGCTGAGCAACATCCGTGGCTGGCTGGAGGCCGCTCAGGACGGCGTGGCCGACCTGGGCCCGGCGCTGACCGCCTCGCTGGTCGAGGAGGCCACGCTGCTGCAGCACATCGTCGACGACCTCCAGCAGCTCGCGCTCGCCGACGTGGGCAAGCTGCGGCTGCACCCCGAGCCGGTCGACGTGGCCGACCTGGTCGAGCAGATCGCGACCGTCTACCGGGCCGCGGCCGAGGCCGCCGACCTGGTGCTGACCGCCGAGGTGACGGGCCGGCCGCAGCTGGACGCCGACCCGGTACGGCTGCGGCAGGCGGTCGGCAACCTGCTCGCGAACGCGGTCCGCTACACGCCGGCCGGCGGGCGGGTGAGCCTGCGCGCGCACGCCGACGGCGACGACGTGCTGATCGAGGTCGCCGACACCGGGCCGGGCATCGCGCCGGAGCACCTGCCGCACGTCTTCGACCGGTTCTGGCGGGCCGAGAAGTCGCGCAACCGGCAGACCGGCGGCAGCGGACTGGGCCTGGCCATCGTGCGGCAGCTGGCCGAGGCGCACGGCGGATCCGCGGCGGTGTGCAGCGAGCCGGGCCAAGGCGCGACGTTCGTCCTGCGCCTACCGGGCTCACCGGACCCCGCTTAGCCCGGCGCCCGCCAAGGGGCGTCGGCCACCGGGCAAGCCCGGCCACGGCGTTCATGCTCCGTGCGACGGGGCCCGGCCGGTGCCGGGCGGCTTCGGCCGCCGGGCGTCCGCCTGGCACCGCGCCCCGATCAGCCCGCCCGCCCTCTACATCGCCGGCGACCGGGACCTCGTCGCGACCGGCGCCATGCACGCGGTCGAGCACCTGTCCGACTTCGTGCCGAACCTCCGCGAGACCGTCTGGCTGCCCGGATGCGGCCACTGGACGCAGCAGGAGCGCCCCGCCGAGGTCAACGACGCCCTGATCGCCTTCCTCCGCGACCTCTAGCGGGTCAGCCGGGACGCTTCGGGAGCCGCTCCATCCGGGTCCAGCCGTTCCAGCCGCGCTCGCGCATCAGCTCCAGCATCCGCTCCGCCCGCGGATCGGCCTCGAGCGCGAGCGACTCCAGCAGGTCGAACGGCAGGTGGTCGCGGACCGCCCCGCCGAACTCGGCCTGGCCGTCGGCGTACGCCTGCTCGAACAGGCCGGCCATGATGTCGGCGGCCTCCACCAGGAGCCGGTCGTCGTCCGGGTCGCCTTCGATGATCTCCGACAGCACCCGGTAGAGCCGGACGACGCGCGGATCCTCCAGCTGCGCGAACTTCCCGGGCATGAACTCGCGGACGCGGTCGGGCCAGCGGGCCGAGACGAGGATCCACCCGTCCCGCTCGCCCTCCACGATCCGCTCCGACACCCCGAGTTCCCGCAGCCGGTCGAGATAGGACACGATCTCCGGCGGCAGCACCAGGCCGTCCCCGGCGCCGAGCCGCGCGATCTGCTCGCGGCTGCTCTCCAGCCGGGCGATCTCGTCGCGCAGGCGGCCGTCGATCCGCCGGACGCCCTCGGCGAACGACGCGGCGTCGGCCTCGAGCATGTGGCCGATCCGCGACAGCGGCACGCCCGCGTCCGCCAGGGTGCGGATCTTGATGAGGGACACGACCGCCGTCGCGCCGTACCGCCGGTACCCCGAGGCGTCCCGCTCCGGCTCGGGCAGCAGCCCGATCTGGTGGTAGTGCCGCACCGCGCGCACCGTCACACCGGCGTACGAGGCCAGTTGCCCGATCGTCAGCATGCTCCGATCCTCCCGCCCGTCAGGAGATCTTGCGGCGGTAGGCGATGCCGGCGAACACGTAGGCGACGACGAGGATGCCGGCGCACCAGGCGAGCGCCGTCCACAGGCCGCCGCCGACCGGACGCTGCGCGAGCAGGGCGCGGAGCGTGTCGACGATGGACGTCACCGGCTGATGCTGCGCGAACGCGCGCACCGGGCCGGGCATCGTGCCGGTCGGCACGAACGCCGAGCTGATGAACGGCAGGAAGACCAGCGGGTAGGAGAACGCGCCCGCGCCGTCCACGCTCTTGGCGGTGAGGCCGGGGATGACGGCGATCCAGGTCAGCGCGAGGGTGAACAGGACGAGGATGCCGGTCACCGCGAGCCAGGCCCCCACGCCGGCGCCCGACCGGAAGCCCATGAGCAGAGCGACGCCGATGACGGCCGCCACCGAGACCGCGTTGGCCGCCAGCGAGGTCAGCACGTGCGACCACAGTACGCCCGACCGCGCGATCGGCATCGACTGGAAGCGCTCGAAGATCCCGCTCTGCATGTCCGTGAACAGCCGGAACGCCGTGTAGGAGATGCCGGACGCGATCGTGATGAGCAGGACGCCGGGGAGCATGTAGTCCACGTACGACGCCGTGCCGGTCCGGATGGCGCCGCCGAACACGTAGACGAACAGCAGCATGATCGCGATCGGCGTGACCGCCGTCGTGATGACGGTGTCCAGGCTGCGGGTGACGTGCCGCAGGGTCCGTCCGGTGAGGACGGCGGTGTCGCCCAGGAAGTGCGCGGTCATCTCTGCTCCTCGTTCTCGGGGGTCCGGCCGTCCTCGCCGACGACCGCGAAGAAGATCTCCTCGAGGGAGGGCTGCTTCTCGACGTACTCGACCTCGGCGGGAGGCAGTAGCCGCCTGAGCCCGTCCAGGGTGTCCTCGACGACGATCCGGCCCTGATGCAGGATCGCGATCCGGTCGGCGAGGTGCTCGGCCTCGTCCAGGTGCTGGGTGGTGAGCAGCACGGTCGTGCCGCCCTCGGCGAGCTCCTTGACGGCCTGCCACACCTCGATGCGCGCCTTCGGGTCCAGCCCGGTCGTCGGCTCGTCGAGGAAGACGACGGGCGGGTCCCCGATGAGGCTCATCGCGATGTCCAGCCGGCGCCGCATGCCGCCGGAGTACGTCGCCGCCTTCCTGCCGCCCGCCTCCGTCAGCGAGAACCGCCTCAGCAGGCCGTCGGCGATCCCGCCCGGGTCCTTGAGATGCCTCAGCCTGGCGACCAGGACGAGGTTCTCCCTGCCGCTGAGGATCCCGTCGACCGCCGCGAACTGGCCTGTGAGGCTGATGGACGCGCGCACCTCGGCGGCCTGCGTCGCGACGTCGAACCCGTTGACCCGGGCCGTCCCCGCGTCGGCGCGAAGCAGCGTGGACAGGATCCTCACCAGCGTGGTCTTGCCCGCCCCGTTCGAGCCGAGCAGGGCGAGGACACCGCCGCGCCGGACTTCGAGGTCCACGCCGCGCAGCACGCGCAGCTCCTTGTAGGACTTCTCCAGGCCCTGCACGTGGATCGCCGGTCCCTGGACCTGATCGGTCGTCATGGCGGCCAGCATGGAGGGTTGACGCTGCGTCAGGGTCAACCCCCGGAAGGCGGACCCCGCCCGGGGAGAAATGTCGGAGGTGTCGCGTACGGTCGCGGCGTGAACCGCACCGACCGTCTCTACGCCCTGGTTGAGGAGCTGCGGGCCTGCGCCCCGCGCCGGGTGAGCGCCCGCGAGCTGGCCGCGCGGTACGAGGTGAGCGTCCGCACGATCGAGCGCGACATCGGTGCGCTCCAGCAGGCCGGCGTACCGGTCTACGCCGACGTCGGCCGGGGCGGCGGCTACACCCTCGACAAGAGCCGCACCCTGCCGCCGCTGAACTTCACCCCCGCCGAGGCCGTCGCCGTCGCGATCACCCTCGCCCGCGCGGGCGGCTCGCCGTACTCCCGGTCCGCCCGCACCGCCCTGCACAAGATCGTCGCCGCGATGTCGGCGGAGCACAGCGCCTCCGCCCGGGAACTCGCCGCCCGCGTCCGCTTCCTGATCCCCGCCGGGGACGACGACCCGGCGTCCGTGCCCGCCGTCCTGGAGGAGGCCGTCCTCAACCGCCGGGTCGTCCGCCTCACCTACATCGACCGGGCGGGCACCGAGACCGTCCGCGACGTCGAGCCCGTGTCGTTCACCGCGTCGAGCAAGGGCTGGTACCTGACCGCCTGGTGCCGCAAGCGGGGCGGCCGCCGCGTCTTCCGCACCGACCGCGTCCGCCGCGCCGCCCTCCTGGACGAGACGGCACCCGAGCGCGTCGTCGAGGCCATGCACGAGGACGTCCCGTCCGACTACGTGGTCCGCCCCCTCGAATTCGTCTGACCCCGCCCCGGTCACGCTGCAGCTCGACGAAACGGCGCGTCTATGATCCGCTGTCGTGGCGCAATCGAAGACGACGGGGGCGGGGGTCGTCCTGACCGGCCGCCGCACCCGGGTGTGGGTCGAGCAGGGCGCCCTGCACTGGAAGCGGGGGCGGACGACCGTCGTCGTGCCCGGGACACGGATCCGCAAGGTCGAGGCCGCCGAGCGGTCGCTGGCCGTGCTCCTCTTCGCGGACGCGCAGGCCGATGCGGCCCTTACGGTCCGGCACCGCAACGGGGACGCGGTCGCCGCGCTGGGGGCGGAGATCGAAGCGATCATCAGTGACCCCGGCCCGTCAGGGGACGGGCAGCCGATACGGCGGCACTCGGCACGGCCGTGGCCCCTGCGGACGGCGGCGGGTCTCCGTGATCGCGTCCTGCACGGCGGCCCCTGGTGGCGACGTGCGCTGTGGTACGTACTCCTGGGGTTTCCCTTGGCCGTCTGGCTGCCGGTGGAACCCGGATTCCTCGGGCTGGTCGCCTGGTCGCTGCTTCCGGCCGGCGTCGCCTTCCTGCGCCTGTGGATCGTCATGGCCGAGCTGGACACGCGGTGGGTGATCCGGCGGCGGGGCATCACCGTCCGCGCGCGGTACGAGCGGGACCCGCACGGCGAGGCCGACCACGATCACATCGTCCGATTCCGCACCCTTGAGGGCCGGGAGGTCACGGCGCACCCGGCGACGCGTGGCTGCCGCGAGGAAATCGGATACGACCCCGAGGACCCCTCACGCGTGCTCGCGCCGACCCGCGTGGCCTGGCTGGGCATTGCCCTGGCCGCCTTCATGCTGACCGGTATCTGGGGCGTGGCCCTCAGCATCCCGGCGGCTATCTGGCTGATCAGGTTGCTGGCACTGCCGTTCTGACAAGGCTCGCCTCCGTCCGGCCCCACGGATTCGACTGACCGGCGTAACGTCTCGGCGATGAGCGCGCCAGCGGAGCGGGTGCTCCACCTGCCGGAGAAGGACAAGCACGGCATCGTCCAGACGCGGTGCGGCCAGTACGTCTCCCCGGACGAGGTCCGTGACGACCCGCGCGAGGCCACGTGCAAACGGTGCGTGGCCATCCACAGGGACGAGGAAGACCGCCGGTTCGCTGCAGAGGAAGACCACTACGGCGAATCACTCTGATCAGTCTCGCGCCCCCAGGTCGGCGAGAAGAGCGGCGAAGTCCCGGCGGGTGAGGGTGAGGTGCCCGGCGGCGGGGTTCTCGCTGTCGCGGACGCCAACGTGGCCGTTCAGGTCGGCGACCTCGACGCAATTGCCTTCGTTGCCGCCGCTGTGGCTGCTCTTGCGCCAGTGGGCCGGGGTGGTCATGGCCGCAGGTGGGCGAGGAGGTCCGCGAAGTCCTGGCGGGTGAGGGTGAGGTGTCCGGCGGCGGGGTTCTTGCTGTCCCGCACGCCGACGCGTCCGCCGAGGTCCCCGATCTCGACGCAGTTGCCTTCGTCGCCGCCACTGTGACTGCTCTTGCGCCAATGGGTACGGCGTGGCTCGCGAGTGTTCATGATTGCGACGCTACCCGGTCGATGAGTTGCTGCGAAGCGGTTCTGCTCAGGGCCGCCGAGAGCAACAGTTCGAAGGTCTCCTCATGGGCCGCAACCTTCTCCTCGTCTTCCACGAAAAGGCTCTGAGCGAACTGATCGACCACCGACACGGTGAGCCGTCCAGGGGGACGCAGGGATAGAAGGAGGAATGGGCTGGCTAGCCAGATGTATTGGCTGGCAGCGCTGGGGAGCACCCGCAGGTCCACGTGATCGGACCGGGCGGCTTCTGCAAGGCGCCGAATCTGCGCGCGCCGGATGGCAGGGTCCCCGCCAGCCTGGTTGTAAAGGACCGCTTCCGCGATGATTGGCGTGTAGTGCGGTGGATCGGGACGTCTCAGGACCCGCTGGCGCGACAACCGGAAGTCGACCAGGGCTTTGGCATTGTGTTTGGCCGGACCCACGGCGATGAGTTCGCGGGTGTACTCGGGAATCTGGAGGAGCCCTGGCACGATGCTGGGCTCGAAGTTGCGGATCTCGGCGGCGTCTTCTTCCAGGCTCGCGAGGTCCAGGGCAGCGGCCGAGATGCGGCCTTCTCGTTCTCGTACCCACGTGCCAGGTTGGTGGGTGGCGAGGTGGAGGAGGGACTCGCGGAGGGGGCCGTCCTCGATGCCGTAGAGGTCGAGGAGGTCGCTGAGCTCGTCGGGGGCGATGGCCTGGAGGCCGTTCTCGACCATGCTCATCCAGCCCTGGGAGCGGCCGAAGCGCCGGGCGACGGTGGCGACGGTCAGGCTGTGGCGGTCGCGGGCTTTGCGGAGCGCCGAGCCGATCCGGCGCTGCCGGACCGTGGGGGCGTGACCGGAAGGCATCCTTCAAGAATGTCACCGAGCGTGTCGGAACGGTGACCGGTTGAACGTTCAGTCGGGAAACGTTCAGAGCCGGTACCGGGAGGCCGGCGGGCGGCGAATGTGGCGGGCGTTTCCGAATCGAGGGGAGGCGCATGATGGGAGCGCCCGAGAACGGTAGGACGGCCCCCGGCGGGCTGGTCGTGGTGGGGGCGCTCACGCTTCCGGGCGTCCGGCGGTCCGTCGGGCACGCGCGGCGGTTCCTGCGGGACATGCTGCCTCCGGATCACCCCGGTCTTGACGATGTCGTGACGGTCGTGAGCGAGCTGGTCTGCAACGCCGTCACCCACACGGCCTCGGGCGACGGGGGCCGGGTGACGGTCACCCTGCTGGCCGGGGACGATGTCCATCGGCTGGAGGTCGCCGACGACGGTGCGGGCGGCGGGCGCCCGCGGCTCAGGGCGGAGACGGGCGCCGAAAGCGGGCGCGGGCTGCGGATCGTGGACGCTCTGGCACGCGGCTGGGGATTCCGCCCGGACGGGCCGGGCACGGTCGTGTGGGCGGAGTTCCGGTCGGCCAGTCCCATTTTCTTCGGAAACTCCGACAGGGGGCTGTCGCAGGACTCCTCGACTCTGATGTCCACGGCATCCGAAGGAGGAGAACGATGAGCGTTCCCGCATACAACACCGTCGCCTGGTTCCAGATCGGCACCGACGCGCCGGAGGAGGCCCGCCGCTTCTACGGCGACATGTTCGGGTGGAGGTTCACGTCCGACCCGCAGAGCGACGGCTACGACCTGATCAGCTACGAGGGCGCCGAGCACCCCAGCGGCGGCGTCGCGCGCGTGCCCGACGCGTCCCAGAACCACGCGGTCTTCTTCGTCCTCGTCGAGGACGTGGACGCCGCGTGCGCCGAGGCCGAGAAGTGCGGCGGCAAGGTCGCGGTCCCCGGCACGACGACGCCCGACGGCCTGCGGTTCGCGCACCTGCAGGACCCGTCCGGCAACCGCTTCGCCGTCTTCACGCCGCCCGCGTCCTGACCGCCGAGCACGGAAAAGGGCCCCGGGAACACCCGGGGCCCTTTCGCCCTGCCCGATGGCGGCCGTCCGGCGGCCTCTGGGGCGATCGCGGCCTACACCTCCGCGATCACCCGCGAGGTCCGGACCTCAGCCACCGCCGGGTCCCAGGGGGTCGCCCCCCTGGGAGATCACGACTCTCCGCCGGTGTTGCTCTCGGCGCTGCCGACGCCGCCGGAGAAGACGTCGCTGACCGCGGCGTCCAGCCGGTAGCGCTGGATCGCCTCGGGCAGCGCCTCCGGCTTGATCTCGCCGTGCCGGGCCAGCCGGGTGAGCACCGCGAGGACGATCGACGCGGCGTCCACGTGGAAGAACCGGCGGGCGGCGGCGCGGGTGTCGGAGAACCCGAACCCGTCGGTGCCGAGCGAGGTGAAGTCCCCGGTCACCCACGGCGCGATCTGGTCGGGCACGGCGCGCATGAAGTCCGACACCGCGACGATCGGCCCGGCGACGTTGTCCAGCGTCCGGGTGACGTAGGGGACGCGCTGCTCGGCGTCGGGGTTGAGGAGGTTCTGCTCGTCGCACTCGCGGGCCTCGCGGGCCAGCTCGTTCCACGACGTGGCCGACCAGACGTCCGCGGCGACGCCCCAGTCCTCGGCGAGCATCCGCTGCGCCTCCAGCGCCCAGCGGCCGCCGACGCCGGACGCGAGGATCTGCGCCCGCGGCGGCTCCCCGTTGCCCGTGGACACCTCCGGCGCCGCCCGGAACCGGTACAGGCCCTTGAGCAGGCCGTCGACGTCGAGGCCCTCGGGCTCGGCGGGCTGCTGGTAGGGCTCGTTGTAGACCGTCAGGTAGTAGAAGACGTTCTCGCCCTGCGGGTGCTCCTCGGACGAGCCGTACATGCGGCGCAGCGCGTCCTTGGTGATGTGCGCCAGCTCGAACGCCCACGTCGGGTCGTAGTGGACGCAGGCCGGGTTCGCGGCGGCGAGCAGCGGGGAGTGGCCGTCGGCGTGCTGGAGGCCCTCGCCGGTGAGGGTGGTGCGGCCCGCGGTGGCGCCGAGCAGGAACCCGCGGCCCATCTGGTCGCCGAGCGCCCACATCTGGTCGCCGGTCCGCTGGAACCCGAACATCGAGTAGAAGATGTAGACGGGGATCATGTGCTCGCCGTGCGTGGCGTACGCGGTGCCCGCGGCGATCGCGGAGGCCATCGACCCGGCCTCGCTGATGCCCTCGTGCAGCATCTGGCCGCTTTCGGCCTCCTTGTAGGACAGCAGCAGCTTGCGGTCCACCGCGTCGTAGGTCTGCCCGTGCGGCGAGTAGATCTTGGACGTGGGGAACAGCGAGTCCATGCCGAACGTCCGGTACTCGTCCGGGGCGATCGGGACGAACCGGGCGCCGAGGTTCTCGTCCTTGATCAGGTCCTTGAGCAGCCGGACGAACGCCATCGTCGTCGCGACGTTCTGCTTGCCGGAGCCCTTGCGCAGCTCGCTGTAGACCGGGTCGCCGGGCAGCTTCAGCGGCTTGGCGCGCACGACGCGCTTCGGCAGGAACCCGCCGAGGGCGGCGCGGCGCTCGCGCATGTACTGGATCTCGTCGGAGTCCTCGCCCGGGTGGTAGTAGGGCGGCAGCGGCGCCTCCAGGGCCGAGTCCGGGATGTCGAGGTACAGGCGGTCCCGGAACTCCTTCAGCTCGGCCTTGGTGAGCTTCTTCATCTGGTGGGTGGCGTTGCGGGCCTCGAAGTCGGACCCGAGCGTCCAGCCCTTGATGGTGTGCGCGAGGATCACGGTCGGCTGGCCGACGTGCTCGCGGGCCGCCTTGAACGCCGCGTACACCTTGCGGTAGTCGTGCCCGCCGCGCGACAGCTTGCGCAGGTCGTCGTCCGACAGGTGCTGGACGATCTTGCGGAGCCGCGGGTCGGCGCCGAAGAACTTCTCCCGGATGTAGTCGCCGGACTCCACCGAGAAGGTCTGGAACTGCCCGTCGGGGGTGGTGTTCATCTGGTTGACCAGCACGCCGTCGACGTCCTGGGCGAGCAGCGGGTCCCAGTCGCGGCCCCAGATGACCTTGATGACGTTCCAGCCGGCGCCCCGGAAGAACGACTCGAGCTCCTGGATGATCTTGCCGTTGCCGCGCACCGGGCCGTCGAGCTGCTGGAGGTTGCAGTTGACGACGAAGGTGAGGTTGTCCAGCTCCTCGCGGGCGGCCAGGCCGATCGCGCCGAGCGACTCCGGCTCGCCCATCTCGCCGTCGCCGAGGAACGCCCACACGTGCGAGCGGGAGGTGTCCTTGATCTTGCGGTTGTAGAGGTAGCGGTTGAACCGCGCCTGGTACACCGAGTCGATCGCGGTGAGGCCCATGGAGACGGTGGGGAACTCCCAGAAGTCCGGCATCAGCCGCGGGTGCGGGTAGGACGACAGGCCGCCGCCGGGATGCGACTGCTCCTGCCGGAACCCGTCGAGCTTCTCCTCGGGCAGCCGCCCTTCCAGGAACGCGCGCGCGTAGATGCCGGGCGCCGCGTGGCCCTGGATGAACACCTGGTCGCCGGACTCGCCGTGGTCCTTGCCGCGGAAGAAGTGGTTGAAGCCGACCTCGTAGAGGGACGCGGCCGAGGCGTAGGTGGCGATGTGGCCGCCGACGCCGAGCTCGGGGCGGTTCGCCCGCGACACCATGATCGCCGCGTTCCACCGGATGTAGGCGCGGATGCGGCGCTCGACGTGCTCGTCGCCGGGGAACCAGGGCTCCGACTCGGGCGGGATGGTGTTGATGAAGTCGGTGCTCCGCAGACCGGGGACCCCGACTTGCAGTTCCCGTGCCCTTTCCAGGAGGCGGAGCATCACGTACCGGGCCCTGCCGCGGCCCTCGGTCTTGATGACCGTGTCCAGCGATTCCAGCCACTCCCGGGTCTCGTCCGGGTTGATGTCCGGCAGCTGGCTCGGCAGGCCGTCGCTGATGATCGAAAAGCGTTGACGTCCGGAAGCCACGGGATCCCCTCTGTGCTTGCCGTCTTTGCTGGTGGGGACCCGGCCGCCGTTCGGCGGTCCCGCGGTCCCCGGCGGAGGTGTCTCACCGCCTGGTTTCGTGATCCATCGTCGTCGTTCGTGACGGCTAACGCATCTCTACCAACCGGTAACCATTCTCCCCGGTCAACCGGGGTACGCACCTTTTCGAGGAGCCGATTTTCGACCGGAACGGAGGGGAGCCATGAAGGCGCGAATCGGAGACCGCCTGCACGTCCACGGCACCGTCGTGGGCCAGCACGACCGCGTCGGCGAGATCGTCGAGATCCGCGGCGACGGCGGGGGCCCGCCGTACGTCGTGCGGTTCGAGGACGGCCACCAGACGCTGGTCTACCCGGGGCCGGACGCCGTCGTCGAGTCCCGCCAGGCCGCCGGGCACCCCGCCCGGTAGCGGATGGGGGCGCCCGCCCGGATCCGCGCGCGCCGGGATGCGTCCGGCGCCGCGGATGGGGTAGACCTGCGATCATGGAGAGCACCGTGGTCCGGGTGACCACCGGTACACAGGAGGTCGTGCACGACATCACGGCCGAGTGCGAGCGGTTCGCCGGCGCGGCCGGCGGGGACGGCCTGCTGCACGTCTTCGTGCCGCACGCCACCGCGGGCATCGCGATCATCGAGCTCGGCTCGGGCAGCGACGACGACCTGCTCGCCGCGCTCGGCGACCTGCTCCCGGCCGACGACCGGTGGCGGCACCGGCACGGGGCGCGCGGCCACGGCCGCTCGCACGTCATGCCGGCGCTCGTCCCGCCGTACGCGACGCTGCCGGTGGTGGACGGCCGGCTCGCCCTCGGGACCTGGCAGTCGGTGGCGCTGGTCGACCTGAACGTGGACAACCCGGATCGGCAGGTCCGGCTGTCCTTTCTCCGGGGATGACCGTGTCTTGTCACCCTCTGTGGAGATCCTGTGACGACGGTCGCCGTGATCGGGCCAATGAGCCCACCAAAAGCCGGGAAGACACTTGCGCTAGGGGCCCTCACTTGTGTGGACTGTCCCGCAAACACCGCACGGGTGCGGACAGGCCGCCCGAGATGGCGCCTGGATACGAGAAATGCGCGGGACACCGTGCGGACTGACGACAATGGGAGGACTTTCGTGAGCGCGACCGCGGGTCAGGCGCAGTCTGAGCGCAGCCTGGCCGAACGGCTCGGCCTCAAGCCGGGCCAGGTGGTGCAGGAGATCGGCTACGACGACGACGTCGACGAGGAGCTTCGCCGCTCCGTCGAGGCCGTCACGGGGACCGAGCTGGTCGACGAGGACTACGAGGACGTGGTCGACATCGTGCTGCTGTGGTGGCGCGAGGAGGACGGCGACCTGTTCGAGGGCCTGACCGACGCGATGATCCCGCTCACCGGCGGCGGCAACATCTGGCTGCTGACGCCGAAGGCGGGCCGGGACGGGCACGTGGAGCCCAGCGACATCGGCGAGGCCGCGCAGACGGCCGGGCTGTCGCAGACGAGCAGCGTCAGCGCCGCGAAGGAGTGGTCGGGAACGCGGCTGGTCGCGCCCAAGGTCCGCAAGTAGCCGCGCGGCCCGGGGCGTCCGCCGAGGCGGCGGGCGACCGGGCCGTCCGGCTCCGGCGGCGGGTGGCAGACTGGGCCCGTCCCCACGCCCGTGGGGCGCCCACACCCCCGCCCGGGCGGGGACGATCCGCGGGAGAGGCTTTGTCGGTTGAGGTAGGCGACAGCGCACCGGACTTCGAGCTGAAGGACCAGCACGGCACGCCGGTGAAGCTGTCGGACTTCCGGGGCGAGAAGACCGTCGTCCTGGTGTTCTATCCGCTGGCGTTCAGCGGCGTGTGCACGGGCGAGCTCTGCCAGATCAGGGACGAGCTGCCCACCCTCGGCGGCGACGACGTGCAGGTGCTGGCCGTGTCGGTCGACTCGGTGTTCGCGCTGCGCGCCTGGGCCGAGCAGGAGAAGTACCAGTTCCCGCTGCTGTCGGACTTCTGGCCGCACGGCGGGACGGCGCAGCGTTACGGCGTGTTCGACGAGGAGAAGGGGCTCGCGCTGCGCGGCACCTTCATCATCGACGCGCAGGGCGTGGTCCGCTGGAAGGTCGTGAACGCCATCCCGGACGCACGCGACCTGGACGAGTACCGCAAGGCGCTCGCCGGGCTCTGAGCGAAACGGGCCGGTCCCGGCCGTGCGGCGGCGTCCCGCGGCCGGTTCCGGTCCCCGCACCCCTGGAGGTGTGATGCCCTGCTTCCGCTGCGGGGCGCGGCAGACCGACCCCGTGCGCGGGGCGAGCCCGTGGAGGCGCGGTGTCCGGGCGGACCACCAGGTGCTGGTCTGCCCCTGCTGCCAGACCGCCCACGACTGGGCGGACGATCTCGACAGCTGCGCGGCCTGTGGCTCCGTCGCACTGGTCTGCCGGCTCGGCGAGGTCGAGTGCCGCGACTGCGGCCACACCCGGGAGGCGGTCCGCGACGATCCCCGCCCGGCCGACCTGGTGCCGTCGAGCGCGGGACCCCGGGACGACCGCGGGCTGTCGGAGGAGGTCGCGGCGGCGCTGAGCCGCGTCCTGCGGCGCGGCCCGGCCGGCTGACCTGCGGCCGGCGACGGCCGTCCCGCGGGTGAGTGGCGGCCGTCCGGCGGGCGGCGGGGCCGGTGGCCGCCTCCGGCCATTCCGCGGCCCGGTCACGTACTGTGGTCACAGTCCAGGGCATTCCGGGCTTGACGCGGTATTTCGCCTGGTGGCACGCTGCGCGAATGCCGATCATCCTGCTGCGGCTGGCGCACCGCGTCGCGGCGCGGTCCTGGCGCGCGCCCGCCCTGGTGCTGCTGGCGGCGTTCGGGGTCGGCTGGCTGCTGATCGCGGTCTTCGAGAAGCCCGACGCGGAGATCAAGCGGCCGTGGAACTACATCTGGTACTTCTTCGTCAGCGGCACCTCCACCGGTTACGGCGACCTGTACCCGTCCTCGACGGGCGGCCGGATCGGTGGCGTGATCGTGATCGTGGCCGGGCTCACCGCGGGGCTCGTCCTGTTCGCCGAGCTGACGCTCTGGATGGCGAAGGGGAGGACGATGCGGGCCAACGGCCAGGCGCAGTTGCATGTGAAGCGGCACATCGTGGTCGTCGGGTACGAGCGGGACGGGCTGCGCGCCATCATCACCCAGCTGCGCGCCGACCCCGAGTTCGCCCGCACCCCGGTCGTCACGGTCTTCTGGCCGGGCGAGCTGGCCGGCGAGAACCCCGACCCGGACCTGTACGACGTGGTCGCCTTCGACGACACCGCCTACCAGCGGGCCTGCCTGGAGGCGGCGCGGACCGTCGTGGTGGTCGGCCGCACCGACGACGAGACCGTCCGGGTGATGCTGGGCGTCTCGGCCTTCCTGCGGCGGAACGGCGAGCCGTCCGTCCACCTGCTGGCGGGCGTGCACGACGGCGGCCGCCGCGCCGAGATCACCGAGGCGCTCGCCCTCGTCGGCCCGGACATCGAGCCGGTCGACATCGACGACCCGGCCGTGGTCGCCGTCGCGATCCGCAATCCCGGCGTCGCCGCGATCTACCACAACCTCGCCAGCACCCTCGACGCCGACGGCACCCTGTACCGCGTGGACGTCCCGGAGGGCGCCGGCGAGTGGCCGCGCCTGGACGTGGCGATCTTCCTGCTGCGCCGCGGCAGCACCCTGCTCGCCGTCGGCGAGTCGCACCGTCCGAACGCGCGGTTCCGCCTGACGGCCGACCCGGGCGAGCTGGTCCGCGGCGGCCAGTCCCTCGCGGTCGTCGCCCCCGACCGCCCGAAAATCCCCTGGCACGAGCTGTAGCCCCCAGCCTTTAGCCAGGCACCCGCCCGCACTGGACCGTCCGTAACCACGCTGCCGCGGACCGGAACCTGGCGATCGCGTGCGAAGCCAAGTTCGAGCTTGCGAGAACCTGATCGCGCAGCGAGCCCCTGGGCGAGCCGGAGCGATGCTGCGATCGCACGCATTGCCCGCCGAAGGAAGGCGCCCCAGCGCCTGACGCCAAGGGCAATGCAAAAGGACCGAGAGAGCGCCCCTCGCGCCCGCAGGGGGCGCTCTCCCGGCCGCCGCGGTGCGCGCGGCCCGAGGCACAGGTCAAGCCCCGGGGCCTCCCCGCGCGCCCGCGGGGTCTCACGCCGCCTGGCGGTGGTCGGCGTCGAGCAGGTGGTAGAGGAGGAGGAGCTGGGTGATGGCCAGGGGGTCGCTGGTGTCGGCGTCGCCCAGGCGGCCCAGCGCGTCGGGGTCGGGCAGGCCGGCCCCCGCGCGGGCGCCGAGGCGCTCCCAGATGGCCTTCTTCACGACCTGCGACTCCTCGGGCGAGACGTAGCCGTGCACGTGCAGGGCGTCGACGGGGCGGCCGTCGTCGTCGCGGTGCAGGCGCAGGTGCAGCAGCTTGTCGGCGTCGCCGGACGCGCCGTCCAGGACGTCGGCGAGCTCGGGGTGGTCGATCGTGGGGCGCAGCAGGAGTTCGGCGGACAGCGGGGTGCCGGGCGGGTCGAGCCGGCCCGCGACGGGCGCGAACCGCACGACGATGTCGGCGTACTTGCGCTGCGGCCGGATGTAGGCGGCGCTCTCCGGCTCGCGGCGGGCGAGCTCGGCCATGACCTGCTCGGGGCTGTAGCCGCGCTTGTCGCAGTCGCGGCGGATCTTCCAGGAGTGCCGGAGCGGCTCGGGCGGGTCCAGGTAGACGGTGATGTCGAAGCAGGCGCGGGCGAGCCGGGTGTGCAGGGGGAGCAGGCCCTCGACGATCACGAAGTCGCGGGGCTCGACCAGTTCCGGCCGGACGAGCTCGCCGGTGGCGTGGTCGTAGACGGGCTTGAGGATCGGCTCGCCCATCGAGAGCAGCTGCAGGTGCTGCTCCATGATGTCGACGTGGTTGCAGTCGGGGTGCAGCGCCGTGAACGGCTTGCCGGCGCGCTCGGCCCGGTCGTAGCGGTGGTAGTCGTCGACGCAGACGGCCGTCATCCGCTCGGCCCCCAGACACTGCACAAGCCCCCTGGTCAGTGTGGTCTTGCCCGCCGCGCTGTCCCCGGCGATGGCGAGCATGACGGGGCGGCGGCCCGACCCGCGCGCCCGGAGCATATGCACGATCCGATGGGGCACCTTGCTCCTCCGTCCTGCGGAATCCCGTTTTCGACAGGGAGAGTACGGCGGTGGCGGCGCGGGTGCGTCCCCCGGTCGGGTGAGAGCGGGGGTGAGATGGCGGGAGGCCGGGCCGCAGCGGGGGCTACTGGTCGGTAGCTTCGGGTTGTTATCGTGCCGGAATGGGCGCCCCCGTACGCGTCGTCCTGGTGGACGACCACGAGATGATCCTCGCCGGACTCCAGGCGATGCTGGCCGGATTCGCCGGGCGGGTGCGCGTCGTGGGACAGGCGGGGACAGGGGAGGAGGCCACCCGCCTGGTCACCACGCTGCGGCCCGACGTCGTCCTGCTGGACGTGCGGCTCGGCCCCGAGAGCGGCCTCGACCTGTGCCGGCTGCTCACCGGCCGCGTCCCCGAGGCGCGGGTGGTGTTCCTGTCGGTGTACGACGACGAGCAGTACGTCTTCGAGGCGCTGCGCGCCGGGGCGGGCGGCTACCTGCTGAAACGGGTGGACGGCCCGGAGCTGGTGCGGCGCCTGGAGGAGGTCGCGCAGGGCGAGACCGTCGTCGACCCGACGCTCGCCGGGCGGATGGCGGTGACGGCGGCCCGGCTGACCCGCGGCGAGTTCTGGCCCGGCGCGAACCGGGGGCTGACGCAGCGCGAGAGCGAGGTGCTGTCGCTGCTCGTCGGCGGGCTGTCCAACAAGGCGATCGCGGCCCGGCTGGTGCTCAGCGAGGAGACGGTGAAGAGCCACCTGCGGGCGCTGTACCGCAAGCTGGAGGTCACCGACCGGTCCGCCGCGATCGCGGTCGCGCTGCGCGAGGGGCTGTTCCGGTGACGGCGTCGTCGCCGGCCTCGCCGGCGTCGCCGGCGGAGCTGCTCGCCGGGCACGGCAACGACCTGCTCGTCCGGATCGTGGCGGTGGCCTGCTCGGACCGGGAGCTGCCGCGGATGGCCGAGGAACTGGCCGGGCTGGTCGTCCGCTCGGCGCGCGCGCTGACGTTCTGCGACGTCTACGTCCTGGACGACGAGGAGCGGGCACTGGAATGGACGGGCCCGGCCGTCCCGCTGGGGGAGGGCGACGTCGGCTGGGCGGCCGCGCACGGCCGTGCCCGCGCGCACACGGACGGACGAGGCGTCGCGATCCCCGTCCGCAGCGGGAACGCCACGATCGCGGTGGTGGACGTCCGGTCCGCGGGCCCGTGCCCGGACGACGACGTCGCGCTCGTCACCGCGCTGGCGGAGCTGTTCGCCCCGGTGCTGTGCTCATGCCGGCGGCTGCGGGCGGCCCGCGAGCGCGAGCACGCCGCCGAGCGGTTCGCCGAGCGGGCCGTCGAGGCGCAGGAGGCCGAGCGGTCCCGGCTGAGCCGGGAGATCCACGACGGCATCGCGCAGCGGCTGGCCAGCCTCGGCTTCCACCTGTCGGCGGCCGAGCGGGCGCTGCCCGAGCACCATCCGGAGGGGCTCGCGCAGATCATGATCGCGCGGAAGCTGTGCGAGCTGGCGGCGGCGGAGACGCGCGCCGCGATCGGCGGGCTGCGGCCGCCCGTGCTGGACGACCTCGGCCTGTCGGCGGCGCTGGCGACCCTCGCCCGCGAGGCGGGGGACGGCCCGGGGCCGTCCGGCGTCATCGACGTCAGCGTGACCGTGGAGGGCGAGCTCGAGGAGGAGCTGCCCGACCATGTGCAGACCGCGCTGTACCGGATCGCGCAGGAGGCGGTCGGCAACAGCCTGCGGCACGCATCGGCGACATGCGTGGACCTGCTGCTGGAGCACGCGAGCGACCGGGTCCGGCTGAAGGTCACCGACGACGGCACGGGGTTCTCGGTACGCGAGGTGTTCGCGCAAGGCGCGCGCGCGGAGCGGACCAGGCGCACCGACTCCTACGGGCTGCGCGGCATGCGCGAGCGCGCCGAGCTGCTCGGCGGCCGCGTCACCGTCACCAGCCGCCCCGGGGTCGGCACGACCGTTGAGGCGGTCATTCCCGTCCCGGGCCGCCGGCGCACCGGACGGGTCAGCTGCGAGTGAGCACCCGGAAGGTGATGCCGGCGGCGGTGAGCCGCGCGATCAGCGCGTCGCCCATCGCGGTGGCGGTGGTCACCTGCCCGGCGGTCTTCGGCAGGTCGTCGTGGGCGAGGCAGAGCGCGGACTGCGCGAGCATCTTCGCGGTCTCGCCGTAGCCGGGGTCGCCGCCCGCGACCTCGGTGACGACCCGCCTCCCGCCGCCCTCGCCGACGAACTTCACGCTGAACCAGTTGCGGGCGCGGCGCTCCGGGGACGGCCCCTCGCCCGGCGCGCGGAGCCGCAGCAGCAGCGACCGGGTGGGCGGGAGCTGCGCGAGCGCGAGCAGCGCGCCGGAGCCCACCGCCATCCCGGCGGCGACGGGCAGCCGCTTGACCGCCAGGTAGTGGCCGTAGGAGAAGTCCGGGCCGTACCGGTCGAGCGCGGCGGCGGACCGGGCCACGATCTGCGGGTCGATGGTCGGCAGCGGGAGCGTCCAGCCGCCGCCGACGCGGGCCCGCGGCGCGGGCCGCCGGGAGATCCGGACCCGCCGGCCCTCCGGCCGCCCCTCGGCGCGGCGCCGCTCGCGCTCGGCGCGCATCATGCCGGTCACGTCGGCGAAGATGCCGACCGCGGAGGCGATCGTGCCGCCCGACGCGTCGCCGTGCACGCGCAGGAACCCCTCGACGTGCAGCGGGACGCCCTCGGGCAGCTGCTTCACGGTGAAGTAGGCGCCGAGGTCGTGCGGGATCGAGTCGAACCCGCAGGCGTGGACGATGCGGGCGCCTGAGCGGACCGCCTCGTCGTGGTACTTGAGGTACATCTGGTCGACGAAGGTGGGCTCGCCGGTGAGGTCGACGTAGTCGGTACCGGCGCGCGCGCACGCCGCGACCAGGGGCTCGCCGTACTGGACGTACGGGCCGACCGTCGTGATGACGACCTTGGCCGACCTCGCGATCTCCTCGATGGAGGACGGGTCGGTGGTGTCGGCGTGCAGCAGCGGGAGGTCCGCGCAGCCGGGGTCGATCGCGGCGGCCCGGTCGCGGACGGCGGCGAGCTTGGCCTGGTTGCGTCCGGCCAGCGCCCAGCGCGTGCCCGGGTCGGCGTGCCCGGCCAGGTACTCGGCGGTGAGGGCGCCGGTGAAGCCGGTGGCGCCGAACAGCACGATGTCGTACGGACGGTCGGTGGTCATGGCCGCACCTCTCCCGGTACCGAGCGTGAATCTGTACCGAACTTGATTCTGTCGTGTCGCCGCCCCGCCGGGGGCGTCCCGCGCGGCCGATGTGAGCGACTGCACTCGGATTCTTCGCGTGCGCGTCCCATGCCGCGTATGCCCTAGTGTTGGCCCCTACGAAAAGAGGGGGATGGTGGCGTGATCGGGCTGGCCGTGGCGATGGATGCCGGCGCCGTGCTCTGCCTGTGCTGGTCCCTCCTCGGCGTCCTGCGCCCGGCGGCGGTGCCCGGCGGCGGGGACGGCGGGCGGTCCGTGGCCGTCGCGCTGATCGGCGTGAGCCTCATCCTGCTGTCGGTGCCCCTGTGGAGCCTGCCCTAGCCGGGGCCGTCCATCCGGGCGCGTCCAGCAGGTGCCGGACGAACAGCAGCGTCGTCGGGGTCGGCGCCGCGCCCGCCACGGCGTGCCACGGGCGGTCGAGGGGCATCCCCGGCGCGCCGATCACCACGAGCCGTCCCGCGGCCAGCTCCGCGCCGACCGCGTCCCGCGACACCAGCGCCACCCCCAGCCCGGCCGCCGCGCCCGCGATCACCGCGCCGTTCGAGCCGAGGACCAGCCGGGGCGGCGCGACCTCCCGCTCGGCCAGGTAGGCGTCCGCGGACGCGCGCGTCCCCGACCCCGGCTCGCGCATCACCCACGGCGTCCGGGCGAGGGAGAAACCGTCCGCGACGGCCGGCGCGCCGACCACGACCAGCTCGTTCGGGCGCGTCGCCAGCACGGTCGCGGCGGCGTCGGCCGGCGGGCGGCCCGCCAGGACGAGGTCGGCCTCGTGCGCGGCCAGGCTGCTCCACACCTGACGGCGCGGCCCCACCTCCAGCGCCAGCTCGACATCGGGCCAGCGCGTCCGGAAGGACGCGAGCAGCTCGGGCAGGACCTGGTCGGCGGCGGTCGTCACCGCCGCCAGCCGCAGCGGCCCGCGTCCCGGGTCGGCCGCGCCGCGCGCCGCCGCCCGTCCCTCCTCCAGCAGGCCGAGCACCTGCCGCGCGTACCCGGCGTACACGGTCCCGGCCGGGGTCAGCCGGACGCCGCGCCCCACCCGCCGGACGAGCGGGACGCCGAGGTCGCGGGTGAGCGCCGCCACCGCCGCCGACACCGCCGACTCCGTCACGTACAGCCGGAGGGCCGCCGCCCGCACGGACCCGGTGTCGGCGAG
Organism: Actinomadura nitritigenes; assembly: GCF_017573545.1. Classification (GTDB taxonomy): domain Bacteria; phylum Actinomycetota; class Actinomycetes; order Streptosporangiales; family Streptosporangiaceae; genus Spirillospora; species Spirillospora nitritigenes. The sequence goes on along the minus strand of NZ_JAGEOK010000007.1, from coordinate 152,831 downwards.
CGCGACGAACGTCCGCAGCCGGGCTTCCGTCACGTCCGGCCTCCTCGTTCAAGTGAATGCTTGATGGTCACCGTAGAACACTTGATGGACAGCGCAAGTGTCGGGAGGTGAAGCTCGACGCGTCACGGTTCCACGTGGCCGGGACGCGGCGCTCCGCCCCCATTCCCCTGGGCATGCCGTCCTTTCGCGGGACGGAGCCGCCGCGTCCCGCCCAGCACGCGAAGGAGATCGGCGATGGGTTCGGGCAGATGGTCGGCGGGCGTGATCCCCTATGCGGAGATGGGCTACTGGAAGCCCGACTACGAGCCGAAGGACAGCGACGTGCTCGCCGCCTTCCGGATCACGCCGCAGCCGGGCGTCCCACCGGAGGAGGCCGGCGCCGCCGTCGCGGGCGAGTCGTCAACCGCCACCTGGACGGTCGTGTGGACCGACCGGCTCACCTCCTACGAGAACTACCAGGCCAAGTGCTACAAGGTGGAGCCCGTCCCGGGGCAGGAGAACCAGTTCATCGCCTACATCGCCTACGACCTCGACCTGTTCGAGGAGGGGTCGATCGCGAACCTGACGTCGTCCATCATCGGGAACGTCTTCGGGTTCAAGGCGCTGAAGGCGCTGCGCCTGGAGGACATGCGGATCCCGACCCACTACGTGAAGACCTTCCAGGGGCCCGCGCACGGCATCGTCATGGAGCGCGAGTACCTGGGCAAGTTCGGGCGCCCGCTGCTCGGCGCGACCGTCAAGCCGAAGCTCGGCCTGTCGGCCCGCAACTACGGGCGCGTCGTCTACGAGGCGCTGCGCGGCGGCCTCGACTTCACCAAGGACGACGAGAACATCAACTCCCAGCCGTTCATGCGCTGGCGCGACCGGTTCCTCTACTGCATGGAGGGCGTCAACCGCGCGCAGGCCGCGACGGGCGAGGTCAAGGGCCACTACCTCAACGTCACCGCCGCGACCATGGAGGACATGTACGAGCGCGCCGAGTTCGCCAAGGACCTCGGCAGCGTCATCGTGATGATCGACCTGACCATCGGGTACACGGCGATCCAGTCGATGGCCAAGTGGGCGCGCAGGAACGGCGTCGTCCTCCACCTGCACCGCGCCGGGCACTCGACCTACACGCGGCAGAAGAACCACGGCGTGAACTTCCGCGTCATCGCCAAGTGGATGCGCCTCGCCGGCGTCGACCACATCCACGCCGGGACCGTCGTCGGGAAGCTGGAGGGCGACCCCAACAGCGTCCGCGGCTACTACGACACCCTCCGCCTCGACCACGTGCCCGCCGACCCGGTGAAGGGCCTGTACTTCGACCAGGACTGGGCGTCGCTCCCGGGCTGCATGCCGGTCGCGTCCGGCGGCATCCACGCCGGGCAGATGCACCAGCTCCTGCACTACCTCGGCGAGGACTCGATCCTGCAGTTCGGCGGCGGGACGATCGGCCACCCGATGGGCATCGCCGCCGGCGCCACCGCCAACCGCGTCGCGCTCGAAGCGATGATCAAGGCGCGGAACGAGGGCCGCGACTACCTCGCCGAGGGCCCCGACATCCTGCGCGCCGCCGCCAAGCACAGCCGCGAGCTGGACATCGCCCTGTCCACCTGGGGCGACATCACCTTCACCTACGCCTCCACCGACACCCCCGACGCCGTCGAGACCCCCGTGAGCGTGTGACATGCGGATCACCCAAGGCACCTTCTCCTACCTGCCCGACCTGACCGACGAGGAGATCACCAAGCAGGTCGCCTACGCCCTCGACCGGGGCTGGCCCTGCTCGGTCGAGTTCACCGACGACCCGCACCCGCGCAACTCCTACTGGGAGATGTGGGGACTGCCCATGTTCGACCTCGCCGACCCCGCCGGCGTCCTGTACGAGGTGAAGGAATGCCGCAAGGCGTACCCGAACCACTACGTCCGGCTGAACGCCTACGACGCGGACTACGGGCGCCAGACCACCGCGCTGTCGTTCATCGTGCAGCGCCCGCCCGTGGAGCCCGGCTTCCGCCTGGACCGCGAGGAGACCTCCGACCGGCGCATCCGGTACACGCTGCACTCCTACGCGACGGACCGTCCCGAAGGCGAGCGCTACGGGGACCCGCGTTGAGCGACCGTCCCGGGTTCGGCATGCGACCCTCCGAAAACGGCTCCCCGGCGGCCCCACCCCACGCTCCCGCCGCCGGGGAGCCGGCCCCGCCGGCCCCGCTGCCCCCCGGCGCCCGCGTCGACCTCGCCAAGGAGCGCGCCGACTCCCACGCCGACGAGGTCCTGGACGCCCTCGACGCCGAACTCGTCGGCCTGGCCCCGGTGAAGACCCGCATCCGGGAGATCGCCGCGCTGCTGCTGGTGGACCGCGTCCGCGCGCGCTTCGGCATCGACTCCGGACGTCCCAACCTGCACATGTGCTTCACCGGCAGCCCCGGAACCGGGAAGACGACCGTCGCGGTCCGGCTCGCGGAGCTGCTCCACCGGCTCGGCTACATCCGCAAGGGACACCTCGTCTCCGTCACCCGCGACGACCTCGTCGGCCAGTACGTCGGCCACACCGCCCCGAAGACCAAGGAGGTCCTCAAGCGGGCCATGGGCGGCGTCCTGTTCATCGACGAGGCGTACTACCTGTACCGGGCCGAGAACGAGCGCGACTACGGGCAGGAGGCCATCGAGATCCTCCTGCAGGTCATGGAGAACCAGCGGGACGACCTCGTCGTCGTCCTGGCCGGCTACAAGGACCGCATGGACTCCTTCTTCGCGTCCAATCCCGGCATGAGCTCCCGCATCGCCCACCACATCGACTTCCCCGACTACAAGCCGGACGAGCTGGAGGCGATCGGGCACCTCATGATGGAGCGCGAGGGGTACGTCCTGGCGCCGGAGACCGAGCCCGTCTTCCGCGACTACCTCGACCGGCGCCGCGTCCAGCCGCGCTTCGCGAACGCCAGGTCCGTCCGCAACGCCATCGAGCGCGCGCGCCTCCGCCACGCCAACCGCCTCCTGGCCGCCGCAGGCGAGGTGGACCGCGCCGCCCTCACCACCCTGGAACCGGACGACTTCCTCACCAGCCGGGTGTTCCAGTGACCCCCGCCGGGAGGTGAGACGCCGATCACAGTAGATCAAGGGATTCGCCTCCGCATGTCCTAGTGTTGAGACCATCGACATGGAGATGTGGGGGAGAAGTTGCTGAACCCTGAGGATCTGTACGAGCTGGACACCGACCTGCCGGAGATGACCGGCCCGGTGCTGCTGCACAGCCTCGACGGCTTCGTGGACGCCGGATCCACCGGGCAGCTCGTGCGCGAGCACCTGCTGGAGGCCTTGGAGCACCGCGTCATCGCCCGCTTCGACGTCGACTCGTTGATCGACTACCGGGCCCGCCGCCCGACGATGACCTTCGACCGCGACCACTGGGCGTCCTACGACGCGCCCGAGCTGGTGGTGCGGCTGCTCCACGACGACGTCGGAAGCCCGTTCCTGATGCTGTCCGGGCCGGAGCCCGACCGGCTCTGGGAGGGCTTCACCCGGTCGGTGCTGCACCTGGTGAAGCGGCTGGACGTGGGCCTCGTCGTCGGCTTCCACGGCATCCCGATGGGCGTGCCGCACACCCGCCCGGTCGGCGTCACCACGCACGCCACCCGCCCCGAACTGATCACCCGCAACACCTGGTTCGACAAGGTGCAGGTGCCCGGCAGCGCCGCCGGGCTGCTGGAGCTGCGGCTCGGCGAGGCGGGGCACGACGCGCTCGGCCTCGCCGTGCACGTCCCCCACTACCTCGCCCAGTCCGCCTACCCGGCCGCCGCGGTCGCCGCCCTGGAGCAGGTCGTCGCCGCGACCGGGCTGGTGCTGCCGGTCGAGCGGCTCCGCGAGGCCGCCGCGGCCACCGACGCCGACATCGCCGAGCAGGTCGACGGCAACGCCGAGGTCGAGAAGGTCGTGCGGGCGCTGGAGCAGCAGTACGACGCGTTCGCCGGCGCCGCCGAGCGCGACAGCCTGCTCGCCGAGTCGCAGGACATGCCGACCGCGGAGGAGCTCGGCGCGCAGTTCGAGCGGTTCCTGGCCGAGCAGGAGGGCCCCGACCCCTCGTCCTGAGTCCCCCGCGGAGGCGCTGACATATCCGCGCGGGCGCTGGGTAGGCGAGCCCCGGAGGGGGGAGGTTCGCCCATGGCCCAGAGAGTGAACGAAGTGATGACACCGGTGCCGGTCGCGGTGTCCCCGGACACCACGCTGGTCACCGTGAGCGACCTGATGCGCCGCCACGGCATCGGCGACGTGCTGGTGGTCCACGAGGGGCGCCTGCGAGGACTCGTCACCGACCGCGACATCGTGGTCCGCGCCGTCGCCGTCCAGAAGGACGTGGGCGCCACCGCGGTCGGCGACATCTGCAGCACCAACATGATCACGGTGGCGCCGGAGGAGGACGCCGACGAGGCCGTCCGGCTGATGCGGCGGCACGCCGTCCGGCGGCTCCCCGTCGTGGACGGCGACCGCCCGATCGGGATGGTGTCCATCGGCGACCTCGCCGTCCAGCGCGACGAGCGCTCGGCGCTGGCCGACATCAGCGCGGAACCCCCCAACACATGATCACGCTGAGGCTCCCGGACGCCGAGCTGGACGGCGACCTGGTGATCCCGGACGACCCGGCGGGCATGGTGCTGTTCGCGCACGGCAGCGGCAGCTCCCGGCACAGCCCCCGCAACCGCGCGGTCGCCGAGGGGCTGAACGCCGCCGGGATCGGCACATTGCTGCTGGACCTGCTCACCGAGCGGGAGGAGCAGATCGACCGGGTCACCGCCGAGCTCCGCTTCGACATCGAGCTGCTGACGATGCGGCTGATCGGCGCCGTCGACGCGCTGGCCGACGGCCTGGAGTCCGCGCCGCACACCGCGGGGCTGCGGATCGGGCTGTTCGGCGCCAGCACGGGCGCGGCGGCGGCGCTCGCCGCGGCGGCGGCCCGCCCGGACGTCGGCGCCGTCGTGTCGCGGGGCGGCCGGCCCGACCTCGCCGGCCCGTCGCTGCCGCGGGTGCGGGCACCCGTCCTGCTGATCGTCGGCGGCGCGGACCCCGAGGTGCTGCGGCTCAACGAGCAGGCCCGGGAGCGGCTGGAGGACGCCGAACTGCACGTGGTGCCCGGCGCGACCCACCTCTTCGAGGAACCGGGCGCGCTGGAGGAGGTCACCGCGCAGGCCGCCGACTGGTTCAACCGCCACCTCGACCACGGCGCCTGATTCGGAACCGGCGGCCGGGGCACGATGTCGGCATGCCCGACGTCATCGTGGTCGGAGCCGGACCGGCCGGCTCGGCCGCCGCCTGCCACCTCGCCCGCTCCGGACGCGACGTCCTCGTGCTGGAGAAGTCCTCGTTCCCCCGCGAGAAGGTCTGCGGCGACGGCCTGACGCCGCGCGCCGTCCGGGAACTGCTCGACCTGGGCGTCGACATCGACGCGCCCGGCTGGTTCCGCAACAGGGGCCTGCGGCTGATCGCCGGCGACCGCCTGCTCGAACTGCCGTGGCCCGACGACGGCGCCCACCCGGCGTTCGGCCTCACCCGCACCCGCCACGACTTCGACGAGATCCTGGCCCGCCGCGCGGTCGCCGCCGGGGCGACCCTGTCGCAGAACACCAAGGTCACCGCCCCGCTCCGGGACCGGACCGGCCGCGTCACCGGCGTCCGCACCGACGCCGGCGACCACCGCGCGCCGGTCGTCATCGCCGCCGACGGCGCCTCGTCGCGGCTGTCGGTCGCGCTCGGGGTGCACCCGCGCCGCGACCGCCCGATCGGCACGGCCGCCCGCCGCTACTACCGCAGCCCCCGCCACGACGACCCCTACCTGGAGGCGTGGCTCGACCTGGTGCCCGCCGGATACGGCTGGGTCTTCGGCATGGGGGACGGCACCTGCAACGTCGGCGTCGCCCTGCTCCGCACCGCGCACGCCGACTACCGCCGCCTCCTCGGCGACTGGCTCGCCCGCACACCGCCGGACTGGGGCTTCGCCGAGGAGAACGCCACCGGCCCGATCCGCGGCGCCGCGCTCCCGATGGGGTACGCGCGCCGCCCCCACTACCTGCCGGGCCTCCTGCTCACCGGCGACTCCGGAGGCATGATCAACCCGTCCAACGGCGAGGGCATCGCCTACGCCCTCGAAGCGGCCCGCATCGCCGCCGAGACCGTCACGACCGCCCTCGCCGCACCCACCCCCGGCCAGCGCGAACGCGTCCTGTACACCTACCCGTCCGCGATCCGCCAGGCCAACGGGCGCCCGTTCACCCTCGGCCGCGCCTTCGCCCGCGCCATCGAGTCGCCCCGCGTCATGCGCGCCGCGACCCGCGCCGGCCTCGGCAACCCGGCGCTGATGAGGTTCGCGCTCCGGCTCCTCGGCAACCTCACCGACCCGTCCGCCGACCGCCTCGCCGCCGCCCTCACCCGCCTCGCCCCCGCCTCCTGAACCGCGCCGCCCCGGCCCCGCCGCCTCCCCCGAGGTCACGGGCGTCCGCATCCACCGCACCGTTTCGCGATCGTCCCGCCGAACCGGGTACGCTTTCCCGGTCACGAGCACGCGGGCGCGTAGCTCAGGGGTAGAGCACTCGCCTTACAAGCGAGGAGTCGGCGGTTCGAAACCGTCCGCGCCCACCAGCCAAAAGACCCCGTCCCTGATCAAGGAACGGGGTCTTCGCGCCATTGGCGTGCCATTGGCCGACGCGCGCGAGTTCTCCTGCGGTCGCGTCGTCATCCGGGTTCTCGTTCTGGGGGAGGGTGGCTCGTCGTCGGTGCCGTCCAGTAGCTTCTGTCCGCTCGGCCCGACAGGCGGGCTGCCTGACCGGGGGGACTCGTCGCAGTGAGCATGCACCTGCACTTTCGGGCCGTCGCGGAGGCCGAGATCCGGGACGACCACACCTGGCTTGCGGCGTTCATGTCCGAGGCTTGGGACGACCATCCCGACGAGTACGCGGCGGGCATCGCCGGCTCGATCGACAAGGTCTGGAACTCCGTCAACGACCTCTACGCCGCAGCCGATCTCCTCCATGCGGACGCCGGCGAGTCCTGGACGCTGCCGATCTACGGTGGCCGTCCCGTGCCGCACGGTGCCGGCGCCGATCCTTCCGACCCGCCTCTGATGATTCTGGAGCCGCCCGGGGTGTCCCAGGCCGCGGATTTCCTCGCGACCGTTTCCTTCGACGATCTGTGGGACGTCGCGGGTGCCGCGATCAGTGGCATCTGCCAGGACGAGGCGCAGGCCAGGGAAGAGTTCCTCGGCCATCACGGCCACCTGCGGGGGTTCTACGAGCGGGCGGCTTCGGCAGGCCACGCCGTGGTCAAGGCGGTGTGGGCGTGACGCATGGTCGCGTGCCCGCTCCACGGGACGCGGCACGCCGACGCTGAGCTCGCTTCCTCTGCGGGACCGGGGGCCGCAACCGGATGGCCGAACGAGGCCAGGCGCCATTCCCTCTGCCGGCCATTACGGCAGGTGACGGGGATCCTGCACTGATAGACACCCTCCGTAATCCAGTTCCGATACTCTCCGTTATCAGTTGCGCACAGATCGCTCTGGATACTCCGTGTGCTTCTAGTGACACTCAACGTGTTCGAAATTCTCGGCTCCCCGCCGTCCCCCGGTGCGGTGCGGGAGATCACCATAGAAGGAGAGCACATGCCGTCCTTGAAGACCACCGCCGTGGCTCTGGCCGTGACCGCCACGGCGACCTGCCTGGCCTCCGCCGGCGTCGCCAGTGCCCAGAGCGCCGGTGCCCCCGCGCGGGAGAAGGCGTCGCGGGTCGCCGCCCTCCCGGCGGGCTACCAGATCGTGACTCTGCCGAACGCCAACGTCCCCAACTTCCAGCGACGGACCCTCTACTGCCCGGGGAGCAAGCACGTCCTCGGGGGCGGCGGCGAGGCGCAGGGCAACGGCGCCATCCTGGTCGGGTCGTTCCCGACGCAGGACGGCCGCGGCTGGATCGCGCTCGGCCGCCAGATCGGGTACAACGACGTCGGCATCAGCGTTTACGCGATCTGCGCCGACTGACCGTCACCGGTCCCGGCCGCCTGCGCGGCCGGGACCGGCCCTTCCCGGTGCCTCACTCGGCCTCGCCGTAGAGGGCGGCGATGTCCTTGGAGCCGGGCCACCGGCTGTAGGTGGGGGACTGCGGCCAGCCCTCGGGCACGTCCTGCCACTCCTCCTGGCGCCCGTACGGCAGCAGGTCGATCAGCGGGAAGGTGTGGCTGAGCTGCTCGGTGCCGCGGCCGTCGGTGTGCCAGGTCCGGTAGACGGTGTCGCCGTCGCGCAGGAAGACGTTGACCGCGAAGCCGCCGCCGGGCGGGGCGCCGACGTCCGTGCCGAACGGGCTGTTCGCCGTGGAGTACCAGGTCATCCTGTTGCCGACCCGCCGCTTGTACGCGAGGGCCTCGTCGAGCGGGCCCTGGGTGACGATGACGAACCGGGCGTCGTAGGCGTCCAGGAACTCCAGCCGCGTGAACTGCGACGTGAACCCCGTGCAGCCCGGGCACTGCCAGGTCTTGCCCGGGAACCACATGTGGTTGTAGACGATCAGCTGGGGCCGGCCGTCGAAGACGTCGGCCAGCCGGACCGGGCCCTCCTCGCCCTCGAGGGTGTACCCGGGCATCTCGACCATCGGCATCCGGCGGCGCTGCGCGGCGATCGCGTCCAGTTCCCGGGTCGCGGCCTTCTCTCGCGCGCGCAGTTCGCCGAGGCGGCGTCGCCAGGTCTCCGCGTCGACGACGGGCGGCAGTGCCTTGCTGGTCATGATCCCCTCCGAGGTTCGATCCGGCGTCCGTACATGCAGACCGCGTCCGTCCGCCGAAATCATCGGTCTCGCGAGCCGGCGGACACCCCCCGCGCGAAGTCGGCGTAACGCTGTTCGAGGGCCTTGACCGGGCCGCCGCGCCAGCCCGCGGCGATCGCCTCGGCCATCGGGTCGGGGAAGATGTCCTCCTCGTCCTTCTCCAGACCGTCGAAGACGGCGCGCGCGACCGACTCCGGCGACGCCTTGGGCATCTCCACCCCGCGCGTCATGTCGGTGTCCACGATTCCCGTCAGGACGGCGTGCACCGTCACCCCCTGCGGGGCGAGGAGGGTCCGCAGCGACTGCGTCATGGAGAACGCGGCGGCCTTGGAGATGGAGTAGGCCGGGATCAGCGGGAACGCGGCGAGGCCGTTCACCGACAGGTTGTTGGCGATGGCTCCCTTGGCGTCGGCCAGCAAGGGGAGGAACGCCTCGATGACGCGGTGGGCGCCGTAGAGGTTGACCGCGAAATGCTGCTCCAGAACGGCCAGGTCGGTCAGGTCGTCGTACATCGCGATCCCCGCGTTGTTGATGAGGAGGTCGAGCGAGTCGACGGCCTCGGCCGCCCTCCGGACCTGCTCCGGGTCCGTCACGTCCAGCGTCAGCGGCGTGACCCGCTCGTCGGTGTGCCGCTGGGGGACGCGCGCGCCGGCGTACACGCGCCGCGCTCCCCTGCGCAGCGCCTCGTCGAGCAGCGCCCGCCCGATTCCGCGGTTGGACCCTGTGATCAGTACTGCCTTGTCGGCGATGGTCGGCATGCTGCCGCTCTCCTTAGGTGTTCTCGGGTGCTCCCGGCCGCGGACGCGGCCGGTCAGCCGGTGAGGGTGGGGGTGAGCCCGAACGCCGGGACGAGGCCCGGGTCGTTGAAGGACGTGATCCGGGCGACGCGGGCCCCGATCAGGGTGAGGACCTGCACGCCGTACGCCTCGTAGCGGCCGGCGCCGGAGCGGCGGTAGACGACGCAGGCGGGCTGGCCGTTGGCGCGGCTCGGCACCATGTGCCACAGGCCCCGCCGCATGACGCGCCCGGACAGGAACCCCAGCACCGCGTCCCGCCCGGTGAACCAGGTCGGGGTCGGCGGCATCTCCAGCTCGACGTCGGCCCGCAGCAGCTCGATCAGCGCGGCCGGGTCGGCTCGCGCGAACGCCTCGACATAGTCGTCGAGCAGGGCGCGGCGGGCGTCCTCGTCGGGCTCGGCGAGGTCCTCCTCGACCGGTCCGGCCTCGGCGAGGCGGGTGCGGGCGCGGCGGAGGGCGCCGTCGACGGCGGCGGCCGTGGTGCCGAGCATCTCGGCGACCTCGGCGGTGCGGAACGCCAGTACGTCCCGCAGTGTCAGCACGGCGCGCTGCCGGGCGGGCAGGAACTGGAGCGCGGCGATGAGGGCGAGCCGCACTCCGGCCCGCCCGGCGACGACGGCCGCCGGGTCGTCGCCGCCCAGCAGCGCGTCCGGGGCGGGCTGGAGCCACGGCACCGCCGGCTCGCCGGGCGCCAGGGCCGTGCGGTGGTCGTCGGACGGGGCGCCCAGCCCGGACGGCACCGGCCACCGCGGCCGCGTCTCCAGCGCCGTCAGGCAGGTCCGGGTGGCGATCGCGTACAGCCAGCGGCGCAGCGAGGAGCGGCCTTCGAACCGGTCGAAGGCGCGCCATGCGCGCAGGTAGGTCTCCTGGACGAGGTCCTCGGCCTCGTGGATCGAGCCGAGCATCCGGTAGCAGTGGGCGAGCAGCTCCGGCCGGAACGGCTCGGCCAGGGCGGCGAATTCCGTGTCAGGTCGCATCGCAGGTTCCTCCGGGCGGGACGGTCGATGTCAAGACCGTGCGCGGGAGGAGAATCCGGCGGGGCGACGCTGTGACCTACGTCACTGAGGTGTCGGCCCGGGGCGTCTAGTGGGGTCGGTCGGCGGGTCGGGGCGCCGAACCGGCCAGGGGAGTGGTGTCGAGGTACCTGATCTCGTAGACGCGCTCGGCGAACTTCCAGCCGTCCGGAGTGCGCCGGTACCGGTCGTGGTAGATGGCGAAGTTCTGGCCTTCGAGGCCGTCGAGGGTGCGGAAGAGCTCCTGAATGTAGGTGCGGCCGGTCGCGGTGTCGCCGTCGAGCTCGATCACGCCCGCGTGCGTGGTCTGCACGAAGAAGTCCCACCGGGCCTGGAGCGCCTCGCCCCCGGCACGGATCTCCTCGCGGCCGAGCAGCTCGACGGGGATGTCGGGCATGCGCAGCGCGCCGTCCTCGGTGAACAGCGACGCGAAGCGGGCGCGGTCGCGCATCATCGCCGCGTCGGTGAACTCGCCGCGCAGCGCCTCGATCTCGACGCGGTCGGCAATGGCCTGCAGATCGGTCATGGTCCTCTCCTCACATCGTTCGTCCCCTCTACGACAAGACGGCCGGGCGGATTGTGAGGGTCCGCCCGGAGGCCGGAAGCGGCGAGGCGGTGGACACGGTGTCCGGAGGCTGCGATAAACGGCTTGTACGTGACACGGCGAGCCCAGGCGGGATCATGCGGACCCTGTACGAGCATGCGGGCGGTCACGAAGGACTGCACCGGTTCATGGACGTCTTCTACGCGTCGCTGCTGGCGGATCCGCTCCTGCAGCCGCTGTTCGGAGAGGGGCGTCCCACGCACGTCGACCATCTGACGGCCTTCACCGCCGAGACGTTCGGCGGCCCCGACACCTTCTCGCGGGAGATGGGCGGCTTCGCCCACCTCATCGACGTGCACCGGCACCTGAAGATCACCGAGGAGCAGCGGCGCAGGTTCGTCGAGCTGTACATGGCGGCGGCCGACACCGTGGGGATGCCCGGCGACGCGCCGTTCCGGCAGGCGCTGCTGGAGCACGTCGAGTTCGGCACCCGGGTGGCCATGCAGAACTCGCACGCCGGCACGGACGACGAACTGCATCCCCTCCGCGAGGTCCCCCGCTGGGACTGGCCCGCCGGGACCTCGTGACGCCGACCCCCGCGGTCCGGGGCGCAAAGCCGGTGATCTTGGCACATAAGGTGTGAAAGGTCTCGGACGTCCAGGTGGAGCGGGGTTCGCATGCGTTACGTCATCATCGGCGCGGGGGCGATCGGCGGAGCGGTCGGCGGCCGTCTGTGGCAGGCGGGGCAGGACGCGGTCCTGGTCGCGCGCGGGGCCCAGTACGCGGCGCTGCGCGACCGCGGGCTGCGGCTCACCGGCCCGGACGGCGTCTTCGACCTGCCGGTCCCGGTGGTCGACGGCCCGGAGTCGCTCGAACTGACCCCGGACGACGTGCTGGTGCTGGCGGTGAAGACCCAGGACGCGATCGCGGCTCTGGACGCGTGGGCGCCCCGCCCGGTCGCCGGCGGCGGGACGGCGGCGGAGCGCCTGCCGCTGGTCTGCGCGCAGAACGGCGTGGAGGCGGAACGGCTGGCGTTGCGCCGCTTCCGCCGCGTCTACGGGATGTGCGTGTTCCTTCCGGCGAGCTACCTGGAGCCGGGGGCCGTCACCGTCCGCTGCGCGCCGTACACCGGTGCGCTCAACCTCGGACGCTACCCGTCGGGCGCCGACGAGGCGGCGCACCGGATCGCCGAGGGACTGGAGAAGGCGAACTTCCTCGCGCCCGTCACGTCAGAGGTGATGCGCTGGAAGTACGCGAAGTTGCTCGGGAACCTCGCCAACGCGGTCGAGGCGGTGTGCGGTTCGCCGGCCGGCGACGAGGCGGCGGCGCTGATCGCGCGGGCGCGCGCGGAGGCCGTCGAGGTCCTGGACGCGGCGGGGATCGACCGGGCCGGCGACGAGGAGCAGCGCGAGCTGCGGTCCGGGCGGGTCGAGGTGCGGCCGGTCGAGGGCGGCGACCCCGCCGGCGGCTCGACCTGGCAGAGCCTGCGGCGCGGCAGCGCGTCGGTCGAGGCGGACTACCTCAACGGCGAGATCGTGCTGCTCGGACGGCTCCACGGCGTCGCGACCCCGGTGAACGAGACGCTGCTGCGCGTGGCGAACGACTTCGCGCGGTCGGGCCGGGAGCCCGGCTCGATGACGGCGGGCGAGCTCGCGGCTCGGGTGCCCCGGTGAACGGCACGGAAGCCGCCTAGGCGTTCGAGTGCCGGCGTGGCCGTTGCGGGATGTGGTGCGGGTCTCGCCGATGGGTCGGGTGTGTTACACGGCGTTCACATTTGGGCAACAGGTGCGAAATGGCTGGTTGGCAGCGTAATGGCTGCCGCGGAACCCACAAGGCCCGGCAGTGAGCGAAGGGACCGACGTTGAGCTACAAGGCCGAGTACATCTGGATCGACGGCACCGAGCCCACCGCTCGGTTGCGGTCCAAGACCAGGATCCTCCCCGACGGCGCCGACCTGCCGGACTGGGGCTTCGACGGCTCCAGCACGAACCAGGCCCCGGGGGACCGCTCGGACTGCGTGCTCAAGCCGGTGTTCTCCTGCCCCGACCCGCTCCGCGGCGGCGACCACAAGCTCGTCCTGTGCGAGGTGTTCCTCGTCGACGGGACGCCGCACAAGACGAACACGCGCGCCGAGCTGCGGCCCGTCGCCGAGCAGTACGCCGAGCAGGACTCCTGGTACGGCATCGAGCAGGAGTACACGTTCTTCAAGGACGGCCGCCCGCTCGGCTTCCCCGAGCGCGGGTTCCCGGCGCCGCAGGGCTTCTACTACTGCGGTGTCGGCGCAGACGAGGTGTTCGGCCGTGAGATCGTCGAGCGGCACATGGACGCCTGCCTCGACGCCGGCCTGAAGATCTCCGGCATCAACGCCGAGGTCATGCCCGGCCAGTGGGAGTTCCAGATCGGCCCGGCCGGTCCGCTGGAGGTCGGCGACCACATGTGGATCGCGCGGTGGCTGCTCTACCGCATCGCCGAGGAGTTCGAGGTGTCCGCGACGCTCGACCCGAAGCCGGTCGAGGGCGACTGGAACGGCGCCGGCGCGCACACCAACTTCTCGACGAAGGCGATGCGCGAGAACTACGACGCCATCATCACCGCCTGCGAGGCGCTCGCCGAGCGCGCGCAGGAGCACGTGCAGGGCTACGGCGCCGACATCGAGCGCCGCCTGACCGGCATGCACGAGACGGCGCCGTGGAGCGAGTTCAGCTACGGCGTGTCGAACCGCGGCGCGTCCGTCCGCATCCCGTGGCAGGTCGAGGTGGACAAGAAGGGCTACATCGAGGACCGCCGCCCGAACGCCAACGTCGACCCGTACGTGGTGGCCCGGCTGATCACCGGCACCTGCTGCGCGGCGCTGGAGAAGGCCGGCCAGGTCTGACGGGCGCACGGCCCGCCGCACGACGCGAAGGGGCCCCGGGAAGCGCGCTTCCCGGGGCCCCTTCGCGTTCCGCGACGAACGCCGCTATGACCGGTGACGGGGCCAAACATCTGCAAATTGTTGTGCTTGGGAGAGTTCCCCCCATCGGTGCCGGGTAGCACCTACATCGTTCGCACCGGGGGGAGGGAACATGCCCGACACGCCATTCGGGCGGTACCCCGGCGGCCTGCCGGGCAGGCACGCCGGCCGTCCTGCGCCACGGCCGTACGAGCGGTCGTTCCGATGCCCCTCCACGGCGCGGCGGCGCCGGGCGGAGGCTCCGGCGAGGAGGTACCAGGAGTTCGTCGCCCTGCACGAGGAGATCTCGGCGGGGTCGCGGCTCCCGCTCCGCCCGCTGTGGTGGGCGGGGACGGCGGCGGCGCTCGCCGCCGGCGGCACCGCGTTCGCGGCGGTGATGGGGCTGCGCGGCGTGTTCGGGCTGGAGGTGCCGGTGTTCGCGGGCGGGCGCACCGCGGCGGGACCGGCGGCGACGAGCTACGCGCTGATCGCGATGGCCGGGACGATCCAGGCGACCGCCCTGATGCACCTGCTGCTCGCGACGGCGGCGCGCCCCGTCCGGGCGTTCGCGTGGATCGGCGGGTTCGCGGTGGTGCTGCTGACGATCCTGCCGCTGCTGCTGAACGGGCCGTTCGACGCGGCGGTGGCGACCGCGTGCGTCAACCTGGTCGGCGGGACGTCGGTCGTCGTGCTGCTCGCGGGAGTGGTGGCGGCGGGCTCCCGGCCGTTCTGGCCGGACCGCCCGTTCAGGCGCGGCCGACCGTGATGGCCAGCGGGTCCGGCGCGGACGACGACGACACGCGCACGTGCCGGAACCGCCGCCACACCTGGACGTCCACCGCGTCCTCGGGCGCGAGGACGCCGAGTTCGCGGTGCATGCCGGAGAAGCCGAGGCAGAGCGAGACGTCCCAGGTGCCGCGCGGCAGCGGGTGGTCGACGAACGCCCGGGTGACGGGCAGCGCGGCGCGGTAGCCGAGCCGGTCGTCGGTCTCGTCCAGCGTGGCGATGACGTCGAACGTCCGGCGGGTGCTCCGCTCGGTGAGGGTCAGCGTCCCGGAGATCGGCATGCTGAGCCACCGCCGGTCGATGTGCCCGGTGATGACGACCTCCGCGCGGCGCTCGTCCCATACGACCCCGTCGGCGCACGTCGTGCCGGTGACGTGCGAGCGGCCGCCGACGTCGATGGACAGCGTGCCGCGCCCCCCGAAGTACGCGGCGACGGTGACCGCGCCCGGCAGGAACTGCCGCCGCGGCGCGGTGTCGAGGCCGGGCGCGCGCTCGGGCCCGAGCGCCACGACGCGGCCCTCGGGCGGCGCGCCGATCGCCAGGTCGACGTCCCAGAGCCCGCCGGGGAGCGGTTCGCCGCGCTCGACGGCCGCGACGTCCACCAGCGCCTCGAAGGTGACGAGGCCCTGCTCCGCGCCGACGGACGCGGGGAGCCGCAGCAGCCCGTCGCCGTCGCGCTCGCGCAGCAGCAGCTCCATCTCCGGCGCCGCCGGCGGGTCGTCGCCGCACCTGATCGCGCCGGCGACGCGGAGCGCGGACCCCGCCCAGCCGACCTCCGTCAGGTAAGGCTCCGACATCGCCGCCCCCGCCTCGTCCTCCGCACGGTTCACCGGACCACTTCCCCGGGCGCCGCCGTCCAACCTGGCCGCCGCGCCGCCGACCGCGGGCGGGTCACGGGACGACGGTCACCGGCCAGCGGCCCGTGCGGACCAGCTTGACGGCGACGGACCCGATCAGCCGGTGCCCGGCCTGCGCGGACGCGCCGACGATCACCGCGTCCGCGCGGGCCTCGTCGGCGACCCGGGAGATGACGGTGAACGGGTCGCCCTGCTCGGTGACGAACTCGTACCGGACGTCGGCGCGCTCGGCGGCGCGCTCCAGCTCGCGGCGCAGGTCCTCGGCGACGGCCTCGCCGGCCTCCCGCATCACCGCGGCGCCGCCGGCGGTGAGGGTGGACAGCGCGGCGATGCTCTCCACGTGCACGATGATGAGCCGCGCCCCGCCGCGGCGCGCCAGGCCCCACGCGTACGCGCCGGCGTGCAGCGAGGTCTCCGACCCGTCCACGCCGACCACGATCACCTTCGGCCCGTCCACGCCGTATTCGAACGGCCCTTCGCCGGTCATACGATCATCACGCGGCCCAGGGTAGCCCGGGATGTCAGAGCCGGGTGAAGCGGGCCACCAGGTCGTCGAGGCCGAGCGCGCCGGCCGCCAGCGCCCCGTACATCTGGTCGATCTCGCCGTAGCCGAGGTCGCGGGCGACGGCCAGCGAGTCGCCGCGCGCCTCCGCGGCGAGCAGGTCGAGCCGCCGCTGCGCCAGCGCCCGGACGAGGGTGCGGCGCCCTGCGTCCGCGGCCTCCTCCGCGCGGCGCAGCGCGAGGCTCCGCCGGATGTGCATGCGCGCCGGGACCGTCACGGCGAAGTCCAGCCAGTCCTCGGACGGGGAGCCGGCCGGGTCGGTGAGCACCTCCACCACGTTGCCGCTGCGGACCTGCACCGACATCGGCGCGAGCCGGCCGTTGACGACGGCGCCGATGCAGCGGTCGCCGGTGCCGGGGTCCAGCGCGTAGGCGAAGTCGAGCGCGGTCGCGCCCTCCGGCAGCGGCACGGCGCGGCCGTCCGGGGCGAACGCGGCGAGGTGCCCGGCGGCGAGGTCGGCGCGCAGGCCGTCCAGGAAGTCGGCGGACGGCGCGTTGGACTGCCAGGCCAGCAGCCGGCTCAGCCACGCCAGGTCGCGGCGGCCCGCCACGGCGTCGGCGGTGGCGGCGTCGTCGCGGGCCTGCCGGATGTGCGCGACGATGCCGTACTCGGCGACCGGGTGCATGGCCTCGCTGCGCACGATGACGTCGAACGGGTCGCCGTCCGGGCTGATGACGCGCGTGTGCAGGGACTGGTACATGTTGTCCTTCGGCATCGCGATGTGGTCGCGGACCTGCCCGGGGACCGGGTGCAGCGCGGCGTGCACCGCGCCGAGCGCGATGTAGCAGTCGCGCTCCTCGCCGTCGACCAGCAGCAGGAGCCGCGCCGCCTCGCAGGGCCGCAGCCCGGCGAGGTCGCCGCCGAACGACTCGTGCACCGCGTACAGGTGCGACGGCCGGATCCGCACGCGCCCGCGGACGCCGTGCTCGGCGAGCGCGTCGCGGATCCGCGCGACCGCGGGCGCGAACGCCGCGTCGGCCCGCCGCAGCGCGGCCCGGACGGCGCGATCGGTCGCGGCGTGCGCCTCGGGGGCGCGCGCGGCGAACGCCAGGTCGTCCATCTCCCGCTTCAGCACGTGGATGCCGAGCCGCTCGGCGAACGGGACGAGCAGCTCCTGCGACGCCTTGGCGTACGGGGCCCGCTTGTGCGCGGGGCGGTAGCGCAGGGTCCGCAGGTTGTGCAGCCGGTCCGACAGCTTGATGACCAGGACGCGCAGGTCGGCCGCCGCGGCGAGCACGATCTTGCGGAACGTCTCGGCCTCGGCGCGCTCGCCCCACCGGCTGCCGTCCAGCTTCGTCACGCCGTCGACGAGGACGGCGACCTCCTCGCCGAAGTCGGCGCGGAGCTCGCCGAGCGTGTAGGCCGTGTCCTCGACGGTGTCGTGCAGCAGCGCGGCGACGAGGGTGGTGGTGTCCATCCCCATCCCGGCGAGGATCATCGCGACGGCCAGCGGATGGGTGATGTAGGGCGCGCCCGACTTGCGGAGCTGCCCGCGGTGCAGGCGCTCGGCGACCTCGTAGCCGCGCAGCAGCTCCGCCTCGTCGCCGCCCGGGCAGGCGGACCGGTGGACGGCGAGGAGCGGCGCGACGGCGGGGCGGACGGGGTCGCCCGAGGCGGCCGCGGGCCGGGCGCGGCGCAGCGGCAGCCGGAGCGGGCCGCGCGGCGCCCCCGGCGCGGCGGGTTCCCCCCGGACCGGCGGGAACCCGGACCGTCCTCCCGCCGGGACGGGCGCGCCGGGAGGCGCGGCCCCGGCCTCCGGTGCGTCCGCGACCGAGGCCGTGCCTGTGGAGTTCGCCGGATCGAGGGTCGTCATCACGCACCCACCTGCCGCCCGCCCCGGTAGCGCCCCTGCTACTGGGTGTAACCGACATTATGCGCGACGTCGCGGCGGTGGCGGGAGACCGGGGCGCCCGCGTCGGCCCGGCGCCGCCGGGGGGCCGCTGGAGCGTGCCACCGCCGGGCCGGCGCGCACGCCCATTACGGACCGGCCGCGCCGCGCTGTCAAGACGATTTAACAGACAGTGAATCCACACCATCCGTAGACGGAGAGTGATCGGATTCCAGGGGCGCGATGAGGGTCGTCACGGGCACGCCGAGCAGCCGCGCGAGGGCGACTAGATCGTTCACGTCGAACGGCGTTCGGCCGTCGAGCCGGCGCCACATGTAGTCCGTCTTCCACCCGAGACCACGCGCGGCCGCGCGGCCGCTGATGCGGCGGCGCGCGAGGAGCGCCCGGGCCTCTTCGGCGACGGCCTCATGAGGGGAACGCGTCGGTGTGCTCATGGAGCTTGAGCGTACGTCGTTGGGCTGAGCCAGACAACAAACCGACGAGCAACTTCGCCGTACCCCTTGCGGTGTCGCGCTGAGAGCGACATAGTTCACGCCATGACGACACAGACGGGCATCTTCGATGATCGTTTCGTCGCGTTCCGAGTCCGGTACGAGCTGGAGCGGCAGAAGCGAAAGCAGACATGGCTCGCGGCTGAACTCGGCCAGCCGCGCGACTGGTTGAACCGGCGCCTGAGCGGGCCGCAGCCGGTCCCGTTCACCGTCACGGAGATCGCGCGCATCGCCGAGATCCTCGGCGTCGATGTCACGGTGTTCTTCCCGCCGGCGCCGCGCGAGCGCGCGTCGTGAGCGGGCACGACGTGCCGCCGGGGTGGGAGCACGGGCGGCCGGTGATCCCGCCGGGCGAGGAGTGGCTCCCGGAGGAGTTCCACGCGCGGCGCGAGGGCGCGCGGGTCGGGAACGTTCTCGAGACCGACGGCGCCGCGGCCGCGGCCGACGCCGAGCGGAGGACGCGGTGAGCTGGCTCGACTGGATGCCGCCGGTGTGCACGTGGGTCGCGCTGCTGATCTTCGCGCGGGTCTGGCGGCTGCACACGCGCCGGATGGACCACTTCGCCGACTGGCTGGAGGCGCACGGACAGATGATGTCCGGCCAGGGCGCCGCGCTCACGATCCTGTCGCAGCGGCTCGACGGGCAGTCCGGTCGGTTGGCTGCGCTGGCCGCGCGGCTGGAAGCGCTGGAAAAGGAGGACGCCCCGGGGGGTAGCCGGGGCGTCCGCAACATCGAGCCCGAAGGGGCGGACCCATCATGACAGACGACAAGCGCGCGTCCTTCGCGCCGACCATGCGTCAGCGCGCGATGGCGGACGAGTTGCGGGACGCGCAGGTCGCCGCGGTGCTGGCGATGCGCGACCTCGCCGCACGCATCGACCTTCCGATGGCGTCCTGGTCGGTCGCCAGCTTCAAGGAGCACGACCAGGCCACGCCGGACCTGTGCGGCTTCGTGACCCGCCTGCACGACGACGACGCGACCCGCGAGGCCATGGAGATGTGGGCGGACGCCTTCGACACGGAGGTGATCGTCCACAGGAACGAGGCGGGCCGGGTCGTGTTCACCGTGAAGTTCCGGTACGGCCTGACGCCGGTGATCCTCACGGGCGCCGTCAACGCGCGCGAGGAGTCGGCGCGGTGAGCGGGGACATGCTCGCGGCGGCCGCGCTCGGCGCGGGGATCGCGCTGCTGTTGGCCGCGGCCGCGGTGGTGATCGCGGTGGCGTACGTCTACCAGGGCGCGCACGTCGCGCACGACGACCGGCGGCCGGACCCGGCGCGGTGCCGCCGGTACCACCGGCTGAGTCCGGAGGAGCGCCGTATCTGGCGCTCGGGTGAGCACGCGGCCGCGGCGCCGGCGGCCGCCGCCGGAGCGGTGCCGTTCCGGGGCGGCGAGGGGGCGTCCCGGGACGGCACCACCGGAAGCTGGCGGCCGGTCCATGCGTGACCTCGCGATCATCATCGCGGCGGCGGCGATCACGGCCGTGATGTTCTCGCTCTTCACCGTGCTGGTGCTGATCGCCGCCGAGAAGCTGGAGCGGCGCCGGGAGCTGCGCGCTGGCGGTGAGCTGATCCGCGGCTGGTGGGACGTCGAGGACGCCCGCCCGGACGGCGAGTGATGACGGGCTGCCGACGCGTTCGATCGCGGCGCGCGCCGGCGGCCGCGGCCCGGGCCGCTGGAGGGCAGGCCCGGGCCGCATCTAGACAGGTCGCTGTTCCTGGTCCAGGGCTGGGAGAGGGAACGGCGGCCGCGGCCCCGGGGGTCCGTTGGCTTCCCCCGGGGCCGCAACCAGACACCCGCCCGTGCCCCTACCGCACCCAATCTCCCGTCGGGGCACGGGCGGGCTCATCTCCTCGAGGAGCGGCATGAAGTGGATCAGGCGGCACCGGGGCGACGTCGCGCTCGGCCTCCTGCTGGCGACGGTGTGGGGCGCGGCCATCGCCGTGTCCCTGGCGAAGTGAGGGACGAGATGGAGCCGTACGACCTGATGAAGACGTCCGAGGTCGCTGCAGCCTTCCGCGTCGCCCCGGGGACCGTGGGCCGCTGGGCGGACGAAGGCAAGCTCGACAGCGTCCGCACGCCGGGCGGCCAGCGCCGGTTCTACCGCAGCCAGGTCGAGCAGCTAATGCGGCAGGAGGCCGACGTGCCCCTGTGATCGACCGGGCGGCCGCGATTCCCCGGCGGCCGCCCTACGCCTGCGTAGCTCAACGGACAGAGCACCGCCCCACTGGGCCCACGAGGGCCTACGGCCTGCGGAGGCTCCCGGGTTCGAGTCCCGGGCCAGGCACGCACACATCACCACGTCGTGCCCGGTGCTGGTTCCTCCTCCACCGGGCCCGGGCGCCGTATGCGGCGGCGCCCGGGCGGACAGATAGGGGGCCCTCGTAAGCGTGCCCGCACGAGGGGCGGGCCGTCCGCGGCTGATCACCGCCGGATGATCATTAGCGGCAGCCGTTCGGCCATCGAGCCGGACGGCCGGTAGCCGTGGGCGGGTTAGAAAGCGCTTGTGGGAGAAACCCGACCGAGCGAAGCGAGGGAGGGGGATCCTCCTGTCCAGTACCAGGGTCCCGCGCTCCAAGATCGTTCGCACCCGGAATGAGGCATATGTGGCGTGCGGGACAGATCATCCGCACGCGCTACTGCACGCGCAGCAGCACGGGCCAGGTGTCCGGGCCGACGATGCCGTCCGCGGCGACGTCGCCCCACCGCTGGACGGCCTTGACGGCGGCCGCCGTCGCGGGCCCGAAGTCGCCGTCGATGGCGACGGCGTGCGAGCGGGCGTTCAGCAGGCCTTGGACGGTCTCGACGGCCTCGCCGTGGTCGCCTTGGCGGACGGTGGGCAGCGCGTGCATGAGGGTCTCCATCCAGGTTGCGCCGGTCGAGCCCAGGCGCCATTGGCCGTAGTCCGCGACCATCGCGCGGTCCAGGTCGAGGTCGACGCCGGCGATGCGCTCGCCGTTGTCGTACTGCTGCAGCTGCGCGCGCGGGTCCCAACGCGAGCCGGACCAGGCGTAGGTCTGCCACGCCCAGCGCGCCTTCCCGGCGTCCAGGGCACGCTTGACGGGCCAGTAGCCGCCGTAGATCCCTACGCGGCCCCGGCCGATCACCGACGCGGCACCGTCCAGATAGGCGTTGATCGCGGCCTGTTGGGAGGGGGAGGCGTCGAAGTCCACGGCGAAGTAGATCGGCCGATCGGACGGCATCCCGCACGCACGCGCCTGCGCGTCGGCGTCGCGGGCGTCCTCGCGTCCGGCGTCGTGGCCGGCGAGCGCGCGCGCCGCGGCGTGCTCCCACACGACGACGAGCGCGATGCCGCCCGCGGACAGCTCGATCGCCTCGCCGCGGTTGAGGTTCTTGCCGGTGGTGTCGTGCGAGAGGTACCGGCACGCGAACCGCTTCCCGGCGGCGCGCAGCGCGGCCGCGCCCGGGCGGCCCCACGCGTAGTCGACGCCTTCGATGGCCATCAGGACCCTCCCGGGTGGTTGAGGATGTGATCGCGGAACCGTTCCGCCATGGCGTTCTGGCGTGCCTCGATGCGGTTCACGGCGTCCCTGAGGCTGCTGCCGTGGTTGGGGGACATCTCGGCATGCACGTCGTCTACGGGGGCCTTGATCTGCTCCCGTAGCCATGTCTTCAGCGGCTTGACGACCCAGCGCAGGACGACCCAGCGCATGACGACGCCGATCGCGGCGAGCGCGCCGGCGAGGTAGCCGAGATAGATCAGCGCCGAGCCGACGTCCCGAAGATCGATCTGCCCCATGTCCCCGTGTCCCTCGTGCCACTCGTGCCTAGAAGCCGACCATGGGCCAGCGCGCCGCCTGCAGGCTGACCCAGGTGACCCCGGCGTCCGGGTTCTGCAGGACGCAGTTCCCGGCCGGTGTGATGAGCAGCTGCGTCTTCAGGCCCGTGTTGCAGGTGCCGAAGAAGGTCTGCTGCGACGCGGGCGCGAGCGCGGCCGGGAAGGATAGGATCGTCGTCCCGCCGGTCGCCGGCGTCCCGGACGCGACGCCCACGAGCCCGGCCGTCCGGTCCGGGTACTCGATGTACCGCGGCGCCTGGAAGCCGCCCCCGAACGCTCCCCACCCGGTCCCGAACGTCGGCGTGCCGAGCCCGCCGCGCTTGATGTACTCGCCGACCGGAAGCACGATCCCGCCGTTCGCGTTCAGCAGCTGCGCATTGATGCCGCCCGGTCCGCCGTCCAGGTTGATACCGTCCACCCCGGTCGCTGTGAGGTTGATCCTCGCCGCGGTCAGGTCGTAGAGCTGAGAGAAGAACGCGGACAGGATCTCGGCGTTGTGGCTCAGGCTGTACGGACTGGACAGGTCGGCGTTGTTATCGGTCTCCAGCGGACCGGATGTGAGGGTCAGCGCGGGCGGCGACCCGAAACCGAGATCCGGCGCCTGGACGGTAAGCGTCGCCTGACCGGCTACCGGCTGATCGACCATGACGAATCCGGGCGACACTTCATCCGGCGAGCCGGAAAAGAACTGAATCTTGTTCCCATCCGGCCCCGACTCAATCAGGATGTATTGCGTATCGCCGGTCTTGATCGTGCCCCGGATGACGGCGTTCGCGAATTCGGCCGTACCGTCCTTATTGATCGACCATCCCTCCACGCCCGGTGAGTAGTTCGGCGACTGAATCGCTTTGCGAATCAGGTTCGCCGCACCGCCGAGAATGGCATTAGCGAATCCGCTCATCACACATCCTTCGTGCCCGTTACGGTCAGGGTCGCGGTGGCGCCCGGGTCGCCGCCCGTCCAGACGGCCCACACGTACCATCCGACGCGTACCGTGGTGGCGCCCACGCGGTCGGACGAATCTCCCGAGCTCCCGGAATAGGTGCCGTCCATGAAATTCGCCTGCGTGGGGGAGTCTCCGACGTAGATCAGGCATTGCGCCTCGTTCTCGATCGTGGAGACCTTCACGGCGGCCGCGGACGGGTGCCAGACCTCCCGGGCCGTCAGCGGCCCGACCTTCGCCGTGCCGCCGCCGGCGCCGTTCAGGACGACCGGCACCGTCTCGTTCAGGGGGACGGTGGTCATGGGCCCTCGATGATCGCGATGACGTCGACCGTCACCGGCATGTCGGTGCTCGCCGCCGTCGCCCAGACCTCATCGGTCGTCGGGAGGTACTGCGCCTGGAACGAGCTGGCGGACACCTTGTAGATGGCGTTCCCGCCGGTGGCGGCGTCGGCCATGCTCCCGGCGAGCCAAACCGGCTTCTGTTCCGGCCGGATCCACGCGTGGATCCGGTTGATGTTGTTGGGAAGGATCTGCTGAACGGGGTCGGTCGCGGTGAGTATGAAACTGCGCATGCTCACGCCGCGGCGCCGCGGGTTGATGTCCGGCGCGGTCATCGGAATGTCGGACCCGGTCAGATGAACCTTCAGCGGTTCGATTTCCTCGCTCATGCGGCTGCCACCATTCCGGCTGTCTTGGCGATTTTCGTTGCTATGGGGATGGCGTTGGTGATCCGGGCGAGGCCGACCGCGATCAGGATGATGCCGAGCGCGACTTCGCCGACGCGGATCCAGATGTTGGCCTGGAACAGCGGCTTGAGGACGTCGTAGGTGACATTCAGCCCGGCCGCGGTCGCCGCCAGCGTCCCTTCGGGGAGGTTCCCGACGCGCGAGGCGGCCGGGCCGAGCGCGCCGCCGATCGCGCCGGTCACCGGCGATAGGAGGCCCTGCGCGGCGAGGGCCTGGACGTCGCGGTCCCCGAGCGCGGCCGCGATCGTCGCGGCGTCGCCCGGGCTGATCGCGCGGATACGTGCCAGATCGGAGTTCACCGCGGCGTTGACGGTGAACGCGGCATAGACCCAGTCCTGCGCGGTCTTCTGCGCGAGGGCCTGGTCTTTCTGCGCGACGCGCTGCAGCGCAGCGGTGGCCGCATCGTATTTCTTCTGCGCGGCGGACTTGTTCGGCGGCGCCATTGTTTCCCCCTAATACCAGTGATGAGCCTGCCAGAAAGACCAGGCTTTCACCGGGTCGCCGTACCGATGCTTGATGTAGTTGCACATCCAAAGGGCCTGCGCGCCGGCGTCGCCGGAGTTCGCGGCTTTCGCCTGCTCATCGGTGAGGCCCTCGCCGCCGTATTCGTTGCCGAGCGTCCCGGCCGTCGCGGCGCCGTTGCCGTGCCCGAGCGCCTGGGCGAGGCCCAGCGCGCCGCTGGACGGGTTCTTGGCCTTCGGGTTGAACCCGGCCTCGTGCATCTCGATCTGCTGCAGGGCCTGCCACTGGTCGCCGGTCCACCCGAACGTCGCCGCGGTCGCCTGCAGGGTGGCCTGCGCGCTGCCGCCCTGGACGATCTGCCCGTCGCCGCCCGTCGACGTGCCGGCGTCGCCGGCCGCGCTGGTCGGCGTGCCGATCGCCGCGGTCTGCGGGAGGTCGGCCGGGCTCTTGCCCTGGACGATCGACTGGACGGCCTGCGGGATGGACAGGCCCTTGATGCCCGCGTAGGTGAACACGCTGCCGACCGCGATCGCGGCGAGGCCCGGGCCGTCCATCACACACCGACCCGCCGGTAGACCGGCTCGGTCCCATGGAAGTATCGGGTGGTGCCGTCGATGCTGGACAGGCCCGTGCCGGTCGTCGAGCTGCGCGCGTTGATCATCGTCGAGTTGTTGATCGCGATGCCGATGTGGTCCGGCCAGACGATCAGGTCGCCGGCGGCGACCTCGCCGCGCGAGATCGCCCGGCCGAACCCCCGGTAGGACGTGGTGGTCGGGCCGTGGGTGTGCGGCGGCATGCCCGGGTCGCCCCAGGACCCGCCCGGGAGCGGCTGGCCCAGGTCGTGACCGAGCACGTACGAGACGAACGAGCTGCAGTCCCAGTTGCCGGGCTTGTCGGCCGGGCCGCCCCAGTGGTATCCGGTCCCGTTGTACTTCAGCGCGTCATTGGCGATCGCCTGCCCGGTCGCCGAGCCGCCGGCGACGGCCTGCGACCCGGTCGCCGGCGGTGTGCTCACCGGCGGGTCGATGGCGTACTCCTGCGGGAGCGTCGCCGGGCTGCGGCCCTGCACGATGCCCTGCACGGCGTCCGGGATGGACAGGCCCTTGATGCCCGCGTAGGTGAACACGCTGCCGGCCGCGATCGCGCCCAGCGCGACCAGGTTGACCGGCATCGCGCGTCAGCCCGTCGCGGCCTGGACGTCCAGCGGGACGACGTTCTCGGCCGGCTGGTAGGAGCTCGCCGGCGGCGGCTGGATCTGCCCTGTCTCGGGGTGCTGCATGATCGCGTGCCGGTAGTGCGCCTCCATCGCGATGATCGACGCGCCGCCCAGGATGACGATGTTGGGGTCCCGGGCCAGCAGCGCCAGCGCCCCCACCAGGATCAGCGAGGTGTAGCCGGCCTTCTTGCGGCTGGTCTCCAGCACGGGGTGGTTGGCGTCGGTGGCCGCGACCGAGGACACCGGCCCGACGTCCAGCTGGTAGGTGGCGTACACCATGCCGGCGACGGTCGCGCCGAGAACCAGCGACCCTTCGGGCGACAGAACGCTCTTGAACGTCATCGGTGCCTCACTTCTTGGTCCTGATGCTGATGCCGGTCTTCGGCCCGGTGACCTCCTGGCCGTTGACGATCCGGAACGGCTGCACTTCGAGCCGGTGCACGGTGTTGGGCTTCAGGTTCCACACGTGCTCGTTGGTGTAGACGTTGTTGGTCTTGCGGATCCCGTCGGCGTAGATGATGTAGCCGGCGACCTGCGGGACGGCGTTCCACGTCAGGTCGACGTGCTCGCGGTACGCCGTCCCCTTCAGCCCGGTCACCGCGGCCGGCGGGCCGGTCGGCGTCGTCGCCGGCGGCGGCTCGTTCGACGTCTTGTAGGAGGGCGGGTAGCCGGTCGGGCCGTTCTGCGGCGGGTAGCCGGTGAACGCGATCGCCTGGTTGACGATGCCGACCTGGTCGGGCGTGAGGGCCTGCCCGGTGATGTACTTCCCCAGCGCGTTCCCGACCGTGTTCGCGTCCGCACCGACCGTGTTGACCAGGTAGTCTTCGGCGGCCTGCGACCACTGGGCGTTGGTGGTGTAGCCGTTGGTGGTCGAGATCGTCGAGACGTTCGAGCCGTTCCCGCCGTAGTAGCCGGCGCCCAGGTAGGAGCCCTGCGACCCCAGCGCCGCGGTGTCCTCCGCCGAGCCGTAGACGTACCCGGTGGCCGGGTCGATCGCGTCGCCGCTCCCGCCGGCGCCCGTCGACGAGCTGCTCGTCGACGAGCTCGCCGGCGCGTTCCGGGACCGATACCACGCGACGATGACAACCAGGACGGCGGCGCCGCCCAGGATGTAGGCCGTCGACTTCTTCGTCGGGCCCAGGCCCGGGATGTTGACCGTGTCAGCCATCGCCGATCACCACCAGCTCACCGGCGCCGGGTCGCCGCCCGGGCCGTAGTCGGGCGCGAGGTAGGGCTCCGGCGGCGCCTGGTACTCGGTCGCGTCGTCCTGCAGGACGGCGCCCTGCACGCCGTAGCTCTGCGCGAGGTCCTGGCCGGTGAACGGCGAGACCTCGCCGACCGGCGGCCGCGCCGGGCCCGGCTGGCTCTTCACCATCGGCCTGCCCCCGGGCTTCATCCACAGGTAGTTGCCCGGGATGGAACCGGTGGAGTACCGGCGGTGCGCGTGCGCGGCGTCGAACCCGTAGGCGTTCTGCCGCGCGAAGCTGGTGACGCGGTCGGTGGTGCCGTAGCCGCCGGCCGCGCTCTTCTGCTGGTCGCCTCCGGCCTCCTGGATCGAGGTGCCTGGGGTCACCGTCCAGATCTCGGCCCATCGGTCCTGCAGGGCGGCGATGGTGGTCCGGATCTTCCCGGACGCGCCGGTGTCGGACGCGTGGATGTCGCGGCTCTGGATGAGCTGCCGCGCGGTCGCGTCTGGGTCGGTCGACTGCTCCACGCCCTTCGGCCAGGGCGCCGCGTGCGTCCGCGGCGTCCGGTCGAACGTCGGGTCCTGGTTGCCGGTGCCGTGCGGGTCCGGCCAGCCCTGCGCCTGCCCGATCAGCTGTGCTTCGGCCCCGAACGGGCCCTTCGGCGCGACGACGCCGGCGAGAACCTCCCACGGGTAGCCGGTCGCGGCGAGCGGCGCAACGAGCTCCTGGCCGTGCCGGACGTCGGCCGGGTCGCCGAGCCGCTGCTCCGGAGTGGCTTCGGGCTGCAGCGTGATCGACCCCAGGACCGGCGACAGCCCGGTGAGTCCCTGAGGCCCGGCCATCAGCGCTTCCCGCCGCTGATGATGTCGGCTTCGGTGCCGCCGACGATGTTCCGGATCGCCTGCCCGGCCTTGTAGACGCCGTTCGGGTTGGACACCACCAGGTACAGGGCGCCCAGGCCGATGAGCCCGGACAGCCACTTCTGCAGGACACTCATCAGTACCCCATCACTTTCAGGACGTTGTCGAGCGGCGGCTTGGCGTTGCCGTACGGGACGATGATCACGGCGGCGACCGTCAGCCCGGCCAGCCCGACCGCGAAGGACGGCGCGAGCTTCTCCAGCCCGGCCAGGGCCAGCGCGAGGATCGCGGTCGCCGGGAAGAGCCGCCAGTTCAGCGTCTTCCAGGGCGGCTCTCCACCGGCGAGCGGCGCGAACAGCGCGTCGTTCGCGACGGCGATTCCGCCGGCCGCGATGACGAGCCCGGCCGCGCGCGACTCCATCGCGGTCAGACGGTCGGGAGCTTGGACAGCACCGGGAGCGACCGCACGCGGTCGGCCAGGACGACGCCGGCGAGGAACAGCACGGCGTACATGACGTTCTTGCTCATCGGGTCCTCACCCTTCGTGGATCGCGACGATGCGCGAGATCTTGTCCGGGCCGCCGTTCTCTCCCGGCTCGGTGTGGTGGGTGCCGCCGGAGTAGCCGGCGACGACCCGGCCGTTGGCCAGGTGCGCGTAGTGCGTCGGGCCGGACACCCGGACCGCCTTCCCGCGCTCGTACACCATCAGGCTGGACGCGGTGGACCCGGCCGGGGCGTCGTCGCGCTCCCACACCGGCACGTCCCGGGCGGTCTCCAGCGGCTCGGACGCCTCGCGCTTGGCCGACTGCAGCGCGGCCATGTCGACCTCGCCGGGCGCGCGCTCCGGCCTCGCCGGCGCCTCGTCCCGCTCGTCCCGCTCGTCCTGGACGTTCTGGGCGGTGTCCTCGGACATGATCAGCTACCTCCGCCTGCGATGAGCGCGTACCGGTTCTTGGACGGCGTGGCGAGCCAGTTCACCTGCGCGTACACCGTCACCGCGGCCCCGAAGCTGCCCTGGAGCCGAAGCAGGGTGTTCACCTGCGTGTCCAGGTACTTGAACCGGACCTCGGCGCCGGGCGCGTTGGTGAAGTCGCGGGTGAAGTACATCGGGAAGACGCCGTTCTCCCGTCCGAGCGCGGTGTCCGCCGTCGCCGAGGTGAGGCCGAAGTCCCGGCCGAGCTTGGACAGGTAGGCGTTCTTGCCGAGGTTCTTCAGCTGGACGTTACCGATGAGCAGCTGGAACGGGTCGGGCCAGTTGGCGTCCCCGGCGGACCGCGACGTCGTCATGATCTTGTAGATGATGTTGCGGATCGGGAACCCGATGCCGTTCGTGAGGTCGTAGTAGGCGTTGCCGGCGGGCTCGGTGTCGGACTCGCTCTTCCAGTACTGGAGCGTGCCGGGGAGCGGCGGCGTCTGCGCGAACGCGCGGCCGGACGGCGCCGCGGCCGCGGGCTCGGTGTACGAGCTCGGGTAGCCGCGCAGCCGAAGCGTCCCCTGCACGGACGGCACCTGGTTGTAGGTGTTGGCCTGCGAGTCGATGTAGATCTCGACCTTCCAGCCGGGCTTGGACTCGTTCTGCACGGTGCCGAGCGCGTCCCGCGCGACCACTTCGAGGGGCATGAACAGCACGAAGTGGAACGACCCGGCGGTGGCGCCGGTGCCGGTCGTCGCCGAGTAGGTGATGTCCGCGCGGGGGTCGCCGACGTTGAAGTAGCCCCCGAACTTGTTCATCACCATCCAGTCGTAGCCCGTGTACTGCTGGACGACCTCGCCGCCCAGGTCGTACAGGGTGCACTTCTGGATGACGCTGAACGGGTTGTCGCCCGAGTACGACACGCTGTTGGTGGCCTGCCCGGTCACCGTCATCGTGAAGTCGAACCAGACGCCCCGCAGCCAGCCCGTCGGGCTGATGTTCCACAGCGGCATCTGCTGCGCCGACGTGGTCTGCACCACGGACTGGTCGTAGTCCTGCACGTCGGACTCGTACACGCCGACGGGAAAGGGCCATGCGGCCGGGGGCGGCGCCTGCCCTCCGCCGCTCTGGCCGGGAGCCGGCTTGGTCGCCGTGCTCGCCGCTGTGGGAGTGGTCACGCGTGTCTCCTCACGCTCGCGGAAGGATCAGGTTCGTCGGGCGGCAGCGCCCCAGCAGCGCACCGACCTGCGCGCGCTGGTCCTCCACCGTCACGCGCGGGATCAGCTCGCGGCCGCCGGCGCGGTGGTCCGGGTCGGCCAGCCTCATCCCCGCGTCGTAGGCCGTCCGGTTCGTGGCCAGGAACGATTCGGCCTCGCACGGGCTCATCGAGCACGGCGCGATGCACACGAACGCGTAGAACGCCTCGTTGTGGTGCTGGTGCCGGACGGCGTCGCGGCGGGTCGCGTAGAGCTCCCCGTCGCTGTCCCCGTCCTGCAGCCGGACCGCGAACCATTGCCCGATCGCGTCGTCGCCGATCGCCGCGCGGTGAAGGTTGTAGGTGTCAGCCACCCTCTTCGCCGCATCCGAATGCGGCGCGCCCGTGTTCGGGCAGTTCAGGTCATGCACATTCCCATTACACCTCTACGGGCCGAGAATGGCCATTTCCCCGGCGGCATTGATGTAAAGGAACTCGTAGCGCTCTAAGGTCAGTACGTGCCGTTCTATTTCCTGCGGGTCAATTCCTCCCGCGAGTTGCCCGTAGCGTTCCCGGTTCTTTTTGTCGTTGTCGGGCGCCAGAAAGAAATGCGTCGGACAGTTGAAAACGAAACCGGGCAATGGTGCCTTCTGAGTCCCTGATGGCTTCTGTGTCGCCATCCACGCCCCGCACTTCACACCGCCACCACGCGTCAGCACGGCCAGCAGCTCATCGGTGAGGCCGAGCTCGCCCACGATGCCGTAGATCTCGTCCAGCATCAGGATCGAATTGCCGCGCTTGTAGCCGTCCAGGATGCCCGCGCGGAACTCCGCCCGCAGTCGCGGGTTGTCCACGTCCGGATCCATCGTGTGCCGCGGCCACAGCGTGTACCCGGCCGGGCGGCTCCACGGCGTCGGCGCCGGTGGCCAGTGCGCGACCTCCCGGAACCCGAGGTGTTCCGACCAGCGCGAGACCGTAGCGTCGCCGGGCTTCATGCAGAACGCGACGGCGCGCGGGTCGCGCTTGTGGTCGCCGGTCAGGGTCGAGGCGAGCAGCTGGAACAGCAGCCACGACTTGCCCGCGCGCTGCGTCGGACCGAACGCGACGACGTGCTCGCCGGGCCGGTAGTGCCAGTACTGGCGGAGGAACCGGCCGCGGTCAAGCCGTAGGACCCTGGCCACCGGCGGCCGCCTCCACCAGCTGCGCGCGCACGCTCTCGCTGAACGCGTCCGCGGCCGCGGTCGCGTTCTCATCGATGGGCGCGCGCCACACCGCGGCGGACGCCATCGCGAACGGCACCACGGCCATCACCGCGGGCAGCACCCACCCGGCCGATCCCATCGTCAGCGACTCCACACCGCGGCGGATCACCGCGTTGTTGCACGCGGCGAGGTCGAGCGCCCGGGCCAGCCCGGCGGTGTGGTCGCCGATGACCGAGCCCTGCAGGCGCAGCCGGACGCCGAGCTCGCCGGGCACGGGCATGATGGCGGCCGCCATGGTGAGGCCCTGCAGGCTCTCGGCGACCGGCTGGACGTAGGTCCCGACCGCGGGCGCGGCCGCCGCCGGCGAGGCCTTCGCCGACCGCTTCGGCGCACCGCGGCCGCCGCCGCGCGGCGCCTTCGCCGTGCGCGTCCGGGTGTGCCGCGCGTCGTCCGGCGACGGCGCGGGCGCGGCGGGCTCCTGGCCGTCGCCGGCGTCCTTCGGCTGCGGCGCCGGCGCGACCGGCTCGTCGGGCTCGGGCGCGGCCATCGCCTTGTTGAACCTGCGCTCGATGTCGTCGACCGTGAGTTCCTCGCCGTCCGGCGTCTTCAGCTTCGGCACAACGCAACTCCGATCGCGACCAGGCCCAGCACCACGGCGCAAATCGCGACCGCGGCGACCGCTATCAGACCCGACGAAACTCGTTCGCCCACGCGTTCGATCGTGTCGCGGGTGTTCTTCAGCGGGTTCACGTATCTACCATAACTTCAGGACGCGAAAAAGCGAGGTGGGCAATGCCGCGAGGACCGTCCCCGCACTGGAAGAACGTGGCGGCGCATACGCAACAGGCGTTGGCATTCGTTCGCGCCGCGATCCAAATCGGCTACGACAAGGAACTAGAGCTAACAGAAGTCGCAGAAGCCGAAGTCATAGACATGCGGCGCGGGTTGTTCAACGCGGCGAAACTGCACGGCGTGTCGCTGCACTGCAACGCCGAGCGGCAGAAGGACGGCACCTTCACGCTTCGCTACGCCGTGCATTCCAAGCAGGATGGCCGGGCGCACGTCCTGAACAAGCACGGCGACGACCGTTCGCGCTGGCCGTACAACCCGCGCAGGAAGGGGAACTGATGGACCGGCACACGCACGGCCCGAACGGCGAGTACATCCCGATCTCTGACGACGTCGCCGAGACGGCGGAGGTCGCCGAGGCCGCGACCGAGGTCGCCGAAACGACCGCGGCCGCCGACGTCGAGGTGGCCCAGATCGAAGCCGAACGCGACGTCGAGCTCGCGCGCATCAACGTCCAGGCCGAAGAGATCTGGCAGGAAGGGCGCGTGGCCAGGCTCGAAGGCGAGATCGCCGGCATGCGCGAGGTTCTGGAGCGCATCGCGCCGCCCGAGCCGGAGCCGGCGCCCGAGCCGGAGCCGGTCGTCGTCGAGCCGGCGCCCGAGCCCGAGCCGGTCGCGCCGGCGCCCGAGCCCGCACCGCAGCCGAAGGGGAAGAAGAAGGCCGGGTTCTGGGACGGCTACCAGTAACAGCGCGCGCCCAGGCGCGTATATGGGGCCTTTTTCCGCCGGCCGGGCTAAATTAGCCCGGCAAATTGCCCCGGCCCAGCATTCACGCATATGCGCACGCGTCACGCCCGAAAGGGGCAGAACATGGAACAATCCAAGCCCGCGGACTACTACACGGCGAAAGAGGTCGCCGACCGCATGGGCGTGTCCAAGATGACCATCTACCGCATGGTCAACACCGGTCAGCTGCCCGGCGCCGTGCGCTTCGGGCGCAGCCTGGTCCGGGTCCACAAGATCACGTTCGACCTGTGGCTCGCCGAGCTGCAGGACCAGGGCGCCGGCGACGGCGGGCGTACAGCGGCCGACATGGACGACTTCATCACGGAGGCGTAAGGCATGAACGAGCCTGAGCTCGAACGGGAAGTGCGGCGGCTCCTGGTCGAGCACGGGCTCATGCTGCGCGCGTTCCACGTGCCCGACGCGCGCGGCATGACCCGCGGCCTACCGGACTGGATCATCATCGGCCGGACGGTGCTCTGGCGCGAGCTCAAGAGCGCGCACGGCGGCGTCCGGCCGGAGCAGTGGGCGATCGGGGACGCGCTCCTCGCCGCGGGCGAGGACTGGGCGATCTGGCGCCCGGCCGACCTCGCGTCCGGCCGGATCCTCGCCGAGCTGCAGCACGCGGCCCGGCCGGACAAAGCAGGACCCCCGGACGAGTGATCGGATGGCCGTCCGGGGGTCCCGGGGTGCGGGGACCGCGCGCGCCGGTGTCAGCGCGGTCGCCCGGATCTATGGGACCGGAGGCGTCCCGGGCGCGCAGGACGTCCGGCCGGTGCCGTTGCAGGCCTTGCAGGTGCGCGGCGCCATGCCGGTCACGATCCTGCCCGTGCCGCTGGTCATGGTCCCGCCGACGAGCATCATCGTCGGCTGATCGAGGTAGCCGGCATCGCACCACGGGCACGGGTACGTCTGCGCGCTCTCGCTCATCGGAATCACCCCTGACCCTCGGCAGGCCTTGCAGTTCTCGCTCACGTAGACGGTCTTGCCGTTCTTGTCCGTCCGGGGGACGGACACCGTTCCCGAGCCTCTGCAGGACTGGCACTCGATGTACGGCATTTCTACCCCTTCGCTTGATCCATTACCAGCGGTTCAGTTCATGTTCCGTACCACCTGCAGCGTGACCGGCTTCGGCTGAATGGCGTTGACCAGCGCGGCAGCGCGGCGTCGGGAGTGAGCGGCGTATCCGGCGGTGGTGTCGAGCCGGGCGTGTCCCATGAGTTCCTGCAGTTCGCGCAGCTCGTGGGTTTCCTGGTAGCCGACCGTCCCGAATCGGTGCCTGAGCTGGTGCATCGTCTCGTCAATGCCGCAGTCGTGAAGGTGGAGGTTCCCGTACCGGGTGACGCTTCCGGCGGGCGTGTGCCCGATCTTTCCATCGAGTCGCGGGAAGACCCACCCTTTTCGGGGTAGGCCGTACAGCTTCAATTCGGTCCAGACATAAGGCGACATATTGACGGCCCGTTCTTTGTTGCCCTTGCCCAGAACGATCATGTAAGGGTCGGCTGCGTGCTCGTAGATCGCATCGCGTCGAAGAGTCGCGATCTCGCAGCAGCGCAGCCCGGCGTACCCGGCCAGGACCAGCCAGGCACGCACGCGGCCGACCGCGTGCAAGATGGCCATCTGCAGGTCGTCGTCGCCGATCGGGCGGGGGAGTCGGCGGCCAAGCCGCGGCGTCGGGATGGTGAGCGCGGGGTTATGGGCGATGCGCCCGGCCGCGGTGAGCCAGGCGTAGAAGACGCGGACGCCGGCGACGTAGGCGACGATGCTGATGTCCGCGACGGTCAGGGAAGCGCGCCAGGCCTCGAGGTCGGCGGGCGTCGCTTCCAGCAGCGAGCGCGGCGCGATGCGCGCGGCGATGTCGAGTAGCCGGCCGCGGTAGAGCCGCTTCGTGTGCGCGCTTCGGCCCTGCAGCGACAGGTACCGGACGAACTCCTCGATGACGGGCTCATGGTCCAACTCGTCCCCCTCAGGCCCCTGTTGTCCCTACCGTCCGTCATGGTGCGAGTTTCGGCCGGATCCTTGCAACGGTCCAGGTCAGGCCGCAAGTGGCCACAGATAAGACGATTTAACACGCGCTTCACGAGCCGGAGATCCCCCGGCGCCGCTGACCAGTGTAGTAATGCGGTGAAGGGCGACGGGCCGCCTTTGGTCAATGGCCTCGCGCCGTGCTCCGTCAGGACGGTTGGATAATGGCGAAATGATCCTCTCCCCGCGAGGCGCGCGCGACGCCGTTGCCAATGCCCTCCAACTCGTGCGGCACGGTCATCTCGCCGATCTGCGGCCGATGCCGGCCGACCCGGTGGAGGGCGCAGAGGCCCGCGGGGTGCTGCGCTACCGCCCGCCGGAGGGGGTGGTCCCGGCCGGACCGCCGGTGCTGTTCGTCCCGCCGCCGGCCGCGCCGGCCCGCTGCTACGACCTGCGCCGCGGATGCAGCCTCGCCGAGCACGTCGTCCGCGCGGGACGGCGCAGCTACCTGCTCGACCCCGCCCGCGCCGACGCCGACGGCCGCGCCGGACG
The DNA here is from genome assembly GCF_017573545.1 of Actinomadura nitritigenes. Classification (GTDB taxonomy): domain Bacteria; phylum Actinomycetota; class Actinomycetes; order Streptosporangiales; family Streptosporangiaceae; genus Spirillospora; species Spirillospora nitritigenes. The sequence continues at coordinate 117,608 of NZ_JAGEOK010000007.1, read as the reverse complement.
GGACGCCGGCCTGCGCGAATGGGTCCGAGACCTGCTGCCGGACGCGATCCGCGCGGTGAGCCTCGACGCGGGCGGGCAGCCGGTCCAGCTCGTCGGCTGGTGCCTGGGCGGGGTGGTGTCGCTGCTCGCCGCCGCCGACGACCCGGGCCTGCCGATCGCGTCCATCGCCGCGATCGCCGCGCCGGTCGACGTCCGCGCGGCGCGGCTGCCCGTGCGCCTGCCCGCGCCGCGCCTGCCCGCGCCGCCGCCGTGGCCGGGGCTCGCCCGCGCCGCCGCGGCGGAGGTGTTCGGCACGCCGTTCGGCGGCGTCCCCGGCGCGCTGGTGAAACGGGTCCGCCGGGCGACCGGAATCGACACAGGGCTGCTCCGCCCCTATCGGACGCTGATCCACCTCGACAATGCCGATCTCCTCGCCCAGATAGAAGCCGTCGATCAATTCACCGATACCGTTCCCGGATTCTCCGGACGCGCCGCGCGACGTATTCACCGCGCCATTTTCCGAGAGAACGCGCTGGCCGGAGGCGTCCTGGACATCGACGGCCGGCGGGTCGACCTGCGCCGTGTCGGCGTGCCGGTTCTGGCCATCGCGGGGCGCGGCGACGGCGTCGCGCCGGTCCGGTCCGTCCTGCCGCTGATCCGGCTGCTGCCGGGCGCGCCGAAGGTGCGGTTCGAGGTCGCCTCCGGCGGCCACCTCGACGTGCTGACCGGGCGGTCCGCGCGGGCGACCACGTGGGCGCACCTGGACCGCTGGCTGGACGAGGGGACCGTCCGGCACGGGATCCGCCGGCAGCGCCGCGCGCCCGCCGTCACCGGCTAGTCCCCGGGGCCGGAGCCTCCCGGCCTGACCGCCCTGGCTGACCGCCCGGTCGGGGCGGCGGCGGGTCTTCCGCAGACCAAGGAAGCGTCCAAAGTCCTTTGCGGTGCCGCCATCAGTGCGTCCCCGGGTGTGTCGCCTCCGCGCTCGGCTGCTCACTGACCGTAGTGTTGCCGACCGTCATCGAGAGCGAGGGTCACCAGCCGCGCGGTCGCCGGGCCGGGCCGCGCGGGACGCGTCGGGGGGCAGTGCATGGCCGCGGACAGGGGCACGGCGGCGGACAGGGACGAGGCGAGGACCGTCCAGGACGGCCCGGACCGCCGGGCGCCCGGCACCGGGCCGGGGACGGAGATCGTCGGCGTCACGCCGTTCGGCCGCCCCGCGCCGCACGTCGCGGTGGCCGTCGCGCGGGCCGGCGGGCACGGCGTCCTCGACCTCGGCACCGACCGGGAGCCGGCGCTGGCCGCGCTCGCCGACGTCCGCCGCTGGTGGGCGGGCCGGTTCGGGGTGCGGGTCCCGGCGGGCTGCCGGGTCCGCCCGCAGGAGCTGCCGGACGCCGTCGACACCGTGCTGTTCGACGCCCCGGCGCTGCTCGCCGACGACTCGCTGGACATCGCCGGGTTCGCGCGCGGGCGCCGGCTGCTGGTCGAGGTCGTGGACGCCGCCGAGGCCGCCGCGGTGCTGCCGGTCGCCGGCGGCTTCCCCGGCACCCGCGGGACCGCGCTCATCGCCCGGGGCCGCGAGGCGGGCGGCCGCGTCGGCGACCTCACCACGTTCGTGCTCCTGCAGCGGCTGCTCGCCGACGACGCCGTGGACGTCCCGGTGCTCGCCGCCGGCGGCATCGGCCCGCACACCGCCGCCGCGGCCGTCGCCGGGGGAGCGGCGGGCGTCGTGCTGGACGTGCAGCTCGCGCTCGTCCGGGAGATGGACCTGCCCGCCGACGTCGCCGCCGCGCTCACCGCGATGGACGGCTCGGAGACCCGCGTCGTGCACGGCCACCGCGTCTACACGCGCCCCGACCTCCCGGACATCGGGCTCGCCGACCTCACCCCGGCGGAGGTCAACGCGCGGCTCGGCGCGACGGGGCTGCGGTCGCGGCTGCTGCCGGCCGGGCAGGACGCGCCGCTCGCCGCCGCGCTCGCCGCCCGGCACCGCACCGCCGGCGGCGTCGTCCAGGCCGTCCGCGAGGGGATCGCCGAGCACCTGCGGGCCGCCGTGCAGGCCGCGCCGCTGGCGTCCCGGCAGACGCCGGACGGTCCCGAGTACCCGGTCGTCCAGGGGCCGATGACGCAGGTCAGCGACCGTTCGGCGTTCGCCGCGGCCGTCGCGCAGGAGGGCGGCCTGCCGTTCCTGGCGCTCGCGCTGATGGACGGGGACCGGGTGCGGACGCTGCTGCGCGAGACCGCCGACCGGCTCGCCGGAAGGCCCTGGGGCGTGGGCGTCATCGGGTTCGCGCCGCCGGAGGTCCGCGACGCGCAGCTCGCCGCGGTCCGCGAGGCCGCGCCCCCGTACGCGATCGTCTCCGGCGGGCGGCCCGCGCAGGCCGCGTCGCTGGAGGACGCGGGCGTCAGCGCGTACCTGCACGTCCCGTCGCCCGGCCTGCTGGAGCGGTTCCTCGCCGAGGGCGCCCGCAAGTTCGTCTTCGAGGGGCGGGAGTGCGGCGGGCACGTCGGGCCGCGCGCGAGCTTCCCGCTGTGGGAGGCGCAGGTCGAGCGGCTCATGGCGTTCGGCGGCGACCCCGCCGAGCTGTCGGTGATGTTCGCCGGCGGGATCCACGACGCGCGGTCCGCCGCGATGGTCGCCGCGCTCGCCGGGCCGCTCGCCGAGCGCGGCGCCGACGTCCGCGTCCTGATGGGCACCGCCTACCTGTTCACCGCCGAGGCCGTCGCGGCGGGCGCGATCCTGCCCGGCTTCCAGAAGGCCGCCGTCGAATGCGCGGGAACGGCGCTGCTCGAGACCTCGCCCGGGCACGCGACCCGCTGCGCCCGCACCCCCTACGTCGAGCGGTTCGCCGAGGCGCGCCGCGAGCTGGAGGCCGCCGGGACGCCCCGCCAGGACATGTGGCGGCAGCTCGAACGCCTCAACCTCGGCCGGCTCCGCATCGCCGGCAAGGGCCTGCGCCGCTCCACCCCCGTCGGGCCCGACGAGCAGCGCGCCGAGGGCCTCTACATGATCGGGGACGTCGCGGTCCTGCGCACCTCCACGACCACCGCCGCCGCCCTGCACGAAGAGGTCACGAACGGCGCCACCGCGCTGCTCGCCGCGCGCGCCGCCGAGCTCGGCATCGCCGGGGACCGGGCCTCCGCGCCCACCGCCGCCCGCCCCGCCGACATCGCGATCGTCGGTATCGGCTGCGTCTTCCCCGGCGCCCGTGACGCCGACGCCTACTGGGCGAACATCGTCGGCGGCGTCGACTCGGTCACCGAGGTGCCCGCCGAACGCTGGGACCCGGCGATCCACTACGGCCCGTCCGAGCCCGGCAAGACCCCGTCGAAGTGGGGCGGGTTCCTGCCGGACGTCCCGTTCGACGCGCTCGCCTACGGCATCCCGCCCAGCGCGCTCGGCAGCATCGAGCCGGCCCAGCTCCTCGCCTTGGAGGTCGCGGCGCGCGCGCTGAAGGACGCCGGATACGCCGACCGCCCGTTCGACCGGTCGCGAACCTCGGTGTTCTTCGGTGCCGAAGGCGGCAGCGAGCTCGCCACCGCCTACGGGCTCCGCGCCGCCCTGCCGTCCTACTACGGCGAGGTCCCGCCCGCGCTGGACGAGCAGCTCCCCGAGCCCACCGAGGACTCCTTCCCCGGCGTCCTCACCAACGTCATCGCCGGGCGCATCGCGAACCGGCTCGACCTCGGCGGCGCCAACTACACCGTCGACGCCGCGTGCGCCGCGTCCCTCGCAGCCCTCGACGCCGCCTGCAAGGAACTCGTCACCGGCGGCAGCGACATGGTGCTGTGCGGCGGCGCCGACGTGCACAACGGCATCCGGGACTATCTGATGTTCTCCGCCGGCCGCGCGCTGTCGCCGTCCGGCCGCTGCGCCCCGTTCGACGCCGCCGCCGACGGCATCGCGCTCGGCGAGGGCGTCGCCTGCGTCGTGCTGAAGCGGCTCGCCGACGCCGAACGCGACGGCGACCGCGTCTACGCCGTCGTCAAGTCCGTCGCCGGGGCCGGCGACGGCCGCGCCCCCGGCCTCACCGCGCCCCGCGCCGAAGGACTGCGGCTCGCCCTCGACCGCGCCTACGAGCGCGCCGGCGTCCGCCCGTCCGACGTCGGGCTCGTCGAGGCGCACGGCACCGGCACCGAGGCCGGCGACCGCACCGAGCTCGCGGCCCTCACCGCCGCGTTCTCCGCCGCCGCGCCCGGCTCCGTCGCGCTCGGCTCCGTCACGTCGCAGATCGGCCACCCCAGGTGCGCCGCCGGGCTCGCCGGGCTCGTCAAGACCGCGTACGCCCTGCACACCGGCGTCCTCCCTGGCACCCTGCACCTCACCAGCCCGAACGCCGCCTGGGATCCGGACGGGCCGCTCGCGTTCGGGACGACCGCGCGCCCATGGGCCGCCCGCCCCGGCGACCGGTACGCCGGCCTCAGCGGCTCCGGCGTCGGCGGCGCCACCTTCCACGCCGTCCTCGCCGGCTACGACGGCGGCCCCGAACCGGTGTCCGGCCTCGCCCAATGGCCCGCCGAACTGTTCCTCGTCCGCGGCGCCGACCGCACCGCCGCCCGCGCCGAGATCGCGCGGCTCCGGCGGCTGCTGGACGCGCCGTCCGTCCGGCTGCGCGACCTCGCGCGGACCTGCGCGTCCGCCGAAGGGCGCGTCCAGGTCGCCGTCGTCGCCGCCGGCCTCGACGACCTGCGCGCCAAGCTCGCCGCCGCCGCCGAGTTCCGCAGCGCGCCCGGCGTGCACGTCCGCAGGTCGGGCGACCCCGGGCAGGTCGCGTTCCTGTTCCCCGGGCAGGGCGGCCAGCGGCCCGGCATGCTCGCCGGGCTCTTCGTCGCCTTCCCCCGCCTGCAGCGCCTGCTCCGCCTCGCCGGCGGGCGCTACGCGCCCGCGATGTTCCCGCCCGCCGCGTTCGGCCCCGACGACGCCCGCCGGCAGCGCGACGCGCTCGCCGACACCCGGGTCGCGCAGCCCGCCCTCGGCATCGCCGGCCTCGCCGTCCACCGCCTGCTCACCGCCGTCGGCGTGCACCCCGACCTCGCCGCCGGGCACGGCTACGGCGAACTCGTCGCGCTCTGCGCCGCCGGCGTCTTCAACGACACCGACATGATCGAGCTCAGCGCCGCCCGCGCCGAGGCCGTCCTCGCCGCCGCGGGCGCCGACCCCGGCGCCATGGCCGCCGTCGCCGCGCCGCTCCGGCAGGTCAGGGAGGCCGTCTCCGGCGTCTCCGAGATCGTCGTCGCCAACCACAACGCGCCCGACCAGGTCGTCGTGTCCGGCACCACCGCCGGAGTCGCCCGCGCCCTCGCCGTCCTGGCCGAGCGCGGCCTCGCCGCGGAGCGACTCCCGGTCGCCTGCGCCTTCCACAGCCCCCTCGTCGCCGCCGCGTCCGGCACCCTCCGCACCGCCCTCACCGGACGCGATCTGCGCTCGCCCGCGTTTCCCGTCTGGTCCAACACCACCGCCGCCCCCTACGACAGCGATCCCGCCGAGCTCGCCGCCACCCTCGCCGGGCAGATCGCCGCGCCCGTCCGGTTCGTCGAGCAGATCGAGGCGATGTACGAGGCGGGCGCCCGCACCTTCGTCGAGGCCGGACCCGGACGCGTCCTCACCGGCCTCGCCCGCCGCATCCTCGGCGACCGCCCGCACACCGCCGTCGCGTGCGACGCCGCCGAGGACGGCTCCGTCGAACGGCTCCTGCACGCCTTGGCCGAGCTCGCCGCCGCCGGTGTCCCCGTCGACCCGCTGCCGCTGTTCGCCGGGCGCGACGCCCGCGTCCTCGACCCCGGGTCCGTCCCCGCCGCGCCCGGCTGGACCGTCAACGGCCACCTCGTCCGCACCGCCGATGGCGGCTACCCGGCGGGCGCGCTCCGCCCCGCCGAGCGCGTCCCCGCCGCGGCGCCCGCCCGCCCGGCGGGCTCCGACACCGCCGTCCTGGAGTACCTGCGCGCCGGCCGCGAACTGATCGCCGCGCAGCGCGAGGTCATCCTCCGCCACCTCGGCGCCGAGCCCGCCGGACCGGGCGTGCCGCCCGCGCCGATCCCGGCGCCCCGCCCCGTCCTGCCCGGCGAGACCCTGCCCCTCCGCTCCGCCGCGCCCGAACCGCCCCGCGACGTCCACGCCACCGTCCTGGCGGTGATCAGCGCCCGCACCGGCTACCCCGAGTCCGCGCTGGGCGCCGACCTCGACCTCGAGGCCGACCTGTCCATCGACTCCATCAAGCGCACCGTCATCATCGGCGAGGTCACCGAGCGCCTCGGCCTCACCGCCCCGGACGCCGTCATCGAGCAGCTCGCCCGCCTCACCACGATCGCCGACATCGTCGACTGCCTCCGCACCCGCCTGCCGTCGGCGCAGGGCCCGCAGCGCCCCGCCGTCCCGCCCCAGGCGGCGCCCCTCCCCGGCGGGCCCGAACGGCCCGCGAACACGGCACCCCGGCCCGCGAAACCCCGCGATCCGGAGATCTCCCCGAAGGCGCCGCACGCCGAGGCCGCGAGCGGCACCGAACCCCGCACCCGCCCGGCGACACCGGCACCGGCCGACCAGCCACCGGGCGCGTCCCGCGATGCGGAGACGCCCTCGATCGCAGGAGCCCCACGTTCCACGGCCCCGGAAGCCGCGGCCGGAACGACCGAGGCGCTGGAGCAGACGTCGAGCACGGAGGCCCGTGCCGGCAAGGCGGTGAGCAGTGCCGCCGGTGCGCCCACGGAACGAGGAGGGGCGCGCACCGCCGCGCCCGTCTCCGAGGGCGGCGGTGAGCGGGCCGGTGCGACCGAGCGGCCGTCGGGCGCGGCGACTCGGAGTGCGGGCGGCCGGGGAGCGGAGCTTCCCTCGGGCGAGGAGGATGCGGCGGCGTCTGCGGAAGGGGCCTCGGAGGCGGCCGAGGAACCGGCGGACGTCCGGGCCGGTAGCGCCGGGAACCAGGCCGGGGTGCCGTCTGCCCGGAGGCCCGAGGCGCAGGGCTCGGGCGGCCGGGAGGACGCGCCCGCCGGCGAGGCGCAGGCCGACGCGGCCGGCGAGGACGCCCCGGATCGGCGGCCCGCCGGGGAGGCGGCCGTCGAGGTCGTGCGGCTCGGCGGGGACGGGGTCGCCGCGCTCGGCGGGGAGGACGCGCAGGCGGGCCCCTTCGGGCTCGGCGGGACGCCCGCGCAGCGGGCCGCCGGGCGGGACGGGGAGCCGACGGGGGCGCGCAGGGTGCTCGCCGGGCGGGTCCGGCCGTCGGGGGAGCGGGCCCGGCGGGTCGTCCGGCAGGTGGTGAGGACGGCGGACCTGGAGGCGCTGCCGGTGCCGGCGGACACCGGGACGGCGTTCGACGGGCGGACGTTCGTGGTGGTCGACGACGGGTGCGGCGTCGCGCTGGAACTGGCGGACCTGCTGGAGCGGCACGGGGCGCGGGCGCGGACGCCGCTGGACGTGGACGGGAAGTGCGACGGCCTGGTGCATCTGGCGGCGCTCCGGCCGGGCGCGACGGCCGTGCTGCCGGACGCGTACGCGGGGATCCGCGCCGCGCTGGTGGGCGGGCTGCGGTGGCTGGTGCTGGCGAGCGGGGCCGGCGGGACGTTCGGGCGCGCGTTCGACGGCGGCGGGATCGGTGACCCGGGGCCGGGCGCGGGGTTGCGCGGCCTCGCCGCGACGGTCGCGCAGGAGTACCCGGACACGCTGGTCAGGGCGCTGGACGTCGACACCAAGGACACGCCGCGGGCCATCGCGTCGCGGATCCTGGCCGAACTGCTGGACGCCCGGGGCCCCGTGGTCGTCGGCCATGAGGGCGACCTGCGGCACACGATGCGCGTCGTGCCGGTGGAGCTGCGCGGCGAGGCGCGGGTGCCGCTGGGACCGGACGGCGTCGTCCTGCTGACCGGGGGCGCGCGGGGCGTCACCGCGCGCACCGCGCTGGAGCTGGCGCGGACGACCGGCTGCCACATCGAGGTGATGGGGCGGACGCTGGAGCCGGTGGGCCCGGCGTCGTTCCCGGACGTCCCGGACGAGGCGGGGCTGCGGCGGGCGCTGGTCGCGCAGGGCGGGCGCCGGCCCGCGGAGATCGAGGCGACGGTGCGGCGCATCCTGGCCGAGCGGGAGATCCGCGCGAATCTGGACGCGCTGAAGGAGCACGCGGCGTCGGTCCGCTACCACGCGGGCGACGTGCGCGAGCCCCGGGTGGTCCGGGACGTGGTGGAGCGGGTGTATCTGCGGCACGGCCGGCTGGACGGGGTGGTCCACGGCGCGGGCGTCGTGGAGGACCGGCTCGTCCGGGACAAGGAGCCGCAGTCGTTCGAGCGGGTGTACCGGACGAAGGTGGACGGCGCGTCGGCGCTCGCGGCGGCGGTGAGGCCCGACGTCGGCTTCTTCGTCGTGTTCGGCAGCGTCGCGGGCGTGCACGGCAACCGGGGGCAGGCCGACTACGCGGCGGCGAACGAGGCGTGCGACACGCTCGCGCACGTGTGGCGGACGCGGCTGCGCGGCCGGGTGCTGGTGGCGGACTGGGGCCCGTGGGCGGGCGGCGGCATGGTGTCGCCGGAGCTGGCGCGCGAGTACGGGCGGCGCGGGATCGGCCTGATCGATCCCGACGCGGGCGTGGCGGCGCTGCTGCGGGAGATCGCGCACGGGGACGAGACGCAGGTCGTGTTCACCGGGACGGTCCGGTGACGGGGGAGCCGATCGCGATCGTGGGCGCCGGGGCGGTGTTCCCCGGGGCCGGTTCGGCGGCGGAGCTGTGGCGCAACGTCCTGGCGGGCATCGACGCGATCACGGACGTGCCGCCGGGCCGCTGGGATCCGGCGCTGTACTACGACCCGGACGCGTACGGGCGGCCGCCGGAGTGCGACCGGTTCTACTGCCGGCGCGGCGGGTTCGTGGACGAGCTGGCGACGTTCGATCCGGCGCGGTTCGGCATCACGCCGGCGTCGGTGCCGGGGATGGAGCCGGACCAGCTGATGGCGTTGCGGGCCGCGGCGGAGGCGATCGCGGACGCGGGCGGCGACGATCGGCTGCCGGACCGGACGCGGGTCGGGGTGGTGATCGGCCGGGGCGGCTACATCACCCCGGGGGTCGCGCGGTTCGACCAGCGGGTGCGGACGTCGCACCAGGTGGCCGGGGTGCTGGCGGAGCTGCTGCCGGAGCTGGGCGCGGACCGGCTGGAGGAGATCCGGCGGGCGTTCTGCGAGCGGGTCGGGCCGGACGGCCCGGACGCGTCGGTGGAGCTGGTGCCGAGCTTCGCGGCGGCGCGGATCGCGAACCGGTTCGATCTGCGCGGTCCGGCGTACACGGTGGACGCGGCGTGCGCGTCGTCGCTGCTGGCGGTGGAGCACGCGGTGCGGGCGCTGCGGAGCGGCGAGGCGGACGCGATGCTCGCGGGAGCGGTGCACCACGCGCACCACGCGACGGTGTGGAGCGTGTTCAGCCAGCTGCGGGCGCTGAGCCCGAGCGAGACGATCCGGCCGTTCGACAGGGCCGCCGACGGGACGCTGCTGGCGGAGGGCACCGGGGTGGTGCTGCTGAAGCGGCTGCGGGACGCGGTGCGGGCGGGCGACCGGATCCACGCCGTGGTGGTCGGGACGGGGTCGTCCAGCGACGGGCGGGCGGCCGGGATCATGAGCCCGCTGGTGGACGGGCAGGTCCTGGCCGTTGAGCGGGCGTGGCGGGACGCGGGCCTGGACCCGCGGGCGGCGGGCGCGCTGGGCCTGGTGGAGGCGCACGGGACGGCGACGCCGGCAGGGGACGAGGCGGAGCTGGCGACGATGCGCCGGGTGCTCGGGACGGACGGCCCGCCGGTCGGGCTCGGCACGGTGAAGTCGATGATCGGGCACGCGATGCCCGCGGCGGGGATGGCGGGGCTGATCAAGGCGGCGTGCGCGGTGCGCGACGGGGTGCTGCCGCCGACGCTGCACGTGGACGATCCGCATCCGGCGCTGGACGGGGGGCGGCTGCGGGTCGTCCGGGAGGCGGCGGAGTGGGCGCGGCCGGCGGACGGTCCGCGCCGCGCGGTGGTGAACGCGTTCGGGTTCGGCGGCGCGAACGCGCACGTGATCCTGGAGGAGCCTCCGGCGGGGCGGGCGCGCAGGCGCAGGCGGCTGGACGCGCCGCGGTCGGAGGAGGGCGTGCTGAGGCTGGCCGCCCGCACCGCCGACGAGCTGGCGGCGCTGCTGGCGGTGCCCGACCAGGAACTGCTCGCGCGCGCGGGGGAGAGCCCGCCGGACCTGCCGGTCCGCCTGGCGATCGTCGGGCCGACCGCGCGCAGGCTGGACCTGGCGCGGGCGGTCGTCCAGCGGGGGACGCCGTGGCGGGGACGCAGCGACGTGTGGTTCGCCCCGCGTCCCCTGCTCGCCGAAGGCGGGCGGCTGGCGTTCCTGTTCCCGGGGTTCGAGCCGGCGTTCGAGCCGCGCGTGGACGACGTCGCCGAGCACTTCGGGATGCCGAAGCCGGAGCCGACGGGCCGCACCGACCTGCCCGGCCACGCGGCGGACGTGATCGCGGTGGGCCGGCTGCTCGCCGCCGCGCTCGCCGAGCTGGGCGTCGAACCGGACGTCGCGGCCGGCCACAGCCTCGGCGAGTGGACCGCGATGATCGTCGCGGGGATGTACGACCCGGCCGCCGTGGACGCGTTCGTGCGGGCCCTCGGCCGCGACGGGCCGGACGTCCCCGACGTGCTGTACGGGGCGCTCGGCTGCGGCGCGGACCGCGCGCAGGAGGCGATCGCCGGGCGGCCCGGCCTGTACGTCAGCCACGACAACTGCCCGCACCAGTCGGTGATCTGCGGGCCGCCCGACGACGTCCGGGACGTGCTGGGCCGGCTGGCGGCCGAGGGCGTCCTCGGCCGGGAGCTGCCGTTCCGCACCGGCTTCCACACGCCGCTGGCGGAGGCGTACGAGAAGCAGGTGCAGCGGTCGTTCGAGGCCCTGGACATCCGCGAGCCGCGCTTCCCGCTGTGGTCGGGGACGACGGCCGCGCCGTTCCCGTGCGGCGCGGACGCGGTGCGGGAGCTGGTCGCGCGGCACCTGCTGGAGCCGGTGCGGTTCAGCGAGCTGGTCGAGGAGCTGTACGGGACGGCGCACGTGCGGGCGTTCGTGCAGATCGGGCCGGGCAGCCTGACGGGATTCGTCGGCGACCGGCTCGGCGCCCGCGAGCACCTCGCGATGGCGGTGAACGTCCCGAAGCGGGACGGCATGGCGCAGCTGCGGCGGGTCGTCGCGGCGCTGTGGGCGGAGGGGTACGGGGCGTCCCCGGCGCCGCCGGCGTCGGCGGGCATGCGGCTGGACCTCGGGACGCCGCTGGTCAGGCTGGACGGCGCGGTGCCGCCGATCCGGCCGGGCGGCGCGGCGGTGCCGTCGCTGCCGGCCGACGATCCGGTGCTCGCCGAGCTGGAGGCGCTGCTCAACGACGCGGCGACCGGCGCGCAGAGCGTCCTGGAGGCGCTCGGCGGGGGCGCGGCGCCCGCCTCCTCCGAGGACGCGCCGTCCGCCCCGGCGGACGAGCTGGTGATCTCCCGCGTGTTCTCGCTGGAGGCGATGCCGTACCTCGCGGACCACTGCCTCTTCCCGCAGCCCCCCGACTGGCCCGACATGTCGGACCGGTTCCCGATCGTGCCGCTGGCCACGCTGCTGGAGGTGATGGCGGCGACCGCGCGGGAACTGCTGCCCGACACGGTCGTGGTCGGGTTCGAGTCCGTCCGCGCCGTCCGGTGGGTCGTGGCGGCCCCGCCGACCAGCGCCGCCATCCGCGCCCACCTCGTCGAGGGCGGAGGCACCGGTCCGCGCCGGGTCAAGGTCGTCATCCCCGGCCACACCGACGGGACGGTCCTGCTCGCCGAGCGCCACATCGCCCCGCCCCCGCCCGACCGCACCCCGCTGACCGGGGAGGGCCCGCCCGTCGTCTCCGCCGAGCGGCTCTACGAGGAACGCTGGATGTTCCACGGCCCGCTGTTCCGCGGCGTCACCCAGGTGACCGCGCTCGCGGAGGACGGCGTGCGCGGCGTCCTGACGTCCCTGCCCACCCCGGGCGCGCTCATCGACAGCGCCGGGCAGCTCTGCGGCCACTGGATCCAGGTGTACGGGGAGAAGGACCAGACCGTCTTCCCCGTGGGGATCGAACGCGTCTCCCTGTACGGCCCGCCGCCGTCCGCAGGAGAACGCCTCGAGACCACCGTGTGGGCCGAGTCGCTCACGGACACCACCCTGCGCTGCTCCGTCGAGATGGTCCGCGAAGACGGAACCCTGTGGGCGCGCGTCGACGGATGGACCGCGCACCGCTTCTACACCGACGAAGCCCTGTGGCGGATGAAGTTCACCCCCGAAGTGTCCGGCATGGGGGAACCGCAGGACGGCGGCTGGTGCCTCGCCCGCAAGCGCTGGGACGGCACCGCCTCCCGCGACCTCGTGATGCGCCAGTACCTGTGCGCCGCGGAGCGCGCCGAGTACGAGCGGCTCCCCGGCTTCGCGCAGGGCCCGTGGCTGCTCGGGCGCATCGCCGCGAAGGACGCCGTCCGGGACTGGCTGTGGCGCAACGGCCACGGCCCCCTGTTCCCCGCCGAGCTGACCGTCCGCGACGGCACCGGGCACCACCCGGCCGTCACCGGGCCCTTCGACCAGGACCTGGCCGTGGCCATCGCCTGCGACGCCGACCTCGGCGTCGCGCTGGCACGGCCCGCCGGCGAGCCCGCGGGCATCGGCCTGGCGTCCGGCGGCACGGACGCCCGCGTCCGCGCCGCCAAGCAGGCCGCCCTGCAGGCCCTGCCCGCCGGCCACCCCGAACCCGCCGTCACCGCGTCCGACGCCGAGCGCCTGCTGGTCACCGGCGGCGGCACGGTCACCGAGGTCGGGACGCGAGAGCTCGACGGACACGTCGTGGCCTGGACGGTCACGGCGGGCGGAACCGACATGGAGGAGAGCCGAACATGAGCGACGACGCCCTGACGCAGGTCGTCCGGATGCTGGCCGAGGTCGTGGGGGAGGACTTCCTGCTCGACGTGGAGATCGGCCGCGACACCTCGTTCAACGAGGACCTCGGACTGGAGAGCATCGAGTTCGTCGCCCTCGCCGACAAGCTGCGGGACCACTACGGCGACGGCGTCGACCTCGCCGCGTTCATCGCCGGCATGGACCTCGACGAGATCATGGACCTGACGGTCGGCGACCTGGTGGACCACATCGCCGCCACGGAGGCCGCCCATGCCTGACGTCACCGTCCGCGGCGTCCGCTTCCACGTGCAGACCATCGGCCCGCCCGCGCCCGGCGCGCCCGTCGCCGTGTTCCTGCACGGGCTCGTCCTCGACAACCTGTCGAGCTTCTACTACACGATCGCCGGGCCCGTCGCGGAGGCCGGCGCCCACGCCGTCCTGTACGACCTGCGCGGGCACGGCCGGTCCGAACTGACCCCGGACGGCCACGGCGCGGACGACGCCGTCGCGGACCTGTTCGGGATCCTCGACGCGCTCGGCCACCACCGCGTCCACCTCGTCGCCAACGGCTTCGGCGGCGTCATCGCGCTGAAGGCCGCCCTCGCCCGGCCCGACCGGATCGCCGGGCTCGTGCTCATCGAGGCGTACGGTCCCGCCGAGCACGACGGCTGGGCCGAGGGCCTGCTCAACGCCCTCACCGCGTCCGCGCTGGGCCTGGAGTACGAGCGGCTCGCCGACCAGCTCCTCGCCGCCGGATGGCGCAGGACCGGCCGGCAGGTCGCCGCCGCCGACGCGCTCGTCAACCGCACCACCCTGCTCGACGACCTGGCCCGCACCGAACCCGTCCGCCCCGCCGAGCTGGCCGCCGTCCGCTGCCCCGTGCTCGCCGTGTACGGGCAGCACTCCGGCCTCGCCGAGGCCGGGCGGCTGCTGCTGCGCACCGTCCCCGGCTGCACGCTGCACGTCATGACCGGCCACGCCCACACCGTGCTGCGCGACGGGACCGCCGAACTCCTGGAGGTCATGTTGCCCTGGCTGGCGCACCACGCGGGCACCCGCGTCAACGTCACCGCCGCCGGAGGTGCCCGGTGAAGGGCCGCCGCATGCAGGTCCCGTCCCTGCTCGGCGCCCCCGGCATCCCGCGCGCCGAGACGCCGAAGCGCCGCTTCCTGTTCGCCGTCCCGCCGCTCGCCGGGCACGTCGCCCCGACCGTCGCGGTCGGCGCCGAACTCGCCCGCCGCGGCCACACCGTCGCCTGGACCGGCCACCGCGCCACCCTCGAACCGCTGCTGCGCGCCGGCGCGCGGATCTTCTCCGCCGAGGACGACGCGTCCGCCGCGCGGCTCGCCGCCGCCCGCGAGGAGTGGCTGCGCCTCCGCGGCCCCGCCGCCCTGCGGTTCCTGTGGGAGGAGTTCATCGTCCCGCTCGGCCGCGCGATGATGCCCGGCGTCGAGACGGCCCTCGACCGGTTCCGCCCCGACGTCGTGATCAGCGACCAGATCGTCCTCGCCGCGCCCGTCGCCGCCCGGCACCGCGAGATCCCGTGGGCCACCTCCGCGACGACCTCCGCCGAGTTCACCCGGCCGCTCGCCGGGATGCCGCTCGTCGAGCGGTGGGTCCGCGACCAGATCGGCGACTTCCAGCTCGAATACGGCATCGAGGACCTGCTCGACCTGCGGTTCTCCGACCACCTCGTGCTGATCTTCTCCACCGGCGCGCTCGTCGGCGACACCTCGTTCTTCCCCGACCACTTCGCGTTCGTCGGCCCGGCCTCCGACCGCCCGGCGGGCGCCGCGTTCCCGTGGGAGTGGCTGGACGGCCGGCCCGCCGTCCTGCTGACCCTCGGCACCCTCGACGGGCCCGCCGGGGAACGGTTCCACCGGGTCGCCGCCGACGCCGTCCGCGACCTGGACGTCCAGGCGGTCTTCGTCGCCCCGCCCGGGACCGTCGACGACCCGCCGCCGAACGTCCTCGTCCGCGCGCAGGTCCCGCAGCCCCGGCTGCTGCAGCGGATGTCCGCGGTCGTCTGCCACGGCGGGCACACCACCGTCTGCGAGAGCCTCGCGCAGGGCCTGCCGCTGGTCGTCGCGCCGATCCGGGACGACCAGCCGGTCATCGCCCGGCAGGTCGAGGCCGCCGGCGCCGGCGTCCAGGTCCGGTTCGGCCGGGTCCGCGCCGAGGAGCTCCGCGACGCGCTGGCCACCGTCCTCACCGGGGACGCGCACCGCGCCGCCGCCGAGGCCGTCCGGGACTCCTTCGCCGCCGCCGGCGGCGCCGCCGAGGCCGCCGACCGCCTGGAGAAGCTGGCGTGATCGCGGTACCCGCGCTGGTGGCGGCGGGCCTCATCGCGGACGCGGTGCGGCTCCGCCGCCGCCTGGCGCGGTTCCGCGGGCTCCCGCAGCCCCGCCGCACCGCCCCGCTGAGCTGGGAGGACCGCCGCGAATCCACCGGATACGACGTGATCGGCGCCGACGGCGCCGTCATCTCCGCCAACGTCCGGCACGCCGCCATCGAGCACGCCCGCGCCACCGGCCTGGACGTCCTCGGCCTGGTCCCCGCCGACCTCCCCGTCGTCCGCGCGCTCGACATGCTCCGCCATACCCGCGACGCGGGATTCGCGGCGGTCGTCCACACCGAACTCCTGGACGACGCCTACACGGGCGACTACACGAGCACCATGGCGCGCCTCCGGCGCTACGACGCCGACGTCGAGCACGTCGTCGTCCCCTGCCACCTCACCCCGCGCGCCCCCGCCTGCAAGGGACGAGCGGCGTGGCTGCACGGGCTCGGCGTCACCCTCGCGCAGGCCGTGGTGCCCTCCATCCTCACCATGGCGCTCGTCCTCGCCGCGCTCGTCTCCGACCCGCAATGGGGCCCCGTCGCCGTCATCGCCTACTGCGCCGTGCCCTACCTCGTCTTCGCCGGCACCCCGCTCTCACCCCGCGACCTGCACCGCATGGCGCTGCTGCGGCCCGTCCTCACCCCGTACACCTGGTGGCGGACCCTCGTCGAGGACGCCCCGCCCTGGCACCGCCCCGCGTGGCGCCACCCGCGGAAGGACGAGATTTGATCGGCCTCGCCACGTCCCCGGACATCCGCATGACCGCGTACGTCTTCGAACGCGTCCACGGCTCCCCGCCCGCGGCGCTGCACCGCGCCCTCATCGGCCTGCCGCTCCTGGACGGCCTGACGATCGCGCTCCCGTGGGGCACCATCGTCGCCGCGGATCCGTCCGCCGCCCCGTCCCTCTACTCGGTGAAACACCCCGCTGACGGCGTCGTGCACCTCTCCGGGCCCGTCCCGCACTGGGCCCGCGAGTCCGCCGCCGTCCTGAACTCCCACGCCGACCCCGCCCCCGGCACCCGCCTGGTGATCAACCGCGAGATCCCCCTCGAGACCGGCCTCCTCACCGGCGCCGAGACCGCCGCCGCCACCTTCCTCGCCCTCCGGGCCCTCCACGGCCCGCCCGCCGGACCTCACCCCTTCACCGGCCACCCCGCCTACCGGGCGGCCCTGCACGCCCGCGCCGCCCACGCCCTGCTGACCACGCCCGGCACCCTCGAACACGTCCCGTTCGACCTGGCCGCCGCGGACCTCCGCGTCCTGATCGTCGACCTCGGCGCCCGGCACTCGTCCACCCTCCCCACGCCGCCGGGCGCCGCCGCCCGCGCCGCCGCCGCGCTCCGCGCGTCCGGCCCGTCCGCCCTCGGCCCGCTCCTCACCGACGCCCACACCCCCGGCGACCCGCTCCCCGATCGCGCCCTCCGCACCGCCCTCGACGCCGGCGCCCTCGGCGGCCGCAAGATCGGCGCCTGCGTCGTCGCCCTGACCCCCACCACGGCCCTCCCGGAGATCCGCGAGGCCCTCACCGCCCGCCTGACCCCCGACCTCCCGCGCCCGCCCCGCCTCCTCACGGCGCTCCCGGCAGCCGCCGAGGACCCCCACCCCTGACCGCTCGCGACCCGCCCGTCACCCGTACCGCGGCCCGTCCAGTTCGGGCCGATGCCGCAACCCCGCCTCCCTCGCCTTCTCCGCCGCCTTCCGCGCCGCCTCGGCCTCGGCCGCGGAGTAGACCCCGGCGACCTGGTACATCGTCTCCCGGGTCTCGATCAGAGAATTCTGCGACGCCTGCAACCTCCGCAGCGCCTCCTGCTGGAGCTGCCCATAACGCCTCTCCGCCGCCTCCCCATACGCGCTCAGGGCCCCGCTCGCCAACCAGGAGTCATTGACGTTCACCGAGGCGTCGACCCACAGGTTCACCGCCTCGTTGATCTTGTCTCCGGCCTCGATCAGGTACTTCTTTCCCTCGACGCTGTATCCGCCCATGGCCGTCCTTGTCGCTCACGTGGAGAGATGATCCAGAACCTCGGTCGCCAGCGCGGCGGCCGTCTTCTCCTTCTTGCTTTCGTCCAAGGCGGGAGAGTGCGCGGCCGTATATCTGACGGTGACGGTCGTATATCCCTTGCGCACCGCGACGTGGACGCCTGAATCGTCGCGCTGCCAGCACGCCTCATCGGCGGACATTCGGAGAGGCGTGCATGGCCGCTGGAGCTGAGCGGCCTTGTAGGCGATCCTGGCGTCGTTGTACTTCTGACCGCCTTGCACCTGTTTCGATTGCGTGTAGGCGCCCACCTGGAGCAGCCCGCTCGGTGTCCCCGCATCGGGCGAAGGATCGCCCTTGGACTCCCAGCGGCAGTCCGCATGCTCCTCGTCGTTCTTCTCGCGGGCCATGGTGGACGGTCCGACCAGCCTGTCGACCAGGTCGCCGTCGAGGAGCCGGCACGCGTCCGGAAGCTCGGCGCCGGTGTCGGCCATGGGAGGCGAATGGGAATCGCCATCTCCTTCACCCGAGCAGCCGGCGGCCAGGACGGCGAACGTGACGATGACACCGGCGAGTGCGGAAAAGGGAGACCGCGCGCCTCTGGCCCGGCCGCCGCCGCTCTGCTCAGCCATAGGTCCACTTGCCCTTGTCCGAGACGATGGCGGGAGCCTTGGCAGGCGGATCCAGTTGCAGGATCTTTCCGTTGATGGCCTCCATCGCGCTGGCGCCCTTCTGGGTGATGTTGAAGACGGCCTGCTTTCTTGTGTAGATGCCGTCTATCCACAGCTTCAGCACGCCGTGCAGCGCGCTCCACGCCGTGTCCTGCGCATCGCCTTCCAGGGTCTTCAGGTCCATGTGGTATTCGATGGCCTTGTCAAGCGTCTCCTGATAGGACTTCATGCCGTCGTTGTATTGATCGACGACCTGATTGTGCACGTCGATCAACGCATCACCGATCGCGTTCAGGGTCTCCGAAATATTGGTGGCGGCGTCGAGGACGATGTTCTCCATGTACTTGTCGAACGCCTCGAACGCTTCGCCTTTCCAGTATCCCCCGAGCTGGATGGTCGTTATCTTCAGCGGATCGAAAGACTCGTGGTAGTGCGCCGACGCCTTGTACCAGTTCTGGGCCGCCTTCCGCACCGCGCGCGGATTCGGCTTCATCTTCTGCAGGGTCCGGTACGCCTTCGCCACTTCGGTGGCGAGCGCGACGGAGGCGGCGATGTCGATCAGCACGGTGGCCGTGGTCGGACCGCTCTGGGGCTCCTCGGCGGCGGGGGCGGTGCCGCCGCCGTTCGAGCGGGAGCCGCCGCCCGAACTCCCGCCGCGACGGCCCGGCCTCGGGCGTGGTCTGGGCGCGCTCATGCTCGGGGCCTCTCTCCTGTCAGACGCGGTTGCGGCGGGCGATGCGAGAGGCCTCCTGCTTGTACTGGGCGCCCGCCTCGGCGCGGGCGGCCGCCAGCGCGTCGAGGATCCGGCGGCCCACCAGACTCCGGTCCGAAGTGACCAGGCCGTCGCGATCGAGCGACACGTGCAGGAGCCGGCCGTCGCCGTCCACGTCGATCGTGCCGAGGCCCGGCCGGATCTTCTGGGTGATCCGCACGTGGCGCTGTCGCGCGTCCAGGTCGGACAGCTGTTCGACGTGGTCGTTCACGGCCCGTTCCGTCTCGAGCATCCGCCGTTCCGCTTCGGCGAGTTCGGCGAGGCGCTGCTCGGCGCGGGCTCGTGCGCCGGCGTCCGGGGGACGCGTCACGCTCGCTCTCCCGAGGCCGGATCCGGCCGCTCGCCGCTGAGGGCCCGCTCGCCGCCGAAGGCCCGGTCGTACAGGCGGGCCTCGAGATCGGCGGACCGGTCTTCGGCTTCGTTGACGGCCTCCACGATGCCCGCTTCGATGAGCCGGAGCCCGGCCGCGTCCAGGCGGGTCGTGTCGATGCCCAGGTCCAGGAGCCGGCCGTTTCCATCGATCTCCGCTGTGACCAGGCCGTCGGCCTTCACGGTCGTTATCCGGGCTCGGGACAGCTCGGCGTGCAGTTCCTGAAGTTCGGGCGGTGGGGGCATTGACTCGTCTCGTGGTTCGGGGGGAACGAGATTTGTCAGGAGAGTGTAGTGGCGCGTAAGAGCGGTGCCTAGACGGTCATTGGCGCCGCGCGCTTTTCGATGGTGCGGTTGAGTGCGCGCTTTGTGGCTGATCTGGGAAAATGGCGGATTCAGAGTTTGGGGGTGAAGGGGCGGCGGTGGGCGGGGTCGTCGGGTTCGGCCTGGGCGCGCAGGGCGGTCTCGACCAGCTCGATGGCCTGGAGGAGCGAGACGAGGCGGGCGCCCTCGCGGCGGTAGGCCTCCAGGACGGCCTCGACGCCGTGCGGAGGGACGAGGGCCGCGAGGTCGACGCGGGCGGAGCGGAACCCCTCGCGGGCTGCTTCGACGGACGCGTTGACGTGGTGCCGGGCCATCCGTGCGAGCGCGATCGGATACCGGCGCAGCACGCCGTAGCGCCGGTACTCGGGCGGGACGAGCTCCAGCAGCCAGCTCATCGCCGTGTCCTCGAAGCGGTCGGTGCCCGGTGGGTGCACCTGCGAGGGCCAGCCGGGCGGGACGTAGCTGCTCACGCGTCCACGATAACCCGGAATTCGAACCTATGTTCGACCCGAACCGGACAGGTCACTCGGGCGCGGGCGGCGGGGTGATCGGACCGTTGCGGCGGATCCGGATCTTGCCGGAGTCCAGGTCGTCGCGGGCGGAGCCGTCGCCGGCCTGCTCGTGGTCGTCCTGGCGCAGCACCTTCTGCCGCTGCTGCTCCTCCTGCTTGACCTTCTTGGAGCCCTCGAACGCCGAGGCGAGGTCCTCGAACATGCCGCCGCCGAAGCCGGCGCCGGTCTCACCGTCCCCGCGGATGGCGCCCATCAGCGTCGACCGGCCGGTGCCCTCCGTGGGCCAGTCGACGGGCTCGTGACCGGCCTGCTCGGGACGGTTGCCCATCGGGCGCCCCTTGACGCGCTTGCGGCGGCGAAACGGTGACTTCACACAAGCTCCAACGCGATGAGCCTCCAGATTGATCCCGGCGGGCGTTCAGCCTCCGAACGTCCACCGGGTGGGAGAACCGGTGAAATCTCCCTGACGCAGCCCGAACGCCTTCTGTGGCCGCACCGCGACGGTCGCGTTCACCTCCGGGTCCAGGAAATCGACACGATAGCGGGTCGCGTACTTGGAGTTGACCAGGTCGATGAAGCGCTGGAGGTCACGCGGCTCGGTGAGGACCTCCGCCCGGCCCTCCAGGACGACCGGGTTCTCCGCCTCCTCCGTGGCCACCACGACCTGCGGGTTCGCCCGCAGGTTGACCATCTTGCGGGACGGGACGCTGCTGCTGAACAGCAGTGCCTCACCGGACCAGGCGCCCCACACCGGCATCGCGTGGGGGCGGCCGTCCGGCCGGACGGTGCACAGCCAGAAGTTGCGGGCGGCGCGCAGCCGCTCGACGGCCCAGGACCACGGGAGCAGGCCGCTTCCCTCGGCGGGCCCCCTGATCCCGTAACCGGGCATGTGCGGACGGTCGGCGGCGGGGTCCGGCCCCGGGACGTACCCGGGGCGGGGCTCCGACGCCAGGGCGAATCCGGACGCGGGCTCCGGTGCCGAGGCGAACCCGGAAGCCGACATGGCGCTCTCCCTTCTGCGGACGTTCCCCGGCCCATCGTTTCAGACCGCGGAGCCCTCCGGTGACGCTCGGTGGCTCGTTGGGAGCGGCTCGGCGCGGTAGCCTGCGGGACGTGCGCCTATCCCATGTCATCGCGGCTCTCGAAGAGCTCTACCCGCCGTCGTGGGCGGAGTCCTGGGACGCCGTCGGCCTGGTCTGCGGCGACCCCGACCAGGAGGTCGGGCGGGTGCTGCTGGCGGTCGACCCGGTCGCCGCGGTGATCGACGAGGCGCTGGAGTGGGGCGCCGACCTGGTGGTCACGCACCATCCGCTGCTGCTGCGCGGGGTGCACTCGGTGGCCGCGACGACGCCGAAGGGCCGGCTGATCCACCGGATGATCGTCAACGGGGTCGCGCTGCACACCGCGCACACCAACGCCGACGTCGCCGATCCGGGGGTCTCGGACGCGCTGGCGCGGGCCGTCGGGCTCACCGGGGAACTGCGCCCGATCGTCCCGGCCGCCGACGATCCGCGCCGCGGCCTCGGCCGGATCGGGGAGCTGGACGGCCCGGTCACGCTGCGGGAGTTCACCCGGCGGGCCGCGGCCGGGCTGCCGTCCACGGCGTGGGGGCTGCGGGCCGCGGGCGACCCGGACCGCGCCGTCCGCACCGTCGCGGTCTGCGGCGGCGCCGGCGACTCCCTCCTCGACACCGTCCGCGCGGCGGGCGTCGACGTCTACCTCACCGCCGACCTGCGGCACCATCCCGCGTCGGAGTTCGCCGAGCACGGCGGCCCGGCGCTGGTCGACGCGGCGCACTGGGCGACCGAGCACCCCTGGCTGGCCGACGCCGCGCGGCGCCTGGCCGCCGCCGCACCCGAAGCGGGCAAGTTGGAGACCCGGGTGTCCACGCTCGTCACCGACGCGTGGAGCCTTCACGAAGAAGGAGAACAGTGAAAGCCGCACCGCAAGCCCAGCTTCGCCTGATCGACCTGCAGGACCTGGACAGCTCGCTGGACCGCCTCGCGCACCGCCGCCGGACGCTGCCCGAGCTGGCCGAGATCGAACGGCTGGAGGGCCGGCTCGCCGAACTGCGGGACGCGATCGTCGCGGCCGAGACCGACGCCGGCGACCTGGCGCGGGAGCAGAAGAAGGCCGAGCAGGACGTCGACCAGGTCCGCAGCCGCGCCGAGCGGGACCAGAAGCGGCTCGACTCGGGCCAGGTCACCTCCGCCAGGGACCTCAGCGGCCTGCAGGCCGAGATCGAGTCGCTGCACCGCCGCCAGTCCGACCTCGAGGAGGTCGTGCTGGAGATCATGGAGCGGATCGAGGAGGCCGACGGGCGCGTCGCCGCGCTGCGCGCCGACCGGACCGCGGCGCAGGAGGAGCTCGCCGCGGTCGTCGCGCGCCGCGACGCCACCCTGAAGGAGATCGACGAGGAGAACGGCACGACCGGCGCCGCCCGCACCGCCGTCGCCAAGGACGTCCCCGACGACCTGCTCGGCCTCTACGAGAAGCTGCGGGGCCAGTTCGGCGGCGTCGGCGCGGCGAAGCTGTTCCGCGGCGCCTGCCAGGGCTGCCACCTGGCGCTCAACACCGTCGACCTGAACCGGATCCGGGCCGCCGCCGCGGACGAGGTCGTCCGCTGCGAGGAGTGCCGGCGCATCCTCGTCCGCACCCCCGAGTCGGGCCTGTGAAGCTGATCGTCGAGGCGGACGGCGGGTCCCGGGGCAACCCGGGCCCGGCCGGGTACGGCGCCCTCGTCCGCGACGCGCTGACCGGCGAGGTGCTGGCGGAGGTCGCCGAGTCGATCGGCATGGCCACCAACAACGTCGCCGAGTACCGGGGGCTGATCGCCGGGCTGACGGCCGCGGCGGGCATCGACCCGTCCGCGCGGGTCGAGGTGCGGATGGACTCCAAGCTCGTCGTGGAGCAGATGTCCGGCCGCTGGAAGATCAAGCACCCGGACATGATCCCCCTCGCCCTGCGCGCCCGCGAGGTCGCCGAGGGCCTCGGCTCCGTCTCCTACGGGTGGATCCCGCGCAACCGCAACGCGCACGCCGACCGGCTCGCCAACGAGGCGATGGACGCCGCGGCCCGCGGCGAGCGGTGGTCGCGCACCATCGAGGAGCCCCCGCGGGAGGAGGCGCCCGGGCCGCCGCCGGTGTCCTCCACCCCCACCCGGACGATCCTGCTCCGCCACGGCGAGACGCCCCTGTCCGCCGAGAAGCGCTTCGCCGGGACGAACGACGTCCCGCTGACGACCCTGGGCCTGACCCAGGCCCGCGCCGCCGCCCTCGCCCTCAAGGACCGCGGGCTCGACGCGATCGTCACCTCGCCCCTGTCGCGGTGCCGCGACACCGCCGCCGAGGTCGCCGCCGTCACCGGCCTGGACGTCCGGGTCGAGGACGGCTTCCGCGAGACCGCCTTCGGCGACTGGGAGGGCCTCACGTTCGCCGAGGCCGGCAAGGGCTGGCCGGCCGAGATGAAGGCGTGGCTCGCCGACCCGGAGGCCGCGCCGCCCGGCGGCGAGAGCTTCGCGCAGGTCTCCCGCCGCGTCCGCACCGCACTGGACAAGCTGAAGGTCCGCAACCGGCAGCAGACGGTCCTGGTCGTCTCGCACGTCACGCCGATCAAGCTGCTGGTCAAGGACGCGCTCGGCGCCCCGATGAAGTCGCTCTACCGGATGCACCTGGACGTCGCGTCCCTCACCGCGATCGACTGGTACGCCGACGGCCCGGCCAGCCTCCGGTCCTTCAACGACGCTCATCACCTGGAACACTGACCGACCCGCTACAGTTCTCTGTACGGCGGACGAGCCGGCCGGACGGCCGCGTCGGGGAGCGATCCCCGTCGAGGAAAGTCCGGGCTCCACAGGGCAGGGTGGTCGGTAACGCCGACCCGGGGTGACCCGCGGGACAGTGCCACAGAAAACAGACCGCCACCGGTTCGCCGGTGGTAAGGGTGAAACGGCGAGGTAAGAGCTCACCAGCGCCCACGGTGACGTGGGCGGCTCGGTAAACCCCACCCGGAGCAAGGTCAAGAAGGGGCTTCGGCCCCGCGCAGGTGCCTGAGGGCGGCCCGCCCGAGCCTGCGGGTAGACCGCTGGAGGCCGCCGGCAACGGCGGTCCGAGATGGATGGCCGTCACCCGCCCTCCGGGGCGGGCACAGAACCCGGCTTACAGGCCGACTCGTCCGCCTTCCCTTCCGACCACCTCGGTGACCGTCGCGGTACGGGCCGTGGCGCCCTGCGGGGGCGGTGCCGTCCGACTCATCGCCGCCGCCATCCGAAGCGAAGACCTCCGGAAGGCGAAGCCACCGGCACGCATGCCGGGTCGTTCAGCCGGGCGGCCCGGTGGGCGCCGAGGGGCTCCGGAACGAGCGGCGGTAGGCGCCCGGGGTCGTGGCGAGGGCGTTGACGAAGCGGCGGCGGAGGTTGGTGGCCGACGAGAGGCCCACGCGGCGGGCGATGGCGTCCAGCGGGAGGTCGGACGACTCCAGCAGGTCCTGGGCCGCGGCGATCCGCTGGGCGAGCAACCACCGGCCCGGGCTGGTGCCGAGCTGGTCGGCGAACCGGCGGGTGAGGGTCCGGGGCGAGACGCCCGCGTGCGCGGCCATGTCCTCGATCGACACGGGTTCGCCGAGACGTGCGGTGACCCACTCCAGCAGCGGTGCGAGCGTGCCGTCGATGTGGGAGGGACGGGGCGGCGCCGAGTACTGCAACTGGCCGCCCTCGCGGTGGGGCGGCATGACCATGGTCCGTGCGACATGGGCGGCGTACCGGGCGCCCTGGTCGGTGCGGAGCAGGTGCATGCACAGGTCGAAGCCCGCGCCCGCCCCGGCGCTGGTGGCGACGTCGCCGTGGTCGACGTAGAGGACGTCCGGGTCGAGTTCGACGTCGGGGAAGCGCTCGGCGAACTCGCCGGCCTGCGCCCAGTGGGTGGTGGCACGGCGGCCGTCCAGGAGGCCGGCGTGCGCCAGCGCGAAGGCGCCCGAGCAGATGCTGACGACGCGGGCGCCGCGGGCGTGCGCGCGGCGCAGGGCTTCCACGACGGCGGGGGAGGGCGGCTCCGCGGTGGGCAGCCAGCCCGGGACGATCACCGTCTCCGCCCGGTCGAGGGCGTCCAGGCCGTCGGTCACCACCATGTCGTACCCGGCGAGCGTGGCGAGGGGCCCGGGGTGTTCGGTGCACACGCCGAAGGCGTACCTGGCCGGGAGCTCCGCCCGCTCGATCCCGAACACCTGGGCCGCGCAGCCGAGCTCGAAGGTCGACTGCGGCGGGCGGACGAGCGCGGTCACGCGGTGCATGGCGTGAAAGTACCGCATGATGTCTATTCAGACACTCGGCGGGGCGGTGGCGCGTTCGCGAGGCTGGGGCCATGACGACAGAGCAGAACACGGCCGGTTACGCGTGGTCGTCCGTTCGGGACGCCCCGGTCCGCGAGCTGTTCCCGGGGATCCGGCTGCGGCCGCTGTGGAACGGGGACTCCGGTGCGAAGGCCTTCGTGCTGGAGATGGACCCGAACACGGGCTGGGAGGGCGTGGACGTCCACGAACCGGGACCCGAGGAGGTCTTCGTGGTGTCGGGCGTCTTCAACGACGGCGA
Source organism: Actinomadura nitritigenes (assembly GCF_017573545.1). GTDB lineage: Bacteria > Actinomycetota > Actinomycetes > Streptosporangiales > Streptosporangiaceae > Spirillospora > Spirillospora nitritigenes. Next base: position 92,191 of record NZ_JAGEOK010000007.1, on the reverse strand, counting down.
CCGGGACTACCCCGCCGGCTCGTTCATCCACGCTCCCGCCGGCTCCTCGCACGTCCCGCAGACGACCACGGGCTGCACCCTCTTCCTCTTCTACCCGGAAGGCTGAAGGCGTCCGCGCGGCCGGGACGGGCGTGGGGTTGTGGCGTGCCGCCCTCATGCGCCGTTGGACGAGGGCGGCACGCCACGAGCGAACGCCGGGCGGGCTCAGCCGCCGGGGGTGCCGGTGCCGGTCGGGCTGCCCGTCGGGGCGCCGGTCGGGCTCTCCGGCGGGCTCTCCGGCGGGCTCCCGGTCGGGCTGCCCGTCGGGCTCTCGGTGGGGCTCTCGGTGGGACTGCCCGTCGGGCTCTCGGTGGGACTGCCCGTCGGGCTCTCCGTGGGGCTGCCCGTGGGGCTCTCGGTCGGGCTGCCGGTCGGGGTGGGACTCGCGGGCGGGACGCCGCCGCCGGTGCCCGAGACGGTGATCTTGGTCTGCAGGCCCATGGCGCGGTCGTTGTCGCTCGGCGACCAGAGCTGGTACGTGCCGGGTTGCAGCGAGACGTGCAGCTTGGCCTGGGTGCCGGGCGAGATGCCCGGGGTCTGCTTCGGCGTGGTGAGGCCCGGCCCGGAGATGGCCAGGGCGTGCTCCCTGCCGCCCTCGTTCTTCACGATGAAGACGTAGGGCCCCGCCGTGAAGGTGTTCTTGGACAGCTTCAGCGAGTTGTCCTGCTCGGTGACCGTCACGGTCGCGGGCTTCGGCTGCGCGCCGCCGCCCGGGCTGGTCGGGCTGCCGGTCGGGCTGCCGGTCGGACTCATCGGGCTTCCGGTCGGGCTCGTCGGGCTTCCAGTCGGACTCGTGGGGCTTCCGCCCGGGCTCGTCGGGCTTTCCGTGCCCGGGCTCGTCGGGCTCTCGGTTCCCGGGCTGCCGGTGGGGCTGGTCGGTGGCGAGCCGCCGGGGCTCGGGGCCGTTGTCGCGTTCGCGGCCGTGACCGGGAGCAGGGCGCCGGCGGTCAGGAGGACGGCGCCGGTGGCGGTCGAAATGGTGGTTTTGTTCATAAATGCCGGGCTCCCCGGCGCGCCTCCGCCGAAACCGCGCAGGTGTTGCCGAAAGTCCAGGTCAATGGCGGTTTCGGCGGAGGTCGAACGGCATGGTCAGGGCGCCGGCCAGGGCAGGGTGAAGCGGGTGAAGACGATGCCGCCGGTGTCGCCGATCTCGTAGAGGTCGCCGACCGATCCGTCGGGCAGGACGGGACCATCGCCACCTGAGTGTCGTTCGTCCCCTCCCCGAGGTCGTAGCCGGCGTCCACACGGGCGTCCGGGGCCTACGGGGCTGAGATGTGCAGGGAACCTCGCACCGGAGCCGAGTGGCGTGAATCTCGATGGCTTCGGGTCACACGACACAAACGGCCTGAAAGAGCGCGCCTAACGTCATGGGTAGAGCTGATCGCCGGGTCGGCGGAGGCTCGGGGCGCGGTGGCCGCCCCGTGGAGAGGAGCGCTGATGTTCATCATCATCGTGTTCGTGACCCTCGTGCTCGCCGGGGCGCTGGGGTCCCTGGTCTACCTCGCGGTGTTCGCGCGGGCCAGCCGCAGCGACACGCTTTTCACGCCTCCGGCGAACCTCGGCGCGCGCACCGCGCGGCGGGTGACCGGAGTGTACGTCCGCGACCCCCGGCAGGAGGGCGCCCTGCACCACCGCGGGTCCCCGCGGAACACCGCCCCCGTGATCGGAACCGACCGGCCGGAGGACGACGGCCGGATGCGCGGCGAGCAGCTGGTCGGACGGTGAGACGGAGGGTCTCCAGGGCACGGGCCCCGGAGACCCTCCGGTGTCACGACCGGCCGCCGGCGTCCCGGTAGGCCGACTCCGGGACGTGGTTCGGGATCGTGGCGAACTTCCCCGCGGCGCGATCGAGGACCTTGACCGTCGCGGACTTCAGGTCGAAGTAGAGCCCCACGAGCTCCAGCTCGCCGGCCTCGGCGCGCTCCCGGAGCCACGGGTAGGTGAGCAGGTTGTCGAGCTGCTGCATCACGTTGATCTGGCTGAGCCGGGCCAGCGGGTCGTCGCCGTGGTCCTCCTCGGCGCGGAAGCGCTCCAGCGTCGGCGTGCCGAGCTCGAGCCAGCGGGTCAGCCCCTCCAGGTGCGCGACCTCCGCGCCGCCCGCCATGACCGCGGCCATCGCGCCGCAGTTGGAGTGCCCGCAGACCGCGATCGTGCGGATGTCCAGCACGTTGGTCGCGTACTCCACCGTCGCCATCACCGAGTCGTCCGGGACGGCCGAGTCGTGCGGCGGGACGAAGTTGCCGACGTTCCGGTTGATGAACAGGTCACCGGGCCCGCTGGCGGTGATGATGTTGGGCACGACGCGCGAGTCCACGCAGGTGATGAACAGGAGCTCCGGCTTCTGCTCCATCGCCAGCTCGGCCATGATCGGCCGGACCAGCCCGGCGGTGCTGTCGTGGTACTCGCGGACGCCGTCGAGCAGCACGGACGTCGGGGTCGGGGGCTCGACGGCGCTCGCGGAGCGTCGCTGCCGATTCGCCCATGGAGCCCACCAGCGCGCTGGGGGGGACGACTTACGCGGCGAAGACAAATCACCTGTCACCCCTCTTTCATACCAACCCTCGTGAACCTCGTCGATGTCGACCCTGCCTCCCTGGCGCTCGTGCGCCAGCCGCCACTGGTGGACGGCGTCGAAGGCGGCATGGTCCATGAAGTCGACGTTCAGGTCGAGGTCGACGCCCGCACCCGCCGGAACGGACCGCAGCGCGCGCGTCACCTTCGGTACTCCGAGGAAGGTCAGTGTCCCCTCCACGACCACGTGCCAGCGGGGCGGAACGTCCCCGTCGTCCGGCGCGGGGAGGAGCCGCTCGGTCCGGACGGTGAGCCGGGTCAGCCGCCGCAGCGCCAGCACCGCCGTGACGGCGATGCCCAGCAGCACGCCCTCGCCGAGGCCGAGCAGGACCACGCCGGCGAACGTGGCGGCGTAGGCGGGCGCCTCCCGGTGGGAGCGCAGGTCGCGGATCCGCGCCGGGTCCACGAGGCGGATGCCGAGGACCACGAGCAGCGCCGACAGCGCCGACAGCGGGACGCGCTCGATGACGGGCCCGCAGGCCACCGCGAGCACCAGCACCCACACCCCGTGCAGGACGGTGGACAGCCGGGTCCGGGCGCCCGCCTCCAGGTTGGCGGTGCTGCGGACGATCACGCCCGCGACCGGGAGGCCGCCGAACAGCCCGGACACCGCGTTCGCCGCGCCCTGCGCGGCCAGTTCCCGGTCGAGGTCGGTGGGCGGGACGCCGGCGGGCCGGACGCGGTCGACCGCCACGCTGCACAGCAGCGACGCGACGGCCGCCACGACCGCGAGCGAGACGACGGCGCCCGCCACGCCGTGCGGTGACCCGTGCGGCAGCTCCGGGACTCCCCAGCCGTGCAGCAGGGACCCCGGCAGGTCCACCCGGTCGACCGGCCATCCGAACGCCCACACGGCGGCGGTGGCGGCGGCGATGGCGGGCAGCGGACCGGGGACCAGGCGCAGCCGGCCCCCGCGCGGCAGCCGGGACCAGCCCAGCAGCACCAGCACGGTCAGCGCGCCGACGAGCGCCGAGTACGGCGCCGGGTGCAGCAGCTGCCCCGGCAACTCCCGCAGGTTCGCCACGGCGGACTCCTGCGGGCCGCCGCCCAGCACGACGTGCACCTGGGCCAGCACGATCACCGCGCCGACGCCCGCGAGCATGCCGTGCACCACGGCGGGCGACACGGCCAGCACGACGCGCGCCACCCGGCTGAGGCCGAGTACCACCTGCAGCACCCCGGCGAGCAGGGTGATCGTGCAGGTGGCCCGCCAGCCGTAGCTCGCGATGAGGTCGGCGACCAGCACGGTCAGCCCGGCGGCCGGACCGCTGACCTGGAGCGGCGACCCGCCGGCCAGCCCGGCGACGACACCGCCGGCGACGGCGGCGACGAGCCCGGCGGCGACCGGCGCGCCCGAGGCGACCGCGATGCCCAGCGACAGCGGGATCGCGACCAGGAACACGACGAAGGACGCGAGGACGTCCCTGCGCAGAGCGGATGCGTTGAGTGGCTTTGAAGTCACTCAACGTATCCAATCAGGATTCGCGTCCCCGGAGAAGATCGCCTCCTTGGAAAAGAGCGAGGACCGCCGGAGATCCGGCGGTCCTCGCTCCGATGCTCGCGCGGCGGCGCGTCAGCGGCGGTAGTTCTCCCAGTCGTCGGGCTGCTGCCGCGACCCGTACGGGTCGGCGTCGTTCGGCTGCCCGCCCTGCTGGTAGCCGCCCTGCTGCGACGCGCCGGGGTAGCCCGAGCCGTACGCCTGGGTGGCGCCCGGGTCGTGCGGCGCGGCCAGCGGGTCGCCGCTGTTGTAGCTGCTGCCGCTGAAGTCGCCGTAGGCGCCCGTGCCGCCGCCCTGCCCGCCGGAGCCGTACGGCTCCCGGGACCCGCCGCCCAGCGGGTCGTCGTAGCGGGGCGACTCGCCGTAGGCGGGGGCGGTCGGGTACCCGTCGGTGTGCGAGCCCTGGCCGTATCCCGCCCCGGGGCCGGTGCTCGACGGGCCGAACCCGCCGTCGTACCCGCCGCCGGAGCCGGACGCTCCGCCGGACGCCGGCGGGGGCCACGGCCCCGTGCCTGAGCCGCCCGAGCCCGTCCCCGAGCCGGTGCCGAACGAGCCGGTGCCGAGCGGGTCGCTCAGCGGGTCGTTCAGCGAGCCGTACGAGCCGCCGGAGTCCCCGGACGGGCCGCCCGTGGAGCGCTGCCGGTCGGTCTGGATGCGCTGGAGGAGTTCGTCCACGGTCGGCAGCTTGTGGTTGTCGGTGTCCGAGCCCGAGCCGCCGGACGGGGCCCCGCCGAGACCGCCGTGCGCCGCCGGAGCGGCCGGGGCCGGGGGAGCGGGCGGGATCGCCTCGGCCGGGCCGGGCAGCCCGCCGGTCGTCTCGCCGAACCCGCGCGCGGGCTCCTCGGGGCGGCCGAGCGGCAGGCCCAGCGGGTCGGCGGCCGGCGGCGCCTGGTGCGGCGCGGGCGGCTGCGGCGCGGACGAGCCCAGCGGCAGGTCGAAGGCGTCCGGGCGCCCGCCCGCCGGACGCGAGCCGAGCGGGTCGCCGCCGAAGTCGCCGTAGGACGGCTCGTGCGAGGACCCGTACTGCGGCTGCTCGGGGACGCCGTACTGCGGCTGGTCGCCGTAGGGCTGGTCACCGTAGCCGGGCTGGTCCTGCGTGCCGTAGTGCGGCTGGTCGGCGTGCCCGCCGAACTGGTCGCCCCCGCCGTAGGACGGGTCGTACTGGTCGGCCGCCCCGTAGGCCGGCTGCGGCTCCTGCCCGCCGTACACCTGCTGGTCGGGCATGCCGTAGGGCGCCTGCGGGCCGGTGCCGGACGGGCCGCCGAGCGCGCCGAGGTCGGCCGGGATCGGGTCGTGCGAGGTGGAGCCGGGGTCGCCGGCGAACGGCCCGCCCTGGAAGCCGCCGGGGGCCTGCTGCGGTCCGGTGCCGGACGGGCCGCCGAGCCCGTTGAGGATCGTCCCGTCCGCGCCCAGGGAGACCGGCTGGGTGAGGCCGGGCTGCTCGACGGGGGGCTGCGGCTCGGGCGGCGCGACGTGCTGGGTCGCCTGCGCCTGCTGGGGAGCGTGCTGGGCGTTCAGCGGGTCGGCCGACGGGTCCGGCCCGCCCGCCTCCTGGCCGTGCTGCCAGGGGAACTTGGGCTTGTCGAAGGTGATGGTGGCCCAGTAGTCGTCGTCCTCCATCTCGTCGGACGACTGGCCGCCGGGAGCGGGCGGCGGCGGCGACGGGGGAGCGGCGGCGGGAGGCGGCGGGGCGGCGAGCGGTCCGCCGGCGACGCGGCGGTCGAAGCCGGGGTCGGGGGCGGCGTTGCCGTAGCCCTGGTCGTACCCGGGGCCGTAGCCGTCGTCCTGCGCGCCCATGTCGTCGGGCGGCGGCGGGGCGGCACGGCGGCCGCGGGGCTGCTGCTGCGGCTCGTCGTCCATCCAGTCGTCGTCGTCGCGGCCCGCCCTGCTGGCCCGCAGCCCGAGCGCCACGAGGACGACCACCAGGACCACGACCACAATGAGGCCGAAGACCACGATGTAAGAAGTCATGCCACCACCCAATGCCTTGGCCCGGCGAGAGTCGTCGGCGCGGTCCGCGGGTCGGGCCCGTTCGTCGCCGGCGGTCGGTTGTCCTCGGAGCTAGTCCGATTCTGTCCGACCGCTATGACCGTTGTCACACCCTTCGCGCACATTTACCCTCACCCGACGCGTATCGGCCGGCCCGTCCGGGCCACCCGCACACCCCTGTTGGCTCCAGCCCCCCGAAGGGGTCCGCGCCGACCTCGGGGCCCGGAGGCTCCACGGTCAACGCGCCTGCTTGCCGCCGAAGTTCCCGGTGATCCGGCCGCGGCCCACCGTGTGCTCGGCGATGGCGCCGAGCGAGTCCCGGAGCTTGGCGCCTTGGCGGAACGGTGCCGGACTGTCCAGAGCGTAGATGGTGAACCGGTACCGATGCCGCTCTCCCTTGGGCGGGCACGGGGGCGCGTATCCCGCCTTCTTGCCTGTGGTGAGCCCCTCGACGGCGCCCTGGATCTCGGCGCCCTCGACGAGCTCGTTGGTCGTGCCGTCGATCCCCGCGATCACCCAGTGCACGTAGGCGCCCTCCGAGCCGTCCGGGTCGTCCATCACGATCGCGAACGACCTGGTGCCGGCCGGCGCCGACCAGTGCAGCGGCGGGGTCTTTCCCTCGCCGCCAGGGTACTTCGCGCAGCCGTACCGCGTGGGCAAGTCGCGCCCATCGCGGAAGACCGGGCTGGTCACGGTGAACCACTCCGACAGCTCGGCGCTCTTGTTCTGGGGCTGGCCGATCAGCCCGCAGCCGCCCAGCGCCGTGGTGAGCGCGAGGGCGCCCGCCGCGGCCAGGATCGGACGCCGTTCTCTGCTCTTCATGTCGTTACGCTCCCGGGCGAGATCGTACGCTGCGCGCCGCCGGATCGCCGTCCTCCCGGCCTCGCGCGCTCCGCGCCGGTGGCGCCCCCTTTCCCGTCCGGCCCAACCTTAGGGCTTCCACGGGTGTGGAACGGGCCTTTCCGCCGCCCGCGGCCGCGGCGGCCCTCGTCAGCACCGGTGTGAGTTGCGTCATGCCTGCTTTGCCCCGTTCCGGGCGAAAATTTGGGAAGGAGTGGCGAGTTTCACACGCTTGGTAACGCTGTACTTTGCCGGTTGAGGAAGTTTTCGTGTTCTTTCCTGGTTCTCGGTTGGTGTCGGGCACGTTCCATCAGCTAGTTTGTGAATGTCTTCACAAGCCGACCGTGACATAGGAGGCCGCAATGGCCAGGACCGCCGAGGAGACCCCTGGCGCTCCCCACATCCTCATCGTGGGTGGCGGCTATGTGGGCATGTACACCGCCCTGCGCCTGCAGAAGAAGCTCCGCAAGGAGCTCAAGCGGGGCGAGGTCAAGGTCACCGTGGTTGACCCCAACTCGTACATGACGTACCAGCCGTTCCTCCCCGAGGCCGCCGCCGGGAACATCTCGCCGCGGCACGTCGTCGTCCCGCTCCGCCGGGTGCTGCCCCGCTGCACCGTCCGCAAGGCGCGGGTCACCGAGCTCAACCACGACGAGGGATGGGCGATCGTCCAGCCGCTGGCCGGGCCGCCGGAGCGGATCTCCTACGACTACCTGGTCATGGCGGCCGGCGCGGTGCCGCGGCTGCTGCCCATCCCGGGCCTGGCCGAGAACGGCATCAGCCTCAAGACCGTCGGCGAGGCGATCCACCTGCGCAACCACGTGCTCGAGCAGCTGGAGATCGCCGAGTCCACCGACGACGTCGACCTCCGCCGCAAGGCGCTGACCTTCGTGTTCGTCGGCGGCGGGTTCGCCGGCGTCGAGGCGATCGCCGAGCTGGAGGACATGACCCGCGACGCCACCAAGTACATGCGCAAGGTCACCCCGCAGGACCTGCGGTTCATGCTGGTCGAGGCCGCCGACCGCATCCTGCCCGAGGTCGGCCCCGACATGGGCAAGTGGACCGCCGAGCAGCTGCGCGGCCGCGGCATCGACGTGAAGATGAAGACCTTCCTGCAGTCCGCCGTGGACGGCCAGATCGAGCTGTCGGACGGCAGCAGCTTCCAGGCCGGGACGCTGGTGTGGAACGCGGGCGTCAAGCCGTCCCCGGTGGTCAAGCACGGCGACCTGCCCCTGGACGAGCGGGGCCGGGTCAAGGGCACCGAGTACCTCACCATCGAGGGCCTGGTGCGCGCGTTCACCGCCGGTGACAACGCCGCGATTCCCGACCTCACCCAGGACGGGATGTTCTGCCCGCCGAACGCCCAGCACGCCGTCCGGCAGTCGAAGGTGCTGGCCGACAACATCGTCCGGTCGCTGCGCGGCAAGTCGCTCAAGCCGTACGTGCACGGCAACCTCGGCGCCGTCGCCGGGCTCGGCCTGCACAAGGGCGTGGCGAACCCGATGGGCTTCAAGCTCAAGGGCTGGCCCGCGTGGTTCTTCCACCGCAGCTACCACGGCGCGATGGTCCCGACCTTCAACCGCAAGATCCGGGTCATCGCCGACTGGACGCTCGCGCTGTTCCTCAAGCGCGAGACCGTCTCGCTCGCCAGCGTCGAGCAGCCGCGCGCCGACTTCGAGCTCGCGGCTCTGGACGACATCAAGCCGAAGGCCAAGTCGAGCGAGCCCGCGGCCTGATCCGCGCCACGTTCCCGGCGCCCCGGCGGTCCCCGTGACCGCCGGGGCGCCGGCGTGTCCGCCGGTGGGGGAGAATCGCCGGTGTGCGGATCGGGATCCTGGGGCCCCTGGAGGTGCGCGCCGAGGGCGCCCGCGTCGAGGTCGGGGGAGCGCGGCTGCGGGCCCTGCTGACCCTGCTCGCCCTTGACCCCGGCGCGTTCCTGCCCGTCGAGCGGATCATCGACGCGCTCTGGGAGGACGGCGTGCCGCGCGGCGCGCCGAACGCGCTGCAGTCCCTGGTCTCGCGGCTGCGCGCCGCCATCGGCCGGGAGGCGGTCGAGTCGCGTCCGGGCGCCTACCGGCTCGCCGTGCCGCGCGCGTGCGTCGACGCCCACGACTTCGAGGCGCGGGCGGCGGCCGCCCGCCGCGCCTCCGACCCCGCCGGCCGGTCGGCGGGGCTGCGCGCGGCGCTCGCGCTGTGGCGCGGGCCCGCCCTCGCCGACGCGGCCGGGCTGCGGTTCGCCGGTCCGCCCGCCGCGCGGCTGGACGCGCTGCGCCGCGCCGTGCTGGAGGAGCGCATCGACGCCGACCTCGCGCTCGGCCGGCACGCCGAGGTGATCCCCGAACTGCGCGCCCTCGCCGCCGACGACCCGCTCCGCGAACCCGTCACGGCCCTGCTGATGCGCGCCCTCTACGGCGCGGGCCACCAGGCCGAGGCGCTCACCCGGTACGAGGACGCCAAGCGCGCCCTCGCCGACGGGCTCGGCGTCGACCCGTCGCCCGAGCTCGCGGCCGTGCATCTGGCGGTGCTGCGCCGCGACCCGGCGCTGGCCGCCCGCCCGGACGCCGGCCTCGCCCCGCCGCCCGCGCCGCGTCCTCCGAAGGGCAACCTGAGCGCGCCGCTGACCAGCTTCATCGGGCGCGACGCCGACCTGGAACGGGTCGGCGCGCTGCTGGCGGGCGCCCGCCTCGTCACCCTCACCGGCCCCGGCGGCGCGGGAAAGACCCGGCTGTCGGTCGAGGCCGCCCGCAGATGGGGCGCCCGTGACGGCGCCGTGCCGCCCGCGCCGCAGGCGGCGGACGGCGCCTGGCTCGTCGAGCTGGCGCCGGTCACCGACCCGGGGGAGGTGCCCGCCGCCGTCCTCGCCGCGCTCGGGCTGCGCGAGGCGCCGCAGCCGATGCCCGGCCGGCGCGCCGCGCCGCCCGACCCCCTGGACCGGGTCGTCACCGCCCTGTCGGCCCGGCGGATGCTGCTGGTCCTCGACAACTGCGAGCACCTCCTCGACGCCGCCGCCCGGCTGGCCGACCGGGTCCTGGCCGGCTGCCCCGGTGTCCGGATCATGGCGACCAGCCGCGAACCGCTCGGCATCACCGGCGAGACGCTCTGGCCCGTCGGGCCGCTGGAGGCGCCGCCGCCGTCCGCGTCCCCGGAGGACGCGCTCGCCCGGCCCGCCGTCCGGCTGTTCGCCGACCGCGCCGCCGCCGTCGCGCCCGGGTTCGCGGTCACCGGCGCCAACGTCGCCGCGGTCGTGCGGATCTGCCGGGCCCTCGACGGCGTCCCGCTGGCGATCGAACTCGCCGCCGCCCGCATGCGGGCGCTGACGCCCGCTCAGGTCGCGGCGCGCCTGGACGACCGGTTCCGGCTGCTCGGCGCGGGCAGCCGCACCGCCCTGCCCCGGCACCGGACGCTGCGGGCCGTCGTCGAGTGGAGCTGGGACCTGCTGGACGAGCCCGAGCGCGCGCTGTGCCGCCGGCTGGCCGCCTTCCCCGGCGGCGCCACGCTGGACGCCGCCGAGCGGGTGTGCGCCGGGCCGGGCCTCGACCGCGCCGCCGTCCTGGACACCCTGGCCGCGCTGGTCGACAAGTCCCTGGTCACCGTCGCGGGCGCGGACGGCGAGCCGCGCTACCGGATGCTGGAGACGATCCGCGCCTACGGGATCGAGCGGCTGGCCGAGGCGGGCGAGGAGCGGGCCGTCCGGCGCGCGCACGCCGACTGCCTCGTCCGGCTGGCCGAGGAGGCCGAGCCGCACCTGTACCGGGCCGAGCAGCTCGAATGGCTGCGCCGCCTCACCGCCGAGCACGACAACATCTCGGCGGCGCTGCGCTGGACGATCTCCACCGGGGACCCGGCGACCGCCGTCCGGTTCTGCGCGGCCCTCGGCTGGTACTGGTTCCTGCAGGGAGAGCTGCGCGACGGCGCCGACCACCTGGAGGACATCCTCCCGCTCCCGGACGTCCCCGCCGACGGCACCACCGCGCGCGCCCTCGCGCTCGGGGCCATGGCGTCGCTGGACAACCAGCTCGACGGCGACCGCGTGCGCGGCTGGCTGACCCGCGCCAGGGACCTGTGCGCCGGCCGCGATCCCGCAGACCTGCATCCGGTGCTGCGCCTGATGCTCACCACCTTCGAGATGTACACGGTCGGCTGGGACGACGCCACGGCGGCCGGCGTCGAAGGGCTGCTGGACGACCCGGACCCGTGGGTGCGCGGGCTGGCGTACTTCATCCGCGGCCAGATCGCGCACAACTTCGGCCGCCTGGGCCGGGCGCGGGAGGACTGCGACCGGGCGCTGGCGGCGTTCCGCGAGGCCGGGGACCGGTGGGGGCTGTCGTTCACGCTCGCCGCGCAGGCGGAGATGGCCGGCCGCGGCGGCGACCACCGCCGCGCCGCCGCCCTCTATGAGGAGTCGCTGCGGCTGAACGCCGAGCTCGGCGGAGGGACGGCGGCGCTCGTCCACGTCCACATGAAGCTGGCCAACGCGCTGGACCTGATCGGCGAGCGGGAGCGCGGCGAGGCGCTGCTGCTCGCCGCGGCGGAGGGCGTCGAGGCGGCCCGGCGGCCGGAGGAGGCCGCCGCGGTCCACTACCAGCTCGGCGAGTTCGCCCGCCGCTCCGGCGACGAGGCGGAGGCGCTGCGCCGGCTGTCCCGCGCGGACGAGCTGACCAGGGGCATCCCGGGCCCGCCGCAGTTCCGCGCGATGGTCCTGTGCTCGCGGGCCCAGCTCGACATGGCGATGGGCGCGATGGACGAGGCGTCGGCGCGGCTGGACGAGGCGGTGCGCGGCGCCGCCCAGGCCCGCGATCATCCGATCCTGTCGTACGTGCTGGCGGGCGTCGCCGAACGGGCGCGGCTCCTCGGCGACCCGGAACGGGCGGCAGAGCTGCTCGGCACGGCCGACGGGCTGCGCGGTGGCCCCGACCTGGCGCTGCCCGACGTCCTCGCCATCGAGGCCGCGGTCCGCGACGACCTGGGCGCGTCCGCGTACGCCGCCGCCCACGACCGCGGCGCGGCGCGGACCTTCGGCGACATCGTCGACGAGTTCGGCCTGGAGCGCCCACCCGCGTCGACCATGCACCGTCCGTCCGGCGGCCGCACCGCGGCCGCCGGCTGATCAGGGGCGCATCGGCGGGCCGGCGCGCTTCACGGTGCGGATCACCGGCGCCGTCTCCATCGTGGCGATGCCGTCGAGCGGGGCGACCCGCTCGGTGAGGTAGCGCGCGAGGTCCTCGGTGTCGCGGCAGTTCACGACCGCGACCAGGTTCGTCGGGCCGGTGGTGAGCGCGACGAACGACACCTCCGGATGCGCGGCCATCGCGGTCGCGACGTCCTGCAGCGCGGACGGCCGCACCGACGTCCACAGCCGCGCCTCGGCGTGGAAGCCGAGCCGGGCCGGTTCGATGTCGACCTGGTACTGCAGGACGCCGGCGCCGCGCAGGGCCTCGGCGCGGCGCCGGACCGTGGACTCCGACCAGCCCGTCGCCCGCGCCAGCTCGGCGTGACCCGCCCGGCCGTCGACGGCGAGGGCGGCGAGCAGGGCCCGGTCGGCGTCGCCCACCTCGACGGGCCGCGCCGCGTCGTCCGGCGCGGGCGGCCGGAGCCGGGCGGCCTGGTCCTCCGACAGCACGGCCGGGCCGAGCCAGGTGCCGGGCAGCGCGTAGCTCCGCAGCAGCAGGTGCGCCGAGACGCCGATGACGCGGCGGGTGCGGGGCAGCTTCTCCAGCAGCAGGGCGTCGCGCTCGTCCGCCGACCGGGTCTGGGTGTTGCACGAGATCTCCGTGCCGCCGGACAGCAGGTGGACGAACGAGGTGTCGTCGCGCGCCGCGAGCGCCCCCGCGATGGCCCCGGCGGCGTCCGGCGTGCAGCGGAGCCGGATCGTCCACGAGGTGTACCCGAGCCGGGGGCCGTTCACCGCGCCGACCACCCGCAGGACGCCGGACGAGCGGAGCCGCCGGTACCGCCGCGCGACGGTGTTCTCCGAGACGCCGAGCACCGCGCCGATCCGGCTGAACGGGGCCCGCCCGTCGATCCGCAACGCGTGCACGAGCCCGCGGTCGACCGGGTCCAGCATGACGTCATCCATCATATGAGCGTACCTACTGACGGATTCCGCCGCGATCTCGTCTCCACTTGGCGGACATGCGCCGGCGCCGCCGACGCTGTGGAGGTCTTCCAGCGAAAGGAGAGCCTCCGATGCGCCGATGGACGCCGCTCGCTGCGGTCTGCCTGGGCTCCTTCATGTTCATCCTGGACACCACGATCGTCGCGGTCGCGCTGCCCGGCGTCGCCCGCGGCCTGCACGCCTCCCTGTCCGGCCTGCAATGGGTCGCGAACGTCTACACGCTCGTCCTCGCCGTGCTGATGCTCCCGGCCGGGTCGCTCGCCGACCGCTTCGGGCACCGCACCGCCTACACCGCTGGGCTGGCGGTCTTCGCGGCCGCCTCGGCGGGGTGCGCGCTGGCCCCGGACGCCGGGACGCTCATCGCCGCCCGCGCCGTCCAGGGGATCGGCGGCGCCGCCCTGGCCGTCACCGCGTTCTCCCTGCTCGGCGCCGTCTACCGGGGACCCGCGCTCGGCACGGCGATGGGCGTGTGGGGTGCCGTCAGCGGCCTCGGCGGCGCGGCCGGCCCGCTGCTCGGCGGCGCCCTCACCGGCTGGCTCGGCTGGCGGGCGATCTTCCTCGTGAACCTGCCGGTCACGCTGCTCACCCTCGCGCTCACCGTGAAGGCGGTCCCGCGCGGCGAGCGCGCCGCGCGGCCCGCCCCTCTCGACCCGGCCGGCATGGTCCTGTTCGCCGCCTTCGCGGCCGCCCTCACCGCCGCCCTCACCCGTGCCGGCACCGACGGCTGGGGCTCGCCCGCCGTCCTCGCCGGACTGGCCGCCGCGCTCACCGCCTTGGCGGCGTTCGTCGCGTTCGAACCGCGCCGCCGCCATCCGATGCTCGACCTCCGGCTGTTCCGCGACCCCGCGTTCTCCGCCGTCATGGTCTGCGTGCTCGCCTCGTCGGCCGCGTTCGCCTGCCTGATCTACACCTCGGTCTGGCTGCAGTCGGCCGTGGGCCTCGGCCCTGTCGGCGCCGGCCTGGCGCTGATGCCGATGGCGCTGACGACCTTCGCGGTCTCCACGGTGAGCGGCCGCCGCGTCCCGCCGCGGACCGCGGTGAGCGGCGGGCTGCTGCTCAGCGGCCTCGGCTGCGCGCTGCAGGCGCACCTGGACGCCGGCTCAGGCGCGTCCTCGATCACGCTCGGGCTGATCGTGACCGGCGCGGGCGTCGGCCTGATGATCCCGGCGATGGGCGCCGCGGTCCTGACCGCCGCGCCGCCGGAACGGCGCGGGACGGCCGCCGGCGCGATGACCACGTTCCGCCAACTGGGCCAGACCCTCGGCGTCGCCGCCCTGGGCGTCCTCTTCCAGAACGCCCGGCATGACACCGCCGCGGGCCTCGACCACGTCTACGTGGCCGCCGCACTCACCAGCCTGACCGCCGCCGCCCTGGCCGCAACGGCCCTCAAACGCCCCCGCCAGGAGGCTCCCCAAGCCGATACAGCCGGCTGAACAACCCCACGGAAGACCAGACCCCAGCCCCCGCCACGGGCAGGCACGCGGAGCGAGCGCCAGCGAGCGCAGCGGGCGTGCCCGACGACGGACAGGCTGTTTCGCCGCGGAGCGCCAGCGGAGCGGCGAAACAGCCTGTCCGTCGCGACGGGGGTTCCAGGGGGTCGCCCCCCTGGGAGAATCAAGCCCGCTTCTTGAAGGCCCGCAGTGACAGCGGGGCGAAGACCAGGGAGATCCCGACGCCCCAGGCCAGCGCGATCCACGCGTGCTCCAGGACGGGGCCGCCGACCAGCAGGCCCCGCATGGACGCGACCAGCTGCGTCACCGGGCTGTTGTCCATGCAGAACGCCAGCCAGCCGGGGATGCCCCTGGTCGTCGGGATGAAGGCCGTGCTCAGGAAGCTCAGCGGGAAGATCACCACGAAGCCGAAGATCTGCACCTTCTCCGGTTCGTTGACCTTCATCGCGATGTACACCGACGTCCACGAGAACAGCAGCGCGAACGTGAGCAGCAGCAGGAACGCGAGGAGCACCGCGGGGAAGCTGGTGTGCACCCGGAACCCGATCGCGAACCCGACCCCGAGCAGGATCAGCATCGACCACGCCTGCTTGACCGTGTCCGCGATGATCCGGCCGGCCAGCGGCGCCGACCGGGAGATCGGCAGGCTGCGGAACCGGTCGAACACGCCCTTGGTGATGTCGGTGTTCAGCCCGAACCCGGTGCTCATCCCGGCGAACAGCGCGTTCTGCGCGATGATCCCCGGGATGACGATCGGCAGGTAGGCGTGCACGCTGCCGGCCATCGCCGGGCCGAACACGTACGCGAACAGCAGCACGAACATGATGGGCTGGATGGACAGGTCCAGCAGCTCCATCGGGTTGTGCTTGATCTGGACGAGGTTGCGCCAGGCCAGCGTCAGCGTGTTGCGGGCGGCGATGCCCGGCGACACGCGCTTGGCCAGGTCCTGCGGTGCGAACGCCGTGGCGGTCATGCCGACGCCCCTTCCCGGTCGGCGGCCTGCCCGAGCGCGCCGGCCTCCGCGTCGATGTCGTCGGTGTGGTGGCCGGTGAGGGCGAAGAAGACCTCGTCCAGGCTGGACTTGCGGAGCGACAGCTCGCCGACCGCGACGCCCGCGTCGTCGAGCCGCCGGACGACGGCGGGCATCAGCCCCGGGTCGGTGATCGGCGCGGACACCAGCCCGTCCCGGGTCTCGGGCTCGGCGCCGGTGAGGTCGGCGACGATCCGCGCGGCGGCCTCGCCGTCGGCCTCCCGGATCGGGCGCAGCTCCAGCACCTGCCCGCCGACCTGCTCCTTCAGCCGGTCGGACGTGCCCTGCGCGATGACCTGGCCGCGGTCGATCACCACGATGTCGTCGGCGAGCTGGTCGGCCTCCTCCAGGTACTGCGTGGTCAGCAGCACGGTGACGCCGTCGTCGGTCAGGCCGCGGACGATGTCCCAGAGGCCGCCGCGGCTGCGCGGGTCGAGACCCGTGGTGGGCTCGTCCAGGAACAGGAACTCCGGCCGCCCGACCAGGCTCGCCGCCAGGTCCAGGCGGCGGCGCATCCCGCCCGAGTAGGTCTTGGCGGCGCGCTCGGCGGCCTCGGTGAGCTGGAACCGCTCCAGCAGCTCCGCCGCGCGCGCCCGCGACGCCCGCCGCGAGATGCCGAGCAGCCGCCCGATGAGGATGAGGTTCTCGGTGCCGGTCAGCATCTCGTCGACCCCGGCGTACTGCCCGGTCAGGCCGATCAGCTGCCGCACCTTGTGCGCTTCCTTCACCACGTCGTACCCGCCGACGCGGGCGCTGCCCTCGGTCGGCTCGATCAGCGTGGCGAGGATCCGCGTCGCCGTCGTCTTCCCGGCGCCGTTGGGGCCGAGGACGCCGAGCACGGTGCCGGCCTCGGCGGTGAGCGAGACGCCGGCCAGCGCCCTGGTCTCACCGAACCGCTTCACCAGGCCGTCGGCCTGGATCGCGTAGGACATGTGATCTCCTGGGACTCGGTCTGCCGGACATCCCGCCCGACGGGGACGGACCCGCCAACCTATGCGTGCCCCGGGGCCGCTCGCATCCACTTTTCCGCCGCCCCCCGCGGCATCTCGGGCACGTCCGGCCACCCTTCCAGCCGCCACCGACAAAACGCTGGTAGCGCGCCGTTTTCCCGGGACGTTCTAGACTCGCGGTGTGACGTCGGTGCGGCGCAGTCACCACAAGGACGGCGGGGGCCCGCACCCGCCGCGGCTGCGGCCGCCCGCACACCGGGTCTCACCGCGCGCCATCGCGCACTGGGCGATCGAGTACCTCCTGCTCTGGGGGCTCGCGTTCGGGCTGGCGCTCGGCGTCGCGGCCTGGCTCGGCGACGCCGGATGGAGCGGGATGCCGGGCTGGCTCTCCGGGCGCGTCGGGTGGCTGCCCTACATCGTCGGGACGGCCGGGTTCCTCATGGTCACCGCGGCGCCCGTGTGGCGGTACCGGGTGCACCGCTGGGAGGTCAGCGCCGACGTCGTCTACACCACTACCGGCTGGTTCAGCCGCGAGTGGCTGCTGGTGCCGGTCAGCCGGATCCAGACCGTCGACACCGAGCAGGGCTGGATCGAGCGGCTGCTCGGCCTCGCCACCATCAAGGTCAACACCGCCTCGCACACCGGCTCGTCGGAGGTGTCCGGCCTGCCCGCGGACGTCGCGACCCGCCTCGCCGAGCAGCTTGCGCACCGCGCCCACGACCTCCGCGACGACGCGACGTGAGCGTCCGACCCGAGGCCGGGGAGCCCGCCGCGGCGGGACCCCCGCCCGCCGCCGTCGCGGCCGCGCCGCGCCGCCGCCGGCTGCACCCGCTGACGTTCGTGGTGGGGGCCGTCCGCGAGCTGATCGCGCTGCTCGCCGCGGGCGCCACCGGACTGCTCGTCGGCGGCATGTCCACCGCGTTCTACTTCACCCTCGCCGGGCTCGGGTTCGGGCTGGCGTTCCACGTCGCCGGCTGGGTCACCTTCACCTACGTCCTGTACGCCGACCGCATCGAGCTGCGGCGCGTGCTCCTCGGACGGTCCGTCAAGAGCATCCCCCGCGACCGGATCCGCGGCGTCGACGTCACCGCGTCCCTCCCGCACCGGCTGCTCGGCCTCGCCGTCGTGCACATCGACGCGGGCGCGGAGGGCGGCGAGGGCACCCTCAACGCCGTGTCCCGTCAGGAGGCGGACCGGCTGCGGCGGGTGCTGCTGGCCCGCCCGACCGCCGACCGGCGCCCGCCGCGCCGCCTCCTCGCCCGCGTGACGCCGCGCTGGTACCTGTACGCCCCGCTCAGCGGCGCCTACCTGCTCACCCCGTTCGCGCTGGCGGGCAGCGTGCTCGGCACCGTCTACAACCTCGGGGACGATCTCGGGCTCATCACCCGGCAGCGCGTCGAGACCGTCGGGCACGACGTCGCCGGGGTGGCCCCCGCCCTCGCCGTCGCGCTCCTCGTGCTGATGCTCCTCGCCATGCCGGTCATGTCGGTGATCGTGTTCGCGCTGTTCAACTGGGACTTCACCGTCCACGAGCGGGACGGCTCGATCCTGGTGGAGCGCGGCGTGCTCACCCGGCGGGCCGTGTCCCTCGAACGCCGCCGGCTGCGGGGCGTCGAGCTGACCGACAACCCCCTCGAGCGGCGCGCCGGGGTCGTCCGGCTCGGCGCCCTCATCACCGGCCTCGGGGACGCCGCGCACCGCGGGCGGCTGCTGCCCGCGGCGCCGCGCCCCGCCGCCGAGGACCTCGCCGCCCGCGTCCTCGGTCCCGTCCCGGGCCCGCTGGTCGCGCATCCTCGCGCGGCGCGCGGCCGGCGGGTCGCGCGGGCGGTCGCGCCCCTCGCGGGCGTCGCCGCCATCGCGGTGCCGGCCGGCCAGCCGTGGGTGGCCTACGTCTGCGCGGCCCTCGCCGTCCTCGCCGTTCCGCTGGGCCTGGACCGCTACCGCCAGCTGGGGCACGCCTCCGACGGCACCCGCCTCACCGTCCGCTCGGGCTCGCTGCGCCGCCGGCAGGTCGTCGTCGACCACGGCGCCGTGATCGGCTGGCGCGTCCGCCGCACGCTGTTCCAGCGCCGGCTCGGCCTCGCCACCCTGTTCGTCGCGACCGGCGCCGGCGACGGCGGCTACTCCGCGACGGACATGTCCGAGCCGGACGCCGTCGCCTTCGCCGCCGCCATCACTCCCGAATGGCTCGCGCCCTTCATCGAGCGCCCCGCACCGGAACCGCCCGGGAAGCCGGACGCCGAGCAGCGGGACGCCGACCAGCGGGACGCGACCCCGGGCGGGGCCCCGGCCTGACCGCGGCCTCCGCGCCCCGGGGTCACTCGGGGCGGCGGGCGCCGAACATGATCTCGTCCCAGGACGGCACGGAGGCGCGCTTGCCCTTGGCCTTGCGGCGGGGCCGCGCGGGCCGCTGCGCCGCCGACTCCGCCGCCGCGGCCGCCGGGGAGCCGGTGACCGGCTTGTCCTGTGCGGCGGCGGGCATGGGGGGCCGGGCCGGCTTCTTCTTCGCGGGCGGCCGGGACGGCTCCCGGCGCGCCGGATGCTGGGCCGGCTGCTGCTGTGCGGGCTGCTGCGGGGCGGGCTGCTGCGGAGCCGGGTCCGGCCGCGCGGCCTTCTCCTCGGGCGCGGGAGCCGGGCGCTCTGGCGCCGGGCTGCGGTCCCGCGCCGCCTCGCCGCCGTCGCTCGCGGGCTGCTCGCTCTCCAGCGCCGCCGCCGCTGCCGGGGCGTCCTCGGCCTCCTCGGCCTCATCGGGCTCGTCGTGCGCCTGCGTCGCCTCCGCCTCCTGCGGGGCGGGCTCCTCGTCGGCGGGGGCCGGGCGCGACCCGTCCTCGCCGGGCTCCTCGCGCGACGCCTGCGCGTCCTCGTCCTGCGCGTCCTCGTCCTGCGCGGCGACGCCGTCCGGCCGCCCGTCCTCGCCCGCCTTCGCGGTCTCGGCGGGGACGGCGGCGTCGGGGTTCTCCGCGCCCTGCCGCTCGTCGCTCGCCTGGACGTCCTCGCTCGCCTCGGGCCGGAGGTCCTCGGCCGCGCCCTGGGACGTCCGGCTCTCCTCGGCGGACGCCTCGGCCTCGGCGGGACGCGCCTCCTCAAGAATCTCGGGGGCGTCGCTCGCCGCCTCGGAACGCGACTCCTCGCGCTCTAGGAGCCCGGCCTCCTCGGCGGCGCTCTCCGTACGGGACTCCACGTCCTCAGCGGGCGCCTCCCGGCGCGCCTGCGGGACGCGCGGCTCCTCCTCGCGGGCGGAGCGGTCGTCGCGCGGCCGGACGTCCTCGGCGGGACGGGCGGGCTCGGGGGCCTCGCGCAGCCGCGGGGCCTCGCGGGGCCCGTCGGAGGAGAGCGGGCGGGACGCCTCGCGCAGCGGCGCGCCCTCGCCGGGCGCGTCGCGGAAGGCGGGGCGCGGGTCGACCATGCGGCCGCGCTCGACGATGTACTGCGGCGGCTCGGCGGGGCGCAGCGGGCCGGGCGCGGCGGGCTGCTCCGGCTCGGCGGGCAGGCCGCGCGCGGCGACGTCCCCGTCGTTCGGGAGCCGGTCGTTCTGCACGACCTTCATCGCGGGACGGCGCGGGACGAGCGGGGTGACGGTGTCCGACAGCGTCTCGTCGTCCCACTCGACGGCGGTGAGGCGGGCGGCGATCTCGTCGAGCGGCGAGACGTGCCGGCGGCGCGGGTCGAACGACCACTCGGCGGCGTGCGGGCGGCCGTTGTCGAAGAACGACAGCCGGACCCGCCAGGTGGAGTCCTCGCACTTCCAGGAGTCCCACTCGACCTCCTCGAGGTCGACGCCGCCGCGGCCGAGCCGCTCCTCGACGGTCTCCCCGAGCGGCGGGCCGAGCGTGGTCTCGCCGGGCCGGCGCACCGCGACGCGCTGCGCCTGCTGCGCCATGTACTCGCGTTCCTGCAGGACCGGGCCCTCGAACCAGCGGACGCGTTCGACCGGGATCCCCGCCGACTCGGCGATCTCCTCCGCCGTCTCGCCGGACCGGATGCGGGCCTGGATCTCCTTGGGACGCAAGGGACTCTCCACTTCGATCTCGAACTGGCCGAGGCGGGAGAAGTGCCCACGGACCGCTGCGCGGAGCCGGTCGTCGACGGGCAGGGTGAACCGGGTGCCTCGGCCC
Organism: Actinomadura nitritigenes; assembly: GCF_017573545.1. GTDB lineage: Bacteria > Actinomycetota > Actinomycetes > Streptosporangiales > Streptosporangiaceae > Spirillospora > Spirillospora nitritigenes. The sequence goes on along the minus strand of NZ_JAGEOK010000007.1, from coordinate 71,593 downwards.
GCGGTGGCCAGGACGAGGTACGTACCGTCCTCGCTGACCGCGACGAGGCGCAGCTCCTGCATGCGTGTCCTTCCTGCCCTTCCTGACGGCACGGAGGGCGCCGGACCGTCCGGCCGCGGTCTCACCGGCCGGTCGCCCCTTGCCCGCCGAGGGCGCATGCGTGCCCTTCCCCCGGGTTCCCGAGTCTCTCTTCCGGACACACCTGCTGCCAGCACCGTACCCGGCATGTCCGAACATCGCCGCTCTCGAAGCCCCCTTCACGAGGCCGAAGAGGGCACCTGACCTAGCTTGCCGGTGTCGCGGGGCGGCCGGGGGCGCCCTGCCGGATTCTTGTGCATCCTTTTCCACACTGTGCCTGAGCGCGGCCGCGCGCTCCACCCCTTCGAGGTTAGGAGCGTCACGTCTGTGGCAGGAACACTCCGATCTTCCGAATAGTTTGGTTTTCGGGGGTTTCGGGCGAACGAACAGGGGTGAAAGGGTCGATGCGGCGCACGCTGCCGGATGTCAGCACGACGCAGCTGATCGCCAGTGGGGTGGCCACGCTGGTCGCCGCCGTCGGAGCGTCCTACCTGGGCGTTTACGGGACGATCATCGGCGCGGGGCTGATGAGCGTGATGTCGACGGCCGGCTCCGCGGTCGTCAAGCACTACCTCGACCAGGGCCGAAACCAGATCAAGGACCTGACGCACCTCCAGGCGGCGGCGCACCGGCAGGGCGCGGCGGAGCAGGCGGCGGCGGAGGCGAGGAGCGCCGACCCGACGCGGACCGTGGCGTGGCCGGCGGGCGACCCGAACGCGACCCGTCTCGACCTGAGCCTCCCCGGCGACCTCGCCGGCGGCGGGGACCCGAACGCGACGCGCCTGGACCGCACCCCGGCGGAGACGGTCGCGGACGCGCTCGCCGCGGCGGCGGGCCCGGAGGCCGTCCGCGAGGTGGTCCGCCGGTCGGCGCTCGACGCCACCGCGGACTGGGTCAGGCAGCACTGGGTGAAGCTCGTGGTGTCGTCCGCCGCGGTCTTCGCGATCGTCATCGGCGGCATCACCGCCTACGAGGCGGCGACCGGCGCGCCGATCGGCAACGGCAAGGGCGGCGGCACGACGCTCTCCAAGGCGCTGACCGGAGGCGGCGGCGGTGGTGGCGGCGGCACGGACGAGTCCCCGACGTCGCCCGCCCCGTCCACGCACGCGACGACGTCCGGTTCCACGCCGAGCGGCGGCCCGTCGGGCGGCGTCCCGACGACCGGGACGCCCACCACGGCGCCGCCCACCTCGCAGCGGCCGACCGAGCCGGCGGCGCCGACGTCCTCGGCCCCCAGCACGCCGCAGACCCCGCAGTCCCCGACGCCGACGAAGACCGCCGACGGCGGCACCGGCGGCGACGGGCAGCAGAACGACCCGAACGGCGCCGACCCCCGGATCACCCAGGGGCCGTGACCGCCGGTCCCCTTGACCTGAGCCGTCGACGACCCGGACCGTCGCGATCGCGAGCGAAGCCGGATTCGGGCGGAGCGAGAATCCGATCGCGCAGCGAGCCCCCAGGGCGAGTCGGAGCGATGCAGCGATCGCACGCAGTGCCCGCCGAAGGAAGGCGCCCCAGCGCCTGACGCCGAGGGCACTGCAATGAACTCAGTCCCCGAAGACCTGGCGGGTGTAGGGGTTGGCGAAGCGGCGGTCGGGGTCGAGCTCGTCGCGCAGCTTCTGGAAGTCGGCGAACCGGGGGTAGACCTTCTCCAGGTAGGTGGCGTCGCGGGTGTGGAGCTTGCCCCAGTGCGGGCGGCCGTCGAGGGCGGTGAGGAGGTCCTCGACGCCGCGGAAGTACTCCTGGTGCCGGTCCTTGTAGTAGACGTGGACGGCGATGAACGCGCTGCGGCGGCCGTGGGCCATCGACAGCCAGGCGTCCTCCTGGGGGAGCAGCCGCACCTCGATCGGGAAGCTGATGCGCCAGTCCTTGCGGGCGAACAAGGAGCGCAGTTCCCGCAGCGCGGGGACGAGCTCCTCGCGCGGGATGGCGTACTCCTGCTCCTTGAAGCGGACCGTGCGGGGGCTGGTGAACACCTTGTACGAGGCGTCGCTGTAGGTGCGGGCGCCGAGCGCCTTGGCGGAGACGCCGTTGACGAACGGCGTGGTGGCGGGGGCGAGGTGCGTCAGCCGGTTGACGGCGCCGAAGACCTTGTTGGACAGGAACTCGTCGTCCATCCAGTACTTGAACCTCGGCAGCGGTTCGGCCGGGCCCTCGACGCGGTTGTTGCGCTTGGTCAGGCAGCCCTCGGTGTGCGGGAACCAGTAGAACTCGAAGTGCTCGTTGGCGTCGTCGAACTCGTCGACGCGGGCGAGGACCTCGTCCCACTTCATCGGCTCCTCCTGCGCGCGCAGGAGGAAGGCCGGGACGGTCTTCCAGGTGATGGCGGTGACGACGCCGAGGGCGCCGAGCCCGGCGCGGGCGGCGTCGAACAGGTCGGGGCGCTCGTCCGGCGAGCAGGTGACGGTGGAGCCGTCGGCGAGGACGAGTTCGAGCGCGGCGACCTGGGAGGCGAGGCCGGCGGCGTCGCGCCCGGTGCCGTGCGTGGCGGTCTGCAGGGCGCCCGCGACGGTCTGCTCCTGGATGTCGCCCATGTTGGCCAGGGCCAGACCGTGCTCGGCGAGCAGGCGGTTGAACGCGTGCAGCGGCAGCCCGGCCTCGACGGTGACCAGGCCGGTCGCGGTGTCGACGGAGCGGACCGCGGTGAGCGCCTGCGGGCGCAGCAGCACGCCCTCGGCGACGGCGGCGCCGGTGAAGGAGTGGCCGGTGCCGGTCATCCGGACGGTGAGGCCGTCTGACGCGGCGGACCGGACGGCCGCGGCGACCTCGGCGGTGGTGCCGGGGGTCGCGACGCGATGCGGGGTGGCCTGCTGGTTTCCCGCCCAGTTCTGCCACTTCTGGTGGGTCACGGGTGACATGCGCCGACTCTACTCGGCAATCGATCGTGAGGAAAGTTCACGTTTACTGAGCGCGCGGGAGCCCGCCAGGCCGATCAGCGCGGCCACCACCGCCGACCCCAGCGGGACGAGGAACGCCGCGTGCGCGCCGTGCGCGTCCACGACCCGTCCGGACAGCGACGACCCGGCCGCCACCCCCACCCCGACCGACGTGGAGACCAGCGCCAGGCCCTCGGTCAGCCGGCGCGGCGGGACGAGCCGCTCGACCAGCCCGTAGCCGGGGATGATCGTCGGTGAGATCGCCAGCCCGGAGAAGAACACCACGGCCATCATCGGCCACAGGCTCCCGACCAGGACCGGCGGGACCAGCCCGGCCGTCAGCAGGCCGAGTCCGGCGAGGAAGCGGCGGGCGAGCGGGCGCCGCCAGCGCCGCGCCCCGTACCAGAGCGCCGCGGTGCCGCTGCCGAGCGCGTAGCAGCCGAGCAGCACGCCGGCGAGCGCCTTGTGCCCCTGGTCCTGGGCGAACGCGACGCCGCTGACGTCGATCGCGCCGAACACCATGCCGAGCGCCAGGAACACCGGCGTGATCACGACGACGCCGGGATTGCGGAACACCCCGCCGCGCGTCCCGGGGGCGCGCGGGCGCGGCGGCGGCTCGGTGCCGGGCTGCGCGGCCAGCGCCAGGCAGCCCGCCAGCGTGCAGGCGGCCGCCGCGCCGAGGCCCGCCGCCGGGTGCACGCCGGTGGCCAGCGCCGTGACGACCAGCGGCCCGGTGACGAAGATGCACTCGTCCACCACCGACTCGAACGAGAACGCGGTGTGCAGCCGGGTGGGGGAGTCGCGCAGCACGTGCGACCAGCGGGCCCGCACCCACGCGCCCAGCGACACCTGCGTCAGGCCCGCGGCCGCGGCGGCGGGGAAGAGCGTCCACACCGGCAGCCCGGCCAGCGCGAACACGATCAGCACGGCGAAGCTCGCGGTGTTGGCCGCCACCAGCGGGACCAGGACGCGGCGCTGCCCGTACCGGTCGGCGTAGCGGGCGCTGAGCGGGGCACCGACGGCGTAGGCGACCGAGAGGGTCGCGGTCACGGATCCGGCGATACCGTACGATCCGGTAACCGCGGACACGAGAAGGACGATGCCGATCCCCACCATGGACATCGACATGCGGCCGACGAACCCGGCGGCGACGAACGGCCGGGCGCCGGGAACCGACAGCAGCTCCCGGTACGGACCGGACATCCGCGACTCCCCTCCCCACCGGGAGGAGGGGCGCCCCCGGCCCCATCGATCGACTTCAGCCCCATGATCACGTTACCTGTGGGAAAGAAGTGCCAAGACGTGTAACTCACCCGTAGCGACACTCGTTGGGAAATGTTGTGGCTCCTCCATCAGCACCGCGCGCGAGCGAGGACGGGGCGCCGGACGCTCCGCCGCCCGCCGCGCGCCCGCCCCGGCAGAGGCCGCAGAAGAAGCAGCGCAAGGGACGGTCGTCGCCCGGCGCCCCGGCGGGCGCGGCGGGCGGGGGGCCGCGGCGCGTCCTGCCGCTGCTCATCGCGACCATCGCCGCGCTCGCCGTCGCCAGCACGTCCGCCGGTGTCTACGCGGCGCTGACCACGGACCGCTCCGGGCACGCCGCCCCGTCCGGGGGGCCGCGCGGCGACGCCCCGCCGAGCGCGGGCCAGGGCGACCCGGTGAAGGTCGTCGACGAGGGGCAGGTCGCGCCGCTGCGCCGGGTCGTCCCGCCGGACGTGCTCGCCGCCGAGGCCGGGTCCATCTCCGCCGCCAAGATCGCCAAGATCGCGAAGCTGAAGCGGGTCCGCGACGTCGTGGCGGTCGCCGGCGGGGCCGTCCAGCTCCAGGGCCGGCAGGTGAACGCGTTCGCGGTCGACCCGTCCTCGTTCCGCTCCTGGACGCCGCCCGGCACCGCGAAGAGGACCGACCTGTGGGCGGCGCTCGCGGCCGACCGGTTCGTCGTGTCGCCGGACGCCGCCAAGCAGCTCCAGCTGACCGAGGGCTACGAGTACCCGGTGGTCGGCCGGACGGTCCCGAAGCTGACCATGGGCGGCTCCGGCGACCTCGGCCTGCCCGGGATCAACATGCTGGTGAGCAAGAGGTCGGGGACGCAGATGGGCCTCGTCCCGAACGTCGCGGTGCTCGTCAACGCGCCCGGGGTCAGCCCGGCGAAGGTCGTCGCGGCGGTCCGCAAGATCCTCGGCGGCGGCGCGAACGTGGTGAACCTGCACGACGCCAAGTACCAGTCGTCCGGCACGGGCGGGAAGGCGACCAGCTACCTGGACCTGTACAAGCAGGCCGCCACGAGCTGCCCCGGCCTGTCCTGGACGGTGCTCGCCGCGATCGGGCAGGTCGAGAGCGACCACGGCCGCAACGCCGGCCGCTCCAGCGCGGGCGCGCTCGGCCCGATGCAGTTCATGCCGGCCACGTGGAAGAGCTACGGGGTGGACGGCGACGGGGACGGCAAGGCCGACATCATGAACCCCTACGACGCGATCCCGGGCGCGGCCAAGTACCTGTGCGCCAACGGGGCGGGCCGCGGCGGCCAGCAGCTCTACCGGGCGATCTGGCACTACAACCACGCCGACTGGTACGTCCAGAAGGTCCTGAACCTCGCGAGGGCGTACGCGGCCCGCTACAGCTGACCGGGGCGCCCGGAGGAGCCCCTGCGGCGGCCCGCCGGTCCGGGCGCCCGGTGCTTCTCCCGAGACGGGGCACCGGGAGCGGGCTGGTTGGATGGGGGCATGACGTCCCACGACGCGTTGCTTCTGCTGTCCTTCGGCGGGCCGGAGGGGCCCGAGGACGTGATCCCGTTCCTGGAGAACGTCACCCGCGGCCGCGGCATCCCGCGCGAGCGGCTCGAGAAGGTGGGGGAGCACTACCACCTGTTCGGCGGGGTCAGCCCGATCAACCGGCTGTGCCGGGAGCTGAAGGCCGCCATCGAGGCGGACTTCGCCGCCCACGGTGTCGACCTGCCCGTGTACTGGGGCAACCGGAACTGGACCCCGTACCTCGCCGACACCGTCCGGCAGATGCGCGACGACGGTGTCCGGCGCGCGGCGGCGTTCGTCACGTCGGCCTACAGCGGCTACTCCACCAACGACCAGTACCTGCAGGACATCGCGCGCGCACGCGAAGAGGTCCCCGGCACCCCCGAGATCGACAAGCTGCCCGTCTACTGCGACCGTCCCGGCTTCCTCGACCCGTTCGTCGACGCCGCCCGGGACGCGCTCGGCCGGCTCCCGGACGGCGCGCGGCTGCTGTTCACCGCGCACAGCGTCCCGCTGTCGCAGCCGAACCGCGAGCTGTACGTCGCCGAACTGGAGGAGGCCGCCCGGACCGTCGCCGGCCGCGCCGCCCCCGGGACCCCCTGGGAGCTCGTCTACCAGAGCCGCAGCGGCCCCCCGTCCCAGCCGTGGCTGGAGCCGCAGATCACCGACCACCTGGAGAAGCTCGCCGGTGAGGGCGTCCGCGCGGTGGCGGCCGTGCCGATCGGGTTCGTCTCCGACCACATGGAGGTCAAGTACGACCTCGACGTGGAGGCGGCCGGACGCGCCGCCGAGCTGGGCGTCGCGTTCGTCCGGGCCGCGACGCCCGGCAGCGACCCGCGCTTCGCCGCCCTGCCGCGACTGCTGATGGAGGAGAACCAGTGAGCCTGCCGGAGGAACTGCTCGAACTGGCCGCCGCGACCGCCCGAGAGGTGGGCCGGATGCTGGTCGACAAGCGCCCGGCCGGCGGTCCGGACGTGGTGCAGACCAAGTCGTCCCCGACCGACGTCGTCACCCAGATGGACCGCGCCGCCGAGGCGCTGATCATCGAGCGGATCCGCGCCGCCCGCCCGGACGACGCCTTCCTCGGCGAGGAGGGCGGCGAGCGCGGCGGCGGCAGCGGCGTCCGCTGGGTGGTCGACCCGATCGACGGGACCGTCAACTACCTCTACGACCTGCCGGACTGGGCGGTCAGCATCGCCGCCGAGGTGGACGGCGCCGCGGTCGCGGGCGCGGTCGAGATGCCGCGGCGCGGCGAGTCGTACACGGCGTTCCGCGGCGGCGGGGCGCTGCTGCGCACCGCGTCCGGCGCCCGGGAGCTACGGGTGACCGAGCGGGTGCCGCTGGGCCAGGCCCTGGTCGCGACCGGGTTCGGCTACGACGCCGCGCGGCGCGCCGCGCAGGCGCGGGTGCTCACCGGGGTGCTGCCGGCCGTCCGGGACATCCGGCGCGGCGGCTCCTGCTGCGTGGACCTGTGCTCGCTGGCGGCCGGGCGCCTCGACGCCTACTACGAGCGCGGCGTCCAGGCGTGGGACATCGGCGCCGGCGCGCTGATCGTGCAGGAGGCGGGCGGGCGCGTCGAGGGCCTCCACGGCGCCCCGGCGGGGCCCGAGCTGACCATGGCGGCCGGACCGGGCACGTTCGAGGCCCTGCACGACCTGCTGGCGCCTCTCGACCCCCTCAGGGACTAGCCGGGGGCCGGGGGAGACGAGAAGAGCCCGGGACATGGGCGTCCCGGGCTCCCTGCGGTGGGGCGTCTCAGTCGCAGCGGGGTGGTTCGACGCCGATGTCGTTGTTCGCTGCGATCCGGCGCAGTTCGTTGATCTCCTCCTGGCGGATGTCCGCCAGGTAGGTGTCGCCTTCCGCGTGGGCGCTGCGCAGCGACGCGTACGCGTCGTCGAGTCGCTGCTGAATCGTGCGTGACAACTCGCCCATGGGCCTCCTCCCGGATCGTGCCCATGCCTACCCAGCCGTAGGCTGAAGGTAAACCTGTTCGCCGGTGCAATTTTCGCGGATCCTTACGCCGCCAGTTAACGCGGCGCGGCGAACGCCGTCTTGAACAGCTGTTTACGGGCGTCTTACGACTTCCGTGGCATATCTGGACCACGGGGCGACCGCGCCCCGACCGGAAGGGGACGCAGAGTGCGTGTTCTAGTCGTCGAGGACGAGCGGGTGCTCGCCGACGCGATCGCGACCGGGCTGCGCCGCGAGGCGCTGGCCGTGGACGTGGCCTACGACGGCGCCGGCGCGCTCGACCGCGCCGGGGTGAACGAGTACGACGTGATCGTCCTCGACCGCGACCTGCCGCGGGTGCACGGCGACGACGTGTGCAAGCAGCTGGTGGCGCAGCGCTACCCGGCGCGGATCATCATGCTGACCGCCGCCGGGGAGCTGGACGACCGGGTCGAGGGCCTGTCCATCGGCGCCGACGACTACCTGGCCAAGCCGTTCGCCTTCGCCGAGCTGATCGCCCGGGTGCGGGCGCTCGGCCGCCGCGCGGCGGCGCCGCTGCCGCCCGTGCTGGAGCGCGCCGGGGTCGCGCTCGACCCGGCCCGCCGCGAGGTGACCCGGGACGGGCGCCCGGTGGAGCTGACCCGCAAGGAGTTCGCGGTGCTGGAGGTGCTGCTCAGCGCGGACGGCGCCGTCGTCAGCTCCGAGCAGCTCCTGGAGAAGGCCTGGGACGAGCACATCGACCCGTTCACCAACGTCGTCCGCGTGACGATGATGACGCTGCGCAAGAAGCTCGGCGACCCCCCGGTCATCGAGACCGTGCCCGGAGTGGGATACCGCCTTTGACTTCCGAATCCGCACCGCAGAACGAGCCGAACGGCCCGAACGAGCCCGACGAGCCGGCCGGGCCGCAGGACCGGCAGCAGCCGGCGCAGCCGGGGACGGACGACCGGTCCGCGCGCCCCGGCCGGTGGCGGCGGCCCGGGCCGCAGCAGGTCCCGGGCCCCGAGCCGGGCGGCAGGAACGTGTGGCGCGGCGAGGGCGGCGCGTCGTTCGGCGAGCTGAAGAAGCTGCCCGGCCGGATGAGCGTCCGGCTGCGGCTGACCCTGCTGTACGGGCTGCTGTTCTTCATGGCCGGGGCGCTGCTGCTGTTCGTGATGTCGGTGCTGATGGCCAACATCCTCGGCAACGTCAAGGTCATCGGCCTCGGGATCACCGACGCCGAGGCGGCCGAGCTGCAGCACCAGTTCGTCGAGCAGACGATGAGGCAGCTGGTCGGCCGGTCGCTGATGGCGCTCGCCGGGGTCGGGGTGATCACCCTCGTGCTCGGCTGGTTCGTCGCCGACCGGGCGCTCAGCCCGCTGCAGCGGGTCACCACGACGGCCCGCCGGCTGTCGGAGAGCACCCTGCACGAGCGGATCGCGCTGGAGGGCCCCGACGACGAGATCAAGGAGCTGGCCGACACCTTCGACGCGATGCTGGAGCGGCTCGGCCAGGCCTTCGACTCCCAGCGCCGGTTCGTCGCGAACGCCTCGCACGAGCTGCGCACGCCGCTGGCGATCAACCGGACGCTGCTGGAGGTGGCGCTCGGCGACCCGGAGGCGTCCGCCGACCTGCGCACCGTCGGCAAGACCCTGCTGGCCACCAACGCCCGGCACGAGCGGCTCATCGAGGGCCTGCTGCTGCTCGCCCGCAGCGAGCGCGAGCTGACCACCCGCACCCCCGTCGACCTCGCCGAGGTCGCCGCGACGGTGCTGGAGCACTCCGCGCGCCGCGAGCACGACAACGACGTGGCCGTGCACCGGGAGCTGACGTCCGGGACGGCGCTCGGCGACCCGGTGCTGCTGGAGCACCTGGTGTCCAACCTCGTCGAGAACGCGATCAAGCACAACGACGCCGAGGGCGGCGGGCTGTGGATCCGCACCGGCATGCTCGACGGCTACGCCACCGTCCAGGTCGAGAACACCGGCCCGGTGGTGCCCGCCTACGAGGTCGAGCGGCTGTTCGAGCCGTTCCGGCGGCTCAACGCCGACCGGGTCGAGTCCGCCAAGGGCGCGGGCCTCGGGCTGTCGATCGTCCGCTCGGTGGTGCTGGCGCACCGCGGCGCCGTCTACGCGGTGCCGCGCCCGGGCGGCGGGCTGATCGTCACCGTCCGGCTCCAGCCCGGCTGAGGTCCCTGTCCGCCGCTTCGGCGCGGCGGGGTCGCCTACTTCAGCGCGGCGGTCGCCACCGTCGGGTCGCCGTCGTAGTCCATCCGGAGGTTCACGAACCGGTTGCTCGCCAGCGCGCCCGTCCCGGTCTGGACGAGCGGGATCAGGGCCATGTCGTCCAGCGCGATCCTCTCGGCCTGCTGGTAGAGCTTCGTGCGCTGGTCGTCGGAGACGGTGCGCACCGCGTTGGAGATCAGCCCGTCGAACGTCGAGTTCTTCCAGCCGGCCAGGTTGTAGGAGTCGCTCTTGCCGACCAGCGTGCCGCCCAGCAGCGACCACAGCATCGTGTACGGCGACGGGTAGTCCGGACCCCACGCGAACAGGGCCAGTCCGGACGCGTCGCCGGCGGTCACCACCTGCCGGAACTTGTTCCAGTCCGACAGCGGTGTCGTCTTCAGCTCGACGCTCCAGCCGAGCACCTGCCGCAGGCGTGCCTGGACGGCCTGCGCCGCCGTCGCGCTGCTCGTCGTCTGCTGCAGGTACAGCCGGATCTTGGTGCCCGGCCCCAGCCCGGCCTGGGTGGCGAGCCGCTTCGCCTGCGCCGGATCGGACGCGTCGCACGACGCGCAGACGCCCGCCTTGCCGAAGCCGGGCAGCGAGGGCGGCACCAGTCCGTGCGCGGGCGCGTACCCGGTGCCGTACACCGCGGCGAGCGACCTGCGGTCCAGCGCGTACGACACCGCGAGCCTGGCCTCCTTCGACTTCATCGGGCCGCGCGCCGTCACCGGGACGAGCATCCGGGTGAAGGGCAGCGTCCTCGTGAGCGTCGTTCCGCCGGACGGGGTGCCCGCCGAGGGAGTGGCGGCCCCCGCGGCACTGGGCAGCGGCGCCCAGTCGGTGCCGCCCGAGGCGAACGTCACGCGTCCCTGCGCCGTGTCGGTGAGCACGCTGACCTGGACGGTGTCGAGCTTCGTCCTGCCGCACGCCCACCGGTCGTTGCGGACCAGCGTGTAACTCTTGCCCTTCTCGTAGGTCTGCAGCTTGAACGGCCCGTTGCCGACCGGGTTCTGGTTGTAGGACGCGTTGTCCGACGACCCGGCGGACCGCGGCAGCGGCGCGAACGCCGGGTCGCCGAGCCGCTTCGGGAAGTCGCAGTTCGGCGAGGTGAGGTCCACGTCGATCACGCTGCCCGACGCGTGCACCCCCGACAGCGTGCCCGCCTGGCCGCTCGAGGCTTCGGGATACCCGACGATGTCGGCCATCAGGACCGGCCCGCCGCCGGTCGGGGTCCGCGCCGCCCGCGTCCAGCCGCGCTCGAACGCCGCCGCGTCCACCGGCGAGCCGTCGCTGAAGGTCGTCCCCTCCTTGATGCCGATCGTCCACTTCGAGCACGTCCCGTCGGACTTGATCTCGGTGGCCAGCCGGTTGCGGACGACGCCGTCCGGCCCGGTCTCGGCGAGGCCGGTGAAGAGCAGCTTGTCGAGGAACCGCTCGGTGCCGACGTAGGAGTGCGACGGGTCGATCTCCCCGTCCGTGGAGCCGAGGCTCGCGACGGCCGTCCGCAGCGTCCCGCCGTCCCGTCCCACCGGCGGCTCGGGCTTGTGACCGCCGCCTCCGCCCGTGTTCATGATGATCACGGTGGCGACGAGCGCGAGGGCGACCGCGGCGGCGCCGCCCGCGCCGGCCAGCACGCCGATCCGCTTGCGCGACCGGGTGCCGGGCGGCTTCGTCATGTCGACGCCGGGGCCGGGCGGGGCCTGCTGCTGCCCGGACGGCCACGTCGACGGGCCGGCGTAGGCGGACGGCCCGGACCACGGCGCGCCCGGCGCCTGCGGCTGCGGCTGCGCCTGCGGCACGGGAACGCCCGGGCCCGGCGGCGGCATGTTCGCCGGCGGCTGGTGGAAGGGCGCCTGCGGCACCGGTGGAGACTGCGCGAGCTGCGGGTACGAGGCGAGCGACTGCGGCGTGAGGGACTGCCGGACGCCCAGCGGAGACCACGCCGCCTCCAGCCGCGCGGAGTCCGCGGCGGCCGTCTCGGCGCCCCTGCTGAGCATCTCGTCGGCGCCGTCGCCACCGCCGCCGGGCCTCGGCGGGTTCCCCGCGAGCGTCAGCAGCGTCGCCAGCACCTGCTGCGACGCGGGCCTCAGCGCCGGGTCCTTGCTCAGGCAGTGCGCCACGACGCCGCGCAGCGGCTCGGGCATCATGCCGAGGTCCGGCGCCATGTTCAGGATCCGGTGCATGACCGCCGGGATGGAGTCCTGCCCGAACGCGGGACGGCCCGTCGCGGCGACCGCCATCGTCGCGCCCCAGGCGAACACGTCGGCCGCCGGGCCGACCGGCGCCCCCGAGATCTGCTCCGGCGCCATGTAGGCGGGCGTCCCGACGGCGGTGCTCGACAGCGTGCCGGTCGCGTCGAGCGCCCGGGCGATGCCGAAGTCGATCACCCGCGGCCCGTCCGCGGCGAGCAGCACGTTCGCCGGCTTGAAGTCGCGGTGCACGACCCCCGCCTGGTGGATGGCCGCCAGCGCGGTCATCGTGCCGATCGCCAGCCGGTCCAGGTCCGCGTCGCGCTGCGGACCGCCCTCCGCCAACGCCGCCGACAGGGACGGGCCGTCGATGTACTCGCTGACGATGTAGGGCCGGTCGCCCTCGACGTCGGAGTCCAGGATGCGGGCCGTGCAGAACGCCGAGACCCGCTGCGCCACCGCCACCTCGGCCGCGAACCGCGACCGGGCCTTCGGGTCGGCGCTGAAGCGCGCGTGCAGCAGCTTCACCGCGACCCGGTGGCCCGGCTCGTCCTCGGCCAGGTAGACCGCGCCCTGCCCGCCCTCCCCGAGCAGCCCCGTCAGCCGGTAGTCGCCCAGTCTTTCCGGATCGCCCGGGCGCAGCGGGCGGATGTCGGGCATCTGGATCCTTCGGGGGGAGGCGCGGATGTCGTCGGGTGTCCGGGGCCGCTCGGGCCGGCCCGGGCCGGCCGGACCGGCGGAGCGGTCAGTCGCTCACCGTCCCGGACGCCGAGGGGGTCGGCGCGCTGCGGGTCTGCCGCCACTCCCAGCGCATGGTGCTGCCGCCGGGGTTGACGAACCGGACGTAGCCGGGCGCGCAGTTCTCCGTCTTCTGCCCCGCCATCGGCGTCTCCTGGTACTCGACGTAGCTGCTGGTCTCGTCGCCCGACAGCAGCGAGAGGTTGGTGTAGCAGGTCGGCTGGACGCCGCCGTAGTCGTACTTGGCGGTGCCGTGCGTGTAGACCAGCGCGAACTCCGCCTTGAAGTTCTGGTGGCCGGCCGGGGCGCCCGGCTGGTAGCCGTCGCCGTTCCACACGCCGACCAGCCCGCCCTGCGTCGAGCCCGTCGGCGAGTTCTCGGTCGGCGGCGTGTAGATCGACGACGTCGGCGTCGGGTCGGCGCCGTCGCCGCTGTTCGCGGCGATGATCACGAACACCACGACGCCGATGAGCGCGATCAGCGCCAGCACGCCGCAGCCGATCGCGATGGCCGGGCCCGGCGAACCCGACTTCGCGGGCGGCGGCCCGTAGGCCATCGGCGGCTGCATCGGCCCCTGCACGGGAGGACGCTGCCCCATCGGCATGTTCGGCGGCGGGGGCTGCATGCCGCCCTGGTACATCGGCATGGGCGGCGGCGTGATCGGCTGCGGGGGCGGCGTCGCCGGGCCCCCCATGCCGCCCTGCATCCCGGCGCCCTGCATCCCGCCCTGGTGCAGCGGCATCGGCGGCGGGGTGATCGACTGCTGCGGCGGCTGCGGGCGCGGCGCCGGCGGCACCCGCGGCGGCGCGGGCATCTGCGCGGCGATCCGGGTGCCCTGGTTGAGCAGGTCCTCCGGGTCGGCGCCCGGGTTCGACGGCGCGGCGCCGACCGCGCCGAGCAGGTTCAGCAGCAGCTGCGGCGCCGGCGGGCGCAGCCCCGCGTCCTTGGACAGGCAGCGCGCGACCAGGTCGCGCACCGGGCCGGGCGGCAGCGCCGACAGGTCCGGGTCCTCGTTGAGGATGCGGTTGATGATGACCGGCAGCGTGTCGGCCTCGAACGGCGACTGCCCGGTGGCCGCGAACACCATGGTCGCGCCCCAGGCGAAGATGTCCACCGCGGGCGTCAGCGGCGCGCCGGTCAGCTGCTCGGGCGCCAGGTAGCCGGGCGTCCCGACCACCATGCCGGTCGCGGTGACGGCGCTCTCCTGCGAGTTGACCGTCCGGGCGATGCCGAAGTCCACGACGCGCGGGCCGTCGGAGGCCAGCATGACGTTGTTGGGCTTGAAGTCGCGGTGCACGATCCCGGCCTCGTGGATGGCCGCGAGGGCCGTCACGGTGCCGATCGCCAGCCGCTCCAGCTCGGCCGCGCCGAGCGGGCCGTTGTGCGCGACCACGTCGTGCAGCGACGGGCCGTCGATGAACTCGCTGACGACGTACGGCTGGTCGCCGTGCACGTCGGCCTCGAGCACCCGCGCGGTGCAGAAGGGCTCGACCTTCTGCGCCGCCGCCACCTCCCGCGTGAAGCGGGCGCGCGCGGCGGGGTCGTTCGCCATCTGGGCGTGCAGCAGCTTGATGGCCACGTACTCGCCGCCCGGCGCGCGGCCGAGGAAGACCGCGCCCTGCCCCCCGGCGCCGAGCCGGCCGACGACCTCGAACTGACCCAGTGCCCTGGGATCGCCCGGCTCCAGCGGAGCGGCATCCGGCATCTGATCCTCCAGTGACCCGCAGTGATGTCCCGCGACAATGTGCGTCCGGACCCCGTCGCGAGGCCCGGGCCCCCGTACCGGCCCCGCACGGGGCCGGCGAGCCCGGCCCCCGACCTCAGGCGGGCACGATATCGCGTTAGTTCAGACGTTTCACCGAAGCGTCTGGTTCAGCGGTCCACCAGCCGGTTCGAGCCGTCCCGCGCGCCGCGGGCCGGTCGGCGCGCGCAACGCTCCCGGGACCGATATGATCCCCGCCGCCGCGGGAACCCCGACAGGCGCACCGGCCCTTCGGGAGCATGCCGGAACGCCGGGCGGGGGGCGTGTGACGGACGACACAACGCGGGGGTGGGAAACGGGTGATCGGTGTCACCCGTGGGAACGGTCGCGCCTCGTGTGTCGTAGGTCACCAACCGTGACAGAATTTCCCGCCCGGATCGGGCACAAGAACGGTCCCCCGAGCGTTAGTTCCGCGCGACGGGGCGCATAAAGCACTGAGGGGGATGGAGATAGAAGATGGCGACCGACTACGACAGCCCACGCAAGACAGACGACGACCTGAGCGAGGACAGCCTCCAGGAGCTCCAGGCCCGGCGCGCCGACAAGGCCGCCAGCATCATCGACGAGGACCTGGACGCGGGTGAGGTCGCCGAGCTGCCCGGCGCCGACCTGTCCAACGAGGAACTGACCTTCCGGGTCGTCCCCCGGCAGGCCGACGAGTTCACCTGCACGCGCTGCTTCCTCGTGCACCACCGCAGCCAGCTGGCCACCGAGAAGAACGGCCAGCCGGTCTGCCGCGAGTGCGCCGCCTGACACGTCCGGGGGATCGGCCCTTCGGAGAGGCACCACCGGGAGCGGCATGACGGGAGAACTCGAACGACGGCACGACGACGTGGAGCCGGCGCGCGGCGACGGCTCCACGGAGCTCGGCGAGCTGATCGGCAGGCTCGCCGGCGACGAGGAGATGGACCGGGAGACCCGGAGGCGGCTGCTCGGCCGGCTGGCCCGGCTGCTCGGGCAGGGCGCCCGCCGGGCCGGCGCCGCCGGGATCGCGCGCGGCCGCTGGCTGGCCGACCTGCTGCTGGAGGCGGCCCCGCACATCCCGATCCGTGATCTGGAGACGCTGGGCCGCCACCATCACGGGCTGTCCGGCGAGGACCTCGCCGACAACCTGGTGAAGGTGGCGGGCAACGCCACCACCGCCGTGGGCGCGGCGGGCGGTGCGCTCGCCGCGGTGGAGTTCGCCGCTCCGCCGCTGCTGCTGACCGCCCCCGCCCAGATCGCCGCGGAGACCCTCGTGGTCGCGGCGATCGAGGTGAAGCTGATCGCCGAGCTGCACGAGGTGTACGGGGTCAGCGTGCAGGGCTCCGGCACCGTGCGCGGCGCGGCGTTCGTCACCTCCTGGGCGCGCCAGCGCGGCGTCAACCCGCTGGAGGGCGGGACGTTCACCAGCGCGCTCGGCTCGGCGGCGAAGGCGGCGCTGCGCAAGCGGATGATGCGCACGTTCGGCCGCCACATGACGACGATGGGCCCCCTGCTGACCGGCGCCGCCGCGGGCGCCGCGCTCAACCGGGCCGCGACGAGGGCGCTGGCCGCGAAGGTCCGGCACGACCTGCGCGGATCCGCGGAGGAGCTTCCCCCGCCGCTGGACGGCACGTTCGGCTGAGCGGCGTCCGGCGGCGGTGGATCCGCGTCCCCCTCGCGGAGCCGGACGACGCGCCCCGGCCACGGCCGCCGCACCCCCGTATCCCCGTCCCCCGGCTCGAAGGCGCCACCGAAGCACCGGGCCGGAACCACCGGCCGACGACAACAGGCCGACAACAACGGGCCAACAGCAACAGATCAGGGCATCAGGGCCGTAAGCGTCGTGGCCGGTCCCGGACCAACCGGGACCGGCCACGACGCGTTCGAGCCCTCGATCGGGCCTCCTGATCAGACCCTCGCGATCAGGCCTCCACCTTGAGGTGGGAGGGGAGCTCGCCGGTCCCCTTGGCCCACTGGTGGGCGGCGGCGCGGGTGGCGAGCAGCCGCGCGATCTCCATGCCGACGCCCATCACCACGGCCCAGCCGATCGCCTCCGACAGCGCCACGTCCGGCGACTCGGGGTTGGTCGGCGGCTCCTTGCCGGTGGTCTTCTTCCAGATGAGCGTGATCGCCTTCTTCGCGACGAAGCCGCCCGCGAAGGCCGCGGCGCCGGCCATCACGCGATAGCCGATGTCGCCCTTGTCCGCCATCATCGTCCTCCAGTCGTCCTGTCGCCTCCGACGCTACCGGAACGCCCCGCTCCGGGCGGGAAAGGCCGCCGCGTCGGCGCGGGCAAGTGGCATGCGGAGGGGGCGGATGTCAATACCATTGCTTTATGACAGAGCAGCCGCGTACGCCGAGCGTCCCGCCCAAGCCCTCCCTGGACGGCCTGGAGGACAAGTGGGTACGCGCCTGGGAGGACGCCGGCGTCTACCGCTTCGACCGCACCCGGCCGCGCGGCGAGGTCTACTCGATCGACACCCCGCCGCCCACCGTGAGCGGCTCCCTCCACGTCGGCCACGTCTTCTCCTACACCCACACCGACACCGTCGCCCGCTTCCACCGCATGCGCGGTCGCGCCGTCTTCTACCCGATGGGCTGGGACGATAACGGGCTGCCCACCGAGCGGCGCGTGCAGAACCACTTCGGCGTGCGGTGCGAGCCGTCGCTGCCCTACGACCCGGAGTTCGAGCCGCCGGCCGAGCCCGACCCGAAGCGCCAGGTGCCGGTGTCGCGGCGCAACTTCATCGAGCTGTGCGAGCGGCTCACCGAGGTCGACGAGAAGGCGTTCGAGGAGATGTGGCGCCGGGTCGGCCTGTCGGTCGACTGGACCCACCTCTACTCCACCATCGGCGAGGCGTCCCGGACGGCGTCGCAGCGCGCGTTCCTGCGGAACCTGGCGCGCGGCGAGGCGTACGTGTCGGAGGCGCCGACGCTGTGGGACGTGACGTTCCGCACGGCCGTCGCGCAGGCCGAGCTGGAGGACCGCGAGCAGCCGGGCGCGTTCCACCGGATCCGGTTCCACGGCGACGAGCGGCCCGTCTACGTCGAGACGACGCGCCCGGAACTGCTGCCGGCGTGCGTGGCGCTCGTCGCGCACCCCGACGACGAGCGGTACCAGGAGCTGTTCGGGACGATGGTCCGCACGCCGCTGTTCGGCGTCGAGGTGCCGGTCCTCGGGCACCGGCTCGCCGAGCCCGACAAGGGGTCGGGCATCGCGATGATCTGCACGTTCGGCGACGTCACGGACGTCACCTGGTGGCGGGAGCTGAACCTGCCGACCCGGGCGGTGATCGGCTGGGACGGCCGGCTGTCGGCCGAGCCGCCGGCGGGCGTCGCGGCGGAGCCGTACGCGGAGCTGGCCGGCAAGACGGTGTTCTCCGCCAAGGAGCGCGTCGTCGAGATGCTGCGCGAGTCCGGCGACCTGGACGGCGAGCCGCGCAGGATCAGCCGGCCGGTGAAGTTCTACGAGAAGGGCAACAAGCCGCTCGAGATCGTCACGACCCGGCAGTGGTACATCCGCAACGGCGGGCGCGACGCCGCGACCCGCGCCGAGCTGCTCGCGCGCGGCGCGGAGCTGAACTGGCATCCGCCGTACATGCGGGCCCGCTACGAGAACTGGGTGGAGGGCCTGAACGGCGACTGGCTGATCTCCCGGCAGCGGTTCTTCGGCGTGCCGATCCCGGTCTGGTACCCGCTGGACGCGTCCGGCGAGCCGCGCTACGACGCGCCGATCGTGCCGGCGGAGGACGCGCTGCCCGTCGACCCGTCCTCGGACGTCCCGCCGGGCTTCGCCGAGGACCAGCGCGGCAAGCCGGACGGGTTCGTCGGGGACCCGGACGTCATGGACACCTGGGCGACGTCGTCGCTGACGCCGCAGATCGCGGGCGGCTGGGAGCGCGACGCCGACCTGTTCTCCCGGGTGTTCCCCTACGACCTGCGGCCGCAGGCGCACGACATCATCCGGACGTGGCTGTTCTCGACGGTCGTCCGGTCGCATCTGGAGCACGGGTCGCTGCCGTGGACGGACACCGCGCTGTCGGGCTGGATCCTCGACCCGGACCGCAAGAAGATGTCGAAGTCCAAGGGGAACGTCGTCACCCCGATCGGCCTGCTGCGCGAGTACGGCTCGGACGCCGTCCGGTACTGGGCGGCGAGCGGCCGGCCGGGCACCGACACCGCGTTCGACACCGGTCAGATCAAGGTCGGCCGGCGGCTCGCCATCAAGATCCTCAACGCGTCGAAGTTCGTGCTGGGGCTCGGCGAGGTGGAGCGGGGCGCGGCGGTGACCGAGCCGCTGGACCGGGCGATGCTGGCGTCGCTGTCCGGGGTCGTCGCGGACGCGACGGAGGCGTTCGAGGGCTACGACTACGCGCGCGCCCTGGAGCGCACGGAGCGGTTCTTCTGGGAGTTCTGCGACGACTACCTGGAGCTGGTCAAGGCCCGCGCGTACGGGGAGGGGCCGGAGGCGCAGTCGGCGCGCGCGGCGCTGCGGTCGGCTCTGTCGGTGCTGCTGCGGCTGTTCGCGCCGGTGCTGCCGTTCGTGACCGAGGAGGTCTGGTCGTGGTGGCGGAAGGGCTCGGTGCACGCCGCGTCCTGGCCGCTGGCGGCCGAGCTGCCCGCGGACGGCGACCCGGCGGTGCTCGCCGCGACCGCTGAGGCGCTGCGGCAGGTCCGCAAGGCCAAGTCGGAGGCGAAGGCGTCGATGCGCGCGGACGTGTCGCGGGCGGTGGTGCGCGGCGCGGAGGCCGGGCGGGTCTCCCGTTCCGACCTCGCCGCCGCGGGGCGGATCGCCGAGCTGACGCTGGAGAGCGCGCCCGCCGACCTGACGGTGGACGTGACGCTGGCGCCCGCCGACTGACCCCGCGGCCCGTCCGGTCCCGCGCGCCGCGCGGGACCGGCGACCGCTCCGCGCGACTCGCCCCGACCACCGGCGGCCTCCCCGGCGGGGATCAGATCGCGCAGGGCAGGTGCTTGATCCCGTTGATGAAGCTGGAGAACAGCCGGTCGGGCTCCCCGGTCGCGCGGATCCGCGGGACGCGGGTGAACAGCTCGCGGTACATCACCGTGATCTCGCGGCGGGCGAGGTTGGCGCCGAGGCAGAAGTGCGGCCCGGGGCCGCCGAACCCGACGTGGGGGTTCGGCGAGCGGGTGATGTCGAACGCGTCCGGGTTCTCGAAGACCGTCTCGTCCCGGTTGGCGGAGTTGTAGAAGAGCAGGACCTTGTCGCCCGCCTTGTACTCGTGGCCGTTCATCTCGTGGTCGCGGGTCAGCGTCCGGCGGAACTGGATGACCGGCGTCGCCATCCGGACGATCTCCTCGACCGCGCCCGGGATGTGCGCGTCGAAGTCCTCCAGCAGCAGGGCGCGCTGCTCGGGGTTGTCGGTCAGCAGCTTCAGCCCGTGCGACATCGCGTTGCGGGTCGTCTCGTTGCCGGCGACGACGAGCAGGATGAAGAACGAGCCGATCTCCTGGTCGGTGAGCGACTCGCCGTCCACGTTCGCCGAGATCAGCGCCGACACCAGGTCGTCGCCGGGGTTCCTGCGGCGCTGCCGGGCCAGCTTCATCGCCAGGTGGTTCAGCTCGTACCCGGCGGCCAGCACCTTGAGCAGCCCGTAGAGGGCGCCCATGCGGGTGATGCCGTCGCGGGCGTAGTTCTTGCCGCCCATGTACTCGGGGTCGCCGAGGCCGAGGATGAGGTTCGTCCGGTCGTACACCATCGGGCGGACGTGCTCGGGGATCCCCATCATGTCGCAGATGACCTGCAGCGGGAGCCGTGCCGCGACGTCGGTGACGAAGTCGGTCGAGCCCTTGGCGAGCAGGTCGTCGACGATCCGGGTCGCGCTCCTCTGGAGGTCGTCCTCCGTCTTCTCCAGGACGCGGGGGGTGAACGCCCGCGACACGATCCGGCGGATCTTGGCGTGCCGCGGGTCGTCCATGTTGATCATCGAGCCGAAGTAGCGGGCCAGGAAGCGCGGCAGGTCCGCGATGCTGTTGGAGCACGGCTCGCTGCTGAAGACCTGCGGCGTCCGGCTCGCCTCGACGACGTCGGCGTGCCGGGCCAGCGCGTAGAAGCCGGCGCCCGACCTGACGAACGGCAGCTTCAGCTCCTGGAAGAACGCCGGATGGTCCAGCTCGCGCAGCCGGGCGAAGGCGGCCAGCCGCCGCTCCTGGGGCAGGGCCCAGAACTCCAGCGTGGACAGGTTGCCGTCGATATCGTCCCGCGCAGCGGTCGTCACGCCCGCTCACCGCCCTCGGCGTCGTCTCCAGAATCAGGTTCGGTTTCTATCGAACCGGCGTCCAATGGCGCCGTCAAGGCGAATCCGGTGATTCGGACGGCCGGCGGTTCAGGCCGCCGGCGCCGCGGCCCGCCCGTGCAGGACGGCGCGCTCCACCGCCGTCCACGTGCCGGACGCCAGCAGGTACAGCCCGGCGGCCAGCGGCACGAACGCGGCGAAGACCACCGTCCCGAACGGCGCCACCCGGGCCAGCACGCCTGCCGCCCCGGCCGGAGCGGTCCGCGCGGCCCGCCGCGACGACCACACCGCCAGCGCCGCGAGCAGCGCGAGCAGGCCGAGGAACACCAGCGACGGCGGCGCGAACAGCCCGCCGCCGACCAGCCCGATCCAGTTCTGCCCCAGCGGCGCGCCGAGCAACGTGTGCGCGAGCAGGACGTTCTGGTGCCCCGCCACCGTCGCCGACCGGAACAGCCGGTACATCACCATGAAGAACGGCGCCTGCGCGAACATCGGCAGGCATCCCGACAGCGGGGTCGCGCCCTCCGCCTCGTACAGCGCGGCCGTCTCCCGCTGGAGCCGGCGCGGATCCTTCTTGTGCTTCTTCTGCAGGGCCTGGACCTGGGGCAGCAGCCGCGCCCGGTTCCGCTCGCCGCGGGCGGCCGAGACGGCGAGCGGCAGCATCGCCAGCCGGACCAGGAGCGTGAACAGGACGATGGCGGTGGCGGCCGCCGCCGGGCCGGCGACCGGGCCGATGCCGTCGGCCAGTCCCTTGACCAGGGCGTACGCGAGTGAAACGGGGACGTCGAACACGGACATGGGAACCTTCCGGTGGGAGGGGGATCGGTGGCGTGCCGGCCGCGCTCAGGCGGCCGCGATCTCCGCTCCCGGTGCCCGCGGGCGGGGGCGTCCCGCCGCGTCCGGATCGCGCTGCGGGAGGAAGGCGGTCCGCAGCGTCCGTTCCCGCAAGGTCGTCCGCACGCGCGCAGGCGCCGCCCGGTGGCCCGGCCCCGCCGCGCGCACGCGCACCACGGCCAGGACGACCAGTCCCGCCACGGTGACCGTCGCCAGCGCCACCAGCGCCGGCTGCCCCGGCGCCGTCCCGGCCCACTCGGCCGCGGCGAGCACCCGCAGCAGCGCGGCGACCACCAGCGACCAGAACACGAACGGACCTTCCTGACGATACGGACGATCCATAGTGTCCCACTCATTCCCGCCGGTACGCCATGGGTGCCGGGTTCCGCCGGGAAACGGGTAGGGTCGCGCGCGAAACCGGACGCGAGGGCGTTTCACATGCGGTCCGCCGCCCTCGGTCCCGGTATTGTCGTGTGGCTTCTCGGCGGGACCGCCGGAACGCTCCCGAACGCGAGGTGGACGTTGGGCAAGGTCGATGTGCTGATCAAGCGGCTCGATCCCGGGCTGCCCCTGCCGCAGTACGCGCACGCGGGCGACGCGGGCGCGGATCTGGTCGCCGCCGAGGACGTCGAGCTGCCGCCGGGAGAGCGCGCCGTCGTCCCCACGGGCATGGCGATCGCGCTGCCCGACGGCTACGCCGCTTTCATTCACCCCAGGTCCGGTTTGGGCGCTAGGTTGGGGGTCACCATAGTCAACGCACCCGGTACGGTCGACGCCGGCTATCGGGGTGAGATCAAGGTGACCCTGCTGAACACCGACCGCCGCGCCACCGTGCGGCTGCGGCGCGGCGACCGCATCGCGCAGATGGTCGTGCAGCGGGTGGAGCAGGCTGTGTTCCACGAGGTCGCCGACCTTCCCGGATCGGCCCGCGGGACCGGTGGATTCGGCTCCACGGGCGGGTACGCGGGCGGGGGGCTGCCGGGCATGGGTGACACTGGTAACGAGCACAGTCGAGAAGGAGCGTGAGTCGTGGCTTTTGGACGTCGCCGGCAGGCCGAGGAGCCCGAGAGGGGACCCGAGGCGACCGAGGAACCGGCGGAGGCCGTTGACGAGGCCGCCGAGGAGGCTCCCGCCGAGGCCGCGAAGGCCGAGGGCGGGCCCTGGGACTCCGAGGACTCCTTCCCCGAGCTGCAGCGCCTGGACTTCGGCTCGATGCAGGTCCCGATCGCGCCCGGGCTCGGCTTCCAGGTGAACTTCGAGGCCACCCAGGTCGACGAGGAGGGCAACCCCCTCGACGGCCGGCCGGTCGCGGTGCTCGTCCAGTACGAGGAGAGCGCCATGCAGCTCCAGGTGTTCGCCGCGCCCAAGCGCAGCGGCATCTGGGACGACGTGCGCCGCGAGACCGCCAAGGACATCGAGGAGGAGGCGCAGGGGCAGACCCAGGAGGGCGAGGGGCCGTTCGGTCCCGAGCTGCTGGCGATGATCCCCGCCGCGCTGACCGAGGAGGTCCTCGCGGAGATGCCGCAGGAGGTCCGCGAGCAGATCCCGCAGGAGTTCGTCGACCAGGGCTGGGCGCCGCAGATCATCCGCTTCCTCGGCGTCGACGGCCCCCGCTGGTTCCTGCAGGCCGTGGTGCAGGGCGCCGCGATCGAGGACGAGGAGCAGTGGCAGGTCCTGGAGGACGTGCTGCGCGGCGTCGTCGTCGTGCGCGGCGACGCGCCGATGCCGCCCCGCGACCTGCTCGAGCTGCAGATCCCCAAGGAGTTCAGCGAGGCCGGGGAGAACGGCGAGGAGCAGGGCGGCGAGGAGAACTTCAACCCGTTCGAGCGCGGCCCCGAGATCACCGAGGTCCGCTGACCCGCGACCGCCGGCCCGGGACCGCCGACCCGGACCGCTGCCGCCCGCCGGGCCGTGCGCCGTTTTCGGTCGCACGGCCGGCGGGTTTCTGCGTTTCGGGAGGCGCCGGATCCCTTGCGTCCGGCGCCCGCCGGGTGGTCAATCGGGACATGTCGAAGAGAACGCGGAAGCGCCGGGCCCGCAAGCGGAGCAAGCACAACAAGGGCAAGCGGCCCAACGCCCGGCACTGAGCCGCGCGCCGCGCCCCGGTCACCGCGCTCGGGCCGCGCCCGGCGCCGTCACCCTCCGATCATCTCGAAGGGCATGGCGTGCTCGACGCCCACGGCCCGCCCGGTCGGCTCGACGACGCCGGTGAGGAACGCGGCGGCGTCGAAGTCCGCGCCGAGGTTGCCGAAGTACACCTCGTGCGCCAGCAGCGAGTCGATGCCGTCCTGCAGGTGACCGGTGACGTCCACGTAGTGCCCGGCCTGCGGCGACCCGCCGAACAGCGCGAACCGGACGCCCTGCCACGGCTCCAGGCCGAGGTCGCGGAACACCCAGCGGTTCGCCGCGTCCCTGATCGCGTCGGCGACCGCGAGGCCCAGCGCCCGGTGGTCGGCCATGTTGAAGCCGCCGCCGGGGAAGGTCTCCCGGAAGTTCACCGACAGCACCACCTCGGGCCGGTGCCGCCGGATCGCCGCCGCGAGGAGGCGCCGCAGCGGCAGCCCGTACTCCAGCACGCCGTCCTGCAGGTCCAGGAACTCGACGTTCTCTACGCCGACCCGGCGGGCCGCCTCGATCTGCTCCAGGGTGCGGACGCGGCGCACCTCGTCGGGGTCCATGCCGTCGATCCCGGCCTCGCCCCGGGTCGCCAGCACCTGCGTCACGCTCTTGCCCTGGGACGTCCATTTCGCGACCGCGGTCGAGCCGCCGTACTCCAGGTCGTCGGGGTGCGCGACGATCGCCAGCGCCCTGTCCCAGTCCTCCGGTACCGGTTCCATGGCCCCATCCTGGCGGACCGGCGGCCGGTGCCGAAGCTCCTAAGATCGCCGCCATGACATCGGTGCCGGAACCCGCCCGCCCCGCGGGCCTCCTCGACGCCGGGACGTCGCCCGCCGCGCCCGCCGCGCCGGAGGGGGCGTCCGCGCTGGACGGGCCGCCCGAGGCGGCGCTCGCGCTGGCGCGCCTCCACCTGCGCGGGCACGTCCGGACCTGGCCGGACTGGCGCTCCGCCGGCCTGCCGGGGGCGGTCCGCACCGCGTGGCTGAGCGCCGAGATCGCCGCGGGCCGCGCGGACGTCCGCGAGGAACCGGCGGGCGAACCGCTCTACCAGGCGGTGCGGGCCCTCCGGGCGGCCGACGCGGACGATCCCGGGGCGCTCGTCCGCGACCTCGCCGGACGGCCCGACGCCGTGCCGCGCGCGGAGGCCGTCCGGCTCGCGCGCGAAGCCCTGGACGCCGCGTTGCTGCCGCCCCGCGCCGTCCGGGAGGTCGTGGCGGCGCTCGCCGCGGACGTCCCCGCCGCGCTGCGCGAGCTGGCCGAGCCGTGGGCGGCCCTCGACCCGCTGCCGCACGAGCGGGTGCGCCGCCTCCTCGGCGGCGGTCGGGACGGCGCCGCGATCGAGGTCGCGGCCCGGCACGGGCACCGGGACCTGCTCCTCGGCGTCGCCGCCGACCCGTCCCGCGCCCCGGCGGTGCGGCGGCGGGCGCTCGAACTGCTCGGCGACCTCGCGGACCGCGACGGCCTCGGCGACCTGCTCGGCGTCGCCGCCCAGGACCCGCCGCTGCTCGCCGCGCCCGCCCTCGCATGCCTGCGCGGACTGCACCGGCGCGGCCACTTCCCGGCGGCGCCGCACGTCCCCGCGATCGCCGGGCTCGCCCTTGCCGACCAGAGCGTGCCCGCCGAGGAGATCGCGGTGGTCCTCTTCTCCTGCCGGCACGAGGCGCTGCGGGAACTGGTCCGGCCGGAGCCGCAGGGGGCGGGCGGCGGCTCGTGGGCCCGCCGCCTCGACCTGCTCGTCGCACTCGACACGCAGGGCGCCCCCGGGCTCGGCGTGGCCGGCGCGGTCGCCCGCCTCGCACGCGACGCCGCCGACCCGCGGCCTTTCCTGCGCGCGCTCCGCGAACTGCGGGACCCGGCGGCGGAGGAGACCGTCCTCGCGCTGCTGCCGGACGCGCCCCGGGAGGCGCTCGACGCCCTCGAAGCCGTCGGCGGTCCCCGGACGGCCGCCGCCCTCTGGACCGGGCTCGGCCTGGGCGGGGACGATCCGGACGGGAGCGATCCGGACGGGAGCGATGTCGCCCCGCACCTGTCCGCGCACCGGCACCGCGCGCTGGAACTCCTCTGGCACCTCGACCGCGACCCGGAGCGGCGCAGCGCCCTGCTCGACCGGCTCGACCCCCGCGACCTGCCCCGCCGCGTCGCCGACGACCTCGGCGGACCCGATCCGCGCGAGCTCGCGGTCCTGCGCGCGGCCCCGGACCCCGGCGACCCCGCCGAGGCCCTCGGCCGCCTCGCGCGCAACGGCGACGCCACCACCCTGCCCGCCGTCGCCGACCTGCTCCTGCGCGTCGTGTCCGGCCTGGCCGGAGCGTGGACGCCCGGCGGGCCCGGACCCGAGCCCGCCGTGCCGGACGGCGTCCTGGACGCCGTCCGCGGCCTCGGCGGCCGGCTCTTCCGGCGGGGCGCCATCCGGCCGCGCTGCCTGCTGGACGCCGGGGACGCGCCCGCCGCCGGGAACGCCGTGCTCGCGAGCACGGTCCTCGACCTCCTCGACCGGCCCGGGCTCGTCCCGGCCGAGCGGGCGATCCTGCTCACCGTCCTGCGCGGCGCCCCGTACCGGCGGACGAGGGCGCGGGTCCATCCGCTGCTCCGGCACCGCGACGCGCACGTCCGGGCCCGCGCCGCCGCGCTCTTCGCCACGGACGCGGAGGGCGCCCGGGTGCTGTCGGCGAGCCTGGTCCCGCTCACCTCGGCCGGCGACCCGGCGACCGTCCGGCAGGCGCTGCGCGCTCTGGCCGAGGCCCGCGCGACCTGGGCGGCTCCGGCGATCGCCGCGTGCCTCGACCGTCCCGAGATGAGCGTCAAGAAGGCAGCGGCGGCGGCCCTCGCGGCGGCGGGCGCGCCCGCCGCCGTCCCGAAGGCGCTGTTCTGGCTGGGGCACCACGACAACCCGGGCCTGCGCGAGGACCTGGCGAAGGCGCTCCGCGCCGTGCTGGGAGACGCGTCGGCCGCCGCCGTCCTCGCGGCGGCGGAGCAGGCCACCGACGACCGCACGCGCGCGCTGCTCCGCGCCGCGCTGCCCGCGCTCGCCCCCGGCGTCCCGCCGCCCCATCCCGTGCGGGACGCCCGGAACGCCGACGAGCGACGCGGCGCGGCCCACGGCCGACTTCGGGAGGAGGAGGCCGCCGCCGATGTCCGAGAGCTCGCGGAGCACGGCTGGGACGCCGGCACCGCCCGCCGCGTCCTCGACGCGCGGACGCGCGGCAAGGCGGCCCCCGCGTCGCTGCGTCCGCTGCTGCCCCGCTGGCTGGACCTCGCCGGATCGGACCCGCGCGCGCTCCACCTCGCCGTGGATCTCTGCGTCCCGCCGCGGACGGCGACGGAACTGGAGGTCTTCGCCCGGTCCGCCGCGCTCCTCGTCGAGGCACTGGCCGCCGGCGAGGCGCGCCGCGACGACCCGCCCGGCGCGACAGGGCGACGGCTCCTGGAGCTGGTGAAGGAGGCGGTGCCCCGGCTCGGCGCGGGGGAGAGGTTCCAGGTCGCCGAGCGGGTGCGGGCACTGCCGCCGAGCATGCTGTCGATCACCGTGCTGAGGCTGTGCGGCGCGGTCGTGACGCGCGACGATCTCGAGCGCGCGCTCGCCGCCGCGCGGCACGCCCCCGATCGGGCGGTAAACGAGGAGGCCGTCCTGCGGGAGGCGTTCGCGCAGGACGCGCTGGAGCACGCGACCGCCGCGCGCGAGTCGATCAGGGACGCGGCCCGCGAGCCGGACGAACTGCGGCGCCTCCGTGACGGGCTGCGGTGCCCGTCCCGGGAGGTGCTCGACGCGCTGATCCGGGCCTTCCCGGACGCCCCCGCCGCCGCGCGTCCGTCCCTGCTCGACTGGATGGAGTCGGTGCAGCCGCTCGGGGCCCCGCCGTGGACGCTGGCGGAGCGCCGCGAGGAGCCCGAGGTGCGGACGCCGCGCGCCGGCGACCTCGACCAGCCGCCGTCCATGGCGCAGCGGCGCCGCCTGACGGCCATGCTGGACACCGGCCCGGCCGACCAGCGGGCGAAGGCGGCCCGCGTCCTGCTCGACCGGCCCGAACCGGAGGGCCGGTTCGCCGTCCTCCGCGCGTTCCTGGACGGCCGCGACGGGCTGACGGCCACCCGGGAGCTGGCGCACGTCCTGCTGGAGGCGCCCGAGGTGCCGGACGGTGACCGGTTCGTCCGGCTGGCCGCCCACCTCTACGGAGCCGACCTCGACCGGTTCGTCCCCGCGCTCGTGTCGCGCTGGGAGGGCGGGGACGCCGCCGCCGGGCGGGTACTGCGGCAGGCGTCCGCCGACGCCGTCGCCGGAGAGGTCGCCGAGCGCCTGGCGGACGGCGAGCGGGGCCTGCTCGACCTCGTCGCCGGCCGGAGGCTGACCCGGACCGCGGCGCTCGACCGGGCGCGGCGGCGCCTCCTCGGCGAGGGCCGCGACGACCTGGCGGACCGGCTCGTCCTGGTGGACGGCCCGCTCCGGGCGCCGGGCGCGGCCCGCCGCGACGCGGCCGCGCTGGCGGCGATGCGCGAGCACGAGCCGCCCGCGTCGGGCGAGCCGTCGACGGCGCTGCTGTTCCGGCGGGCGCGGGACGGCGGCGCGAAGGAGGTCCGCCGCGCGCTCGCGCTCCTCGCCGACCGCCGCGCGGAAGGGCTGGAGGACCTGCTCGCCGAGCTGATCGTCCACCGCGAGACGAAGGTGAGGCTGCACGCGCACCGCGTGGCGCGCCGGGTGCTGAGCCGTGCCGCGTACCTGGACCAGACCGTGCGGCTGCTGGACGATCCCGAGCCCGACGTCGTCCGCTCGGCGGTCCGGACCCTGAGCCACGCCGCCTGGACGCCCGCGATCCCGGGGCTGGTCGGCCTGCTCGGCCATCCGCGCCCCCAGGTCCGGCGGGCCGCCGCGGACGGGCTCGTCCGCTTCGGCGCCGCGGCGGTCCCGGCGCTGCGGCACGCCGCCGGGCGCGCCCGTCCCGACCGCCGGTCCCGCTACACCGGCCCGTTGGCCGAGATCGACGAATCGGGGGCATGACGGGGCGCGGGACGCCGAGGGAAGGGACGGCGCCGTGGCGCCGTCCGATGGTGGGGTTTTGCCTACCCCGATCGGCGTGCTGGACCCATCCTCCGCCGCGTTCGCTCTCCGTAGCTTCGTCTCCGGAGGCGCTCCACGGGAGGGGCGCCGGGCGGAGAGGTGAAGGCGATGTTCGGACACAAGGCGCGGGCGGGCGGGACGGCCCCGTCCGGGGGCGAGGCGCTCCGGCTCGAGGACGTCCGGAAGGTGTACGGCGTGGAGGACAACCGGGTGGTCGCGCTCGACGGCGTGTCGCTGTCGCTGCCGGCCGGGTCGTTCACCGCGGTGATGGGCCCGTCCGGTTCGGGCAAGAGCACGCTGCTGCAGTGCGCGGCGGGGCTCGACCGGCCGACCTCCGGCCGGGTCGTGGTGGACGGCGCCGAGCTGTCCGGCGACGGCGAGGCGGCGCTGACGAGGTTCCGCAGGGAGCGGATCGGGTTCGTGTTCCAGCAGTTCAACCTGCTGCCGACGCTGACCGTCATGCAGAACGTGACGCTGCCGCTGAAGCTCGCGGGCCGCCGCGTCGACAAGGCCCGGGCCCGGGACGTCCTCGACCGCGTCGGGCTCGGCGACCGGCTCGGGCACCTCCCGGCGGAGCTGTCGGGCGGGCAGCAGCAGCGGGTCGCGATCGCGCGGGCGCTGGTGACCGAGCCGCGGATCCTGTTCGGCGACGAGCCGACCGGCGCGCTCGACAGCCGCAGCGCCCGCGACGTCCTCGGGCTGCTGCAGGAGGCCGTCCGGGTGTACGGGCGGACGGTGGTGATGGTGACGCACGACCCGGTCGCCGCCGCGCACGCCGACGCGGTGCTGTTCCTCGCGGACGGGCGGATCGTCGGCTACCAGACCGCGCCGACGGCCGAGGCCGTCGCCGAGCGGATGACGCACCTGGCCGACGAGGTCGAGCGGCAGCGGGCCGCCGGCCGTCCCCAGGCGGGGGTGTGAGATGGGCGGGCTGGCACTGCGGTCCCTGCGCAGGCGCGCGGGCGCGTTCACGGCGAGCTTCCTGTCGATGCTCCTCGGTTCGGCGATCATCATGGCGTTCGCCTCGATGTACGACACGGCCGAGGCGAGCGGGGCGACCGGGCAGACCCGGTCCACGCTGGTCACGATGGCGATGGTGGTCGGCGGCTGGGGACTGCTGCTGGTCGTCTTCGCGGTCACCTCCACGCTGACCCTGTCGGTCCGGCAGCGGGCGGCGGAGATGGCGCTGCTGAAGAGCGTCGGCGCGACGCCGGCGCAGATCACCCGGATGATCGCCGGTGAGGCGGCGGCCCTGGCCGCGCTGGCGGCGCTGCTCGGCGCCGTCCCCGGCGCGCTCGGCGGCCGGGCCCTGCTCGGGCTGCTGCACGGCACCCACCAGGTCCCCGGCGACGTGCCGTACGCGTTCGGGACGTTCGCGCTCGGCACCGGCATCGGGGTGACGTTCGTGTCCGCGACGGTCGCCGCGCTGATCACCGCGCGCCGCGCCGCCCGCGTCCGCGTCACCGAGTCGCTGATGGCGGCGGCCGCAGACCCGGGACGGCTCGGCCGCAGGCGCGCGGTCTTCGCCGGGGTGTTCCTGTTCCTCGCGGTGGACGAGGCGGTCGTGACGATGACGATGATGCGCGGCAAGGGCACCGACGCCATGGCGGCGTCCGGGCAGGCCGACATCTTCGCCGCGATCGGGCTGGCGCTCCTCGCGCCGCTGATCGTCCGGCGCGCGACGGCGCTGCTGGCTGGGCCGGTGCGCGCGTTCGGGATCGCCGGGGACCTCGCGGTGACGAACCTGCGGCGCCGGACGGGCGCGATGGCGTCCGCGGTGACCCCGATCATCCTGTTCACCGGCATCGCCGTCGGGACGCTGTTCCTCCAGGCCACGGAGAACGGCGCCATGGACCGGTCGGGCCTCGCCAAGACCGCCGACCAGAAGGGGATCGAGACGCTGAACCTGGTGGTCATCGGGATGGTGGTGCTGTTCGCCGCGATCATGCTGGTGAACACGCTGGTGGCGGCCACCGTGCACCGGCGCCGCGAGTTCGGCCAGGCCCGGCTGGCGGGCGCCACCCCGGCCCAGGTGCTCGGCACGGTGGCGCTGGAGTCGGCGGTGCTGACCGTCGTCGGCGTCGCGTGCGGGACGGTCGCCTCGGTCTTCACGATCATCCCCTTCGCGGTGGCCCGCAAGGGCTCGGCCGTCCCGGACGGGAGCGCCTGGATCTACGCCGGGGTCGTCGCCCTCGCGGCCGCCCTCACCGCGATCACGGCCCTGGCCGCCGCCCGCCGCACCCTCCGCACCCCCGCGGTGGACGCCGTCACCGCCTGACCGGACCTCGTCACCGGACCTCGTCCGCTCGCGGAGAGCCCTCGTCATGGAGCCGTCCATGGCGAGGGCTCGCCGCATGCCGATGCGCCGGGTTATGCTGGGTGAGCACTCACTCATTGGAGGCGGGCATGGACGGAACGGCCGGTGCGGTTCGCGGCGGGCGCCCGCCGGCGGCCGCGATGCGAGCGGCGCTCCGGGGCATCTGGTCGGACGGGCGGCGCGTGGAGCGCGCCTGCTACGCCGTCGGCGGGCTGCTGATGCTCAGCGGCCTGGTCCACCTGCTGGTGTTCGCCGTCGACGGCGGCCCGTGGACCGGGCCCGTCTCCTGGCGCAAGCCCGTCACCTTCGGCCTGTCCTTCGGGCTGACGCTGATCACCATCGCCTGGGTGAGCTCCTCCCTCGACCTCGGCGACCGGGCCCGGCGGGTCCTGCTCGGGGTCTTCGCGGCCGACTGCGTCGCCGAGGTCGCGCTGATCACCCTCCAGGCGTGGCGGCGGGTCCCGTCCCACTTCAACATGGAGACGCCGTTCGACACCGCCGTCTCGCGGATGCTCGCGGCCGGCGGCGCCGTCCTGGTGATCACCCTCGCCGCCCTGACCGCCGCCGCGTTCCGCGCGAACCCCGGCACCGCGCCGAGCATGCGGCTCGCGCTGCGCGCCGGGTTCGCGGCGCTCATGGTCGCGCTGGCGTCCGGCGCCGCGATGATCGCCAGGGGAGTGGCCGAGGTGCAGACCGGCCACCAGCAGGCCGCCTACCACGTCGCCGCCGCCCTCAAGCCCGCGCACTTCGTCACGATGCACGCCGTCCTCGTGCTCCCGGCGCTGGCCTGGCTGCTGACCTTCACCGGGCTCGCCGAGGCGCGCCGCGTCCGGGCGGTCGCGCTCGCCACCGCCGGATACGGCCTCGCGGCCGCCGCCGTGGTGGCCGTCTCCGCCGTCCGGTTCGCCGCCGCCTGAGACGGGCCGCACAACGGGCAGGCCGACCGGTCCGATTCACACCGGGATGCCATACGCTTCCACTTATGGACGAGGTTTCGGCCCGCACTTCCCCGGAGACCGACCCGGCCCCGCCGGGACGGGGCAAGGGCGGCCTGCGGCGCTTCCTGCGGCGCATGGCGTCGAGCAAGGCCGAGCTCGAAGCCGAGGAGCTGCAGAAGACGAGCGGTGACGAGGGCGCCACCCCCATCACCGCATGTTCGGCGCGCAAGCGGCACTGCGTGGCGGGTACGCTGCGTACGGTGACCCTCCGGCCACGGGGCGGCGCCCCCGCGCTGGAGGCCGAGCTCTACGACGGCACCGACGTGATCAACCTGGTCTGGCTCGGCCGGCGGCGCATCGCCGGCATCGACCCGGGCCGCCGGCTGCGCGCCGAGGGCCTGGTCAGCTTCCAGGACGGGCGCAAGGTCATGTTCAACCCGCGGTACGAGCTGCGCGGCGGTTCCTGATCCCGCCCGGCGCGGACGCGCGGGGCGGATCCGGGGACGCGAGGTCGCCCCGCAGCGATACGGCCTGGAGTGCGATGTGAGCGAACGGGAAGCGACAGAGACGGCGGCCGCCACCGGCGCCACCGCGGCGGCGCCCGGCGGCCCCCCGCGCGACCCTGCGCACGACCCTGCGCCGGAGCCGTCCGGGGCGAGCGCCGTCCCGGGCGACGCCCACGACACCGTCGAGGCCGCCGTGCGGGCCCAGCTCAGCAAGGCGCTCGGCGGCGTCCGCGGCATGATCGAGGCCGCCGTCCCCACCATCGGCTTCACCGCGACCTACGTCGCCTCCAAGGACATCAAGCTCGCCGTCGGCGTCGGGATCGGCGCGGCGGTGGTGCTGCTCGTGCTCCGCGTCGCGCAGCGCACCAGCGTCCAGTTCGTGCTGAACAGCCTCGTCGGCATCGCGATCGCGGCGTTCTTCGCGCTCCGCTCCGGCAAGGCCGAGGACGCGTTCCTGCCCGGCATCATGCTGAACGCCGGCTACGCCGCCGCGATGATCTTCTCGATCGTGGTGCGCTGGCCGATCGTCGGGTTCATCATCGGCTCCGTCACCGGCGACCCGACCGCCTGGCGGTCCGACCCCGGCATCGTGCGGCTGTGCTCCCGGCTGACCTGGCTGCTGGTGCTGCCCTGCGCGCTGCGGGTCGCCGTGCAGTACCCGATCTACCTCGCCTCCGGCGACCAGAGCGGGCTGCTCGGCCCCGCGAAGATCGTCATGGGCTGGCCGCTGCAGGTCGCCGCGCTCGCCACGATGGTCTGGCTGCTCGCCCGCGGCCGCACCCCGCTCCCCGCCGGCGAGGACGCCGACGAGCCCGAGAGCGCCTGAGCCGCCGCCCGCCACGGTCCGCCGCCCGACACGGCCCCGCCGACCGGTGCCGACCGGCGGTGCGGGGACGGGCCGCCCGGCCCGTCCCCTGCGCGCCTACCGGCCCCCGAGGAGCTCCGCGAGCTCGTCCTCGACGTCCTGGCTGGCCACGAACATCAGCTCGTCGCCCGGCTCCAGCGTGTCGTCCGGCGTCGGCACCAGCACCCGCCCCTCGCGCAGGATCGCCACCAGCGCCGTGTCGCGCGGCCAGCTCACCGACCCGACCCGCTCGCCGCCGAGCGGCGCGTTGTCCGGCAGCGTCAGCTCCACCAGGTTCGCCTCGCCCTGCCGGAACGTCATCAGCCGGACCAGGTCGCCGACGCTGACGGCCTCCTCGACCAGCGCCGACAGCAGCCGCGGCGTGGACACCGCGACGTCCACCCCCCACGACTCGTTGAACAGCCACTCGTTGTTCGGGTGGTTGATCCGCGCCACCACCCGCGGCACCCCGTACTCGGTCTTGGCGAGCAGCGACACCACCAGGTTGACCTTGTCGTCGCCGGACGAGGCGACCACCACCTGGCAGCGCTCCAGCGCCGCGTCGTCCAGCGCCGAGATCTCGCACGCGTCGGCCAGCAGCCACTCCGCGCGCGGCACCATCTCGACCTTGATGGCCTTCGGGCTCTTGTCGATCAGGAGCACCTCGTGGCCGTTCTCCAGCAGCTCCTGGGCGATGGAGCGGCCCACCGCGCCGGCCCCGGCGATCGCGACCCGCATCAGGCGCCCTCCTCGTTCCGCGCCGCGACGGCGGCGTTGATCCGCTCGACCTCGTCGGCGCGCGCGATGATGTGCACGATGTCGCCGTCCTGGATCACCGTGTTCCGCTCCGGGACGAGCGCCTCGCCCATCCGGGACAGGAACGCCACCCGGCAGTCCGCGTGCTCCTCCAGCGCCCCGACCTTCTCGCCGACCCACAGGTGCCCGGAGTCCAGCTCCGCGAGCAGCACCGCGCCGGTCGGGTCCCGCCACAGCGGCTCGGCGCCCTCGGGCAGCAGCCGGCGCAGGATCTGGTCGGCCGTCCAGCGGACCGTCGCCACCGTGGGGATGCCGAGCCGCTGGTACACCTCGGCGCGGCGGGGGTCGTAGATCCGGGCCACCACGTTGTCGACGCCGAACGTCTCGCGGGCCACCCGCGCGGAGATGATGTTGGAGTTGTCGCCGCTGCTGACGGCCACGAACGCGTCCGCGTTCTCGATGCCCGCCTCGACGATCACATCGCGGTCGAACCCGAAGCCGGTGATGCGCCGGCCCTTGAAGCCGCTGCGCAGCCGGCGGAACGCCTCCGGGCTCTGGTCGATGATGGCCACGGTATGGCCCTTGTCCTCGAGGATGTGGGCGAGCGTCGACCCGACCCGCCCGCAGCCCATGATCACGATATGCACGGCCGTTCCTTCTTCCGTCCAGGGGGACGTCCCCCCTGTACCCCCCGCGCCGTGCACGGCATCCGCCGCCGGTCCGCCGACGCCGTGCTGCACCCGAGGATCGCTTTCCTGAATGATCCCTGCCGGGCTGCAAAACTACACATCCGCCCAGGCGAGCACTACCCGGTGGCCCAGACGGCGGGGCCGGGCAGGCGCATCTGGCGGACGGGCTAGGCTCTCCTTCCGTGTCAAAGGTTCCGGACCTTGCGAAGCGGCTCATCCTGGGCCGCGCTCTGAGCAGCGCCCAGCAGCACGAACAGTTGCTGAAGAAGAGGGTCGCGCTGCCGATCTTCGCCAGCGACGCCCTCTCCTCCGTCGCGTACGCCCCCCAGGAGATCCTGCTCGCGCTCGCCGCCGCGGGTCTCGTGACCTACCACTACACCCCCTGGGTCGCCGCCGCCGTCGTGGTGATCCTGCTCACCGTCGTCGCGTCGTACCGCCAGAACGTCCGGGCCTACCAGAGCGGGGGCGGCGACTTCGAGGTCGCCACCACCAACCTCGGCGGGAACTGGGGCGTGGTCGTCGCCAGCGCCCTGCTCGTCGACTACGTCATGACCGTCGCGGTCTCGGTGTCGTCCGGTGTGGAGAACCTCGGCGCCCTGCTGAAGTTCATGCAGCCGCACGAGGTGGCCGTCGCCATCGCCATCGTCGTGCTGCTCACGATCGGGAACCTGCGCGGCCTCAAGGAGGCCGGGGTCGCGTTCGCGGTCCCGACCTACCTGTTCATGTTCTCCATCACGGCCATGCTGCTGTGGGGCCTCGGCCGGCTGGTCCTCGGCGCGCAGCTCGACGCGGAGACCGCGCACTACCAGATCCGCGGGGACGAGACGGGCGTCGCCGGGTTCGCGCTGGTGTTCCTGCTGCTCAGAGCCTTCTCGTCCGGCTGTGCCGCGCTGACCGGCGTCGAGGCGATCAGCAACGGCGTGCCGGCGTTCCGCAAGCCCAAGGGCGAGAACGCCGCCAAGACGCTGCTGGCGCTCGGGGTCGTCGCGATGACGATGTTCGGCGGGGTGACCGCGTTCGCCTACATCACGCACGCCAAGTTCGCCTCGCCCGACCAGGGCAGCCACCTGGTCAACCCCGCCACCGGCCGGGAGGTCACCGACGCCGACCCGGTGATCGCGCAGGTCGCGCACACCGTGTTCAGCAACTTCCAGGTCGGGTTCGGGCTGGTCACCACGATGACGGCGCTGATCCTGTTCCTCGCCGCGAACACCGCGTTCAACGGGTTCCCGGTGCTGGCGTCCGTGCTCGCGCAGAACCGGTACCTGCCCCGCCAGCTGCACACCCGCGGCGACCGCCTCGCCTTCAGCAACGGCATCATCATCCTCGCCACCATGGCCGGGCTGCTGATCTACGCCTACGACGCGTCCGTCAGCCGGCTGATCCCGCTGTACACGGTCGGCGTGTTCGTCTCGTTCACGGTCAGCCAGGTCGGCATGGTCCGGCACTGGAACCGGCTGCTCGCCACCGAGACCGACCAGGCGCAGCG
The DNA here is from genome assembly GCF_017573545.1 of Actinomadura nitritigenes. Classification (GTDB taxonomy): domain Bacteria; phylum Actinomycetota; class Actinomycetes; order Streptosporangiales; family Streptosporangiaceae; genus Spirillospora; species Spirillospora nitritigenes. The sequence continues at coordinate 35,284 of NZ_JAGEOK010000007.1, read as the reverse complement.
GCGGCGGATGCGCACGTCCCGCGCCATCAACGCCTTCGGCGCCACGCTCACCGGCATCGTCCTCGTGGTCGTGCTGCTCACCAAGTTCCTGCTCGGCGCCTACATCGTCTGCATCGCGATGCCGCTGCTGTTCCTGCTGATGCGGGCGATCCGCCGGCACTACGACCGGGTCGCCGAGGAGCTGGTGCCCTCCGGCGAGGATGTGGCGCTGCCCGCCCGCAACCACGCCATCGTCCTGGTCTCCAAGATCCACAAGCCGACGCTGCGGGCGCTGGCGTACGCCCGCGCGACCCGCCCGTCCTCGCTGGAGGCCGTCACGGTCGCGGTCGACGCCGAGGAGTCCAACCGGCTCCAGGAGGAGTGGGACGCCCTCGACATCCCGGTCCCGCTGAAGATCCTCGACTCCCCGTACCGGGAGATCACCCGGCCCGTCCTCGCCTACGTCAAGAGCGTCCGGCGCCGCAGCCCCCGCGACGTCGTCACGGTCTTCATCCCCGAGTACGTCGTCGGCCGCTGGTGGGAGCAGCTGCTGCACAACCAGAGCGCGCTGCGGCTGAAGGGCCGGCTGCTGTTCCAGCCCGGCGTCATGGTCACCAGCGTCGCCTGGCAGCTGCACTCCTCCGACCGGCTGAAGGGCCGGGTGGAGCCGCCGGGGCCGGGCGCGTCCCGGCGTCCGCCGCGGGTCGAAGCGCGCCCGCCCGGCGGTAGTGTTTCGGACCGTGAGTGAAACCGACGGAGTCGGCCCGGGGGGCAGGTCCCCCTCGCGAGGTACCGATTCGAACCCCGATGTCCCCGATGTCCCCGAGATCCTCGAACTGGAGGTCGGCAACGTCGCCAACGGGGGGTTCTGCGTCGCCCGGCACGAGGGCCGCGTGGTGTTCGTCCGGCACGCGCTGCCGGGCGAGCGGGTGCGGGCCCGGGTCACCGACCGCACCAAGAACTTCCTGCGCGCCGACGCCGTGGAGGTCCTCGACGCGTCCCCGGACCGGGTCGAGCCGCCCTGCCCGTTCGCCGGCCCCGGCCGCTGCGGCGGCTGCGACTGGCAGCACGCATCGCTGCCCGCGCAGCGCGCCCTCAAGGCCGCCGTCGTCGAGGAGCAGCTGAGCCGGCTCGCCGGGATCACCCGCACGGTCGTCGTCGAGGAGGTCCCGTACCCCGTCGACGGCGAGGTGGTGCCGCCGCCGGGCCTCGGCTGGCGCACCCGGGTCCAGTTCTCCGTCGACGGCGGCGCGGTCGGGCTGCGCCGGCACCGCTCGCACGACATCGAGCCGGTCGACGAGTGCCTGATCGCGCACCCGGGCGTCGAGCTGATGGGCATCGAGCGCAAGCGCTGGCCCGGCGCGTCCGGCGTCGAGGGCATCGTGTCCGCCACCACCGGCGACCGGCTCGTGGTGCTGCGCGGCCGGGACCGCCGCAAGATCCGGGTGCCCCGGCTGGACGTGCCGGTCCGGCTGGTGCGCGGCAAGCCCGAGCCGGGATCGAACCCGCCGTACGTCCGCGAGAGCGTCTCCGGCCGGATGTTCCAGGTCAGCGGCAGCGGGTTCTGGCAGGTCCACCCGGGCGCCGCGCAGCTGCTCGCCGACGCCGTCGTGGACGCGCTGGAGCCCAAGCCGGGCGACATCGCCCTCGACCTGTACTGCGGCGTCGGCCTGTTCGCCGGCGTCCTCGCCGACCGGATCGGTCCCGACGGCCTCGTCGTCGGCGTCGAGTCCGACGGGCAGGCGGTCCGGGACGCCCGGTTCAACCTGCGGGACCTGAAGAACGTCTCGATCGAGCGCGGCGCCGTCGAGGAGGTCATCGCCGAGCTGGAGTTCGGCAAGGCGTCCGGCGGCGGCAAGGCGCAGAACAAGCGCGGCGGCGGCCACCACCAGGCCGCCTCCCGGGTCCGCCGGGCCGACGTCGTCGTCCTCGACCCGCCCCGCACCGGCGCGGGCCGCGACGTCGTCGAGCAGATCACCCGGCTCGCCGGCCGCAAGATCGCGTACGTGTCCTGCGACCCCGCCACCCTCGCCCGCGACCTCGGCTACTTCGGCGAGCGCGGCTGGACGCTGGAGACCCTGCGCGCCTTCGACGCTTTCCCGATGACCCAGCACGTGGAGTGCCTCGCGACGCTGGTCAGGGGCTGACCGCCCGCGCCCGGAAAACCGGTTGCGGGCGCTGGTTACCGTGGGCGCATGACCGATCTGGAGATCAGGGACGTCCCCGAGGACGGCCTGGACGGCATGATCGACTTCTCCGGCCTGGTGTTCCACCAGCGCATCCGCGAGCGCGACCTGGAACGCTGGCGGTGGATGATGCGCCGGGCCGAACGCGTCGGCGCCTGGTCCGGCGGTGTCCGGGCGGGGCAGCTCGCCGCGCTGCCGATGCGGCTGGCCGTGCCGGGCGGGACGGTCGGCTGCTCCGCGATCACCGCGGTCGGCGTGCTGCCGACGCACCGCCGCCGCGGCGTGCTGTCGGCGATGATCGAGCGGATGCACGCGGACGCGGTCGCCGCGGGCCGCCCGGTCGCGGCCCTGTGGGCGTCCGAGGGCGCGATCTACGGCCGCTACGGCTTCGGCCTCGCGGACCGGGCCGTCGAGCTGGAGGTCGACACCTCCCGCCCGCTGGAACTGCGCACCGAGCCCGACCCGCGGCCGCTGCGGCTGGTCGAGCCCGGGGAGGCGCCCGCCGTGCTCGCCCCGATCCACGAGGCCGCCCTGTCCCGCCGTCCGGGCGGGCTGGTGCGCGACGGCGAGTGGTGGTCCCGCAACGTCCTGCCCGAGGAGGAGCTGAGCGACGAGCGTCTCACCGAGCCGCGCGTCGTCGTGCACCCCGAGGGCTACGCGATCTACCGGACGGGGCAGGGCACCGTGCGGCTGGAGGACCTCGTCGCCGCGGACGCCCGGGTCGAGGCCGCGCTGTGGCGGTACCTCGCCGGGATCGACCTGACGTCGCGGATCAAGGCGCCGAGCCGGCCGGTGGACGACCTGCTGCCGCACATGGCCGCGGACCCGGACCAGGTCAGGGTGACGGGCGAGTACGGCGCGCTGTGGCTGCGGCTGGTCGACGTCCCGGCCGCGCTCCGGGCCCGGTCCTGGGCGTCCGGTGACGGGTTCGTGCTGGACGTCGCGGACGCCCGCATCCCCGCGAACCACGGCCGCTGGCGCCTGACCACCGGGGCCGCGCCCGGCTGCGAGCCCACCGCCGACGCGCCGGACCTGTCACTGGGCGTCGCGGACCTCGGCGCCGTCTACCTCGGCGGCGCCAGGCTGAGCACGCTGGTCCGCATCGGGGCGGTCACCGAGCACACGCCGGGCGCCGCCGCGCGCCTGGACGCCGCCCTCGCCGTCCCGCTGGCCCCCTACACCAACGACGACTTCTGACGTCGAGCCGCTGCGTGCGGTCGTGATGAGCGACCCATGACGACGGCACGCCGTGACCCGGCGGGGCGGCGCCGGGCGGATCAGCGCCAGAAGAAGACCTTGGCGCTTCCTCCGGTGGCGACCTTCGCGGCGCCGGAGCCGTGCTGGACGATCTGGAACCGCACCCGGTAGCCGTCGCCCACGGTGTCGGCGCCCAGCGAGTACACGAGGTTGGTCTTGTCGCCGGCCGACACGTAGTCCTGCACGGGCCCGCCGGTCACCTTGCTGTCGTCCTTGGCGTCGACCTCGACCGCGCGGGCCTGGATCAGCGTGCCCGCGGGCACCCCGGTGACCGTGACGGCGACGGTCAGCGCGTAGCGGGCGGACCCCCACAGGATGCTGGGGCCGCCCGCGTCGCTGTGCTGGTGCTCGGAGTCGGCGTAGTCGTGCTGCCAGCTGACGTTGGTCCACTGGCCGGAGGGCAGCTGCTGCTCCTTGGTCGTGCCGACGGACACGTAGCTCGGCATGTCGTCGTTCTCCTTCTCGGGCGAGACGCCGACGCGCCACTGCCCGTAGTCGCTCTTGACGGCGCGGTCGTAGTCGAGGCCGACGCCGTTGATGGTGTGGTCGTTGGAGTACTGCTGGAGCTGGGCGCGCGCGTCCCAGCGGCCGCCGGACCAGGCGTAGGTCTGCCACCCGTAGGCGATCTTCCCGGCGTCGAACGCCCGGTTGACCGGCCCGTACCCGGCGTACAGGCCGACGCGGTCGCGGCCGAGGACGGACGCCGCGCCGTCCAGGTAGGCGTTGATCGAGCTCTGCTGGGAGGACGAGGCGTCCCAGTCGACCGCGAAGTAGATCGGCCGGTCGTCCGGCATCCCGCACGCCTTGGCCTGGCTCGCGGCGGCCTGCGCGTCGGCGGTCCCCGCGGCCTTGCCGTCCAGCGCCCGGTTGGCGGCCGTCTCCCACACCACCACCAGCCACAGGCCCGCCGCCGACAGCTCGTCCGCCTCGGCGCGGGTCAGGTTCTTGCCGGTGGTGTCGTGCGAGAGGTAGCGGCACGCGAACGTCGCCCCGGCGCGTTTCAGCGCGGACGCGCCGGGGCGTCCCCACGCGTAGTCGACGCCGAAGACTGCCATGTCAACTCCATGATTCGGATCCAGGTCATTGCCGATTCAACAGCTTGTGCCCTTTTCGTCGCAGGAGATTCCCGAGGTTGGATCGCCCAGAACGGACCAGTCCGCCCGTTGTGACTCTCCGTCACGACACGCCCGCGTTGCGCTAGCGCCTTTACCTGCGGCTCGCTACAACGGACCTGTCCGCTACGAAGGTGCAGGTCACAGGAGGTTTCAGGATGATCCGGAGGATGACGGGGCGCGTCGGCGCGCGGAGGCTCGCGGTGCTCGCGGCCGTGCCGCTGCTGGGCGTCGTGCCGCCCGTGGGCGCGGCCGCGCGGGCCGACGGCCCCGGCCCGTCGGGCCACAAGGGGGAGCACGGCCCCCAAGGCAAGGGCAAGGGGCAGGGGCACAAGGGCAAAGGCAAGGGCCGGGCCCGCCCGGCGCCGCATCGGAAGCCCGTCAAGCAGCAGAAGAAGGCCAGGTCGGTGCGGCTGCACACCAGCGGTCCCGGGCAGGCCGTGCTGCCCGGCCGCACGTACGACTGGCCGTTCGCGGTGACGGCGAAGGGGCCGGGGAAGGCGGGCCGCGCGGTGGTGCGCGCGACGCTGCCGAAGTCGCTGGAGTTCGTGTCGGGGCGGCGCGACTGCGCGGTGAGCGGGTGGACGGTCGAGTGCGATCTCGGCGCCGTGCGGCCCGGTGAGACGGTCGCCGGGACGATCCGTGCGAAGGTCGCCCGGCGCGCCCGGCCGGGCGAGGCGCTCCGGATCCCCGCGACGGCGACGTGGCGCGGGCAGCGCGCCGCCGCGAGCTTCCCGGTGGTGCGCGTCGCCCGGACGGCGGACCTCGTCCTGGAGAAGACCGCGCCGGCGACCGCGCGGGCCGGCGCGCCGATCTCCTACCGGCTGAAGGTCGCCAACCGGGGTCCGGCCGCGGCCGAGAACGTGTTCGTCCACGCGTCGGGACCGGTGCGGCTGCTCGTCGGGAACGCCGCGTGCGTCCCCGAGCAGCGGGGCTTCGTGTGCGGGGTCGGCTCGCTGCGGCCCGGCGAGACGCGGACGCTGCGCTTCAAGGTGCTGCCGGCCGGGAACGTCCGGACCGGGAGGGTGCTCGTGTACGGCTCGCGGGTCACGTCGTCGACCATCGACCCGCACCCCGGCAACAATTCCGCGACCGTGCGCACCAGGATGACGGCGAAGAAGGGCCCCGCGAAGAAGGGCCCCGTGAAGAAGAGCCCTGTGAAGAAGGGCCACGCCGAGCAGGCCGGGGGCAAGAAGCACGCGCCGAAGCAGGCGCAGGCGGGGGCGCCCCAGTCCAAGCGGGCGGCGCAGAAGTAGGTCCGGTGGCGCGGGCCGGGGCGCGGACGTACGAGGATGGACCCATGCGTCTACGGATCTTCACCGAGCCCCAGCAGGGGGCGAGCTACGAAACACTGCTGTCGGTCGCCAAGGCGGCGGAGGACCTCGGCTTCGACGCGTTCTTCCGCTCCGACCACTACACCAAGATGGGAGACGTGTCGGGCGAGCCGGGCCCGACCGACTCGTGGGTCACGCTCGGCGCGCTGGCCCGCGAGACGAGCCGGATCCGGCTCGGCACCCTGGTGACGGCCGGGACGTTCCGCTACCCGGGGCCGCTGGCCATCTCGGTCGCGCAGGTGGACCAGATGAGCGGTGGCCGCGTCGACTTCGGCATCGGGACGGGCTGGTTCGAGGAGGAGCACGTCCACTACGGCATCCCGTTCCCCAGCCTGAACGAGCGGTTCGAGCGGCTGGAGGAGCAGATCCGGATCGTCACCGGGCTGTGGGGCACGCCGGACGGCGAGACGTTCTCCTTCGCCGGGAGGCACTACACGCTGAAGGACTCGCCCGCGTTGCCGAAGCCGGCGCAGGCGGGCGGCCCGCCGGTGATCCTCGGCGGGTTCGGGCCGAAGCGGACGCCGCGCCTGGCCGCCGCCTACGCCGACGAGTACAACGTGCCGTTCCACCAGGTCGAGGACACCGGGGGCGCGTTCGACCGGGTCCGGGCCGCCTGCCGGGAGGCCGGGCGGACCAGGCCGATGGTGTACTCCGCCGCGCAGGTGGTCTGCTGCGGGCGGGACGAGGCGGAGATCGCGCGCCGCGCCGACGCCATCGGCCGCCGCGTCGACGAGCTGCGGGACAACGGCCTGGCGGGCACCCCCGCCGAGGTCGTGGAGAAGATCGGGCGGTTCGGGGAGCTGGGCGCCGAGCGGCTCTACCTGCAGGTCCTCGATCTGAGCGACCTGGAGCACCTGGAGCTGCTGGCGTCGGAGGTGCTGGCCAAGGTGTGACCGGCGCCGCTCCGCCGCCCGTCCGTCGAGGCGGGCCCGGTACGGCTGAAGGCCCGCGGCGGGACGTGCGCTTCGTGGTGGAGCGCTCGTCCTCGCCGCGGGCCTTTCTCCGGGGTTGCCGGGCCGGGGCGCAGGACCGCGGGCCGCCGGCCGCGGGACGCGCGACGCCGGGCCGGGAGCCGCCGGAGCCGTGGGGCCGCCGGGGCGGGCGTCAGGCGATCGCGGGCTGCGCGCCGCCGCCGGCGGCGTCCTGCGGGCGGGCGTGCCTCGGCAGCAGGAACACGGCCAGGAAGGTCAGGCCCAGCATGCCGACCACGATCCACAGCGTGATCTTCATGGCGCCGGTGAAGCCGACCTCGGCGGCGTGCGCCGCGTCCGCCGCGACCGCCTTCCGGATCGCGGGGGCGGAGGCGGGCGCCGCGGCGATCGCCGCCTTGACGTCCTCCTGCATCCGCGCGCAGGACGGCGGCACGGCCTCGGCGTCCTTGGCGGTGGCCCGGTCGTGGCCGCACGCGCGCAGCCCCGTCACGATGCGCTCCTGCTGCGCGGCCGGGACGGACGCGGCGGTGAGCCGTCCCCGCAGCGCGGCCGACCCGTCGTCGGCGGCGGTGGCGACGTGGCCGCCGAGCAGCCCGAAGAAGATCGTGCCGAGGACGGCGGCGCCGAGCGAGCTGCCGAGCTGCTGGACCGCGGTGAGGGTGCCGCCGGCCGAGCCGGCCTCCTCGGGCTCGACGCCCGCCAGGGCGGTGTCGAAGAACGGGGCCATCAGCAGCCCCATGCCGAGCCCGGTGACGGTCAGGGCCGGGACGAGCTGCCACGGGGTGACGCCGGTGCCCGCGAGCTGCAGCGTGAGGAACATCCCGGCGATGCCGGCCGCCATGACGAGGGTGCCCGCCTGGATGACGGTGCGGCCGAACCGCTGGACGGCCTGGGCCGCGCCGAAGCCGAGGACGACGCCGGCCGACCACGGGATCTGCGACAGGCCGGCCTTGAGCGGGGAGAAGCCGAGGCCGAGCTGGAAGAACAGCGAGAGCACGAGGCCGGTGCCCGCCATGGCGCTGAAGAAGACGACGCCGACGACGAGCCCGCCGGTGAAGCCGCGCTTGCGGAACAGGCTCGGGATGATCAGCGGGTCGCCGCCGGCCCGCTGCTTGCGCGTCTCGTACCAGGCGAAGACCGCCCAGACGGCCAGGGACGCGGCGATCATCGCGAAGGTCCAGGCGGGCCAGTCCAGCTCGCGGCCCTGCACCAGCGGGTAGATCATCAGCCCGGCGCCGAGGGAGGCCAGCGCGGCGCCGGTGAGGTCGAGCCGGGTGGCCTGCGGGGACCGCCCGGCGGGCAGGAAGCGCAGCCCGGCGAGCACGGCGGCCAGGCCGAGCGGCAGGTTGATCAGGAAGATCATCCGCCAGCCGGTGCCCCACAGGTCGGCGTCGATCAGCCAGCCGGCCAGCACCGGACCGCCGACCGACGACAGGCCCATGACCGGGCCGAACGCGCCGAACGCGGCGCCCATCTCCTTCTCGCTGAACATCTGCTTGATCATGCCGATGCCCTGCGGCAGCATCAGCGCGCCGAACAGGCCCTGCGCCAGCCGGGCGCCGATCAGCATGCCGGGCGAGACCGCCACGCCGCACAGCAGCGAGCCGGCGGTGAAGCCGGCCGCGCCGACGAGGAACATCTGCTTGCGGCCGTACAGGTCGCCGAGCCTGCCGCCGGTGATGACGCCGACCGCCATGGCGAGGGTGTAACCGGCCGCGAGCCACTGGATGGTGGCGGCGGAGCCGCCCAGCTCGGCGCGGATGGTGGGGGCGGCGATGTTGGTGATCAGGGAGTCCAGCATGTCCATGATCTCGCCGGCGAGGATCACGAAGAGGGCGGCCCAGCGCCAGCGGTAGCCGGCCGTGCCGGTGGCCCCCGCGGGGGTCTGCAGTGTCTCGGTCATCTCGTCTCCATCGGGGGAACACTGTTCGTAGCTACGAACACCGTTCTATGATGGGAACGACGTTCGTGTCAAATACGATGTTCGTAGCGCGGTTTTGTCTCTCAGGTAGAGAAGATATATCGCGTTTCGGGATAGTCAAGATGTATCGCGAAATTGGGAGGTCCCGAGGTGGCCAGCGCACGTTCGGACATGCCGACGCCGCCGGGCCGCCGGCCGCGCAGGGCCGCGCCGTCCCGGCAGCCGCTCACGCAGGAGCTCGTCGTCGAGACGGCGATCGCCGTCCTGGACGCCGAGGGGCTGGAGGCCGTCACCATGCGCCGCGTCGCGCAGGAGCTCGGCACCGGCCCGGCCTCCCTCTACGCGCACGTCTCGGACAAGCAGGAGCTGCGGGAGCTGATGCTCGACCGCGTCGCCGCCGAGATCAGGCTGCCCGCCCCGCCCGATCCGGCCCGCTGGCGCGAGCAGCTGAAGGAGATCGCGATGGAGGTCCGCCGGGTCTACACCTCGCACCGGGACATCGCGAAGGTCTCCATGGGGCTGATCCCGACGGGCCCGCACCTGCTCGCCGTCGCGGAGGCGCAGCTGGCGCTCATGATCGCGGGCGGCGTCCCCCCGAAGATCGCCGGGCTCGCCGTCGACACGCTGGGCATGTACATCGACGCCGACGCCGTCGAGGACACCTTCTACACGGCGGCGGTCAAGGGCGACGAGGACCCGTGGGAGCACTTCAAGAAGTACCTCGACCAGATCCGCGACTACTACAAGGCCCTGCCGCCCGACCGGTACCCGAACATCGTCTCGCTGGTGGACGACCTCACCGACGAGGGCGGCGCCGAGCGCTTCGAGTTCGGGCTCGACGTCCTGCTGCGCGGCGTCGCGTCGTACATCGAGGACGGCGGCGGCGCGTAGCCCGCGGTGCCGCCCGCGGACGGCACCGCGAGGGCGTCAGCCGAAGACGCGGCGGAACGCGTTGCGCCTGGGGGTGTCCTTGGCGGACTCCCAGACGGCGAAGACGACGTGCTCGAAGCGGTTCTCGAACTCGCCGCCCGGCCCGAGCGCGCCGGCGAACGCCTCCGCCACCTCCGCCGGATCGTTGCGGAACACGCCGCAGCCCCACGCGCCCAGGACCAGCCGTCCGTGCCCCCGGGCCAGCGCCACCGCGAGGACCTTGCGTGCGCGCACGCGCAGCACCTCGGGGATCCGCTCCGCCTTCTCGGGATCGCGGATCGCGCCCCGGTTCGGAGCGGGCGAGGTCAGGAACGCGACCCCGTACGGCTCGTCGAGCAGGCGCCCGGCGTCGGTGCGGATCACCGGCACGCCGGGCGAGTAGATCATGTGGTCGCTGTAGAGCAGGTCGCCCTGCGCGCGGTGGAACTCGTAGTACTCCCTCGCGGCGCGCAGCGACGGGTACAGGCCGGACGAGCGGGCCAGGCCCTCCTCCTGCGCGTGCGCGCCGTTCAGGAACCCGCCGCCGGGGTTCTTGGCGGAGGCGAAGTTCAGCGCCAGCGGGACCTTCCCGGGCGCGACCAGGCGCCGCGCCGCCGCGAGGGTGGTCTCGTCGGTCACCTCGACCCGCGTCGCGGCGCCGTCGGCGGGGCCCGTGCCGGGCGCCGTGCCCGGCAGGTCTCCGAGGAGGGCGTCCAGCTCCTCCGGGCGGTAGAGGACGGTGTCGCGCACGCAGCGCGCCAGGTCGTCGGCGATGGAGACGGTGTGCCCGGCGGGGGCACGGTACTCGCCGCGTTCGAGGACGGCCACGGTCTCCTGCGCGGTCATCCGGCGGGGGTGTCTGCTCATGTCGCTCCGGATTGTGGCGGCCTCGCGCGGCCGGCCGCAAACCCTTTTCGCGCTCGGCCCGCCACGCTTCGTGGTTATGCGAGTCATGTCAGGGATGTAGGAACTTGTCACGCTACCTGGGGATTTGTGGGAAATGATCATAATCTGACTACTTTCTGGCATGCTGGCCCGCGATGCAGCCTCCACGATCTCGACAGGGCCGGCGCCGGGCGTCGCCCCACCGCCGGGCCCCTGCCCCTCCGCCCCAGCCGCCGGCGCCGCCCGGCGGGCCCGGGTACCCGGGCCCGCCGCAGGAGCCGTTTCCGGGACAGGAGCCCTATCGCGGAGAGGCGCCCTTCGCGGCGGAACCTCCCGCTCCCCGCGGCGGAGGCGGCGGACGCCGGCGTGGTGAACGCGGTGGAGGCGGACGTGGCGGCGGCGGACGCGGCGGCGGTGGCCGCCGGCGCGGTGGGCGCGGTGGAGGCGGGCCCCGCCGCCCGGCCTCGGGGGACTGGCTCGGCGACGACCTGGAGCGCGAGTTCGAGGGCGCCCGGCGGACGCGGCTGCGCGGCGTGATCGTGGGCGTCACCGCCCTGGTCCTGATCAGCGTCGCGGGGCTCGGCGCGATGGCCTACCTGAGCTTCGGCGGCGGGACCGACCACGCCGCCGTGCCGCCGCCCGCGCGGGAGACCGGCAAGGGGGAGGGCGGCGCGCGGGTCGAGACGGAACCGCCCGACGCGCCGACCGCCACGCCCAAGAGCTCGCTGTACATCCCCGTGAAGGGCACGGGGAAATTCTTTCTGCCCGCTTCCGGAAGCCGCGTGTTCGGCCACGGAAAGGTCATGCGCTACATGGTCCAGGTGGAGGGCGGCTTACGGCAGAACCCCACGAAGTTCGCGCGCAGCGTCGACAAGATACTCGCCGATCCGCGCGGGTGGACGGCCAGCGGGAAATGGGCGTTCCAGCGCGTCAACTCCGGCCAGTACGACTTCGTGGTGCAGCTCGCGTCGCCGAAGACCGTCGACAGGATCTGCGGCTCGTACGGCATGACCACGAACGGCACGGTGAACTGCAGCGGCGGCAAGCAGGTCGTCGTGAACCTGCGGCGCTGGCTGCTGCTGACGAAGTACTACCGGGGGCAGCCGGACGCCTACCACGCGCTCACCATCAACCACGAGGTCGGCCACCGGCTGGGATTCGGCCATATGACCTGCCCGGGGCGCGGCCGCCCCGCTCCCGTGATGATGCAGCAGATCTACGGGCTGAAAGGCTGCAGGATCAACCCGTGGCCGTACGACACGCACGGGCGCTTCCTGACCGGTCCCTCCGTGCCCGGAAAATGAATTAGAAGCGCATCGCCGGGTTCCGCCACACTCGAGGCGTGCTCCTCACGATCAGTACCACCGCGGACCAGGCGACCGACCTGGGCTTCCTGCTGCACAAGCATCCGGACAAGGCGCAGAGCTTCTCCCAGTCCTTCGGCACCGCGCACGTCTTCTACCCCGACGCGGACGCGCGGCGCTGCACGGCGGCGCTGCTGCTGGACGTCGACCCCGTCAAGCTCGTGCGCACGCGCGGGAAGGGCACGCCCGACTTCTCCCTCGGCCAGTACGTGAACGACCGCCCGTACGCGGCGTCGTCGCTGCTGGCGTCCGCGATGGCGAACGTCTTCCGCACCGCCATGCGCGGAAAGTGCGCCCTGCGCCCGGAGCTGGCGGAGTCCGCGATCCCCCTGGAGATCGTGCTGCCGGCGCTGCCGTGCCGGGGCGGCCCGGGGCAGGCCGAGCGCTTCTTCGCGCCGCTGGGCTGGGACGTGTCGGCCGTGCCCGTGCCGCTGGACCCGGAGTTCGCCGATTGGGGCGACTCCCGCTACGTGACGCTCACGCTCACCGGCCGGACGCGGCTCGCCGACGCGCTCAACCAGCTCTACGTGCTGCTGCCCGTGCTGGACGACGCGAAGCACTACTGGATGGCGCCCGACGAGGTCGACAAGCTCATCCGAGCGGGGGAGGGGTGGCTCGGCGCGCATCCCGACCGGGCGGCCATCACCCGCCGCTACCTCGCCAACCGGCGCGCCCTCGTGCGCGCCGCGCTGGGCCGCCTGGCGGACGCGGAGGACGCGCCGGACGAGGCGCTCGACCCGGTCGAGGTCGAGGAGGAGCCCGCGCGGGCCGAGAACGGCACCGCAGCCGCGGACGCCGCGGACGACGCACCGGCCTCGCTGTCGGAGCGGCGGATCGAGGCGGTCGTGCAGGCGCTCCACGACGAGGACGCGCGCCGCGTCATCGACATGGGGTGCGGGTCGGGGAAGCTTCTGGCGCGCCTCGCCCGGGACGACTTCTTCACGGAGATCGCCGGTACGGACGTCTCGTACCGCGCGCTGGAGGGAGCGGCGCGCCGGCTGCGTCTGGACAGGCCGCGGCACCGTCCCGACAAGCGCGTCCAGGAGGTCTTCCAGAGCGCGCTCACCTACGCGGACGAACGCTTCCGCGGCTACGAGGCGGCCGTGCTGATGGAGGTCGTCGAGCACATCGACCCGCCCCGGCTCCGTGCCATGGAGCAGGTCGTGTTCGGCCACGCCACGCCACGCGTCGTCGTCGTGACGACCCCCAACGCCGAGCACAACGTCCGCTACGAGGGGCTGGCGCCCGGCGCCATGCGCCACCCCGACCACCGCTTCGAATGGACCCGCGCGGAGTTCCGCGCATGGGCGGACGGCGTCGCCGCGGCGCATGGCTACCGCGTCCGCCACGTGCCCGTCGGCGACGACGACCCCGAGGTGGGCGCGCCGACGCAGATGGGAGTGTTCGTCCGATGACTACCGAGATCCGGCTTCCGGAGATGGGGCTCGTCGTCCTGGTCGGCGTGACCGGGTCGGGCAAGTCGCACTTCGCGCGCAAGCACTTCGCGCCGACGCAGGTGGTGTCGTCCGACCGCTGCCGCGGCATGGTGTCCGACGACGAGAACGACCAGTCCGCCACCGGCGACGCGTTCGACCTGCTGCACTACATCGTGGCCAAGCGGCTGCGGCGCGGCCTGCTCACCGTGGTGGACGCGACGAACGTGCAGAGCAAGGCGCGCCAGGCGCTGCTGCAACTCGCCAAGGAGCACGACGTGCTGACGGCGGCGATCGTCCTGGACGTCCCTGAGCGGCTCGCCGCCGAGCGGAACGCCGTCCGGCCCGACCGGGACATGCCCGCGCACGTGATCCCGCGCCGGCGGCGCGAACTGAACCGCGGGCTGCGGACGCTGGCCCGCGAGTTCCGGCGCTGCCACGTGCTGTCGGGGCAGGAGGAGATCGACGCCGCCACGATCGTCTACGAGAAGGCGTGGAACGACCGGCGGGAGCTGACCGGGCCGTTCGACATCGTCGGCGACGTGCACGGGTGCCTCGCCGAGCTGGAGGACCTGCTGGGCGAGCTCGGCTACGGGATCGAGCGGGACGCGCAGGGACTGGCCGTGGACGCCAACCACCCGGGCGGGCGCACCGCCGTCTTCGTCGGGGACCTGGTCGACCGCGGCCCGGACTCCCCGGGCGTCGTCCGGCTCGTCAAGGGCATGGTGGAGGCGGGCAACGCGCTGTGCGTGTCCGGCAACCACGAGGCGAAGCTCGTCCGGGCCCTGCGCGGGCGCAAGGTGCGACTGTCGCACGGGCTCGCCGAGTCGATGGAGCAGTTCGGCGCCGAGACCGAGGAGTTCCGCGACGGCGCGCTGCGCTTCATGGACGGGCTCATCAGCCACTACGTCCTCGACGGGGGCCGCCTCGTCGTGGCCCACGCCGGGCTCAAGGAGGACTACCACGGGCGCGCGTCGGGCCGAGTCCGGTCGTTCGCGCTGTACGGCGACACCACGGGCGAGACCGACGAGTACGGGCTGCCCGTCCGGTACCCGTGGGCGCGCGACTACCGCGGCAAGGCGATGGTGGTGTACGGCCACACGCCCGTCCCGGACGCGGAATGGATCAACAACACCATCTGCCTGGACACCGGCGCGGTGTTCGGCGGCAAGCTGACCGCGCTGCGGTACCCGGAGCGCGAGCTGGTGTCGGTTCCCGCGCGGCAGGTCTGGTACGAGCCGGCCCGGCCGCTGCACGCGGCGCCGGCCTCGTCGCCGGGCGGCCACCGCGAGAGCGACGTCCTGAAGATCGACGACGTTCTCGGCAACCAGGGCGTGGAGACCCGGCTGATGGGGCGCGTCACCGTCCGGGAGGAGAACGCGCTGGCCGCGCTGGAGGTGATGAGCCGGTTCGCCGTCGACCCGCGGTGGCTCGTCTACCTGCCGCCCACGATGGCGCCCGCCGCCACCTCGCCGCTGCCCGGGTACCTGGAGCACCCCGCCGAGGCGCTCGCCGCGTACCGGGAGAGGGGAGTCCTTCGCGCGATCTGCGAGGAGAAGCACATGGGCTCGCGCGCCGTCGCGGTCGTCTGCCGCGACGCGTCCGTCGCCGGGTCCCGGTTCGGCGTGGACGACGGGACGACCGGCGCGGTCTACACCCGGACCGGGCGGTCCTTCTTCCGCGACGCGTCCGCGACCGAGGAGGTGCTCGGCCGCCTGCGTTCCGCGATCGGCGCCGCCGGGCTGTGGGACGAGCTGGAGACCGGATGGCTCGTGCTGGACTGCGAGCTGCTGCCCTGGTCGGCCAAGGCCATGGACCTCATCCGCACCCAGTACGCCGCGACCGGCGCGGCGGCGCGCGCCGCGCTGCCGATGGCGTCCGACGTCCTCGCGCGCGCACACGGGCGCGGCCTCGACATCGGCGGGCTCCGCGAGCACATCGACCGGCGCGCGGCCAACGCGGCGCGCTTCCGTGACGCCTACGCGCGCTACTGCTGGCCCGTGAACGGGCTGGAGGGAGTGCGGATCGCGCCGTTCCAGGTGCTCGCCGCGGAGGGCCGCTCCCTGGCCGCCGCGCGCGACCACGACTGGCACATGGACGTGGCCTCCGGGCTCGCCGCGGCCGACCCCACCGGGCTGCTCCAGCGGACCGAGTCGGTCGTCGTGGACCTGGCGTCGCCGGAGTCGGAGGCCGCCGCGACGGAATGGTGGGAGAAGCTCACCGCGTCGGGCGGGGAGGGGATGGTCGTCAAGCCGCTCGGTCCGCTCCCGGAGGACGCCAAGGTCCAGCCGGGCGTGAAGTGCCGGGGCCGGGAGTACCTGCGGATCATCTACGGGCCGGACTACACCGAGCCGGAGAACCTCGACCGGCTGCGCGGCAGGTCGCTCGGCCGCAAGCGGTCGCTGGCGATGCGCGAGCACGCCCTCGGAAGCGAGGCGCTCGACCGGCTCGCCGCCGGGGAGCCGCTGTGGCGGGTGCACCAGGCCGTCTTCGCCGTCCTGGCCCTGGAGTCGGAACCCGTCGACCCGCGCCTGTGAGCCGGACGCCGCGGCCCGCCTCCCAGGGGGCGGGCCGCGTGCGGGTCAGGTCGAGAACAGCATGTGGAAGACGCCGCCGTGGTGGCCGCCGTGGTGGCCGCCGTGGTGATGGTGGTGCACGGCCGCCGGAGCGCCCCATCCGGGCGGCGGCGGCGCGGCCCGGTGGCGGGCCTCCATCTGGCCGAGGGCCTCGAGCTCGCCGTAGTCGAGGAAGATGCCCCGGCAGTTGTCACACTGTTCGATGTGGACGCCGCTGCGGTTGTAGGTCCGCATCAATCCATGACACTTAGGGCAGTGCATCGCCTTGTCATCCTTCCGTTATGGATCCCCAGGTAGAGGCTAAACGTAGGGCGGATTCCGCGCCACGTCATGCGGGCCGTCATGCCGCGTCCCCCGTCGCGGAGATTCTGCCGCAGGCGTCCACCATCGCCTGCTCCGGCCCGTCCAGCGGACGCTCGTCCTCCCGTGCGGATATGACGCACGTGGCGGCGATCTGGATCGCCAGACTTCGCGCGGGCATGTCGAGGCGCGTCCAGGGGGCGGCCGCGTCCGGCACCGCGGGGCCGCCGGCCTCGACGTAGGCGTCGAGGAACCGCGCCCAATCGTCGGGATGCAGGACACCCGACAGGTACAGCGCCGCGGGGCGCGCGAGATCCCATGCGGGGTCGCCCCTGCCGAGGTCCTCGATGTCTATCAGCCGCCAGCGCCCGTCCCGCGCGCGCACCATCTGGCCGAGATGCCAGTCGCCGTGGATGAGGCACTCCGCGCGCGCGGGACGGTCGTCGCCCGCCCCTTCACCGCGGATCCAGGCGGGCAGGGTGGCGAACGCGCGCCGCACCTCGTCCTCGGCAGGGCCGTCGCCGAGGCGCGCCACCTGCGCGGCCACGCGCGTGGGGCGTCCCCAAGGCGGTGCGTCCTCCGGCACGGGCATGGAGTGGAGCGAGGCCAGGAGCCGTCCGGCGTCCTCCCAGGGAAGCTCCTTGTGCGGGTCCACCGGCTCGCCGTACACGGAGAGCGTCACCGTGCGGCCGTCCACAATCGACGGCGGACCGAGCGGCCCCAGCAGGAGGTCCGGCAGGGACGCCGCGACCTTGATGCGTTCGAGGAACGCTTCCCCGTAGTCACGGTCGGGCTGATGCGCCTTCACCACGACGTCGCCCACCCGGACGACCAGCACGCCGTGACGGTCGTACAGCGTCTCGGGTTCGCGCGACGCGTCCGGAGCGCGCGCGGCGACGCGGGACGAGTCACGCCCGATCTCGACGAGCCGGGCGATGAGCTCCGGCGGGGCGGTCTCGGTCTCCACGGGGACAGTCAACCACCCGGCGGGCGCCTCCTACGCCGGGGAATTCACCGATTCGTCGCGCAGCTTGCGCCGCACGACCTTCCCCAGGACGTTCCGCGGCAGGTCCGTGCGCGGACGGAACTCGGCGGGCACCTTGTAGTGCGAGAGGTAGCGCTCGCAGTGCCGCCGCAGCTCGTCCGCGGAGAACGGATAGGCGGGGTGCTCCACCACGTGCGCGATGACGCGCTCCCCGCGCCGCTCGTCCGGCCCGCCGACCACGGCGCAGTCGTACACGGCGGGATGGCGCCGCAGGACCTTCTCCACCTCGGACGGGAAGACGCTGAAGCCGCTCACCTTGATCATGTCCCGCTGCCGCTCGAGGATGGTGATGAACCCCTCCTCGTCCATCACCGCGATGTCGCCCGTGCGGAGCCAGCCCTTGGAGAGGGCCTGCGCGGTGGCCAGCGGCGCGTTCCAGTAGCCCGCGAACACCTGGGGGCCGCGCACCACCAGCTCGCCGACCTCCCCGGGAGGCAGGTCCCGCGTCGGCTCGTCGACGTCCACGATGACGGCGTCCGTCATCGGCAGCGGCAGCCCGACGGTCAGGTTCCGGGCGCCGCCGCCCAGCGGGTTGCCGGTGACGGCCGGAGACGCCTCCGTCAGCCCGTAGCACTGGATCAGCCCGCGCGCCCCCAGCTCCTCGAAGCGGTCGAGCGTCCGCTGCCCCAGCGCCATCGCGCCGCAGATGTACACGCGCAGCGACTTCAGGTCCGACGGCCGGAACCGGGGGCCGTCCAGCACCTGCTCGTAGAGCGTCGGGACGCCGGGGAACACCGTCGGACGGTACTTGCGGATGGCGCGCAGCACCCGGTCGCGGTCGAAGCGCGGGAGCAGCACCACCGCGCCCGCCGTCATCACCGGCGCGATGAGGCAGCTCATCAGGCCGAACGAATGGAACAGCGGCAGGACCGCGAGCGTCACGTCCTGCCCCTCCCGCCCGCCGACGTCCCAGGCGTGCTGCTGGCACGCGTTCGCGACGAGGTTGCGGTGCGTCAGCATGGCGCCCTTGGGACGCCCCTCGGTCCCGCCCGTGTACTGGATCGCCGCCAGGTCCCGCGACGGGTCCACCGGAAGCTGGCGCACCTGCCGCTGCGGGATCCTCTGCAACTCCTTGAACGGGACGATGCCGGCGTCGTCGGGCACGTCCGCGGTGATGTCCGCGCGGCGCCGCTGCGTCTGCACCAGCGGCAGCCGCAGCACGGCCCGCCTGGCCGGCGGCAGGTAGTCGACGAGCGAGGTGACGACGACGTGCTCCAGCCGCAGCCGGTGCCGCACCGCCCGCACCGTCGAGTAGGAACGATCCAGCACGACGGCGACCCGGGCGTCGCAGTCGGCGAGCTGGTGGACCATCTCCTCCTCGGTGTACAGCGGGTTGTGCTGGACGGCGATCGCGCCCCTGCGCAGCACCCCGAAGAACGCGATCACGAGCTGCGGGCAGTTCGGCAGGATCAGCGCGACCCGGTCGCCGGGCTGCACGCCGAGCCGGTGCAGCCCGTCGGCGAACCGGTCCGCCGCGTCCCGCAGCTCCCGGTAGTCGAGCCGCCGCCCGAAGAAGACGAGCGCGGTCCGCCGCGGGTACCGCTCCGCGGCGTCGTCGAGCAGCCGTGTGACGGGGACGTCCGGGATCTCGATGTCGGTGGGAACCCCCGGCTGATACCTCCGCCGCCACGGGAGTGATCTCTGTGACGAGGGCCACATAATCGAGAATTCAACCACGGCCTGCCCGATCCCGGAACTCGCCGCGGCCCTCCCGCCCGACGCAGCGCCCGATGTCGCGCCCGATGTCGCGCCCGCGCCGCCGCGCGCGTTCCGGAGGGGGCCGCCCGGACGCTTGGGGCGCCGCCCGCGGGGTAGGGGCATCGACCGGGTTCGGAGAGGGGGAACGATGCTCGCGGAAACGGCCAGCCTGACCTTCGTCGGGAACGCGACGACGATCATCCGGTACGGCGGCGTCACGCTGCTGACCGACCCGAACTTCCTGCGCCGCGGCGAGCGCGCCGAGCTCGGCTACGGCATCACCAGCAGACGGCTGAAGGACCCGGCGATCTCGGTGGACGAGCTGCCCGAGCTCGACGGCGTGGTGCTGTCCCACCTGCACGGCGACCACTGGGACCCGGTGGCCGAACGGTACCTCGACCGGGGGCTGCCGATCCTCACCACCGCGGCGGCGGCGCGCGCGCTGAACAGCCGCGGGTTCCGCGCCGCCGAGGGGATGCGCACCTGGGAGACCGAGAGCGTCGCCAAGGGCGACCACGCGATCAGGATCACCGCGCTGCCGGGCCGGCACGCGCCCGGCCCGCTGAGCCGCCTCCTGCCGCCCGTCATGGGGTCGCTGCTGGAGTTCGGCCCGCCGGACGGCGAACCGAGGTTCCGGCTGTGCATCAGCGGCGACACGCTCATGTACGACGAGATCGCCGAGATCCGCCGCCGGTATCCCGGGATCGACGCGGGCGTCGTCCATCTCGGCGGCACCCGGCTGCTCGGGCTCCTCACCGTCACCATGGACGGGCGCCAGGGCGCGCAGTGGCTGGAGACCACCGGCTGCGCGACCGCCGTCCCGGTCCACTACGACGACTACACGGTGATGAAGTCGCCGCTCTCGGACTTCGACAAGGAGGTGGGCCGGCGCGGGATGGCCGCCCGCCTGCGCCACGTCGAGCGCGGCGGCACCATCACGATCGGGCCGGCGGCGAGCCGGACCCCGTCGCCCGCGCCGCACCCGGCGCGCTGACGCCTCGCGCCCGGACCGGCCCGGCCCGGGGCCGCCGGACGTCAGCGGGTCCAGCCCTCCGAGGCGGTCACCGTGCGGGACTCCGGCGCCGGGGGCTCGACGGCGCGCGCCTCGTACGCGGTGGACAGCACGATGTGGGAGTTCATCTCGCCGTGCTCGCCGAGCCGCTCCAGCAGCCCCTCGAGGTGCGGCATGGACGCGACCCGCACCTTGAGCATCGAGCACCAGTTCCCGCTGAGCTTGTGCACTTCGGTGACCTCGGGCAGGTCCTCGGCGGTGGTGGTCTTCAGCAGGCAGCGGCCGAGGGCGCAGCGCATCTGCACGAACGCGGTGAGCGGCTGGCCGACGCGGGCCGGGTCGATCCGCGCCTGGTAGCCGGTGATCACCCCGGACTCCTCCAGCCGCCGGACCCGCTCGGCCACCGCGGGCGCCGACAGGTTGACGCGGGCCGCGAGCCGGTTGAACGACAGCCGCCCGTCGCGCTGGAGTTCGGCGATGATGCGCCAGTCCGTCCGGTCGAGTTCCCGGTCCATGCGGAAGGCTCCTTTCCGGGATCGGTTTCCGAACGCCAGGCGGCGCGGTGCGAACACCATAGATCGTCCATTCATCCCGGCGCCGGACCTTTCTAGCGTCGAGGGCATGGATCAGACCTCCACCGCGCGCCCCGCGCGGGCGCGCCCGATGGCGGCGCTGTGCGCGGCGACCGCCCTCATGAACGCGGCGATGTCGATGGCGAGCGCGGCGGGCACGCTGGCCGCCGCGGACCGGCTCGGCACCGGCTGGGGCGGCGTCCCCGCCACCGCCGGGATCGTCGGCACGGGGGCCGGCGCGCTCGCGCTGACCCGTGCGGCCCGCCGCATCGGCCGCCGGGCGGCCCTGGCCGGCGGGTACCTCGCCGCCGCGGCCGGCGCCTGCCTGGCCGCCGCCGGCGTCGCGCGCGGCGACCTGGCCGCCCTGTGCGCGGGGATGGCGATGCTCGGCCTCGGCAACGCCGGCGCGCAGCTCTCGCGGTACGCGGCGGCCGACCTGTACCCGCCGGGCCGGCGGGGCTCCGCGATCGGCGTCGTCGTCTGGTCCGCCGCCGCCGGCGCGGTCGGCGGGCCGCTGCTGCTCGACCCGTCCGGCGGCCTCGCGCACGGGCTGGGCCTCCCGCACATGGCGGGCCCCTTCCTCGCGGCGGTCCCGGCCACCGTCGCCGCCGCGCTCGCGGCGGCCGCGTCCGCTCCCGGCGCGCCCGGCGCCGGAGCGCCGGAGCCCGGTGACCGCGTTCCGCTGCGGGCCCTGCTCCAGGGGCCGGTGACGCGGCCCGCGCTGGTGGTGATGGTGACGGCGCAGGTCGTCATGGTCGCGGTGATGACGGCGGCGCCGGTGGCGATGCGGATGGACGGCGACGGGCTCGGCATGGTCGGGATGACGCTGTCGGCGCACACGCTGGGGATGTTCGCGCTGTCGCCGGTGACCGGGCGGCTGGTCGACCGGTACGGGGCGCGTCCGGTGATGCTCGCCGGGGTCGCGGCGCTCGCCGCGTCGACGGGTCTCGCGGCGGCCGGGGGCGGCGCCTGGACGCGCACCGCGGCGCTGTTCGGACTCGGGTACGCGTGGAACCTCTGCTTCGTCGGCGGCAGCGGACGGCTCGCCGGCGAACTGCCCGAGCCCGCGCGCGCGGACGTCGAGGGCACGGTGGACGCGGCCGTGTGGACGATCGCCGCCGCGGCCGGTCTGGCGTCCACCGTCATCATGTCCGCGGCCGGGTACGGGGTGCTCGCCGGGACGTTCTGCGGCCTGGCGCTGCTGGCGGCGGCGGCGCTGCGCCGCCCCGCGCGCGCTTAGCGGCGCGGGTCGCGCGTCAAGGGTTCGGGACGGCGGCGCGGGCGCCCTCGATGCGGCCCCGGACGAGGCGCGGGTGGAAGTAGCTGATCGGGACGCGGACTCCATCGGACACGCAGAAGATCTGGAAGCCGTTGCGGCCGTCCTCGTCGGGGACGGAGAAGTCCTCCGGGATGAACACGCCCTCCTCGGCCATCAGCACGAACCAGCGCCCGAGGTCGAACTCGTCGGGGAACGCCTCCAGGCCCGTGCCGCGGCGGCCCAGCGTGTAGCGGACCTCGTAGGAGCAGCCGTCCGGCGGGAACGTCATGCGCGGTGCGTCCACGTCCACCACCTCCCCGGAGCCTCATCCTAGGCGCTGGGCCGCCGGGCGAGGGGCGCGCTCGCGAGTTCATCGGCAAGCGCGCGCGGCGGGGGCTCGGCGCGGCGGACGTCAGCGGAGCAGGAGGCGTCCGTCGACGCGGGCGCGGTGCGTGCCGGGCGTGTGGCCGAACGTGCGGCGGAACGCGTCGATGAACGCGCTGGCGGACGCCCACCCCGACCGGTGCGCGACGGTCGTCACCGGAAGGCCCTCGGCGAGCAGGACCATGGCGTGATGCAGGCGCAGCTGGGCGCGCCACTGCGGGAAGGTCATGCCGAGTTCGGCGCGGAACAGCCGGGTGAGGGTGCGCTCGCCGGCTCCGGCGCGCGCGCCGAGCTCCGCGAGCGTCCGGTCGTCGGCGGGGTCGTCGCACAGCATCCGGCACACGGCGGCGAGACGCGGATCGCGTGCGGAGGGGACGTAGTCGGCGAACCGGGGGGCGCGGGCGACGCGGTCGAGCAGGACGTCCCGCAGCCGCAGCCATTCGGCGCCGTCCCGCTCGGCGGCGGGGACGCCCGTGCAGGCCACGATCAGCTCGCGGAGCAGCGCGTCCACCCCGAGGACGGCGGGACGGGTGAGGCCGAGCGGGTCGCGGGCCGCCGGGATCCCGACGAGCCGCAGGTCGGCGCCGCCGAACGAGCGGTGCTCGTGGACGGTCCCGGCCGGGATCCACAGCGCCCGGACGGGCGACGCGAGCCAGATCCCGGCGTCGGTCGTGGCCGACAGGACGCCGGAGCCGGCGTAGGCGAGCTGGTGGTCGTCGTGGCGGTGCGCGTCGATCTCGCCGCCGGGCGGCAGCAGCCGCAGGCCCGTACTCGCGCGCGGAGTGTGGCGGGTCATCGGGTCAGGGTACGCACGGGCACCGATTTGGCGGCTGATCGATACAAAATGGCTGAATATCGGAAGCGTGACAGGAGGGCCGGGAGCGAGGCTGCCGGTATGAACCGCAGAGGCCCCGTCGCGATGCTGTCGGCCGGACACGCCTGCGTCGACGTCTACCAGGGCGCCGTGCCCGCGATCGTCCCGTTCCTCGTCACCGGGCGCCACTACAGCTACGTCGCCGCGTCCGGGATCGTGCTGGCCGCCACGCTGCTGTCCTCCGTCGTCCAGCCCGCGTTCGGGATGCTGACCGACCGCTGGGCGATGCCGTGGCTCGTGCCCGCCGCGACGGGCGTCGCCGGGCTCGGCGTCGCCCTGTCCGGCGTGTCCGACGCGTACGCCCCGACCTGGGCCGCCATCGCGCTGTCCGGGCTCGGTGTGGCCGCCTACCACCCCGAGTCGGCGCGGGTCGCGCGGGCCCTGACCGGCGGCGACCACGCCGGGATGAGCTGGTTCTCGCTGGGCGGGAACATCGGCTTCGCCGCCGCCCCGCTGCTGGTCACGCCCGTCCTCGCGGCGGGCGGCCTGCACGCCACGCCGTGGCTCGCGGCACCGGCCGTCCTCGGAACGGCGCTCAGCCTCACCGCGATGCGGCGCCGCACGACCGGCGCGGCGGCGAGGAAGAGCGCGGCGGACGGGCGGGACGACTGGCCGATGTTCGTCCGGCTCTCCCTGGTCGTGCTGTGCCGCTCGGTCGTCTTCTTCGGCCTCAGCACCCTCCTCGCCGTCGTCGCGCGGCAGCGGACCGGCGGCGGCGCCGACGCGGGGGCGGTCGCCCTGTTCGTCCTGTTCGCGGGCGGCGCCGCCGGGACGGTCCTCGGCGGGCGGCTCGCCGCGACGCTGGGCCGCGTGCGGTCGCTCCGGGCGTCCTACCTGCTCGCGGTCCCGGCCGTCGCGGGCGTCGCGCTCGCCCCCTCCTACACGATCTACGCGTTCGTCGCGCTCACCGCGATCGCCCTCTACACCCCGTTCTCGATCCAGGTGACGCTCGGCCAGGACTACCTGCCGCGCCGCGTCGGCACCGCCAGCGGCGTCACCCTCGGCCTCGCCGTCAGCGCCGGCGGCGTCGTCAGCCCCGCCGTGGGCGCTCTCGCCGACGCCGCGTCCCCGCGCGCCGCGCTGCTCCCGCTGATCGCCGTCCCCGCCGTCGCATGGCTCCTCGCCCGGCTCCTCCGGGAACCCGCGCCCCTCGAAGCCGCCGCGCCGCCGCACCAGGACGCCGCGCCGGACGCCCCCCGCCCCTCACTCCACCGTTAGCTCTTCCTTAAAGCCGGCATAAGCGCGGCGACGGGCGGGCGCCGCGGTGCGAAGTTCGTTGCGTGGCACTGCGAATGGGCAAGCACACCGGTTCGTTCGCCCCCGGCGCACCGGGGGAGCGGACGCGCTCCGCGGCGGTCGCCCGGGCCTTCCAGGCGCTGCCGTCGGCGCACCGCGAGATCCTCACCGAGACGGTCTTCCGGGAGCGCTCGGTCAACGAGGCCGCCGCCCTGCTGGGGGTGCCGGTCGACGTGGTCAAGGTCCGCGTCTACCAGGCGCTGCGCGCGCTGCACGCGACCCTGGGTACGCCCGTCACCCGGTGACCGTGGCGGTCACGCGGTGGCCAGGCTCCGGACGATCTCCGCGAACGACCGCACCAGCGGGCCGTCCGCGCCGTCCGCCCAGGCGAGCGCGACCCGCAGCGGCTCCACGCCGGTGAGCGGCACCCACACCATGCCCGGCCGCGTGTAGTACCGGGCCATGCTGGACGGCGCGAAGCAGATCGCGACGCCCTCGGCCACCTGCTCCAGCATCTCCTCGACGTTGTCGTTGGTCGGCCCCCACCGCGGCTCCGACCCGTCCGGGCGCGGGTTGACCGCCCACCAGTCCACCCACTCGCGCGGCGCCCGCTCCGTCCACATCAGGGGCTCGTCGCCGACGTCGAGGATGCCGACGGCCTCGTGCCCGGCGAGCCGGTGGCCGGACGGGAGCCCGACGATCCGCGGCTCGGTGTGCACGATCTCGGCGTGCAGGCCGGACAGGTCGGCGGGCAGCCACACGAACGCCACGTCCACGTCCCCGGACCGCAGCGCGTCCGCCTCGCCGCCCCAGTCGAACCGCTTGGGCTCGACGCGGACGCCGGGATGGGCGCGGGCGAACGCGGCCCGCGCCCGGGTGGTCAGTTCCCCGGCGCCGGTCGCCTCGAACCCGACGCGCAGCACCCCGGTCCGGCCGCGCCGGTGCCGCTCCGCCACCGCGGCGACCCGGTCGGCCTGCCGGACCGTCCGGCGGGCCTCGGCGACGATGTCGAGCCCGGCGGCCGTGGCGGTGACCCCGCCGGAGTGCCGGTCGAACAGCCGCACCCCGAGTTCGGACTCCAGCCGGCGCAGCGCGTACGACAGCGCCGGCTGGCTGACGAACAGCGACTCGGCGGCCCGGCCGAGGTTGCCGGCGTCCGCGATCGCGACCAGGTAGCGCAACTGACGCAGCTCCATGCTGGGATGATAAAGGCTCTTTATCGGTCATGTTGATCTCTGTCTTGGACGCCGCCCCGCCGCAGCTGCGATAAACGGACCATGACGAACGCGACTGAGAACGAGAACGGCACGACGATCGGGCGGGTCTGGCTGATCACCGGGGCGACCTCGGGCTTCGGACGGGCGATCGCGGAGGCGGTGCTCGCGGCGGGCGACACCGTCGTCGCGGCGGCGCGCCGCCCGCAGGCACTGGACGACCTCGCCGGGCGGTACCCGGGCCGCGTGAACGCCGTGGCGCTGGACGTCACCGACCACGGCCGGATCGCGGACGTGGTGGCCGACGTGCTGCTGTGGCACGGCCGGATCGACGTCCTCGTGAACAACGCCGGGCGCGGCCTGGTCGGCGCGGTGGAGGAGACCACCGACCGGGAGTTGCGCGACCTGATGGACCTGCACTTCTTCGGCCCCGCCGCGCTGACGCGGGCGGTGCTGCCGCACATGCGCGCGCAGGGGTCGGGTGCGATCGTGCAGCTGACGAGCCAGGGCGGCCGGCTGTCCTTCCCGGGCGTCGGCGGCTACTCGGCCACCAAGTTCGCGCTGGAGGGGCTGACGGAGGCGCTCGCGGGGGAGGTCGCGCCGTTCGGGATCAAGGTGATGATCGTGGAGCCGGGCGCGTTCCGGACGTCGTTCGCGGGCGGCGGGCTGCTGATGGCCGACGAGATGCCGGAGTACGCCGACACGGTCGGTCAGGTGCGCAAGGGCCTGCCGGACAGCGACGGCAGGCAGCCGGGCGACCCCGCCAAGGCCGCCGCCGCCATCCTGACCGCGCTGGACGCCGAGGACACGCCGCTGCGGCTGCCGCTCGGCAGCGACGCCGCCGACGCGGTCGCCGCGAGCCTCGACGGCCTCCGGAAGGAGTTCGCCGCCTGGGAGCCGCTGATCCGCAGCACCGATTTCGACGAGTAGCGGGAACGGGGCGGCCCGCACCGGCGGGCCGCCCCGAAGGCTCGTCGAATCGGCTGGAAAAAGGTGTTGCCGGAGCGGAACCGTTCCGGCAATATGGACATCGAACGGAACGAGGCCGGAAGGAGACGGAAAGATGCGCCGCCATCGAATGCATCACAGCAGCCACTCCGGCCTCGGGAGCCGCCGCGGGACGTGACCATCGCGTTCCGACGCCGACCGCCCGAGCAGAACGGGCGGTCTTTTTCTTTTCCCGCACGATGTCCCGGACGTTCTTCCGGAGGGTTGGCCGAGCGGAAAGGCAGCGGCTTGCTAAGCCGTGGTCAGGGGTCACCCTGCGCGAGTTCGAATCTCGCACCCTCCGCGCAGGCTGGGCAGGGATGCTGGTGCATCCGGCGGTCTCATAAGCCGCATCAGGCAGGTTCGATTCCTGCGCCCAGTACGCACGACAAATGAATATCGAGTCTCCGTGGCGCAGAGGAGAGCGCGCCGGGTTGCGGACCCGGAGGGCGCAGGTTCGATTCCTGCCGGAGACACGGCGTCCGTGGTGTGGTGGTCTGCACGCCAGGTTGTGGTCCTGGAGGTCCTCGGTTCGATCCCGGGCGGTCGCCCTTAATAAGAAATATCGAGATTGGTCGGGCAGCGGCCGGCAGATATTGCCGGCCGCTTGCGCCCGCATGCGCCGGAATTGGCCGTCGCCGGAAAAACCTTCCCCATGTACTGCTTCTCCGTGAAGGCGGTCCCGGTCCGGCTGCTCGCCGCCGGCCTGCCGGCGCTCCTCGTCCTCGGCTCGCCGGCCGTGCCCGCGACGGCGGCCGCAGGTCCGGCGCGCGCGGCCGCCGTCCCGTACCTCGATCCCGCGCTGCCCGTCGCGGCACGCGTCGACGACCTGCTCTCCCGGATGAGCCTGGACGACAAGCTCGGGCAGATGACGCAGCCCGAGCGCCGGTACGTCACGCCGGAGGAGGTCGGGAGGTACCGGATCGGGTCGGTCATGTCGGCCGGCGGTTCGGCGCCCTCCCCGAACACGGCGAAGAGCTGGGCCGACATGGTCGACGCCTACCAGAGGGGCGCGCTGTCGGCCCCGCTGCGCATCCCGATGATGTACGGGGTGGACGCGGTGCACGGCGACAACAACGTGGTCGGCGCGACGATCTTCCCGCACGCCATCGGGCTCGGCGCCTCGCGCGATCCGGGGCTCGTCCGGCGGATCGGCGCGGCGACGGCCGAGGAGATGGCCGCGACCGGCGCGGACTGGGACTTCGCGCCCTGCCTGTGCGTCGCCCGCGACGACCGCTGGGGCCGCACGTACGAGTCGTTCGGCGAGGTCCCCGAGCTGCCGTCCGCCATGACCTCGCTCATCGACGGGCTCCAGGGGCCGGAGCCGGGCGGCCCCGCGTCCGTCCTCGCCACGGCGAAGCACTTCGTCGGCGACGGCGGCACCGAGGGCGGCCGGGACCGCGGCGACGCGCGGATCTCCGAGGAGGAGCTGCGGGCGGTGCACCTGCCGCCGTTCCGGGAGGCCGTCCGGCGCGGCGTCGGGTCGGTGATGGTGTCCTACAGCTCGTGGAACGGCGTGAAGATGCACGCGAACCGGTACCTGATCAGCGGGGTGCTGAAGGGCGAGCTCGGCTTCGGGGGGTTCGTCGTGTCCGACTACCAGGGCGTCGACCGGATCGACGGCGAGAAGGGCATGACCAGGGACGAGATCGCGAAGGCGGTCAACGCCGGGATCGACATGGTCATGGTGCCGGAGAAGTGGAAGGACTTCATCGCGGGGCTGCGCGCCGGGGTGCGGGACGGGACGGTCCCGATGGCGCGCGTCGACGACGCCAACCGCCGCATCCTGACCCAGAAGATGAGGTTCGGGCTGTTCGAGCGGCCGATGGCCGACCGGAGGTACCTGAGGACGGTCGGGAGCGCCGCGCACCGCGCGCTCGCCCGCCGCGCCGTCGCCGAGTCGCAGGTGCTGCTGAAGAACGACGGCGTCCTGCCGCTGCGCCGGGACGCGAGGATCTTCGTGGCGGGACGCAGCGCCGACGACATCGGCATGCAGTCCGGCGGCTGGACGGTGACGTGGCAGGGCGCGCCGGGCGCGACGACGCCCGGGACGACGATCCTGCAGGGCATCAGGCAGGTCGCGGGGGAGCGGGCGACGATCGCCTACGACCGGGACGGTAAGGGGATCGACACGTCCTACGACGCGGCGGTGGCCGTCGTCGGCGAGAAGCCGTACGCCGAGTACCACGGCGACCGGCCGGACGGCCTGGCTCTCGACGAGGAGGACGTCCGGACGATCGAGCGGCTGCGCGCCTCGGGCGTTCCGGTCGCCGTCGTCCTCGTCTCCGGGCGCCCCCTGGACGTCGCGTCCCGGCTCGGCGGCTGGAACGCGCTCGTCGCGTCGTGGCTGCCGGGCACGGAGGGCGCGGGCGTCGCCGACGTCCTGTTCGGCGACGCCCGCCCGGCCGGCCGGCTGCCCGTGACGTGGCCGCGCGACGGCGGCCAGGAGCCGGTCAACCGGGGCGACGGCAAGGAGCCGCTGTTCCCGTTCGGGTACGGCCTGACCTACGGCGGCGCCGCCCGCTGACCCGCGGGGGCGTCCCCGGCCGGGGGCCGCCGGGGACGGCGCGCCGCGGCTCAGCGGGCGGCCGGTTCGAGTGACTCCTTGAGGACGGCGTCCAGGTCCGAGGCGGTCAGGCCGAAGGCCCTCCGCACCGCCGACGAGTCGACCGCGAACGGCCGGTGCGACATGTGCTCCGTCTCGAACAGCTCGTTCCAGAACGGGTTGCCGAGCCCGAGCAGCGTGAGGTCGCGGTCGGTCATCACCTCCAGGCGCGGCGCCGGCGCGCCGGCCAGCACCGCGAGCCGCTCCGCCGTCTCCCGGACGGACACGTCGATCGTGGGCGCGTGCCAGGCCCGCCCCCACGCGCGGTCGTCGCGGGACAGCGCGACGATCGTGCGCGCGGCGTCGCCGACCGCGGTGAAGCTCTGCGGGACGTCCAGGTCGGCGGGGACGAGCGCGAGCCGTCCCGCGAGCACGTTCGGCTGTACCAGGAGCGTGAACGGCGATGACGCGCCCGCGCCGAGGAACTGCCCGGCGCGCACCTCGGCGACCCGCACCCGGCCGGCGTCGTGCGCCTCCTTGGCCGCCTGCCACAACTCGGCGCGGACGCGTCCCTTCGGGCCGGTCGCGGCGAGCGGGAGGTCCTCGGTGACGGGACCGTCCACCGGCCCGTATCCGTACAGGTTGCCCAGCATCACGTAGCCCGCGCCCGATCGCTCGGCCGCCGCGAGGATCGAGCCGAACAGCGGGGGGAGCGTCCGCGGCCAGGTGTCGTACGCGGTCATCGCGGCGTTGACCACGGTGGCCGCGCCCTCGGCGGCCCGTGCCAGCGCGCCGGTGTCGGTGGCGTCCAGCGCGACCCGCTCGATCAGCGGATGCTCCGGGCCCCCGCCGCGGCGCGTGACCAGCCGGACGCGCTCTCCCTCGCCGGCCAGCAGGCGGGCGGTGGCGGCGCCGGTCCCGCCGGCGCCGATGATGAGATGAAACGGCATTATCTTCTCCAAGGGGACGAGCCGGAACCCGCGTGTCCCGGCCCTGCCCACTCTGCGGTCCGCGGCCCGGGCCCGGCAGGGGTCCGCTCGCCAACCGTCCGGAGGTTCCGGCCATGCACACGGTCGCGGTCGTCGTCGCACCGCCGGTGATGGCGTTCGACGTCACGATCCCGCACATGGTGCTGGGCGCGGCCGTGGTGGACGGCGCCCCCGGCTACCGGCTGCCGGTGTGCGCCGCCGAACCGGGACGCCCCCTCGAGACCGTCGGCGGGCTGGACGTGGTGGCGCCGGAGGGGCTGGACGTCCTGGACCGCGCCGGGACCGTCCTCGTCGTCGGCAGCGGCGGCCGGGAGGGCAACGACCCGCGCATGCTGGACGCGCTGCGCGCCGCCGCGGAGGCGGGCAAGCGGATCGCGGCGATCTGCACCGGCGCGTTCGTGCTGGCGGAGGCGGGGCTGCTGGACGGGCGGCGCGCCACCACCCACTGGGGGCTGACGGCGGACCTGGCGCGCCGGTTCCCCGCGGTCGACGTCGTGCCGGACGTGCTGTACGTGGAGGACGGCCCGGTCCTCACCTCGGCGGGCGCGGCGGCGGGCATCGACCTGTGCCTGCACCTGGTGCGCGCCGACCACGGCGCGGCGGTCGCGGCCGAGGCGGCGCGGCGGACCGTGGCGGCGCCGCCCCGCCCGGCCGGGCAGGTGCAGCTCGTGGACGATCCGCTGCCCGCCGAGCCGGACCTGTCGCTCGCCGCGACGCGCGCGTGGGCGCTGCGCCGCCTCGACGCGCCGCTCACGCTCGCGGACCTGGCCCGGCACGCGCGGGTCAGCACCCGGACGCTGACCCGGCGGTTCCAGGCGGAGACCGGGTGCAGCCCGCTGCAGTGGCTGCTGCGGCAGCGGATCGGGCGGGCCCGCGAGCTGCTGGAGGCGACGGCGCTGCCGATGGACCAGGTCGCCGCCCGCAGCGGGCTCGGCAGCGCCGACTCGCTGCGCGAGCACATGGTCCGCCGGGTCGGGATGACCCCGTCGGCGTACCGGGCGGCCCATGCCCTGCGGGATTCCCCTCGCCGGGCGGACACCGGCTGAGCTGGATATCCTTGGCCGTCCGGGGCCCTGCCCCATGGGGAGGCATCCTTCGTTCGCGGGGCGGGCGGATGGCGCCGCCGGCCCGCAGACCGCCGTCGGGGGGTGCCGTGTCCGAACGCTCGCTGCACGGGGGCGACCTGTCGGTGCTGCGCCGCCTGAACTCCGCCGCCACCCTGCGGGAGCTGCGCGACGGCGGCGAGTCGACGCTGTCCGGGCTGGCCCGCCGGGTCGGGCTGTCGCGCCCCACCACCGAGGGCGTGCTCGGCGACCTGATCGGCCGCGGCCTGGTGGCGGAGGTCGCGCCGCGGCCCGGCGGCGGCCTCGGCCGTCCCGCCCGCCGCTACCGGTTCCGCGCCGAGGCCGGCCACGCCCTCGGCGTCGAGATCGACGCGCACCACGTGCGGCTGCTCGTCACGGACCTGTCCGGCGAGATCGCCGGCGGTCGCCGCGTGGACCTCGACACCTACGCCCGCCCGGACGTCCGCATCGCCGCCGTCCGCGCGGCCGTCAAGGCGTGCCTGGCCGAGGCCGGGATCGACCGGCGGTCGCTGCGGGCCGTCGCGGTCGGCACTCCCGGCGTCGTCGGCCCCGACGGCACCGTCACCCGCTGCGCCGCCGTCCCCGGGTGGGAGGGCGTCGAGCTCGGCCGCGAGCTCGGCCGGTCGTTCGCCTGCCCCGTGCTGGTGGAGAACGACGCCAACCTCGCGGCGATGGCCGAGCGGTGGTGCGGCGCGGCCCGCGCGGCCGACGACGTCGTGTGCGTGCTCGCCGGGCTGCACACCGGCGCGGGGGCGCTCATCGGCGGGCGCCTGCACCGCGGCCGGTGGGGCGCCGCCGGCGAGATCGGGATGCTGCCCGAGCTGGGCCTGCGGAACACCACGGCCGTCCTGATCACCGGCGCCGAGCCCGGGCCCGCGGCGGCCGGCGCCGCGCTCGCCGGTCTCGCGTCCGCCGGCCCCGCGCTGGAGGACGCCGGGCGCGTGCTCGCCGCGGCCGGGCGGGCGGACCCGGCCGCGCTGGAGGCGGTCGAACGGCTCGCCGTGCGCATGTCCCGGGGCGTCGCCGCGATGGCCCTCGCCCTGGACCCGGAGATGATCGTCGTCGGCGGCCCGCTGGCCGGCGCGGGCGCGCCGCTGGTGGACGCGCTGCGCCGGCACGTCCTGCCGCTCTGCCTGAGCCCCGTCCGCATCGAGGCGTCGCGGCTGGGCGACGAGGCGATCGGGCTCGGCGCCGTGCGGCTGGCCCTCGACCGGATCGACGAGGACCTCTTCCGCGTCGACCGGGAG
This sequence comes from Actinomadura nitritigenes, assembly GCF_017573545.1. Taxonomy (GTDB): domain Bacteria; phylum Actinomycetota; class Actinomycetes; order Streptosporangiales; family Streptosporangiaceae; genus Spirillospora; species Spirillospora nitritigenes. The sequence continues at coordinate 2,950 of NZ_JAGEOK010000007.1, read as the reverse complement.
CCCAAGGCCGCCGGGCCGCCCGGCGTCGCGGAGCCGCCCGGGGCTACGGCGCCAGGGGCGCGCTGAACGACCAGCCGCGCGCGAGCAGCGCGTCGGCGGCCTCGACCGCGGCGGCCAGCCGCTCCTCGTGCGGGCCGGTGACCACGATGTGCGGGAGGTCCCGCTTCTCCAGCTCCTCCCGGAACCGGTCCGACATCCAGGACCGGATCGACTCGCCGTCTCGCCAGCCGTCCTGCTCGAACGGCACGCCGTCCGGCGAGGTCAGGATCCACAGGTGGTGCGGGACCCGCTCGTGGACGGCCTCGACGTCCGGGGCGGGCGCACCGAGGTACCGCTCGTGCCAGAGCGCGGTCGCGAAGGCGTCGGTGTCGCAGACCAGCAGCGGCGAACCGGTGCGCGCGGCGGCGTCCTCCAGCGCGGCGTGCCGTTCGGCGATCGCGGTGAACTCGGCGGACTCCCAGTCCAGGCCGTCCAGCCACAGCGACGGGTCGCCCGTGGCGCGGCGCGCGGCGGCGAGCTTCTCCTCGGTGAAGGTGCGCCCGTACTCCGGGACCCACCGCGTCGCCGCCCAGACCCCGCCGCGTCCGGCGTAGTGCGCGGCGAGCGCGCGCGCCAGCGTCGTCGTGCCGGTCGACTCGGCGCCGGTCACCACGACGCGGCGCGCCAGGTACGCGCGGACGGGCGGCGACAGCCACTCCCACGCCGCCACCGGGTCCGCGCGGACGGCGGTGCCGCTGACCGGGAACCGCTCGCGCGGCGGGTCCACCGGCACGTGGACGGCGGAGAACCGGGCGGCCAGCTCGGCGCCGTACGGCTCGGAGCTGAACACCGCGTCCACCGGCGGGACGGCCACGCCGAGCCCCGACCGCAGCGCGAGCCCCGCCCGGAACGCCGCGACGTGCGCCGACCAGATCTCGTCGGAGTCGTAGTCGATCTCCGCGTCGTCCACCGCCGGGACGATCTCCACGTGCGGCTGCGGGTGCGCCTCGCGCAGCCAGGCGGTGCGCAGCGCGAGCGGGACGCTCTCCACGGTGGACGCGGCGACGACCACCGTCACCCGGGCGCACGCCGCGGCGGCCGTGTCGATCAGATGGTGGTGGCCCGCGTGCGGCGGATAGAACTTGCCGATGACGAGCCCGTGCTCGTGGGTCATGCCGCCACCGCGGCCGTCCGCCGCCGGAGGTCGCGGTGCCAGGCGACCAGGCCCGCGACGCAGAGTGCGAGGAACAGCACGTACAGGGCGCCGGTCAGCTTCAGCTCCTTGTAGAAGTACAGCGGGATGTAGATGAGGTCGGCGGTGATCCACAGCCACCACGACTCCAGCAGCTTGCGGGACTGCCCGTAGGTCGCGACGAGCGACAGCGCGGTGGTCAGCGCGTCCCAGAACGGGACGGTGGAGTCCGTCCAGGCCGACAGCATCCAGGTCAGCAGCGCCGTCCCGGCCGCGCCGGCGACGGCGAGCGCGGCCCACTCGGTGCGCGCGGTGCGCCGGACGGGCAGCTCGTCGCGGCCGTCGCCGGCGTGGAGCCACACCCACCATCCGTACAGCTGGAGGACGACGTAGACGACCTGGAGCCCGGCGTCGGCGTAGAGGCCGCCGTCCAGGAACACCAGGCCCAGCAGGACGACGTTGGCGATGCCGACCGGCCAGTTCAGGATGTTCTGCCGGACGACCATCCAGACGTTGACCGCGCCGGTGGCGAAGCCGAGCAGCTCCGCCCAGGTGGTGGGCACCGATCCGAGGTGGAACGCCGGATCGAGCAGGGGACCCAGCGGAACGTTCACGGCCATGGCGGCAATGATCACATGTCGTCAGAAAGACGACAAGCAGCGCGCGGCCCCGGTGACCTCCGCGATCACCGGGGCCGCGCCCGCGCTCCCGGCCGGCCCGCGCCCGCGGGCCGGCCGGGCCGCGCTCACGCCACGATCAGCAGCGGGTTCTGCAGCAGCTCGGCGAGGCGGGCGAGGAACTTCGCGGCCGTCGCGCCGTCGCAGGCGCGGTGGTCGACCGAGAGCGTCACCGCCATCCGCTTGCCCGGGACGACCTGCCCGTCGCGCACCACCGGCTCGTCGCGCACGGCGCCGACCGCGAGGATCGCGGCCTCCGGCGGGTTGATCACCGCGGAGAACGAGTCGACGCCGAACATGCCGAGGTTGCTGACGCTGAACGTGCCGCCGCTCATCTCCTGCGCGGACAGCTTCCCGTCGCGCGCCTTCCCGGCCAACGCGCGGGTCTCCTGGCCGATCTGCGAGACGCTCTTGCGGTCGGCGTCCTTCACGACCGGGACGACCAGGCCGTCCTCCACCGCGACGGCGACGCCGACGTGCACCCTCTTGTGGAAGAGCAGGTTCTCCTCGGTGTAGGAGACGTTGACCTCGGGGTGCTCGCGCAGCGCCGTGGCCACCGCCTTCACGACCAGGTCGTTCACGCTGACCTTCGCGGGGGCGAGCGCCTCGTTGAGGGTGGCGCGGAACGCCAGCAGCGCCCCGGCGTCCACCTCCCGGTTGAGGTAGAAGTGCGGCGCGTTCCGCTTGCTCTCGGTGAGCCGCCGCGCCGCGACCTTGCGGAAGCGGTTGAGCGGGACGGCCTCGACGTCCGGGTCCTCGGCGGCCTGCGGCCGCGCGGCGGCGGGCGCGGGGGCCTCGGCCGGAGCGGCGGGCGCCTCGGCGGCGGGCGCGGGCGCGGTGCCCGTGGCGCCGTCGCGGATCGCTGCCTCGATGTCGGCGCGGACGATGCGCCCGCCCGGCCCGGACCCGGTCAGCGCCGCGAGGTCGAGGCCGTGGTCGCGGGCCAGCCGGCGCGCCAGCGGCGACGACGGCGGGCGGGACGCGCCGGTCCGGCGCTCGGCCGGCGCGGGATGCGCCGGGGCGGGAGCCGTGGCGGGCGCGGCGGCCGGTACGGGCTGCGGGGCCGGCTCCGGCGCGGCGGCGGGCCGCGCGGAGACGGCCA
>NZ_JAGEOK010000079.1 GCF_017573545.1 Actinomadura nitritigenes | reverse complement strand
GTTCGTACTGCTGGCCCGCATCCACGCACTCGAAACGGCTCGCATAGTTATCGACCAGCGTCCACCCTGGACCCGGCCCAAATTTCGATGAGCCGCCGATCTGCGGGGCGGCCGCCTGGGCGGTTGTACTCAGTCCGCTGACCGCCAGGATGGTGAGCCCGGCACTCACGGCTGCTTTGCGTAGTCGCATCTGCGTCTTCCTTTCTCGATGAGGGGTGTTGGACTCAGCTCGCATCAGTCGTTTCACCACTCAATCCGCTGGAGGGCGGTTCAGCAGGTCAGTCTATTGATGTTTCCTCGCCGTGATCGATTCGGACACCGGCGAGGCGGGTGGCGGTGACGGCGCGGCGTTCCAGGCCGGGCCGCTCAGCGGTGACCTCGGCCAGCCAGCGGCGGGCGAGTCCGCCGGTGCGGTCGGGGTCGGTGTTTGGCCTGCGGGTGACCACCAGTTCCAAACCGCCCCGCCAGTCCGGCGTACACACCTGGCAGGAATACCCACGGCCCGCTTCCGGTGAAGGGGTCGGGCCGCGATGCCTTCGAGCCCGGCGAGTCGGCGCGCAAGGTGTTGACCTGCCCATGAGCGGCGCTCTGGACGGTTGGGCCGCCTCCCGAGCGCGGTAAGCGCGGCCTGAATGTCGGAGTCAGGTCGCTCAGGCAGACGAGGACGTGCGGCCAGAGTTGGCCCCGCGTCATGGCGGGCTCCAGAGGAGCGGCGACGCAGGAAGACTTCCACGACGTCGTCATGATGCGGGCGGGAGTCATTGGCGACGTGGGCCAGGGCGTGGATGGCGCCAAGCCGGGCGTCGATGTCGGAGGAGTTGAGCCGTTCCAGAGCTTTGGTGAACCGGTCGGTGACCTGCCCGTGGTGGCTGAGCCGGTAGGAGCGGGCGGTGTACAGCAGCGACACCGCCACCACGACGGCGCCGCCGGCCGAGACCACCAGCAGCCGGGCGTTCTGGCGGTCCTTGGGGTCGTGCTAGTGCATCCAGTCGGGCATCCGCCACAACGCGGCCGCGTATGCCGCCGCGAGCCCGACCAAGCTGAGCCGGAGCAGCACCGTTCCCGCGCCGCGCACGACCGGCCGCGTGACTTCGTACTGCCCCTGCCGGCGAAGACGCGTCATTCGATTCACAACAATCAGACGCCACGGAACCGCGACGGCGTTCACCTGCACGCCCGCCCGGATCTGGCCGTAACCGGAGGTTTCAGCCCAGGCGCAGAAGAACAGTCGATCAAGGTCGATGGAAGTCGATCGAGGAGCCTCTCACCTGCGAAAGCACCCCAGGGGAGTCGCGGTGGGGTCAGGGGGAGTCCACCTAGGGTGGCTCCCCAATTGGGTCCCCCTGCTGCTGTCCGCAAGGTTGGAGGTGCTCAACGACGAACAAGATCACATTCGGCGGAGGAGGCCGCTGCAGCGTCAGTCGCGCTTGGTTCGTGTCGATGGAGTGGACCGCCGGAGAAGGCCGCCTCTCACCTGGATGAACTTGAATGTCGGTAGGCGGGTCTTAGCAGCTCGACACCCTGCGGATTAAAAGTCCGGAACTGTCGTGGCGGAGCGGCCTGTTCAGTGTCGACCTGTGCCGATCCGTCCACATCGAGCCCAATTTTCGGCCCGCACGGTGCCGCCGCGTGCCGATGCGGTTCGGAACCGCCGAGCCGACAACGAGCTGATACGCCTTCCCCTGCGACGACGTCTGTCCCGACGGGCAGCCGGACGTCTCCGTCGCCGTCAGCGACGGCAACTCCCAACGCTTGACCGTCGCCGTCGCCTCGAACGCCGCCGGCCGCCGGGCGCCTCTGCGGCGGGCGGCGGTGCCGGCTTCAGGAAGCCTCCCACCACGGTTCGATGTCCTTCTGAGCGACGAATTCGTGGAAGTCCATGTTCGCGATCTCCAAATTGCACGCCAGCGATCCGACCCTGTCGCAGGGAAGGACGGCAGGCTGCCCAGGGGTGTCGTAGAGGTCGACGACCGTCAGCGGGCGGCCCGCCTCGGCGAAGGTCTTGGCGTCGGCGAGCGCGACCAGGGTGGTGTGCTCCTCCGGCGGGACCAGCGCGGGGACCTGGCCCGGTTGGAGGTCCTCGAAGGCCCGGTCGTCGACGACCCGCGCCGTCAGCGGGTAGTTCTCGACGTCGATCTCGTCCGGGTCCAGGTCCGCGCCTACCCAGCCCTGCTCGTCGACCTCGTCCAGGTCGGCGAGCAGGGCGCGCCAGCCGTCCTCGTCGTCGAAGCAGGTGCGGACCAGCAGGGCGGCGTCGGTGGCGGGCAGCGCCGGGAAGGCCCGGCGCGGGGGCGCCGTCGGCGCGGGGAAGGCCGGCCGGCCTCCGTCCCCCTGGTACATCCCGAACACGTCCATTTCGCGCACGAGATGGTCGAACGTGAGGGCGCCGCTCGTCACGGCCGTCAGGACCTCGCCGAGCCGGGCTGGCGGGACCCGGACGCCGCGTCCGGGCGCGTCGGCCAGGTCGATCAGCAGCGGCCCGTCCCCACCGTAGGCCACCGAGATGTCCGCCAGGACGGCGACCTGCTGCGCCGGGCCGCCGCCAGGGACGACCGCCGGTACGTTCCCGCCGTGCAAGGAATTCCAGGCGGGGCCTTCGACCAGGCGGAGCCGTACATCGCCGTCCACGACGAGCACATCACCCTCCCGGCGACCTCGGATCTCATTGAGCAGCCCGCCCCATAATGGAGCGCCGTCCCTAAAGCAGGTGGACACCAAAAGCACTTCGCCGGGCGCGGGCTGGGGAAGGGTGGGAAAGGCCATGGTTCTCCTCCGGAAAAGCCGCTGTCGTGGTGACGGTTTCCGGCCATGATGGTGCATCGGTAGGACACTTTGCCCTCAAGGTCGTCGCGGCCGGCGGCGGGCCGGGCGCCCCAGTCCTGGTAGTTCGCAACCGCTCCCTCGAGGCGTGTCAACGGGGGGTGTCCCTATGGGATTCGTCAACCCGATGGGTGCTGGTAGTGGGTCAGTGAACGTCCCATTCGGACGTGGGCACGCAGTCGTGGACGGTGTAGGCCCAGCCTTCGGGGTGGGCGAAGAATGGGCGGGTGAGGAGGATGTCCCCTGCTCGTTGGGCTCGGATCATGATTCCGAGTTCGTCTGAGGCGGCGTCGCCCTCCACAGAGATCTGGCGGGTCATCGCCTGCCTGCTCACGTAGTCGAAGAACTCCTCCAGGAGTTCAGAGGGCACGCGGCCGACCAGTCGTGTCCCGTCCAGGGTGACCTGGGGACCGCATAGAGCGTCGACGGCAACGCAGGCCAGTCCTTGAAGCTCTCGGAAGTAGAGCGTGACTGCTGTCAGATAGGGGGAGACGCAGCGGGGCGGAACTCAGCTCGGTGGGTCAAGGCGCCGTGGTTAGGCTGCTGCGCAGAGGAGGATCCGGTGAATCCCTGCTGCTGACGCACGGCCAGGGCGTCTTGGAGGCTCATGCCGAACCGCAGCGGGCCCACGCCTTGCTGGGGGAGGTAGTCCCACTGCTGGCGTTCACTGTCATCGACGACCGACCACATGCCATTGATTGTCCCGTCATCAGCGAGTACCCGATCTTCGAGCACCCGGTCAGGCGGCCTGCGCCGAGGGTGTTCGGTCGGGTTGGTAGGGCTGTTTGTCGCGGAGCATGCCGTAGATGACGTCTGAGCGGCGGCGGGCCAGGCAGATGAGGGCGGCGCTGTGTTTTGCCCTCGGCTCTCTTGCGGTCGTAGTAGGTCCTGCTGTGCGGGTCGGAGAGGGAGGCGAACGCGGCCAGGAACATCGCGCGTTTGAGGGCCTTGTTGCCGCCCTTGGCGAGTGTTCGCCCTTGATGGATGATCCGGAGCGGCGGGTGACGGGTGCGAGGCCGGCGTAGGCGGCCAGGCGCCCGGCGGTCACGAACGCCGCGATGTCGCCGATCTCCAGCAGGATTCGTGCGCTGGTCCTGATCCCGATACCGGTCATCGAGGTCAGGACCCTGGCGAGAGGGTGGGCATCGAGGAGGATCTCCTCTACCTGTACGGCGACCTGGTCGCGCTGGTGGTGGACAGATCGCAGGGATCGGGCCAGGTGCGGCAGGACGGTCGCGGCCGCGGTGGTGCCGGGAACGACGACGGTCTGGGCGTCCAGGGCGGCCTTGACCGCCTCGACCAGGCGCCCGGCCATGCGCGGGGCCAGCGGCCGGGTGGTGGCCAGCAGCTCGTCGGTGGTGGCGGCGCGCAATTGGTCCGGGCCGCCGTAGGTGATCAGCAGTTCCAGGGCGGCGGGGTGGTGCAGTCGTGGCCCTAAAGGCTGTCCCGTAACGCCGGGCGATCAAGATCGTTGATCTTGGTGTGGAGCGGGTGATCAGGGCCGATCGGGACGAGTGGGTGCCGGTGTTCACCGGCCTGTCGGTGCGGCAGTTCCGACGCCTGGTGCGGATCGTTGCAGGTCGGGGCGGTGAGCAGACCGGGACCGGGCGACGCTGGAGTCTGCCGTTGGCCGACCGGGTGCTGCTGATCGCGGTGTACTACCGGACCAACCTCACGCCGCGGCAGGTCGCGTTGCTGTTCGGGGTGTCCAAGTCCGCCGCGCACCGTGTTGTGGACCACCTGGCGCCGCTGCTCGCCCTGGCCCCGGTCGCCCGCCGGCACGGTCCTGATCGTGGACGGCACACTCGTCCCCGTCCACAACCGGACGGTCACCGCCTCGTCCAAGAACTACCGGTACTCGGTGAACATGCAGGTGGTCATCGACGCCAACACCCGGCTGGTGGTCGCGGTCGGACGTCCGGTGCAGGGCAATCACAACGACTGCACCGCCTTCCGCGATTCGGGTGCCGATACCGCGTGCTGGGGTGCGCACGTGATGGCCGACGGCGGCTACCAAGGAAACCGGCAGGTCATCATGCCCTACCGGCGGCCACGCGACGGCAGCGAGTTGCCCGCCTGGCAGCACGAACTCAACACCGTCCACAAACGGGTGCGCGCCCGCGTCGAGCACGTCTGCGCGCACATGAAGTGGTGGAACATTCTGCGCAACTGCCGCCGCAAACGCGACTGCGTCCAGCACGCCGCCCATGGCATCGCCCTCATGCACAACCTGGCGATAGCCAGCTGACCGGCCCGGAGGACGCCAGATCACCGGCAGCACGCCTGGCCGCGCTTCTCGACCATTACGGGACAGCCTTTAGGGCCTTCTCCAGGGCAGGGGTGAATGGTGACCAGCAGCCCGCGGATCCGGTTGATCAGCCGGGTCGACTCGCCCGCCAGGTCTTCGTCGAACCCGACGAGGACCTCCAGTTCAGCCAGGGCTTCCTGGCCGGTGTCGACGCGGCGCAGGGAGTGCGGGAGGGTGCGGGCGGCGTCGGCGATGATGTAGGCATCGCGGGCGTCGGTCTTGGCGTTGCCGGGGTGCAGGTCGGCCAGGCGACGCATGGTCAGGTCGGGCAGGTAGGCGACCTGGCAGCCCTCGTCGCGCGCGACGGCGACGGGCAGCGCCCCGATCGAGGCGGGCTGGTCGACCACCACCAGCACCCGGCCGTGCCGGCTGAGCTGGGTGAACAGGGCACGCAGCCGCTGTTCGTCGTTGGGCAGGGGTTTGCCGTGCAGCTTCTAACCAGAGGGGGCCAGGGCGCAGGCGTGGTGCTCGCCCTTGCCGACGTCCAACCCCAGGAACACCGCGTACTCGACGCTCACGTCTACCTCGATCGGGAGGTTCGGCCTGGTCACAAGTCCTGGCGACGGCTGCCGGCATCCACGTTATGGCGAGACGATGACTTCGTCACGGAAGGTGCCTTGTCCCTATGAGCGGTCCACCGACGCCACCCGGGCCCGGTGACAACACCCCCCCGGATCATTCGTGCGACAGGGGGCTTGAGTCATGCCGGGCCGGGTGACCTGGCTCCCCACCATGGGCGGGGACGTGAAAACGGTAACGGGGCGATGTCTGAGCGGCGGGGGACACTGCCGGGCTCGGGCGATCCGCGCCATCACCCGCCGGTGCAGGTCGGGCGGCGGTTTGCGGGTGGCGGGGAGCGCCAGGGCGGGTCGCGGTCTCGCGGATCCCGGTGGTCTGTTCGGTGCAGGTGGTGCAGCTCGACAGGTGGCGCTCGAAGAGGCGCCGCTCGGTGTTGGTGAGGGCGTCCAGGGCGTAGGGGGCGGCAAGGTCGTGCGGGTCGTGGGTCATGGCTGCACTCCCAGGTAGTCGCGCAGCCGGATAAGTCCGTCGCGCATCCGGGTCTTGACGGCGGCCAGGCCGATGCCGAGCGGTTCGGCGACCTCGCGGTAGGTGTGGCCGCCGTAGTAGGCGAGGGTGATCGACTCGCGCCGCGTCGCGGTAAGGCCGCGCATGCAGCGGCGTACCTGCCGAGGACCTGTGCACGATGAAATGCATGGTCCAACGCGGCCGGGACGGCGTCCGTTCGATCTCGCCGCCTTGATTCCGGGTGCGGGGTTCGACGTGGGGAAAGCCCGGCAATAGGCTCCGGTGGTCGTTCACGAGGAAGGGCGGTCATGGGATTCAACCATTCGGTCATCGCGGTCGAGAACCTGCCGGTCGACGAGGTCGCCTCGCGGTTGGGCAGGCGGGCCGGCGGCCGGACGACCGATCACGACACCGCCACCTCCAGCCGGACACCGGGCTGGTGCGTCAGCCCGCCGATCGACGGCTGGACCTTCATCGTCGACCAGAAGCGCACGCTGCACAACGACGAGGACGGATTGCGCAGCCTCAGCACCGGCACGCGGCTCCTCACCTTCGAGGTCATGGAGACGTCGATGGGCTTCAGCGCCGCCTGCTGGACTGACGGCGGGATGACATGGAAAGCGGCGGTGGAGGACGAAGGCGGTCTGCTCTACACCATCGGGGAGCCGCCGCCGCCCTTCGCTGAACTCGTGGAAATCGAGAGCGAGGGCGCCAAGGCGGCGGACTATCTCGAATTCTGCCTCGCCCCGCCGCCCGAGGAGTGGGAGGTGTTCGAATTCGACCCGGACACCCTGCCGGGGCGGCAGGCCTCCATGCTGAACGTCCCGGTACGAACGGCCCGTGCGGTATCCGGAGGAAACGAGGCGCCGATTATCGAGGTCTTCGCCGGCATCACGGGCTACCGATACGACACCGGCGGAGCCCTCGACGCGTTGCACGTTCTCAGCGAGAACCCGGCTCATTGACCGGAACTGGCATTCGTCCGGCAGGACGGCGATCCCTCTAGCGGACGGTTCGCAGGGTCACGGACACTCGTCGGCCGCGGGGCACCCGTCCGGCAGGGCCGGGGTCGGTCTTGCGCGCCGGGATGGCGTGGCGCCAGGTGAACCGCGCCGGGGCCTGCAGGTCATGCGGCAGGCGCAGGCGGCGTTCGCGGACGGCCTGCACATCACCAGCATCGCGACGACATCGCCGTCCTCATCGCCCGGCTGCGCCGCATCCCCGAGGACCGGTTCGTCTCCTGGACGCTGCCGGCCGACCCCGCCGCCGTCCGCCGCGCCCGCGGGCTCGTCCGCACCCGGCTG
>NZ_JAGEOK010000078.1 GCF_017573545.1 Actinomadura nitritigenes | reverse complement strand
CATCGGAGGACCAGACCGTCTTCGAGCCCGGCATGACCGTGTCCGTCCAGCCTGCCATCTACCTTCCGGGACTGTACGGCGCGCGGATCGAGGACGTCGTCGTCTGCACCGACATCGGAGCCCGCCGTCTGAACCAGAGCACCCGCCTACTCATCGTCACCGACCGCTGACCGAGCGTCCAGGGGTGCCCGCGGTTCGTTCGCGTCGGGTCCGCGCCGCACCGCGGGCGATGTCCTGGGGCGCACCGATCGTGGTGAGGGCGGCGACTCCGCTAGGGGAGTCGCCGCCCGGTTGGACGAGGTGGCTCAGGAAGCCGAGGGCTGTGCCCGGGGCTTGAGCGGGGCCGTATCCGCGGCGGTGGGCTCGAGGATCTTGAAGGCGTGCATGGTCAGGCCGCCCAGGGCCAGGAGAGCGGCGACGAGGAGGAACAGCCGGCCGGGCGTCCAGTCGGCGTCCAGGAGCCGTCCGGCGACGGCGGGGGACAGGAGAAGGCCGCCAGGATTCGCGAGGCGTTGCGCACCGAGCATCTGGGGCAGCCCACGGTCGTCACTGCTGCCTACGCCGCCGCGGTCCGCTCCCAGGCCGCGATCCTGACCGTGCTCAACCAGCAGGGCATGACGCTGCAAGGGCAGGTGGAGGACCATTTTGGCGCGCACCCGGCCGCTGAGGTCATTGTTTCCCAGCCTGGACTCGGGTTGATCCTCGGCGCCCGGGTGCTCGCAGAGTTCGGCGACGACCCCGACCGCTACGCCACCGCCAAGGCCAGAAAGAACTACGCCGGCACCAGCCCCATCAATCGAGCTTCCGGCAAGAAGAAGACGGTCATGGCCCGGTACGTTCACAACGACCGGCTCATCGACACCCTCGACGCCCGGGCCTTCGCGGCTCTCACCGCCTCACCCGGCGTCCGCGCGTACTACGACCGGCTCAGAGCCCGCGACGTCGGCCACCACGCCGCGCTCCGTCAGCTCGCCAATCGCCTGGTCGGCATCCTCCACGGATGCCTCAAGACCAACACTCCCTACGACGAAGCGACCGCCTGGTCGCATCACTCAGAACAGCTCGCAGCTTGACGCCTACACCGCTGAAATGTCTTTAGACGTCATCTCATTTGGGGAGCCTGCGGTAGCAGATGAGGGTGCAGGCGATGCTGGTGAAGGCGAGGAAGTGGTCGGCCTTGCGTTCGTAGCGGGGTCACCACGACTCGTGCGGACCACGCGGGGCGGCCCGCAGCAGGACCTACCAGTCCCCCTCCTCGCCGCCGCGCATGTGACGCCACTGCTGGACGACCTCCCGCGCACCGCGTGCCAGCTCGGCGTAGTGCGCCGGGCATTCCCACAGTTCGCGGGCCGAGAGCTCGACGGGCACCGGAGTGTCCGGGTGGTCCTCGGGCGCGTACAGATGCACCACCGCTTCATACCGGGAGTCCACGTGCGTGGTCTGCGTGGTCGCGGACCAGGGGTGCCCGGGGTGCTCGCACGAGGCGTCCGGGTCAATGGTGTCCAGGGCCGCGACCAGGTCGCGTGCATAGGAGGGGGGCAGGCCGTCGTAGGTCTGGGCGATGCCCATCCACAGGGACAGGAACAGGCCGATCCGTTCCTCGTCGCGCACCTGCCCGGCCAGCCAGCGACGGGCGGACCACAGCGCGACGGGGCCGGTGTTGTCCTCCCAGGAACGCCGGATCGCCTCCTGCAGGTCGACGATGTCGATCCCGCCGTCGTCCCGGAGGAACCGCGCGTCGAGGTGGGAGACGTCCACACTGCCAAAGAGCTCCTCGTGGGCCTCGCGCATGCGGGCGGCGGCCCCGTCGGCAAGGTCGGCGAGGAACGCCTCGCAGTCGAACGCCGCCAGCTCCTCGCCCTCCAGCCCGTACTCCTCGGCGAACACGGCACGGCCGGCCTCGGACAGCATGCTCACCCCGGCCTCGACGCCGTACTCGTCGTCCACGTCCGTGGGGTGGGCTCCGGCCGGGCAGGTGCAGGACGCCGGGTCGAGCGTGGCCCGCAACCCTTTCAGGGCTTGCGTGTACGACGCGAAGAGGGACTTGCTGAATACGCGTGCGGTGACGTACCAGCACGTGGTGTGGAGCAAGATTGTGTACCCGGTCCGTTCCCGGCGCCACTGCGGGGTGCCGATGCGGTCGAGCGCGTCCGCCGCGTCGCCGGCGAGCAGGCCGAGGGTCGCCGGCGGGCTCCCTTGGGGGTAGTCGCTGACGATTCCGCAGAGGTCGGAGATCAGTTCTTTGTGGTCGTCGGGCAGGGTGGGGGTCGCTCCAGTCACGTCAGTAATCGACGACGCAATGGGCTGGCCGGTTCCGCGCGCAGGTCGGGGCCTCACCGGTGGACGCGTTCTGCCCGGGGAAGTGAGCCGAGCAGGCCCCTGGGTACTAACCGCACGACCCCATCGCCGTGGAGGTGCAGCGTCCCGACCCGCAGACCGTGTTCAGGATCCCTGGGGGCCTGGACCCCCTACGCGCCCGGCAGCCCGTGGCCGCTGCGCACCGGCCGCACCTGGCCGACGGGGGTCACCAAGGACCCGGTGGAACGCAGGTTCCCCGCAGTGTCGTTCGGGCCGTCCGGGGCGACGGCTCACCGCAGGTTTACCGAGTGGACGAAGGCCAGGGTGTGGGCCAACCGTCCAAATGAGATGACGTCTTAGTCTGAAGCGCCCTGGGCCGGGGGGCTGCTACGCTAGCGCTCGTTCGGTACTGGATCGGCGTGGGAGGGAGGTGAGGTTTGATGACCGCGGTGAAGACCGCTGCCATGCGCAGCGCCCGGACCAACCTCACGTCCCGGGCCCCGGTCTGACCCATCTTCGTCTCCCGGCCTTGAGCCATCCGGCTCGCCAGGCGGGTGATTCCGCGTCTCGTCGGGGCCCCTTCTCCGCAAGGGTCTCACGTTGCCACACACGTACACCGATCCATCCGGCCTGTCCCGGTACGGGTGGACCGGGACACTCGACCGAACCTTCACCGAACATCACGAAGCGGGGCTCGTCCCGGCCCGGATTTCCCGGGTCGATCGCGGCATGTGCACGGCGATCACCGCATCGGGCCCGACGCGGGCCACGTTCGTCGCGCCGCACCCGTCCGACCCGCTCCTGACGCCCTGCACCGGCGACTGGGCCGCCCTGCGCCCGGGCACCGAGCCGCACCTGGTGGCGCTGCTGCCGCGACACGGCGCGATCGTGCGCTCGTCGGCGTCCCGGTCCTCCCACGGGCAGGTGCTCGCCGCCAACGTCGACACGGTCGTCATCGCCCTGTCCCTGGCCACGCCCCTGGACCCGGCGAAACTGGAGCGGCTGCTCGCCCTGGCCTGGGAGAGCGGGGCGCAGCCCGTGATCGTCTTGACCAAGGCGGACCTGGCCGACCAGCCCGAGGCCGTCCAAGCCGAGGCCGGCGCGCTGGCACCTGGCGTGGAGATCCTGGTCACCAGCGTCACCACGGGACACAACATCGACGCGTTGGCGGCGTTGCTGCACGGCACCACCGTGTTGCTCGGCCCCTCGGGCGCGGGCAAGTCCAGCCTCGGCAACGTACTGCTCGGCGAGGAGCTGCTGGCAACCGGCAGAGTACGTGCGCAGGACGGTAAGGGCCGCCACACCACCGTCCGCCGTGAGCTGGTTCCCCTGCCCGGCGGCGGCGTCCTCATCGACACGCCCGGCCTGCGCGCGATCAGCCTGCACGACGCAGCCGACGGCCTGGAGCAGGTCTTCGCCGAGATCGAAGAGCTCGCGGCGCGTTGCCGCTTCGGCGATTGCGCCCACGACACCGAGCCGGGATGTGCGGTCCAGGCCGCCATCGAGGCGGGCGAACTGACCGAGCGTCGCCTGGACAGCTACCGCAAGCTGCAACGGGAGAACACCTGGGCGGCTTCACGTACCGATGCCCGGCTGCGCGACGAGCGCGTCAAGCGGCAGAAGGCCATCACCAGCCACCTGCGCGCCACCTACAGGTTCCGGGACCAGCAGCCATGACCGGCCGCGTCCCACCGACCTTCCCGACCGCTCACCATCCGCCGGGAGCCCGCACCACCATGCCCGAAGGCCCGCACGATTCGATCAGCGACCCGACAGCGGCGGCGCTGTTCGCCCTGCACCAGCCGTACCTCGACGAACTGGCACGAACCGCCGCCGACCGCGGCCTCGTCGTCCCCACGCTACGGGCGTCGATGGCCGACCTGCCCTTCCCGGACGAGAGCTTCGACCTGATCTGGGCCGAAGGCTCGGTGTACATCATCGGCGCGTCGTATCCACTCCCCGACCGCGACTGGTTCGAGGAGTACTACACGCCGCTGTCACAGCGCGCCCACGCGGCTGACCTGGCCGTGCCAGGGATGCGCCAGGCGGTCGCGGCGACCCTCCAAGAGATCACCATCTGCCGCGAGCATGCCGCAGACCACCAGTACACCGGCTACGTCCTGCATCAGCACAAGAACAAGGAGACGAACCCGACCATGACCCCTTCCTGGACCACCCGTCCGGAGAGTGCCGGCGACGTCACCGCCATCCGCGACATCAACCTCGCCGCCTTCCCCACCCCAGAAGAGGCCGACATCGTCGAGGCGCTGCGGGCCGACCCGCAGGCGTGGCTGCCCGGCCTGTCCTGGCTGGCCGAGGCCCCCGACGGCGATCTCGCCGGATACGCGCTGCTCACCCGCTGCCACGTCGCCGACTCACCCGCCCTCACCTTGGGCCCGTGCGCCGTCAAGCCCGAACACCAGCGGCGGGGCGCGGGGGCCGCCGCCATCCGCGCCGCCTTGCACGCCGCCCGCGAACAGGGCGAGAACCTGGTGCTCGTGCTCGGCCATGCCGAGTACTACCCGCGCTTCGGCTTCACCCCGGCCTCCGGGTACGGCATCCGCCCGACCTTCGACGTCCAGGACGAGTACATGATGGCGCTCGCCCTCGACCCTGAGCGGCCGGTCCCGAGCGGCGTCATCCGCTACCCGGCGGCGTTCGGCGTCTGATCTCCCGATCCTTGAACGCGGCGAACGGCCCCCAGCCGGCTGGGGGCCGTTCGGTCGCCGCGAAGGTCGGGCAAGCCTTCTGGTCGAACCTTGGACGCACACTCAAGCCACGCGGCGCCTGGACATCCACCGGGCACATCACCCCGCCCGCAGCCTGAGTCCCCGGCGCTCACGACGCCGGCACACCACCACAAACCGGCCCCGAGGGCCGGGGCACTCTCCTGCGCGCCCGCCTCTTCGGTTCCCAGCAGTCACAGAAGACTGGCCTCCGTAACGAAGAAGCCCCCGGAGCTTGCCGCTCCGGGGTTGTTTCGTCACTGCGGGGCTACGACTTTCGTCTGTACCCCTGCTTAGCACCGGAGAGGTTCACCGGCGACGTCCTGCCCCATCCAGCATCTGACTGTGCGGCGGTAGGCGGCGCCGGGGACGGTGCCGGGGACCTGGCGAACAAGGAAGAAGGCGAACTCACCTCTCCGGCCCCGAGCCCCGCCGACGACGGGCCCCCGACATACCGCCGGGGGCCCGTCGTCGGAACTTCCCTACAGTCGGCGTGTCACTGGTGCGCTTGAAGTACCTGGACCAGCGCGTCAATGCGGCATCCGGGCAAGACGCTCCCGGCTATCGCCGCCACCGTCATCGACGCATTCACTCATCCTGGGGGACCTGGTGGTGGATCCCATGTGCGGGTGCGGGATCGGCACCACCCTGGTCGAAGCAATCCATCTCGGCCGCGACGCCGCTGGCATGGAGTACGAACGCGCCTTCGTCGACCTCACCCTGAACAACCTCCGCCACGCCCAGACCCAGGGCGCCACCGGCCGTTACCAGCTGGCCTGCGGTGACGCCCGCGCCATCGCCACCGTCCATAAGGACCTGCAGGGAGAAGCAGCGCTAGTCCTGGCACCAGCTGGAGCTCCCGCCCACCGCGGCCGGGAGACGACGCGCGCCGCTTCGGCGTAGCGGGTTCGCCTCCCAGGACCACGCCGCCGACGAACTGCGCCAAGCGCGGGAGCTGCTGGCCATCGCCGGAGACGACGAAACCGCCCGGGTGCAGATCGCCGGTCTCATCGTCGCCACGGTCCGGGCGATCAAGCAGCTGCCTGATCCCGAGCAGGTGCGCCGCAAGGTCCGCACGGGCCAGGAGCTGAACCGGTCGATAACCGTAGGGGACTACCTCGACGCCTGGCTGGCCGGACGCAAAGCGCTCCGCGAGGGCACCCGCCGCTCCTACGCCCAGCACATCTGCCTCTACCTCAAACCCCACCTCGGCCACATCACACTGGAACGGCTCCGGGTCCGCGACATCGACCGGCTCTTCGACGCCATCGATGAACGCAACCAGCTGATCGCCCGCGCCCGCGAAACCGTCGACCTCAACCTGCGCGCCAAAGTCAAAGGCCAGCGCCTGGTCAGCGCGGCCACCAAGCAACGCATCCGCGCGACCCTGGGATCGGCTTTCAGTAAAGCGGTCCGCGAACGCCTCATCGAGTTCAACGTCGCCGCCCTGGTCGAACTCCCGTCCGCGAAAGCACCCAAAGCCTTGGTGTTGGACCGACGAACGCATCACCCAGTGGCAGGCCGACTTCGCCACGCACACCGAGCAGATGAACGCCCGCCGCAAACGCCAATCCCAGCTCGAACCCCACAAACGGATCGGGACCCACATCAACCGGCTGGACGCCTACATCGGCGCCCCACGCCCGTCCCGGGTCATGGTTTGGACACCCGCCCTGACCAAGAAGTTTCTGGACCGGGCCCGCTCGCATCGGCCGTATGCCCAGTTCCACCTGATCGCCTTCCGGGGCTCAGCCGCGGGGAAGCCTGCGGGCTGCGCTGGAGCGACATCGATTTTCCGACAGGGGACGGTGACGATCCGCTGGCAGATCACCCAGATCGGCCCCGACACCTTCCACGGCAAATCCAAAACCGACGCCGGAGAGCCACCATCAACCTCGACACCACCACCGTCAAGGAACTGCGCGCGCACAAGGCGCGGCAGAACACCGAGCGCCTCGCCGCCGGCAACGCCTGGACCGAGGCCGGCCATGTCTTCACCAACCCACCGGCGCCGCCGTCAACCCCAACGAGGTCACCGACCAGTTCGAACAGCTGTCCATGGAGGCGGGGCTGCCGCCGATCCGGCTGCACGACCTGCGGCACGGCGCCGCCACGTTCCTACTCGCCGCCGGGTACGACCTCAAAGTCGTCCAAGAAACCCTGCGGTTGTCCTCGCTGACCACCGCCTCCGACATCTACACCAGCGTCCTGCCGCATGTGGCGCGGCAATCGGCCGAAGACGCCGCCGCAATCATCCTGGACGCCCGCCGCACCCGCCGCACCCAACCACGCACCAAGAACGCCAAGAAGACCAACGCCTCAGCACCCGGGCCGGCTGCGAGGACGTCCCGGCCCGAGGCGGGGAACGGCGATGCGTTCCAGAACGGGCCGAAACTGCGGGGAGTCACCACGCTGACCGGCGGTGACCAGCAGCGACAGCACCTTCTGGCTCTGCTCGCACGACAGGCGGACCTTGATGGTCAGGCCGCCACGCGAACGCCCCAGCGCGTGGTCGGCGGGCTCGCCACCGCCGGGGGCGGGAGGTTCGGCCTGCTGGTCGGGACGGGTACGGGCCCCGGCCGCGTGCTGGTGGGCCCGGGCGGTGGTGGAGTCCACGCTCACCTGCCAGCAGATCAGCCCGGCCGCGTCCGCCCGCCCTTGCAGGCCGGCGACGATCTGCGCCCACACCCCCTCCCGCTGCCAGCGGCGGAACAGCGCGTACACCGCCTGCCAGGACCCATAACATTCCGGGACGTCCCGCCAAGGTGCGCCGGACCCGCACCCGCCAGCGGATCCCGTCGATGACCTGCCTTTTCGTCCATGGCGACGGCCGACCCGGACCCTTGGGGAACGGCAGCAGCGGCTCCAGCACCGCCCACTGCCCATCGGTCAGATCGAACCGCCCCGTCACCGCTAGGGTGGCCACGAGGTCTCCGGTATTACAGGTTCTTCGTCGTCGATAAACCCATCTACCGGAGACCTCGCTACTTAGAGATCACGACACACCGTCACACACCAGACTTCGAGACATGCCCTAGACGTCCTGACGGCACAGAAAAGCTCATGCAATCCCGATCTTTCTCGACGCCCCTGCGCCATCAGCGCCCGTCGATCCGGACCGCCGGCTTGCGACGCCGTCAGCACCCGGGGACTGAGCTGTTCGGGCTCTGTGGCCTGCGTCCCCATGCCTGAATGAAGAGGTCGGATACGACCAGTGAGCCTTTTTCAGCAGCGGTGTGGTGACTGTTGATCACATGATGGTCGCGGTCGGTGCATCTGCCCCGGAACGTCAAGGAGCCCCTGGTAGGACGGTTGATCTCTCACAACCCTCCGTCCA
>NZ_JAGEOK010000077.1 GCF_017573545.1 Actinomadura nitritigenes | reverse complement strand
GCAAAGGGCGGTGGGTGCTCAATCCACGACTTCCCGGCCAAGGGCGCGGGCTGGTCACCATCTGGAACGACGGCGGCGCGTTCGTCAGCCCACAGCGGTCGGTCTTCCAGACCGAGGCGCCGCGAACATTGGCCCACCTGGACGAACGCCTCCCGGGTGAGATTCGGCAGAACAACTACCTCACCAGCCCCATCGACCAGGATGTCCTTGCACTGCTGACCGACGCCTATATGGAAGCTCGCACAAGCGAGAGCTGACCATCCGTACGGGAACATGCAGTTGGGAACACTGGAGCCAAACCGGATCGATTACCGAAGGAGTATCAGCGCAGAGCCGTGCGCGGGGAGCATGTGACTCTGCAAGTAAAGCGTGCCCTAGCTGCGGGGCCAACCCTGCGTGCACAGGGAGCAGGGAGCCATGTCTCTAGGCTACAGACGAGGATGGCGCAAGTGCCTCGGCGGGAAGCACAGCAGGGGATCCATGGAGTCGTTGCCGTCAAGAGCCCGGCTTGATCAGGGAGTTGCCCCAGGCGAGAGCCGCGGCGGCCGTTCCGCCCGCGACGAGCAGAGATTGCGGGAATGAGGTCGTGGACAGGTACGTCAGGGCGCCGGCACCGATGGCCACGAGGGCAGCGGACAGTAGAAGCACGAAGGTGTGGAGGTCGAAGAGAGGGCTCACGATTGGCACCCACTGGAGGACGGTGACCGACGCGTGGGGACGTCGTGGTCGGTCTTCTGGCCGACGATGAAGGCCGCTACGCCCAGCGGCTCTCCGCCGGCCTACATCGAGCGCTGAGCATCTCGCAGTCCTGGTTCTACAAGTGGAAAGAAGTGCATCGGCGTCCAGGCCCTGACCGGGCGGCAGTGGCGATGCGATGAACTGGACACCGCGATCGGCCGGGACTTCGAGGCAGCCAGCGGACCCCACGGGTCGCCGCGGTTTACCGATGACCTGCGTGAGGAGGGGTGGCGGATGCCGGTGGGGGACATGACGCAGATCGACACCGAGGAAGGGCCGCTGTATCTGGCTATGGTGGAGGACATGTTTGCCCGTTGGCTGCGGGGTGTGCTTCCCCTCGTAGCGTGGAGACCTGGACCAGAGAGATGGGTTCGTCGATGCGGCGGGTGGACAAGCTGGTGGAACAGATGGGCATCAAGGGCATCTCCAATAGCCAGGTCAGCGAGATGTCCAAAGTGCTGGACGCTCAGGTGGCCGCGTTCCGCAACCGCCCTTACCGCTGACCGACTGTTGGGCGCGGGCCAGCACCGCGATGGACTGCACGAGTTCGGAATCCTCTGGCAGCGGCCGGTGATGGGCGGCGTCGACCCGCAGAATGTCGGCCAGTGTGAACGCGTCGGCGTGGTCGCTCTTGGACCGGGCGACGGTATGACGCTCGCGACAGCGGGTTACGGCCACTGGGTTGATCGCATAGACCTGGCGGCCGGTGGCGCGCAGGCCGCTGGTGGACGTAGCCGAACAGGCGGCGCGGCAGGACCGAGTCCCGGCCCATCGCGAAGAGCGGCCGTGACGTGCTGGCCTGCGCTGCGTTCCCGGACGCGAACTGCGCCACGACCAGACCCGCGAGGAAGATCGAGGGGAACAGGTCACCGCCGATCGTCACGGCGATCTCGGACGCCGCCGCGCCGGAGTCCTTGAACGCGCTGCCTGGATGGGCCGGCTGCGTGGTGAACGCGACCGCGACGAAGATGGCGCCCGACGCCTGAGCGACCTGATTCTCAGTCTCGCGCCAGCGGCGATCCGGCCGCCGAAAGACCGCCCCGGTGGTCGGTACGGGCTCCGGAACGGCCTCCTTCCCCCCGTCGGCTTCGGGGGGCCGGACGTGGAGTCCGAGACGGATTGGCGTGACGGTCACGTATCGCGGACGGTTCGTCCAGGAGGCGGGCGGTTCCCCGACGATGCGTTCAGGCGCGATTGCGCGAGACGCGGAACCCGGCACGATGAGCACCGTGAACGAGAATGATCTTTTCAATCTGGACGGTCGGCGGTTCGCGATGGTCAGCTCCACCGCGAGCCGCGTGGACCCTGCCGCGCCCACACGATTCGCCTACGCCGAGGCCGATGGCGTGGTGTGGGGCAGTTACGAAGGCGACACCGTGGTCCACGGCAGGTTCGTGGGGGCCCGGCGCGGGGCCGAGGTCCAACTGAACTACGTCCATCTGACCAAGCAGAGCGCGCATCCGGTCGCCGGGTCCAGCACGAACCGGATCGAACTGCTGCAGGACGGCCGGATCCGGCTGGTGGAGGAGTTCCAGTTCGAGGGGGACGATACGCCCCAGGTCAGCATCTGCGAGGAGATCCTCAGGGGAGGTCTTTGAGCTCGGCCCGCCCCGCGTCCGCGCGGATGAAGCGCATCCGTCCCAGGGCGACCGGACCGGGGCCGGGCTCCGCCTCCGCCTTCGCCGGCGCGCAGTCGGACGTCAGCACGAACGGACGGCGGATCACCTCGTCGAGGATGAGCACCGTCTCGGTGGCCTTCACGGCCGGGATGCCGGCCAGGCGTTCGGAGACCAGGCGATGCACGGCGGCGACGTCGGTGGCCCGGACCTGAATCATCGCGTCGTGCTGGCCGGTGGTGATCGCGCAGTACTCGACCTCCGGCATCAGTGAGAGCTGGGCACGGAACTGTGGCCACATCTGCTGCCGGACGGTGACGAAGATCAGCGCGCAGATGCCGAGGCCGGTGCGGACGGGGTCGACCTGCACGGTGAACCGGCTGATCACGCCGCCGCTGCGGAGCGCCTCGAAGCGCATGTAGGCGTTGGCCCGGGAGATCCCGACCCGCTGGGCGAGGGCAGCGATGGAGATCCGGCCGTCCTGGCGCAGGACCTCCAGCATCTTGAGGTCGATCCGGTCCAGCTCGGTGCGGATCTGTCCAGGTTCGGTCCGCCTATGAGGCGGTCCCTGGGACGGTCTGGCCATAGATCCGTTTCCCTCTTCCGCTTTGTCTTGACTTTTGCTGGTTGCGTAGATGTTTAGCCGGAAGTCTCGCACTATCGGACTTCGTCGTCCAGAAGTACGAACTGACCTGACGGATCCCCGGAGGCCGCGATGCCGATCACGAGTAGAACCACACGGCGGGCGGCGTGCTCCGTCCTCGTGGCCACAGCACTCAGCCTGACCGCCTGCTCGGGCGGGGACGAGACGTCGTCGTCCGGGAGCGGCGAGGCCCTGGTCGTCGACACCTCGTTCAACCTCAAGACCGCCGACCCGGGACGGATGTACGAGCAGACCGGCCTGCTCATCGACCGGGCCCTCTACGACACACTGCTCGGCTTCAAGGGCTCCGACGTCAGCAAGCCGGTGCCGTCGCTGGCAGAGTCGTACGAGCTGTCCAAGGACGGCAAGAAGCTCACCCTCAGGCTGCGTCAGGGCGCGGTCTTCTCCGACGGCAGCCCCGTCACCGCCGACGACGTGGTGTTCTCGCTCGACCGGGTCCGCGACCTCAAGGGCAACCCGTCGTTCCTGCTCGACGGCGTGACGGTCGAGAAGACCGACGACAGGACCATCACCCTGGTGTCGGCCAAGCCCAACCCGTCGCTGCCGTTCATCCTGCCGAACCCGGCGCTCGGCATCCTCAACTCCAAGGTCGTCAAGGCCAACGGCGGTGCCGCGACCCCCGCCGACAAGGCGGAGAAGTACCTGAACGGCCAGTCGGCCGGATCCGGCCCGTACATGCTGGAATCCTTCAACGCCGCCACACAGGTCGTGCTCAAGGCCAACCCCAAGTACTGGGGCGCCACCAAGCCGGTCTACAAGCGGGTCGTGCTGCGCAACGTCCAGTCGCAGACCCAGAAGCTGAACGTGCAGCGCGGGGACAGCCAGATCGCGGTGGACCTGACGGCCGACCAGGCCCAGGGCATCGGCGGCGGCACCCAGACCGTCAAGGGCGCGTCCGCCAACGTGTTCTTCCTGCTGACCAACCGGAACCCGGCCGTCAGCAAGATCACGTCCAATCCCCGGTTCGCCGAGGCCGTCAGCAAGGGCGTGGACTACGCGGGGCTGCTGGAACTCGCCGGCGAGGGCTCGGTGCAGCCGGCCGGCATCATCCCGTCCATGATCAACGGTTCGCTGCCCGCGGAGCAGGCGCCCAAGCGCGACGTCGCCGGCGCCAAGGCGGCGCTCGCCGCCGGGGGGATCACGAACCCCAGGGTCAAGCTGGAGTTCCCCAGCGACTTCACGCTCAACGGCCTGTCCTTCCAGCCGCTGGCCGAGCGCATCCAGGCCAATCTGAAGGAGGTCGGCATCACCGTCGACCTCGCCCCCGCGCCGATCGCGACCGCGCTGGAGAGCTACCGCGACGGCAAGGAGGAGATGGGCCTGTGGTGGTGGAGCCCGGACTACCCGGACGCCAGCAACTACCTCGCCTTCCTGCCCGGCGGACTGATCGGCGAGCGCGCGGGCTGGAAGAAGGGCGCGGACAAGGCGCTGGAGGAGGCCGGCGCCAAGGCCGCGAGCACCATCGGCGATGACCGGTTCACCCAGTACCACCAGATCCAGGCCCAGCTCAACGCGCGCGGCCCGATCGTGCCGCTGATCCAGCCGAGCCAGCGCCTGGTCACCGCCGGATCGCTGACCGGCCTGGCGGTCAACCCGGTGTGGACCTTCGAGATCGCGGCGCTCGGCCGCAAATGAAGTCCACTGACCCGTCGGACGGGGCGACGCCCGAGGGCCGCCGGCCACCCGGCGCCCGGTGGTGGTCGCGGCATCCGCTGATGCGATTCCTGGCCCGGCGGCTGGCGGTCTCCGTGCTGCTGGCCGTCGGGGTCACCCTGGTCACCTTCGTCCTGACCAACATGGTGCCTGGCGACCCGGCCACCGCGAACCTCGGCCAGCAGGCGCTCGCCAACCCGGCGATCGTCCAGCAGTTCCGGGAGGAGCACGGCCTCGACAAGCCGCTGCCCGTGCAGTACGCGACCTACATGGGCGACCTCGTCCGCGGGGACCTCGGCGAGTCGCAGCAGAGCCACCGGCCGGTCGCCGACGACCTGCGGGAGTTCGTCCCCGCGACGTTCGAGCTGGCCGGCACGGCGCTGCTGGTGTCGCTCCTGCTCGGCGTCGCGTTCGGAGTGATCGCCGCGTTGCGCCGGGACCGGCTCGTGGACCAGTTTCTGCGGGTGACGAGCCTGGCCGGCGTCTCGGTCCCGACGTTCTGGCTGGCGCTGCTGGCCTTCTACCTCTTCTTCTACAAGTTCGGGCTGGCCCCGGGCTCCGGCAGGCTCTCCCCGGCCATGGCGCCTCCGCCGCGCACCACCGGCCTGTACACGGTGGACGCGGCGCTCGCCGGCCAGTGGGACGTCTTCGCCAGCGCAGTCGGCCACCTCCTGCTGCCCGCGCTGGTGCTCGCCGCCTACACGATCGGCCTGCTCACCAGGTTCACGCGGTCGGCCGTGCTGGAGGTGCTCGGCCAGGACTACGTGCGGGCCGCCAGGGCCAAGGGGCTGCCCGGCCGCACCGTCCTGTTCCGGTACACGCTGCGCGCCGCGCTGGTGCCGGTCATCACGGTGGCGGGGCTGGCCTTCGGCAGCCTGCTGTCCGGCACCGTGCTCGTCGAGGCGGTCTACGCCTGGCCCGGCATCGGCGAGTACGCGTACAAGAGCGCGACCACCCTCGATCTGCCCGCGGTGATGGGCGTCGGTCTCGTGGTGGGCGTGATCTACGTGGTGGTCAACCTGGTGGTGGACATGCTGTACGGCGTCATCGACCCGAGAGTGAGGCACACGTGAGCCGCAGGGTGCCGGAAGCATGGCGCAAGCCGCTCGCCGTCGTCGGCCTTGTCATCGCGGCAGGATGGCTGGTCGTGGTGGTCGCCGCGCCGCTGCTCGCGCCGCACGACCCGCTGAGCCAGGCGTTCCCGCGGCTCCAGGGGCCGAGCGGAGCGCACTGGTTCGGCACCGACGAACTCGGCCGCGACGTCCTCAGCCGGGTGCTGTACGGCGCACGCCTGTCCATCCCGCTCACCCTGCTGCTGGTCGTGATGTCCGTCGTCATCGGCGGGCTGCTGGGAGCCTGCGCCGGCTACTTCGGCCGCTGGCTGGACGAGACGATCATGCGGGTCGCGGACCTGGTGTTCGCGTTCCCCACCGTCATCCTCGCGATGGCCGTGGCCGCCTCGCTCGGCGCCAGCCTGCGCAACGCGGTGCTCGCCGTGCTCGTCGTGTCCTGGCCCGCGTACGCCCGGGTCACCCGCGGCCTGGTGCTCGGCGTCCGGTCCCGCGAGTTCGTGATCAGCGGGCGGCTGCTCGGGTTCTCCGCGTGGCGCTCGCTGCGCACCGACGTGCTGCCGAACGTGACCGGCCCGGTCCTGGTGCTGGCCACCCTCGACATCGGCACCCAGCTCCTGCTGCTGTCGGGATTGTCGTTCCTGGGGCTCGGCGCCAAGCCGCCCACCGCCGAATGGGGCTCCATGGTGGCGTCCGCCACGCACGTGTTCGACAAGTGGTGGGTCGGCGTGTTCCCCGGCCTGGCCATCCTGACGGTGGTGCTGGCCTTCAACTTCCTCGGTGACACCATGCGCGACGCGCTCGACCCGCGGACGGCACGGGCGATCAAGGAGCGGGCGCTGTGACCGTGCTGAACGTCGAGCGGCTCACCGTCGAGCTGGCGGGGCGGCAGATCATCCAGGGGATCGACCTCGTGCTGGAACCGGGCCGGATCCACGGGCTGGCGGGCGAGAGCGGCTCCGGGAAGACCATGACCGGGCTGGCCGTCATGGGGCTGCTGCCGCATGGCGCCCGTACCGGCGGACGGATCCTGTTCGACGGGACCGACCTGCTGGCCCTCCCGCCCAAGAAGATGAACGCGCGGCGCGGCAGAGAGATCGGCATGGTCTTCCAGGACCAGTCGACGAGCCTGCACCCCATGCTCTCTATCGGCCGCCAGCTCACCGACCACATGCGTCACCACCTGGAGCTGGACAGGGCCGAGGCGCGCCACCGCGCGGTCGAACTGCTGACGCGGGTGCGCATCCCGGACGCCGCCGGAGCGCTCCGGCGGTACCCCCACCAGTTCTCCGGCGGCATGCGCCAGCGCATCGCGATCGCGATCGCGCTGGCCTGCGACCCGAAGGTCCTGATCGCGGACGAGCCGACCACCGCGCTCGACGTGACCGTCCAGGCCGGCGTACTGCGTCTGCTGCGCGGCCTGTGCGACGAACTCGGACTCGCCGTCCTGCTGGTCACCCACGACCTGGGCGTCATGTCCGCGGTGGCCGACACGATCAGCGTGATGCGGGCGGGCCTGCTGGTCGAGACCGGCGCACGCGCCCAGGTCATGCGTGAGCCCGCCGACGAGTACACCCGAATGCTGCTGGACGCGCTGCCGGAGCGGAGCACCTCATGAAACTGCTGGACGGCACCGATCCGGCGCCCGCCACACCCCTGCTGGCCGTCGAGAACCTGGTGGTCGACCATCGCAGCCCGGACCGGCCCCCGGTACGGGCGGTGGCGGGTGTCGACCTGTCCGTCGCGCCCGGTGAGGTCGTCGGCCTGGTCGGCGAGTCGGGCTGCGGAAAGTCCACGCTGGCCCGCGCCATCTGCGGGATCATCCGCCCGTCCGGCGGCTCCATCGGGTTCGAGGGCCGCCCGGTGACGCCGCTCGGCCTGCGCCGCCGCGATCCCGCGCTGACCCGCATCCAGATGGTCTTCCAGGACCCGTTCGCGTCGCTCAACCCGCGCCGCCGGGTCGGCGGCCAGATCGCCGACGGCCGGCGCGGCGGCCCGCCCCCGGGTGAGCTGCTGGAACGGGTCGGGCTGTCGGCCGGCATGGCCGGCCGCTACCCGCACGAGTTCTCCGGCGGACAGCGGCAGCGCATCGCCATCGCTCGCGCGCTGGCCGCCCAGCCCTCCCTGCTGATCGGCGACGAGCCGATCTCCGCGCTGGACGCCTCCGCCCAGGCGCAGGTCGCGGCGCTGATGCGGTCGCTGACCGTCGAGTCGGGGGCGGGGCTGCTCTTCATCAGCCACGACCTGTCGGTCGTCCGGATGATCGCGGACCGGATCGCGGTCATGTACCTGGGCAAGATCGTCGAGATCGGCCGTACCGCCGAGGTCTGGGCCGACCCGAAACACCCCTACACTCGGGCCCTGCTCGCCGCCATCCCGGCGCCGGACGGGGCGGGTACGCTTCCCGCCGAGTTGCCCGGCGACGTGCCGGACCCGGTGTCGCCGCCGTCCGGCTGCCGGTTCCACCCGCGCTGCCCCCACGCCATGGACATCTGCTCGGAGCGGGAACCGGTGCAGGAACGCGGGGTGGCCTGCTGGCTCCACGATTCGGCGCCGGAATGAGCGACACTCGTCTGGAGCGGGTGCGGGCCCGCATGATCGAGCACGGGGTGGACGTCCTCGTCCTGCGCCCGTCCTCGAACCTGCGGTACCTGGCAGACTCGGTGCGGCACGGCTTCCTCGTGATCACGCCGGACGGCCCGCCCGCGCACGTCCCCGATGCCTCGCCCCTCATCCCGGTGGGTGCGCGGGTCGCCATCGACCCCCAGATGCCCGCGCATGAGCTGCTGTCCATCCAGGAGCGGCTCGGCCCGCAGACCCTGTTCGCCTCGGCCGAGCCGCTCCTCGCATCACTCCGGATGCGCAAGTCCGACGCGGAGATCGCGGCCATGGAGCGCGCGGCCGTCGCCGCCGACCGGGCCGTGGC
>NZ_JAGEOK010000076.1 GCF_017573545.1 Actinomadura nitritigenes | reverse complement strand
CTTTCAGTAGTTGTGAGAGGGTACGTGGACCACCAGGAACGAAACTAAGCTTAACACTCTTTCCCCACACGGCGCTCGCCCGATCGGTGAGCATGGCGGTGAGGTCGGCGACGAAGGCGTCGTGGTCGAGGAGGGTGGGGTCGGGGTGGCCGGGTTCGATGCGGCCGGTGCGGTCGGCGAGCGCGGCGGTGAGGAAGGCGATGGCGACGGCGATGCGTTCGAGGGCGCGGGGTTCGGGGAGGCGGGCGCGGCAGGCGGCTTGGAGGAGGTCGAGCTGGCGGGTGAGGGCGGTGCCGGCGATGACGGGCGGGACGCGGTGGCCGCGGATGCCGGCGCGGCCGGCGAGCTGGGCGGTGATGCGGAGGAAGTCGCGGCCTTCGGGGGTGCGGAGTTCGTCGGCGGTGGGTTCGACGATGGCGGCGACGATGCCGTGCAGGTCGGCGGGGTCGAGGGCGGGGAGGGTGGCGGCGCGGGCGGGTTCCATGCGCTGGACGCCGGCGCGGAGGATGGCGTCGAGGAGTCCGGCGCGGGAGCCGAAGTGGTAGGTGATGGCGGAGTCGTTGCCCTGTCCGGCGAGGGCGACGATGTCGCGGGTGCGGGCGGCGTCGATGCCTTCGGCGGCGAAGAGGCGGGCGCCGGCGCGGATGAGGCGGTCTCGGGTGGCGCTTGCGTCTCTCGGCACGCGGTGATACTAACAGAGGGCGTTAATAACGGTGCTCGTTATAACCTCCGGAGGGCCGCGCCATGGCGGACGTCTACGATCCGTTCGATCCCGCGTTCCAGGCCGACCCGTACCCCGCGTACCGGCGGCTCCGCGACGAGGACCCCGTCCACCGCCACGACGATCCGCCGTTCTGGGCACTGTCGCGGTTCGAGGACATCTGGGCGGCGACGCGCGACGCGGGGACGTTCTCGTCCGCGCAGGGCCTGACGTTCTATCCGGACGAGATCGGCACGCTCGGCCTGGCGCCGACGATCGTGATGCTGGATCCGCCGCGGCACACCGTCCTGCGCAGGCTGGTCAGCCACGGGTTCACGCCGCGCCGGATCGCGGCGCTGGAGGACATGCTGCGCGCGTTCGTCCGGGGGAACATCGCCCGGATGGAGCGGAAGGCGGCCGACGGCGAGACCCCGGACCTGCACGGCGACTTCTCCGCGCCGCTCCCGACGTTCGCGCTGGCGCACCTGCTCGGCGTCCCGGAGGCGGACCGGGCGCGCTTCACCCCGTGGGTGCGGGCGCTGACGACGCTCCAGGACGACGGGTTCGACCTGAAGGCGCTGAAGGACGACGCGGTCGCCGCCGTCGCGGAGATGTTCGAGTACTTCACCGGCGTGATCCGGGCGCGCCGCGCGGACCCGTCCGACGACCTGATCAGCGCGCTGGCGGTGGCCGAGGCGGACGGCGAGCGCCTCACCGACTGGGACGTCCTCGGCTTCTGCTTCGTCATGGTCGCGGGCGGGAACGACACCACCGCCAACCTGATCTCGCACGGGGTGGCGCTGCTGGACACCGACCACGCGCAGCGCGAGCGGCTCGCGTCCGACTTCTCGCTGATCCCGAACGCGCTGCTGGAGTTCCTCCGGCTGGAGGCGTCGGTGCAGGCGCTCGCCCGGACGACGACGCGCCCGGTCGTGATCCGCGGCACGGAGATCCCCGCGGGCCGGAAGGTGATGATGCTGTTCGGGGCGGCGAACCGGGACGAGAGGGAGTTCGGCCCGTCCGCCGGCGACCTCGACGTCACCCGGGAGATCCCGCGCCATCTGGGCTTCTCCAGCGGCGTCCACTTCTGCATCGGCTCGCACCTGGCGAGACTCCAGGCTCGCGTCGCGCTGGAGGAGCTGCTGAAGGCCCATCCCCACACGGGCGTGGACGTGGCGAACGCGCGGCGCATCGCGTCGCCGTTCACCCGCGGCTGGATCTCGCTCCCGGCGACCGGGATCGGGTGAGCCGGGCGCGACGGCGCCGCGCCGCTCGGCCGGGCGGCGCGGCCCCGGCTCAGCCGCCCGACGGCGCGCCGGAGCCGAACCCGTAGCCGTAGCCGAAGGGGTCCTGGAACTGGCAGCTCACGCTGGCGAACTGGCCCTTGGCGGACCGTTCCTGGACGACCTTGCCGTCCAGGGTGATGCTGCAGTGGATGGACCCCGACCTGATCCCCGTGTTGCCGCCGACGCTCAGGAACGTGAAGCGCGATGCCTCGTACTTGGCGCTCCACGGCGGCTTGACCGTCTGGTTGGCCATGCCGCCGTCCGGGGGGAAGATCATCACCGTGACGGGCGACACGCTGCCCGTCACCTTGTAGACGATCTTGTGGACCGTCGGCGTGGACGGGGCCGCCGAGGCGGCGGGAGTGGTCGCCGGCGGGGTACTCGAAGGCGTGGACCCGCCTGCGGCGCTCGCCCCGCCGTCCGGCGGGGAGGCGAGGACGGCGACGGTGCCGCCGATCACGACGGCGGCGACGGCGAGCGCCCCGCCCGCCGCGAGCAGCACCCGCACGCCCGGCCGTCCGGCGGGCGGCCGTCCGGGCAGCACGGCCGTGCCGGACGTGGCCGCCATGCCGGGGTCCGTCGTCGGCCCGTGGAGTCCGGGCGCCTGGAGACCCAGTGGAGGCGGCGTGAGCCCCACCGGAGCCGTCGGACCGTTCCCGGCCGCCCGGAGGAACGACGCGACGGCGGCGGCGCTCGCCGGGCGCGCGTCCATCTCCTTCGCGAGGAGGTCGAGGACGAGCCGTTCCAGCTGCGGCGGCACGTCCGGGCGGACGGCGCCGACGCGCGGCGGCGGCTCGTTCATGTGCGCGTAGAGCAGGCCGGGCAGCCCGGAGCCGGAGCGGAACGGGGGTTCGCCGGTGAGGAGTTCGTGGAGGACGCACCCGAACGCGTACAGGTCGGACCGGAAGTCGGCGGCCTCCCCGCGGAACTGCTCGGGGGCCATGTAGAGGGGGGTGCCGACGGACCCGCCGTCCTGGGTGAGCCGCGTCGCGGCGTCGGCCAGGCCCGCGATGCCGAAGTCGCACAGCTTGAGCCGCCCGTCGGCGAGCACGAAGAGGTTCGCGGGCTTGATGTCGCGGTGCACGATCCCGCGCGAGTGGGCCGCGGCGAGGGCGTCGGCGACCTGCACGGCGAGGCCGACCGCCTCGCCGACGGGCAGGCCGCCCGGCCGGCGGCGCATGACCGTCCGGAGGTCCTCCCCTTCGAGGAGCTCCATGACCAGGTACGCGAGGCCGTCCTCGGTGCGGCCGACGTCGAACACGACCGTGATGCCGGGGTGCTGGAGGGCGGCGGCGGCCTCCGCCTCGCGCTCGAACCGCTCCATCGCGCCGGGCACGTCCGCCAGTTCGGCGGGCAGCGCCTTGACGGCGACCGGCCTGCGCAGCCTGGTGTCGACCGCCTGCCAGACCTCGCCCATGCCGCCGCGGCCGATCAGGCTCTCCAGGCGGTAGCGGCCGTCGAGCTCCGTTCCGGCGGCGAGCCGCGGCCCGTCCGTCATGCACGCCTCCCGACGGCCTGTGCGGTCACGAGCCATGATTATGCGTTTAGAAGAACGCCATTGTCCATCTGACGCGCGCCGCGACCGGCGAGAAGGCCCGGCGGCCCGGGGCGCGCACCCCGGGCCGCCGGGCCCTCGGAACGTGCGGCGGGCCGTCAGCCCATGTGCGGGTAGCGGTGGTCGGTCGGCGGGACGAACGTCTCCTTGATCGACCGCGGCGACGTCCAGCGCAGCAGGTTGAACACCGAGCCGGCCTTGTCGTTGGTGCCGGACGCCCGCGCCCCGCCGAACGGCTGCTGCCCGACGACGGCGCCGGTCGGCTTGTCGTTGACGTAGAAGTTCCCGGCGGCGTAGCGGAGCACCTCGGCGGCGTGCGCGATCGCGGCCCGGTCGGTGGCGATGACGGCGCCGGTCAGCGCGTAGTCGGCGACCGACTCCATCTGCGCGAGCATCTCCTCGTACCGGTCGTCGTCGTAGACGTGGACGCCGAGGATCGGCCCGAAGTACTCGGTCCGGAAGATCTCGTTCTCCGGGTCGCCGGACACCAGGACGGTCGGCCGCACGAAGTACCCCACCGAGTCGTCATAGGCGCCGCCCGCGACGACCTCGACCGCCGGGTCCTCCTTCGCCCGGTCGATCGCGGCCCTGCTCTTCGCGAACGCCCGCTCGTCGATCAGCGCGCCGATGAAGTTCGACAGGTCGGTCACGTCGCCCATGCTGAGGCCCTCGACCTCGTCCGCGAGCCGCTCCTTGAACCCGTTCTCCCAGATGGAACGCGGGACGTAGGCGCGGGACGCGGCGGAGCACTTCTGCCCCTGGTACTCGAACGCGCCGCGCACCAGCACGGTCTTCAGCACGTCCGGGTCGGCGGACGGGTGCGCCACCACGAAGTCCTTGCCGCCGGTCTCGCCGACGAGCCGCGGGTAGCTCCGGAACCTCTCGATGTTGTTCCCGACCGTCTTCCACAGGTGCTGGAACGTCGCGGTCGAGCCGGTGAAGTGGATCCCCGCGAGCTCGGGGTGGGCGAGCGCGACCTCGGACACGGCCAGCCCGTCGCCGGTCACCAGGTTGATGACGCCCGGCGGGAGCCCGGCCTCCTCCAGCAGCCGCATGGTCAGCACGGCCGCGTAGGTCTGCGTCGGCGACGGCTTCCACACCACGACGTTGCCCATCAGCGCGGGCGCGGTCGGCAGGTTCGCGGCGATCGCGGTGAAGTTGAACGGGGTGATCGCGTAGACGAACCCCTCCAGCGGCCGCAGGTCCGACCGGTTCCACACGCCGGGGCCGCTGATCGGCTGCTCGGCGAGCAGCCGCCGCGCGAAGTGCACGTTGAAGCGCCAGAAGTCGACCAGCTCGCACGGGCTGTCGATCTCCGCCTGCTGGACGGTCTTGGACTGCCCGAGCATCGTCGCGGCCAGGATCGTCTCCCGCCACGGCCCGGCGAGCAGGTCGGCGGCGCGCAGGAACACCGCGGCGCGCTCGTCGAACGGCAGCGCCCGCCACTTCGGCGCGGCCTCCAGCGCGGCGGCGATCGCGTCGCGCGCGTCGTCCGCCGTCGCGGTCCCGAACGTCCCGAGCACCGAGGCGTGCCTGTGCGGCTGGACGACGGCGACCTTCGCGCCGGCGCCGAGCCGCCGCTCGCCGCCGATCGTCATGGGCAGGTCGATCGGGGCCTCGGCGGTCAGCTCGGCGAGCTTCGCCTCCAGCCGGGCCCGCTCGGAGCTGCCGGGCGCGTACCCGCGCACCGGCTCGTTCTCGGGCGTCGGAACGGTGGTCACCGCGTCCATGGAAGGGGGCCTCCTCATCAGTGTTGGTTGCGAGGGGGGACGACCCCCCACGCCCCCCGGGCCGGCTTCGCCGGGATCAACGGGAGACGAACGAACGAAGGAAGAACACGAGGTTGGCCGGGCGCTCGGCCAGGCGGCGCATGAAGTAGCCGTACCAGTCGGCGCCGTACGGCACGTAGACGCGCATCCGGTTGCCGCGCGCGAGCCGCCGCTGCTCGGCGGCGCGGATGCCGTAGAGCATCTGGAACTCGTACGAGTCGGGGGACCGGTCGTTCGTGACGGCGAGCGTCCGCGCGATGTCGACCATCCGGGGGTCGTGGCTGCCGACCATCGGGTACCCCTCCCCCGCCATCAGGACCCGCAGCCCGCGCACGTAGGCGCGGTCGATCTCGGCCCTGCTCTCGAAGGCCACCGACGCCGGTTCCGCGTACGCGCCCTTGACGAGCCGGACCCGCGACCCCTCGTGCGCCAGGTCCCGCAGGTCGCCCTCCGTGCGGCGCAGCATCGCCTGGATCGCCACGCCCGTCCGCGGGAAGTCGGCGCGCAGCTTGCCGAGGATCTCCAGCGTGGAGTCCACGGTCGTGTGGTCCTCCATGTCCAGCGTGACCGTCATGCCGGCCCGCTCCGCCGCCGCGCAGATCTCCCGCGCGTGGTCCAGCGCGAGGTCGCCGGGCAGCGCCTGGCCGAGCGCCGACAGCTTCACCGACGCGTCCGCGCCCTCGGCCAGCCCGTCCTCGGCGAAGACCTCGAACATCGCGAGGTAGGCGTCCCGGGTCGCCTCCGCCTGCGCCCGCTCGCGCGTGTACTCGCCGAGGTGGTCCAGGGTCACGCGGAGACCGTCGGCGGTCAGCTCCCTGACCGCCCGGACGGCGGCGTCCAGATCCTCCCCCGCGACGAACCGGTCGACGACCCGCCGCGTCAGCGGCACGGAGGTCACGAGGCCGCGCACGCGGTCGCTGCGCGCCGCGGCGAGGAGAACGGGACCGAGCATCAGAGCCTCCTAACGTCACCTCGACGGTAGGAAGCGGACCCCGTCACCGCGTATAGTCAAACGCCACTTTCAACCAGCGACTTCTTCATACATATGTCTTATGGCTCCTGATCTGCAAGAGATCGTCGAACTGGCCGCCGACCTCCTCGGCGCCCCGGCGACCCTCGAGGACCGCGACTTCCACCTCGTCGCCTACGCCGCGCACGGCGACACGATCGACCCCGTCCGGATGGACTCGATCCTGCACCGGCGCGCGACCGAGGCCGTCCGCACCCGGTTCGAGTCCTACGGCATCGCCCGCGCCGCCGGGCCCGTCCGCATCCCCGCCGACCACTCCCTCAACCAGCTCGGCCGGCTGTGCCTGCCCGTCCGCTGGAACGACGTCACCTACGGCTACCTCTGGCTGCTGGACGACCAGGAGCGCATCACCGACGCCGCTCCGGCCATGCCCCTCTGCGAGCGCGCCGGGCTCCTCATGGCGCGCCAGGCCCGGGAGCGCGACGACCTCGGCTGGAAGGTCGCCGACCTGCTGTCCGCCCAGCCGGACGTCCGCGCGCAGGCCGCCAACGAGCTCGCCGAGGCCGGCGTCCCCGACCCGCCGCTCGCCGTCGCCGTCCTCCGCAGCCCGAACACCGACCCGCTGAACCCGTGGCTGCTCCCCCACTCCGTCCTCACCACGGTCTGGCAGCGCGACCACGTCCTGGTGATCCCGGCGTCGGCGTCGCCGCGCACCGTCGTCGACCGGGCCCGCCGCCTGCTGGAGGAGCGCACCGCGCCCGTCCACGCGGGCTTCTTCTCGCCCTGCCCCACCCTGGAGACCGTCCACGAGGGCTGGCTCCGCGCCCGCGTCGCCGCCCGCACCGCCGCCGCCGGCGAGACCCGCGACTGGACGTCCCTCGGCGTCCTGCGCCTCCTCCGCGCCGCCGGCGACGAGGCTCTCACCCAGACGACCCGGACCCCGGGCACCGAGCGCCTCCTCCACCACCCCGACCTGGCCCTGACCGCCCGCACCTACCTGGACCTGGCGGGCAACGTCCAGAAGACCGCGCAGGCCCTCAGCATCCACCGCCAGACCCTCTACCACCGCCTGCGCCGCATCGAGGAGCTGACGGCCCTAACCCTCGCCGACGGCCAGGACCGCCTCACCCTCCACCTGGCCCTGACCCTCGCCCCGCACCTCCAGCAGGACGAGTGATCAGGACTCCGCGAGATGGGCGTGCCGGCCGCGGAGCTCGCGCTTGAGGATCTTGCCGCTCGGGTTCTTCGGCAGCGACTCGGCCAGCACCACGTACTTCGGCCGCTTGTAGCCCGCGAGCCGCTCGCGCACGTGCGCGTGGACGTCGTCGGCGCTCAGGGCGGCCCCGGCCCTCGGCACGACGACCGCCGTGACGGCCTCGATCCAGCGGGGATGCGCGATCCCGAAGACGGCGACCTCCGCGACCCCGTCCAGCTCGTAGATCGCCTCCT
Source organism: Actinomadura nitritigenes (assembly GCF_017573545.1). Lineage (GTDB taxonomy): Bacteria > Actinomycetota > Actinomycetes > Streptosporangiales > Streptosporangiaceae > Spirillospora > Spirillospora nitritigenes. The sequence continues at coordinate 3,433 of NZ_JAGEOK010000076.1, read as the reverse complement.
CGACCTCCCGGCTCGCGACGTTCTCCCCGCCCGTCTTGATCATGTCCTTCTTCCGGTCGACCACCGACAGGTAGCCGTCCTCGGTCATGACCCCGAGGTCCCCGGAGTGGAACCACCCGCCGCGGAAGGCGTCCTCGGTCTTGTCCTCGTCGTTGTAGTAGCCCAGGGCCGCGTGCGGGCTGCGGTGCACGATCTCGCCGACCTCGCCCGCCCGCACGGGGTTCCCCTCGTCGTCGACGAGCATCGTCTCGACGTTGAGGGCCGCCCGCCCCGCGCTGCCGGCGCGCTCCAGCTGCTCGTCCGGCCGCAGGATCGTCGCGAGCGGCGCCATCTCCGTCTGCCCGTAGAAGTTCCACAGCCGCACGTCCGGCAGCCGCCGCAGCAGCTCCCGCAGCACCTCCACGGGCATCGCGGACGCCCCGTAGTACCCCTTCCGCAGGCTGGACAGGTCCCGCCGGTCGAAGTCGGGGTGCCGCAGCAGCGAGATCCACACCGTCGGCGGGCAGAACAGCTTGGTGACCCTCTCCCGCTCGATCGTCTCCAGCACCAGGGCGGGATCGGGGCCCGGCAGGATGACGCTCGTCGCCCCCAGGTACACGTCGACCGAGAAGAAGCAGTCCAGCTGGGCGCAGTGGTACATCGGCAGCGCGTGCGCCTCCACATCGTCGGCGGCCATCTCCCCGTCGACGACGCAGCTCACGTACTGGCTGATCAGCGACCGGCTGGTCAGCATGACGCCCTTGGGCCGCGACTCGGTCCCCGAGGTGTACATCAGGCGCAGCGGGTCGTCGTCGCCCACCAGCACGTCCGGGGCCGAGGCGGACCCCTCGCGGCACCACGCGTCGACGTCCTCCCACCCTTCGGCGCCGTCCCCGATCCGCCCGCGGACGCCGCCCTCGACACCGGCTGCGGCCAGCGCCTTCTCCGCGACGGGCACCAGGGCGCCCTCGGCGACGATCCCGGAGGCCCCCGAGTGCCCGAGGATGTAGGCGATCTCGTCGGCGTTCAGCATGAAGTTGACGGGTACCAGCACCACGCCCAGCTTCGCCGTCGCGAACGCCAGCGCCGCGTACTGCCAGCAGTTGTGCGACAGCAGGGCGAGCCGATCGCCCTTCCGGAGCCCCCGCCCGGCCAGCGCGTTCGCCGCCCGGTTCACGGCCGCGTCGAACTCCGCGTACGTGAACCGCTCGTCGCCGCCGACCACCGCGAGCTTCCCCGGATAGCGCCGCGCCGTCCGGTGCAGCAGGTCCCCGTAGGAGTGCTGCCGGGCCCTAGCGACCGACGTCGACATCGCCCACCGTCCTTTCCAGACATAACCGCTGATAGAGGCAGTGATCTGGATCATAGCCGCAGGCCACAAGGCCCTCCGGCACGAGGCCGAAGCCCGAGGGGGCAAGGGGCGAAGCCCCAAAAGAGGGCGCAGAGCAGAAACCCGCACCACCATGCGAGGGCGAAGCCCGAGGGGGGCAAGGGGCGAAGCCCCAAAAAGCGCGCGCAGCGCGCGCCGGGGGCGTGGGGGCGGAGCCCCCACACCGGGGGGCTCGGGGGGTCGCCCCCCCGAAAACGGCGAAGGGCCCGTGGGGAAGCGCCGAAGGCGCGACCACACGGACCCTAGGACCCGTAGCGGGGGCAGGATTTGAACCTGCGACCTCTGGGTTATGAGCCCAGCGAGCTACCGAACTGCTCCACCCCGCGGTGATGACTCAACTGTATTGCATGGCGGGGGTTCGACCAAATCGGCGGGTCATTTGGCGCAGGCGGGGACGGCGCCCTTGCCGGTGGTGATCGCGTTGATGGCCTGGATGGCGCTGTGGAGGGTGTCGGCGCGGACGAGGCGGAGGCCGGCGGGGCGGGCACCGACGGCCTCGGAGCAGTTCTTGGCGGGGGTGAGGAAGACGGTGGCGCCGGCGCGGCGGGCGGCGATCATCTTCTGCTGGATGCCGCCGATGGGGCTGACCCGGCCGTCGGGGTCGATCTCGCCGGTGCCGGCGATGAACTTGCCGGCGCTGAGGGGGCCGGGGGTGAGCTTGTCGTAGATGGCGAGGGCGAACATGAGGCCGGCGCTGGGGCCGCCGATGTCGCCGACGCTGATGTCGATCTTGAAGGGGAACTTGTACTGGTCGCCGAGGACGACGCCGACGACGGCGCGCTTGCCGGTGGGGTCGGCGACGGTGGTGAAGGTCTGGGTGGTCTCCTTGCCGCCGCGCTGGACGGTGAGGGAGACCTTGTCGCCGATCTTGCGCTTGGCCATCGTGCCGGTGACCTGGGCGGTGCTGGTGACCTTGGCGCCGTCGAGGGCGGTGACCTGGTCGCCGGGCTGGAGCTTGCCGTCGGCGGGGCGGCCCTTCTGGACGCCTTGGACGATCACCTGGGTCTGCAGGGGGACGCTGAGCTCGTGCAGGGCCGCGGCCTTGGCGCTCTGCTGGGAGTCCTGCATCTGGCGGGTGTTCTCCTGGTCGACCTGCTTCTGGCTCTGGTCCTTGGGGAAGTAGAGCTCCTCGGGGACGATCGCGGTGTCGTGGTCGAGCCAGCCGCGCAGGGCGGTGAAGAGGTCGATGCGTCCGCCGGGGCCGCCGCGGTAGGTGACGGTGGTGAAGTTGAGGTGCCCCTGGTCGGGGTAGGTCTGGCGGCCGTCGATGGTGATGACCTGCTGGCCCTTCTCGTTCGTGCCGAGGGTGTTGCTCGTCGGGCCGGGCATCAGCGCGATGTAGGGCACCGGCATGAGGGAGCCGACGAGGGCCAGCGCGAGGACGAGGACGCTCGCGACGGTGAGCGTGGCGGCACGACGAGACATGGTCGGAACTCTATGCGGACCGGGGGCCTCAGCAGGCCCCGACCCACTCGTCTCCGCCGTCGGCGAAGGTCTGGTGCTTCCAGATGGGCACCTGGGTTTTGAGGTCGTCGATGAGCCGGCGGCAGGCGTCGAAGGCTTCGGCGCGGTGGGGGCAGGACGCGGCGACGACGACGGCGAGGTCGCCGATCTCGAGGTCGCCGACGCGGTGGACGGCGGCGAGGGCGCGGACGGGGAGGTCGGCGGCGACCTTCTCCATGACGGCGAGGAGCTCGCGCCGGACGGTGGGGTGGGCGCTGTAGGACAGGGCGCTGACGTCGCGGGCGTGGTCGTGGTCGCGGACGGTCCCGACGAACAGCGCGACGCCGCCGGCGGCGGGGTCGCCTACGGCGGCGAACACCTCGTCGACGGAGAGCGGGGTGTCGCGGATCTCGGCGAGCCGGATGACGTTCCCGGCGGCGGCGCTGTCTTCGCTCACGTTCCGCAGGCTACCTCTCGGCGAGGGGCCCGCTAGGTGTACTCGGTCATGAGGTTGGTGACAGGCGGCTGATGGGTGGGTGACCGCCGAGTGCGGTGTGTGGGCGTTGGGTGTTGTAGTACTCCAGCCAGGGTGCCAGGCGGTGGGTGCGTTGGGTGTTGCTG
>NZ_JAGEOK010000075.1 GCF_017573545.1 Actinomadura nitritigenes | reverse complement strand
CGGCTACCGGCGCCTAACCGTCCGCTACGAACGCCACGGCCACCTGTTCAACGCCTTCCTCGTCCTCGCCGCAGCCATCACCTGCTACAAGAAGCTCACACAACTCCCCACATGAGACACGCTCTTAGTCCTCCGGCCGCTCCGGTGGCATGAGGGTGGGAGTTATGCCCTGCTCCAGTCGACGCATCGCCACCGACTCTCCGGCGAACGCTCGGATGACCATCAGGAATTGCTGCAATCCGCCGGGATAGTCCAGGCAGGCCCGCATGATGGCAAACAAGTCCGTCCTGGGGTCAGGTGAGCGTGGGATGACTTTCCCGATGTTTGGCGGCAACACGCCGACCACTTGGTCACGCCCCTGCACCGTGTGTAGTAGCTGTATATCCAGCAGGTCGTCCACAATCCTGAACAGTTCAGAGAGTGCGGTTTGGTGTTCCTGCTCGGCGCGAAGGTCTTCATACCTGCGCCCCTCAGCACCGGCCGCCGCTGCCGCCGGAGGCCAACCGCGGAGCAAGGGCCGGTAGACCCACGCCTCGCTGGCGGTCTCTTTGACCCGCACGTAGATCGTGCTGAAGTCTGCAGGATCGAGCAAGCCCAGTCCCCTGCCCACGACATGGGTGTACACGCGTTCCGAAACGATCAGCGCCAGCGCGTCATCCGAGCCGAAAATTGCTTCCTTGAATTGAGGGGCATCGAGTAGACGGAAAGCGTGAATGAGATCGCTGCCGTAAACACCGTGGTCATCGTGCCTGATCTCCCCGATGTGGATCGCCATGCGCACCTTGAGCTGCGCCTCAACTGACGCCCTCCGGTTGTAGTACCGCAGGATCGCTGCCAGATGAGACGGCAGTTCCTCCAGCGCCGGTTCAACCGGTATCTGAGGCGGAACGATGATCAGCAGTCCGTCGCCGCGGTCTTCGGTGTAGGTTTGCCCGAACGAGATATCGGAAGCGTCGAATGCACTGGTCACCGAGTCATACAAGGCCTTGCGAACATGCTGGCGCTCGAAGTCGCTGCGTCGGTCTCCGAATCCGACGATGTCGATGGCCACGATTATGCAAGAGCCGGAGGGCATCCATCGCTGCGACGTGGTCACTTTAGGCGCCCTCCCTCGGCCCAGCGGGCCAGCAGGGACACGGCGTACGGATCCCCGGCGATTGCGAGCGGCCGCAGTAGAGCGACCGCCTCCGCTCGTCGTCCGTTCTCGAAAAAATGGCCGGCCAGTCGATAGCATGCAGGCCCGTCGCCCCGCTCGGCCCGGTCGAGCAACTCGGCCTCCCCTCCGTTCGCTAGAAGTAGATCCGCCAGTCGGAACGCGGCCGCGCGGTCGCCCGCGTCGGCACGGTCGCGCAGTTCGGTGAAACGCCCGGACTCGGCGAACAGACGAGCCAACCGCGCCGCTGACGCCCAGTCCCCGTTATCGGCCAGCGCACGAAGTGCTGTCTCGTCGCCTTGGTCGGATAGATATCCTGCTGGCTGGGAGACCGCCAGCCGGTGTAGAACTGCAATGGCCTTTTCCACGTGCCCGCTGAGCGTGTACTCCTCAACGGGCACGTAGGCAGTGTCCGCATCGTCCACGGCGGGGTCGGTCAGCAGCGTTGTCAGGAGCGCTGCCGCCTCGGTGTCGCCGGCGTCCGACCACGGCCGCAGTACCTCGATTGCCTCCTTGCGCCGCCCCTCGTCGGCCAGCATTCGCGCCAGCTGGCAGGCTGCGTCCGGCCGGTGCGGGGCCGCGCGCTTGTAGAACTGGCTGGCGTGGTGTTGCAACTGTCGTGCCTCGGCGCTGGAGGCCAAACGGATGTAGTCGCCCGGATCGGTGATGTAGGCCAGGCACGCCTCCCACAGCTCGTCGGGTATACGCTCTTCGGCACGTTCAGTGGCGGTCTGCTGGAGGAGGTAGTCGGCCACCCAGTACCCCGCTGCTGCGCCCATGCTGCCGTCGTCCTTTGGAACTGGCATCAGTGCGGACACCACGCCATGTAGCGCGGCCGTGCCGTAGGCCAGCGCCTCGTCGAACCAGCCGGGTCCGGCTTCGGCGCGTTCGCGTCCGCTGCAGTACGCGGGCGCCGCGGCCCGCAATAGCGTCTCCGGCAACGGTGACTGCACACCTAGCCGGGCCGCGTCGATCGCTGCCTCCAGAACCGCCCGGCAGTGGCCCTCGGCGTCACGCCACCGCTCGATTAGGTGCGGCGCGCCTGCCATCGCTTGAGTGAAGCCGAAGTCGCGGATCGTCAACGCGGCCTCGATCCGGGGATCGGTGTCGGCCGCCACGCGCGCCCGGGCCATCTCGTGATGTGAGAGCCGGTCCGGTACGCGCACCACGTACGCCAGGCCGAGCAGGTCGCGTTCGATGTAGTGTGCGCTCACCGGGTCGGTGTAGCGCGAGTAGTGCCGGGGCCACAGCGTGCCCAGCAATACCACGTGCTCGTTGACCAGCAACCGCCGGACCGAGCCACCGGTGAGGCCCGTCGCGCCGCCGAGGAAGTGCTGAAGGTCGTCCAGCCAGACAACGACACGCCGCAGATCCATCTCGGCGTATAGATCGATCTGCTCGGCCCGGTCCGGATGCAGCAGCCACCAGTCCGGCATCACCGAGAGCATCGCCTGGTACATGGTGTAAGTCTTGCCCGCCGACGATCCACCGACCGCGACGACGAACCCGGACGTCTCTGCCTCGATGGCCAGGCGGGCACGCAAACCGTCCGGGGCCTCGTCGAGATCGCGCGGCACGTATGCGGGCAGCTCACCGGCCGCTCCCGCCACCTGAATGGCACGGTGCACGCCAAGCCTACGCGCATTGGCTTCCGCAACCCGCAGCGCCCCCGGCGGCCGAGGCCTGGCCAGTCCGCGAGAGCGTTCCCAAGCCCTGACCCATGCGGCGACCTGCCCATCGGGCACGCCACACACCGCCAAGAACGTCTTGAGTGTCGCCAGGCTGCACCTGCCCTGAGTGCACAAAGCCGATGACTTGGCCTTCGAAAGAGACTGGTCGCGGCCTTCGGCAAGCCGCTGGACGTCCCGATGGCTGAGTCCGGACCGTTCACGCAGCGAGTTCAGCGCCTCGGCCAGTCCAGCAGGTGTCTCCACCTCATTGAGGCTCCACGACAACGCCACGCCGTCCTCCGCCGAACCCGCCGCCCGTCCACCCCGGCGTCCACCGTCCTCAAGCATGCCCTTTCCTCGCACGGCAGGCATCCTGATCGTCCAGCTTCGTCCAACCGGATTCCTGGACACCCACCCCGTGAGGTCTCCTCCTGCTACTGGCGACCATCACGGGAGGAAACGACAATGCGGCAGTTCAGGCGCCTGACCAGAAGCGAGTGGTTGCTGCTGGCAGGTGCGGCCATTCAAGGCGTCGCCGGCGGCCTCACCATCGCGCTCGTCTCAGCACTGACCAACCTCCTGTGAAGACCGACAGGAGAGACAGTCGCCTGCCTCTCCAGACCGGGGCCGTACGCCCAGCCACCGGAGTCGTCGATGGGACGGGGCCGCATCCTCTCCCGCCGGAGACCGGGCGCAGCAGTTGGCCCGTCGACGGGCGCGTCCAGGAACCTCGGATCCGCCTGTACTTGATCGGCGACGCGGCCCGGAGGCCACCTCGCGCGGTTGGCCATGACTTGATCGCGCCCCTTGGGGGAGGTCGCGTGCGCAGTGGAGTTAGGCCGCACTAATAGCCTGCGATCCTGATTACCTACATCGCAGGTGAAGGCCGCCGGTACTTTCCCGTCCCGAGGCCAAAGGAGATTCGAGGACACCGCACCCGAATCTTCCGGCCGCAGGCCATATGATGCGCGGGCATGTTCGCTCGATGTTTGCTCGTATGTCGCGGAACAACGTGGCAGGGGCCGGCACGGGACATCATCAGTGTGGACGGTCGGGCGGACAGAGCAGCACAGAACCGCACGGGTCGACAGGCAGCGGCACGGGGACCGTGGTCATGCAGGGGTCTTCTAAACCGACGGTCGCGGGTTCGAATCCTGCCGGGCGCGCCACCCCTGACCAGGGTAAACGTGTGCTTACACACGAAGATCCACGCCCGATATGTCCGCGTGTTAGCTCGAAGTTAGCTCGGATGTCGCCACGGTGTCGCCAGCGCCCACCGACCTACGCTGGCCGCCGACCTGCACGAAAGGTTCACATTCTGAGCCTTCCAGGCGGGCAGGGCGCGGCTCCGCAGCTATCGCCCGCACCATCGGCTGCGGTCACCGGCCCGCGACGCGATCACCCGCGGTCGCCGTCGCTGCTCGGCCCGCACGCCGGCCCGCGCAAGGGGCCCGGCTCTGCGATGGCCGGGCTGCTCCCGCCGGATGGCGAGGGCCGCACGAACGCTCTCGGAAGAGCCGGCGCCGGTAGCCGCGCGGCTTGCCGGCCGGGGCGCGCGGAAACGGGTGCGGGAGGGGTGTCCGGCTGCCATGATGTGGTCGCCGTCCCGCACCTTGGACGCGGCGCGGGGCGCGTGTCCGTCCTGGAGGGCCTGCCGGCGGCGCTGCCACTGCCACGCCCGCTCCTGTGGCCCGAGGCCGCCGGGCGGGCGGTGCAGCACGACCGCGGGCTCGTCGATCGGGAGGCGGGCGTGCTGCAGCGCGTCGGTGGCGCCGGAGGCGTTGGTCCAGCGGGCCCCGTCGTCCAGGTGCAGCCGCGGCGCCTGCGCGGGGTGGGGAGCCAGGCCGGCGGCCTTGCCTTCGATCGCGACCAGCTGCTTGTGCCGGAACGCGGTCTCGATCTCCTCGCCGGGGTTGCCGGGCACACCGTCGCGCGGGCCGAGCAGCACGTCCTCCACCGCCAGCGGCCCGCAGACGTCCGGAGCCTCATCGACCGCCTGAGCGAGGCGCTGGACCCAAGCGGGCGCAGGCCCGTCGAGCGCGCGTACATGCGGCTCCTCAGCGCGCACGGCGTCGGCGGGGCTGAGGCCGCCGGGACCGCCGGGACCGCCGCGCTGGACCTCGCCGAGAAGCTGCGCGCGGCCGCCGACGCCGCCGAGGTGCTCGCCGCGGAGCTGCAGGCGGGAGCCGACATCAAGTTCACGCTGACCACGACCGTCGAGCTGACCGACGAGCAGGTGCAGGACCTCGCCACCGAGTACGGCCTCGGGGACGGGGAGCGCGTGCCCGCCGCCGACCTGCACGAGTTCGTCCGGAGCTACATCCGCGAGCACGGGCAGCAGTCCCCGGCCGCGCGGTTCTGGACGGCCACCGTCCGCTGACGTCCCGACGGGCCGGGCGGCGCTACGTCGCCCGGCCCGGCCGGGCGGGGTTCGCCTGAAGTAGCGGGTCAGGAGGGGGAGTCGATATCCATCGGCCCCCCTCCCACGTGTTCGGCCAGGGCACTCGCGTCCTCCGCAACGGTGGTCAGGCGGCGGAACCTAGCGAGGTACCGCGAGGACGTCCCGGAGTACGTCCTCCAGCGTGACGCGGGCCAGCTCGCGCCGGAGGGTCTCCTCGATGCCGTCGTAGACGCGCTGCATCGCCGGCTGGATGCCGTGACCCACCACGCATCCCGCGTCCGGGGCGGCTCGGTGCAGCGCGAACAGCGGGCCGGGCTCCACCGCCCCGTACACGTCGAGCAGCGTCATCGACTCCAGGTCGCGCGCCAGCGACCAGCCCGCACCCACCCCGCGCCGGGATTCCACGAGCCCCGCCCTGCGCAGGTCGCCGAGCAGCCGCCTGATCACCACGGGATTGGTGCTCGCGCTGGTCGCGATCTGCTCGGAGGTGGCGACCTCATGGCCCTGGCGCTGGTAGAGGCCGATCCAGGCCAGCGCGTGGGCAGCGATGGTCAACCTGCTGTTGGCGCTCATGAACTCGTTCCTTTCGACCGCGACTCTCCATGTTACGGCAGTCGTAACAGCTAAGGTTGCGACAGGTTGTCGTAACTATTACTGTTTCAACTGTTGGAAGAGGTCAACCAGTGAGGTGAGAAGAATGAACAAGCCGCTGACGGGCAAGGTCGCCCTGGTCACCGGAGGGTCCCGCGGGCTGGGAGCCGCGACCGTACGGCTGCTTGCCGAGCAGGGTGCCGACGTCGCGTTCACCTACGTCAGCTCCGAGAAGCAGGCGCAGGCCGTCGTCGACGAGGTGCGCGACGGCGGAGCGAAGGTCACCGCGTTCAAGTCCGACCAGGCGGACATGAGCCAGGCCCCGGCGCTGATCGACGACGTGGTCGCGCACTTCGGTGGCCTGGACATCCTCGTCAACAACGCGGCGATCGGGGTGAACGGTACGGTGGACGACCCGGACGCCGACACCGCCGCGCTGGACCGGATGCACGCCACCAACTACCTCGGGGTGATCACCATCATCCGGGCCGCCTCCCGAGTGCTGCGCGAGGGCGGCCGCGTCATCACGGTGAGTTCGGGGCTGGGCACTCGAGCCGGCGTCCCGGGCGTGGCCGACTACGCGGCGACCAAAGCGGGAGTCGTGCAGTACACCATGGGCGTCGCCCGCGACCTCGGCTCCCGGGCCATCACCGCCAATGTCGTGGAAGCCGGGCTGATGGAGGGCGGCGGCATGGATACGTCGGACCCCGAGACCCTCAAGGCCCTGCTCAGCTCGCTGTCCCTGCAGCGCAAGGGACACCCCGACGAGATCGCCGCGGCGATCGCCTTCCTGGCGAGCCCCGCTGCGTCGTACGTCACGGGCGCCGTGCTGGACGCCCACGGCGGCTACAACGCCTGAGCCGCAGCGCCGTCGGCGGCGCGGCAGAGCGGACTCCCGCCATGGTCAGGCATGATCAACCACGCCTGAACCGCGCCACCTGAGAAGAGGGACCGGCCTCGACCGGTCCCCCTTCTCGCGATGGCTCGCCGTTGGCGGTGTCATGGGTTGGTCGACGACACGGTCGTGTTCGGCTCTGCGGCGGATCCTGCCGCGTGTGAGCCGCTTCGCCGGGTGGGACGAAGCCGGCGGAGAAGCAGAACGCCCGACCAAGGGCCGGGCGTCCGCGAGACGCGTGAGGGTCGGCCGGGCTCTCTTGGCGGGGCGAACAGCCGACTGATCACGTGCCCGGGGCGGTGGGATGCCACCGGCCCAGCGACGAGGATCCGCGAGACGATCGCGACCAGGGACCCCGATGGCGAGGAGAAACAGATCCTGCACGACGGCAGGCCGCTCGGGCCGGTCTTCGTCATCACGCGGCGGGTGTGGTCCGGCCGTCTCGTCGTCGAGGTCGCCGACATCGTGCTCAGCGGCGCACGATCGCACCATGGCGGAGGTCGCGGTGCACGGGGCGGAGCCACCCGGCCGGGCACAGGTCGACGGCGCCGACGGCGACGGCCCGGTCCAGCGCCCGCCAGATCGGCACTGGCGCGGCCAGGGAACTGCACCGCCAGTTCCCGCAGCACAGCTGCCCGGTGGCCGGGTCCAGCAGCCGCGGCTCACCGCAGTCCCAGCACCTCAGCTCCGGGCACGGCACGTCCGGCCTGACCGCGACCGTGCGCGCGCCGGCCGGCGCGTCCGCGCTGGGCGGCGCGTCCGCGCTGGAGGGTTCGGGGAGCGTCATGGCGGGTCCCATCATCGTCGTCGCGCGCACCGCGCACGTGCGGGTCACTCGGCTCCGGCGGCGCGTTCGAGGCCCTGCGCGCGTTCGGTGGCGGCGCCGAGCTGCTCGCGCACCGCCGCGGCGTCCGCGCGCGCCTCCTCCAGCGCGCCGCAGCTCGGCCTCGGCGGCCGCGCGGCCGCCGCGTTCGACCTCCAGCTCGGTGACGGCGGCGTCGGTGCGCAGGTCGCCATTGAACCGTGCGACGAGCGGATCCGGTTCCGCGGACGTCACCGCCACCAACTGCCTGACCCACTGCGGAGAGAACGATCGCACCGCTCCGGGAAAGCTCTGACCGACCGCACTCACGGGCACACGGCGATTCCCAGGCCCGGCAGCCGCGAGCTGCGATGCCACCGCAGTCACCGATGTCCTCATCACCGTCTCCGGGTGGACTCCGGCGCGGGTGAAGGACTGGTCGAGCCAGACGCTGAGGCCGTTGTCCGGTGTGAAGTGAATGAGCGGCGCACCGTCAAGGTCCTCAATGCGTACAGCCAGCTGCTCGGCCAGCACCGTGGCCGGTAGGTGCCGTCAGGACGATCTCCTCCTCGGCGAGGGCGGTGATCGTGAAGTGGCCGGCCGAGGGGGCGGTCAGCATGGCGACGTCGACCTCGTCGGAGTCGACGAGGCCGAGCGCCTCGTCCATCGAGGTGGACTCGCGCAGCGTGATCGCGACCTCTGGGTAGCGGCGATGCCACTGGCGGATGACCGCGGCAAGCAGCGGATCCCGTGGTGCTCGGTGTTGCGGACCGCACGGACGATGCGCTCGGTTGGCTCGGCGGCGGTGTCGGCCGCGGTGGAGGCGGCGTCATCGGCGATCGGCTCGAGGGAGCGGCGGACGAGCGCGGCCAGGACGTCCTGCTTGGAGGCGAAGTAGAAGTACAGGGCGTTGCGGGTGATCCCGGCACCGCGCGCGATCGACTCGACGGTCATGCCGTCGAGCGACTGGGTGCCGAGCTGCTCCTCGGCCGCGTCGAGGATGGCCTGTTCGCGCAGGTCGCCCTTCCGAGGCTCCTCCCGGCGGCGTCGGCGGCTGGCTGCGTCGGCGCTCGTCATTCCAAGGGATCTAGTCGCCGTGACGCATCTCGACCGTTCTGTGCGGACCTTGTCGTCCATTTCCCGAAAGCAGCTGCACGTCGTTGGTGTGCATCCATACGGTCGTCGCCTGTCCTCGCCGTCCGAGACGGCCGTCTCGGACGGCGGTTGATCTCCAGTTGCTAGGGAGATCAGCCGCAGGGCACCCTAGCTGGGCGGCGACCGGCTCGCCGGGATCGCGCTGCGCTTCACACCCCTGTCCGGCAAGGCGCACAGATTCAGCTCGACGAGCCTGTCCGGGCTCACGACGGTACCGCTGGGCCTGGTCGCGGGAGGCATGCACATCGCGCGATCGAGGTGAGCACCCCAATGACCTCCCGACCGTGCCGCGAAGGCCACGCACCGTCCGCGAGTGGTCTCAAGCATGCCGGGAGTCGGCCAGCACCGCGTCCCATTCGGCGGTGACGAAGTCGTACAGCGCGCCGGGGCGGCGGCCGACGAATACCGGCACGGCCGCCGCCCGGTTGCCGGTGTGGCTGTAGAGGCCGAGGATGGCGATGTCGTCGAACCGGTAAAGGCTGCAGGTACGGTCGCCGGCTCGGTAGCGGACGTCGACGGTCGCGCCGCCCTCGCGGCGCAGGGCGATGTAGTCGGCGCGGGTGGCGTGGATGCGCTGCCGCAGTTCCTTGGGACTGGTGGCGAACCGGCCGGCCAGCAGTTCCACAGTGAACGGATCTTCCGGGTCGGCGAGGACGCTGCGGATCCGGGACGTCGAGCGGGCGGCGACCCGGTCCAGGTCTGCGCCGTTCATGCGGGCCCACGTCTGTCCGTAGGCGACGTAGATATCCAGTTCGCGGACGCCGGCGAACAGCGCACTCCAGTTCAGGTTGGTCATGAAGGTGCTGCCGATGCGGGTCAGCCCGGCGGTGCGCAGATCGTCGATCAGGTCGTCGCCGAACGGAGCGCGCCGGTCGGCTTTGGGGTCCGCCGCGCGCGCCGCCAGCCGGTCCCACACGGCCAGCCACTGCGGATGATTCGACGGGGGCAGCCCGCAGGCGTCGAGAAAGGCCGACATCCGTTCTTTGCGGGGTAGCCGCCTGCCTGTGAGCATCTCGGCGATGCTGCTGCGCGACAGGGAACGATTCGAGCGCTGCGCGGCGCGCTCGAGTTCGCGGAGTGAGGGGTTGCCTGCGCACGCGCGGACCTGTCCGAGCAGGCCGGCCAGATCTTCGACGGTCAACGCGTCGCTGGGGTCGATGTCGTCGAAGCGCGCCAGCGTTCTTCCCCTCTGATCGGCATCAGGCGGGCACCCAGTGGTGTCTGCTGCTGTCCGAGGAGTCTAGTGAGGTGATCTTCGGCGAGTGAGGGAGTTGCTGCTCTCCCAACGGCGGCGGTGAGTGAGGTGTCCGGGCCTGTCCATGTCGATGACCCAAGGGTCGGCGCTGCTGTGTGCTGGTCCTCGCACCCCCTCCCCTTCCCCGCCTCGGGGTCGGGTTTCGAACGCCCGAAGAGGGTGCGTGACCAGCTGATTCCAGCCGGACTTCATGTCCGGCTGGGCGTCGATCTCAGGAGGTATCCCCGGTCATGGCCGTGACGCCGCCCGCCGATTCTGCGACATCCACCCTGGTACCGACGGCGGTCCCCGGCCAGCGCCGGGAACCGCCGGACATCCAGCGGACGGCGGTGGCCTGGAGGAATCCGATCGAGGGCGTCTCGCTGTGGGAGGTCGTCCGGATGATCCCGCGATCTGCGCTGCGGACGTGGGCGATTGCGTGGTGGGCCGACCGGCGGAGACTCGTCGGGCTGCTGGCCGCCCAGGTCATCCAAGGCGTCGCGGCGGCGGTCATGCTGCCGGCGACTCAGGCCGCGGTGGGGTCTCTCCTGGGCGGCGGCAACACCGCTCATCGGCTGCACCAAGCGGCCGGGGCGCAGGCGGCGCTCGCCGCGGCGGCAGGCGTCGACCCCTGCAACGCGGCCGGGCTGCGCGGGATCGTCGACGGCGGACGCCCCTACACCGAGTGCGGCCGCCCGGAGGCGGCCTGATGGCCGGGGCCGCCGCCGACCGCCTGGGCGAGGGTGTCCGGCTGCTGGCCGATCGCCGGTTTCGCCGCTGGTTCCTGGCCCGGTGGGTGTCGGTCACCGGCTCCACCGTCTCCCCCGCCGCGCTGGCGTGGGCGATCTTGCACATGGGCGGCGGCGCGGGCGGTATCGCCGGGGTGCTGCTTGGCGGGCCGATCGTGTTCCTGGTGCTCAGTCCGGTCGGCGGGGTGGCCGCCGACCGGTATTCGCGGATCGCGATCATGGTGGTCTGCCAGTTCGTGAGCGGCGCGGCGCAGGCGATGTCGGCGGCGGTGATCCTCACCGGCACCGCGACCGTCCCGATCCTGGCCGTGCTGGCTCTGCTCGCCGGGGCGTCCGGCGCGTTCTTCACCCCCGCCTCCCAAGGGGTGATGCCGGGCCTGGTCACCGCCGAGCACATGGCGGCCGCGAATGCGCTGCGGCAGATCGCCAACAACTCGGTGATGATCACCGGGCCGTCGGTTGCGGGCGCGGTGATCGCGATGTTGGGGGCGGGGTGGGTTCTGGCCTGGGACTCGGCCACGTTCGCTGTTTCGGGTGTGCTGCTGGCCGGGGTCCGCGTGCCGGCGCGGTCGCGGGAGAGGCCGCGCCAGCCGGTCCACCGAGATCTACTCGAGGGGTGGGCGGCATTTCGCAGCCGCCGGTGGCTGGTGATCCTCTCGCTGGTCAGCGCGGTCACCGGGGCGGCGTGGGTCGCGGCGATCAACGTGCTGGGGCCCCTGACCGCGGAGAGCGCTCTGGGTGGCCCGGTGGGGTGGGGCATCGTCCAGTCAGCGATCGGCATCGGGTTCATCGCCGGCTCGATGACCGCGCTGGTGGTCCGGCCCCACCGGATCGGCCTGATCGTCGCGAGCGGCTACCTGCCCGACATCGTGTTCCTCGGGGCGCTGGCCAGCGCCGCACCGCTGGCGATCGTTGCGGCAGCGGCGATCGCCGCCGGCTCCAGCGCGACGTTTCAGATGATCGTCTGGCAGAGCCATCTGCAGACGGTGGTGCCCGGGGAACACCTCAGCCGGGTGATGTCGACCGTCAACATGCTCGGAACCCTCGGCGTCCCCATCGCCTACGGGACCGTCGGTGCCGCCACCGCGGCGTTCGGCGTCCGCCCGATCCAATGGGCCTGCGCCGCGATCGTCGCGGCGGCGGCGGCCGCCGCGTTCACCTCGAATGCGGTCCGGCGCCTACACGCTGAGCCCGCCTCAGACCTGGCCCCGGCGGAGGTGGCGTGACCGGCACGGTGCGCAGCTACCTGGGCGTCACGTCCTGGTCCGAGCCCCCGGTTCAGCGAAACGGCTCGTGCGGGTGGGGCGGTGGACTGTTGTGCGGCAGTTCGCCGACCAAGTGCGACCATGCCGACCAAAGAGCCGAAGGAGCATCGGCTCCGCGTCGCTCCCCCGGCCTGCCGCAGGCCTCGATGAATCTGCACGACGGCGGGGTTCGGTCGCGCAGGACGAGCAGGCAGCCGTCTAGGCCGTGTTTCAGAAGTTGATCAAGGTGCGTTTGCCGGTTCGGGATGATCTTGTTTGTGGGTCGTGGTGATCTGACCGATGCGCAGTGGGCGCTGTTGGAACCGTTGCTGCCGGTGGGGGCGAAGCCTGGACGGCCGGTGGTGTGGTCGAAGCGGCACTTGATCGACGGGATCAGATGGCGGGTCCGCACCGGTGTCCCCTGGCGTGATCTGCCGACCCGGTTCGGGCCGTGGCAGACGGTCTATGGGCTGTTTCGGCGGTGGCAGCGGGATGGCACGTGGGCTCGGATCGTGAAGGGTCTGCAGGCTCATGCGGATGCGGTGGGGTTGATCTGCTGGGAGGTCAGCGTCGACTCCACCGTCTGCCGCGCGCACCAGCACGCGGCCGGCGCCCGCCGTGACGGGGACCTTCAGCGAGAGCCGCCGGGCGGAATCAGTGCCGAGCCCGTCGATCACGCGCTCGGCCGGTCCCGTGGCGGGTGGACCACCAAGATTTATCTGGCCTGCGAGCAGGGGCAACGGCCGCTTTCGGTGGTCATCACCGCTGGGCAACGTGGTGATTCGCCGCAGTTCGCCGCGGTGCTGGAGGCCATCACCGTGCCCCGCCACGGCCCCGGCCGTCCGCGCACCCGACCCGTCCTTCTTTGGCCGACCGAGAATCCCGGGGGTCCAGCAACTGGGAGAGCCGGAGGGCCAGTACAACCGTTGTCCACCGCGCCCCAGCACATCACCGTCGCGACACTCGCAACCCGTCAGCGCTGCCGAACCGGGGCTCACAACGACGACCACGAACGGCAACGAAGACGAGGAGGAACTTGTGACCTCGCTTGTGTGTGGGAGGAGGGTGTTCTCCCAGATTCCTCCCACACGACCATGAACACGTCCGCCTGCGCTCGCGTGGCCCTATGTCTCAAGGGCAAGGAGCGCACGGGCAACCTGTGACCTCTTCGGCGGGGGCGGGATGCGCGAAGAGGCATGCTCTCGGTGAGAGCATGCCTCTGAGCTGGGGTTTTGTGGGCGATACTGGGTTCGAACCAGTGACCTCTTCGGTGTGAACACGACCGATCATGCCCCAGAAGGCAGAGCTCCAGATATAACCGCAGGTCAGGCGCAGTAGTTCAGCGCAGCACAGTGCACCTCGAAGAAGATCAAGTCGCTTGCGATCTCCCACTATCAACACCTCGCATGCTGCCGACGGACGTAGCGGTCAGTTGTGACTTGCCGAGCCAGCCGGCGCTGCAAGCCCGCGCAAAAGGCCTTGGCACTGGCGGCGTTGCCGGCGGTCGTCGAAAACCACGCGGGCGGATCAGCGACAGCACATGGTCGGCGAGCGGATCGTCGATAAGGCGAACCAACCGGGCCGAGCACTCGGCGGGGCCCACCAACCGGCTCCGCTGAACGCACGGGCGCGGGCCGGTAGCAATCGGCCGACTCACCGAACTACGTCCAGCAGATTCCCTTTCCCCTCGCGACCATTCATTCACCAGATCCATAGAAGTACAGTCCTGCCACATGCAATCCTGCTGAACAACTGCCCTCTTAGAGCGTGTCTCATGTGGGGAGTTGTGTGAGCTTCTTGTAGCAGGTGATGGCTGCGGCGAGGACGAGGAAGGCGTTGAACAGGTGGCCGTGGCGTTCGTAGCGGACGGTCAGGCGCCGGTAGCCGAA
>NZ_JAGEOK010000074.1 GCF_017573545.1 Actinomadura nitritigenes | reverse complement strand
CGGGCAGGCGCCGCCACCGGGTGCCGATGGCGCGGCGGTGTTCCCGCAGGCGCTGGGATAGGTGGCGCAGGGCGGCGCTGGACACATCGATGCCGGACGGGTAGACAAGCATGCGAAGCCTCTGGTGGAGCCGGTCTTCTTGGTCGAAAACCCATCTACCAGGGGCTTCACCCGTCTGTCAGCCCAACCCCGCGGCCACCGCAGCAGGTTGAAAACGGCTCATTGACCTCTGCGTGGGGAATGCCTATGTGCCAGGCAAGGGGCTTGAGGTCATCGGTACGGTGACCTCGACGCTCCGCCAGTCGGCAAGCGAGGTTCGGCTGCCCACCGTGCAGTTTGATGCAAATGACGTCGGAACCGCAGAAGGGTGTCCGGATCGTCGGCACGATGACTCACTCCGTCGACATCGGTGATTCCACCCCTGACGAAGCTGTTGATCGTCCAGACAACGTTCCAGTTGAACATTTCCGGGTCCACATCTTCCGCGACTGCTTCAGCGATCCGGCCGACGATCTGGTCCAACTCTCGCAGGCTGTCGCGCACCTCCACCTCCGGGATGTCAGTGGCGTCGGACATCCAGCGGTGCATCCAGAGCGCCGGGAACTCCGGGTACTGCAGGCAGAAGTCCAAGTATGAGTCGATCAGGCGGATCAGGCCAGCGGCGTCGGGGGTGAACTCCTTCAAGGCGCCCTTCATGGATTCGATACGGAGTTCCGTCAGACTCCTCAGGACGGCCTTGTACAAGCCGATCTTGCCGCCGTAGCGGTCGGTCACCACGCTGTGCTCGATGCCGCAGGCATCGGCAATGATCTGTGTGGAGGCCTCGTCGTAGCCGAGCTCGGAGAACAGCCGTGCGGCAGTAGTGAGCACGCGTTCGGGGATGCGGCCGCCGTCCCCGTCTGAAGCCTCGTGCGTGTGCAGCATTGACAGCACCGTCCCTCCAGCAGTCTCACTCAACAGCGTATTCTTCACCGGATCAGGCCGAACATAGAGAATTAGTCAAGATCGGGTATTGTGGGCGCAATGGATGGGCTTATATCGCCCCGCGCCCAAGTGCGCTGCAAGCCGTCGGGTGCGGCTCGACGCCCGAGGCCGCGGCGAGCGGATGCTCGTTGCCACCCGGGTCCAGTGCGGCCGCCGTAGAGCTGCGACGCAGAACAGCCGGGGGACGCCCCACTGTCGTCGATTCGGTAGGGCAATCAGGGGTGAGGTCGCGGCCAGCGAGGTCGATGTCGCGGTCGATCGGGTAGTGCGGGTGCAGCGTCGGCGGCGTCCAGCGGATGCACGACGGCAGGTTGGCCGGCAGTCGGTCCAAGCCAAGGGTGGCCAGGTCGTGTGCGCACGGACCTCGCGGTCCGTGCAGACCCGCCCGTTCGACCGACGGCCATAACGACTCCGGGACGCTGCGGTGGTACCAGGATGCGGCGTCGCCGAGCGTGTGGAGGCTTTCCCGGTTCCCGGCGGCCGACCGGTGCAGTTCGGCGTGGGGGCGCGTGCCGGTGTCGCAGTGGGTGAGGTCCGCTTGAATGCCTGCTGCTGGGGTGCTCGGCACGGTTTCGGGGTGGCTGCGAACCCCTCGGCGGCCGGGGTCCGGGGTGAGGAAGTCGGGAAGTCGCCTTTCGGAGGGACGAGTGCGGCGAGTAGTGCGGCCTTCGGTTGAGCCGGTCGATGGCCCATGTACGCCACGGCATGTAGCAGGCCGGTATCCGACACGCCTGGACCACGGCGAGGCTCAGCACTAACCCCCGCGGCCGGCAGACCGCCGCGATCGGCCCGTGCGCGCACACCCGAGCCAGGATGGCGTTTCTGGATGGATCTCCGCGGCCAACCTCGCGCACCTGCCCTTGGTCGACGAGTGGGGCATCCGGTGCTCCAACAACGGCATGTAAGTGTGACGGTGAAAGCTCCAGCAGAACCGGAAGAGCTCAACAGCCCGACGACCCTGCCAACCTGCTACTGGAGCCGCCCTCAGGAACCTAGTGAACCCGCGCGGACTCCACCTGTCTTCGACGCCGGGAGGGGGTGCTTGCGGGCAGCCGCGCTACGCTCGGGATCTCCATCGATTTCCGCCCTCTGCACGATCACACTGGTCGGGAAGCCCGGTGCGCCCGGTGGACGAGGAAGCGCGGAACCCGGGTCGACCTCGAGTTTCTGCACTGAGGGGACCGGCGAGGGCGCGGCTATCGTTGAAGCACCAACGTTACCGGGGGGAGGCGCCCATGGCGGACGAAGGTGTCCCGAGCCGACGCCTGCTCGACACGCTGCTCGACATTCGCACCGTTTTCGACCCGAGGTCGGCGCTGACGTTGACGCTGCGGGAGGCGGTCGAGGTCGAAGGCCGGGAGACGGCCGTGTCCTGGGTCGCGCTGCCCGATCCCGCCGGCGGACTCGTGATCGAGCACGTCCTGGGGCAGCGAACCTCGGAACTCGAGAGCCTCGACGTTCACCAGGGGCAGGGGCTCACTGGTCGTGTGTTCGAGCAGTCGTGCATCCATTGGGTCGAGGAGTACGCCGAGGCCATCAGCATCACGCACGAGTTCGATCACATCATCGAGGCCGAGCGCGTCCGGCGGATGATCGCCGCGCCGCTGTCCATCGAGGAGGAGGTCCTCGGCGTCCTCACCGTTGGACGACGTGATGCGGGGCCTTTTGCCGAGCGAACCATCGCCCACATCGAGCAACTGGCCCAGCGGGCGAGCTTCGCTCTCGGCATCGCGAGGAAGAGTCGGGATAATGCGGCGGCCGCGGCCCTGGCAGAGCGACGTCGGATCAGTGAGGAGATCCACGACAGCGTCAGCGCTCTGTTGTTCTCGATCTCGTCGAGAACCGAGAAGGTGCACAGGCGCGCGGCGAACGTGGAACTCGCGTGCGAACTGGAGACGCTTCAACGCGAGGTCGCCGAGGTCAGTGGCATGGTGCGAGAGCTGATCCACGGGTGGCACGCGAGCGCGACGACCGACCTGAGGGCCGAGATCCAGGGGGCCGTCGACGACTTCCAGCACCGGACTGGCATCGAGGCGATCGCCGTGTTCCTCGGCGCCGTGCCGCCGCTGGACGCCGCCCGTATCGAAGCTGTGACTCGCTTCGTCGCCGTGACGCTGGCCAACGTGGAGCGTCACTCCACCGCATCACGAGCATCGGTTACCGTTGCCGCGCTGCCGAACCAGTTGACGGTGGCCGTTTCGAACGACGGTCCTGTGCCGTCGGAGGTTCGTCCCGGGATCGGCCTGGTTGGCGCGGAGGCCAGGATCGCGGGACTCGGTGGGAGCGTGTCCGTCGTGGACGACGATTCGACGGAGGGCTTCACGATTCGGGCACGCGTACCGCTG
Source organism: Actinomadura nitritigenes (assembly GCF_017573545.1). Taxonomy (GTDB): domain Bacteria; phylum Actinomycetota; class Actinomycetes; order Streptosporangiales; family Streptosporangiaceae; genus Spirillospora; species Spirillospora nitritigenes. Next base: position 12,134 of record NZ_JAGEOK010000074.1, on the reverse strand, counting down.
TGAGCATCAAGCTGTTCGTCGTCGATGACCACCCGATCGTCCAGGCGGGTATCGAGAACGTTTTCGTCGATGCGGAGGAGTTCGAGCTGCTCGGAGCCGCGACCTCGCTGCCGGAAGCCGTCGCGGCGGTGCACGGGCGGAAGCCGGATGTGATCCTCCTTGATGTCCGGCTCGGTGACACCGATGTCACCTCGGCCGTCACGGTCCTGGGCGCGGCGGCACCCCAGGCACGCATCGTGCTCTTCACCGCTGATCCCCACAATCCGCAGATCCCCCACGCTCGGCGCGCCGGCGCGGTCACGACCGTGCCGAAGGACACCGCACCCGCCACACTCCGGGCCGTCGTCCGGGCGGCCCACCAAGGCACACTGCGTGACGACGCGCCGCCCGGACGGGCCCTGCTGACTCCCCGTCAACGCGAGGTCCTCGCGTGCGTCGCCAGTGGCATGACCAACAGCGAGATCGGCGAGGAGCTGGGGCTCCGGCCGACGACGGTGAAGGCGTACTGGCAAGAGATCCTGCAGCGGATCGGAGCGCGGAATCGAGCGGACGCCATCGCCACCGCTTACCGCCTCGGTCTGCTGTAGACCTGCGATCGCCCCATTCCGAATCTGAAAGACCCTTCCGTTCGGCAGTGACGCACGTCTCATCACACGGGTTTGAATACGGTGTCCCGTCCGCATCCGAGGCCGGAGGATGTCGTGAACGCCGAACCCACAACTGATCCCACGCCGATCCCGTCCCTCGACAACCTGGGGCAGCTGCTGCCCAGCGCCGCACGGCGCTGGCCGAGGCGTACCGCCTTGGTCACCGATGAGCGAAGCCTCACCTTCGAGGAGTTGGACCGGCTGGCAAGTCGCGTGGCACACGCCCTGAGCGCGCGGGGTGTCGGCTTCGGTGACCGGGTCTCGCTGGTCTCCCAGAACCGGTGGGAGTGGGTCGTGGCCTATCACGGCGCCCTCCGTTGCGGTGCGGTCGTCAACCCGCTCAACGTCATGCTGACCGGCGAAGAACTCGCATACATCCTGAGCGACTCCGGGGCCAAGGTCCTGTTGGCCTCAGGCGAGCGTCTGGAGGCGGTCGGGGGTGTGCTCGAGGGTGTCCAGAGCTTGGAGCGCGTGGTCGCGTTCGATGGTGCGACCAGGCAGGTCGAGTCCTTCGAGTCGCTCCTGGCGTCCGCCGAAGCCACTCCCTTCGAGCCGGTGTCGGTGGACCCGAGGTCCCTCGCCTGCATCGCCTACACGTCCGGAACGACCGGTCATCCCAAGGGAGCCATGCAGTCGCACCTGTCGCTGGTGCTGAACTGCGCGTACACGGCCACCATGCACGTGCGGACAATCGATGACATCGTCGTCACCGCCCTGCCGTCGGCGCACGTGTACGGCAACGTCGTCATCAACAGTACGTGGATGGCCGGTGGGTGCGTGGTGCTGATGACCCGGTTCGACCCCGAGGGTGCGATCCGCCGCATTGAGCAGCACGGGGCCACGATGTTCGAAGGCGTCCCCGCCATGTACGCCACCATGCTGGCCACGCCCGCCCTGGCCGAGGCTGACCTCTCCACCCTCATTCGCAGCACCGTCGGTGGACAGACGATCGCCGAGAGCGTCATCGATGCCTGGGAGACGCGGACCAGCGCCCCCTTGATCGAGCTATGGGGGATGACGGAGTTGTCCGGCCTGGGCTCCACCCATGCGCTCTATGCCCCCAATGTCCACGGCTCCATCGGAGTGGTGCTGCCGGGGAACGAACTCCGGGTGATCAGCACTGAGGACGGGGTCACCGAGTGCCGTCCCGGCGAGCCCGGCGAACTCATGGCCCGCGGACCGTTGGTCACCATGGGGTACTACAACAACGATGCGGCGACCGCCGAGGCGATCACGCCGGACGGCTGGCTGCACACGGGCGACATCGCGACCCACGACGGCACCGGCCGCTTCTTCGTCGTCGACCGGCTCAAGGACATGATCCTGACCGCAGGCTACAACGTGTATCCAGCCGAGATCGAGCGAGTACTCATCGGCCACGCGAGTGTCGCGCTCGTCGCCGTGGGCCGCGAGCCGGACCCGGTCAAGGGCGAGGTAGCACACGCGTACGTCGTGCCGGCGCACGGTAGCACCCCGGACGCCGAGGAACTGAGCGGCTACTGTCGGCAGCACCTCGCGCCGTACAAGGTCCCACGGGCCATCCACTTCGTCGACCAACTGCCGACCACGTCCAGCGGAAAGCTGATGCGTCGCATGCTGCGCCAGTCGGCGGCCACCTTGAGCTGAGACAAAAGACCGTGGCACTCCCGCGACAAACGGCGTTTCAACGACGAACGGGCCTATCTGCGCCAGCAGGCAAAGGACAGCGGGATGACTGCGTCTCTCAACTCCACCGAGTACAAAACGCCCGATGATCCGAAACAACGCGCGACCAAGGAGCTTCCGTCCATGCCACACGAAATCCACGAAGCCGACGCGACGGAGCTGGCGGCGAAGGTGCGCGACGGCGAGGTCTCGCCCCGCGAGCTCGTCGAAGCGGCCATCTCCCGAATCGAGGAAACCGATCCGACCCTGAACTTCATGGTCCATCGACGTTTCGAGGAAGCCCTCACCGAAGCCGGCGGAGCACTCCCCGACGGCCCCTTCCGCGGGGTACCCACCGTGCTCAAGGACCTCGGGCAGAGCCTGATGGCCGGTCAGCCGAACTACGCCGGCTCCGCCGTCATCCGTGACCTCGGAGTAATCGCCGATCACGACGGCAACGTCACGCGCCGGCTGCTCGACGCCGGCTTCATCATCCTCGGGCGCACGAACGTGCCGGAGTTCGGGCCGACGGTGACAACGGAGCCGGTCGCGTTCGGGCCGACCCTGAACCCGTGGGACACCTCGCGCTCGCCCGGCGGATCGAGCGGCGGCGCGGCCGTCGCCGTCGCATCGGGCAGCGTCCCGCTGGCACACGGCGGCGACGCCGGCGGGTCGATCCGCATTCCCGCCTCGATGACGGGGCTGGTCGGTCTGAAGGCCTCGCGCGGCCGCATGTCGATGGGCCCCGATCAGGGCGAGGAACCCGCCGGCTTCGCTGTCGAGGGCGCCATCACCCGCACCGTCCGCGACACGGCGGCGATCATTGACGTGCTCGCCGGCTGCGAGCCGGGCGACCCGTACACGGCACCGACCCCGGCGCGTCCGTTCACCGACGAGGTCGGCGTGCCGCCCGGCCGGCTGCGCATCGGGGTAGCCGCCAGCCTCAAGGACTTCGAGACCGACCCCGAATGCTCACTCGCGGCCACGCAAGCCGGCGCGCTCCTGTCCGAGCTCGGCCACGACGTCGACGCCGCCGCGCCCGCGGCGATGCAGGCCCAGCGCTCGGAGTTGATGCCGCACTTCTTCGGAACCCTCTCCGCGCTGTTCGCGGCGAACATCATGGGGCTCGAGGCGGCGATCGGCCGGCCGCTGGACATTGACCGCTTCGAGCCGCTGACGCGCGACCACATCGAGCAGGGGCGTCGCATGACCGCCGCGGAGACCGTCCACTCACGCCTCGTGCTCAACCGCTTCACCCGCACCATGGCCGAGTGGTGGTCGAAGGACGGCTGGGACCTGCTGCTCACACCGATGATGCCGGTGCCGCCGTTCCCTCTCGGCTACCTCGACTTCGACCCGGACGATCGCGAACGCTCGCACGACCGCATCTACACAGCGACGCAATACAGCGTCCCCTTCAACGTCACAGGCCAGCCGGCGATCTCGCTACCGCTGCATTGGAGTGCCGACGGGCTACCGATAGGAGTCCAACTCGTCGCGGCATACGGCCGGGAAGACCTCCTTATCCGAGTGGCCGCCCAGCTCGAACAAGCGGCGCCCTGGACCCATCGACGACCGCCGACATCCGCCGGTTCTGGCCGCTGACATGCCGCCACCGGGCGCCCTGGCCGGCCGCTGGGTGCGCAGCACCTCGTCATAGATGCTGCTGGCCAGGGGGATCTGCTCGGCGTCCTGGCCCTGCTGTGCGGCGGCTTCCTCGGTGAACCGCGCCGACTGCTGGCCGATGAGGTCGGCGAACAGAAACGACACCGCCGCCGCCAGAACCTCACCCAACCCCAACCGATCCTCCGTCACAGCCCCCGTCTAGCTGTTCAGAGCGCGCTCGCATGTCCTATTCAGATCGCTGCGCGACCCCCTCTAGGAGGCCGGAGCCCTGCGGAACACGGGGGTAGCGCACGCGGGCAGGTAGGGCGGGCGGGACCGCACCATGGCGGCGGCCTCAGGCGCCAGCTCGCCGTGTGGAACCGGCGGCGTGCGCGTCGGCCAGCCCGGCAACACGGGTCGTGGTGGCCGCAAGCGACCGCGCTGCCTCGGCGACGCCGGACTCCCAGCATGGCCGGGTCCGCAGCGGCCTGCGGGCGTAGGCGCCGTCAGCCGGCGGGGAGCGTGAGGCGGAGCGGGCCGGACTGCAGGTCGCGTGACAGCTGGTCCAGGTCCGCCGGGCGCACTGCGACGATGAGCACTTCCTTGGCCTGCACGTCCAGGACGAGCAGGTCGGTGAACCAGGCGGTCGTGCCACGTGCTCCGACGGTCTGGCCGGGCCGGACGCGGTCGGCGCCCGTGCTGAGGGTGACGGTCGTGACGATCCGTCCGGCGAGCCTGCCGGCCGCGAGGCGCGGGCCGAGGCCCACCGGGCGAACGGGCTTCCCGCGCAGGATGGGCCTGAGAGTGTAGCGGCCGACGAGGTCGGCGGGGCGGACCGGGCCGCGGGTGCGGCGCAAGTCGTCCCTGGTCAGTAGGTGGAACGCGGTGAGGTCGCGGGCCGCGCGGACGCCTGCACCGGACGCGGCCAGGGATGGCCGCGCGGGCAGGGTGTCCGCGGCGGTCCAGGCGAGCGCGCCGGCGAGCAGGACCGCCGCCACCAGCACGGCGCGCACGCGAGAGGGCCGGGGCGAGCGCGCGCGTCCGGGCGTACCGGCGGGCACGGGCACGGGCGGCGCGGGTCGCGCCGCCGCGCGCGCTTCGTCGGGCCCCTGCTCGGTCGGGTAGCGCAGCGCTCCGGCCTGGTCGAAGTCGGCGGCGCCCAGGTACCAGACCTTGCCGAGCTGCTCCCACTGGGCGCGTTCCGCGCCGGGGCCACTGGGCAGCCGCAGGCCCATCGCCTCCAGCAGCAGGAAGCGATGCACGTCGTAGGCGGCGCGGACGAGCTGCGCGTACGGGCGGGCCGCGCGCACCGCGCCCCGGTAGCCCAGGACGGCGACCAGCGCTCCTCCCCACACGCATCCCGCTGCGCCGGGGCCGGGCAGCAACAGCGCGCCGAGGACGCCGCCGACGATCGCGAAAAGTCCGCCCAGGAAGCTGACCGTCACGGCGGCCTCCAGCGCTGCGGCCGCCTGGGCGAACGAGGCTCGGAACGCGTCCGGGAGAACGCCGTACAGGCGCGGCCAGGTGCTGACCGCGTCCAGCCCGTAGCGATCGCCGTGCTCCTCGGCCGCGCGCAGGATGTTCCCGAGCCTGGTGGGGAGGGTGCGCGCAGCCGTCCGGGGATAGCTGAGGAAGAGTTCGGGATCGCGGGGGCCGCGCCGGCGCTGCGCGGCCAGGTGGCGGGCGCGCAGCCCGTCACGCAGCGGGTTCAGGATCCGCCGGTCCGGCCAGTAGCCCTCGTAGCAGCGGATCAGCCCGGTCTGTGCGGCGTCCAAGAACTGCCCGAGCACGATGGTCGCGAGCAGCGCCCCCAGCCCGAGCAGGACGCGCGTGTCGGCGGCCAGGCCGTTCCACCACGGCATCGTCGTGCCCCAGCCCGCCCCCGCGGCGACGACGCCCGCGACCGCGGCGAGGAAGGCGGCCAGCGGAACCCAGACGGAGGTCAGCCGCCGACGGTCCAGCAGCGCGACGGCGCCGTCGAGGAGACCGGGCACCGATCAGGACTCCCAGCCGGGCGCCAGCCGGTGGTCCCGGCCGTTCGGGCACAGGCCGTCCGGAGGCGGGAACTCGGCCAGCTCGCCGACCGCCCCGCAGACGGCGCACCTGACCCGGATGAGCGCGGCGGGCGGGGCCGGCGTGCCGGGCAGTTCCCAGTCCGGCGCGTCCAGGACGCTGCCGATCGCGTCGCCGTCCTCCTCGAGCGCCTGGGCGAGCTCGCCGCGGATCGTGCTGGACTCCAGGACGCCGATGAGGCGGTCATGCTCGACGACCAGGACGCACAGCAGCCCTTCGTTCAGCAGTCGCAGCACGCCCGGCGCCGCCGACAGATCGGCGACCGGGTCGTCCGGGCCCAGCTGGACCGCCGGCCAGGGGCCGCCGGGCCCCACCACCCAGCGCGGCCGCGCACCGTCGGCCACGACCACCAGAAGGTCGTCCGAGCGCGCGGGTGCGTCCTCCTCGGACACGGTCCGGTATTCGGTCGCCATCAGTTCGCCCGCCGTTCTGACCGCCATCCGTCCTCCTCAGTACCAGTCGCCGATCAGCACGAACGCCGCCCAGAAGTACGGGTGCGCGTACACCGCCCGGTCGAGGTCGGGGGCCTTGCCCGGACGCCCGGCGAGCAGCTGGGCGCGCTGCCGCAGCGTGTCGGCGGTGCGGTGGACGGCCGGGTCCTCCGGCGCCTCCAGCGCCGCGCGGCAGGCCTCCGCCGCGCCGGTGAAGTCGCGGGCGGCGAGCCGGATCCGGGCCTCGGCGACCCGTAGCCGCGCGCCCGCCTCGCCCCGCGTGCCGGGTGCGACGGCCGCCAGGTAGGCCAGCACGTCGCCCGCGGAGATCCCGCGCAGCCACGCCTGCGCCGCGTGCAGCGAATCGACCGCGCTGAGGCCCCCAGCGAGTCCCTCGTAGAAACGCCCCAGGAGCATGGTCGTCGCCAGCTCGTCGACCGTCCACAGGCTGACCAGGAGGGCGGGGGCGCCCGCGTGCAGCAGCGACCGCACCAGGCCGAGCAGCTCGTCGCCGGGGCGGGTGGCCGTGACACCCGTCCGGCAGGCCGCGAGCACCACCAGCGTGCCGGTGAGCCGCAGGCCCAGGAAGTGCTCGGCGGTGAACGGCCCGTCGGCCAGCAGCACCCCCGAGCGCATCGGCGCCGCCGCGTCGAACATGCCGTGCGCACCGACGTGCAGGATGTCGGGACGCCGCCGCGCCCCGGCCGCTCCGGCCTCATCGTCCGGCTCGGCCGCTCTCGGTCCGGCGAGCCGTCCGGTCAGCGCGGCGCCCGCCGCGCCGGAACCGGTGAGCGTCTCGGTGTCGAACAGGCGGCCCAGGAGCGCGGCATGCGTGAGCCCGAACGTCAGCGGCGCCGTACCGGGCGGATCGGTGACGGCCAGCGCGCGGCGCCGGGTCCCGCCGCGGTTGGCGCGGCAGTGGCGGAGCAGCGACGCGCTCGGCGCGTAGGCGACGGCGTGCCCGGCCAGGCCCGCGTCCACCGCGTGCAGCGGCACCCGGTGCAGGGCGTCGTGCGGGACGAGCCAGAGCCGGTCGCCGGGCGCGAGGCGGTCCACGACCGGGGCGACCAGGTCGACCAGCAGGCCGCCGGCGAGCAGCGCCGCCGCGCGGGCCAGCGCGGCCGGCTCGCGCGGCGCGGACTCGAAGGCCGCGGTCAGCTCCCCCGCCTGCGACCGCACCGACGCCAGCGTGCACGGCACCGTCACGAGCTCGGGCTCCGGGTCGTCCGGCCCGGCGACCATGATGACGGCCCGGCTCTCGGTCAGGAAGTACTCGGCCAGGAGCATGCTCGCGGTCACGGCGTCCTCCCCCTCAGGGGCCCGCGTTTCCCGCCGCGGCGGGCGCGCCGCTCCTCGGCGCCCAGGAACGCGCGCAGTTCGGCGTAGGACATCGGCTCCCCGCCGGCCGTCCCGCCGGCGGGGTCGCCCATCAGTTCCAGCAGAACGCGTGAGCGCGCCGTCTCCGACAGCTCGAACGCGGTGGCCGCGCGGTGCTCGGGCCAGCCCTCGCCCGGGTCCGGCCCGGCCGCCGCGAGCAGACCGATCATCAGCGACGCCAGCCGCTCGGTCGCCGCGCCCGACGTCGCGCGCAGGTCGGCGTCACGGACCGTGCCGCGCAGCCGCTGCTGGAGGACCAGGGCCCGCGACAGGTCGCCGTACGCGGCGGCGGCGTCGATCCGCCGCAACGCCGAGCCGAGATCCAGCAGCGTCCCGTAGGCGTAGACGGCCTGGTCCTCGCGTTCGAGCAGATCGGCGGCCTGGCGGATCAAGCCGGCCGCTTCGGCGTACCGGCCCGCCGTCCACAACCGCATCCCCGCCTCGGTCAGCCCCTTGGCCGCGGCGTTGGTGTAGTACCTGGCCAGGATGAGCGGCGGCAGATGCGCGCCGTTCAGGTCGAGCGCGTAGTAGTCCTGGTCGGCGGGGCCGCCCAGCGCGCCGTCCTGCCATTCGTACATCGCCGCCAGGTCCATCGTCCTGCGGACGCCCTGCGGGAGGATCCCCGCCCGGCGCGCCTCTCGGCCGAGGCGCCACGCGTCCCGGCGCCGGAGGGGAAGCGCCCGCGCCGCGCGGCGGGCCTTCCTCGCGGCCTCTGGTTCGCCGAGCGCCTCATGGCAGACGGCGGCCCCGGACAGCAGCAGGCGGCGGGTCAACGGGAGCAGTCCGGGCTCGTCCAGCATCGGGATCAGTTCGTCGAGCACCCGCTCCGGCAGCAGGACCTGGAAGTTCAGGGCGCCGCGGACGGCGGCGGCGTTCTGGGCCATGTCCTCGGCGGCGAGGTTAACCAGGCCGCACCGCAGCCGCAACCGCCGCGCCTCCCCGTAGCCGGCCGCCGCGTCCTCCTTGCGGCCGAGGAGGGAGTTGATGTCGCCCCGGATGTACGCGATGTCGGCACGAGCGAGGCCGATGGCCCGCTCCCGGCGGCCGTCGGGACGAGGGTGCCGCAGCTCGGCGAGCCCGACGAGCATCTCCGCCGCGTCCAGCCAGGCGAACGCCGCCTCCCCGGTCCGCGCGGTGGTGGGGTGAATGGCCTCCAGGGACGCCTCCTGCCGTTGCATCTGCGCGGCGAGATCCGCTTCGTAACAGAGCGAATGCACCAGCGAGAGATCCGGGGGCAGACTCCCCCAGGCCTCCAGCCGCTCGCGGCGCCGGTCGTAGCGGTATTGGCGGCTGCCTTCGGCGAACCGCCGGTGGTCGAGCTCGCGCGGGCGCAGCCACGGCCCGCGCACCAGCCGATAGGCCAGGACGGCGACCCGGTTGCGGCGGCGCCGCAGGGCGGTGTCGGACCAGGTCCGGACAACCACCGCGCGGTAGTCGTCCCCGCCGTTGAAGAAGCGCTGCGCGTCTAGGCGGCGCGGCATCGCGGACGGCGCGCGGATCCCGGCGGCGCCCATGAGCTGCAGCGGGAGGGAGAACCCGACCATCAGCGCCGCGAAGACCGCGAACGTCGGGTCCGCGTGGAACAGGCCGACCAAGAACGCCAGCAGGCCCTTGTCAGTGACGACCCTGGCCCATGTCGGCAGCCAACCGGGCAGCCGCCCGAAGTCGACGAACTCCTGCGCGCACAGCGCCAGCGCCAGCCAGAACTGGTAGCGCTCCAGCCAGGGCGCCCCGTCCCAGAGCCGGGCGATCCAGCCGCCGGCGACGGCGGCGATCACGTAGGCCCACGACGAGCCCCAGCACTCCAGGCCGAGGGTGCGGGCCCGCTGCGGCGGCGACAGGCACCGGGTGACGCGCAGGTACAGCAGGCTCATGACGGTGATCGCGGCCGCCGGACCGAGGAGCAGCGGCGCGGGGACCGGCGACCCGCGCACGACCGCGTACCCGGCCAGCACGACCGGAAGCACGCAGAAGATCCCGTAGGCCGCGGGCCACAGACGCATGCCACCATCGTCGCGCGATCCCGCTGATCAACGGCGGTACCGCCCGGAACCGGCCAAGCACTGGAAGTCACCGCCCGCCCCGGTGAGCCTGATGGTGTGCCGACCCTCGCCCAAGGGCTCGGCGTCGCGCTCGCGGCGGCCTCGGCCTGGGCTCTGACGATGCTGGAACGGGCCCGCGCCCGCAAGCGCGACCCCCGCGTCCTCATGATCGAGACCTTCGTCTCGCCCGGTCACCGCGTCCGGCCGCTGCTGCCCTCCGTCCTCGTCTGGGGCACCGCCGCGTTCTTCCTGGCCGGGGCGTTGCAGGCGGTCGACCCCCGGGTGCTCGTCCTGCTCGGGCTGCTCGTGGGGGTGGCGGGCCTGCCGCACGTCGCGCTCGGCGCCGCAGTGTGCTTCTCCTTCGTCCGGCCAGACATCGGCCTGCTGCTCACCTGGGCAGCCCCGGTCGCCGCCGGCGCGCTCGTGCGCGTCGTGCATCTCAGGACGGTCATGTGGCGGCCGCCCATGTCCTGGGCGCGGAGGTTCCAGCGTTGGGGGACGGTGCTGAGCCCGCCGATGCCGGTCGACCGGTTCTGGCAGGCGGCGGCCGCGGGCGCGGCCGCCGCCCCGGTCGTCGCGCTCGCGGTGACCTGGAACCACCCGGACCTGCCGCTGCGCGCGGCCTGCGCGGTGCTGGTGGCGATCCAGCTCGCGGCGACGGGCCGCGCCTGGCGGGGCAGGCATCGCTGGCTGCAGCGGATGGGTCGCGGTGTGGTGGCCCTGTCCGTCGCGGCGACCGCCCTGCTGGCGAGCGGCCCTCTCGGAGGCTGGCTGGCCGACCAGTGGGCGTCCGAGCGCCACGCCGTCGGGGTGTCCGGCGGCATCACCCTGTCGGCCATCGCGTTCCTGGCTTGGCTGGGGCTGAGGTGGCCTGCCGCGATCTGGCGGCTCCTGACCCGCCTGGTCCGGATGTTCAGCAGCCGGGGACTGGTGCCGTTCTGGACGGTCGTGGTGTTCCACGACACTCACGGACCGCTGGTCGCCGCGACAGTACTGATCGCGGCCGAGGCGCTGCTGACGCTTTCGGGGAGGCTCCTGGGCAGGTACGACGTGATCGACGAGAGCGAGGCGCGCATCTACGCGCAGACCGTCCACTGGAAGCCGGCGACCCGGTTGTCGCTGTTCGGGCCGTGGCTCTACGACGGCATCGTGCACCGCAGGAAGGGCTTCGACTACGGACCCGTCCGCGTCTACCTGGGCATGGCCGTGCTGGGCGCCCAAGGCCGCGCCGCCCCCGGCCAGGGCGGCGCGGCCTTGGGCTCCGACGCCTGGCGCCCGCTGACCGGGCTCGACGCGCTGCGCTGGACCGGGGCGGCGGCCCAGGCACTCGACCTGATCGACGGCGAGGCGCTGCCCCGCCTCGTCGAGGACGGGTCCCCCGGCGGGAGCCGCGACCGGGCCGGTGAGCTGAACCTCCGGCAGCGGGCCGCGCGCGCCGACCTCGCCCTCGCCCGCGCCGTCGTCCTCGCCCATGCGGAGCAGTGGCACGAGGCGCTCAACGAATGGCGCGACGCGGCGCAGCAATACCGCGCGCTCGGTGAGACCGCCGCCGAGCGGTCGGCCCGGACCGCGACCGCGTGGCTGCTCGCCTGCTGGCTCGACCAGCCGAGTGCCGCCCGGCGCGAGCTGGCGCGCGTGAGCCCCGCCACCGGCCCGCCGCCCAGCATCCCCGACCGGTGGCATCCTGGCCTCGCTGAGGGAGTCGCCGAACTCGTCACCACCGCCGAGACCGAACTGGCCGAGCTCCACTCGAGCGCGTCGGCGTCCGATACGCCGAGGACGTCGATATGAGTCGATAAGCCTCGGCTCCTCGCTAAAGCTTCAGGCCTCGATCGCTTCTCCGTGCCTGCACGGAGGAGGACCGACCCCTAATGCCGGGGCCGGTACCCGGCGACGCACCGCCCACCTGCAGGACCATTCCGCCAGCTAGTGGTCACACGGTTCATCCAGCTCGAGCCTGCTCAGACTCAAGACACGCGCGGTCCGCGCCTTCTACTGCGCGACGTCTTCATGCCAATGGGAACTGACGCACTATTGAGCAAAGCGGGTGTGCCCGTCCACTTTGGCTACCGACCGGATCTCCTGCTCGGATTGACCAAACGCATCGACCAAGTTCGCGCGCTCTAAGAGCGTGTCTCATGTGGGGAGTTGTGTGAGCTTCTTGTAGCAGGTGATGGCTGCGGCGAGGACGAGGAAGGCGTTGAACAGGTGGCCGTGGCGTTCGTAGCGGACGGTCAGGCGCCGGTAGCCGAAAAGCCAGGCCAGAGTCCGTTCGATCTTCCAGCGGTGGCGGCCCAGACGCTCGCTGGACTCGA
>NZ_JAGEOK010000073.1 GCF_017573545.1 Actinomadura nitritigenes | reverse complement strand
CCCCGGAATCAACGGCTCAACAATCGCCCACAACTCGTCCGGCACCAGCCGCAGCGCAAGATCCGACGACATGCCCCCAAATCATGCCGCACACCGGCGGTCGGATCCACGTGAGACACGCTCTTAGGTGATAGCCGAACCTCTACCACACGGATGACTTCGTCAGCCTGCCGCGCAACAGCTGCACGAGAAGCAGCCCGCCCGCCAGGCCGCGCAGCAAGCCCCGGTGGGCGGACAGCGGCAAGGTACGGGGCGGTGAGTTCCTCGAAGGACCGGCAACCAGAGCACCGTCCTTCCTCACCGAGCTCCCGAAGACTCACCAAGCCTTCGCGGCGTAGAGCCCCTCATGGGCGAGCATGGGCGAGAGAACCTGCTCCCCATGGGGCGTCTCGGTGTCTCATTCCTACCGAGCGCGGGGCCACCATCAGCTCTTCGACGGGCGGAAGCGCACTGCCCGGGAACGGACGGCGCTGAGCTGGACTAGCCGGCACCCTCCCCTTGGGCGGAGCGTGTCACCGATCGGCGTGCAGCCTTGTCTTTCTCTAAGACCGGTTCCACGACAAGGAGATAAGACATGCCATCACCTGCCGGAGGCGACGAGCTCAGCTTCGAGCGGGACATCAAGCCCCTGTTCCGCGCGAAGGACCGCGACTCGATGCTGTCCTTCTTCGACCTGTACGACCACTCGGATGTCTCCAAGCACGCCGACGCCATCATCGGTTCCCTGCTGACCGGACGCATGCCCTGCGACGGCACGTGGCCGGAGGAGCAACTGGAGAAGCTCCAGCGGTGGATCGACATGGGCAAGCCGGCTTAGTCTCCCGACTCCGAGACAGTGAGCCCTTTTCAACCTGCTGCGGTGGCCGCGGGGTTGGGCTGACAGACGGGTGAAGCCCCTGGTAGATGGGTTTTCGACCAAGAAGACCGGCTCCACCAGAGGCTTCGCATGCTTGTCTACCCGTCCGGCATCGATGTGTCCAGCGCCGCCCTGCGCCACCTATCCCAGCGCCTGCGGGAACACCGCCGCGCCATCGGCACCCGGTGGCGGCGCCTGCCCGCGGGCCGCCAGGCCCTGCTCGTCCTCGCCCACCTGCGCAACGGGCACACCTACGCCCAACTCGCCGCCGGTTTCGGAGTCGGGATCACCACCGCCTACCGGTACATCACCGAGGCGGTCGAGGTCCTGGCCGCTCTGGCCCCGACGCTCGCCCAGGCGGCCCGGACGGCGTCGATGAAGGCGTTCGTCCTGCTCGACGGCACGCTGCTACCGATCGACCGGGTCGCCGCCGACCGGCCCTTCTACTCGGGAAAGCACAAGAAACACGGGATGAACGTGCAGGTCCTCGCCGATCCGGCCGGACGGCTGCTGTGGGCTTCACCGGCCCTGCCCGGCGCCGTCCACGACGTCCGCGCGGCCCGCGAGCACGGCATCATCGACGCCCTCGCCGAAACCGGCATCAACTGCTGGGCCGACAAGGCCTATCAGGGCGCCGGCGGTACCGTCCGCGTCCCCTACCGCGGGCGGTGGGAGAACCTCTCCGAGGGGCAGCAGGCCGTCAACCGGTCTCATGCCAGGATCCGGGCGCTGGTCGAGCAGGCCGTCGCCGCGCTCAAGTCCTGGCGTCTTCTGCGCAGGCTCCGCTGTTCACCGGCCCGAACCACGGGTCTCGTCCAGGCTGTCCTCTGCCTCCATCTGGCCAGCTCAGACTGATGCTGGAAAAGGCTCAATGCCTTCGCGGGACGTCCGTTGTGGGGCGCTACTAACGACCTCGTGCATGGTTGTGATGGTGGCCGGGTCCCTGATCGTTGATCATGGTCGGATGGTGCGGTTGTGGCAGGAGCGGCACCAACGCCGCCGAGCACTCCCGCAATGGCTGCACAGCTACAATCACCACCGCGGCCACACTGCATTCGGCGGCCAACCACCTGCCAGCCGCGTGCCCGACCTCATGGGACAGAACAGCTAGCCGGGCGAAGACCATCCCCTCGGGGCCGGGCTCTGAGAGATGTCCATCCGACTGAGACAGCGGGGAATCGCAGCGCGGTCATTCGCCATCGAAGGCCGCGGCCGACATGTAGATCCGGACGCGCATCGGCGGTGCCGGGGAGTCGCCGAACCACACCGTTGCGGGTACCTCGCGTTGACCGTAGATGAGCTCACCGCTGTGATGCATCTCCGGCAGTACCTCGTCGATCGCGTCCTGGATCACCTTCCGCTCGGGGCAGCCTTGTTGCGCCGTCGGACACGCCTTCTGCGCGATCTCGCACGCGTCCCGCAGTTCACCGTCGGCGAGAGCCGCCAGCACTAGGCCGTGTCCGGTGGATCATGCTTTGATCCAGAGCAGTGCTGTGACCAGGACGATTGCTGCCGAGGGCCGGTAGTTGCGGGCGAGTTGGTCGTAGCGGGTGGCGATGCCGCGCCATTGCTTGAGGCGGCCGATGCAGCGTTCGACCACGTTGCGGCGCCTGTAGAGGGCTGGATCGAAGGTCGGTGGACGCCCGCCGCGCGAGCCGCGGCGGGCGCGTTAAGCCTTCTGATCAGTGCGTTCGGGGATGGTCGCGGCGATTCCCCGGCCCCGCAGTGACCGGCGGATCGCGGCCGCACTGTAGGCCTTGTCGGCGATCACCCGGTCGGGCCGGTATCGTGGCCGCCCCGTCCCGCACCGGGGCACCCGGATGGCGGCCAGCACCTGCCCGAAGACCGTGCAGTCATTGACGTTCCCGGCGGTGACCACGATCGACAGCGGTAGGCCACGGCCTTCCACGGCCAGGTGAACCTTGGTGGTCAGCCCGCCCCGCGACCGTCCCAGCGCCTGACCCGATGCCCGGCTCGTCCCACCCGGTTCCCCCTTTTGCGGGCCCCCCGGCGGCGTGCTGGTGCGCGCGCACGATGGTGGAGTCCACGCTGACGGTCCAGTCGATGCGGCCGACCGAGTCGTCGTGCACCTGCACATGGGTCAAGATCGCATCGAAGGTGCCATCGGCGGCCCACCGCCGGTACCGCTCATAAACGGACTTCCAGTTGCCGTACCGCTCGGGCAGGTCCCGCTACGGCACACCGGTGGCCAGCTTCCACAAGATCCCGTTCACCACCGTACGGTGATCGCCCCACCGGCCGCCCCGAACGGGCTGCGCGGGCAAAAGCGGCTCGATCCGCCGCCACGCCGCATCGGTCAACTCATGCCGTCGCACCACGACACACCATCAACCCACACCCGAAGATCGACCTCAGCAAAACACCAAGATCTACCGGACAGGCCTTAGACGCCATCTCATTTGGGTTGGCGCCGGTAGTGTGCGGCCGTGGAGATGGTCGAGCGGCTGGTGCCAGAGGAGCTGTGGGAGCTGTTCCAGCGGGTGGTGCCGCCCGCTCCGACGCGGCCGCAGTGCGGTGGCCGGCGCCGGTACGGGGATCGTGAGGTGCTGGCGGCGATCATCTTCGTGGCCACCACAGGTTGTACGTGGCAGCAGCTGCCGCCGGTGTTCGGGCCGTCGGGTCCTACCGCGCACCGTCGCTTCACCGAGTGGACGGCCGCGCGGGTATGGGCCAAGCTGCACCGCCTGGTGCTGGACGAGCTGGGCGCGCGCGGGGAGTTGGATTGGTCGCGGTGCGCGATCGACTCCGTCAGCGTCCGCGCGAGCAAAGGGGGGAGCTGACCGGCCCGAATCCTGTCGACCGCGGCAAACGTGGGTCGAAGATCCATCTGCTGACCGATCGTGCCGGACTGCCCCTGTCTGTCGGAATCTCATCGGCCAACACTCACGACAAGCTCGCACTGGAGCCGCTGGTGCGGGGCATCGCACCGATCCGCTCCCGGCGCGGGCCGCGCCGGCGCCGTCCCGCCAAGCTGCACGGCGACAAGGGTTACGACTACGCCGACCTGCGGCGCTGGCTACGCAGGCGGGCCATCACGCCGCGCATCGCGCGCCGCGGCATCGAGTCCTCCCACCGGCTCGGACGGCACCGCTGGGTGGTGGAACGGACAGTGTCCTGGCTCAACGGCTGCCGCCGCCTGCACCGCCGCTACGAACGCAAGCCCGAGCACTTCCTGGCCTTCGTCGGCATCGCCGCCACCCTCATCTGCCACCGCCGACTGGCCAAATGAGATGACGTCTTAGTAGTAGCAGCGCCAGTGGCCGATGCCGCCTTCAGCCAGGTGGCCTGTGCGCGCGGCGGTGTTCGCCTTGCCGCTGTGCTGGCACAGCTGGGTTCACCTCCTCGCGACGGACTCCGAATGGTGGCCTGCTGCTCTTCGTCGCCGACCCGTGTGGTCCGCTGACCATCGATCACGTTGGTCTCTAGTGCTGGTCCGCGGAAGTTCGTGTGGGGGGCGGGTCTGAACACGTCGCATGTGTCAGACGAAGGAGAAGTGCGCGGCGGCTTCGGTGGGAGTGGCCGCTTGGCGACGTCCGGGGACGTCGTGGACGCTGGTTGCGCCCTCGGAGCGGAGCCGGTCGGCACCGGCGTCCCGGGTCATGATGGCGGCGTAGGCACGGACGTCCGCGGCGGTGAGGTCCGTGCGGCCTCGCTCGGTGTACTGCTGGAGAAGATCGGTGACGTCCGGGTTGAATCGCAGCATGGTCACCGGGGCGTTGAAGCGCCTGGCGATGGCGATGAGTCGTGCGCGTGCCTGCGGCGTGACGTTCGTTGACTCGGCGACCGCGCTGTGTCCGGCGGCGAGCCTGGCGACGATCCTGTGGTCACGTTCCTCGAAGATCCGTGCGTCCGCCGCGTCGGATTCCGCTTGCGCGGGTGAGGTGCCGAAAAGCTCCGTGCGGATCTCGTCGCTGGACACCACGGCTTCCGCGTCGATCTGCCGGCGCGCGATCAGTGCCCGAACGAAGCTGGTCTTGCCCGAAGCCGGCGGGCCGACGAGGACGACGAGTCCTGCCGGCACCCGGATGACGGGCGCGAGAGCGTTGAGGTACAGGTCGCCTGCGCAGTCGAGAGCTTCCTCCGGGGAGCCGGCGGGCAGTCCGCTGGGCAGGATGGTGTCCTGGTAGCTGTCGGTGCCGGCCAGGTAGAGGGCGAAGCCCCAAGTGTGCAGTACGCCGGTGAAACGCAGCCGGCACAGTGGCAGGCACTGCTCGCCGGGCAACTCGGCTGCCACGTAGGCGAATCCTGTGCGGAAGCGGACCGTGATGGCGTCCGCGTGGGGCCAGCATGCGCGGGCGTGGCGGTTCAGACGCCGGCGCAGGTGGTGCTGCATCGATTCCGGGGGGTTCTTCGGCACGCGCCCATCCTGCCGGGTGCGGCAGCGGCCCGCCGTGATCGTTGGCCGTGGAGGGTGGGCGACGGGCGGGGACAGCGGTGGCGGTGGCGATCGATTCGCGGGTCCGCGAGCGGCTGTGCGGACGGTGGCCTCGGCCAAATGCGAGGTGCGGGCGGTGCTGCGGGCCCGGATCGTCCTCGCGGCGGCGGCGGACGGACTCGCCAATGGTGCGATCGCCAGGGAGCTCGAAATCAACGTGAACACGGTGCACAAGTGGCGCGGACGGTTCGCCGCACTGGGCCCGGACGGCTGGCGGGACGCCGAACGGTCGGGGCGGCCGAAGATCTACGGGCCCGAGGTCCGCGTAGCGATCGTGGCCACAGAAACCAGCATGCCGCCGCCTCCGGAAGCGACCTGGTCCCACCGGGCTGTCTCCCAGCACGTGGCCGATGCCTGCTGCGTGTCGGCCTCCACCTCCCAGGTCGGCCGGATCGCGAAACACGGCGACTTCCCATGCAAGGTCATTCGCATCGGCACCTTCGTCCGAGTTCCCACCGCAACTCTTCGAGCCCTGCTCGATGTTGAGGAAGGAGCAATAGTCAAGACCTGTGGACGAGATGACGTGCGAGCGCGGGCTGTTGCAAAAGAGGCCGGACCCGCAGCCTCACTAACGGGATCTCAGCACATCGACTTCACAGCCTTGCGCGAAGGGGTCGAAGCCGTGTTCGGCCAGCCAGCGAACCGCCAGCAGGCTTCGCAACGACCACCACGCATGGATCACGTCGAGGTCGATGTCGGTGCCATAGCCGGCGATGACGTCGTCGAGGTGCTCCTCGTGTCCGAGCGTGAAGGTGGCAAGGTCGTACAGGGCATCACCCTGGCCCGCCTCGGACCAGTCGATAATGCCCGTGATCTCGTCGCCGTCGATGAAGACGTGCGCGATCTGCAGGTCGCCGTGCGTGAACGCTGGAGTCCACGGCCGTAGCGCGGCCTCAGCGACCTGGCGGTTGCGAGTCACCAGGTCGAGGGGCAGGACGGCGTTCGTCACGAGCAACTCGCACTCGTCGTCGAGTTCCGCCGTCAGCGCGACGATGCTGCGGCCGGCTCGGCCGGGCCGGGACGGCAGCGGCGCGTCGTGCAGCTTCCGGATGGCGGCGCCCGCCGCGGCCCACGCCGCCGGCGACGCGGTCGATGGCTCACCGAGGCGCCCGAGCGTCGCCCCCTTGAGCGCGGCGATCGCGAGCACGGGTGGCTTGCGCCACAGGATCTCCGGGGTCGGGACCGGTGCCAGGGCCATCGCCTCAACTTCGGCGTCAACGCGCGCCTGATCGGCGTCCACCTTCAGGAAGACGTCGCCGACCCGCAGGGTTGCGCGCTCGGAATGGGCGACAACAACCTTGACTTCATCCATGGCGGTCAGTATTCCGGGGTGGCCGATGACGTTCACTTGGTTATCGCGTGTCAGCCACCGACAGGTGGCTCCTGGAGACGATCAAGCGGCCTGCTCCTCCCGCTCGACAAGGACACCGTTTTCGAACTGGGCGCCTGCACGGACCAGCGCGACGAGATGGGCGCCGGTGATCGCGCGCCACCGTGACTGGGCGGACTCGACGAGCTTGAACACCATCGCGAGCGCGGCTGCGGGGCTGCCCGCGCCGCGGGTGACCTTGGTGCGGAGCTTGACCGTGGAGAAAGTCGACTCGATCGGGTTCGTGGTCCGCAGGTGAATCCAGTGCTCGGCCGGGAAGTCGTAGAACGCCAGCAGCTCCTGCCGGTCGTCGGTGATCTTCGCGACCGCCTTCGGCCACTTCGCGCCGTTGGTGCGGGCGAACGCGTCGATCGCCTGCTCGGCGTGGGCGCGGTCCTCCGCGTTGTATATCTCCTGCATCGCCCTCGTCGCGCTCGGCTGCGCTGACTTCGGAAGTGCGTTCGTGACATTCCGGGCTTTGTGGACCCAGCACCTTTGTTGGCGAGCAGCAGGGAACACCTCGGCCAGTGCTTTCCAGAGCCCCATCGCGCCGTCGCCGACCACCAGCTCGGGGTCGCGCATGCCCCGGCGTCGGCAGTCCCGCAACAGGTCCGCCCACGACTCGGTGCTCTCGCGTAGGCCCTCGGCCAGCGCGATGAGCTCCTTCGTACCGTCGAGACGGACGCCGAGCAGCACCAGGACGCACGAGTGGGCCTGCCCGAGCCGGACCTTGGGGTGCACCCCGTCGGCCCACACGTAGACGTAGTCCCGGTCGGACAGGTCGCGGGCCTGAAGGCGGCGTGGTCGTCGCCCCACTGCTTCGTCAGCCGGGTGACGGTGGCCGGCGACAGCCCGGCTGCCGAGCCGAGGAACTGCTCCAGCGCGGGCACGAAGTCGCCGGTGGACAGGCCGTGCAGGTAGAGCAGCGGCAAGACCTCGAAGATCTTCGGCGACTCGCGGCACCACGGAGGCAGGATCTTCGAGGAGAACCGTTTGCGCTCGCCGCTGGCGTCGTCGACGCGCCGGTCGTTCACCCGGGGCGCCGTGACCTCGACCGGCCCGGCCGCGGTGACCACCGTGCGGGGCCGGTGGTGCCCGTTGCGGACCACCAGACGGCGACCAGCGGCATCGGTCTCGGCGGCCAACTCAGCTATGTACTGGTTGACTTCCGCCTCCAGCGCGGCGGCCAGCATCCGCCACGCCCCCTCTCGCACGATCTCGTCGATCAGGGAGCCGGACTCGGTGGAACCTTCGGCGGTGACTACGCTCAGCACAGGCGTGCCTTACCGACCCGCGCTGCAACGCAGGTCTACTCGGTGACTTCTTGATCATTCACCCGGGAAGGTACGCCCTTCGTGCGCCCCCAGGAGCTGATCCACAAGTCCTGAGCATTGCTCTGAGGAAGGCCAGTAGGAGCATTCGCTCCTTCTGTCGCCCGCCGCCCTGGGCTGCTTCAGGCCAAGGCCAGGGCGGCGGCCAGTTGGAGGCACCAGGGGCCCGAGAGTGGCCGGGCTGGATGTCTCCTATGGACGCAGAGCGGCGACTGTCGGCTGGCCTGGAGGCGGCTAGATGCGCCGCTGAGGCTGGTGGTGGACGAACCTGCTACTCGCGGCGGGGCGTTGGCTCGTCGCGACGGCGCTGCAGCCCTGGGTCGCCCGGCCTTGGTGGTCGGTGGCGTTCGGGATCGGATGACGATCACGTGGCCGGTGGCCCAGGACGTGTGAACATTCGGTGGGCTGGAGCGGGCCGGGGCCGGTTCTCCTGGTCCTGTGTGAACCGGGCGAGTGCCGCCAGGGGCGGCTGAGTTCACTAACGAACGGCTAACAAACGATCAAGAGGCCGGTCCTCCGGGTGGAGGAAACGGCCTCTGAGCTGGTACTTCTCTGTCGGGACGGCGGGATTTGAACCCACGACCTCTTGACCCCCAGGCACAGCAGACCAGTCGATCAAGGTCGAAAGAAGTCGATCGGGGAGCCTCTCACCTGCAGAAACACCCCGGGGAGTCGCGGCGGGTCCGGGGGGGCCCACCTATGGTGGCTCCCCAATTGGCTCCCCCTGCGGTTCCCCGTAAGGTCGGAGGTGCTCAACGACCAACAAGATCATATTCGTCGGCGGGGGCCGCTGCAGCGTCAGTCGCCCTTGGTTCGTGTCGATGGAGTGGACTGCCGGACAAGACCGCCTCTCACCTGAATGAACACGGATGCCGGCGGACGGATCCCAGCAGTTCGACACCCTGCGGATTAAAAGTCCGAAACTGCCGTATCGGAGCGGCCTGTTCAGTTTCGGCCTGTGTCGATCCGTCCGCATCGAGCCCGATTCTCGTGCCGCACGATGCCACCGCGTGCCGATCCGGTTCGGAACCGCCGAGCCGGCAACGAGCCGACATGGACCGTTGGCGATCTTGTGGCTTGCTCGTCGACGGCCCTGCCTGACCAGCATGGATGGGGTTTTCGGCAAGCGCAGGGTCAGCGCCACCCGTGCGATTCCGGCCGGTAGGGCCGGTAGGGTCTCGGCCCGGCGAACGGAGCCGGCGTCACAAGGTCGTCTCCCGGCCAGAACGGCGCCCGCGCCACGAAGCCGCGGACATGCCCCTCCAGTTCGCGCAGGCGCTCCAGGCGGTCGGTGCCGCCGTACTCGGTGCTCGTGCCGTCAGGGTGGTGCATCGTGAGGGTGGTGTGCGGGCCGCCTGCCAGCAGCGCCGCCGACACCTGCGGCAACCCCAGCGGCATCGCATCGCACCGGTCGGCGCGCGCAAGGGCTACCACGGCGTCGGTCACCCGTTCCCAATCGCCGACGGCTCCCCACAGCCGGCCGCCGTTCAGCTCGTGCGTCAGTGTCGAGAGCGGCATCACGCATCCGGGGCTGCGGTCGGGGAACTCGGTCAGGCACCGGTACATGCGGCCACCGTCGGGCTGCGGCACTGACGGATGAAGGAGCGTGGCCGCGTGCACGATCGTGGCGTTGATCGGCACCGGGTGCCGCTCCTCCTCATAGGGCTCGTGCAGCATCAGCAGATATACCTCGGCGCACACGTGATCACCATCATCCAGGCCAGCCATGCGCGGCACAGTAGCGGCTCAAGCCGCCTTCCATCAGGCGCCCCGGGGGGCCATCGAGCCCCAGCGCCAGACCAGTACGCGCGCCAGGTTCAACAGGTTGGACTACCGCCGGATGTCGTGCCGAATCGAGGCTCCTGGCCACGACTCAAAGGAGCGGCCGGGGGCCTTCGCTCCGGACCCCCATCTGGATGATCGCTACCGCCCGATCCAGTGAACGGCCTCTGAGGGAAGCCCAGAGACAGCGACCGGCCACCGTCACAAAGTACTGGCGGTGTTGCGCATCGAGGTGTCGTGAGTTCGGTGGTTCAGAGGTGGGAGCGTTCGTCGACTCGTTGAGTCGGCGGGTGGAGGAAGAGTTCGGCTGTGCGGTGGCCGTAGGAGACGTTGAGGGTGTCGAGCCGGTAGTACCGGCCGCGTTCGGTAGTGAGGCGGTGGTTGATCTGCCGGCGCAGGGTCTGTCGGGGCCGTATGGTCGCGGTTGGCGACCGCCAGGCGAGGTCGAGTCCATTGCTCGCCCACTCGGGTGCGTTCCGAATCGGGAGGACGCGCAGCAGGCCGTCGATCTCGATCAGCTCGACCTGCGATGCTGGCGGGAGCCCGCTGGTGACGGTCTCTCTGGGAGAGAAGCCGTTCCGCTCAAGCAACTGCACTTCATGGACGAAGGGTGGCTCGGCCTCGGGAAGCGCGAAGGCCTCGGGGAGCGCGCTGCGCCGGATGGCTCCCGACCCTCCGCGGGAGTTCTTCGTCCAGTAGAGGCGCATCCATTGCACCACGATGTCCACCGGCACCTGATCACACTTGTGGCATAGGGGAAGACAGTTGGTTTCTGCGCTGGTCACCGCTGGTGAGCAGCGTGGGTGGCACCACCTGGCTGCGGTGGCGTGGTCCTGGGGAGCATTCGGCGGTGTAGCCGGTGGCACGGGTGACGACTGCGGCTGGCATTTCCATGACGAGGACTCGGTGGGCGACAGGGCGGGCGCCGAGAAGGTGGATTCCGGTGCTGGCCAGGGTGGTTCATCCGGTAGGTGGAGCGGATGTGCCGGCTCGGCGGCCCACTCCCGCCAGCCCACCCAGCCGGGCGGCGGGCCGGCGACCCTCCAGCTCCGCCGCGTCGGGCTCCTCAAAATGCGCGCGCCCGTGCAGGATATCGGCCTCGGACATCGCCAACGCCTCCTCGGGGGTGGTCGCCTAATGACTTTCCAAGGGGCCTCGCGAGGGCAGGAGCGAGGAGCGCGACATGGCGCAGGCGTGGACGGGCGCCAGAACTGGAGGTCGCCTGCGCGGTGCTCCGCTCGGCCGCCTGCTGCCTGCCGTTTCACATCGCCGGAACCCTCAACTGGACTCGCTGAGAGTCGCCCGGTCTTCGGTGTCGGGCGAGGTCGCGGCCCGTGCGTAGTCCAGGAAGGCCAGTGCCGGGCGGGTGGGTCGGTGTCGGTGCCAGGCCAATACGGTGCGCCGGGCGAGTTTGGGTCGGTGCACGCGGAGGACGACCAGGTCGGAGCGGGAGGGCACGAGGCCGGTGCCGGGGACGAGGCCGGCACCGGGGATGAGGGCGACGCCGAGGCGGCGGGCCGCCAAGTCGATCAGAAGGCTGATGTCGTCGGTCTCGGCGTGGATCAAAGGCGTGAATCCGGCCTTGGCGCAGGCGGTTTCGAGGACGGTTCGCAGGCCGCTGCCGTGGGTGAGCGTGGCCAAGGGCTGGTCCTTGAGTGCGGCCAGGGTGATGTGAGCCCGACCGGCGAGCGCGTGGTCGGGCGCAACGAGGGCCAAGAGCGGTTCGGTGGTGTAGGCGGCGGTGGCGACGGCGGCGGGCAGCGGCTGTCCGGTGATCCCCAGCAGGGCGGCGTCCAGGGTGCCCTTGGCGACGTGTTCAGCCAGGTGTTGCGGGTTGGCGGTGCGTAGGGAGATCTCCACGAGCGGATGGTCGTGGTGGAACGCGGCGAGCACATCCAGCAGGGAGGGCGGCGGAGACTGGATGGTGCCGATCGAAAGGCGCCCGGCCAGAGCCCCGGCCAGAGAGGCTACAGCGTCGCGGCCTCGGGCGGCGGTCTCCAGGGTCTCGCGGGCGAAGGGAAGGAACATCTCCCCGGCCGCGGTCAGCCGGATCCGCCGTCCGGACCGGTCGAACAGTTCCTGGCCCAGTTCGTGTTCGAGCCGGGCGATCTGCTGGCTGATCGCGGGCTGCGCGACGTGAACCCGCGCCGCGGCACGGGTGAAGTTCAAGTCCTCGGCCACCGTCACGAAGTACCGAAGCTGCCGCAATTCCATAGTGAAAACTTATCAGTGATCATCAAAATCATATCTTGGACTTTTGATCGCTCCCCGGCACATCCTGGAGGTGTCCGGCGCCCGACCCGTGCCGGCAGGCCTTCCGCGCCTGGCCGCGATCATCCTGCGCGCCCAGGCGACGAACCGATTTGGAGAACTATGACTTCCCCCGCGACCCCTGGCCGGCGGCGTATGCCTTACCATCCGCCGCTGGTGCACGTTCCGATCGGCGCGTCGATCACGGCGGCCGTCCTCGACGTGATCTCCGTGGCCACCGGGTCCGGCCACGGCTCGGCGCGCAACCTGTACGAGGCCGCGACCTGGGTTCTCATGGTCGGCATGGGCGTGATGTTCGTGGCGGCCCTGGCCGGCCTGGCGGACCGGTCCCGTGTGCTGGAGCGCGGGCCCGCCGCGCGGCGCGGGGTGAATCAGCACGCCGCGATCATGGGAACCGTGATGGTGTTGACGATCGCCGAGCTCACCTTGCGTCGCCAGCAGTATCCCGACGCCGGAGCCACACCGGCGGCGGTGCTCCTGGTCGAGGCGATCACGGTCGCGCTCACGATCTTCGGCCTGCATGTGGGCGGCAAGCTCGTCCACGGAAGGGGCCAGGACCTCGCCGCGGGTGTCGCGCCCGATCCGGCACCCGCCGGCAGCATCGAGGAACCGGCGGAGCGGTGAACTCGCCGACGCTCACGGGTCGCCGCGGGGCGCGGCCGGGGGCCGCGCCCCGCGGCGCCGGAATCGTGCTGTTCATATGCTGTTTCAGCTTGGTCATGACCCAGGTCGACGCCACCGCCGTGAACGTCGCGCTGCCGACCATGGGCCGCGATCTCGGCGGCGGGGTCAGCGCCCTGCAGTGGGTCGTCGACGGCTATGTGCTGGCGCTGGCCTGTCTGGGGGTGACCGGCGGCGGGCTCGGTGACCGCTTCGGCCGTCGCATCGTCTACCTCGTCGGCTTGGCGGTCTTCACCCTCGCCTCGCTCGCGTGCGGGGCCGCCCCCGACCTTCCGGCCCTGATCGCCGCGCGGGTCCTCCAGGGTGTGGGCGCGTCCATGCTCATGCCGGTGACCCTGGCCATCATCGCCCACACCTTCGCCGACCCGGCCGCCCGGACCCGCGCGATCGGCGTGTGGGCCGGGTCCTCGGGCGTAGCGGCTGCGGCCGGGCCGTTGATCGGCGGCGCCTTGGTCGCCGCCGTCGACTGGCGTGCCATCTTCGTCTTGAACGTGCCGATCGGCGCGCTGGGCCTATTCCTGACCCACCGCTACGTCCCCGAGTCCCGCGCCGAGCGCCCGCGACCGTTCGACTTCGTCGGGCAGACGCTATGGATCCTGACCACCGCCAGCCTGACCTACGCCCTCATCCACGCCTCGTCCGCCGGCTGGCTGTCGACACCGGGCCTGCTGCTTTTCGGCACAGCGGCCGTCGCAGCGGTCTCCTTCGGTGTCGCCGAGACGAGGTCCCGGCATCCGCTCATCGATCCGGCGCTGTACAGGGACCGGGCATTCGTCGGCGCGAGCCTGCTGGCCGTGCTGTTCTACCTGGCGTTCAACGGCATCCTGTTCATCGGCTCTCTGCAACTGCAACAACTCCAGGGCCTGTCCCCGATGCAGACCGGCCTGAGGCTGCTCCCCGCCCCGGCCGCATTGGCCTTGGGCAGCACCGCCGCCGGGCGTCTGGCGCCGCGCCTCGGGGCGCGGCCGATCCTGCTGTCCGCCGCCGCAGCCCTGACCGCCGGCTCAGTTCTGCTCGTCCTCACCGAACAGAACGCCGGTCTGCTGCCCACCGAATCGGCCTTCCTGCTCCTCGGCGCCGGTCTGGGCCTGGCCAACCCGCTACTCACCGACATCGCAATGGTCGCAATGCCCCCGGCCCGCGCCGGCGTGACCTCCGCGACCGTGGGAACCTCGAGACAACTCGGGGCCGTCCTCGGCGTCGCCGTGATGGGATCGCTGGCCACCGTGCACGGTCCGCGGACCGGCCACATCGCGACGCATACCACCCCGGCGCTCGATCCCAGGCCGGGATACCTTGCAGCCACCGCCGCAGCACTCACCGCGGCACTCCTCACGACCTGGAGCACGTCTCGGCGAGCCGCCCCCGACGCGACCACGCCTGCAGAGCCGACGTAATAGCGGGATGGACGCCGGAAGCGGGGGTGATGTAGCGGGCGAAAGTCCCGCTCAAGAGGCGTCGGGCGGTCAGGCTTGGCGGGACCGGTCCTTCCGGGGCTACCGGGCTGTAGGTCCGGGACGATGTGGGCATGTCTGCGGAGAGCTTGATCTCTGGTGCGTTGAAGTCGGTTGGGGTGGTGCGGCGGGAGGGCTTCACCATGCCGACCTTCGCGACCGGTCAGCCGACGGGGCCGGTCGGTGTCCATGAGGTCGCGGCCGAGCTGATCGAGTGGCTGGATCTGTGTCGCGTGCATGGTGCGCCCGACTGCGCCGAGTGCGCCCCGAAGGATGTCGAGGAAGATCGTGAGTGATCGTCGTGCGGCGCGGCGGCTGTTGATGGACGCAGGCATCTACATGAGCCCAAGAACCCACATTGGGATGATCTTGGTGGGTGAGTCCGGAACCGGCAGCGTGCATTCGGGGGCCGCTCCGGCGGGGGTGGTCCAGGTCGACCAGCGGCTGATCCGGCCGTGGCCGCGTTCGGTGGTGAAGGTAGTCGGCGTTCCTGTCCTCTACCAGGTAGCGGGCGGTTTCGGCGCAGGTGTGCGTTGCGGCGGCGGTCAAGCGCCCCGGCGATGTCCAGCCCATCGAGCAGGTTCTTGACCTGGTTGGTCTCGGTCGTGCGCTCAGGCACGGCGATCTGCCCGATGACCATGGCCGCCTGATCGTCACTGCTGTGGGTCATGGCGGAGAACAATACGAGCCGGCCGTGGTCGTCCCATGAACCGTTGAGGTCCTTGCCGTCCAGTGCGATCGCCCACCCATCGGCGTCACAGCCGGCGTGCTCACGCAGCCACCCCCCGACCCGCCGGTCCAGCTTATCGGCGCCGATCGCGATCAGCATCCGCCGCAACGTTCCCGCTCTCGGCGCGACCGGGCAGCCCTTGCCCGAGTCGAACCGGGCACTCAGGCGCTTCAGCAGTTGCTGCGGAAAATCCGCGGCAACCGACCCCAGCCCCCGGTAGTCCGACGCTCCGGCCAACGTGGCCACCACCGCCACCCCCCCAGTACCGCCACCAGAGCATGCCGCACCCCACGCGGCCTGCGCGGATCGGTGAATCCCGCCAACATCCCCAGCAACGGCGTCACCGTCACAAATCCGGACACCGGTGACGATCGCTCCAAACAGGCGACTTTCTCATCGCCCTGACCTAAGGTGGAGTGAAGGGCGAGGCCGCGGGGCCTCGCCCTTCACTCGTGCGGCCGAGACGGGTTTGTAGCCGAAGGCTAATCCGTCGGACCGGGACATTCATTACGTGTGTGATCCGTTCACAGCGCTCGGTGCCTGAGCTATTTGATCCAGAGTTGTGTAGTAAAGGCC
>NZ_JAGEOK010000072.1 GCF_017573545.1 Actinomadura nitritigenes | reverse complement strand
GCCCAGCTCAAGTCATGGCGAATCCTGCGGAAGCTGCGCTGCTGCCCCCACCGCGCCGGCCGCCTCGCCAAAGCCATCCACACCCTGCAACTCCGCGAGACCGCATCACACTGAAAAAGGCTCAGTGACGATGCCTCGATCGAGCCCGATCGACCCGTGTGATCGACGGAGGATGCTCACGCACTGTAACTGAAACGAAGGTGTTTCTGCTGAACACAGTTGGAGCGGGGCAAGATCCGTGCCCCAGATCTGCCCCAGGAGCCACCCCGGACTTGCACAAAGCGCCGTGATCAGGCTCGCGACCTGCAGAAAAGACTCCCTGACAACATGTGACCTCTTCCGCAAGTCCGAACAAGCAAAAGAGGTCACTATCCGACAGATAGTGACCTCTCACCTGGGGAAACGTGGGCGATACTGGGTTCGAACCAGTGACCTCTTCGGTGTGAAGCAGATCAGGCAAGTCGATCTAGGTCCATCCAAGTCGAATGGGGAGCCCCTGACCTGCAGAAACACCCTAGGTAAGTCGCGGTAGGTCGGTAGGAGCCTGAAGGCGTTGGCTCCCGAAACTGGCTCCCCAGGTCAGGCGAAATAGGCCCAGCTGCAACGGCGGCGGCCTGGTCACGGGAGCACGAAGGTCGCTGAGGGCTGGCTCATAGTGTTCCAGGCACCGTCCCACTGAGATGAACTGTGTCCCCATACCATTCTCAAGCCGGCATCGCCGCTGGCGCGACCAGGGCGGGCGAAGCTACGGGGCGGCGATCTGCCAAGAGGCTCCGCAGTGCACCGCCAACCTCAGCACCCGCTCCTCGGGGGGCAGCAGAAACACCGCTCCGATCGTGGCGCCGACCTCCATCCTCAATTCGACCAAGGCCGTCTCGAGTCGCATCATGCCGGCGTCGGGAGCGGCGCTCGCCGAGGAGCATCGCGATCCCATAACCTTCCCCCCACTGCCGCCGGACTGCGAACACTGATCGTTCGCATGGCGACTTCCCTCGATGGCCTGCAGGCGTCCCCGCCCTGCCCGGACATACTCCCTGGCCACCGGCAAGGCGGTCGAACGGCGAGGAGGCCCCGCTCCCAGCGTCCCGTCGACCCGATCCGTCGGCACGGCTGGGTCCAGTCCAAGCTCGACCACCTGATGTACGAGTCCGGGATGCTGCCGGGCGCGCGCTTCGACCGGCCAGCCGACGACCCGGGCTGGTTCTCCCGACAGCGCGATGTGGTACGTCCACGCGCGCATTTCTCCGCGATCGCAGGCGGTTTCGTCGGGCTGATGTGCGAGGGGGTCAAACCCGTCGTGGTGTACGGCGATCTCGACCACAGTGACTTCTTCAACGACCGAAGGGCCGCGGCGGCCGCTCGGCCTCGTTCTACTGGGCGACCGTCTTCGGCCCCACCGAGGTCGCCGAGAAGATCTGCCAGAACGTGCACCGGTACCACGAGACGGTCCAGGGCACGATGCCGGACGGCACGTCGTACGCCGCCACCAGCGCGGAGAACCTCCGCTGGGCGCACGCCGGACTTACCTGGGGCTACATCCGCGGCCACCAGCCGGACCACCCAAGCCGCTGCCGTCGGAGAAACTCGACGAGGTGGCCGACGGCATGGCCCGCATCCACGAGGCGATCGGTGCCACCGACCTGCCTCGGACGATGGCCGAGATCGGGGAGTACTCCCGCCAGATGCGGCCGCGGATGTGCCTCAACGAGGACGGCGCGTGGGCGCTCGACTTCGCGTCCGAGTTCGCCAAGCCCGACCGCGCGCCAGGGTGAGCCATTGCGCGACGGTGATGGTGGTGTCCAGGTCCTCTCCGAGTACATCTAGACCGGTTCTCTTGAGGATGTTGGAGACTCGCCGGGAGGGACGCAGCAGCAGAATGCACGAGGCGGGCATCCGCCATAGCGCGGGCATGTCGCTGGCGGAGACAATCGAACCGGTTCGGCCAAAGGTTACGATTCCGCGAGAGGACGTGTCAATGCCCGATCTCGCACGTATTGAGGGCACTGAGGCATTGCGGCCGCCCTCGATCTTCACGATCGGATCGGCACGGTGCGTGCCGCTGGCGCTCCGATCCGGTCATCAGAGGCGGCTCCTGTCCGCATGGCGGGTGGGGTGAGCAGCGAGAACGAATCGATTCGCTGCTGACTTCACTCAGCCCCTTGGCAGCGATCGACGAGCCTGAGAGCTCCATCTGGGCAGCTCACAGGTCGATTCATGGTCGGACCTGTTGACGTCGATGAAACATCTGCCTAGGGTTCAGCAGACCTGACGCGAACCGGTTCGACGATTCCCGGGCCGTTTCCCCAGTACCCGGGGAAAGGACGACGATGACCACCCCTCCCACCCCCCGCAGAGTCCTCGCTCTGGGCGCGGGCCTCGCCCTCCTGGCCGTGACGGGCCTGGCCGCGTGCTCGTCCTCCGACAAGGGCGGGACCGCCGCCGACGGCCAGTACACGCTATGGGACCCCTACCCGCAGTTCGATGGTTCCTCGGCCTGGGCGAAGCTGATCGGCACGTGCGCCGCCGGCGCGGGCATCACGATCAAGCGCACCGCCTACGACACCACCGACCTGACGAACAAGGCGCTCCTGGCGGCCCAGCAGGGCAACGCGCCCGACGTCCTGATCGTCGACAACCCGGTCGTCTCGACGCTGGCCGACGCGGGCGTTCTCACCACGACTCAGGAGACCGGCGTCGACGTCTCCCGGATCGCGCCGAACCTGATCGCGGCGGGCCAGTCCGGAGGCAAGACCTTCGGTATCCCGATCGGCGCCAACACCCTCGCGCTCTTCTACAACAAGAAGGTCCTGGACGCCGCAGGCGTCGACCCGGCCTCGGTGAAGGACTGGGCATCGCTCAACGCGGCCCTGGACAAGGTCAAGGCCAAGGGCAAGAAGGGCATCACCTTCTCGGCGATAGGCACCGAAGAGGGCAGCTTCCAGTTCCTGCCCTGGTTCTGGGGTGCGCAGGGGCGGCTCACCCAGCTCGACGGCTAGGGCGGCGTCGACGCGCTGTCGCTGTGGGACGACTGGGTGAAGAAGGGACTGGCGCCCAAGTCGGTCCTCACCAACACGCAGACGACCAGTTGGCAGGAGTTCGCCGCGGGCGGTTATGCCTTCGCCGAGAACGGCACCTGGCAGCTGGAGAACGCCAAGAAGGCCGGGTTCGGCTACGGCATCATCCCGATCCCGGCCAAGGCCGGCGGCACGGCTCCCGCGCCGACGGGCGGCGAGTTCGTCACCGTGCCCGTGCAGAAAAAGGGCGCCCGCTACGACGCGTCCAAGAAGATCGTCAACTGCCTTACCAGCGGGGACAACTCCCTCACCGCCGACACGACGCTGTCCTACATCGCTCCGTCCGCCGATGTCCAGCAGAAGCAGGTCGCGGCCAAGCCGGAACTGAAGGTGTGGGTCGACGCCGTCGGTGCGGCCAAGGGCCGGACCAGCGATGACCTCGGGACCAAGTACCCGAAGATCTCCCAGCAGATGTGGACGGCGGTCCAGGCCGCCCTGTCCGGCTCCTCGTCGCCGGCTTCGGCGATGAAGACCGCTCAGTCGTCGGTGAAGTAGCGCCGGCCGCACCGTCTGGAGGAAGACACCTCGGCATGGACACCGCTCGCATCGCCGGCCGCCGGGAGGCGGAAACCACCATGTCAGCCTCACCGCGGAAGCCGGCCCTCGCCCCGCGAGGCGGGAAGAGGGGGCGCAGGCGCTCACCCCAGTGGGCAGCCTGGGCCTTCCTCGTCCCCGTGGTCATCTATCTGCTGCTGTTCTACGCCTATCCGCTCTACCGCAACCTCGACCTGAGCCTGCGCGACTACACCGTCCGGTCCTTCGTGTCCGGCGGAGCGCCGTTCACCGGACTGGACAATTACCGTGAGGTCTTCTCCGACAAGACCTTCGCCCCCGCGCTCTGGCACACCGTCGTGTTCACCGGCGCATCGCTGTTCTTCCAGTTCACGATCGGGCTGGCGCTCGCGGTGTTCTTCTCCCGCCATTTCCGGCTGTCGGTGGTGCTCCGCGCCCTGTTCCTCGTGCCGTGGCTGCTCCCGCTGATCGTGTCGGCGTCCACCTGGTCCTGGTTGCTGAACTCCGAGACCGGCGTCGTCAACTACCTGCTCGGCCTGCTCGGGCTCGGGAAGGTCGACTGGCTGACCTCGCCGGAATGGTCGCTGTCGGCGGTGACGATCGCCAATGTCTGGATCGGCATCCCGTTCAATCTGGTCGTGCTCTACAGCGGTCTGCAGACGATCCCGGAAAGCCTGCACGAGGCGGCCGCGCTGGACGGCGCGAACGCCTGGCAGCGCTTCTGGAGGATCAGCTTCCCGCTGCTGCGGCCGGTGTCGGCCATCACCCTGCTGCTCGGTCTCATCTACACCCTCAAGGTGCTGGACATCATCTGGATCATGACCAAGGGCGGGCCGGTCGACTCCTCGACGACGTTCGCGACCTGGTCCTACCGGCTCGGGTTCGGCAGCATGCTGCCCTCCTTCGGGCTCGGCGCCGCGGTCGGCAACCTCCTGGTCCTGGCCGCGCTGGTGTTCGGGTTGATCTACATCCGCACCGAGCGGAAGAAGGTGATCGCATGACGCCGTCCAGAAGCCGGTGGAAGACCGCGATCGCGCTCGTCCTCACCGCGATCATGCTGTTCCCCGTCTACTGGATGGTCAACAGCTCCTTCACCCGCGACAGCGACATGCGGCGCACCCCGCCGAGCTTCTTCCCCACGCACCCGACCTTCGAGGGCTACTCGGCCGTCTTCGACCAGCAGCTGCCCTACCTGGGCACGAGCCTGCTCGTCGGCATGGGCACCGTCCTGCTGACGGTCGCGCTCGCCGCCCCGGCCGGCTACTCGCTGGCCCTCCTGCGGCCCCGCGGCGGCGGCGTGCTGAGCTTCCTACTGCTGGCAGCCCAGATGATCCCGGCGATCATCATGGCGATGGGCTTCTATGCCATCTACCTCAGCCTCGGTTTTCTCAACACCGTGCCCGGGCTGATCGTCGCCGACTCCACGCTCGCGGTCCCGTTCGCCGTCCTGATCTTCACCGCGTTCATGTCCGGCATACCCGGCGAACTGCTCCAGGCCGCGAAGGTGGACGGCGCGGGCTCGGTGCGGATTTTCTGGTCGATCGTGCTGCCGATCAGCCGCACCGCCGCCATCACAGTGTCGCTGTTCGCCTTCCTGTGGTCGTGGTCGGACTTCGTCTTCGCCAGCACGCTCGACAGCGGGGGCGACCACCAGCCCATCACCCTCGGCATCTACCACTACATCGGCAACAACAACCAGCAGTGGAACGCCATCATGGCCGCCGCGGTCGTCGCCTCGATCCCCACCACGCTGATCCTCATCGCCGCCCAGCGCCATATCGCGGCGGGCGCGACCACCGGAGCCGTCAAGGACTGAGCCTCCTCCCCCGCAGCCCGGCCGCTCCGCCCGTTCACCCATGCCCAGAAACTGGAAGCCTTCATGACCAGTGCTCCCCCGACCGCCACATCCGTCAGCCCGACCTTTTCGCTGCGCGAGATCCCCTTCAGCACCCATGGTTCGTGGTTGGCGATCTCCCCGGTGACCGCGCACGCCACCTACGCCGACGACCTGCATCTGATGAGCCATACCGGAGGGATGCACCCGGTGTTCCGGTTGACTCCCGTGCGGGGTGCGAAGCGTGTCCAAGCGACGGTCACCGGTACGCCGGCACTGCTGTCATGGGACTCGGCGGGCGACGAGATCCAGGCCGTCTTCGCCTCCGAGGACGTCGTCCGGGTGCGCGGCAACGGCCGTCTGGGGTTGTGCCTGTCCGTGGCGGAAGCGGAACTGACCCCCTTCACCGGGGGCTACTTCTTCCACGACCCGGTTGCAGCCGCCTACGTGCTGACCTCGTACGAGACCGGCCGTCGCTACCGCGTGACGGTCCTGTCGGGGAGCGTCGAGAGCGAGGGCCTCCAGGCTCTCGGCCACGCGAACCGGCGGCTCGTCATCGGCGCCGACCAGCGGCCGTGGGAGATCGCGATCGAGGAGTACGAGAGCGGCCGGCCGCCCTGCCGTTCGGACGGGACGTTCGACGGGCTCGTCCTAGCCGTGGCGAAGGCGTTCCGCGAGTTCGTGGACGCGGTCGCGCCGTGGCGCACTGGCGAGACGCCCGCGGCGGACCTGGCGGTCTACCTGCTGTGGTCGTCCACGGTCCGCCCGACGGGATTCCTCGGCCGCCCGGGCGTACTGATGTCCAAGCACTGGATGAACAAGGTGTGGAGCTGGGACCACTGCTTCAACGCCCTCGCCCTGGCCCCGGGCGCCCCCGACCTGGCGATCGACCAGTTCCAGCTGCCCTTCGACCACCAGGACCCCAGTGGGGCGCTGCCCGACTCCGTCACGCACTCGGAGATCCTCTACAACTTCGTCAAGCCGCCCATCCACGGCTGGGCGTTCGGGCTGCTCCGCCGAGCCCTCCCCCGAGAGCTGACGCGCGAGGAACTGGACGAGACCTACCGGCGCCTGGCGGCGTGGACCGAGTTCTGGCTGACGACCCGGCGCGCCCCCGGCAGCCCGCTACCGCACTACCAGCACGGCAACGACTCCGGCTGGGACAACGCCACCGCGTTCGACCCCGAACGGCTGGTCGAGTCTGCGGATCTGCCTGCGTTCCTCATCCTCCAGCTCCGCCAAGTGGCCGCCCTCGCCGCCGAGCTCAGCCACGACGCGGACGCCGAACGCTGGCGGACCGCCGCCGACCGGCTCCAGACCGACATGTTCGCGCTCCTGTGGCGCGGCGACCACTTCCACACCCGCGGCGTCGTCTCCGGCCAGGACTGGCACACCGACGGCCTGCTCGACCTCATGCCGATCGTCCTGGGCGCGGAGCTCCCCAACGAGATCGCCGACGCTCTCGCGACGCGGATCGCCGCCCATCTCACCGAGTTCGGGCTCGCCACCGAACGGCCCGGCTCGCCCCACTACCAGGCCGACGGCTACTGGCGCGGGCCGATCTGGGCTCCCTCCACCATCCTCATCGAGAACGGCCTGCGCCGCGCCGGCCACACCGCGCCGGCCGACGAGATCAGCGCCCGTTTCCGCGCCCTGTGCGAGCGGTCCGGATTCGCCGAGAACTTCGACGCCCTCACCGGCGCCGGCCTGCGCGACCGCGCCTACACCTGGACCGCCAGCGCGTATCTGCTGCTGGCCGCGGCCCACGTCGCCCGAACGGGACCACGCCGCTCCGGCTGACCAGCCCACTCTATGTCGAATCGGTTCGAAGGCCTCCCCACGGCGACGCATCCCCGGGAATTGACGGTGTGCGACGTCAACCCTTAGCTTCTAATCGAACCGATTCGCCACAGGGATCCGTGGCCGATGCGCAGGTCGGCCGGGCCGGCCCGCAAACCCCAGCCTCGCTCCGCCGGAGGACCTCTTGAGCCGATCTGACGCCTCGCCAGTGAACATCGGCGAGATCGCACGCCGTGCGGGGGTGTCCCGCAGCACGGTCTCCTATGCGCTGTCGGGCAAGCGGCCGGTGTCGGAGAAGACCCGCCGGCGGATCCAGCGCGTGATCAACGAGATGGGGTACCAGCCGAACGCCAGCGCACGCGCCCTGGCACGCGGCGAAACCCGCGCCCTGGGCATGGTCTTTCCGCCTGCGAGCAGCCATTACACCGACATGCAGCTGGCCTTCATCGGCGGTGTGGTCGAAGCGGCCGGCGCCCATGACTACGACGTCCTCATGTCCCCCCGGGGCGCGGACGTGGACGCGTCGTTCCAGCGTCTGGTCGGCGAGCGGCGGGTCGACGGAGTCATCCTGATGGAGATACGGCTCCAGGACCCCCGCGTCGAGCGGCTGCGCGACACCGGCTTCCCCTTCGTGACCATCGGCCGGACCGGTAACCCCGAGGGCACCGCCTGGGTGGATCTGGACTACCTGAACCTCGTGCGACGCTGCGTCCGGCACCTGTCGGACCTCGGCCACCACCACCTGGCCTTCGTGAACCGCTCGGAGAAGCTCCTGCGGTCGGGCTACGAGTCGGCTCGCCGAGGCCTCGACGGCTTCGAGGTCGCCCTCCAGGAGACCGGTCTCACCGGTACCGCGTACACCTGCGACGACGACGCCGCAGCCGGCGAGCGTTGCGTCCAGCAGATCCTGTCCAGCCAACCCGAGGTCACAGGCATCGTCACCATCAACGAGGCATCGCTCGGCGGCCTCTACCGCGGCCTGGCCGACGCGGGCAGGAAGATACCGCGGGACATGTCGGTGACCGGCATCTCCGCCGAACGCTGGGCCGAGGCCGTCACCCCCGCGCTCACCGCCGCCGCCCAACCCGCACTCGAGATGGGGCGCATCGCGATCGACCTCCTGCTGGAGCGGATGAGGACGCCCGAGAAGCCGGCCCGGCACCAGCTCCTCACCCCCAGAATCGTCTTGCGCGCGAGCACCGGGCCCCCGCCCGTCCTCGGTGAATGACCACCGCCCATGGGCCACCGCCGCGAAAGGTGCGGCATGACCAGCCCGAACGGTCAGTCCTCCACAACGGACACCAGGCCGGCGCGTGACCGGTGCCGGCACGAGGAGCGGCGCCGGGCGGCCGCCCCCCGGCACACGGTCGGCGTCGACACCCGAACAACTCGCACAACGCCAAGGAGCCGATGACCCTCTTCGAGCTGCAGACCTGGCTCGGGCACCGGTCAGCCGACACCACCCAGTACTACGCAAAGATCACCCGAACACACTGTCCAAAGGCCTACCTCGACGCCGGCCACTCCGAAGGCGGCGTCCGCACCATCGGGGTCCTCGTCGACCGGGCCGCCGTCGAGAGTGGCGCCGTATCTCTCTTCGAGTTACAAGCTCGACTCACTCGACTCACCTGCGTCAGCCGCCCAGGAATTGGCTTCGGTCATGATGGCACGGGCCAGGGCGGAGGTCTGGATCGCGATCTCGCGGGGGGTCGTGGGGCGGTCGTTGTCCAGCCACCAGGTGATGGACTGGACGAACATCGCGCCGAGCACGTTGGGGACCAGGCCGCGGGCGGTCTCGGGGAGCTGGAGGTGGCGGATGCCGATCTCGGCCATCGAAATGCGCATCCGCTCGGCGAACCAGGGGCTCCCCCGGCGGCCCAGCAGCGCGCCGTACATGCGGTGGTAGGCGTCGATGTGCTCCAGGAACCCGACCCAGCGCTCCAGTGGCGGGCGGGGGTCGGAGGCGGCGACGGTGACCTGCAGGCCGGCGCGGGCTTCGTCGAAGATCTGCTCGACGAGGTGGTACTTGTCGCGGTAGTTGCGGTAGAAGGCGGCGCGGCTGACCATGGCGCGCTCGCAGATCTCGCCGACGGTGGTCTTCTCGAAGCCGCGCTCCTCGATCAGCTCGACCAGGGCGTCGCGTAGCAGCGTGCGGGTGCGGCGGATCCGGACGTTCTCCGCTGGCCGAGACAATTTCTGCTCCTTGTCCAGGTACGTACGGACCAAGTGATCTGTGACTGGTGGCCGGTGTGGACTCCTCGCATCGTAAGAGGCACATTGTCTCGTTCGAAAGGGGATGTCTCGCGATGCGGGCTGTGCAGGTACGCGCGTTCGGAGCGCCGGAGGTCTTGCGGGTCGCCGAGGTCGAGGACCCGGTACCAGAGGCTGGGGAGGTGCTGGTGGCGGTCGGGGCCGCCGGGGTGATCTTCGGGGACGTCGGGCGGGTACGCGCAATTCGCCCGGGTGGCGGCAGCCGGTGCGTACCACCTGCCCAAGGGGCTGCCACTGGACAAGGCGGTGGCCGTCTTCCAGGCCGGCGGGCTGGCGGCCGGGATCCTCAGCGCCCTCCGGGTGGGGCCCGGGGACTGCGTGCTGGTCACCGCAGCGGCCGGGCGGATCGGATCCCTGCTCGTACAACTGGCCAGGCGGCCGGGTCCGGCCGGATCGGCGTCTACGGGTTCGCCAGCGGCGACTCGACGATCGACACCAAGGACATCGGCGGGAAGGGCTCACCCTCGTCGGAGCGCTCGGCATCGTGCGGGCCAAGCCCCAGGCCGAGCAGCGCGCCAACGTCGAGGGCGTACTCAGGGCGGTGAGCCTAGGGGAGCTGACGCCGCGGATCCATCGCAGCCACCCGCTGGAGCGGGCCGCCGACGCCCATGCCGACCTGGAAGCGCGCCGCAACATCGGCACGATCCTCCTGCACCCCTGACCTGCACGCCGAGCCTTTGGAGTTCGTACGTGGCAACGTTTCTCTCCCTGCTGGGGCGGCTCGCCTTCCGGCGACGCTGGA
The DNA here is from genome assembly GCF_017573545.1 of Actinomadura nitritigenes. Taxonomy (GTDB): domain Bacteria; phylum Actinomycetota; class Actinomycetes; order Streptosporangiales; family Streptosporangiaceae; genus Spirillospora; species Spirillospora nitritigenes. The sequence goes on along the minus strand of NZ_JAGEOK010000072.1, from coordinate 6,248 downwards.
TCGTCCTGGTGGCCTGGGCGATGGTCCTGATGGCCTTCGTGTTCGCGGCGGCGTCGTCGGCCAAGCCCGCCAACAGCCCGCTGACCGTACCCGGCACCGAGTCGCAGCACGCATTCGACATCGTCGCCCAGCGCTTCCCCGGATCGGCGGCGGACGGGGCGACCGCCCGGATGGTGTTCCGAGCCCCGGCCGGACGCGACCTCGATCTGGGCGCCGTGCGGCGGGTCGTGGCCGAGCTGCGGTCCGGGTCGGCGCAGGTCGCCGCGGTGACCGATCCGGTGCCGAACCGGTCAGGGACGATCGCCTACACCCAGGTCTCGTACAAGACCACCGCGACCGAACTGACCACCGCGACGCTGGACGCGCTCAAGAAGGCGGCCCGAGACGGCCGCGCCGCCGGAATGGTCGTCGAAACCGGCGGGGACGCGCTCACCGCCGCGCCCAAGGTCGGCTCCGTCGAGGTGGTCGGCCTCCTGGTCACCGCACTGGTGCTGATCCTCACCTTCGGGTCCCTGGTCGCGGCCGGACTGCCACTGGTCACCGCGCTGATCGGCGTGGCCATCGGGGTCACCGGCATCACCGCGCTGAGCGGCCCGCTGCATCTGTCCAGTACGACGTCGATCCTGGCGCTGATGATCGGGCTGGCGGTGGGCATCGACTATGCCTTGTTCATCGTCTCCCGCTATCGGAGCGAACTGGCCGACGGCCATGAGCGCGAGGCGGCGATCGGCCGGGCGCTGGGCACCGCCGGGTCTGCGGTGGTGTTCGCCGGGCTGACGGTCGTCATCGCGCTCGCCGGTCTCGCGGTGGTGGACATCCCCAACCTCACCAAGATGGGGATGGCCGCCGCAGCGACGGTCGTCGTCGCGGTGCTCATCGCGCTGACCCTGACCCCGGCGCTGTTCGGTTTCGCGGGCCGGATGGTGCTGTCCCGCAGGACCCGCAAAGGGCGGGCCGGGACGGTCGCGACCGGACTGGGCACACGCTGGGCGCGGTTCGTGCTGGCCCGGCCGGCGGCGGTGCTGATCGTGGCGGTGCTCGGGCTCGGGGTGCTGGCGCTGCCGGTGACCGGGCTGCGGATGGCCCTGCCGGACGACGGGCATCTCGGCAAGGACACGACCCAGCGCAGGGCGTACGACATGCTGACCGACGGCTTCGGGCCCGGCCTCAACGGGCCGCTGCTGGTCGTCGTCGACGGTGGCGCGGATACCAGGGCGGCGGCGGCCAGGGCCAGCGCGACGATCGCGAAACTGCCGGACGTGGTGTCGGTGGGCCCGGCCCGGTTCGACACGGCGGGCGATGCCGCGACGCTGGCGGTCGTGCCGAAGTCCGGGCCGAACGACGCCGCCACGCATGATCTGGTCTCAGCGATCCGGGCCGGCCGGACCGTGGACGGGGCGCGGGTGCTGGTGACGGGGCGGACCGCGCTGAACATCGACATCTCGCAGCGGCTCAGCGACGCCGTACTGCCGTATCTGGCCCTGGTGGCAGGGCTGGCCTTCCTGTTGCTGCTGGTGGTCTTCCGGTCCGTGCTCGTACCGCTCAAGGCGGCGCTGGGCTTCCTGCTGTCGGTACTGGCCGCGCTCGGCGCCATCGTCGCGGTGTTCCAATGGGGCTGGCTGGCCGGGGCGTTCGGGGTCGAGCAGACCAGCCCGATCATGAGCACGATGCCGATCTTCCTGATCGGGGTCGTGTTCGGACTGGCGATGGACTACGAGGTGTTCCTGGTCAGCCGCATGCGCGAGGCCCACGCCGGCGGCGCGGATCCGCGGGCGGCCGTCACCGCCGGGTTCACCCACAACGCCCGGGTCGTCACCGCGGGGGCACTCATCATGATCAGCGTCTTCGCCGGGTTCGTCGGCTCCACCGAAGCGATGATCAAGATGCTCGGCTTCGGTCTCGGCGTCGCGGTACTGCTGGACGCCTTCGTGGTCCGGATGACCATCGTCCCGGCCGCGCTCGCGCTCCTCGGCCGGGCCGCCTGGTGGCTGCCCGGGCCGCTGGACCGGATCCTGCCCACGGTGAGCGCCGAGAGCCCGGCGGATCCGGAACCGTCACGCGGCTCCGTGATCGAGCCGGTGGCGTAGCGGCGGCAGGGACAATCGAGCGGTGGTTGGAGAGAGAGTGCGACTTGCGGCGGCAAGGCAGAAGCGCCAACCACCGCTCGAAAGTCACTGGCTGGCGCCACCAACGAACCCGCATCCGCCGACCACCCCGGCACGCACACCCGCAGCCCTGCACTTGCCGAAAACTACGTCCACGCAGGTCAAGCAGCATGCTTGTACTCGTTCAGGACAGTTCGCGGCGGCAGTCCAGAAGACGGCAGAACTCAAGACCAGCTCACTGGTCAGGGGGTAACCGATAGATCTTTGATCTATCGGTTCGGGTAGGACCGGCTACGACATCGACGGCGCGCACATCCTGCCCGCGGCGCCCTGCGCGCCGACCCGTGAGACGCCACCGGCGGGTAGTCAGACGCGAACGAAGTCGTAGGTGAGCGTGTTCGCCTTGGCGTCGTGGCCGATCGCCGCCCAGTCGTCTCCGAGCCCTTGCAACCAACCAGTGAAGCGGCCGAGGCGACGGCCCGTGACGCGTCGTAGACGAGGACGAACGGGTGGTCGTCCTCGGCTCCGCTGACGGCGATGCGCCGCCGGGTGACGGCGGTCTGCCAACTGGCGGACGTCCCCGGCAGGCCGCCTTCCACCGTTGCCACTGGCGTCGAGGCCGCCGAAAACCTCGTCCAGCGCGTACGCGACTCGCGATAGCGGTGGACGCAGCCCATGGGCGGCGGAGAAGGTGAGGTGGGCTCCGTCCGGGTCCCTGCCGCCCCGCCTGCCCATCACCCGTCCGCGCGGGAGCCCCGGCGGTGCACACTGACGGCGTAGCCGCCGCCGCGGTAGTCGTCGCCGTCCCAGGTGGCGAAGCGCTGGTGGAAGCTCAGCCCGGCGGCTGCACACCAGGCGTCGTAGCTCGCCAGATCCACGGTCGGCGGCACCGGAAGGTGAGCGGCGTCCAGGCCGAACCCCGCGACGAGAAGTCCACCCGGACGCAGGGTCTCGGCCAGCGCCCGGATCGCCGCGGGCTCGGTGCCTTGAGCCAGCAGGGGGATGACGTTGCCCGCGGCCACGACGAGATCGAAGGGATCGGCGTCCGGCGGCTCGAAGGTGGCCAGATCGGCCCTGATCCAGGTCATCTCGGGGGCCATCCGGCGAGCCTCGGCCAGCATGGAGGCGTCCAGGTCCACTCCGACGCAGGAATAGCCGAGTTCGGCGAGCCGGATCGCGACCCGTCCGGTCCCGGTGCCGGCGTCCAGCACTCGCGAACCGGGCGGGACCAGCGACGCGCACAGCCGCGCCTCGCCGTGCACGTCCGCCCCGGCGGCGGCGAGGTCGGCGAACCGGGCGGCGTAGGCCGCCCCGGAACTCTCACCGGCCAGATCGGACCAGCGGCTCATCGACGCCTCCTTCGCAGTAGCCGGGTAAGCCACGGTATCCGAGCACATCCGAGGCTTCCGATCCACTGCAACGCCCCCGGAACGCCGGTTCCGGCAGGCGGTCGGCGGGCGTTTGCGCAGCGCAATGCCGCTGGACGTTTCCGCCGGCGCTTCTGAGAAAGATCTCTGCGTGTTTCGTCGCCCCCGTCGAGGGAGGACGGTCGGTGCCACGCCGGCGCACGGCCCTCGAACTCGGCGGCGGTGACACGGCGCGAGGAGGACTGAATGGGCATGCGGGACGTCTGGGGCCGGATGGGCAGGCGCCGCCGGCTGCGCCGGGTGGCCAGGGAGGTCTTCGGCTGGCCGGACCTGCGCCCGGGCCAGGGCGAGGCGATGGAGCACCTGCTGCGAGGCCGCGACGTCCTGCTGGTCATGCCGACCGGCGGCGGCAAGTCGGCCGTCTACCAGGTCCCCGCCCAACTGCTTCCCGGGCCGACCGTGGTGATCTCGCCCCTGATCGCCTTGCAGCGGGACCAGATGCTCGCGCTCACCGGCCGCGACGCCGGCGGAGCCGTGATGGTCAACTCCGCCCAGTCCGAGGGGGCGAGCGAGGACGCCATGGACCAGATCCGGGCGGGCCGAGCCGAGTACATCTTCCTCTCACCCGAGCAGCTGGCCAAGCCGTCGGTCGTGGAGCGGCTCGCCACCGTGCGCCCCTCTCTGATAGCCGTCGACGAGGCGCACTGCGTCTCCACGTGGGGCCACGACTTCCGGCCGGACTACCAGCGGCTCGGCCGGGTGATCGAGCGCCTCGGCCACCCCCCGGTCATCGCCCTGACCGCGACCGCCTCGCCACCGGTACGCGACGACATCCTCGCGACGCTCGGGCTGGCGGAGGCCCAGCAGATCGTCCGCGGTTTCGACCGGCCGAACCTGTCCCTGAAGGTACGGCGGTTTCACGAGGAGACGGACAAGAGAAAGGCGCTGATCGAGGACGCCGGCGGGCGGAAGGGACTGGGCCTCGTCTACGTCGCCACCCGGCGGGACGCCGAGTCATACGGCGAGGAACTGACCGCGGCGGGCCTGCGTGCGGCTTCCTATCACGCCGGGATGAAGGCGGCGGACCGCAAGCGGGTGCACGAGGCGTTCCAGAATGACGAGCTCGATGTCGTGGTGGCCACCTCGGCGTTCGGCATGGGAATCGACAAGCCGGACGTCCGCTATGTCCTCCACACCGCTCCACCCGAATCCCCGGAGTCGTACTACCAGGAGATCGGCCGCGCCGGACGTGACGGCGAACCCGCGGCCGCCGTCCTCTACTACCGCTCACAAGACCTTGGCCTACGCCGCTTCTTCGCCGCAGGTAAGCCCGACGAAGAGAAACTACTTCAGACCGCGACGCTCCTGCAGACCCACGGTGGCACCGTTCCGGCAACCGAGATGCGTACCACGCTGGGCGTCGGCGCATCCAAGCTGACCGGCCTGGTGAACCTCCTGGAACAGGCCGGAGCCGTGGAAACGACCGGCCGCGGACACCTGCGATACGTCCAGGAGGGACCACCGCCCGAAGAGGCCGTGGCACGCGCCACCGAACTCGACGAGAAACACCGCCGCGTCGACGAATCACGCATCGACATGATGCGCGCCTACGCGGAGACGACGGATTGCCGTCGCCGTTTCCTTCTGGAATACCTAGGCGAGCCCTACCTGGGCTCATGCGGGCACTGCGACATCTGCCAGGCCGGGGCGACTGCCACGAACCGTCCCAATAGAACGTCCACCCCGCCGGACCGGACTGAAGAGGCCCCGTTCCCCCTGCACGCCGAAGTGCAGCACGCCGCATGGGGGACCGGAACGGTGATGCGGGTGGAACCCGACCGCATCACCGTGCTCTTCGGGGAAGCCGGCTACCGCACGCTGTCCCTGGATGCGATCCAGCGCGACAACGGCCTCCTCACCCTTCGGTCCGACGCACCTCGCCCACCAGCCCGACGCGGACGGGCCCGCCAACGCACCCCCCGAACACGCCGGAACAAGGCCGCCGCAGATAGCAAGGAATCCACCACCGTGCCTTGACCTGGCGTGGGTCTCGCAGGACGGATACCGCCAGTCCTACCCGCTTCGGGTCGGCGGGGGGCAGGAGCCGTCGAACATGTACGCCAAAGCGCAGCTACCAGGCCGGACTACACCTGCGCGGATGCATCATCTGGTTGCGGCAGCCGGGACTGTCTGAAAAAAAGAGCGACAGAGCCTGAAAGTCCGTGGGTGGGGCGATGATCGGCTTTCAGTCAGGGTGATGCGGTCACCGTAGTACAGGGATAGCGCGTTCAGCGCTGCCTTCCACCCGGGCGTTTCACCAGACACGTTGGGCCTGCCTTTCAGGGGTTGGCGGATGACCAGGTAGAGGACCTTGAGGGCGGCTGTTCGGTGGGGAAGTGCCCGCGCCCGCGGGTGGCCTGGCGGAACCGGGCGTTCAGGCTCTCGATCGCGTTGGTGGTGTAGACGACCTTGCGGATCTCGGCCGGGAACACCAGGAACGGCGTGAAGGTCGGCCAGGCGTCCCGCCACAGCCTGATGATCGCCGGATACCGGTCGCCCCATTCGGCTTCGAAGTCGCCGAACCGCAGTTCGGCGGCTGCTTCGGTAGGGGCGGTGTAGATCTGACGCAGATCCTTGGTGAGCCGGCTCCAGTGAGCCTTTTTCAGTGTGATGCGGTCTCGCGGAGTTGCAGGGTGTGGATGGCTTTGGCGAGGCGGCCGGCGCGGTGGGGGCAGCAGCGCAGCTTCCGCAGGATTCGCCATGACTTGAGCTGGGC